>NZ_JADNHQ010000003.1:0-694033 GCF_015553985.1 Alistipes sp. D31t1_170403_E11 | reverse complement strand
GGATAAGCCACGACGAAAAGTAACGTGACGAAACGTACTTCTCGATTCCTAAACCTGACAATAAATGATAAAGCATGTGGAGACGAAGTTAGATCCGGATAGATTGCTAATTACAGTGACGCATATATGGAAATCCAGATAAATCGGTGTGGCAGACGCTCCCGAACGGATGTCGGGAACATTTTGCAACGAGGAAAGCCTCCCCGTCGCAATTGTTGGAAATACGGTAAATAAAAGAGTACAGCGCTTGTTTTGGGCGCTATGCGATTTGTTGCATCATCTCGCGTTGCGCCTGATCAATCAAATCAGCGCAACATTGCGTGACGGCATAACTCGTGGCGAAATACCATGCGTCCGAGCGAGGTTCTGCCGTCGCTGCAAAATCGGTCAACAGTCCGGCGATCTGTTGCAGCAATGCCGGTTCGTAAGGCACAATGCCGGGAATACGCAGCAAATCATACCATGCACCCAACACCGGTAAGTCTTCAGCGGTTATTTGCCCCGGATAGACTATGTGTGCCTTGTAATAATTGTATGCCCTAAAAATATCGGAATCAAGACTCGTATCGCGGAATGTACGGCTGTTATCCTGCAACAACCGCAACCGCCGCAAGGCTGTTTCGTCCGGTAACCCTTGCCAACAACCGTTTCCGTCTAATTCTGAAATCCATTGCCCGCAACGCTCCCGGAACCAGGGATAAAAATCAAATTCGGTATTGTTTTCCGCGATATTGCCGATTTCGTATACGACGCATTGCATCACGGAGATCTCATCCGCCGTCGCAGGACGTTTCAGGTATTTGTCGATCAGCCTGTAATACAGTTCGCTGCACGCTTCGTCTTTCGGACCATAGGCGGCCATGGTGACCTCTTTCGTCAGCCTGTATTTTTGGACCAGACCATTAATCGAGGAGCCGTCCATGACGTGGTAGAGCGAGTCGATCTTGCGGGTGATTTTCCGCCGGTGTTCATAATCGTTGCAGGCCAGCATACAGATCAAATCGTTATAGGCAATACACATCCGTGAAAGCGCATCGAGCCGCACAGCACGCTGCGATGTGATGCGATGATTACACAGGAATGGAAAAAACTCCCGTATGTCTTTCTCGGTCATGATTGTAATATTTGAAAAGTAAATACCCTGGCGGGTTTGCATTTTACGGTCTCAATCCGGCATGCAAGATACTAGGATCGTGATTCTATGATCTTCTCGACATAATCCTTCGGAACATAGGTCGTCGCTATGGCTGCAATTCCCTCGATGACGACGATCAATCGTTTCGCATTGTGAACCCGGGTGATATATCCTTCGGCTCCTTTGAATATCCCGTTCGTAACCCGTATCCGGTCGCCTTTGGCCAGTGAGATGTCGATGGCTTCCAGATTCCGGCTCCCGACGGTTGTGACAAAAATGAACATCTCCATTTCGCGGTCGGGAATCACGGCAGGCGTCGATGTTCCGGGGTAGCAATATACGCCGGCATAACTTGCCGGGTCTTTTCGGATATTCTCGATATAGCCCTGGTCGGCACGGATGAAAATCAGCGAAGGAATAACCGGCTCTTTACTATAAATAGTATTGCTGTTATTGGTTTTCTCGACAGTACGCATCGGTACATAGCTTTGCAGACCGTCTTTGTCCACCTGCGCTTTTATGCTCCTTGCCTTATTGTGAAAAGCCCGTATCGCATACCAATGAGTTTCTGGCAATTCGTTGTCCATATACTGTTGAGTAAACCCTCGATTGATCACATAACCACATAATCTCCCCATACTCGCATAGAATTTCATGCGTAGCAGGAAGAACTCGGTCGCTTGGTGCAATGTGCACATTCCGACACCCCGGATCAATCCCGACAAACGTGATGAGGACCGTGAGTCCGACAGGTTTCTTTGTAAGAAACCATAGTCGGAGTTAAGGTTCTGGGTATCATATATATGGATTATCTGTTATTATTATTGGTTTTAAATATTCGAACCCGTTCTAGTTTTTGAATGATTTATCACATCAACGAGGTGGATGCCATGAAAAGAACAATTAGTTGTCTTTTTAGGCCATATTAACAATCTAGTAATGACATAAATGCTTAATATATAGGCCGTTTTTTTGAGGGGGGGGGATTTTTCAGACTAAGATTTAAACCGATTTCTTTGGCCGTTTAAACATTTTTCCATACTTTTGTGTAGTAAAATGTGGTTTCTTACAAAGAACCAGTTTTATTCAAAACTGAACAATTTTACGATAGATCTCTATTTTCTCAACTATACCATTTTTCTCGAGTTGAACGCCTTTCGGCTCAATGAAGAGCGTTGAGTTTGGTGCTGAACTGAGCAATCGTACCGTTGACGGTAATATGCTCAGTAACCGCTACGACTAGCTGAACTTTTTTTGTCCTTTTAACGGTAGAACAGAACTTTGAATGTGTTGTGCATACTCTAGTGAAATTGAAGGGATGAAACTAATTTTCTCAGAGATGTCTGTTAAGATGGAGTTGAATTGAATATTCTGTAAATTAATATCTTATGCTAAAACGCTGCAAAAAAGATGAAATGAGGATTTGAAAATTGCAACCTCATCTAAGATTGCCTTTTTATGCTTAGTTTATTCATAAGAAGAAAATTCATGCAAATATCGATTCGTTGAAAATTTAATATTTATTCTTTTGGCGTCTTCGGAAAAACAAAAGGGGCGTACATCGGTACACTCCATCCGCCCCGTTTTTTACGATGCGCGCCATTTGCGGCATATTTTCAGGAAGCATTGCTTTATAAAATGCAGCAATTTGCGCTAATTTTTCTACATTTGCATTCATGAAACTCACCTTTCTGGGAACCGGTACTTCGCAGGGCGTGCCCGTCATCGGGTGTCGCTGCAAGGTCTGCACTTCGGCGGACCGGCGCGACAACCGCCTGCGCACTTCGGCGATGGTCGAAACGCACGGCGTGCGCATCGTCATCGATGCCGGGCCCGATTTCCGTTACCAGATGCTGCGTACGGGCGTGCGGCATCTCGACGCCATCCTGCTGACGCACGAGCACAAGGACCATATCGGCGGACTGGACGACGTTCGGGCCTTTAATTTCGTCGATTATCCGCCCGCCATCCACAAGGTCCACATCTATGCCGCTCCGCGGGCGCTGGAGTGCGTACGCAAGGACTTCGACTACGCCTTCGCGCAGGACAAATACCGCGGCGTTCCGGAGATCGAATTACACGAGATCGACACCGCGAAGCCGTTCCGGGTGGGGGAGGTGGAGATCGTACCCGTTTCGGGCCACCATTCCGAGCGCTTCGAGGTCACGGGTTTCCGCATCGGGCCGCTGGCTTACCTGACGGATTTTAAAACCATCGAGGATGCCGAAGCAGAGAAACTGCGCGGTGTGGAGGTATTGGTGGTCAACGCGCTGCGGATGGCTGTCCATCCGTCGCATTTCAACCTTGAAGAGGCCCTGGGGCTGATCCGCCGCATCGGGCCGCGCGAAGCCTATATTACGCACATGTCCCACGAAATCGGCCTGCATGCCGCGACGGAACCGACGCTTCCGCCGGGCGTGCGGCTGGCTTATGATATGCTTGAGGTGGATATCCCTGATATTTAGGTCCGCATTCCGGTCGCGTGCGATAAGCCCCTCCCGAGGGAGGGGTTTGGGAGGGGCAGACTTGTAAACGACGCCGAAGGCGGCGAAAACAGCGGTTGGAACTATGAAAAGTTAATAGAACAGATACATGAAGACATTAGCAAATAAAACCATCGTTATTACGGGGGCTTCGTCGGGTATCGGCGAGGCGATGGCCAAAGTATATGCCGCGCAGGGTGCAAAGGTAGTGCTCGGGGCGCGCAGCGTGCAGAAATTACAGCTTCTTGCGGGCGATATTCGCGCGAAGGGCGGACAGGCCGCCTACTGCGGAATGGATGTGACGAAGCCCGAGGAGTGCCGGGAGCTGATCGAAACCGCCGTGCGGGAGTTCGGCGGGGTGGACGTGCTGATCTGTAACGCGGGTATTTCGATGCGCGCCATCTTCGACGACGTGGACCTCGACGTGCTTCATCAACTGATGGATGTCAACTTCTGGGGTACGGTCAATTGCTGCAAATTCGCATTGCCCTACCTGCAGGCGTCGAAAGGTTCGATCGTGGGTATCTCGTCCGTTGCGGGCCTGCACGGACTGCCGGGCCGTACGGGTTATTCGGCATCGAAATACGCCATGACGGGCTTCCTCGAAACGCTGCGCATCGAGAACCTTAAAAAAGGTCTCCACGTGATGATCGCCTGCCCGGGCTTCACGGCTTCGAACGTTCGGTTTTCGGCTCTCACGGCCGACGGTTCGCAGCAGGGCGAAACCCCGCGCGACGAGGCGAAGATGATGACTGCCGACGAGGTGGCCCGCATTGTGGCGAAGGGTATTCTGAAACGCAAACGCCTCTGCCTGATGGAGAACGAAGGCCGGGCGACGCACTTTGTCAAGAAATTCGCCCCTGCGTTCCTCGACCGTATGTTCTACCTGGTGATGTCCAAGGAGCCGGATTCGCCTTTCAAATAGCCGGAATCCGAAAAATGTGCGGGAACCTTTGCGGGCTCCCGCTTTTTTGTTTCCCCTTTTACCTGTCGGAAGTTTTTTCGCCGGACAATCGGCCGAAAATGCGGAGCGGCTCCGGAGCCCTTCCGGAGCCGGCTTTTGGACAAATTCAGTATCGGACTGCACAAAATCAAAGGTTATTTGAGCGGTTTTTAAAATCAATTCTCCAATTCTCAGGGTGTGTGCCGGGGCTTATCGGTAATTTTGTTTACCGAAAAAATGTTAAACCTGAACTTAAACCTGAACCATTTTATGAGAAAAAATTTTCTCCCGATTCTGTGTCTTTTGTCCCTCTTCGCGCTGGCCTCCTGTTCTTCCGGGAGCGACCCTAAAGTCGCTGCCGTGAAACGCGCTGTCGATGTCGCCCGCCTCCAATTGGAGCAGGCCGCCGCCGAGTTCGACTCGCTGCCGGGATTTCCTCGGTCGCTGATGCCCAAGTTCAAGGTCGTGGAACCCAAGGACTGGACGAGCGGATTCTTCCCCGGCTCGCTCTGGGAGGGCTATCGTCTGACAGGCGACAAGAAACTGCTTTCCGAGGCCGAAAAATTCACCGCCCGTCTGGAGGGCATACAATATTATAAAGGGACGCACGATCTGGGCTTCATGGTCTTTTGCAGTTTCGGCCAGCAGCAGCAGGCCCTGCATGACAAACATTCGGCCGAGGTGATCGTCGAGGCTTCGAAGAGCCTCATTTCGCGCTGCGACCCGCAGATCGGGCTGATCCGCTCGTGGGATTTCGGCGAGTGGAACTACCCGGTGATCATCGACAACATGATGAACCTCGAAATGCTTTTCTGGGCGTCGAAGTACACGGGTGATCCCGTTTACCGAGACGTGGCCGTCCGCCATGCCGACATCACGATGAAAAATCACTTCCGTCCCGATGCCAGTTCCTACCATGTCGTGAGTTACAATGCCGATGGTACGGTCGAGAGCCGGGGCACGTTCCAGGGCTATTCCGACTCTTCGGCGTGGGCCCGCGGACAGGCCTGGGGTCTCTACGGTTACACGATGTGCTACCGCGAGACGGGCGACGCGAAGTATCTGCAACACGCCGAGCGTATCGCCGACTTCATCATGCACCACCCGAATACCCCCGCCGACCGCATTCCTTACTGGGACTACAACGCTCCCGACATTCCCGACGCTCCGCGCGACGCATCGGCCGCTGCCGTCGTTTCGTCGGCGCTGTTCGAACTTTCGACGATGGTTCCCGAGGCCCGGGGCAAGGCGTATTTCGACTATGCCGAAATGCTGCTGGTGAACCTTTCGTCGGATGCTTACCTCGCGCCGAAAGGTTCGAACGGGGGCTTTATCCTGATGCACAGCGTCGGCCACCTGCCTGCCGACAGCGAGATCGACACCCCGCTCAACTACGCGGATTACTACTACCTCGAAGCCATCGGGCGTTACCTTGCGCTGCGCGGCCTCGACCCGCAGCGGATTTGATTCCGGCTACAAAAAACCTAAAACCACCTATATATTATGAAACACATTTTGACGAAAATTTCGGCGTTCTGTTTCGTGGCTTCAGTCCTGTTTTCTACAGGCTGTCTGAAAGACGACACGGATAATTCGGGCAACGGCAACGGCCCGGGTTCCACGGAACCGACGATCCCCGGCAACAGCGTGATCGAGGCGGGCGTGTTCGAGGCCCTGAACCTCGATTATCCCGGACTTGCCGCCGTGAAGGCTTACTACGAGGCCGACCAGTACTACCTGGCCGCCCAGGCCCTGCTGGAATACTACCGCAGCCGTACGGGTGTTATCAACGGCAACGTGAATCTGATAGCGCCTTCGATCTCAGCCGACGAACAGTTGTGGGCCGACTATGCGCTCTCCAAAGGTGAATACCGCTTCTACAACGAGGGCTATTCTGACGGCGACAAGCCTTATTCGTACCTGACTTCGAACAAACTCGACTGGACGAAGCGTTCTTCGGCATCGGCCGGGGAGCGTTTCGGCCTGCACCGCCTGCAATGGATGGTTCCGCAGGGCAAGGCTTACCGCACGTCGCTCGATGAAACCTACACGACGGAGTGGGTGGCGGTCTACAAGGACTGGCTGGAGAAATTCCCCCGCCCGACGGGCGATGTGGACTACGAGGACCCCTCGACACAGCCGGCCGAGATTCGCGACCAGCTCTATGCCTGGCGTCCGATAGATGTCGCTTACCGTGTTGAGGACCAGTGCGATCTGATCTATTACTTCATGCAGTCCTCGAACTTCACGCCGCAGTGGCTTTCGGCTTTCCTGAACAACATGGCCGAGCAGGTCGAGCACGTCAGGGCGCATTACTCCGCTGACGAGGCCGTAAAGACCAAGCAGGCGCATGCCGTGTTCCGCGCCGGTACGATCTTCCCCGAGATGAAGAATGCCGCCGCATGGGTCGAAAGCGGTTCCGGCTCGATGAACGAGGGGCTCGACACGCGTGTCTTCGACGTGCTGAATCTCGAATACGGCGGCCTTACCAAGGTGAAGCGTGCTTACGATATCAAGGACTACTACAAGGCCCTCGAAGAGGTGCTCAACTACTACCGTACACGTACCCATGGGTTGAATCCCAACGTCGACCTGGCGACTTCGAAAGCGACCGACAACGAGCGCAAGTGGGCCGATAACGCGCTTCGGGAAAACGACTTCCGGTTCTATGTGAAGAACTATTTCGATGAGGCGGCCGGAACCGAGATTCCCTATTCGTACAAGAGCGGCGATGGCATCGACTGGCAGCTTTGGCCTTCGAAACCCGACCAGGAGGAGCGTTACCAGCTTCACCGCCACCAGTGGATGCTCCCGCAGGCCAAGACCTACTACGACACCAAGGACGAGAAGTACGTCGCCAACTGGATCGAGGTCTATGGCGACTGGCTGAAGCAGAATCCCAAACCCGATGTCGACCTCGACTATACGCTTTATCCCGAGAACCAGGCTCCCGCATACCGCAATGCCGGCTGGTCGTGGCGTCCGCTCGACGTGGCGGCCCGCGTGAACGACCAGTGCTCGCTGCTGGAGTATTACCAGCAGTCGGAGACGATCGACATCGATTGGCTTTCGACGGTGTACTGGCATCTCGACGAGCAGGTGAACCACATCATTAAGAATTACTCGACCACCTCGAACCACCTGATTACGCAGGCCCAGGCCGTGACGTTTGCCGGCGTGCTGTTCCCCGAGCTGAAAAACGCCTCGAAATGGGTCGAGAGCGGTTCCACGGTGCTCAACAACGAGGTTACCGCGCAGTATTTCCCCGACGGATGGCTCAAGGACGGCGACCTGCACTACCACATCGCCGGCATCGAGGATTTCCGTTCGACGATGCTCGTCGCCCAGCTCAACGGACAGTCCAACCGCTTCCCGGCGAGCTATGTCGAGTCGATGCGCAAGATGACCGAGGTGGTGATGAACATGGTCTATCCCGACTACACGGTTCCCAACATGACCGATACGCGCCGCGATACGTGGACCAAGAGCGTGCTCAAGCGCAACCTGACCAACTACGCCAACCTCTTCCCCGACAACACGCAGATGCTGTGGATGGCGACCGAAGGTGTCTCGGGTACGCAGCCCGGGACCAAGGTCAAGACCTTCCCCGATGCGGGTTATTACGTGATGCGTACGGGCTGGACGAAGTCCGACATGATGATGGTCGTGCAAAACACCCCCGAAGGTCCTTCGAAGAAATGGCATCGCCAGTATGACAACAACACGTTTGAATTCTGGTGCAAGGGGCGCAACTTCTTCCCCGACTCGGGCTGCTATACCTATACGACCGGTTCGACCCGCAACAAATACGCCGCTTCGACGGCGCACAATACGGTGACGCTCAACGGCAAGAACGTCTCCGGCGAAGGCAGGATGCTCCTGCAGGAGTCGAAATCGACTTCGTCGTTCGATTACGAGGTGCTGGTGCTCGAAAACCCGTCGTACGCCAACCTGACGCACCGCCGTGCCGTCTTCATGGTGGCCGACAAGTTCTACGTGATCCTCGACGAGGCTTACGGTTCGGCAGAGGGAACCGTCAACCTGAATTTCAATATCACCGAAGGAACCGACGCGCAGGTGGTGCTCGATCCGGCCAAGGGAGGTTTCCATACGGCCTTCTCCGACGGCAACAACCTGCTGGTGCGCACCAAGTCCAGCAAGGCGGGCACTTTCGTCGAAAAGGCGGGCTTTGTCTCCTACAACATCGACAAGTCGGCCGACCGTCAGGCTTACCAGCTCAATGTGGTGAAGACGGCCGACGAGCCCGTGACGCGTTTCATTACCATCCTGCTGCCTTCGTCCGATCCGCAGTCCGAGACCGTGAACGTTACGGCCGATGCCTGGTCGGCCAACGGTGCTGTCGTCCGGGTTACCATCGGCGAAACGAACTACAAGCTCACCTATACGCTGTAACCTAAAAAATTAACCGATATGAACAACGTGTCAAAACTCCGAAACGCATGTTTCGCCTGGCTGACCGTCGCCCTGTTGGCGGTGGCGGCTGCGGCCTGCGAAGACGATAAAACCAGCGGCGGCGACCTGCGGCTCTACTATCCGGCGGTCAGCAACATCGGTCCTTCGATGAGCTTTATTTCAGGTGTGCCGACCTATTACGGCCCTGCGCCCTCGAATTTCGCCATTGCGGGCATCACCCTCGACGGCACAGCCGTTACGAGCGACAGCTTCACGATCAGCGCCGAAACGGGCGCCGTGAGCATCTCCAATACCGACGGCATTGCGACCGGACTCTACAAACTGACCATTACGTGCCAGGCCAACGGCGCGGCTTACACTTTCCGCGACATCTTCGAGGTCAGCATGTTACCCTCGACCCCGGTGGAGATCGAGGTCAGTTCCCCGACGTTGACGATTCCCTACACCGAGGTCGCTACCTCCAAAGAGTCGGTATCCGTCGCGCCGCTCGGCGAGTCGGTGGCCGTCACGGGCTATGAGCTCGTGCAGCCGGAGGACCAGAACTACTTCTCGATTTCGAAGTTGGGCGTCGTCACGCTCAACAGCTCGTTCAAAGGCGAGATCCTGCCGGGCGTTTACCCGCTGCCGATTAAAGTCTCGACGCATGCCGGTTCGGCCGTTTATGAGAACCTGCTGACGGCCAGGATCACCAGCGAACCGCTCTCGGTGACTTATACCCCCGCTACGGGCCGTATGGAGCACGACATGGCTTTCCAGAGCGCTGTACCCGTGTTGAAGGGTTCGCCCGAAGAGGTGAGGTGGGCGGTCAAGGGCGTTGCGCCCGAAACCGATGTCTTCACGATCGACGCCGCTACGGGTGTGCTGTCGGTTGCAGCCGGCAACGGCCTTCCGATCGACGGGCAGTATATCGTCGACGTGACGGTTTCGAACAGCTACGGGTCGACCGATTTCGAAGGCGTCTATACGCTGACCGTGATCGACTACATCGCGCCCATCGAGGCCGACAAGTTTGCCTATGATCCCGTCGAGGCGATCCAGGGCGGTGAATTCACGGCTTCGAAGAAGGACGGTTTCGTCGGCGACGAGGTGACCTTCTCGCTGGGTACGCTCGACGCCAAGCTGGTCGGACAACTCACTGTCAATGCGGAGACCGGCGCCGTTTCGGCCAAAAAGGGCCATTCGATCCCCATCGGAACCTATACCGTTCCCGTGGTCGCCACCAATGCCAAGGGTACGGCCGAAACCAGCATTTCGCTGACCGTCAGGGAGAATCCCTATTTCTTTACGACGATCACCTACGGCAACAACCTGGGCCTGACGCCCGTGGCGAACTATGCCAACCAGTTCTATTTCCCCACACAGGAGGATATCGTACCCCTGACGCCGACTACCGATGCCAAGGCGGGTACGGAAATTCTGTGGTCGGTCAAGACCAAGCACCAATGCGGCGGTACGACGATCGACCCTGCGACGGGTGTTATCTCCCTCGACGGCTACAAGTCCGGCAATGGCGGTCTGATTCTCGTGACTGCTACGGCAGGTAAGGGCATGGTGGGCGAGACTACGGTCACGGTTCCCGTGTTCTTCTCCTTCCACGTCGCCGTAAACGGTGTGACGGTGCGTTACAAGCCGTTCGTTATTCAGGTCAACCCGCGCAAGGGCATTACCTCCCAGACGCCGGATATCAGCGGCGTGTCGAACCTCTCGTCGATGCTGATGGACTACCGCCGTACATTCACCTACTACAACATCGGCGGTCCCGAGTCGCACATCGACGGCCAGCCCAACGTTGCGAATTCGTTCATGAACCAGATGTGGGCGGTCTACAATGCGCAGACGGGCATTACCAAACCTGCCGGTACGGGGGCGAAGGATCCGTTGTCGTATTTCGCCAACAAGGCCAACCTGAACCTGGCCATGCTCTATGTCGACCAGACGACCAAGTCGATCGTGGTGAATTCCAATAAGTGGATCGACGCCAACGGTGTTGCCGCCAACGGTGCGTTGATGGGCCAGATTACGTTCGTGACCAACGGCGACGAAAGCGGCGTCAACGACGGCGGAAAAATCTTCCCCGCGTGGATTTGGTTCGACGAGAAATTTTAAACCTAACTGAACATGAAACCAATGAATAAAAGCATATACCGGGCTGCCGGGCTGAGAGGGGTTTTGACCCTTCTCGCCCTGGTGCTGGCCTTCACGGCGGCGGCCCAGAACAAGGTGACGGGTACGGTCGTCGACGAGAACAACCAGCCTGCGATCGGCGCCAACATCATCGTCAAAGGTTCGACGCAGGGCGTTTCGACCGACGTGAAAGGAACGTTCTCGATCGCGGTCAAGAAAGGCGACGTGCTGGTCTTCTCCTACCTGGGTTACAAGTCTCAGGAGGTGAAGATCGCAGCCCAGACGCGCTTGGAGATCAAACTCGAACCCGAGGAGAACGTGATGAACGAAGTGGTGGTCGTGGGTTACGGCGCCGTGAAACGCGGCGACCTTACGGGCGCCGTGGCGTCGGTCTCGGCCAAGGGGATCGAAGGTTATAAGTCGGGTTCGGTGATGGAAGCGCTGGGCGGCCAGGTCGCCGGTGTGCAAATTACCTCGACCGACGGTACGCCGGGAGCCGGATTCGACATCAAGGTCCGCGGCGTGGGTTCGGTCAACGGCGACACGTCGCCGCTGTTCATCGTCGACGGGTTCCAGGTCGACAATATCGACTACCTCTCCAACTCGGACATCGAGGCGATCGACTTCCTGAAAGACGCTTCGTCGGCTGCCATCTACGGTTCACGCGCCGCCAACGGCGTGGTGATGGTGACCACCAAGTCGGGTAAGATAGGCCGTCCGATCGTGACCTACAACGGTTCGGCCAGCTACCGCAAGATTTCCAAGACGCTCGACCTGCTCTCGCCCTACGAGTTCGTGAAACTCCAGACCGAGGCGTGGCCCGACAAGTTCAGCACGACCTACTACAAGGAGGGCGACGACGACAACGGCCTGCCTTACCGCTACCAGTCGATCGACGACTACATCGGCCTGGGCGGTGTCGACTGGCAGTCGGAGACCTTCCGTCCCACCTGGTCGCAGGACCACAATGTTTCGGTGTCGGGCGGTACGGACAAGACCAAGTATTCGTTCGCATTCTCCGACTTCCTCGAAAACGGTATCTTCACCAACAGCTCGTTTAATAAGATCACGGCGAAAATGCGTATCAACCAGAAGATTACGAAGCGTATTACCCTCGATGCTACGGTCAACTACGCCAATACCGACAAACGTGGTATGGGTACTTCGGGCGACAACGGGCGTTTCAACATGTTGGCGCAGATTCTCCGCGCACGTCCCACGGGCGGCCTGCGAATGACCGACGAAGAACTGCTCGCCGCGGCGATCGATCCTCTGGAACTGGAATCTTCCGAGTCGCTGTCGCAGGTGAACCCCATCAAGCAGGCCCAATCGGTGACCAACACCAAGCGGGCGGAGATGTGGTCGGCCAACATGGCGCTGACCGTCGACTTCGGCCGTGGCTGGAGCTTCAAGACGGCCGGAACCTACAATACGACCAATACGCGCACGGACCTTTTTTACCGCGATGGCTCGAAAGAGGCTTACCGCAACGGCCAGACCCCCTTCGGCTCGACCCGCATGGCCCGTAACGTGCGCTGGACCAACTACAACCAGTTGATGTACACCTATAAGGGCAAGAGCAACCACGAATTCGACGTGCTGCTCGGCCAGGAGACCTCCTACAACAATTCGGAATACCTGCTGGGCGAGTCTACCGACTTCCCGTTCGACAACCTCGGCAACGACAACCTCGGCCTGGGCGCTACGCCCAGCAAGGTCGACACGTCGTTCGAGGAGAAACTGCTCATTTCGTTCTTTGCCCGTGCCAATTACAGTTACAAGGGCCGCTACCTGCTCTCGGCGACGGTCCGTGCCGACGGTTCGACGGTGTTCAGCGACAATCACAAGTGGGGCTTCTTCCCGGCGTTCTCGGCCGCGTGGCGTATCTCGGAGGAGAATTTCATGAAGCAGCAGGAGGTCATCTCGAACCTCAAACTGCGTGCAGGATGGGGTATCGTGGGTAACGACCGCATCTCCAACTACCTCTCGATGGACCTCTATTCGCAGGGCAAGTACGGCTACGGCAACGGCATCATCACGGTGCTTTCGCCCAAGCAGTTGGCCAACAAGGACCTCAAATGGGAGGCTTCGCAGAGTACCAACCTCGGTATCGACCTGGGCCTGTTCAACAACCGCCTGAACATTACGGCCGACTTCTTCCTGAAGGATACGAAGGACCTGCTGATGGCTTCGAACAAGGCTTACGTCTCGGGCTTCGCCTCACAGTGGAAGAACGTGGGCAAGATCCGCAACAAAGGTATCGAACTGGCAATCAACTCGACGAACATCGCATCGCAGAGCGGATTCCGCTGGACCACCGATTTCAACATCTCGTTTATCCGCAACGAACTGCGTTCGCTGGCTGACGGAGCTTCGAGTATGGATGTCAATTCGAGTTGGAACGGCGACTACTCGACCTCGGACTATATCGCACAGATCGGATCGTCGCTGGGCCAGATTTACGGCTACCAGTTCGACGGCGTCTACCAGAGTTCCGACTTCAACGTCGACGCCGCTACAGGCCAGCTCGTGCTCAAGGACGGCGTGACGGACATTTCCGAGCATGCGGGAGTCGCCGTGCGCCCCGGTATGGTGAAGTATAAGGACCAGGACGGCGACGGCAAGATCACGACCGGCGACCGTACGGCGATCGGCAACGGTACGCCCAAATGGTACGGAGGTATCACCAATACCTTTATGTTCAAGGGCGTCGATCTGAGTTTCCTGTTCCAGTTCAACTACGGCAACGAGGTCTACAATGCTACGCGTATTTACGCTTCGCAGACGCAGGACCAGCGTTCGAACATGATGGCCGAGACGGCTGGCCGCTGGACGGCGACCAACGCTTCCAATTCGGTTCCCGCCTGGAACGGTTATATAAAGAACGAGATTTACTCCCGTTTCATCGAGGACGGTTCGTTCCTGCGCCTGAAGAACCTGACGGTCGGTTATACCTTCCCGCAGCTGTGGACGCGCAAGTTCTACGTTTCGAAACTGCGCATCTATTTCACGGCCCAGAACCTCTTCGTCGTGACGGGCTATACGGGCTACGATCCCGAGGTGAGCATGCGTGCGTCGAATCCCATGACGCCGTCGCTCGACTGGGGCGCCTATCCGAAGAGTAAAGTTTATACGTTTGGTGTCGACCTGACCTTCTAAAAAAACGCAAGAACCATGAAAAAAATATTATATAGTATACCGATGCTCTGCCTGCTGCTGGCTTCGTGCTCCGACTTGTTGCAGGAGGAGTCCTACATCGAAACCGGCAAGGACAACTATGTGAACAATGCGTCCGAGGCCGAAACCGTGCTGATGGGCGTTTACAAGAATCTGGCGAACGAGTACCTCTATTCCTACCACCTGTCGTTGCTGTTCACCATCTCGACCGACATCGCGCAGTGCGAGGGCAGTGCGAACACGAGTTTCCGAGAAATCCCGACCAACTCACACACCGCCAGCAACGCCGAGATCATGCGGACGTGGCAGAAACTCTACGCTTCGATCTATGCGGCCAACGATTTTATCGAGACCGTTTCAGCCCGCAAGGACAGTTGGGGAGCCAGCAACCGCGAGCTGGCCGAAATCTACCTGGGCGAGGCCCGTGCGCTGCGTGCGCTGTTCTATTTCGAACTGGTGCGCTGGTACGGAAACATCGTGCTGATGAAGTCGACGGCCGAGTCGGACCTTCCGGCTACGGAGTATGTGCAGGCCAGTCCCGCCGAAGTCTATGCGTTCATCGAGGAGGACCTGAAATATGCTTCCGAAGTTCTCCCGTGGGCTGTCGACGATACGAAGCGTTCTTCGACGGCTTACCGTTTCTCCAAAGGCTCGGCGCTGGGCTTGCTGGCCAAGGTCTACTGTACGTGGGCCGGTTATCCCGTGCGCGACGAGTCGAAGTGGGAAGAGGCTGCCAAGGCTGCCCGCCGCGTCGTGGAGTCGGGCAAGCACCGCCTGATTCCCGATTACGAGACGGTTTGGTACAACACCTGCAACGGCATCTGGGATGCCGGCGAGAGTCTGATCGAAGTGTCGTTCTACTCGCCGACGGGCCTCGACTCCGACAACACTGCCGGGCGTATCGGCAAGTGGAACGGCGTTGTGGCGACGACCGTCGAAGGCATGCGCGGCCGCAACGTGGGTAACTGGAAGGTGACCTACAATTTCACCCGCGAATGGGCGAAGCACAACGATCCCCGCATGGCGCTTTCGATCGCCGACTACAAATACCCGAACGACGATAAAATCCCGGTGACTTACTTCTCGACGGTGACCAACCCTTCGGAGGATAACCTCAACAAGCAGCGCCAGCTCTTTACGCCGGCCAAATGGGATACCGAGAAATACGTGGGGTCGGCCAACTACATCATCAACAACGACAAATCGAACGTCAACTGGTATGTGCTGCGTTATTCGGAGGTGCTGCTGCTCTTTGCCGAGGGACTCAACGAATCGGGCGGTTCGATGGCCGATGCGATCGACGCCGTGAACGCTGTGCGCCGCCGCGGTTTCGGCGATACGCAGCACGACCTCTCCTATGGCCTGTCGCGCGAAGAACTGCGCGAGGTAATCCGCAAGGAGCGGGCCTACGAGCTTTGCTTCGAGGGACACCGCAAGCAGGACCTGATCCGCTGGGGCATCTACTACAAGAGCATCGTCGAGACGGCGCAGGAACTGGCCGACTGGTTCTCGAACGCCAACTATTCGGTCCGGACATATATCATCGAGGGCCGTCACGAGTTGCTGCCTATCCCGCAGCGTGACCTCGACCTGATGAAGAAGTGCAAGCAGAACCCCGGTTGGGGCCAATAACCGGAATGAACGCCGGGCGGTGGGAGGCCGCCCGGCGTTCATTCCGTAAAACGAGTGAGGCAGGACTGAAATCCTGCCTCACTCGTTTTGCCGTTGCGGGGTATGTCAGCGCTGGCGCTGCGAGTATCCGGCCAGGTTGTAGCTGACCGGTTCGGTGCTGTCGCCTACGCGGTAAATGCCGAATTTGAAGTAGTAGCCGTCTTCGTCGTTACGGCCGATCAGAATTTGCTCGTTGTCAACGATATGACGCGTCAGGCCGCTGTAAGCCATCCATACGTCGAGACGTCCGGGACGCACGACGGTTTCGGCCTGGCCGCCGTACTGCGTCCAGTCGATCTCCACGGTAAAGGTTACCCAGCACTCCTTCGGGAACTCGCTGAAAGGCATCCGCGCGGCGATCGTCGAGGCTTTGAACTCCGAGGTAACGGGCTGCATCACCCCGGCTTTAGCGGGATTGGCGTTGCAGCGGTCGGTTTTGTCGGTGAACCAGCGGCGGTCGGAGTTGGCCTTGATGTAGAACCAGCCACCCGAGAATCCGAATGCCAGCGGGGGATAGCCGCCCTGTTCGATTTTCCACCCGGTTGGAGCGCCCGCTTTCCAGGCTTTGTTGCCGTTTTTATCGGTGTATTCCACGCGCTCATAAGCCGTGTCTTTCTTGATGATGACGGTGTCCTGCATGGCGAGGAATTCTTCGGTCGGGAGTTTTATCACGCGGCCGTCGGGAGCCGTCACCAACGTGCGGTCGGGCATCCCGTGCCACTGAGCGAAGATCGTCGATATGTCGCCGGCGAGTTCCGACGGAATGTAGACCGAGAAGGTGTAACTCCACGACGTGCCCTGCGGGCAGATGCCTTTGCCGTGGTGGTAGACGGTCTTCATCCGCTGCGCGTCGGTGTAGACGTTGGCGGGTTTCTGAGCGAAGTCGGCTGCCGTGGCATAACACCAGGAGAGTTCCGAGCGTCCTTTGGTCTCGCCCGGGGCGTAGCCTTCGAGCGTGTTGTCGTCGCGCCCGAGGGTGAAGCGGTAGGAGGGTTTTCCCGAGTACATGCGGGAGTAGTCGTGCCCGAGTGCTTCGGGTTTGCGGATGCCTACGGCGACCCACTCGCCGTCGATCACCTGGTTCATTCGGGCCGAGTCGGCCTGTACGTTCACCCGTTCGGGCAGCGGCACGAAGCCTTTCGGAGCCTCTTTTTCCCGGGCGGTGTCCGGCGTGCAGGCCAACAGCAGCAGCAGGGGATACAATAGTGTCATCGGAGTCTTATTTGAGTTCATATCCCAGGTTGTACGTTTTGGCGCCCACGCGCACCGCGAAGCGAAGCGTACCGCTCACCGGGCCTTTCTCGGGGACGATGGCGATCGAACCTTTGTATTCCGGGGTGTCCGGGGCGATCACGGTGATGAAGAGAAGGTCTTGATTCGCGGCTTTTGAAGCCTCGACCGCATAGGCCGGGCGCTCCTCCTTCTTGCGGTAGGCGGTCGATACCCAGCCTTCCTCTTCGCGGATTTGCACCGGAACGGACGCCGAGGTCTTGATGCGGATGTCGTTGCCGTCGCCGAACAGCGTGCGTACGGTCCCGTCCTTGGCGTATTCCACCTTGCAGGGGCAAAGTTGGAAATGCACGCCTGTGACGCCTTCGGCTGTGCCCGACACCTGGTCGGCGATCACCAGCAGCCCCTCCGGGGTGAAGAACATCGCACGGCGGTGGGTGAAGCCCCCGTAGGAGGGGTTTTCGGTGACGAGCGTCGTCAGGGAGGGTGTTACATCCCAGAAGAGGAGTTTCGAATCGGTCGTTTCGAGGTTCCGGTTGTCGAGCGTCACGGTGTTGTGGACGCGGGTCTGGCGGAACCAGTCGCGCTGGGCCAGCACCGCGCTGTCGCCGCCGTAGACGTAGCTGCCCGAGTCGGGGAAGAAGTTACGCCCCCGGCGCCAGTAGTCGAAGGTCCCGTTGTCGGGCTGGTTGTGCCAGAAGGCCGGAGGCCCCGCCTTGACGATCACCACCGTGGCCTCTTTGTCCCAGCCCGTGCGCAAGATGTAGAATCCGGAGTTGGGCAGGCGGTAGGAATCATATGCGGGTTTCATCCCCTTTTTGCCGTCCGTGGCGAACCATTTGAGCTGCTCGTTTTGGGGGAACACCTTGCCCCAGGCTGCGAACTGCCGCGTAAGCGACGATTTGTCATGCAGTTTCGTGTCGCCGAACATCGGATTCGTATAATCGGGCATCATCAGGTTGTAGGTCGCCTCGGTCATTTTTTCGATGGTTCGGGTATAGGTCTCCGGAAATTCGCTCTCCATGCCGTTGGCTTTGGCCATGCCCAGCGCCTTGAGGAAAATGTCGATGGCGGCGATGTGGTAGCCGAAGTCCAGTTCGAACTGCATGCCGTCGGGGTAGACCTGGACGCCCATTTCGCGGTTGAGGATGTCGATGCCGCTTTCCCGCCATGCCGCTGCGTCTTTGAACTCCGGGAAGTAGATGCCCGCGAAGATCATGCGCTGTGCCTCGAACAGCAGGTGGTTGCCCTGTTTGGAGTAGTTGTGCAGCACGTAGTCGGCATGCTGGTGGAGCATCGACAGGAACAGGTCGAGGAACTCGGGCGTGAAACGCGGCGACTGGATTGTGAGGGCGAATTGTACGAGTTGGTCCTGCAACCGGCGGCCGGCCTCCATCGGACGCCATGCGAAGCGGATGTTTTCCCGTTCGGCGTCGATGGCTTCCTTCGAAGCGCCCGCCGCCTTGAGTTTTTCCACTCCGTCCAGGGGGTTCTTGCGAATCCAGTCGGTGTATTGGCTGATCCATGCGTCGATGTATTTCGCATCGCCGGTGGTGTAGTAACATTTGGCCAGCGGGATGAACCAGTAGTGGCGGTGCAGTTGCCAGCGCAGTTCGTTGTCTTTCACGGGCCAGTAGCGCCAGTCGATGTTGTCGCCGTAGAAGTAGGAGGGCTGATAGCCTTTGTGGGCGTAAAACTTGTGTTCCAGCGATTCGTCGGCTTGCTTCTGTTCCAGTTTGCTGACCTTGACGTTGTCCATGTCGAGGCCGAAGAGCGTTACGGGCTTGCGTGTGCGGAAGTATTTCAGCAGTTCCTTGTCCGCCGTGGCGACATTGCCTTTGGCGACGGCTTTTTTCACCGCTTCCAGCCCCGGGCGGTCGAGGTCGAGCAGATCGTAGAGCGACTTTTCGCCGCCTGCGGCGGCTGTCGGTTCTGCGCAGGCCGTGCCGATTGCCAGCGCGGCGCAGAGGGTCATCAGGATTCGTTTCATAGGGTATGTTATTTCAGTTCGTATTTCTTGCCGTTGATTTCGACGTGCAGTTTGCCGCCGCGCCACGACGCCACGACGCGCTGCGCCGCTGCGTCGGCCGCGGGCAGCAGCACCGTGACGAAACGCACGGTCTGTCCGGGCTCTTTATGCGCGGTGAAGGCGTAGGCCGGGCGTTCGGTGCGGTTGCGGTAGGTGCGCGACACCCAGCCTTCACGGCGTTCCATTTTTTCGGCGCCGAATACTTTCAGCAGCAGGTTGTTACCGTCGTCGAACCGGGTTGCCACGGCGCATGCCGCAATATCCTCCGCCGGATTGCATTCCAGGAGGTTGTAGTGCAGCCCCGCTTCGCCCTGTGCCTTGCCGGAGGCCTCGTCGGCGATGACAAAGAACTCCCGGTCGACAAACCACACCGTGCGACGGTGGGTGAGGCCTTCGTAGGAGGGATTTTCGACCGTCAGAATGTCCGTCGCGCCGTCCGTCGTCCAGCGTACGCATTTCGAGTCGGTGTGTTCGAGGTTGCGATCGTCGATCGTCAGCGTGTTGTGCACCTGCGTCTGCCGGAACCAGTTGCGCTGGGCGGTTACCTCCTTGTCGCCTGCGTAGACATAGCAGCCCGAGTCGGGCAGGAAGTTGCGGTCCCTGCGCCACAGTTCGAAGGTCCCGTTGTCGGGCTGGCAATGCCAGAAACCTTGCGGTCCGGCCTTGAGAATCATCACCGTGGCGTCCGTCTCCCAGCCGTTGCGCAGGATGTAGAATCCTGAGGTGCGCAGCGCCCGCGAAAGGTACTCCGGCGCGGCTCCTTCGCGCCCTTCGGTGGCCAGGCGGCGGATGGCGGCGTTTTCGGGGAAGACCTCGGTCCACGCCCGGTAGTCGGCGAGTATCTCCTCCCTGGTATGGGCCCGGTTGTCGCTGAACAGTGGCGTCGAGTAGTCGGGGAACGAGCAGTTGAGGAAGGCGTCGATCATCCGCTCGACGGTGGCGAGGTATCCGGCGGGGAAATCGCCCCGGTAACCGTTGGCGTCCATCATCTGCAACGCCTTGAAGAAGATGTTGATCGATTCGAGGTGGTAGTGCGGGTCGAGTTCGTACTGCATGCCGTCGTCGTAGACCTGTTTGCCGATCTCGCGGTTGAGGATTCCGACGCCCGTCGCGCGCCAGCGGGCCGCGTCGCGGAACTCGGGGAAGAAAACCCCCGCGAAGATCAGCCGCTGGGCCTGGAACAGCAGGTGGTTGCCCGAGGCCGAGAAGTGGCCTGTGATGTGCTCGGCGTGGCGGTGGTAGTTGTCGAGGAAGTGTAGCAGGAAATCTCTGCTGAACGCCTTGGCGGGCAGGAAATAGATGAATTGCTGGATCTGAAACTCCAGCCGGTCGCTCACTTCGAGCGGCCGCCATGCAAAATAGACGTTCCGGGCCTGACTCCAGTTCGTGGCTTCGTTGTCGCGGTAGTCCGTGAGCGGATTCTTGCGCATCCAGTCGAGGTATTCGGCGCACCACTCCGCTGCGTAATGCTCGTCGCCCGAAAGGCGGTAGGCCTTGCCCATCGGCACCCACCACTTCATGCGGTGCAACTGCCAGCGCAGTTCGTTGTCCTTCACGGGCCAGTATTGCCAGTCGATGTCGTCGCCGTAAAAATAGGAGGGCTGGTAGCCCGCGTGGACGAAGAAACGGTGCTCCATCGCCTCGTCGGCCCAACGCTGTTCGTCGGGCGTAATCGAAATATTCGCGAGGTCGACATCGGGGCTGACGACGCCCGTGCGGTGGCGGTAGTAGTTCAGCAGAGCTTCGGCCGCTGCCGGGTCGTTGCCCGCGGCATGGAGTTCGGCGACGCGTTCTAGTCCGGGGCGCGTGAGGTCGAGCAGTCCGAAAACCGAGGTGTCGGCCTGGGCCCGCAGGACGACGGGCTGGGTGGCCAGCACAAGCGCGAAAAGTAATTTCAGAGGTTTCATGGCGTAGTTTTAGGTGTTGCGGGGAGCGGACGGGCCGGGCGCGGGGCCGGGCTTCATCCAGGACAAAGATACGACAATGCCCCGGGACCTGTTATAAATAACCGCCAATCCTTTTCCGATATTCTGCAAAGAGGTTTCAGTTTTGTGCAATCCGATGCCGCATTTGTTGAATGCTGCCCTTCGGAGCGGCTTCGGAGGGTCCCGTAGGACAAATTTAAGGTTCGATTCTACAAAATCGAAAGGCTTTTGCACATGATTTACGTTTTTAGCGACAATCCCCGCGGCCCCGGTCGCGGGTTTGTGGTAATTTTGTATTGCTTGAAAACCGACTTATGACTAACCTGAACTATTCCGCACTGGCGGCTTCGCTCGCCGCCCTGACGGTGGCTGCCGACGCTTCTGCATCCCCCGAAAACAAGCCTGCTGCCGGCAAGCGGCCCGGCATTATCGTCATCATGACCGATCAGCAGACCGCCGGGGCCATGTCGTGCGCCGGAAATCCGTGGGTCGAGACCCCGGCGATGGATGCGCTGGCCGCCGACGGCGTACGTTTCACGCGCGCCTATTGCCCCTATCCGCTGAGCGGCCCCTGCCGCGCTTCGCTCATCACGGGCCGCATGCCCTTCGAGGTAGGGGCCTTCGACAACGCCGACCGCCCTTACGAGGCCGACATGCAGGCCGGCATCGGCCACCGCATCGCTGGGGCGGGTTACGAGTGCCTCTATGCCGGGAAATGGCATGTCCCGGAGATCAACCTGCCCGACTCGGGCACGGGATTCCGCCGCATCTCGAAGATGGGCGACCCGACGCTGGCCGACGCCTGCGACGCCGCGCTGAAGGAGTACGACGGCCGCAAACCGCTCTTCCTGGTGGCTTCGCTGCTCAATCCCCATGAAATCTGCGAGTACGGGCGCAACGAGACGCTGCAATACGGCGAACTGGAGCCTTTCCCGACCGCGGAGTGTCCCAACCTTCCGGCCAATTTCATGCCTTCGACCTATGCGCCCGAAGCCCTTGCGCTCGAAAGCGCAGCTTCGCCGCGCTATCACAATACGGCCACCTACACGCAGGACGACTGGCGGCGTTACTTGTACGCTTACTACCGCTTTGTGGAGCGCGTCGACCGCGAGGTGGGCCGCATCGTGGAGGTGCTCAAGGTCCGCGGGGTCTACGACGACTCGGTGATCATCTTCCTCTCGGACCACGGCGACGGTGTTGCCGCCCACGGCTGGAATCAGAAGTGGAACCTGCAGGAGGAGGTCGTCAATGTGCCGCTGATCGTCAAACCGCCCAAAGGTACGGGTTTGCGGGGTGTGTGCAACGACGAGGCGCTGTCGAATGTCGGACTCGATCTCTACGTCACGGTCTGCGACTATGCGGGTGTAGTGCCCGATCCCGAACGCTACCGCGGACGGAGCCTGCGCCCCGTGGCCGAGGGCCGGCAGGCGGAACTGCATGACGTGGTTTTCGTCGAGACGCTGCTCTCGGGCGTCGGCATGCGCGGCTGGAGCATCGTCGGCAAGCGTTATAAATACGTCCTCTACCAGTGGGGGCGCAACCGCGAGGCGCTGTACGATCTCGAAACCGATCCCGGCGAGATGGTCAACCTGGCCGTCGACCGCCGCTATGAAGGCGAGTTGCGTCACATGCGCCGTGCCCTCTACGACTGGGGCGTGCGTATCGGCGATCCGAAACTCGTGCGCAACATGCGGCCTTTCGCCCGACCCGAATAACGACAAACTGAATACGACCTATTATGAAAAACCTCGACCCGATGCGGTGCAGCGTGCGTTATGCTGCCGTGCCGCTGACGCTGGCAGCCTTGGCTGGTTGCAGCGAGGGGCAGCCCCGGCGCCCTAACATCATCGTGATGATGACCGACGACCACACCGCGCAGGCCATGAGCTGTTACGGCAGCCTGCTGGTCGAAACACCCAACCTCGACCGCCTGGCCCGCGAAGGCATGCTCTTCGAGAGCTGTTACGTCTCCAACGCCATTTCCGGACCTTCGCGGGCCTGCATCCTTACGGGAAAATACAGCCATGTGAACGGTTTCACGGACAACTCGCGGACCTTCGACGGCGACCAGCAGACATTTCCCAAGCTGCTGCACGACGCCGGTTACCAGACGGCGATGATCGGCAAGTGGCATCTCAATTCCGCACCGCAGGGCTTCGACTACTGGAGCATCCTCGTGGGGCAGGGCGAGTACTATTCGCCGCTGTTCATCGAGAACGGTGTGGAGCGGACCGAACCGGGGTACGTGACGGACGTGATCACCGACAAGGCGATCGGGTTCCTCGAACAGCGCGACAGGTCGCGTCCGTTCGCCATGCTTTATTACCACAAGGCCCCGCACCGTAACTGGATGCCGGCCCAGCGCCACCTGGGCATCAACGACACGCGGGTCTATCCCGAGCCGTTCAACCTGCTGGACGACTATTCGGGCCGCGGAAGCGCCGCCCGCGAACAGGCCATGGAGATCGGCCGCGACATGTGGCCCGAGTGGGACCTCAAGCTGATGACCCCCGAAGAACTGGCCCGGTCCTA
This sequence comes from Alistipes sp. D31t1_170403_E11, assembly GCF_015553985.1. Lineage (NCBI taxonomy): Bacteria > Pseudomonadati > Bacteroidota > Bacteroidia > Bacteroidales > Rikenellaceae > Alistipes > Alistipes sp. D31t1_170403_E11. Next base: position 670,350 of record NZ_JADNHQ010000003.1, on the reverse strand, counting down.
CGAGCTGGGCAACTCGGGCGACGCCAACAAGGACGACGTGAAGCGCGCCAACGACTGGCGCAGCAGCGTCATGCAGTACCAGGCCGCCTACAACCGCATGACCCCCGGGGAGCGCGCCGCCTGGGACAAGGCCTATGCCCCGCGCATCGCCGAATACCGGCGGATCAAGGACACGCTGTCGCACGATGAACTGGTGCGCTGGAAATACCAGCAGTACATGAAGGACTACTGCGCCGTGATCAAGGGCGTCGACGAGAATGTGGGCCGCCTGCTGAAATACCTCGAAGAGACCGGCGAACTGGACAATACGATCATCGTCTACACCTCCGACCAGGGCTTTTTCCTGGGTGAGCACGGCTGGTTCGACAAGCGGTTCATGTACGAAGAGTGCCAGCGCACGCCGCTGCTGGTGCGCTACCCGAAGGCCGTTGCCGCGGGGTCGCATACCAAAGCGCTGGCCATGAACATCGATCTTGCGCCGACGTTCGTCGACATGGCCGGGCTGCCGGTTCCCGCCGACATGCAGGGCCGTTCGCTCAAAGGGGTGCTCACCTCGGGCGGCGCTGTTCCCGAAGGTTGGCGCACGGGCGTCTACTACCATTACTACGAATATCCTTCGTGGCACTCGGTGAAACGCCACTACGGCGTCAGGACCGCCGATTACAAACTCATCCACTTCTACAACGATGTCGACGAGTGGGAGCTTTACGACCTGAAAAAGGACCCGCACGAGATGTGCAACGTCTACAACGACCCGGAGTATACCGCCGTGCGCAGCGACATGCACGCCCGGCTCGAACAGCTTCAGCAGGAGTGCCGCGACACGGACCCCTGCGAAAAGGAATCTGAATTTTTCCGCGGCGCGGACCAACTGTAAGAACAACCTAAAACACACCAATACAATGGATAGAAGAAAATTTCTGAAAGCCTCGGGCTGGACCCTGCTCGGCCTTGCGGCCGCAGGCGCGATGCCCGGCTGCAAGGGCCTCGGCAGCAAGGATTCGCTGCCCGCCGACCTGAAAAATGGCTTCCCCTCGCTCAAGGACCTAAAGGTCTTCTGGGGCGATGTGCACAACCACTGCAACGTGACCTACGGCCACGGCGACCTCTCGGACGCCCTTGCCGCCGCCCGGCAGCAACTCGATTTCGTCTCGGTGACGCCCCATGCCCTGTGGCCCGACATTCCGGGCGAGAACGATCCGCGCCTTAACTGGGTTATCGGTTACCATACCGAAGCCTTCAAGCGCCTGCGGGCCGGGGGCTACGACAAATACCTCGCGGCCGTCGAGGCGGCCGACCGTCCGGGTGAGTTCCTCACCTTCCCCTCCTACGAGTGCCACAGCATGGAGCATGGCGACCACGTCGCGCTGTTCCACGACTTCAACGCGCCGTTGGTGGAGTGCACCTCGGTTCCCGACCTCAAGGAGAAACTCAAGGACTACGACTGCTACATCACGCCTCATCACATGGGTTACATGACGGGTTTTCGCGGTTACAACTGGGCGGCTTTCCGGCAGGACCGGCAGACGCCCTTCGTCGAGATGTTCTCGCGTCACGGGCTGGCCGAGAGCGACACGGGCGACTACGACTACCTCCACGACATGGGTCCTCGCATCTGGGAGGGTTCGATCCAGTACGGTCTGGAGCAGGGCCACAAGTTCGGCCTGATGTGCTCGACCGACCAGCACGCCGGCTATCCGGGCAGCTACGGCGACGGCCGCATCGGCGTGTACGCTCCGGCGCTGGACCGCGACGCCATTTGGGAGCACATGGGCAAACGCCACGTCTGCGGCGTTACGGGCGATAAGATCAAGATCGACTTCCGCATCAACAGCGGCGCCTCGGGCGACGTGATCCAGGCCGCCCGGCGCGAGATTTACCTCAATGTCGAGGGGCAGAATGCCATCGACTACGTGGACCTGATCAAGAACGGGCAGTGCATCGCGCGCCTGAACGGTCCGCACCGCGCCGCGGCTCCCGACGACGATGTGATCCGCACCAAAGTGAAGGTCAACTTCGGTTGGAACCGCGAGGAGGAGTACGTCCACTGGACAGGTAGGTTGAGGCTGACCGACGGGACGATCGACGATATGCAGACCTGCTTCCGCGGCGCGGCCTTCACCTCGCCCCAGCCGGGTGAGACGGAGTTCCACACGCGGGTCAACCGGGTCGTGGAGCACGACCGGCAGCATGTCGCGCTCGACATGTACTCGTCGAAGAACCCCAACGTGATGACTCCCGCCATGCAGGGCGTCGTACTCGATGTGACGGCTCCGCGCACAGCCAAACTCGTCGCCGAGTTCAACGGCCGTACCTACGAACACACGATCGGGGAACTTCTCGAAGGCGCCCGCGCCCATTTCCTGCGGGGTTGGCTGTCGGAAGCCGTCCAGTTCGAACGCGCGCAGCCCGAAGCGGCCTTCTGCGTGGGCCACTATATGGTCGACGACAAGGCTCAGCGCGATACGGATTACTATTATGTACGTGTGCGCCAGCGCGACGGCCAGTGGGGCTGGAGCTCGCCGATCTGGGTCGAAAGGGCATGACGATGAAACGCTATGCAATCGGAATAGACCTCGGCGGCACTTCGGTGAAGTACGCCGTGGTCGCCTCCTCCGGGGAGGTGCTTTTCAACGGCCAACTGCCTGCCTTTGCGCAGGATGGGCCGGAAGCCGTGCTGGAACAACTTCTGAGCGGCATCACCGCCTGCCGGGAGTATGCCGCGGGCGAGGGCCTGGAACTGGCCGGGATCGGCATCGGAACTCCGGGCGTGGTCTCGGCCGACGGCCGGACGGTACTGGGCGGCGCGGAAAACATCGCGGGCTGGGAAAATATCCCGTTGGCCGACCGTGTCGAAGCCGCTGCGGGGCTGCCGGTCGTCGCCAGCAACGACGCCAATGTCATGGCGCTGGGCGAGACGCTGTTCGGGGCCGCAAAAGGGGCTACCGACGTGGTCTTCGTCACCGTCGGGACCGGCATCGGCTGCGGACTGCTTATCGACGGCCGCCTCTACCGGGGCTACCGCAACAGCGGCATGGAGATGGGGCACATCACCGTCAGGAGCGACGGCGAGGCGTGTGCCTGCGGCGGCGTGGGGTGTCTGGAACACTACGCTTCGACCTCGGCGCTCGTGCGGCGTTTCTGTGAGCTGAGCGGCAACGGCAAGGATGCCGACGTGGACGGCAAGGATGTGGTTTTCTTCTACAAGGAGGGGAATCCGGCTGCTGTCGAGGCTATGGAAGAGCACTGGAACTACCTTTCGCACGGTATCGCGTCGATGGTCAACCTCTTCGCCCCGCAGCGCGTGGTGGTCGGGGGCGGCATCTCCGAAGCCGGCGAATTCTACCTCGAAAAACTCCGCGAAGGAGTCCGGCGGCAGGCGATGGAGGTCTGCGGCGGCGACACCGAGATCGTCGCGGCCGTGCTGGGCAACCGTGCCGGATGCCTGGGCGCCGCGGGCCTCGTGCTGGATAAAACCCGCTGACCATGAAACGAATCTTCCTTCTGATACCGCTTTTCGCGGCTTTCTCCGCCGCCGCGCAGCTTCCCGCCGAGATACGGCTCGACAAACGCTCTCTGCGGCCCCGTTACCGCGAATGGGCACAGCCTGCGGGCTGTGTCATCGTGACACAGAATCCCCCGGCGCTGCTCTGGCCCGCTTCGGCCGATGCGAAAGCGGCTGTTTACCGCCTGCGGCTGTCGCAGGACAGCACCTTCGCCGGGGCAACGGTCTCCGAACCCTTCGAATGGGCGGCTTATGCCTGTCACAAGCCCCTCTCCGAAGGGCGCTGGTACTGGCAGTGGTCCGTGACGGAACCGGGCGGCAGGGAACGCTGGTCGGCGGTGAACGCATTCGACGTAGATGCTTCGGCCCGGCGTGTCGCCACTCCGACGGGCCCTGAACTCGCCGCCCGTGTCGCTGCGATGCCGCACCATCGCCTCTATGTCTCCCGCGACGGTGTTGGGGCGTTCCGCGCCCGGGCGCAGCGGAATCCCGAGGCCCGCGGGCTGGTGCGTCAGGCTCGCACAAAGCTCGGTATGGCTCCCGTGCCCGTGGCCCCGACGCGTCCGCGCGACACGACGGGCATGTCGCCCTTCGAGAAGAGGTCACTCGTCAATTTCATGTACCACAAGTTCGGCGAGGTCGTCACCCAGCCCGTCGTCGATTTCTCGGTGGCCTACCTGCTGACTGGCGAGGAGCCTTTTCGTGACGCCGTGGTACGGCATGCCCTGCATGTAGCCGCACTGCCCGTCGACAGCGACGCCACGGCGGAGGATTTCAACCGCTCGGCGATCATGTACGGGCTGGCGCTGGGCTACGACACGGCCTGCGACCGTATGACGCCCGAGGAGCGCGCTGCGGTGCTCGAAGCCATCCGTGTCCGCGGCGAATACTTCTACAAACATTACGTCAAAGATTTCGAGTGTCATTCGATGGACAACCATGTCTGGCAGCATACCTTTCGCAATTTCTTCTTCGCTTCGATCGCTACGCTGGGCGATTTGCCCGAAGCCGAAAAGTGGTTCCGCTACTGCTACGAGGTGTGGTGCGCGCGTTTCCCGATCCTGGGCGGCGACGACGGCGGCTGGCACGACGGCAGCAGCTACATGCAGGCCAACCTGGTGACGTTCATCTACGTGCCGTTCGTCCTTACGCGTCTGACGGGTGTCGATTTCTTCGACCTGCCGTGGTATCGCAACCTTCCGTCGTTTCTGGTCTATTCCTTCCCGAAGGGCTCCTATGCCACGGGCTTCGGCGACGACTACGAGAAGATGACCTCCCCGTCGCAGCTTTACATGGGTTTTGCCGATGCGCTGGCCCGCGAACTTTCCAGTCCCGAGGCGCGGTGGTATGCCGACCGACTGATCGGCAACGATCCCAGGGAACTCTACCGTTCGAAGGGGTTCACGCTCTACCGCATTCTGACCGACAAACCGATTGACAGCGTGGCCCCGCAGGCCCCTGCGCGTAACACGTCGCGCTTCTATCCCGATGCGGGCTTCTCGCTGATGCACACCGATCCGGCCGATGCGTCGGACGACTTGATGGCGGCTTTCTTTGCCCTGCCGTTCGGCTCGACGGGACATGCCCACGCGGCGCATAACGGCTTCACGATCAACTACGGAGGTCGCCAGTTGTTCGGCGGCACGGGGTATTACTCCAACTTCAACGACAAGCACACGCTGATGCACTACCGTACGCGGGGCCACAACACGATTCTCGCCGACGGCATGGCGCAGGTGATCGGCGAAAACGGTTACGGCTGGCTGGCGCGCTTTGCCGACAACGAGGCTCTGACCTATACGTTGGGCGACGCCTCGCATGCCTATGACTCGATCCGTACGCCGTTCTGGATCGACCGTATGGAGAAATCGGGCGTGGAATACACGCGCGAGAACGGTTTCGGCGATCCCGGGATCACCCGTTTCCGCCGCCATTTCCTCTTTTTGAAACCCGATGTGATCGTCGTTTACGACGAACTGGCAGCTCGCGGGCCGGTTGCGTGGACGTGGCTGCTGCACAGCCACAACCCCCTGCTGCGGGTGTCGGACAATGCCGTCGGCGCATCCAACGGGCTGGCCCAGGGGCGGATGGACCTCTTTACTTCAGGCGGTTTGGAACTGAACCTCACCGACCGGTTCTTCTCCCCGGCAATCAACTGGAAGAAACGCACAGGACCCGACGGCAAAGTTCAGGAGTACACGAACCAGTGGCATTCGGAGTTTACGACCGCCCGAAAAAGCCGTGCGCAGCGTTTCCTGGCCGTCTTCCGCATCACGCCCGAAGGCCGGAAGCCGTTGGAGCTGAAACGCGACGCCAAGGGCCGCGTGACGGTGGGCGGATGGACCCTGGACGCGGAACTGGACGCCTCGAAACCCGCGTCGCTCTCAGTGACCGATCGTCGCGGCAACGCCGTGCTCTACAACACTCCGGCTTCGAAAACCGGGGGCAGCACCGTCGTCCGGCGAAAAGGTGAACCCGACCGCGAACTGGTCGATGTGGTTCCCGCCTCGGTGCGCTGAGCCCCTCTCGTTGCGAATTGCCGTCGGACGCCGCTGCGCCCGGCGGCTTTTTCGGACCCGAAAAAACGCCGCATGTTCGGTTATCCGAAAAAAAGGTGTATATTTATACTCCCAAGCCTGAATAATATGCTGAGAATCAAACATACGCTTTTGTACCTCGTTGCCTGCCTCACCTTTTTTCGCGTTCTTGCCTCCGATATCGAATTTCGTACCCTGTCGGTCAACGAGGGACTTTCGCAGAGTACTGTGCTGGCTATCGCACAGGACCTGCAGGGGCGCATCTGGATGGGTACGCAGGATGGCCTGAACTGCTACGACGGATACGCCTTCACGGTTTTCCGCCATGTAGAGGGCAATGCGCAGAGCTTGGGCGACAACTCGGTCAGTGCGCTGTTTGCCGAGGGAGGCCGCCTGTGGATCGGCACGGCGTCGGGGCTCTCGTGCTATGACGCCGCAACGCAGTCCTTTGAAAATTTCCGCCTCGAAGGGCGCAGCATGCAGGTTTCCGACATCGCCCCGACGGCGGACGGCAGCTTGCTGTTGGCCACCGATCTGGGCATCGTGCTTTTCGATAAACAGCGCCGTGTGCTGGAGATACGCACCTACCTCACGGGCATCAGTGTGCACGCCGTCTGTCCGTCGCGCGACGGATTCCTGGTTGGTACGTCGAGTGGCGTTTATACCTATTCGTCGACCTACGGCAACATCACGCGCATCCTGCCGCAGATGGCCCGTTACGATATTGCGAGCATCGTTACCGACGGCGAGGGCTACTGGGTCGCCACTCACGGCAACGGGCTCTACCGCCTCGACGGGGCGTTGCAGGTTACGGCGAGCTATACGGCCGCCGCAAATCCCGGGCTGGCTTCGGATTATATCCGTGTACTGAAAACCGACGCTTCGGGCCGCCTGTGGGTCGGTACGTTCGACGGCCTTTCGATCCGCGACCCGCACAGCGGACGGTTCGAACGCTATGTCCACAATTCGGAACCCGGGTCGCTGAGCCACAACTCGATCCGCGCCATCTTCATCGACGCCCAGCACGGCGTCTGGCTAGGAACATACTATGGCGGCGTGAACTATTACCATCCGCTGGCCCGCCGTTTCGGGGTGCTGCGCTACGATCCATCGCGCAATTCGCTGGGCGACAACACGGTGAGCAGTATCGTCGAGGATCCTTCATCGGAAAACCTGTGGATCGGGACCAACGACGACGGCGTGAACCTTTACGACCGCCGCACGGGCCGGTTTGCGGAGTTCAACACCTCCAACGGCATGCTGCTGTCGAACAACGTCAAGTGTATCCTGCCCGACGGCCGGGGCCGCGTGTGGATCGGGACGCATGCCGGGGGCCTGAGCTCGATGGACGCCGCTTCGCGCCGCATGCGCCATTATCCGGTCAATGCTTCGATTCCGATCAACAACAGTTGCTATGCGCTGCTCGACGGGGGCGACGGTTCGCTGTGGGTCGGCACGCTCAACGGCCTGCTGTCGTTCGATATTGCCTCGGGGAGTTTTTCGCGCCACCTCTGTGCCGAGTACGAGCCCCGGCTGGGGTCGTTGCAGATCACGACGCTTTTCCGCGACTCGAAACGCCGCGTGTGGATCGGAACCGGGGCCGGGCTGTATGTTTTCCAGCCCGAATCACGGCAGGTGATGACGTGCGAACTGGCTCCCGTGAAGGAGGGGATTACCCCCCCCCGGGATATTGCCGTCATGTGCGTCGCCGAAGACTCGCACCGTAATATCTGGGCTGGTACGCGCAACGGACTCTACCGCTTCAACGCCTCGGACAACTCCTTCACGCGCTTTTCGGTGGCCGACGGACTGCCCAACGACTTTGTTTACGGCATCCTGGAAGACGAACTGGCCCGGCTGTGGATTTCTACCAACGCGGGACTGGTCTGCTTCGACCCGCAGAAGAACACGTTCCGTAACTATACGCTGCGCGACGGCATCGCCAACAACCAGTTCAATCCTTACTCTTATTGCCGGAGCCGCGACGGGGTGTTCTGGTTCGGCGGTATCGGCGGCATCACCTGGTTTCGGCCCCACGATCTGGTAGACAATCCCTTTGCACCCGAAGCGCAGGTTACGGGTGTCGACGTAGCCGATTCGGACGGCGATAAACGGGTGCGCGTCGAACGCGACTCCATCGGGCGTGTCGTCCGGGCGGCGTTTCCTTCGGTGCGGAACATTTTCACGGTGCGTTTTGTGGCGGTCAACCCGCTCTCGGGTGGCCGGAATACGTTCGCTTACAAATTAGAGGGATTCAATACCCGCTGGTACGAGACTTCGAACCTCGAAGCCAACTATTCGAACCTCAAGCCCGGGCACTATGTTTTCAGGGTCCGTGCGGCGAACAACGACGGCCGTTGGAGCGACGGGGCCGCTACGGTCGAAATACGCGTGCTGCCGATGTGGTGGCAGACTGCAGCGGCGCGGATTCTCTGGGGGCTGCTGGCGCTGGCTTTCGTCGCCGGGGTGATCGCGGCGGTATTCGGTCGCATGAAGATGCGGATGCAGTTGCGGCTGGAACGCCTGGAGAAGGAGTCGATCGGGCGGCTGAGCCAGGAGAAAATCCGTTTCTACATCAACCTGTCGCATGAACTGCGCACGCCCCTGACGCTGATCATGTCGCCTTTGCAGGAGATTCGCGAGTACGGCGCGGCGGACAAATACGTCAGTACGCGGCTCAACTACATCTACCGCAACAGCCTTAAGTTGCTGCACATTGTCAATCAGTTGCTCGACTACCGCAAGGCGGAGACCGGGGCGTTTCGCATGCGTGTCGCGGTGCAGGATGTCGACGCCATCGTGGGCGAGGCTTTCTCGATGTTCGAGGAGGTGGCCCAGAACCGCGATATGGACTACATCCTCAGTTCCGACCTGCGGGGCGAAGCCCTGCCTGTCGACCGGATGTTCCTCGAAATGATGCTCACGAACCTGCTGTCCAATGCCTTCAAGTTCACGCCCGACGGCGGTATCATCCGTGTCACCCTGCAACGCGGCGACGGGTGTTTCCGCCTCGTGGTCCACGACAGCGGAATCGGTATGACCCCCGAACAACAGCAGCAGGTTTTCGAACGTTTCTACCAGGCCAATGAATCGCATTCGGGCGGCGGCCTCGGCCTGTCGATCGTGCGCCTGATCGTCGAAATGCACCAGGGGACGATCACCGTGCAGAGCGAGCCGAACCGGTTCTCGGAATTCGTCATCACGCTGCCCGACGACATCGAGGTCTACCCCGTGGAGAAGCGCGCCAAGGAGGACGACGTGCGCGGTTCGATCATCCGTGACGCCGAGCAGTACCTTTCCGCCGAGTGGTCGGGAGACGACGAGGGGTTTGTCTCCGGCGGGGAGCAGTCCGACGCCAAGCGTGAGACGATGCTGATCGTCGAGGCCAACGACGAGGTGGCCCGCTACATTGCCGACTACTTCAAGCAGCACTTCACGGTCCACACGGTAGCTGACGGCAACGAGGCGCTCGAACGACTCAAAGCGCTCGAACCCCGGATCGTGATCGCCGACCGGGTCCTTCCAGGAATCGACGGGCTGAAACTCTGCCAAATGATAAAACAGAATATCCGCACGTGCCACATCCCCGTGGTGCTGCTGGCTCCCGAGGGCGGCGTCGAAGAGCAGATTACCGGCATCGAAGCGGGCGCCGACGCCTACCTCCCCATGCCGTTGTCCATTTCGCTGCTCGCTGCGAAGGTCCAGAACCTGATGAAGGCCCATTACCGCATGCAGCACCATTATTCCGACGACGTGGAGATCGATCCCGACAAGATCACCTCCAATTCGTTGGACGGCGAGTTCCTCAAGAAGGCTATACGCATCGTCGAGGAGAATATGGACAACGAGGAGTTCTCGTCGAACGATTTCAGCAAGGCGCTCTGCATGAGCCGTTCGAACCTGCATCTGAAGATGAAGTCCATCACGGGCGAATCGGCGACGAAGTTCATCCGCAAGATCCGCTTCAACTATGCCTGCAAGTTGCTCCTGGACCGCAAATATTCGATTTCGGAGATCAGTTCGATGGTGGGCTTCAACTCTCCGTCGTACTTCGCCACGAGTTTCAAGAAGCACGTCGGATGCCTGCCCACGGAGTATGTCCGCAGCCGCAAGGGCGAGAAGGCAGGATAGTTCGTCCGGCCCTTTGACAAAACACACCCGGAGCCGTCAGGCCCCGGGTGTGTGTTTATCGGATCGGTCCTTCTATTTGGAGAAGATCGAAGAGATTTCCTTGTAGTTGTGCACGCGCTCGATCACGTCGGCAAAGAGGTCGGCGACCGACAGCACCGTGAATTTGTGCAGGTCCTTGTCGGGGTTGAGCGGAATGGTGTCCGTCACGATCACCTCTTCGAGGGCGCTCTCGTTGATACGCTCGTAGGCCGGGCCGGAAAGCACGGGGTGGGTGATGGCGGCGCGAACGCTCTTCGCTCCGCGGGCCATGAGCATGTCGGCTGCCATGCAGATCGTGCCGGCGGTGTCGATCATGTCGTCGACGATCAGCACATTACGGCCTTCGACATCGCCGATGGCAGTCATTTTACCCACGACGTTGGCCTTGGCGCGCTCCTTGTGCGAAATGATGATCGGCGTGCCGAGCAGTTTCGAATAAGTGTTTGCCCGCTTGGCGCCGCCCATGTCGGGCGCTGCGATCGAGAGATCCTCGATGTTGAGGCTTTTGATGTAGGGTACGAAAATGCCGCTGGCGTAGAGGGCGTCGACCGGGACATCGAAAAATCCCTGAATCTGGTCGGCGTGCAGGTCCATCGTCATCACGCGGTCGACACCTGCGGCCATCAGCATGTTGGCCACCAGTTTGGCGCCGATCGGCACGCGGGGACGGTCTTTGCGGTCCTGGCGCGCCCAGCCGAAGTAGGGCATTACGGCTACGACCTGGTGGGCCGAAGCGCGGCGTGCTGCGTCGATCATCATCAGCAGTTCCATCAGCGTGTCCGAGGGTGGGAAGGTCGATTGGATGATGAAGACCGTGCAGCCACGGATCGACTCGTTGTAACAGGGCTGGAACTCGCCGTCGCTGAAACGCAGGACTTCCGACTGTCCGAGCGTCGTGCCGAAACTTGCGGCGATCTTTTTGGCCAGATACTCCGAATCGCGACCGGTGAAAATTTTGATTTTGTGGATAGCCATAGATTTCGAGGATTTTTTTGACGTTGCAAAGATAGGACAATACGCCGAAAAAACACGCCCCGGAGGACGTGTTTTTTCAACATTCGGTTAAACTTTATAGGCGGCGGGCGTTTTTTTGTCCTGCGCCGGCGCGCCGGGATCTTTTTACCCGTATCCCCTCCGGCTTAGTTTTCCCGGAGGCATTCGCCGATGAATGCGAGTATTTCCTCGCGTCCGGCGCCCTTCTCCGATGAGGAGACGAACATCGGCGGCAGCTCCTCCCATTGTTCGGCGAGTGTGGTGCGGAACCGCTCCATGCTCTTCTCACACTGGGTTTTCGAGAGTTTGTCGGCCTTGGTAAAGATGATGCCGAACGGAATACCGTTCTCGCCGAGCATCTCGATGAACCGCAGGTCGATCTTCTGGGGTTCGAGGCGGATGTCCACCAGCACGAACAGGAAGTGCATTTTCTCGCATTTGAGCACGTAGTCGGTGATCAGCTTCGAAAATTCGCTGCGCTGCGACTTCGACGTGCGGGCATATCCGTAGCCCGGCAGGTCGACCAGATACCAGGTGTCGTTGATGCGGAAATGGTTTACCAGGCGCGTTTTCCCGGGCGTTCCCGATACCTTGGCCAACCCCGAGCGGGAGGTGAGCATGTTGATGAGCGACGATTTGCCGACGTTGCTCCGCCCGATGAAGGCGATGTCTTTCAGGTCGTCTTTCGGAACCTGTGAAATGCGCTCGGACGAGCATTTGAATTCGGCTTTGGTGATCTGCATCGGTCTCTGGTTTTGTGCAAAGATAGTGCAATCCCTCCGGCGAACCAAATTTTCACGGTTTTCACTTCCCGGCCGTCCACTCCATTTTCAGCGAATAACGCATGACGGCGGCCAGGATGACGAACAGTCCGATGCTTCCGGCCAGCAGAGCATAGGTCTCCAGTTGCAGCAGCACGTAAACGTAGGTGTAGAGGATCGCCAGCAGGGCCCCGATGCAGAGTGCCGTGCCCCGGATGCGGATGGCGCCGTAGATGTAGGCCGTAATCAGGGCGGTGGTCATCACCGCGGCGACCAGGTAAGCCAGTCCGAAACTGAGGTGCTCGGAGATCGAGACCAGCAGCGAGTAGAAGAGGATGAGTGCCAGTCCGACGAGCAGGTACTGGAAGGCGTGAATGTTTTTCTTGCGGGTCATCTCGACGAACAGTACCCCGATGAAGGTGAGCAGGATCACCAGCACGGCGTATTTGATCGAACGCATGGCCTGCTGGTACTGGGTGACGGGCACGAGCAGGTTTACGCCCAACTCGCTCCGGGAGATGGTGCGTTGGTGGTTGCCGACTCCGAGCACCTGTGCATAGTTGCGGTTCTGCGCCACGACCTTCCATTCGGCCGTGAACCCACTTTCGGTCACTTCGCGCGAAGAGGGCAGGAAGTTGCCGATAAAACTCGGGGTAGGGCAGTCGGAGCCGAGCCGGATCGTGTTCTGGTTGCCGACGGGCGCGAGATAGAGCGCAACCGAGCCTTTGAGCTTTATTTTTAGTGTAAACGGAATGGTCTCGCCCGGTTTTCTGATCCATTCGCCCAGGGCGATTTTTGCGGCGACGCCGACTTCGAAGCAGTCGTTGTCTGCGGCGGTGACGGTGGGGTGATCCTTGCCGTTCCAGTTGATCACGATGCTCTCTTCGATGCCGCGCAGGTCGGAGATTCCGACGCCGACGCTTACTGCTTCGGCGTCGATCCGGGCCCCCTTGTCCAGTAGGGTCCGCAGCTCTTCGGGGCTTGCGAACGTTCCCGCGAGGGTGATTTCCGAATTGTAAACATTCGTGTCGTAAAGTCCCCGCCGGAGCTGCTGGCAGGCGACGTTGCCGTCGACGGTGAGTTTCTCGGGCAGGACGGTGAGCCAACTGCGGGCCGTCGTCCGTTTCCCGGATTCGTCCGTTACGGTGTATTCGTAGGGGATCGTCACGACGGGACCCGTGATGTGCTGTTCGGCGCTCCACATCCGGGCGACCTCTTCCTGTGCGCTTTCCATCATTTCGCGCCGTTCGACGATCAGCGACATGATCATGCCGCCCGGGATCAGCAGGATCAGCATGATGATGCCGATAAAGACGATTTTCAGGGTCAGCGGGTTCGCTTTCGCTTTCTTTTCGGGTTCGGGGGCCGCAACCTGCGGAGTCGGGGTGATTTCGGGAGTGGTTTCCATAATTGTTTTGATTTTTAAAAAGTACTTTTAATTGCAAAGTGAATTGGCGAAAAAAAAGACGGTCACTTTCCGGCCGGCCGTGAAGTGGCGTCGATAAATGATTCGAGGGCCTGCAAATGGCGCCGGAACGCTTCGCGTCCCTGGTCCGTGGCCCGGTAGGTGGTGTTGGGCATGCGTCCGATGAACTGCTTCGACGAAGTGATGTAGCCGGCGTTTTCCAGTGTCCGCGTATGGGTCACCAGGTTTCCGTCGGTCAGGTTGAGCAGTGAACGCAGCGATTTGAAGTCCATGCTGTCGTTGACCATCAGCACGGCCATGATGCCCAGCCGGACCTTGCTTTCCAGCGTCTTGTCGATATTTTCGAGGTTCAGGTTCACCGCTTGTTCTTTGTTGCGAGGAAAACGACTCCGTAAAGGATGTTCAGCGCGCCGAACCCGGCCGCCCAGAAAACGAGGGCGTAACCCTGGTAGAAACTGTCGACGAGTCCCAGTGCGAGTTCCGCATAACCCAGGTAGCGGATCGAACTGAACGTGTGGTTGGAGGCGGAGATAAGCGCCATGCCGTAGAATATCAGCATGATCGAGGAGGTCAGCCCGTAATAGCCGTTGACGAAGAGCGCTAGGCTGAAGATGCCGCCGACGATCAGCGGCAGGAAAAAGTTCCACAACAGGCGGCGCGCCGTGGCGTCGATCGTGATTTTCGAGCCGTTGCGGTGTGCTTCGTAGTAGCTCAGCCCGACGGCGGTCGCCAGGCAGAGGACGATCAGCAGGACGGCTGCGCCCAGCAGGGCATAGATGCGCGCATAGGTGTTGACCGTCAGCATCGGGGCGATGTCCCATCCGCCGCTGAAAGCCCGGTTGACGGCCCACACGGCCGCCAGCGCCAGTATCCCGACGACGATCGGGGCATAGGCGCTCACGTTGAGGAAACGCGACGAACGGTTCATCAGCGTTCGTATCTCTGTCAGGGTCGAATAGACCTCGTTGCCTTCTTTCTGCTGCATAGTAAAAAGTACTTTGTGATGCAAAGTTAAGGCTAAAATCCGGAATTGCAAATTTTCCGGTGTTTTTTTGTGGGAGGGGACTGTCGGCGGAGGACAAGAGGCGGGGCGGCTGACTGGGTTGGATTCGGCCTGTCGGCGGTCGATGGTCAGAGGCCGGGTTGTCGGGGCGATTAGGCCGGGAGCGGAGTCAGGAAGACGGTTATTGGCCGGGAAGGCCGACGGGGGCCGGATTCGAGGATGGTTGGTCGGGGGAGCCGGGATCTATGGTAGAAATCGGGCCGAAAAGATTGCGGCGGTATTCGAAGGCCGGGAACGGCGGTCGGAGGATTGGTTGTCAGGGAGCCGGAGGACGGGCGGCACAAAGTGGAAAATCGCCCTGGGGGTGCATGAAGAAGAGTTTGCGGGGAGTTCGCGGGAAACGGCAGGCCGTTGCGAAATCCCCGTCCGCCGCATCCCGGCAGCGCATTTTGAAAGTCATGCTTTTTTGCCTATATTTGTAGAAAGCAGGCCGATGCGGTTCTTATTCCCACGTGAGCGTTACCCACAGCGGACAGTGGTCCGAAGCCGTAGTCGTGTGATCCACGGTCGGTTCGGTGACGACAGCCGATACGGGCAGTCCGCGGCCGAGGATGTAGTCGATGCGGATGGAGGGTTTGTCCGACGGGAAGGTCATCTGTGTGGTGTCCGAAAGGGGCCGGAATTCGCCGCCCAGTCCGTCGAGTACGGTTCGGGCGACCTTCATGTTGAAATCTCCGGCCAGCAGTACCGGTTTGCGGCAGGTGTCGGTGACCGTGCGGATGATCGGCAGCGAAGCGAGCTGGTCTTCGCGCGTGAGCGAGAGGTGGGTGACGCAGACCACGTAATCGGGGAACTCGGCGACGAGCAGTACCCGGGCCTCCTCGCGTCCCGGAAGCGGAATGCGGCGCATGGCGAGCGGTTCGCTGCGTGACAGCAGGCCGATGCCGTAGGCGCCTCCGTCGTAGTCGATGGCGCGGCAGAACCGGGCGTGCATGCCCGTCATTTCGCCCAACTCGGCGGGGATGAAGCGCCCGGACATGCGCCCGGTCACGCTGTCCACCTCCTGCAGGGCCACGATGTCGGGAGCCGTACGGTTGATGACCTCCGCCACGCGCCCGAGGTCCTGGACATTGTCGATGCCGCGGCCGTTGCGGATGTTGTAACTCATGAATTTCAGGGTCGTCGGACGCTGTGCGCAGGCGCCCAGCAGCAGGCCGCAGCAGGCGACCGGCAAAAGAATACGCAGCAATGATTTCATCTCGGAAAATGTAGTTTTCCGTAAAGGTAGGGCAAACTGGATGAAACGCCAAATTTTTTCTTCCGGAAACCGAGGTTTTGCACTCAATTTGAAGCGATACGTTTAATATTAAAATGTTTCTGTCTATGAAAATCCATTCTTTGACGATGCTGTGCGCCGGTGCGCTGGCCGTCTTTGCTCCGCAGGCCGATGCCTGCACCCGCGCCGTTTACCTCGGGCCCGACGGCATGACCGTTACGGGCCGCACCATGGACTGGCGCGAGGACCCGCTCACCAACCTCTACATTTTCCCGCGCGGGACGGAGCGCCGCGGGGCGAATACGGACAACACCGTTTTCTGGACTTCGAAATACGGTACGCTCTCGGCTGCCGGCTACGATATCGGCATTACCGACGGCATGAACGAAGCCGGGCTGGTCGCCAACCTGCTGTTCCTGCCCGAGTCGGTCTACGACCGTTCAGGCGATACGCGCCCCGTCATGGGCCTGAGTATCTGGACGCAGTATGTGCTCGACAATTTCGCGACGGTGGACGAGGCGGTGGCCGAACTGTCGAAGGAAAAGTTCCGTATCGACGCCCCCGACCTGCCCAACGGCGTCCAGTCGCGCCTGCACCTGGCCATCTCCGACGCCTCGGGCGACAGTGCGATCTTCGAGTACCGCGACGGACGGCTGGAAGTTCACCACGGGCGGCAGTACCAGGTGATGACCAATTCGCCTTTCTACGACGACCAGTTGGCCATCCTCGGCTACTGGCAGCAGATCGGAGGACTTACGATGCTGCCCGGAACCAACCGCGCCCCGGACCGTTTCGTGCGCGCGTCGTTCTACATCAACGCCGTTGTGCAGACTGCCGATCCGAAGATCGCCGTGCCGGCCGTAATGTCGGTCATGCGCAATGTCTCGGTTCCCTACGGCATCTCCACACCCGATAAGCCGCACATCTCTTCGACACGCTGGCGCACGGTCTGCGACCAGAAGAATAGGGTCTATTATTTCGAGCCGACGCTGGCTATGGAGACTTTCTGGGTTGACCTCGCGGCGATCGACTTCTCGAAAGGCAGCGGCGAGCGGACCCTCACGCTCGTCGGAGCCCCGGCCTGCACGGGCGACGTTACGGCGAAATTCCGCAAGAGCGCCAAACCCTTCGTCTTCCTGTTCGGGGTGTAACGCCCCGGCGCAGGAATGAAAAAATCCCCGGCCAGTCGGCCGGGGATTTTTCGTGTCAGCGGTGTCGCGGATATTTGTTGTTGAAGCGGTAACCGACGCCCAGCATCAGGAAGTTGGGCATGTGGAAGTCGCGGAGACTGTAACCGATGTGGACGTAGGAACTGCGCGTCACGGCGATTTTCAGCGTCAGCATCTGGTAGAAGGCTTTCAGGTCGCCGCCCTTGTGCAGGAAGTTGGTTCCCAGGCCTACGCCGATGTTGAAATAGGGCATTACGAACTCCGCACGGGCCGAAACGCCGAGCGCCATCTGTTTGTCGATGCCGGGTTTCTCCACTTCAAGGTCCGCGCTGCCGCCCATCGGCACGATCTGGTCGGCCATGACCAGGTTGGCACTGCCGTCGTATACGCCGTCGAGCGATACGCCTGCGCGGAACTTGTAGCCGAAATTATACATCGAGGCGAAGTTGAATCCCAGGACCGTGTAGGCGTCCGGCGCGGCGTACTGCTTGTCGCCGACCTCGATTCCTTTGCGACGCCACGAGCCGAACAGCGTGAGGTCGTAGCTGAAATGGCGCGGGAATGCCGGGCTTAGGATGCGCGGGGCCATCTCGGCCGATTTCCGGCCGAAATTGTAACTCAGGCCCGCCCGCAGTCCGATGGCGTTGAGCCCCGCATTGGGGAATTTGGTGTTGCCGTTGGAAAAGTGCGTGAGGCTCAGGCCCGCCGTGAAATCCACTTCGCGCGTCACCCGCCAGTCGAAGAAGAAGTCTGCGTTGAGGTAGGCGTTCATCTTCGATCCCATCATCTTGTTGAAGGAGTTTTCGATGTCGTCGTAAGGCTTCCAGCCGAACGAAAGACCGAAATTCCACTCGTAGTTGAACGACAGCCGCGGGCTGATCCGTGCAATGCGCGCTCCCTGGAAGAGGTAGACGGCGATCGGGCTGCCCAGCTCGTCGGGATTTCCAAAGTCGTAGTAAGCCGCGCCGATGCCCTGGTAGGCCCCGCCGTAAATTTGGTCGGGAAGCGATCCGGGGCGGAACTGGAACGAATAGCGCAGGTGTCCCGAGAGCGAGAGGTCGATGGGCTGTCCCGCCCGGTTCTCGCCTTCGACGAAGGGGTTGGTCGGGAAGATGTGTTCGGGGCGGAATTCCGCGCTGAGGCGGTGCATGAAACGGCGCCCGGAGGCGGTCGTGTCGAGGCTGCGGACGATCGCTCCATCGGCGTAGCGGCGTTCCGGGCGGAAGTTGCGCCGTTGCTGTCCGTCCTGGACCCCGGCTCGGTAACCCGCCTTGTATCCCCTCAGGTAGTCGTCGTTGCGGAAGTTGTCGCGGTAGACGATGCTGTCCGGTTTCGCTCCGGACGCACTGGCGGTCGTTTGGTCGTTATGGGCAGTTCCGGACGGCAGTTCTTCTGCACCGGCTTTGGCGGAAAGGAAAAACAGGCCTCCTGCAAGAATTGCCGCTTTCCATATCCGTATTTTATTTTCCATTGAGGCTCGAATTCACATTTTGCCGCCGAAGTTACGAAATTTTCCTTAAAGTAATCTATTGAGGACTTATAAATAATAAAAATAGCCCGCCGCCGATGTGTCGGCGAGGGCTTTTTGGAGATTTGGATATTCGTAGCATCGGGCGGCAGGACTGTTCCTTGGTAAACAGGCCGCCCGCGAAAGCCCTCCTTTGAGAAGGAGGACTTGGGAGGATTGTCTGCCCGGTGTATTACACGCGCTTCGTACTGCGGTCTATTTAGTAGCCGAGTATTCGTAGCATCGAGCGGTAGGACTGCTCCTTGGCGAACAGGCGCGTGTAATACTCGTTGTCCGACTTGTCGCGGTCGATAATCACGTGCTTGGGCGCGGGAATCAGGCAGTGCTGGATGCCGCCGAAGCCGCCGAGCGACTCCTGGTAGGCTCCCGTGTGGAAGAATCCGATGTACTGCGTGTTGCCCGCCTCGAGCTTCGGGAGGAAAATGGCGCTGGTGTGACACTCCGAGTTGTAGAAATCTTCGCTGTCGCAGGTCAGTCCGCCGAGCAGCACGCGCTGGTACTCCTTGTCCCAGTTGTTCACGGCCAGCATGATGTAGCGTTGGTTGATGCCCCATGTATCGGGCAGGGTAGTGATGAACGACGAGTCGATCATATACCAGTTTTCACGGTCGTTCTGCTGCTTCTGGTTGACGATCGAGTAGAGCGTTGCGCCGCTTTCGCCGACGGTGAACGAACCGAATTCGGTGAAGATGTTGGGCTCCTCGACGCCGTTGCGCTCGCAGATGTTCTTGATCTGGCTGATGATCTCCTCGGTGAGGTACTCGTAGTCGTATTCGAAGTTGAGCGTGTTCTTGATCGGGAAACCGCCGCCGATGTTGAGGCTGTCCAACTCGGGGCAGATGGCTTTGAGTTCGCAGTAGACGTTCAGGCACTTCGACAACTCGTTCCAGTAATAGGCCGTGTCCTTGATGCCGGTATTGATGAAGAAGTGCAGCATCTTGAGCTGGAACTTCTTGCTGTTTTTGAGTTTGGCCTTGTAGAAATCGACGATGTCGTTGTAGCGGATTCCCAGCCGCGAGGTGTAGAAATCGAACTTGGGTTCCTCTTCGCAGGCGATGCGGATGCCGACCTTGCACTTCTTGGTGAACGAATCCTCGAACAGCTCCAGTTCCTCCTTGTTGTCCAGCACGGGAATCGTGTTGGAGAAGCCGTCGTTCACCAGTTGGGCGATGTTCTCGACATACTGCGGCCGTTTGAAGCCGTTGCAAATGATGTAACGGTCCTTGTCGATGATGCCGCTTTCGTAGAGCGCGTTGATGATGTGGATGTCGTAGGCCGACGAGGTTTCCAGGTGGATGTCGTTCTTCATGGCCTCCTCCAGTACGAACGAGAAATGGCTCGACTTGGTGCAGTAGCAATAGTTGTACGAACCCTTGTAATCGACCTTTGCCATCGCCACGTTGAACATGCGCTTGGCGCGGTTGATCTGCTGGGAGATCTTCGGCAGGTAGGTAATTTTGAGCGGGGTTCCGTACTGTTTGATCAGTTCCATCAGCGGAATGTCGTGGAAATTCAGCTCGTTGTCCTCGACGGTGAACTCATCCTGCGGGAAATCGAACGATTGTTCGATCAGGTCGATGTACTTGTCTTTCATGGTTCGTTCGGTAAAGTTTTTACAATCCGGCTCGGTTACTTTGCAATTTTCGGGCGAAAGTAGCTCGCCCGGATTTTTAAAAATTTCGGGATGCAAAGTAGATGAATATTTTCCGGATAACCAACACTTTGTTCGATTATTTTGAAAAAGCCCCCTTTATTATTGCTTTTTTCTTTGAAAAAGGGTAATTTTGAACCCGGATTAAAAGGATTTTCAACCGTGCTGATAGATACTCTCATACAATATCTGAAGTCGAATAAGCGGCTTGTCGTACCCCAACTCGGAACGTTCATCGTCAAGGAGCCGGGCCGGAGCGTTGTCTTCTCGGAACTGCTCAAACGCGACGATGGTGTGCTGAGAGGGCTTCTCCGCGCCGAAGGGATGGGCGAACTGGAGGCTGCGGGTGAAATCGACCGCTTCGTCTTCGAGATCCGCCATGCCGTTGAACACGGCGCAGAGTTCCGGCTGGAGGGATTCGGGGTGATGAAACCCGGTCCTAACGCCACCATCGCCTTCGCCTACGAGCCGCAGCCCGAGGCTGAGCCCGCTGCGGAGGACGAACCTGCCGGTGCGAAGCGTTCGTCGTTGCAGCCCGAGAAGGTGGCCGAAGCCGTGAAGACGGCGTTTGCCGAACCGCGCGTGTCGACCTCGGCGAAGATGAATCCCGATCCTTCGGTACGCGGCCTGCGCTACGGCAAACCGCCGAAGAGCACCGATGCCTATCGTTATGTCGACCGTGCGCCGCGCCGCCGCGCCGACCGTTTTATCTGGATCGCCGTGATCGCCGCAGTGCTGGCCGTGGCGGCTATCGCTTTCGGCCTCTGGCGCGACGCCCGGGAAAAGCAGGCCGATGCGGAATATATCGAACAGCCTCAGGCGGCCGCAGAAACCCCGGTCGCTGTATCCCAACCCGAACAACCCGAATAAATGACAGAGATCACCACCGTAAAACAGCGCTTCGGCATTATCGGCAACTCCCCGCTTCTGGACAGGGCGCTGGAGGTGGCCCTGCGTGTGGCTCCGACCGACCTGACGGTGCTCGTCACGGGCGAAAGCGGCGTAGGTAAAGAGTTTTTCCCGCAGGTGATCCACGCCTACTCCGCGCGCAAGCACAATAAATATATTGCCGTAAACTGTGCGGCGATTCCCGAGGGTACGATCGACTCCGAGTTGTTCGGCCACGAGAAGGGCGCCTTTACCGGCGCTGTGGAAGCTCGCAAAGGTTATTTCGAGGAGGCCGACGGGGGCACGATTTTCCTGGACGAGGTGGCCGAGCTGCCGCATTCGACCCAGGCGCGCCTGCTGCGCGTGCTCCAGATGGGCGAATACATCCGCGTCGGTTCGTCAAAGGTGCAGAAGACCAATGTCCGCGTGGTCGCCGCCACGAATATGAACCTGCAGGAGGCTATTGTCCAGGGCCGTTTCCGCGAGGACCTCTACTACCGCCTGGGGACGGTCCCCATCACGGTCCCCTCGCTGCGCGAACGTCCGGAGGATATTCCGCTGCTGTTCCGCAAGTTCGCCGCCGACGTGGCCGTGCAGTACCGCATGCCCGCCGTGACGCTCGACGATGCGGCCCGTGAAATGCTGAAAAATTACTATTGGCGGGGGAATATCCGCCAGTTGAAGAACGTTGCCGAACAGATTTCGGCTATCGAACAAACCCGGGTGATCACCCCCGAGGTATTGGCGAAATACCTGCCCCCGCAGGGCGGAGGCGCTCCGATGCCTGCCGGGTCGGTGCGTATGGACGACACGATGTCGACCGAGCGTGAACTGCTCTACAAGGTGCTTTTCGACATGCGGGCCGACATCAACGACCTCAAGCGGATGATTTCCGAATTGTTGAAGGGCGGCGTGGCCTGCGCCGAGCCGGTCCGCGACATCAAGGGCCTGCTGCCGACTACGGCGCAGAGCAGCTATGTCCCGGCCGTTGCGGACTACTCGCAGTCTTCGGCCCCGGTTTATGCCGAGAGCGAGGAAGTTACCGACGAGCCGCCGCGGGAGATGACCAAGGCCGACATGCAGCGCGAACAGATTATCCGCGCCCTGCGCCGTAACAACGGCCGCCGCCGGGAGGCTGCCGCCGAACTATTTATGTCGGAACGTACACTATACCGCAAAATAAAAGAGTTAGGTATAGAGGAAAATTAGCTTATGAAGATCAGAATTATCATACTGGCGCTTTGCGTCGCGTTTGTGGCGGGTTGCGGCGTGACCGTCAAATATTCGCTGTCGGGCGCTTCGATTCCGCCCGACGCCAAGACCTTCTCGGTGGCCTACTTCCCCAACAACGCCACCATGGTTACGCCGATCCTGAGTTCTACGCTCACCGAGGCGCTGGTCGACATGTTCACGCGCCGCACGCGCCTGATGCAGGTCGACGAGGGCGGCGACTTCGCTTTCGAAGGCGAGATCGTCAACTACACTTCGACGACGACTTCGGTGTCGAGCGACGACTACGCCCTGCTGAACCGCCTGACGATCACCGTCAAGGTGCGCTTCACGAATGCGCTGGACGAGAAGATGTCGTTCAACCGCACCTTCACGGCTTATGAGGACTACGATTCGACCAAACTGCTCACGGAGGTCGAGGGCGAACTGATTCCGCAGATCGTCGACAAGATCGTGACCGACATCTTCCAGGCCGCGGCCTCCAACTGGTAATCCCCGATGCAAGATGGCTGACCTGAAAAACTGCTTTGCGGCGCCTGCTACGGTGGAAGCGCCCTCTGTTGCGGAGGCAGACGCCCTTGTGGCGCGCTTCCCGTGGTTTCTCCCGGCGCGTATCCTGCGCGAAGGGCTTACGGGCGAATCCGATCCGCGGGTCGCGCTGATGGCTCCGTGGCGTGCCGAAAGTTCGCTGCGCAGGCCTGCCGTCGATGCCTCGGTGCTCAGACGGCCGACCTCGGACGAGATCATCGACCGTTTCCTGCAGGAGGAAGACCTGCGCATCGTCGCCGGTGACGGCGAACCCGAGGAGGAGATCGTGATGCAGGCCCAACTGGATGACGACGACGAGGTTGTTACCGAGGAACTTGCCGAAATCTATCTCGCTCAGGGCCTTCGTGACAAGTCCGTAGCGATTTATCGCAAATTAAGTTTGCGAAATCCCGAAAAAAGTGTTTACTTTGCCGAACTTATTGGCAAAATAGAAAACAATATTAAAATTTAAGTAATATGTTATACACGATTTGCATTGCCCTGATACTCGTTGCGAGCGTACTGGTAATCCTGGCGGTATTGGTGCAGAACCCCAAGAGCGGCATGGCCGCCAATTTCGGCGCGTCGAACCAGGTAATGGGTGTGCGCGAAACTACGAACTTCCTGGAGAAATTCACCTGGGCGATGGCTATCGCCATCGTGGTGCTGAGCCTCGCTGCTACGCTGGCTATGGACCGCGGCCTGGTTGCCGAGAGCAATTCGGAGATTTCGAAGGATGCCAAGGCGCTTCAGGAGCGTGTGCTCGAGAGCGAGGTTCCCGCTACGATGCCGCAGGCTGAGATCCCCGCTGCCGGACAGACCGAGCAGCAGGAGCAGGCTCAGTAGTTCCCCGGGGCGGCAAAGCAGACCCCATCATAGAAGACCGCGGTTTTTCCGCGGTCTTTTTTTTCTGCCGGACCGAATGCTTCGGGACCGAAGGAGCTTCCCGCTGCGGAGTTGTCGTGACTTTCATCCGCGGCGGTTTTTCTGCCGGACCGATTTTCGCAACGGAGCGACCTTTAAATAAAAAGCCATGGATGGACAATCCATGGCTTTTTATGTTTCCGGTGAGTGATCAGAGGTGCTGGGGACTGAATGCCCCGATGGTTTTGATGCGTTCCTCGAAATCGTCGCGCGAGACGAGCGTGTGTCCCTTGATCTTCGATCGGTAGTTGTAAATCGTGCTCACGGAGTAACGCAGCAGGGCGGCGATCTTCGACGAATCGTTGATACCCAGCCGGATCAGCGCGAAGATGCGCAGTTCGGTTGTCAGCAGTTCGCCCTTTTTCGGCTCGATGCGCGCTTCTTTGTCCAGCAGGGAGTTGAAATCCTCGATAAAGGTGGGGTAGAGTTGTAGGAACGTGGTGTCGAAGTTGCGGTAAAATTCCTCCAGTTCACGGCTGTCGCCGTCGGTCGGGGAGTACTCTTTCCGCAGTTCGTCGATGCGTCCGTCGCGCAGCAGGCGGCGTACGTGCCGCCGCGAGTCGATGATCTTGTCGATGTATTCCGAACACATCGTCAGGAAAATGCCGATGTATTCCTCCTTCACTTCGTTGGCTTCGGAAATTTGGTTGTTGAGCCCGGCGAGCCGGGTGTTGATGTGTTTGAGGTCGTTGTTCGAGATGTTGAGACGGTTGTTGGCCTGCTGCAATTCGAGCCGGGCGAGGCTGAGTTTGCGGTTCTGGCGCAGGACGAAAATCACGCCGCCCAGGGCCAGCAGCATGAAACAGGCGATCGACACGACGAAAATGTTGTACATGGTATCCATCCGCTGCCGCCGGACCCGGTAGGCCTCTTCGATGACGTGGAGCGCCAGCGCATCCTGCCAAGGGCGCAGGCGTGAGTTGAAGAACCGCGCATCGTCCATCACGATGCGCATGTAACGCATGGCGCGCTGGATGTTGTCGTCGTCGAGAAGCGTGTTGGCAAGGCTTTTCAGCGCGGCGTTGTCGCGTATCGCCAGTTGAATGTCGGTCATCGCCGAACGGGTGAACCACACCTGTGCCGTGGGTGTGTCTCCCATCAGGTCGGCGACGAGGGCCCGCATGTACGATGCTTCGGCGTAGTCGCGCGTAAGGGGCTGGATGGTGTTGCACAACTGCTCGGAAATCTCGACGGCCTGCGGATAGTTGCGATCGCCGATCGCCTGCCGGAGCCGGAAATTGAGGTGTGTGACCGACGTGGGATCGGTGTTGTCCACGATCAACTGCGCGTAGGCCACCGTGAGCCGCCACGACTCGTGTCCCTGCATCGAATCGTGGGAGTAGAGTTGTAGTTCGTCGTTGAGTTTGTGCCGGGCTACGTAGTAATCGACCAGTTGTTTGCGGTCGAGCGTCGTGGTGTCGATCTGTTGCAGCATGTTCGCCGCTTCGAGGTAGATGCCCGCCGAACTGTACAGGTAGGCGAGTTGGATGCGGCTCTCGTTGAGGTGTCCCGTGTCATGCATGCGCTTTGCCAGTTCGATGTTGCGGTAGAGGTAGTCGATCGTCGAATCGGCCTGGTAGGGGGTGTATTCGTCGATCAGTTGTTGGTTGAGCATATAACGCTGGGCGTCCGAGAAATCGGATTTTTTGAGGATGGTTTTCAGCGATTCGATCCGTTGTTCGCGGCTGGCGATGTAGGAGTCGCGGTGCGAGAGGGTGGCGTCGAGTTGCGAGAGCACGCTTTTCAGGTCGTCCTGGGCTGTGGCAGGCAGCGTTGCGGCGAGCAGCAGTACGGTAAGCAGTAGGTTTCTCATGTGCGGACGGTTCTCAAGTTTGATCTAAACAAAGATAACAATAATCTCCGGAAAATCAACGGATGTCCTCAAAACCCGGATTCGGATCCGGGATGGTCGTCCGGTTTTGCCGTCGAACGGGCCGATTTTGCAGGGTTAAAATGGTTTATAAGACTTTTCCGGCGATTGGATCGGTTCGCAAGGATTCCGATCCGTCTACTTTTTTTTACAATCGTAAAATAATTAATATGCTGATTATTAGTAAATTATATTTTGATGAATGGGTTTTCGATCTACAATTTCCTGTTTAATTTTTTTTCATGTCATTCAGGTTGGTTAATTTTATTTAAGCGGAAACAAGGCGATTAAACGCTAATATTTTAAGAACCGCGCCTTACCTATTTATATTAACTTATAACTTAAAACCTTTAAATTCCTATGGCACATTTTTGCATGAAACTGCAAGCGGGCTGCCGGATCGGATGGATGCTGGTGCTGGCGGCGATGCTGACCGCCTTCGCACCGGCTGCCGTCGCGCAGCAACTTACAGTAACGGGAACCGTCACCGACCAGTCGGGACAGCCTGTTATCGGAGCCACGATCATCGAGCAGGGAACTACGAACGGAACTACGACGGGCGTGGACGGCTCTTATACCCTGAAACTCAGAGGGGGGGGGAATTCTGCTAGCCTGGTTTTCCAGTCGCTCGGATTCGTTTCGCAGACGATTCCCGTCGGCGGCCGCACGAAGATCGACGTAAAACTCGCTGAGGATGCCGTGGCGCTCGATGCCGTGGTAGCCATCGGTTACGGTACGGTCAAGCAGAAGGACCTTACGACGGCCGTGTCGATCGTTAAGACCGACGACCTCGCGCGGCGTCCGATCACCTCGGCTTCGGGAGCCCTCCAGGGCAAAGCGGCCGGCGTGCAGGTCATCCAGCCCAACGGTGCGCCCGGCCAGGGCATGGTAGTCCGCGTCCGCGGCGCTTCGTCCATCACGTCGAGCAACGACCCGCTCTATGTGGTCGACGGCGTTCCCGTAGGCGAAGGCAACTACGCCATCGCCTACCTCTCTCCCAACGAGATCGAGTCGATGCAGGTGCTCAAGGACGCCTCGTCGGCCGCCATCTACGGTTCACGTGCCGCCAACGGCGTAGTGCTCATCACCACCAAGCAGGGCAGCCGGAAAAAAGGCCCCGAGATTTCGTTCTCGACCTTCGTCGGCGTATCGAAGGTGACCAAGAGCTACGACGTGCTCAACGCCCGGCAGTACCGCGACCTGATGGAGGAGAATGGCGCCGTGGCGGGACTTCCGGCCACGCTGGCCGACGTGACCGACTGGTTCGACGAGACCTACTCGACGGGTGTCAACCAGAACTACCAGTTCTCGATCTCCAACGGCGATGAAAATTCGTCCTACTACCTGGGCGGTGGCTACACCAACGAAACGGGTATTATCAACACCACCTCTTCGGAGCGTTACAACGTGAAAGCCAGCTTCGAGAAGAAGATATTCAAATGGATTTCGGCCAACGCTTCGACGACCTTTTCGCACTACACTTCCAAGGGTTCGATCATCTCGGGGCAGGGCGCCAACCGCGCAGGCGTCGTGGTTTCGGCCATCACCACGCCGACCTATGCGCCGATCTGGGACTCCGAGAATCCCCAGCAGTACTACAACAATTTTTACGGCGCCAACCTCACTTCGCCGCTCGAAAATATGGCCCGTACGGACTATAACCAGGATGTCACCGACCGCTTGCTGCTCTCCGGCGGCCTGACGTTCTACCTGGCCAAGAACCTGACCTTCAAATCGACGGTCTCGATGGACCGCCGCTGGGTGCACTCGTCGTCGTTCCTCGACCCGATCCGTACGACCTACGGCCGCACGCTGCACGGCACGGCTTCGGATACCCGTTCCGATGACATGCGCATGATCTACGACAACATTCTCACCTGGAACAAGACCTTCGACCGCCACAACCTCGAAGTGATGGCCGGTACGTCGGCCACGACTTCGGTGTGGGAGCAGTTGAGCGGTTCGCGCACCTATTTCTCGTCGACCAACAACAACGCCATTCCCAACCTGAACGGCGGTAACAACGGCGGCGTCCGCGGCCAGGGCTACGGCAAGTCGGAGTGGTCGATCATGTCGTACCTGGCCCGTGTGTCGTACAACTACGACAGCAAGTACCTCGTGACGGCCAACTTCCGTGCGGACGGTTCCTCGAAACTGGCTCCCGGCCACCGCTGGGGTTATTTCCCCTCGTTCTCGGCCGCATGGCGCATTTCGGGCGAGAAGTTCCTGCGCGACGTAAGCTGGATCAACGACCTGAAACTGCGCGCCGGCTGGGGCCAGACGGGTAACCAGGCAGGCCTTACGGAGTACGGCTGGATGCAGCAGTACGGAACCAACTACTACGACTGGACGCTGACCGAGAACGCCCAGGCCGTGCCGACCGTCGGCGGACGCAGCAACATCAAAAACGAGGACCTTACGTGGGAGACCTCTTCGCAGACGAACATCGGCGTCGATTTCGCCCTGCTGAATAACCGGCTGAGCCTTTCGCTCGACTATTATTACAAGTATACCAAGGATATGCTGATGAGCGTGCCCCTGCCGTCGCCCTATCCGAACATCATGCGCAACGACGGCGAGATGTCGAACCAGGGTTTCGAGATCACGCTTTCGTCGGTCAACATCGCCAAGAAGGATTTCAACTGGTCGACCGACCTGAACGTTTCGGTCAACCGCAACAAACTCGAAAAACTCGGACTGAAGCAGGTTTACTACTACGCTACGACCTCCGACGCCACCAACGACAATGTCGTGCGCATGACGCCGGGCCAGTCGCTTTCGAAGTTCTGGGGCTACGTCTCCAAGGGCGTCGATCCCGAAACGGGCGACCTCGTTTACGAGGACCGCAACGGCGACGGCGAGATTACGCCGCTCGACAAGACCTGGATCGGCAACGCCAATCCCAAGTTCACGTTCGGCATGACCAACAACTTCTCGTGGAAGGGCATCAACCTGAACATCCTGATCACGGGTTCCTATGGCAACGACATCTTCAATGCCTCGCGCATCGAGACCGAGGGCATGGCTTCGGGCAACAACCAGACGACCACCGTGCTGCGCCGCTGGCGTATTCCGGGACAGCAGACCGACGTGTTCCGCTCGAACAACCCTTCGTGGAACGTGAAGAACTCGACCTACTGGGTCGAGGACGGCTCCTATCTCAAGGTGAAGAACATCACCCTGTCCTACGACATCACCTCGCCCAAGCTCAAGCGCATCAATATCACGCGTATCCAGCCCTACATTTCGCTCCAGAACTTCATTACCTGGACCGGCTACTCGGGTTACGACCCCGAGGTAAGCCAGTCGGAAAGCGCGACGCAGATGGGCATCGACTGGGGAACCTATCCCAACGTGCGCACGGTCGTCGTGGGCCTGAACCTCACTTTCTAACCACAGAAAACAGAACCGATTATGAAAAAGATATTTTTAATTGTCGCGGGTCTCTCGCTGGGGGTTGCCACCACGTCGTGCAGCCTTGAGAAATTCCCCGATACGATGTATGCCGAGAACAATACGTCCGGTACGGGTGATGCCGAGACGGCCATCAACACCCGCGAACTGCTCGAAGGCCAGCTTACGGCCATGTACAACTACATGAAGGGCGACCTTCAGACCTACTGGTATCAGCTGATCACGTTGGCCGAAAGCCGTGCCGACAATGCTTACGGAGCGGCGAACGAAGCCAAGACCATGACGATCGAACAGAACCTGATCGACAGCGACAACGAATTCGCCTCGAACCTGTGGAACTATTCGATGAATGCCGTGGACTATGCCAACCAGGTTATCTGCAACATCGACGTGGTGAAGGAGAACGATCCGTCGCTCACCGAGAAGGAGTACCAGGAGTGGCTCTCCGAAGCGCTCTGCTGGCGCGCTTATATCTGGATGAACATGATGCAGCTCTTCGGCGAAATTCCGATGCTGACCGAGATTCCGCCCGCCATCAACGCCGGGAACATCGAGGAGGTCTATCCGCTCTATTTTCCTGCACGCGTGTCGAAAGAGACTGTCGGCGAGCAGATCGTCAAGGACATCGAGGAGTATGCCTGCAAGTATGCCCCGGACATGGACGCCTCGAACAAATTCAGGATTACCAAGGGCTTCGCCTACGGCCTGATGGCCCGCTTCTACTCCATGCGCGAGTTCCGCGACTGGTCGAAGGTGATCACGGCCTGCCAGGCGGTCGAGGGCATGGGGTACAGCCTCTGCGACAAGTACGGCGACCTGTGGGCCTACACCACCGGCGATACGGGTATGGCGGCCATAAACACCCGCGAGTCGATTTTCGAAGTGCAGTGGACCAGCCAGACTTCGGGTTCGTGGATGTGGATGATGTTCCACCGCAACGCCTACGTTCCGAGCGACAGTTTCTCGTGGGGCAAGTGGAGTACGCCGTCGCGTAACCTGACGAAGGCCTACGATGCCGAGGGCGACACCGAGCGCAAGGACGCTTCGGTCATCTACGACGAATGCGGCTGGTCGTACCGGTATCCCAGCGATGCGTATGCCTTCATGCACAAATTCCCGACCAACGTGACGCCGGTTTATGTGATGCGTCTGGCCGAGATCAAACTGCTGCACGCCGAAGCGCTGGCCAACACGGACGATCCGGGCGGCGCCGCCGACATCGTGGATGAGATCCGCGACCGCGCCGGTATCGACAAACTGACCGCGTCGCAGCGCGCTTCGGCCGACCTGATGCGCGCAGCCGTGCTGCACGAACGCCGCCTGGAGCTGGCCATGGAGGGCTTCCGCTGGTTCGACCTGATGCGCTACGGCGACAATTATTCGAAGTTGTTCGAAATCTGCGACGGCGTCAACATCAAGGGTTCCGCTTCCTATGACTCTTATTTCCAGTCCCGCCGTGCGATGAACGACAACCGCGTGCTGATGCCGGTTCCGACTTCGGTGTTGGAGGACAATACCAACATCGAGCAAAACCTGGGCTATTAACCTTAAAAATACGATTCAACCATGAAATTCACGATCAATAACAACCTGCGCCTGCTGACCTGTTCGCTGTTGCTTGCCGGAGCGGTCTGCTGCTCCAGCGGAAACGGCGACGACCCTACGCCGGGACCCGATCCCGTGCCGGCTGGGTCCGACGTTTATTCCTATGTCACCTCGGCCAACGGCAACCGCCTTTTCACGGAGGAGAGGCTCGACTATTCGAAGGTCTCGATGTCGCCCTACCGGGTGACGCTCGATCCTTCGACGACCTACCAGACCGTCGACGGGTTCGGTCCGGCCATCACCGGCGCCACGTGCTACAACCTGATGAAGATGTCGCAGGCCGACCGCACGGCGATTCTCAAAAAATGCTTCGATCCCGAGACCGGCGCCGGATTCAGTTTCATCCGCGTACATATCGGCGGCTCGGACTTCTCGATGGGTGAATACACCTGCTGCGACCAGGAAGGCATCGAGTTCTTCGCCATTCCCGCCGTTGAGAAGGAGGGTATCTTCCCCGTCCTGAAAGAGATTCTGGCCATCAACCCCGACGTTAAGATCATGGGTTCGCCCTGGTCGTGTCCCCGGTGGATGAAAGGCACGCTCACCGATCCTTCGAAGCCCTACAACGCGTGGACCAGCGGCCGCCTGAATCCCGCCTATTACGACGACTATGCCGAGTACTTCGTGCAGTGGGTGACCGAGATGGAAGAAAACGGCTTCCCGATCTACGCCGTCACGATGCAGAACGAACCGCTGAACAAGGGCAACTCGATGTCGCTCTACATGCCGTGGGAAGACCAGCGGGATTTCGTCAGGAAGCTCGGCCCCGCATTCCAAAAGGCAGGCATCGGAACCAAGATACTTTGCTACGACCACAACTACAACTACGACGGCGTTTCGGGTCAGGAGAACTATCCGCTCAACATCTACGCCGACGGCGATGCTTCACAGTGGATCGACGGTTCGGCATGGCACAACTATGGCGGCAGCGTCTCCGAACTGGACAACATCCTGCGGGCGGCTCCCGACAAGACGATTTACTTCACCGAGGCTTCGATCGGCACGTGGAACTACAATTTCGAAAGCTGCGTGATCGACGATTTCGAGTCGATCTTCATGGGGACGCTGAGCCGCATGGGCAAGGGCGTGCTGCTGTGGAACCTGATGCTCGACGACAAGGGCGCGCCCAACCGCCCCGGAGGCTGCACGACCTGCTACGGCGCTATCGAGATCAGCTCGTCGGACTACAAGACGCTCAAGTACAACAGCCACTACTACGACCTGGCGCAATGCGCCAAAGTCATTCAGCCGGGGGCCGTACGTATCGGTGCATCGGGCTATGCGGCTTCGGGACTGAGCTACCTGGCATTCAGCAATCCCGACGGCTCGAAGGCTTTCATCGCGCTCAACAAGGGCACGGCCGAGCAGACCGTCGCCGTATACGAAACCGCCGACCGCTCGTTCAAATACACCATCCCGGCCAAGTCGATCGCCTCGTTCCGCTGGGGAGCAGGGGCCGAAAACTAACCTTTAAAATTCGCAGAACATGAAAACGCTGAAATACATTGCCTTGTCGCTGCTCGTTGCGGCCAGCACGACGGCGTGCAAGGACGATCCCGAACTGCAAACCACCGACATCGGTCCCGAGATGACCGTCGTTTCGGTCGATGCGTCGGGCGTCTACGGCGGCAAGGTCGACTTCGAGGTGGCGATGACCGACCGTTATCCGCTTTCGACGCTCAAGGCGCAGATTTTCTTCGACGACGAAATGGTCGCCGAGGAGGTGATCCGCACCAAGACCGACGGAACCTATAAAGGAGCCGTGACGCTTCCCTTCTATAAGAATATTCCCGACGGCGAGGCCACGCTGCGCCTCGTGGGTCAGAACATCCGCTTCGGACAGACGACCGTCGAGCGCCCGCTCGCCGTGTCGCGTCCCAAACCCGCTTACCTGAATTTCGTACTCAACGACGTGGAGTACCGCATGGAGCCTACGGGCAACGACTACGAGTACGCCGTGACGGACGATTTCCCGCAGAAGCCGCAGGGTTATATTTCGACGCCGGAACTCGACGACGCGGGTTCGGTGGTGACTTTCGGTTACGATACGGAGACCGCCGGCATCGTGGCAGACTCGACCGACCCGATTCCTTACGCCAATTCCAACGCCGGGGAGTTTACGATCACCTTCAACCTGAAGACCTTCGAAGGCTCGCCCTTTATCAAACTGCTCTTCGACGGCACGGAGATGACGATGCTCGATAACGACAATTATTACATCGTTACCACGCTGACGCAGAACCAGGCCTACACGCTGACGGGTGTTGCGGATTTCGCCGACTGGAACGTCGACCTCGACTTCTTCGAGCGCAAGAACGCTTCGAACCCCGAAGAACTGAGCTTCCTGCCGATGACGGGCATGTACAAGGTGACGGCCAACTTCAAGCACAGCTACCTGAAGATCGAGGCCATGAAGTCGGCAACCGAACTCGCTACGCTCAACGACGACGGCTCGGGGGCTATCTGGGCCATCGGAGGTACGGAGGTCGGCAAACCGACGCTGAAAAATGCGTATGGCTGGAGTCCTGAGGACGGCGGCATGTGTCTGGCGCGCGTCGCCGACAAGAAGTACCAGTTGACGCTCGTCGCGGGCATCTCGATCAACGCTTCGTCGTTCGACTTCAAGTTCTTCCACCAGAAGACCTGGGGCGGCGAGTTCGGCGGCAAGGACATTACGACCGCGAGCGACATCGTGAAAATCAACGATTCGGGCAACCTGGGCCTTGTCGAAGGCAAGACGCTCGACCTGGGCGGCATCTACCGCTTCACGGTGGACGTTACGGGCGGCAATACGGCTGCTGTGCTGACCGTCGAGAAGGTGGGTGAGCAGCAGCTTCCGCCTGCCGACATCACCGTCAACGGGACGCAGATGACCCAGATCGATGTGGATAACTACCAACTGGAACTCGACCTGACGCAGGGCCAGACGCTGACGCTGGGCGGCGGCGACGCTTTCACCCCGGCGTGGATCAATCCCGATTTCTTCGAAGCGGTTTCCGCGACGAGCGTCAAACTGGTTCCCGTCGCAGGCAAGTACCGTATCACGGCCAATCTTGCGACCAAGGTGATCGACGCACTGGTGCTCAAAGCCGACGGCTCGGGGCTTGCCACGTTGGGCGACGACGGCCACGGAGCGGTCTATTTCATCGGTTACGGCATCGGTTCGCCCGCGGCGGCCGACCAGCCCGGCTGGACTACGGAGAAGGGTGTTTGCGTGCCCGAATCCGCACCCGGTATCTATAAGATGACGGCGCAGGCAGGACTGGAGGGCAGTACGACCCTCGGTCAGCGCTTCCGCGTAAGCGGCTGGAGCGGCAAGTTCTTCAAGAACCGCGGCTGGGACGGCTTGGGTACGTTCTCGCTGGCGCCGGGCACGGAGGCTTTCCTGTCGATCGCCGGGGACGGAAATATCGAGATCGCTTCGGGAGTTACGCTCGACGAGGGTGCGACCTACTGCCTGACGCTCGACGTGACGGCCGGAAATGACAAGCCCGTTCTGTCGATGGTTAAGAAATAATTACTAATTTTGCATCACGGAGTGCGCAGCCTCTCGACTGCGCACTCCGTTTGCAAACACATAATCTTTTTCCCAAAATGAAGAACAGAACATTGATAAAGGGCCTTGCTGCGCTTTGTGCCTTTACGGCCGTCGCCTGCGGCGGCGGACAGCAGGCGCAGAGCGGCGTTGCGGTTTACCTCGACGAGTCGCAGCCCATCGAAAAACGGGTCGAGGACGCCCTCGCGCGCATGACGCTCGAAGAGAAAGTCGGCCTGCTCCACGCCCAGTCGAAATTTTCGTCGGCAGGCGTTCAGCGGCTGGGCATTCCCGAGGTGTGGTGCACCGACGGCCCCCACGGAATCCGTCCCGAAGTGCTGTGGGACGAGTGGGACCAGGCCGGCTGGACCAACGACTCGTGTACGGCTTTTCCCGCCCTGACGTGTCTGGCCGCGACGTGGAATCCCTCCATGTCGGCCCTTTACGGCAAATCCATCGGCGAAGAGGCCCGCTACCGCGAAAAAGATGTCCTGCTGGGCCCGGGCGTGAACATCTACCGCACGCCGCTCAACGGCCGCAATTTCGAATATATGGGTGAAGATCCCTATCTCTCGTCGCGCATGGTCGTTCCCTATGTCCAGGGCGTGCAGCAGAACGGCGTGGCCGCCTGCGTCAAGCATTTCGCACTGAACAACCAGGAGGTGCACCGCCACGGCATCGACGTTATCGTCGACGACCGTGCGCTCAACGAAATCTACCTTCCGGCGTTCAAAGCCGCGGTCGAGGAGGGCGGCACGTGGGCCATTATGGGCGCCTACAATAAATATAAGGGCCAGCATTGCTGCCACAACCAGTACCTGCTGAACGACATCCTGAAACGCGACTGGGCCTTCGACGGCGTGGTTATTTCCGACTGGGGCGGTGTGCACGATACGAAACAGGCTGTCGAGAACGGTCTCGACATGGAGTTCGGGTCGTGGACCAACGGCCTGAACTGGGGAGCCAGCAACGCCTACGATAATTATTACCTCGCCAATCCCTACCTCGACCTGCTTCGCAAGGGCGAGGCTTCGACCGACGTGCTCGACGACAAGGCCCGCCGCGTGTTGCGCCTGATTTTCCGCACGGCGATGAATTCGCGCAAACCCTTCGGATCGCTCAATTCGCCCGAACACACGGCCGCTGCGCGCCGCATCGCCGGCGAGGGTATGGTGTTGCTGAAAAACGACAAGAAAGTGCTTCCCATCGACCTTGCCAGCGTAAAAACGATCGCCGTCGTGGGTGAGAATGCCGTCAAGATGATGACCGTCGGGGGAGGTTCCTCGTCGCTCAAGGTCCGCCACGAATATACGCCGCTCGAGGGCATCCGTGCCGCTGTGGGCGATAAGGCCGAAGTGATTTACGAGCGCGGTTACGTCGGTGACGTGACGGGCGACTACAACGGCGTGAAAACGGGTCAGGACCTTTCGGAGAAACGTTCCGAGGAGGCGCTGATCGCCGATGCCGTAGCTGCTGCCCGCAAAGCCGATGTCGTGCTTTTCATCGGCGGTCTGAACAAGAGCGGCCACCAGGACAGCGAGGGCGACGACCGTACCCAGTACGGCCTTCCTTATGCACAGGACCGGGTGATCGAGGCGCTTGCCGACGCGAATCCCAACCTGGCGGTAGTGGTCATTTCGGGCAATGCCGTGGCGATGCCGTGGATCGAACGCGTTCCGGCGGTGCTGGAGGCCTGGTTCTCGGGCTCGGAGACGGGCAATGCGTTGGCCGACGTGGTGTTCGGTGCGGTGAATCCCTCGGGGAAGCTGCCCTTCACGTTCCCCGTGCGGCTGGAGGACAACAGCGCGCATGCGCTGGGCGAATATCCCGGTACGGATTCGGTGCGGTATAACGAGAGCATTTTCGTCGGCTACCGCTGGCACGACAAACAGGCGCTCAAGCCGCTGTTCGCCTTCGGCCACGGTCTGAGCTATACCACTTTCTCCGTCGGCAACGTGAAAGCCGACCGCGCGACGCTTGCGGCGAACGGCCGCATCCGGGTTTCGGCCGAGGTGACCAACACGGGCGACCGTGCCGGTGCAGAGGTCGTCCAGCTTTATATCGGCGACGAGGAGTCGTCGCTGCCGCGTCCGGTGAAAGAGTTGAAAGGCTTTGAAAAGGTATCGCTGAACCCCGGCGAGACGCAGACGGTGACTTTCGAGATTACACCCGATATGTTGCAGTACTACGACGACACGAAGGGTGCGTGGGTTTGCGAACCGGGAGCCTTCACGGCCTATGTCGGCGTCGCTTCGGACGATATCCGCGGCACGGCCGGGTTTGAACTGAAATAGCCGGCAGGCTTCGAATGAAAAGTCCGCGACCCTTCGGGGCCGCGGACTTCTTTTATTCCGTAAGGATGTAATACAAGGCGTGTCGCCGCAGGGGATGCCCCTCGGGCAGTGCGGGGTGGTTGAACTCCCCGATGCACTCCATGCCGATCTTCTGCATCACGCGCCGGGAGCGTTCGTTTCCGACGTAGGCGAAGGCGCTCAGTTCCGGAATGCCGAGTTTCGCGGCGAAGGCCACGCAGGCCCGGGCGGCCTCTGTGGCGTAGCCCTGTCCCCAGGCGTCGTAGCGCAGGCGCCAGAGGATTTCGATCTGCCCCTCCAGGCCGCCGGAAAACGTGATCCGGTGCAGGCCCGTAAATCCCAGCAGTTCACCGTCCGAAAGGCGTTCGACGGCGTATACTCCGAATCCTTCAGTCGAAAATTCGTCGCGGATGCGGTCGAGCATTTGTGCCGATTCTTCGGGGGTGAGCGGTGCGGGAAAAAACTCCATGACGCGCTCGTCGGCGTTCATGGCAGCAAATTCGGGCAGGTCTTTCTCCCGCCATGCGCGCAGCGCGAGGCGGGGCGTTTTGGGTGGGAATAACATCGTTGCGTATTTTTCGGAACCTCCTGTCCTTCTGGTAAAACGGCGGAACATGAACCGGATAATCCCTGTTTTGTCGTTATATTGCCGATCGGTATTTTGGTTAAGCGGTGTAGGGCGGATCGGTCTTATGTCGTTCTGTCGTCTGTCGAATCCGGCGCCTTATGCCTGCGGAGCGAGACCGAAACCGTGTTGCTCCATTGCCTCTCCCCTGAAATCCGGCGCTTTGCGCCGGTTACTCGGCGACCTCCTTTTTCGAGCGTTTGCGCGAATTGATGGTCAGGTAGCGTTGCAGGGTCTGCTGCAACCGGACGGGGTCGATCCGCTGGCGTATTTCACCGGCCTGGGCGATGGATATTTCGCCCGTCTCCTCCGAGACGACGACGATGATGGCGTCCGAAATTTCGCTCATGCCGATCGCTGCGCGGTGGCGCGTGCCGAACGACTTGGGCACGTCGCTCTGCGTCACCGGAAGGATGCACTTCGCCGCCACGATCCGGTCGCCTTCGATCAGCACCGCACCGTCGTGCAGCGGGGCGTTTTTGAAGAAAATGTTCTTGAGCAGCGCCGTCGAAACCTTGGCGTCGATGGCGATGCCGCCTTCGGCGATCAGCCGCAGGTCGCTTTGCTGGCCGATGACGATCAGCGCTCCGGTTTTCGTGTCCGACATCTCGCGGCAGGCCGTGACGATCGGCACGACGTTGGTCTGCACGGTGTCCTCGCCCGTCGAGAAGATGCGGGTGATGAAGTTGAAATGTTTCTGGCGCATGCCGATCATCTGGAGGAACCGCCGCAGTTCGGGCTGGAAGACGATGATCAGCGCAATGGCTCCTACCGAAATCAACTGCCCGAGGATCGTCGACAGCAGTTCCATGTTCAGGGCCCGCACGACTACCCACAGCAGGTAGACGGCGATGATCCCCGAAAGGATATACGGCGCATTGGTTCCTTTGGTCAT
Organism: Alistipes sp. D31t1_170403_E11; assembly: GCF_015553985.1. Classification (NCBI taxonomy): domain Bacteria; kingdom Pseudomonadati; phylum Bacteroidota; class Bacteroidia; order Bacteroidales; family Rikenellaceae; genus Alistipes; species Alistipes sp. D31t1_170403_E11. The sequence goes on along the minus strand of NZ_JADNHQ010000003.1, from coordinate 632,505 downwards.
GCGGTATATCCAGTACATGATCACAGCCACCAGGATGATGTCTATCAGGTCGACGAATGTAAACGGAACGAATCCCATCGTGTGTCAGAAAATTTATCAGGTTTCAGTTATCGTACAAAGATAATGCTTGCCTGCTGCAATGCCAAATTTATTCGGGCGTTGCCGGGTGCGTCTGCCCGGGCAGCGTTTTATCTTTGCAAATGTACTAAAAAAATACCGACTTCCACCTTATGGGGAAGCCGGTTTTTATTCTCCGTGGGCGGGGCTACTTTTTCGGGGCATTTTTGTCGGCTGCGTACAGCTCGTTGACCTTAGCCAGCACGGTAGGCGTGATGTTGAGCGTCGAGTCGGCGTCGATCAGCGCCGAGGCGTTGATGATCAGCTTGTACTGCTTGCCGCTGTTGATCTCCTGCACGGCGCGGTGCAGCAGGTCCTGTGCGCGGTTGGTGAATACGTAGTTCTCCTCGTCGAGCGTCTGGGCTTCCTTCTGGGCGTTCGTCTGGTAGGACGCGGCGCGCTGCTGGAGACGCTCCTGCTGTGCCTGTGCGTCACGCGAGGTAATCAGCCCCTTCTCGTATTTCTGCTGCAACTGGGCGGCTTCGGCCTGGAGGCCCTGCTCGCGCTGGGCCCAGCTCTTCTGGGCCTTTTCGGTCTTTTCCTGGAGCGCTACGCCTTCGTTTTTGTAAAGATCGCACTGAGCCAGCACGGCTTCGACCTGGACATAAGCTATGTCGCTCGAAACAACCTGCTGCGCCGCGGTTTCAGCCGCAGCTTCGGCCTGCTCCGTGGTCTTCGTGCCGCAGGCCGCGAGGACAAGGGCTACAGCCAGCGCCGGAAAGAGAGTTCTTTTCATATTGAATTTTTGTTTGTTAGTTAATTATTCAGCATTTGAGACACAAAGGTAAAAAAAAATCTTTACTTTTGCCCAACCCGCAATAAAATTTGAAATCCATGTACGAATACATCAAAGGCACAGTCGCCGAAGTGGCTCCCGCATACGCAGTTATCGACGCCGGCGGGGTAGGCTACTACCTCCATATTTCGCTCGAAACCTACTCCGCGATCGAACACGATACCGAGACCAAACTCTACGTCCATTATGTCGTGCGCGAGGATGCGCAACTGCTCTACGGCTTCTCGACGAAGGCCGAACGCGAATTGTTCCGCCTTTTGATCAGCGTTTCGGGCGTAGGCGGCAATACGGCCCGCATGATCCTCTCGACCTACTCGCCGCGCGAGTTGCAGGGGATCATCACGGCGGGCAACGCCGTGCTGCTGAAGAATGTCAAGGGGCTGGGCCTCAAGACGGCGCAGAAGATCATTGTCGAACTGAGCGGCAAGCTCGTGGCGCTGGGGACCGATGCCGGCGAGGCGCTGCCCGCTGTCGGCGGCAACTTCGACGAGGCCCTCGCCGCGCTGGTCATGCTGGGCTTCGCCCGCGCCTCGGCCGAAAAGGTGCTGCGTTCGGTCCTGCGCTCTTCGCCCGCGGCTTCGGTCGAGGAGCTGATCCGCATGGCGCTCAAAAATCTTTAAAAAAAGTCCGGATAGCCGAAAAAAAATACCATTTGTGTAGTTGTAAATTTAATTTATTTGAAAATAACCCTCCGAAAGTCTGACTTAACTTTGTTTTGGCTGGATTTTGTCTTATCTTTGCGACGCCTAACAAAATAAGCCTCTTTAATTTCTATGGAAGGGATTCCGTTTGGATTTATTTTTATCCTGCTCGGCTTCTTTGCCGTTGCTATTGTGTTGACTATCATTGCTATTGCGTGGAAGCAGCGCAAGTTGCAGCGACTTACCAACCCGCGTAAGGATTATTACAGGAAAAAGGAATAACCGATTTTTCCTCTTTTTTCGACACGCCCGCATGCAAAGCGGGCGATTTTTTACGTTTCTTCTTCGTAAATCGGATTGTTTTTGTAAATTTGCACGATTGTATGCCGATGAAACGAATACTCACTACACTTTTTTGCGCCCTGCCCCTGCTGTTTTGCGGTTGCTCGGAGGAGGAGGACATCCTTCCCGAACAGCGTACGAAGATCGTGTCGTTCCTCGAAAAGAGCCATGCGCCGACGCTGATTCCGGATTCGCAGCTCGAAGAGGGCAGCACGCAGGCATTCTACACGGTTTCAGGCAATACGGTATACAGGTATATCGATAATTTCTACCGGGAAAACCGGGACAGCAATCCGGAGGTTACCGCCTCGGCGAAGGTGACCATTACCTTTCGGGCCTACATTTTCAACTATGCGACTATCTCCGATACCACCGCGCCTTTCTACACGAACGATCCGAACTGGCAGAAGGCCCTGGAGGATGCGGGGCTGACGCCCGGAGCGTGGTCGTTCGAACCGATTACACTCGATATGCGCGGCGACATACTAAACGGTCTCCGGCATGCGTTACTTGGTTGTCGCGAGAATGACCAGGTCGAAGCTTACATGACTTATAACATGGCTTTCGGGGACAAATATGTGAGTGTAATTCCGAAAGAGAGCCCTGTCGCCTGGTTTTTCGAGATCAGCCAAGTGGAATACGACGAATAAACAGAACACCGAATATATAGAATTGCAGAACAAGATATGAAGTTGATCACCCGTTTTCTCTACCTCTCGGCAGCCGGCATCATGCTGCTGACATCCTGCGCCAAAGAGCAGACCGAGTCGTACGACAAATTCGAGAACCAGGCCCTCGAGGCGTGGATGACGCAGCACCGCAAGGACCTGCTGAAGAACTACCAATCCGAAGGCGGTTACTACGTCGAAGTCCTTGAGGCCGGAGATGCGCAGGCTGCCCCGGTAAACGATACCGCCTGCTGGGTGAAATTCGATTTCTCGGGCCGCGACCTGAGCGGCAATATCGTTCTCACGCGCCGTGCCGGCGAGGCCTACCAGGTCGGAACGTTCACCAAATATACCCACTATGTGCCTTTCTACCGCTATTGCGGTACGGAGAATACGAGCCTGATGGAGGGGACTTACCTCGCCATGCGCAATACGCTGCACCTCGATCCGGACTATGCCGCTTCGAAGGAGGTCGATCCCGAGTTCCTGCTGCGTGAAGGCTCCAAGATCCGGCTTTACATGCCTTCGCGCATCGTCGGTTCCGGCGGCGTGGAGGGCGACGGCGGCTATGAGGGCCAGTTTACGCTCAGCTCCAAGCGTCCGTTCATCGTCGAAATGGAGATTTGCGATACGGTCAAGAATCCGCTGGAAGCCGAGGGTACGGTGGTCGACGCATTTTGCGAGGCCAACGGCGGGGTCGTGATGTTCACCAAGGACGGCGAGGACGATTCGGAGAAGCGTCCGACCGATCCCGAAGACGAAAAGCATCCCTACAAACGCGCCGAGCGCTGGGTAAGCGCCTGCGACACCGTGGCACAGCTCTATGTCGATGTCCGCTACGATCCGTCCAAGGAGATTGCCGGCGATAAGTTTTCCTTCTCGTTCCCCGTCGGAACGAAACGCAATGAGCCGTACAACGTAGACTTCGAGCCTTACAACGGTTCCGACTTGGAAAAGAAGATCGCTGAGGCGCTCGTAAAACGGTTCCACGGCGAGGGCGACGACTACGAAGCCTATAAGGGTGTTGCGGACCTCGAAGCCGACTCCGTCGGAATGGAAGGCACGGCCAAGATCTGGTATATCGGCCGCTTCCTCGACGGTTTCATCTTCGATACGAATATCGACGAGGTGAAGCAGATTATCTACGGCGAGGTGCGCTCAACCGGTTCGGCGCACTCGTACGACGTGCAGAATCCCGATCTGATAACCGCATTCTATTATACCGTTCCCAACCTCAAATACGGCCAGTGGGCGGCGTTTATCACCACGTCGACCAATGCCTACGGTACGACCGGCAAAAGCGGCGGTACGAATACGTCCACTTCGGGCGGTTATACGTCGAGCTACTACGATTACCTGAACTACCTGAACTATTCGCAGAGCTATTACGGCAATAACGGCTATTACGGCGGTTATTACGGCGATTATTACGGTTACGGCGGTCTGGGCGGCTATGGTTACGGCGGCGGTTATTACGGCGGTTACGGCGATTACTACGATTCGGGCGAGACTACGACCACGACCGAAGTGTATACGGATATTCCGCCCTTCACGCCGATGATTTTCCAGATCTACATCGAGCCCGAGGAATAAATCTTCTGCCGGCTGCGGAAAGTTTTCCGTGCCCCGGAAAAATAAAAAGCTCCTGCTTCGGCAGGGGCTTTTGTTTTGTAACTGTGGGACTTCCGCTTTTTTTCGTTCTGCGGCTATATTTATTGCACTTTTTCAGGCAGAAATTTTGCAGTTCCGCAAAATTGTATTAACTTAGTTGTGCAGAACTATCAACCAAAAATTCAACGGATATGATTATCACATTTAACGAGTTGCGCCGTATCAAGGACCGGTTGCCCAGCGGCAGCTCGCAGCGCATTGCAGATGAGTTAGGAATCGATGTAGACACAGTCCGCAACTACTTCGGAGGCAAGCATGAGGCAAAGGAATGCGTCGGTGTGCACTTCGAAGCGGGGCCGGACGGCGGTGTTGTCACGTTGGACGATACGACGATTCTCGACGTTGCGATGCGCATCCTGAGCGAGCAGTAACAGCTATACGATTTATTTGTCCGGCATCTGCCGGTAAGGGCCTGCGTTGAGCAGGCCTTTTTGTTTTCAATTCTTCTGCCCGCCTGAACCCTGCTTCTTAAGCGGGCTGTCAAAATGCCGTGCGACAACCCGCTGCATGGCATTCTTTCTGCCATCCGGCTGACAATTTGGCAGAGATTGCCGATTGGTACGACCTTTGTTCGATTTAAGGGCGTAACCGGCAGCCGGAGTCCGAAGAAGCCCGGGCCTGCCGAATACGAAACCGAAAAATAAACAATTAAAACATATTTATTATTATGGCAAAGATTATTGGTATTGACTTAGGAACCACGAACTCCTGCGTAGCAGTGATGGAGGGCAACGAGCCCGTTGTAATCCCCAACTCCGAGGGACACCGCACGACCCCGTCGGTCGTGGCGTTCACCGCCGACGGCGAGCGTAAGGTCGGAGACCCCGCAAAGCGTCAGGCTATCACCAACCCCAAGCGTACGGTCTTCTCGATCAAGCGTTTCATGGGCGAGGCTTACGACAAGGTGACCTCCGACATCGCACGCGCTCCCTATGCGATCGTCAAGGGTGACAACAACACCCCGCGTGTCGACATCGACGGCCGCCAGTACACTCCGCAGGAGATTTCGGCCATCATCCTGCAGAAGATGAAGAAGACGGCCGAGGACTACCTGGGTCAGGAGGTTACGGAAGCCGTCATCACGGTTCCGGCTTATTTCTCCGACTCGCAGCGTCAGGCTACGAAGGAGGCGGGTGAGATCGCCGGCCTGAAGGTCCGCCGTATCATCAACGAGCCGACGGCCGCCGCACTGGCCTACGGTCTGGACAAGAAGTCGAACGACCAGAAGATCGCCGTGTATGACCTCGGTGGCGGTACGTTCGATATTTCGATCCTCGAACTGGGCGACGGCGTCTTCGAGGTGAAGTCGACCAACGGCGACACGCACCTGGGCGGCGACGACTTCGACCACGTGCTGATCGACTACATGGCCGAGGCGTTCAAGGCCGAGCACCAGATCGACCTGCGCCAGGACCCGATGGCCCTGCAACGTCTGAAGGAGGCTGCCGAGAAGGCGAAGATCGAACTTTCGTCCTCGACTACGACGGAGATCAACCTTCCGTATATCATGCCCGTCAACGGCATTCCGCAGCACCTCGTGATGTCGCTTACCCGCGCCAAGTTCGAGCAGTTGTGCGACCATCTGATCCGCAAGACCATCGAACCTTGCAAGCTGGCGCTGCGCGATGCAGGCCTGGATGCCTCGCAGATCAACGAAGTGATTCTCGTGGGTGGTTCGACCCGTATTCCCGCGATCCAGAAGATCGTCGAGGAGTTCTTCGGCAAGACTCCGAACCGCTCGGTGAACCCCGACGAAGTCGTGGCTATCGGCGCGGCTATCCAGGGCGGTGTCCTGACGGGTGAGGTGAAGGACGTGCTGCTTCTCGACGTTACGCCGCTGTCGCTGGGTATCGAGACCCTGGGCGGTGTGATGACGAAGCTCATCGACGCCAACACCACCATCCCGACCCGCAAGTCGGAGGTTTTCTCGACGGCTGCCGACAACCAGCCTTCGGTGGAGATCAATGTTTGCCAGGGCGAGCGTCCGCTGGCCCGCGACAACAAGTCGATCGGCCGCTTCCACCTCGACGGCATTCCCGCCGCACCGCGCGGTGTGCCGCAGATCGAAGTCACGTTCGACATCGACGCCAACGGTATCCTGAACGTTTCGGCCAAGGACAAGGGCACGGGCAAGGAGCAGAAGATCCGCATCGAGGCTTCTTCGGGCCTTACCGAGCAGGAGATCCAGCGCATGCGCGACGAGGCCAAGGCCAACGAGGAGAAGGACAAGGCCGAGAAGGAGCGTATCGACAAGGTCAACGCCGCCGACTCGAATATCTTCACCACCGAGAAGCAGCTCAAGGAGTACGGCGAGAAACTGCCCGCCGACAAGAAGGCCGCCATCGAGGGCGCTCTGGCCAAGCTGAAGGAAGCGCACAAGAATGCCGACGTAGCCGCTATCGATACCGCCATGGCCGAGCTGAACGCCGCATGGCAGGCAGCTTCGCAGGACATCTACGCCCAGCAGCAGGCCCAGCAGGGTGCACAGCCCGGAGCCGACGCAGGCCACGAAGCGCACAATGCCGGCCAGCAGGGCGGCGGCAACGACGGCCAGCCCGAGGACGTGGAGTTCGAAGAGGTTAAGTAAAATCTCCGGGGCGACACCCCGCCAATCATAACGCGAAGAGCGCGGTTCCGGAAACGGGACTGCGCTCTTTTTTTGCCGGGGAGGTAAAAATCGCTATATTCGCCTTCAAAAATTGATTCCGATGGCTTGGTTGTATCTGATTTTTGCGGGGCTTTTCGAGATGGGATGGCCCCTCGGCTTTAAATTGGCGGACCTCAATCCGCGTTACCATTTTCTGTTCCTGGCCGTTTCGGTCGTTTCGATGGGCATAAGCGGCTGGCTGCTGTACTTGGCCCAGAAGACGATTCCGATGGGTACGGCCTATATGATCTGGACGGGTATCGGCGGCGTGGGGACCGTGATCCTCGGGATCGTCTTTTTCCACGATGCCGTGACCTTCTGGCGGATGTTTTTCCTGTCGCTGGTCTTCATCGGCATCGTCGGCCTGAAGATGGTGCACTAGGCCCGTTCCGCCCGCCACATTCCGTAGAGGATCAGCGCCGCGCCGGCCAGTGCTGCGAGGGTAATCCGCTCGCCGATGCAGAGTGCCGCCACGACGATCGTTACCAGCGGATTGATGTAGATATAGTTGGTTGTCCGCACAGCTCCCAGCTTGTGCATCGCGGCGTTCCAGAGCACATAGCAGAGCATTGATGCGACGACGCCCAGGAAGAGCAGGTTGCCCCATACGAGGGGGCGCGACAGCACCTCCCGGCTCACGTCGAAAGGCTGGAAGGCAAAGACCGGAAGGATCGTCAGAAGTCCGTAAAAAAAGACTTTCCGGGTGATGAAAATAGCGGGGTAGCGGCCGCCGATGCGTTTGATTACCAGCGAATAGACCATCCACAGCAACGCCGCCGAGAGCGCCAGCATATCGCCCCGCGGCGAGAGGCGCAACACGAAGTGGCCGTTCAACACCACGAGCACCATGCCTGCGAATGCCAGCGCCGACCCTGTGATTTGCCGCCGCGTCATCCGTTCGCTGCGGTAGAGCAGGCTCAGCAGTACGGCGGTCCATACCGGAGCCGTGCAGACGATCAGCGAGACGTTCGAGGCCGGGGCGTATTCCAGGGCGATGTTTTCAGTCAGGAAATAGAGCGATCCGCCGCTCAGTCCTGCGGCTGCCAGCAACAGTTCGTCGCGCAGGTTCGCGGCCCACAGGCGCTTGCGGGCGAAGGGCCAAATGCAGACGTAGGCCATGGCGAAGCGCAGGAAGAAGATCTCCGCCGGGGTCAGCGAATTGGCGATGAGGACCTTCGTCGAAACGAACGTCGCGCCCCACACCGTCACTGTGAACAGCGCCGCAATGTGGTATTTGTATTCCGTGTATTTTGTCATGCGGCTCCAAAAATACGGATTTTTTGCCGTTTGACGCCATTTTCCTCCCTTGCGGGCCCTATTATTTAATTCTTTTTTTCTATCTTTGCGTGCTATTGTGCGTAATGACAACAATTACAACAAATAATAACAACTATTTTTTACTCAAATGCAAAGTAAAGGTTTCATTAAACTCATTGCGGTCCTGCTGGCTCTCGCTTGTGTTTATCAACTCTCGTTTACGTTCAAAACACGTGGCGTAGAGAAGAAGGCGGCTGCTTATGCCGCGCAGTTCCCCATCGACCAGCGGGCCGATGCGGAGCAGCATTACCTCGATTCGGTGCAGAACCTGCCGGTTTACAACCTGGGTTTCCGCAAATTCACCTACAAGGAGTGTAAGGAGAAGGAGCTGAACCTGGGTCTGGACCTCAAGGGCGGTATGAACGTCATGCTGGAGGTGCAGGTCGAGGATGTCGTGAAGGCATTGGCCGGCGACAGCCAGAACGACCCCGCTTTCATCGAGGCGATCGGCGTGGCCAACGAGGCAATGAAACAGGGCTCTTCGACGGACTATGTATCCGATTTCGTGAAGGCGTATTCGCGCATTTCGAACGGCCGTCCCATCGCCGAGCTTTTCGTAAGCCCCGATCGTAAGGACATTACGCTCGAAAGCTCCGATTCCGATGTCGAGAAGATCCTCAAGAAGGAGACCGAGGCCGCTATCGGTGCTTCGTTCAACGTGTTGCGCAGCCGTATCGACCACTTCGGCGTTACGCAGCCCAACATCATGCGCCTGCCCAACTCGCACCGCATCCTGGTCGAGCTTCCGGGCGTGAAGGAGCCGCAGCGTGTCCGCGACCTGCTGCAGGGAACCGCATCGCTGGAGTTCTGGACTACCTACGACGCCAACGAAATCTTCCCCGCTCTGTCGGCAGCCGATAAGCTCATCAAGGCCGAACTGGCACAGGCTCCCGCAGCCGGCGCTCCCGAGACTACCGTTGCCGAGGCCGCCGTTGCCGCTGAAACCCCCGCTGCCGAGGCCGACGGCCTGATCGCCGAGGTCGGCGCCGCCGATTCGACCGCTACGGCCGAGAGTGCCGTACAGGAAGGCAACTTCGACCGCGCCGTGAACCCGCTTTTTGCAGTCCTCAATCCGCGTTATGCAGGCGGAGCCGCTATCGGCGCCGCCTATAAGGCCGACATGGCCGCTGTCAACGAGTACCTCGCCCAGCCCGCCGTCCGCGAGTTGTTCCCCGCCGACGTTCTGTTCAAGTGGGGCGTCAAGGGCGACGACAAGATCGACGGCCGTTTCTACCTCTATGCCATCAAGGTTTCGACGCCCGACGGCAAGGCTCCGCTCGACGGTTCGGTCGTTACGGAGGCCACCGAGCAGTACGCCCAGCGCGGCGCTACGGCCGAGGTTTCGATGACCATGAACGCCGAGGGTACTTCGGAATGGTCGCGCATGACGGGCGAGAACATCGGCAAGTGTATCGCTATCGTTCTCGACGGCTACGTATACTCCGCACCCCGCGTCAACTCCAAGATCGACAAGGGACAGTCGCAGATCACCGGCGATTTCACCATCCAGGAGGCCAAGGACCTTGCCAACGTGCTCAACTCGGGTAAGGTTCCCGCTCCCGCCAAGATCATCCAGGATACCGTCGTAGGTCCTTCGCTGGGCCAGGAATCGATCAATGCCGGTATGCTTTCGTTCGTGCTGGCCTTTATCCTCGTGCTGTTGTACATGGGCCTGTTCTACAAGACGGCGGGCTGGATGTCCGACATCGCGCTTCTGACCAACGTCTTCCTGCTGATGGGCGTGCTCGTCTCGTTCGGGGCCGTGCTGACCCTTCCGGGTATCGCGGGTATCGTGCTGACGATGGGTATGGCCGTCGATGCGAACGTGATCATCTACGAACGTATCAAGGAGGAGCTTCGCGGCGGCAAGGGCCTTTCGCTGGCCATCAAGGACGGTTTCTCGAAAGCCTATTCGGCTATCATCGACGGTAACCTGACGACCATCATCACGGGTATCGTGCTGTTCATCTTCGGTAACGGTCCGGTTCAGGGCTTCGCTACGACGCTGATCATCGGTATCATCACCTCGTTCTTCTGCGCCATCTTCATCACGCGTCTCTTGATCGAATGGATCGTCGGCAAGTGGGGTCATATCTCCTTCTCGCGCAAGTGGTCGGAGAACTTCCTGAACAATACGCGTTTTGATTTCATCCGCGTTCGCAAGGTCGCTTACTACATCGCCGTCGCCCTGATGATTCTGTCGTGCGTTTCGTTCTTCGCCCGCGGCCTGAACCTCGGCGCCGAGTTCACCGGCGGCCGCGCTTACGTTGTTCGCTTCGACAAGGCCGTTTCGGCCGAAGAGGTGCGTTCGAACGTAGAGAAGGCTTTCGCCGAGATTGCCGATGCCGACGCTTCGGCGATCAGTTCCGAAGTCAAGCAGTACGGTAAGGAGAACCAGATGCGCATCGTGACGCAGTACCGTTACGACGATACCTCGGACGAAGCTACGGCCGAAGTCGAGCAGATCATCTACAACGCGCTGAAACCGCTCTACACCTACGACATCACCTTCGAGCAGTTCCGCAATACCCAGACCGACGAAAACGGTATCCTGACAGCCGACAAGATCGGCCCCTCGATTGCCAAGGACATGACGTGGAACGCCATCTACTCGGTGCTCTTCTCGCTCATCGCCATCGGTCTCTACATCACCTTCCGTTTCAAGCGCTGGCAGTGGGCTACGGGCGCTACCGCAGCCCTGGCCTTCAACGCCCTGCTGATCATCGGTATCTTCTCGATGTTCAACGGTCTGCTGCCCTTCAACCTGGAGGTCAACCAGGCGTTCATCGCCGCGATCCTGACGATCATCGGTTACGCCATCAACGACACCGTGGTGGTCTTCGACCGTATCCGCGAATACCTGGGCCTGTATCCCAAGCGTAACCTGAAGGAGAACGTGAACAACGCCATCAACTCGACGCTGTCGCGTACGATCAACACCTCGGGTACGACGCTCGTGACGCTGCTGGCTATCTTCTTCTTCGGCGGTGAGACGATCCGCGGCTTCATCTTCGCGCTGATCATCGGCGTGGTCGTAGGTACGGCTGCCACGATCTTCCTCGCAACGCCGATCGCTTACGACTTGATGACCAAACGCGCCAAGATCGACGAGGAGAAGTAATACCTCTTTATATACGACAGAAACGGACCGCGCCCAAAGGTGCGGTCCGTTTTTTTTACATCGGCGACGGTCTGCGGCCCCGGACGTTCAAATAAATTTGGCATTGCTCCCGGGTTGTATTATCTTTGCAATACAGATATTATGTCCCGCATTATGGAAAATTGGTTGAAATGGATGCACCGCTACGTGTCGCCGGTCTTTTTGGCGCTGCTCGTCGCGTCGTTCATCCTGTGGTATATCGCGAAACTGAGTTATACGTACACCACCGAACAGATCGTCAGGGTGAGTGTCGACGGACAGCCTTTCGAGGTGACGTGCGTGGTCGAGGGCGTCGGCACGAACCTCTTCGGCTACCGGGTCTATATGAGCAAGACGCTGCGTATTCCGTTTGCGGAACTCAAGACGAAACGTTCGCACGAGGAGGGGCACGAAGGTAAACTCATCATCGACCCCCAGTCGTTGCAAAATGCCCTCGCAACGCGCTTCAGCGACATCAAGATCATCTCTGTCGGCGACATTCCCGAAATCAACACTCCTGAGAACCCATGATGAAGGTCGGAATCACAGGCGGCATCGGCAGTGGCAAGAGTACTGTCTGCCGCCTTTTTGCATTGCGGGGCGTTGCGGTCTACGACTCCGATGCCGGGGCTAAGCGATTGATGACCGCCGATCCGGACCTGCGTGCGCGCATCTCTGCCCGCTTCGGCGCCGAAGCCTATTCGGAAGGGGAGCTCGACCGCGCTTACCTCGCCGGGAAAGTCTTCTCCGACGCACAGGCCCTCGCCGACCTGAACGCCATCGTCCACCCGGCTGTCCGGGCCGATTTTGCGGCATGGGCCCAGCGGCAGGAGGGCGACTATGTGATCCTCGAAAGCGCCATCCTGTTCGATGCAGGATTCGACGGCGATGTCGACCGCACGGTCGCTGTCCTTGCACCGCAGGAGCTGCGTATCGAACGCACCTGCCGCCGCGACAAGCGTGATCCCGAAGAGGTGCGCCGCCGCATTGCCGCCCAGATGGACGACGATGTGCTGAGCGAAAAAGCCGATTACGTCGTAGTCAATATTTTCGAGGAAGACCTCGAACCCGCCGTTGTGAAACTCGATCGTATTTTCAGCCATGAAGCCCGTAATGCCTGATTTTTCCATACCGCGGGTGATGGCGATCCTGAACGTCACCCCCGATTCGTTTTATGCCGGCAGCCGTACCCCGGAGGCCGAAGCCATCGAACGGCGCGTCCGTGAGGCGGTGTCCGAAGGGGCGGAGCTGATCGATGTCGGAGGGTATTCTTCACGCCCGGGGGCCGGGGAGGTTTCGCCCGATGAAGAGTGGCGGCGCGTGACACTAGGCGTGGAGACCGTGCGGAGGGTGGCTCCCGGCATGGCCGTTTCGGTCGATACCTTCCGCTCGGAAGTCGCCGCGAAAGCCGTCGATACGTTCGGCCCGCTCGTCGTCAACGACATCTCGGCCGGGGAACTCGACCCTGAGATGCTCTCCGTCGTGGCGAAATACGGCGTGCCGTACATCGCGATGCACATGAAGGGCGACCCCAAGACGATGCAGTCGCAGACCGACTACCGGCGCGACATCACCACCGAAGTCGTGGACTACTTCCGCCGCCGTACCGAAACGATGCTCGCGGCGGGTATCCGGCGGGAAAATATCGTTCTCGATCCCGGGTTCGGCTTCGCCAAGACCACGGAGCAGAACTACGAATTGCTCGCGGGCCTGCACCGCCTCTGCGCGCTGGGGTATCCCGTGCTGGCTGGCCTTTCCCGTAAGTCGATGATCTATAAGGTGCTCGATGCGACACCCGCCGAATCGCTCGCCGGAACCGTTGCCCTGGGCTGGGAGTGCCTGCGCCAGGGTGCGGCGATTTTGCGTGTCCACGACGTGCGGGAGGCTGTGGATACGATCCGGCTTTTCGAAGCATACAGACAAAACCGTAGATAGTTATGGCAAACGAACGACCTGCGGCGAATGCCGCGGAAAAATCCCCCGGAAAACCGTCCGGCCGGCGCAGCGGACACCGTTCCGGCCGTTCGGGTCCTCGTTCCGGGCAATCGGGGAGTGCCCCGACCCGGAAACCGGGTCGCTGGACCTGGCGCGAATATATGCTTCAGTTGTCGGTAGTGATCCTCGGTATCGTGATAACTTTTGCGGGCAGCGGCCTGATCGAACGCTGGCAGCGCCAGCGGCAGGTTCGCACGACTATGTTGTTGGTTTATGAAGAGTTGAAAACCAACCTCGGCCTGCGTGACAACTGCTGCGAGAAGCTGCGTTTCGATCAGGACGGAATGCTGATGTTCGATCATTACGGACGGAACGTAGACCTCATACCGATGGATTCGCTCGACCGTTACGTGTCGCTGCTGGGCACGATGCGCAGCGTCGAAGTTCAGAACGACGCTTTCGAAGTGTTGAAAAGTTCGGGTGTGATTCAGTTTGTCGGGGATAAGGAGTTGTTGATGCAGGTGTTGGGCTGTTACCGGCAACTGGGGACTTTTGCGGACCGGGTCGATTCGTACAACCAGAGCAAGATAAATGCGATAAACCATTTTTCCGCCAGCGATGTCCATGCCGATTTTCATATGGACTCGCGCCAGTTGTGGCGGGCGCTGCTCCGTGATCCGCTGTGCAACAGTTTCATCGGCATGTCGACCTACTATGTCGGCTATCCCGACTATCTGCGGAGCGACATTGCCGGTGTCGCGAAAACCATTGCCGCCATTAACGAAAAATACCGTTTCGAATGATAAAAGTCACGGATATACACAAGTGTTTCGGCTCGCTCGAAGTACTGAAAGGCGTTTCGCTCGACGTGGCCGCGGGCGAAGTGGTCTCTATCGTAGGGGCCAGCGGAGCGGGTAAGACCACGCTTCTCCAAATCATCGGCACTTTGTCGCGCCCCGACAGCGGGCGCGTGGAGATCGACGGCCGCGATGTTTCGGCCTTGGGCGACAAAGCCCTGTCGCAGTTCCGCAACGAACACATCGGCTTCGTCTTCCAGTTCCACCACCTGCTGGCCGAATTTTCGGCCTTCGAGAACGTCTGCATCCCGGGGCTGATCGGCCGGCGTCCCCGTGCCGAGGTCGAACGCCGCGCCGCGGAACTGCTCGGCATGATGGGGCTTACGGCACGCCGCGACCATAAACCCGGACAGCTTTCGGGCGGTGAGCAGCAACGCGTGGCCATCGCCCGCGCACTGGTCAACTCGCCTGCGGTGCTCCTGGCCGACGAACCTTCGGGCAACCTCGACTCGCACAACCGCGACGAAATCCACCGCCTGTTTTTCGACCTCCGGGAACGGCTCGGCCAAACAGTCGTGATCGTCACCCACGACGAAAACCTCGCCGCCATGGCCGACCGGAAGATCACCATGTCCGACGGGCTGATCCTCTGCGGCGAAACGGTCCGGTAACATGAAGAAACTGCTTTGGTTGCTCTTGCTAGGTCTTGTCGGCTATGGCCTGTGGGACATCGTGCGCGAAGTGCGCGGGAGCTGGACCTCGGACTATTCCCGAACCTATTCGCACGCTGTCGGGCAGACCATGTGCCGGGCGTTCGACTCGCTGAACCTCAGTGGGCGGAATATCCGCATCGGGGTGCTGGACGCGGGTTTCGGTGGATTCCGCACCAACCGCTGGACGCAGTCGCTGCATGTCGCCGCCTGGAAGGATTTCACGGGCGGTGGGGACGATGCCCTTTTCGACGCCGGTTCCGAGGACCACGGCACGAAAGTCTGCGTCAACCTCGGAGGGCGTTCGGGCGATACGATCTGCGGATTGGCATGGGGTGCGGTGTATTACCTTGCGAAAACGGATTGCGCTCCGGTGGAGCCGCGCGCCGAAGAACAGCAGATGATCCGCGGCATCGAATGGCTTCTCTCGCACGATGTCGACGTGATCTCTTCGTCGCTCAGCTATACGACGTTCGACGATTTCGACGGCTATACGCCCGGAATGCTCGATGGCCGCACCTCGGTGCTCTCGCGCTACCTCGACAGCCTGCTTACGGCGCGTCCCGACCTGGTTTTCGTGCAGAGCGCAGGCAACGAGGGCAACAAAAAATGGCGGTATATCTGCTTTCCGGCCGATGTCCGGCAGGTCATTACCGTCGGGGCGTGTGACTTCGGCGGTGATTCGCGTTACCGTTCCAGCAGCGTCGGACGCGAGGATGCCGGTTATGTAAAACCCGATCTGGTCGTCGGAGCCTCCCCGATAGGCACTTCTTTCTCGACTCCCGTCATCTCGGGCCTCTGCGCCTGCCTGCTCGAATACCGCCGTATGGAGCGCGAATCGCTGATTCGCCTGTTGCAGGCTTCGGCGACGAATGCGGCCGCTCCCGACTGCGAAATTGGTTACGGCGTTCCCCGAACCGAATTTATTCTGAAACAGCTTCGATAGTATGGAACAACTCCGCGAACTGCTCGAACGACTGCACGACAAGTACAACAATCCCGATTTCATTGCCGACGACCCGATTTCGGTTCCGCACCGCTATACGGACCGCGCCGACCGCGAAATCGCAGGCTTTTTCTCTGCTACGATCGCATGGGGCAACCGCAAAGCCATCGTTCGCAGCGGCCACCGTATGATGCACTTCATGGACGATGCCCCGGCGGATTTCGTGCGCAATGCTTCTGAACGCGAACTGGCCCTGCTCTCGTCCTATGTCCACCGCACCTTCAACGGCCAGGACCTGCGCGATTTCGTGCTGGCCCTGCGGCGCATGGAGGAGCGCCACGGCGGTATCGGGGCCTTTTTCGAGAGCCGTTACGAGGCCGTGCAGAGCATGCCCGCCGTGTTGGCCGACTTTCGCCGCGAATTTTTCGCCGGGGACCATGCGCCGCGCTGCGAGAAGCACCTCTCGTCGATCGAGAAGGGAGCGGCCTGCAAACGGCTCTGCATGTACCTGCGCTGGATGGTGCGCCGCGACGACAGGGGCGTGGATTTCGGTGAGTGGCAGGCGATTCCGATGTCGGCCCTCTACCTGCCGCTCGACGTTCATGTCGGCGACATGGCGCGGGCGCTTGGGTTGCTTGCCCGCCGCCAGAACGACTGGCGTGCCGTCGAGGAGCTGACGGCCGCCCTGCGCGTGTTCGATGCCGGGGACCCCGCGCGGTACGATTTTTCGCTGTTTGGCGCCGGCATTGACGGCTATCTGCGATAGCCGCAATTAAGAATTAAGAATTAAAAATTAAGAATTATCTTCCGGTTTAAACAATTCACGATTTGTCAGGACCGTTGCCCGATGAAGGTCGGCACCGATGGGGTCCTGCTGGGCGCATGGGCCGCGGTGCGGCCGCAGGACGAACGAATTCTCGACGTGGGCACGGGTACGGGGCTGATTGCCCTGATGCTGGCCCAGCGTGCGCCCGGTGCGCTGGTTACGGGCGTCGACATCGACGATGTCTCGCAGGCCGGCGAGAATGCCGCCGCATCGCCCTGGGGTGACCGGGTCGCGTTCAGGCAGTGCCCCGTACAGGAGTTCGAAGCCCCGGAGCCGTTCGACCTGATTGTCTCCAACCCGCCGTTTTTCGTCGACTCGCTCACCTGTCCCGACGAGGGCCGCACCACGGCCCGCCATGCCGTGCACCTTCCCTTCGACGAACTGCGCGACGCTGTCCTGCGCCTGCTGGCGCCCGGGGGCCGTTTCGCCGTCGTTCTCCCCACGACCGAAGCCGACCGTTTTCTCGGGATCTGCTTTGGCCGGCTCGGCCTCTTGCGCCGCACCGACGTGCGAACCACGCCGCGCCGCCCGGCCAAAAGGGCCTTGATGGAGTTTTCCCGTGCGGGTGAAACCGCCGCGGCTCCCGACCTGTCCGAACTGGTCATCGGTACGGGCCAGCACGAATGCTATACCCCGGAGTACCGTGCCTTGACCCGCGATTTTTACCTGAAATTTTGACGACACGCGAAAATAAGCTACATTTGTAAAACCGCATTAAAATTTTCGGACCATGAAACTCAGACTTTTGGCTTTTGCCCTGCTGCTCTCGGGCGGCATTTCGGCCCAGAATCCATACATCGCCCTGCAGGGTGCAAACGAAACCGCCGGCGGCATTACCGTTGCCCAGCCCCGGACTATCCTTGCTGTCGACGTTACCGTCGAGTGCGACGTGACCCTCAGCGGCCCTTATGCGCGCTATGCGCAGAAATACCTCGGAGTGCGCGCTCCGCTTACGGACAAAACGACGTGGAGCGTCACGGGGGCGCAGATCGCCCTGCTGGACGGCGACACCTATCTCAATGCTGCGGCGCCCGCCCCGGCGTCGGCCCGTGTGTTCTCGCACGCCTCTTCCGACCAGGAATTCGCCCGCCTGCAGCCTGACAAGACCGACATGACGACGCCTGCGCTGGAGGATGCCGCACGCGCCGCCGCTACGCAGATTTTCTCGCTGCGCCGCCACCGTATCGAACTCGTTACGGGCGAAGCGGGGGAGAACGTTTTCGGCGAAGGCCTCAAGGCTGCGCTGGAGGAGATCGACCGCATGGAACAGAGCTACCTGGAACTGTTCCTCGGCAAGCGTGTCGTTTCGACCGAAACCCGCCGCTATGTGGTCTATCCGCAGGCCGACAAGAAACAATACATCGTTTGCCGTTTCAGCCCGGCCGCCGGACTGCTTCCCGACACCGACCTTTCGGGCGACATCGTGCTGTTGCAGATCGAGCCTTCGGGCGCTGCGAAGAGCGACCTCGAAGCCGGCCCGAAGGAGACCAACGTCGTGGCATGCCGCGTGGCCGATCCCTCGACCTGCATCGTGATTTCGGGCGGCCGCGAATATGCTCGCGCCGTGCTCCCGATCTTCGAATTCGGCCGTACGATCAACGTCGCCCTGCCGCGCCGCAAATAAAAAAATTCCGATGGATTTTACCTCCCGCATGGCGGCACTGCTCGGGGCGTTCCGCCGCGAGCGCAACGGTGCTGTTGCCGATTCGATGCGCTTCTACGGTATGCCTTACGGGCTGAACTACGGCGTGAGCCTCCCAACGCTCCGCACGCTGGCCCGCGCCGAGGCTCCCGACTACGATTTTGCCAAATACCTCTGGCGGCAGGACGTACGCTGCCTGCGCCTCGCGGCACTGCATATCGCCGATCCTGCACGCCTTACGCCCGAAGAGTTCGCTTTCTGGGGCGACGGGCTTCTCAACTCCGAGATGGCCGGGGAGGCGGCTTTCGCATTGCTGCACCGCATCGGGAATTTCCCCCGGCTGTTCGGGGAGTGGATCGTTCCCGAGGCCGGATATCTGCGGC
The DNA here is from genome assembly GCF_015553985.1 of Alistipes sp. D31t1_170403_E11. Classification (NCBI taxonomy): domain Bacteria; kingdom Pseudomonadati; phylum Bacteroidota; class Bacteroidia; order Bacteroidales; family Rikenellaceae; genus Alistipes; species Alistipes sp. D31t1_170403_E11. Next base: position 613,928 of record NZ_JADNHQ010000003.1, on the reverse strand, counting down.
AGTATGCGGTTCTGATGGCCGCTGCCCGTGTCCCGCAGCCTTCCCCGGCGTGGGCCGATCCGGCTGCCGCAGCCGTGCATCGTGCCGCCGTCGCAGGCGCTGCGGAGGCGCACCTGCTGGCGCAGGGAGCCGTGGCGCTGTTCACGGCCCTTGGCGTCCGAAACGAAGAGAGCCGGCAGGCGGTATTTCGCGCGGCCGGTTCTCTGGGCTCGCTCCCTGCCGAAGACTACGTCCACGAGGAGCTGGCCTGGCGATTGGAGGTTTAGGGCTGCATCACCTGCTCGCGCTTTTCGAGTTCGCCCAGCACGTTGACCAGATGGTCGTAGCCGACGCGGCCGCTCTCGCGCCACAATACCTCCCCGCGGCAGAAAAACATCAGTGTCGGAACCGACATGATGTTGTATCGCCGCACGATTTCGGACATCTCGGGGTCGTCGATGTCGATTGCATAGACATCGACCCGGCCTTTCATCCGTTCCTGGAATTTGTCGACGGCGGGCCGCATCAACTGGCACGGTCCGCACCAGGTGGCGAAAAAGTCGATGAACGTCAGCGCGTCCCGCCAGATAATCTTATCAAAGTCAGTCATATTTTCTCGGTGTGATTGCATTCCGTTCGTATATTCTCAGCTTATTTCCACCCACGATATTCCTGCGTAGGCCTTGTCCGAAAGCTCTTTTTCGACATAGCCGATCGTGCGCCGCAGTCCCTCGACGAGCGGAGTTCGGGGCGTCCATCCCAGTTCGCGGCGTGCCGCCGAGATGTCGGGCGTCCGGCGGCGGCTGTCGTCGATACGCGCTTCGGCGTGGACGATCTTCGAGCGGCTGCCCGTCAGGGCGACGATCTTTTCAGCCAGCGCGCGGATCGTCACTTCGTGGTTACTGCCGAAATTGACCGTGCGCGTCGTCTCCGTCGGCGGGGCCTCCATCAGCAGCACCAGCCCGTCCACGATATCCTCCACCCAGCAGAAGGTCCGCAACTGCTCGCCGCTGCCGTTGATCAGGATGTCGCGGTTCTGCAATGCCGCTACGATCATCTTCATCACTACGCGCTGGTCCATCAGGTCGGCGCCGCTGCCGTAGGTGTTGAAGATGCGTGCGATACGTGCGTCGACCCCGAATTCATACTGGTAGGCGCGGTGCAGGGCTTCGCCCGCCCGTTTTCCTTCGGCGAGGATGTGGTGCGTCGAACAGCAGTTTACGGCCTCGACGGTCGTGTCGCGATAGCCCGTATTGTAAACGTCACCCGTGGAGGCGTAGAGGATGCGGGCATGTTCCGCACGGGCCGTGTCGAGGGCGTTTATCGACCCCAGTACGCTGACTTTGAGCGTCTCGACAGGCAGGGCCTTGTTGTAACGGACGCGCGACGGCGCAGCGAGGTTGTAAATCTCGTCGCAGCGGATACCGAAAGCGTTGATGATATTGTGGCGGACGTACCGGAATTCCGGGTGCGGCGGCATGTCGCGCAGCAGCGGCGAATTGGCGGTGTCGCGTATGTCCACGCAGAAGACTTCGTGCCCGTCGTTCAACAGACGCAGGCACAGGTGGGTCCCGATGAATCCCACGCCGCCCAGTATGACTACTCTCTTTTGCATCTCTCTTCCCTTTTTACGGGAAGAAGAGCAAATTTTATTCCATATTGACGGCAATTCGGCAGACGCCGCACTTCTGCGCGTCTTGCCGGAATCAGATCGTATGACCTACTGTTAAAATCCCTTTAAAGGGATTCTACGAATAGCGCTTTGGGGAGTTGGTCGACGCTGTTGATCGAAACGACCTCGATGCCTTTGGGGCGTTTGCCGCCTTTGGCCAGGTAGCCCGATACGACGATGCGCCGGAATCCCAGCCGGGCCGCTTCGCTGATGCGCTGTTCGGTGCGGGGGGCGGGGCGTACTTCGCCCGAGAGGCCGATCTCGCCTGCACAGCAGACACCCTCGGCTACGGGACGGTCGTAGTAGGACGAAATCACCGCCGCCACGACCGCGAGGTCCAGCCCCGGGTCGGCGACCTTGAATCCGCCCGCGAAATTCAGGAATACGTCCTTCTGGAACATCTTCATCCCCACGCGTTTCTCCAGCACGGCCAGCAGCATGTTCATGCGCCGGGCGTCGTATCCCGTCGTCGAGCGCTGGGGCGTGCCGTACGCCGCGCCGCTCACCAGCGCCTGCACCTCGATCAGGTAAGGCCTTACGCCGTCGGCTGAAGCGCCTACCGCGATGCCGCTGAGCGGTTCCTCGTAGTGGGTCAGCAGTATTTCCGAAGGATTGTCCACACCCCTCAGCCCGGCGTCGAGCATCTCGAAAACCCCGATTTCGAACGTTGCGCCGAAACGGTTCTTAATACCCCGCAGGATGCGGTAGATGTTGTTGCTGTCGCCTTCGAACTGCAAAACCACGTCGACGATGTGTTCGAGTATCTTGGGGCCGGCTATCGAACCGTCCTTGGTGATGTGTCCGATGATGAAGATCGACGTTCCCGTCGATTTGGCATATTTGAGCAGCGTCGCCGCGCATTCGCGTATCTGCGACACGCTCCCTGCCGACGAGTCCAGGAGATCGGTGTAAATGGTCTGTATCGAGTCGATCACCACCAGGTCGGGCTGGTGCTCGGCGATCTGTGCAACGATATTTTCCAACAATGTTTCGGGGTAGATCAGGCATTCGTCGTTGCCGATGCCGATACGCCCCGCGCGCATCTTGATCTGTTCGGCCGACTCCTCGCCCGATACGTAGAGGGTTTTCAGTCCGTTCGCCGCCAGCGCGATTTGCAGCGAGAGGGTCGATTTGCCGATTCCCGGCTCGCCGCCCACCAGGATCAGCGATCCCGGAACCATGCCGCCGCCCAGCACCCGGTTGACTTCGGGGTTCCCCAGATCCAGCCGGATGTGCTCGCTTTCGCGGATGTCCCTCACGCGCTGGGGCTTTGCCACAGGCAGGGGCCCCGCCACGGTTGCCGGAACCGAACCGCTTTCGCGGGCGATGATCTCCTCGGTGAATGAGTTCCACTCGCCGCACGAGGGGCAGCGTCCCAGCCATTTCGGGGCTTCGAATCCGCAGTTTTTGCAGAAAAATGCTTTCTTGACCTTTGCCATAACCCGACTATTTAGCGTTTGCCGAGGTGTACTCCTTGCGCACGGCTTTCGTGATTCCGGCATCGGGGTAGAGGGCCTGGTACTGCCCGGTCAGGTCGACCGTCAACACGGCTTTGCTCGTGCCGTCCTCCGCTTTGTAGGTCGCGACGGTGCAGGTGTACTCCATCGCCGGTTCCGGGCAGTAGAACAAAATGTCGGTCGCTCCCGGGTCTTTGAAAAAGACGCCCTTCACCTCGCCGGCCTCTGCCGCCGTGTTGATTCGCAGTTGCCCGCCGTTGTACTTGGTGAACGACAGCGTGTAACCCCCTCCCGCCTTCACGGGGGCCGCCGCAACGATCTCCGCCTTGATCTGTTCGATCACCGGGTCCGGTTCTCCTTCGCCGGCTTTCGTTTCGGACGCCGGGTCCGTAGGATCGGTGGGATCAGTCGGTTCCTCCGGATCAGTCGGTTCCTCCGGGTCGGTCGGCTCTTCCGGATCGGGGTCGGGTGTCGGGACGGTGATTTCCGCCTCGACACGCACGACGGGGTATGCCGTCGTGTAGAACGCGTCCGAGTCGTCTCCGCAGGCGGTCGCGCCCAGCAGCAACAGACAGGCTGCGCAATATTTCAGTTGTTTTGTCATAATCCTAAATCCTGATCGATCAGCACCACCAGCACGCGCTTGTCAGGCCAGCAGCGCAACATTTCCATCCGCGTGTTGCAGATGCGGTCCTGCGAATTGCAGTCCATGCAGAGGCCTGTTTTGGCGCAGGGCGTGCGGAATCCGGGATGGCGTGCGACGTTCTGCGGCGCGGCGATCCGGCGGATGCGCTCTTCGGCCTTTTCGCGGTCGGCCGTGATCTTGTTGCGGCCCGCCACGATAATCACTTTGCGGGGTCCGAACGCCACCGGGGCGATGCGGTTGCCCACCTTGTCGAGCCAGTGGAGCGTTCCCTGCTCCGTTATGGCATTCACGCCCGTGATGAAGAGGTCCGACAACAGGGCCTGGCGGCGGATTTCGAGCCGTTCGTCATAGGGCATCGAGGCGTCGAATCCGTCGAGCACCTTCAGCCGTCCGTCGTCCTGCATCCACTCGATGATGCCCGTTGCGCGCATCGTCGTCGAGTCGCCGAACGACACGAGCTGCGGGCGTTCCGCTTCCACGACGGCTTTCATCACGCCGAAAGCCGTTTCGGTGTCTTTTACGACCTCGGCTTCGAAATGGTGTCGCCGCAGTGCCGCGGCGCAGGCTTCCAGTTTTTCTGCTGTTTGATTTGCCATTGGGAACAGTTGTCAGCGATACGTATAACGTCATACAAAGGTAAACTATTTTCCGGTTCCTGCAAAATCGTTCGTTCGTCGCATCGCCCCTGAAAAAAGAGGCATGGAATGTTCCATGCCTCTTTTTTCGTTTGCATATCCGCCGCCTCAGCTGACGCGCAGGCTCTCTTCGATCCTGCGGAGCATGTAGCGGCAGAAGTCGCGCGATGCAGCATCCTGCGCCACGGCTGCCCCCCGGCGGTAGATGTCGCGGATTTCGAGGAGCATGCCGTAGTAGACGTGCTCCGAAAAATCCTTGGCATAGAACCGCATCCTGTATTTCCCGTAAGCGCTCACCGGGGCCAGCGTCGCGGCGGCTTCCGAGGGGTAGGCAGGCTGCATGAAACTTTCGTCATCTTCGGCGAAGCCGGCCGAAGCCGTTTTCGGGGCGGCTTTCGGCTCGGCCAGCACTTTTGAGGCTCCGATAACGATGCCCGTAAACGCCCGTTGGAGCAACCGGTCGTAATCCGAGAGTTTGCGTCCGGCCTTTACCTTGCTGAAGATGTATTCGGCCATGTCGGCCGACATCTCGGCCGGCGTGTAAGCCCCCGGCAGTCCGTTTTGGTAGCGGGGCAGGGTCTCCAGCCGTTTCATCAGCGTTCCCAGGCAGTCCGACAACACCGATTCCGAAAGGTTCACCATCTGGCCTTCCGTCAGTTTCGTGTCGAGCCACGAGAGGTCTTCGAGTGCCTTGAGCGTCTCTTTCACATAACGGCGTTGTTCCTCTTTCGGCACAACGCGGAGCATGGTCTGTCCGTCGCCTTCGGCCGTCTCGGTATAGTACGAGCCGCCGATGTAGGCCGCCAGGTAGGAGATCATCTCCCTTACGCCCGTTGCAACGGCCGAAATGGCTTCCTCGCGGTAGCTTCCGTCCTTGTCGCGTCCTTCGAGCCACTCCGGGGCGTGCTCGGCGATGTAGCGCAGGTTGCTGAGCCTGTAGCGGGTGCGCTTCACGGGATCGTCGCCCAGGTTATAATAAGCCAGGCGCACGTCGCCGAAGTAATAGTCGTACCAGTAGTTGCCGTAGTAATAAGCCGGGTCCCCGGCTTTGTCGAGAAGCATCCGTGCGAGTGCTTTCTGCTCTTCGGCGGGCGTTTCGGCTCCTTCGATGTCGCCGTAGAGCCAGCGGATGGCGAAGTAGTCGTATTTGCCGAGGCAGTCGTTTACCAGCCGTACGCCCTTGTCTTCGGGTTGTGCCAGGTAGTTGTAGCTGTTGAGTGCCGTGATCGACGAGCAGAGCCCGTTTTCGCGGGTGAATGCCGCCGAACGCAGCGAGTCGGTCGGATAAGCCGCCGCTCCGGCATAGTTGGTCGCCAGTCCGAGCAGTTGGGCGACACCGCGTGCCGTGTAGACGGCCAGCGACGAGGCGAGTTCCTCTTCGTCGAGCGTCATGTCGCGGGCCGCGGGGTCTACCGCCGAGAGATCGATGAAGCGGCGGGTGCGAATCTCGTCGGCGATGTTGGCCGGGATGTGGATGCGTCCGCCCGTGATCTCGCCGCTGCGCGGGTCGGCGACGATGTTGACCGTCGTGCGCGTATTCGACGAAGCCACGTATTTCACGTAAAATCCCTCGGGGCTGTTGCTGTCGAAACCGCCTGCAGGGTAAGTCTCGGCTTTGAGCACGTCGCCCATGCCGATCCTTCGGAAGGCCTCGTTCCACAGCGCGATGCCGCGGCGGATGCCCTGTTGCCATGCCGGGGCGAAGAGCGTGTCGATGTAGAAGGTCACCGGGCGGATTTTCCCCTCCGGGCGGAAGTTGATCCGCGAGGCGAAGTAGGCGGGTTCGCTGCCTTTTCCGGTGGTGAAACGCGTGAAGGGTACGGGCATCACGCCGATGCGCGGATCGGCGATGCGTGCGGGCGCGCACTGCTCGGGAAGCATCGTCACGGTGCGGCGGGCCAGGGCCGTGAAAGGTTTGTCCTTGCAGATGATGAAGATGAAGTACTGCGTCGTCACGCCGTAGGTCATGTCGCTCAGGACCGAGGCATACCCTTTTCCGCCCTCTACGTCGCGGAGCAGCGAAAGGTCCGACTTGTAGGCCGCAGTCGAGATGTGCAGCGGGCTCATGCCGCGGGGCTCGAACGCCTTGAGGTGCTCGTTGTCGCTCATGAACAGCGCCGTGTTCTCGATCACTACGGCCGTCGAGTCTGCGTTGTAGGCCTTGATCGGATAACTGGCGACGATCGGCCGCGCCGTGTTGATCTCCAGCGCCTTTTCGATCTGTGCATCGCCGTCGGCCAGCGTCCGCTGGGGCACTTCGTGCATCCGGATCAGCGAATCCTTGCGGGTGAAGGTGATGTGGTAGGGCGGCAGCGGTTGCTGGCCCGAGAGTCCGTAGTTCGCTTCGGACGACTCCTCGATCGAGGTGTTGATGACGAATTCCCGTTCGAGGATGTCGAGCGGAATCTCCGTGTAGAGTTTTCCTTCGATAAGGTGGAGTTTGAAAAGCCCGTCTGCGGTCTTGCACTCCTTGTCCTTGAAGAGTTTTTCGTAGGCCGTCGGCTTCTTGGGGGCAGGTTGCTCGCTCTTTTTCTTGTCTTTGCGGCCCTTTGCGGCTGCGTGCGCCGGCCCGGGCAGCATAACTGCCGCCAGAAGCAGGGCAAGCAGCAGCGTGCCTGGTTTGTTCAGGGGTGTTCTCATGGCTGGACGCATCATTTTTTGAGGGCTTTATCGAGGTTGTGCAGCAGGTACTGGTAGTGCATGCGGGTTTCGCCCGTTGCCGACCCGACCTTTCCGCGCAGCAGGTTCTGGATACGCAGGATGTCGTTGTAGTAGAGCATCGAGATATCCTTCTGCGTGAAATACTGGAATCTGGGCGAACCGAATCCCGAGACGGATGCAGGCTGCGGTTCCGGTGCGAATCCGTGCGAGCAGGTTTCGCAGCTGCACAGCGGCGTGCGCGGCGTCCGGTTTTCGAATACCTGGAGCGCGTCCCATCCGGCGTCTTCCGCTTCGTTCCCCGCCGCATTTTCCGTTGCTGCGAATGCCGATGCCGAACTGCCGCTTCCGGTGTAGTTCTTCAGCCCGGCTTTGGCGGCTACGACCTTGACGAACTCGCGCTGAATGGCCATTTCGTCCCCGGTGAGGCGGCGGTTACGCACGGTGGGTTCCCACACGAAGTCGGAAACGTCCTTGTAGCATGCTTCGGGTGTATAAGGGTCCTTCGACAGTTGGGCGTTGATCGCGAGGATTTTTTTGGCCGGGGCGTTGACTGCGGCTTTGATGACGGCTTCCCGCACGGCGTCCCGGGGCGAGCCGAGCATCGACATCTTCGCCAGCAGGCGCTCGTTGTCGAGCCACTCCATCTGCTTGAGCTCCGCGAGAATGAATTTCAGGGCTTTGCGCTGTTTTTCGCGCGGCACGCAGGCGTAGGCTTCCACCGGGTCGCCTTCCATCTTTTCGTTCAGGTAGATGCCGCCGATGTTGGCGTATACGTGACCGATGTAGGTGATATACTGGTTCACGATGTCGGAGTACATGCCGTTGCGGTAGGAGAAATCGTCGTCCCCGTCGGCGCACCATTCGTCCAGGTTCGCGAGGATATAGCGCAGGTTCCTGATGCCGTACTGCGATGCCGCCACGGCGTCGTCGCCGAGGTCCTCGGTCTGGGATTTGGGATCGACGATGCTTCCGAACTGCTGTTTGCCGTAACGGAACGTGGGGTCGGCCGAAGCCTCGGTGATCCATTTCGAAGTCACTTCATACTCCTCTTCGGGGGTCTTTGCTTCGGGAACCGGCGTGTAGAGCCATTTCACGGCATAATCGTCGTAGACGCCGAAGCGCGGCGGGGTGAGCCGTACGCCGCGTTCCATGTCACCGGGCTGTGCCACGTAGTTGAAACGCGCGTAGTCCATGATCGAGGTGGTCGTGCCGTATTTTTGGGTGAACGACGGCGAGCGGAGCGAATCGACCGGAATCACGGCCGACGAACTCATGTTGTGCATGAATCCCAGGCAGTGGCCCACCTCGTGTGTCAGCACGTAGCGGAGTCCGTCGAGCATCACCTCGTCGGGAATGTTGACCTGCCGCACGCGGGCGTCGGCCTGCGCCGTCTGCACGAAGATCATCCGGTTGAGCATCTTCACGACATCGTGGAAGACATAGACCGAGGCGTTGAGGATCTCGCCGCTGCGCGGATCGACCCACGAAGGGCCCATGGCGTTGGCGATGGGTACGGGCGCATAACGGATGCACGAGTACTTGATGTTGTCGGCATCGAACGCCGGATCGTCCGTGGGGTAGGGCAGCGCCTTGACCACGTCCCTGAATCCGATTTTGGCGAACACCTCGTTCCACTGCGTCACGGCCTCATAGATCGCGGGCTGCCACTTCGCGGGGAAATCCGGGTCGATGTAGAAGACGATCGGTTGCAGGGGCGTCACCTGCTCGCCGCGCTTCCAGGCCTCCATGTCCGACGGTTCCACCCGCCAGCGGTTGGCCAGGTAGATGGCTTTCACGCGCTGTTCCTTGCTGCTGTACAAGTATTTTCCGGTCGGGAATACCGACATGCGGCTGTCGGTGATGCGCGGGCGGTAGGCTTCGCGGGGCAGCAGCACCAGCGTGCGGGTCATGACGGCCGTGAACGGAGCCTTGTCCACCAACTTCTGCTTGGTCACGGGGTGCGACACCGAGTAGGTGTAGCTCAGCGTACTTTTTACCGTGAGGTTGTCGGCAAAGGATTTGACATCGCCCAGCGACGAAAGTTCCTTTTTGAACGTTTCGCTGAGGGACGGCGTTCCCGAGCCGCCGTATGCACCGAGGTACGAGAAGGGCGACAACTCTTTGACATGGCTGACAAACAGATCCGTGACGTTGAAAACCACAGCCGTCGAGTCGGCGTTGTAAGCATCGATCTTGAAATTGCGGAAGATGGTCGGGATGTTGTTGCGGTCGAGCGAACGGAGGATGTTGCCGTCTACGCCCAGCGTATAGTTGTCGGCGTTGATCTCGCGTATCTGCACGTTCTCGCCTGTTTTGGTGAAGGTGATGTGGAGCGGCGTGTACGATTTCGACCCCGGGACGCCCGTCAGGTTGTCCGAGGTCTCTGAAATCACCGATCCGAGCAGCATTTCGCGGCCGAAAAGCGCCTGCGGAAATTCGAAATAGAGTTTTCCGTCGATTTTGTGGAGCTTGACCATACCCTCGGCCACTTCGTGCTTTTTCTTGAAGAGCTTGTCGTATTCGCTCTCTTTGGGCTTTGCCGGAGTTTCGGTAGATGCCTTTTTGGATTTCCTTTTCGGGCTCTTGGCCTGGACCGGTGTTCCGGCGACCAGTATGCACAGCAGGAGCGCAAGCAGTTGTTTAAACATAAATTTGACGTTGATTGTTGGTAGATGTCGGATTAAAAGTAATGGTGTACGATGCGGATGGCCTTCGACCGGGACATGTCGCCGGGATTCGTGCCCGGCACGCCTTCGGGGATTTCGCACTTGTAGCGTTTGAAATGTTCCACCCACAGGGGGCTGATCTCTCCGGTTTGCTTGTCCCTGAAGGTCATGGGCTTCATCTTGAAAATCGGCTTGCCGTTGGGTTTGAGGTACGAAACGTAGATCAGTTCGCTGCAATAATAGTCGTCGTCGTCGGGGTCGAAAACGAAATCGTAACGTTTGTTCAGCAGCGTTTTGATCTTCCCGATGGCCGCGGGAATACACCGGCGCAGCCGCGGTTTCAGCCTGCCGACCACCACCACCGGGTTGCCGTCGCTTTTCTGTGCGTCGCGGAAGAATTTTTCGAGCGGGCTTTTGACCACTCCGTACGGGACGGCTTCGAGAACATAGGTCTTCCCGTCTTCGACGTAAGCGACGCCCACATGGGTGAAATTCAGGTCTTTGATTCCCCTGGTGACACTGCTGATGGCTTCGGTGTAGGCGCTTCTTCCGGTCACCTGGAACAGCAGGTCGCCCGTTTCGAGCGGGAAGGGTTTCTGGGCGAAACATTCCCATCCGACGGCGAGCAGTGTAATGATAAGTGCTATTTTTTTCATGGTTTGCATCTGCGGGCCTGTCCCGCGTTTTACGGATTAATTCCGGCAGCCCGATCCGGACTGCCGGAAATAATTCCCGTTGTGTCCCGGTTGTTACAGATAAGGCAGGTAACGAACCGCTTTTCCCGGAATCGGGGTCTCCACTTCGGAGAACGCTTTCAGGTCTGCGGCCTTCCCGTCCAGAACGTACATTTTCGACGTTTTCGTACTTTCGTCGTAGGTGAATACCGCCGTATAGATTTCATTGGCGGCAGTTTCCGGTTTTGCCAGGTTCGTAACCACTTTCGCGGTCGTTATCGGCGCCGGGAAACTCTTTGCCACCTGGGGTGCGGTCTGCGACTCGTAGCTCGTGCGCCAGAGGTCGCGGCCTTTGGCGATGTAGAGGTAGTTGAGCGGTACTTCGACGGCGTTGGTGAATATCTCGCAGTCGTCGCTCATGCCTCCAGTCCAGTTGGTTATGTCGGTTTTACCGACGAACGTGATGATGTCGTTGCCGCTGTCTTTCTGTTCGTAGGTGTAGGTGTAGAGCCAGTAGGCTGCGCCTGTTTTCACCGTGACGAACATTTTGAGCTGCTTTGCAAGGAATGTCGGCTGGCGGCATACGCCGATAATCCGGTCGGCTTTGAGCGTCGCGCCGTTTTCGTCCGGCAGCGGCTGGCGCAGGTAACCCTTGTTTTCGTTGTACCGGTAATAGTAAATCTCGTTCTCCAGGGTGCGCTGTACGGAGAAGTGCATGATGTCCGTATACGGATTGGCGCCCATAATCTGGGCAACCCTGTCCTGCGTCGGAACGGCGTTGGGCAGGATCATCTGGTATGCTCCGCTGGTCGGGGCGATGAAGAGCGAATTGCCGATCAGTATCTCCTGCATAGCGCCTTTGTAGAAGGTCTGTCCGGCGATCGCCGCATCCGGTTCGCCCTGGAACACTTCGTTGCTGACCGTACCCATAAAGAGGCCTAGGGCATAAGTTCCCGTTTCCGACGCCTGTACGAATGCGCCGTAGTCGGGAGCCCGGTTGGTATAGACGATCAAGTGAGACCCGCTGAAAGTCGCTCCGGCAACGCTGCCTTCGATTTTACGCGAGGTGTTGTAGCGGGTGTACAGGTCGGTATAGAGCGTGGTGAATGCGGCCGGAGATGCCGGGTTGCCGCCCTTGACCGATCCCCATTCGATGGTTCCGTCCGGTTTTTCATAGACGAAAATGCCGATTTTCGGCGTCATCGTCGGGACGATTTTCACCTTCAGCATGCTGTTATTGTTGCCTCGGAGATAATAGCGCCAGTTCTCGCCGGTAGCCGTATTGTTTATGGCCAGCCAGAAATAGGCTTCGCCTGTGGCGCTGAACTCCATTTTTTCGGTGCGGGTCACCCGCCAGTCGAGTTTGAGTCCCGAAGCGATGGTGTCGCGGCCCAATACCCAGTCGTAGGTGAAAGACGACTCGTCCGCATCTTTGCGGAACAGGACGGTCGGGTCGAGGCTGAAGGTCTCGTCTTCGATCAGTGAAAGCATGTACATCGATTCGATGCCGGGCAGGGTCATACCCTCCACCGAGACGATGTCCGTCCACGGGTCGGTGTTGTAGCTTCCCTTGTCGTCGTAGCAGCCCGTCGCTGCGAAAGCGGCTGCCAGCAGAAATATCAGGTATTTGAATGTTTTCATAGTCGGTAGGTGTTTATTCGTAGATTATCGTTCCCTGGAAGACCACCAGAACCCCGTTGTCGTAGGTCGGGTTGTCGCGGAACCATTCATACGTGCGCTTTCCGTAGGCATAGAGTTTGGCTGTGTTGTATTCGCGCCAGTCGTCGGAGGTCACTCCGTTCAGTTCTGCATACTTTCCGGCCTTGACGGCGGAATAGACGCCTCCGTAGGCATCCAGCCCGTTCCTGTTCCAGAACGGTGGCTGGCTGACGAATCCTGCGCCCGATATCTCCAGTCCGATGCTTTGAAAATTGTCGATGCCTGCGTCGAAAGTTTCGTCCGACACGAGTTCGATCACCAGCGTCCCGGAGACTTTGTCTTCGGCCAGTTTGGCCAGATTGGCATGTACAAGCGTCGAGTCGGCATATTGCCCGGCGTGGAAAGTCTGCTCTGTGCTGAGCGTGTAGTGTACGCCCTCGATCAGGTTGCCGTAGCTTTTGGCTTCCGAGATGCGTACCGTGTACTTCCGGTCGTGGTCCGCAACGGCCCCGGACAGGCGTACCGGGAGCCTGAATTGGATCTCGTTTTGTCCGGCATGGTATACGGTGTTGAGTTTCAGAGTGTCCATGTCGGCGTCGTCGTTCAGCTCCGGGGTAAAAAAGGACTTCACGAAATTCAGCGAGGGGCGTTCCGAATTATAAACCGGTATGTCCTCCTTGTTGCAGGAGACAACGGCGACGGCGATCGCAAAAACGGGGATTATAAATTTTTTCATGGTTGTTATCTCGTTAATAGGTTCGGCCCGAGTTATACTCCTTGTCGGGGATGTCGGGCGTATACTTGTTGTCGTCCATCGTAAAATAATACGTATAGTCCGGAGTCTGGTAGAGTGTCGTCAACTGCGGTTCGTTGCGCCGTTTGTAGGCGTAGAAAAGCTGTCCGTCGCTGAGCGTTTCGCGGCGGTATTCGAGCAGGATTTCCTTCCGCAGTCCCTCTTCGTCTGCCGAGGGGTAGATGCCTCCCCGGCGTTCGGCCTGCAGCAGGTTGAGGATGCGCTGTCCTTCGCCCGGGCTGACGGCGCTGATGGCCGCTTCGGCTGCGATCAGGTATGCTTCGCCCAGTTTGAGCAGCGTTACGGCCTGCTTGGGGTAGAGTGCGATGTCTTCGGCGTCGCTCGATTCGCGGATGTATTTACCCACCATGCCCGAAGGATAGACGGTCCTTTTCCAGAGGTTGATGCGGATGTCGCTTGCCGACGAGAAGAAAGCCTCGGGGATCAGTCCGGACGTTGCACTCAGCCATTTGTTCGAAGCCAGACGACCGTACATTCCCAGCCTTTTGCTGCTGCCGTTTATTTTTACGGCGTCGATCGAGTTTTCGGACAACTCGTCCGTGAGCAGGGCAAAGAGGTTCTCCTGCGGGCAACTGCGGTCCACGGGCGTTCCGTAGCTGTCGACACGGCTGCGTTCGGCTTCGGTGATGAAGTGGATGCCTGCACCCTGGGCGGCGTCGATAACCTCCATGGCGGCGTCGTAAGCCGCTTTGTCCTTGCCGCGGTAGAGGAACGACCGGGCCTGGAGCAATTTCACGGCGTAGTAATTCATCTTGTACTGGCGGTTGGTGGAGAACATCAGCGTGTGGTAACTTTTGCCCGAACTGATGGGGTCGTTGTCCTTCATGATCTCGGCGGCATGGGCCAGGTCGGCGTCCACTTTGTCCAGTATTTCGTCGGTTGTCGACGAAGGTACGAATTTCAGCGCGTCGAGCGTCTCCATGTAGGGAATCCGCTTGGCGGTCTTACCCTGTTCGGAGAGGTAGGGCGGCTGGAACAGCCGTACCAGGTCGAGGTGCAGGTAGGCCCTTACGGCCAGCGCCTCGCCCGTCAGCAACTCCTTGATCCCTGCTTCGAACATGCCGCCGTCGACCTTATTGAGTTCGTCGAGCAGCAGGTTGGTGTTGGTGATGATGTTGTAGATTTTCGTCCAGATTATTTCATACCTGTTGTCGGTCCGCTCGGTGCGGATCTGTCCGCGGGTATGGTTGAATGCAGGGAACTGCAGCGGCGCTACTATGCCGGCATAACTCGGGTCGGCGTAGAAGTTGTTGGCGTAATAGGTCAGATAGGCCCCGCCGCCCGTAAATACGGCTCCTCCCATCATGTCGATGTAACCGCACGTAAGGTCGAATCCATAGAGTTCGTCGTCGGCCATCTTGATGTAGAGTCCGGCCAGCGCAGAATAGAAGCCGTCTTCGTTCTCGAACACTTTGTTCGAGGTGATTTCCGACTTGGGGTATACGTCGAGCCAGTCTTTGCACGATACGGCGCCGACGGCGAGCAGCAGCAGGGTTGCGATATATCTTATTTTCATAGGAGTCATGTTTTAAAAATTAGCCTGGAGACTGAGCGTAAACGTACGGGCGTAAGGGTACGACAGGCCCCGCTCCTGCCGGATCGACGAGGAGTAGAACAGGTCGTTGGCCGAGAGCGCTATGCGGAGCATCGACATGCCCAGCAGGCGTTTGTCGGGGCGGTTGAGGTTGTACATGATGCGCAGCGAGTTCATACGCAGGTAGTTGTTCTTCTGCACGAAGCGTGAACTTGCATAGGTCTTTCCCGTCACGTTGATGCCGCGGTACTTGGCGATGTCTCCCGGCTGCGACCAGCGGTCGTACAGCGCCCGGCGGTCCATGTTGTAGGCGATCTGGTTGTTCGACGTGTTCATCGAGGTGTTCTCGATGCGGTCTACCAGCGTCTGGTTGTACATCTCGCCGCCGAACGAATATTCGAAGCTCGTGTTCAGCGACCAGTTTTTGTAGCTGAGGTTCAGCCCGAAATAACCGCGCAGGTCGGGTTCCGTGTCGCCTACGACCACCTGGTCGGCGGCATTCCACGTGAAGGTGCGCTTGCCGTCCTTGGTGATGAAGACTTCCTGTCCCGTTCCGGGGTCGATGCCCGCCGACGGTACGGCATAGATTGCCGAGAGCGATTTGCCCTCTTCGAAGAGGAATACGTTGTCGATCTTGGTTCCCTTGGCGTTTACCTGCGATTCCATGATCTGTTTGTTGTACTCCTGAAGCGCTTCCGAAAGGTTGGTCAGCTTGTTGCGGTTATGCTGGCCGTTGACGAACACGTTCAACTGCCACACCTTCGTGCGCAGGGGCGTTACCGACAGGTTGAAGTCGAAACCCTTGTTCGACACGTCGCCCTGGTTGGCCGTGTAAGTCGCAAAACCCGTCGAAGGCAGGATCGATACGTTCGTGATGTTGTTGTCCGTGGTGTTCGAATAGTAGTTGAACTCCAGGTTCACGCGGTTCTTCAGGAATGCCAGTTCGAGGCCGATGTTCCGCTTGAGGGTCGTCTGCCATTTGAGGTTGGGGTTGGCCAGCGACATCAGCTCGGCGCCCGTGATTCCGTCGTACATCGAGAGGTACTTGTACATGTTCAGAATCTGGCTCAGCACGAAGTTCGAGTTACCCGTCGTTCCGATGTTGGCTTTCAGGGCGATGTTGTCGAAGATGTCCTGGTTCATGAACTTCTCGTTGGCGAGGTTCCAGCGCACGCCCACGGCCCAGAACGACGATACGCGCTGTTTGCTCGCGAAGTTCGAAGAGCCGTCGACGCGGTAGCTGGCGTCGACCATGTAGCGGTTGTCGAACGAGTAGTTGACCGTGCCGAATGTGCCTACCGTGCGCACGATGCTGCTTGCACCGCCGGGGCCTCCCGTGAGCGGATACTGTGCGCCGTCGGAGGGGAACGTCTGCGAGTCGTTGAGGAATCCCGTCACCTTGTAGCTGTCGCTCTCGGTCGTATCCTCCTTGATTTCGCCGCCGAGCACAGCCTGGACGGTGTGGCGTCCGAACGATTTGAGGTAGGAGAGGTTCACCATGCCGTAGTAGTTGGTCGACGTACTGCTGGTTTTTTCGTAGGAGCCGCGGCGGTAAAGCTGTTCGATGGAGTTGTTGATGGTCGTCTCGTCTTCAGTCGCTGCTGCGCTGAACGGGGACACATACTTCTCGCTCATCCGTTCCTGCCGGTCGTAGGTGAACGATCCCCTGAGGCGCAGGTTGTCGACGATCTCCCAGTTTGCCCCCAGTTGGTACGACAGGCTCAGGTTGTCGCCGCGCGAGAAGTTGTTCAGGTAATTTGCCTCGTAGAGGGGATTTATCTGCGTTCCCAGCACCGAGGAGCCGATACTCGTCCAGGGGAAGTTGCCGAACATCGGGATATTGCCGGCCGAAAGGCTCGGGAAATAGTCGCCGTTGCTGTCCTTGATACGGAACAGCGGAAGCAACTGGGTGTAGGTCGAGAAGCTGCCGTAGGGCGAATCCTTCGTGTCGGTGAATCCCACCTGCAGGTCGCTCGTCAACTGGAGCTTGCGGGTGTCGTAGATCAGCTTTGCGCCGCCGCCGTAGGTGTTGCGCGACGAGCCGATCATTACGCCGTCCGAGAAGTTGCCGTTGAGGTTGATCTGGTAACGCAGCGTGCGGTTGCTGCCTTCCTGTCCGACCTCCGTACCGCCTTCGAGGAAGAGCGAGTGGGCATGTTTGAAGGCCGTGCGCAGGGGTTGTGCGAGCCAGTAGGTGTCCACGCCGTTTTCGGCCTCCTTCTTGAGGAGCATCAACAGGTTGCGCCGTTCGGGGTCCTCGCTGCCGATGGTCCCGTTTGACGACGAGAAAACCTTCATCTTCTCGTAGTACTGCACGAGTTCTTTCGAGTTCATCAGGTTGTACGACGACAGGTCGGGCGATTCGACGCTGGTATTGAGCGTGTACGAAATCTGGATGCTGCCCTTCTTGGGCATCTTCGTTGCGATCACGACCACGCCGTTCGCCGCGCGCGAACCGTAGATCGACGATGCCGCGGCGTCCTTGAGGATCGTGACGCTCTCCACGCGGTTGATGTCGAGGTTGTAAACCTTCTCGACATTTACCTGGAACCCGTCGAGGATGAAAATCGGCAGCGTGGTGTAGGTCTGGAGCGTATTTTCCGAGATATCGGGCATACTGTTCGCACCGCGGATTTCGATGCGGTCGGGAATGTAGTTGGGGTTCGAACCGAATTCTCCGTTGAGGTCCGAAATCACGAACGAAGGGTCGTAAACCTGCAACGCTTCGAGCATGTTGGTCGGGTTGACCTTGATCAGGTCGTCGCCCTTCACCTGCGTTGCCGTACCCGTGAAGCTGTTTTTGGCTTTGGGAACGTAGCCCGTGACCACCAGTGCTTCGGATTCGATAACGTCTGCCTTCATCGTGATTTCCAGCGGCTTGTCGCCGATGTTGAGCGTCTGTGACTTCATGCCGATCATCGATATGATGATCTGCGTTTCGTCCGTCGGCACGCGGAATGAAAAACTGCCGTCGGCGGCCGTCGAGGTTCCGCGGCGCTTGTCCTTGTTCGCCACCACCGACACGCCGACCACCGGCTTGCCCGCTTCGTCCTTAACTACGCCCGATACCGTGCGGACGGGGATTGCCTTGGCCATGACGCTTCCCCCGGCCTGTGTCTGCTTGGCTTTGGGGTCCTGCGAAAGTACGATGGTGTTGTTGATGAACTGATAGGTGAGTCCCAGCTTCGGAAGGATCGATTCGAGCACTTTGTTCACGGGAACCTGCCGTGCCGAAACGTTCACCCTGCGTGAAACGTCGACGTTGTTATCGCTGTAAAATATTTTATATCCGGTCTGCTTCTGAATCTCGGACAGCAGGGTCGAAAGCGGCTTTTCCTGGAGCCGGAACGTGACTTTGGCCTCCTGCGCATGGAGTGCGCGGGCGCAAGCCAGGATGGCCACCAGCAGGCACATCCGGAGCAACCGGAATGGCCGTTCGCCGCGTGGTGTGATGTATGAGGTGATGTTCTTCATCTGCTTAATCTTAGGTTATTTGACGATGGGTAGTGACTTTTTGCCGACTTCGGCGATCTGCGAACCGTCGTATGCCGTTACGGTTTGGTTGAGGCGTTTGCAGTAGTGGAAGCGCACGCCTTCGCCCATGAACTCGTAGCGATACTGGAGATCGACAGCCGTTTCCAGTTGTGCGGCCGTGGCTGTTTCGGGCAACTTGAGGCTTTCGCTGTTACGCGCTTCCGCGAAGTCGTTGAACCGGAGGATTCCCGTTGCCAGTTGGTTCGATTTGGCGGCGGCTTCCGCGGCCATGAGGTACACCTCGCCGATCTTGATCACAGGGATACCCGGCACGGTGTTCCACTTGTCGAGTTTGCTCGTCGGTGCGAATTTCGTGCGCATCGTGTTGTCGCTGTCGAACCAGTTGCGTCGGCGGTCGTCGGCGTTCAGGTCGTTTACGTCGAGTTGCGCCGAGAGGGTTACGCCTTTCTTGGCGGGGTCGAACAACTCTTCCGACAGGGCGCAGAAACCCTTGTCCGAAGAGGGCAGTGCGAAGATGTATTCCGCCGAGAACGAATAGTCGGTTCCCGAGACGGTGCGTACGAAGCCGTAGCCGCCCTCGGTGATGATTTTGTCCAGCAGTTTGTAGGCTTCGCCGTAGCTTTCCGGCGAGTTTTTGCTCATCAGCGCGCGGGCTTCGGCGGCCCGGCAGGCGTAGTAGTTGAGTTTCCAGACGCGGCTTGCGGGTTCGGTCCCGATCAGCGTGGTGTCGTCGTATGAGACGCCCGTCACGATCGGGTCGTACCTGCTCAGCTGGGTCGCCGCTGCGGCCAGTTCGCTGATAACCTTGTCGGTGAGTTGTGCGGTCGTCATCTGTACACCTGCGCTCTTCGTGCCGTCTATCCAGAGGATGTTGGACACCGTGTTGTCGACCGCATAGGCCGGACTGTAAAGTCTCAGGAGTTCGAAGTGCAGGAATGCCCGCAAGGCTTCGGCCTCGGCTACCATCATTTCGCGCGAGCCTGCCACGAACAGGACATCGCCCTTTGCTGCGAACAGTTCGAGGATGTCGTTACACTGGTAGATGGCCGCATAGAGTTTGGTGTATGCCTTTGCGGCGATTTCCCGGGCCGTCGGATCGCTGAAATCCATTTTCGTCCAGCCCTCGGCCCCGGCGTAGGGCCTAAATGTCTGGGAGAGGAATTCCACGCCGCCCAGCGTGAGGTTCGAGCCGTAAAGATCGTCGGTGCGCAGTCCGGCGTAAATGCTGTTCATGTAGTCGCGGAAGGACGCTTCGTTATCGAAAACCTTGCTTCCCGACGTGCCTCCTCCCTTGGGTTCCACTTCGAACCACTTGTTGCACGAGGTAGCCGCCAGGAGCAGGAGTGCCGTATATATCAATTTTTTCATACTGTTCGCTTGTTTTAGAAAGTTGCCTGGAGGGAGAGGATGAAACTGGAGGCATAAGGGTAGTAGAGTCCGTGCGGAGTCTTTACCGACGAGGAGTACCAGAGGTCGTCGCACGTGAGGCTCACTTTCAGCCCCTGCATGCGCATTGCCGAAGCGATTTTTCGGGGGAAGGCGTAGCCGATGCGCAGCGACGAGAGCGAAAGGATGTTACGCTTCGAGACGAAGCGCGACGACGCGTAATCGACCGCATTGTCGATGCCCTGATAGGCGGCGTTCCTGTTCGAGGGGCTCCATTTGCCTTCGGCGGCCTTCGGGACGTTGACGCCGTAACCTGCCAGGTCCACGGCCTGCTGGGTGTAAACGTCGTAATACTTCCCGCCCAGCGAGTAGGAGAACACCGCTGCGAAATCGAAATTGCGGTAGGCCGCCGTTGCGCCGAACGTACCGCGCAGTTTCGGGGTCATGCTGCCCTGGTATTCCAGGTCGGCTGCCGTCGGGGTCTCCGATACCGAACCGTCGCGCAGGTAGAATTTTTCGCGTCCGGTGTCGGCGTCGATTCCTGCCGAGCGCAGGGCGTAGATGCCGTCCGCTGCGTCGCCTTCGGCCATGCCGCCGTAGTAACGCTGTGCGAAACTGTTGTTGTTGTACAGCGTCGATGCGTAGTCGGGCAGTTCGGTGATCTTGCTGCGGTTGACGACGCCTTTGGCGAAGAGCGTCAGATCGACGCCGCTGCGGTTGCGGAGTATCCCGGCCGATACGAGGAATTCCAGCCCCGAATTGCGGATCGCGCCGCTGTTGGCGAAGCGGTGTCCCGGGCCGAAGGCGGTGCTCTGCTCTTCGAACGTCAATACGTCCTTCGACAGTGTGTTATAGTATTTTACGGCTATGTCGACGGTGCTGATGCGCCCGCTTACGCCGACGTTGACGTTCCGTGTCGCCTTCCATTTCAGTGCGGGGTTGTAGTAGTTGGTATGGAACAGCGCCACGAGCCCCTGGTTGTAAGGCTTTGCGGTTCCCATGCCGTTCAGGTAGGGATTGCTGGTGTCATAGCTGTACATCGGATTGACGAATCCGTAGTCGAACTGGTAGCCCGCCGTACTGCCGTATCCGGCCGTCAGGGTGAGTTTGCCGATCAGTTCCGAATTTTCGATCAGGGCCTTTTTCAGGTCATAGGCGGCAGTCAGTCCGTAGGAACTCGCCGTGCGCTTGTCGGGAGCCAGCATCGAGGACTTGTCCAGCCGGCCCGAGAGGTCGACGAAGAGCTTGCCGTCGAAACTCCACGAAACGATTCCGTAGCCGCTCATCACGCGCTCGTAAGTCTCTGTTCCCTCGGGGCGGCCCGGGGTGTAGCGCTGTGCGAAGGAGACGTAGTCCATGTGGTCGCTCGACATGCCTACGCCCATGAAAGCGTCGTCAGTCATCGTTGCCGAGTAGACCTCCATGCCGAGCGTTGCGCGCAGGGTGTGGCGCTCGCGTTCGAGGCGGTAGTCGGCCCACAGCCGCTCCTGGTAACAAGCCAGGCGGTTGCGGACGATGCGGTAGCGGCCCTTCTGGTCGATTTCGTCGATGGTGTAATCCTTGAACAGGAGCGACATCGGCGAGGTGAACTCCGACCGTTTGTCGTGGTCCTGCGTGAGGTTGAACTGCCCGGCGATGCTGAAACGGTTGTCTATAATCCAGCGTACGGTCAGGTTATTGTTCACGCGTGCGATTTTGTTTTCGGCGAAACTGCTGAGCGAGGTCTCGTAGAGCGGCGATTCCTGTTCGCTGAAGGTTCCTTCGCCCAGGATATCGTACGCTTTGCCACGTTCGTCTGCGGGGGTGTAATAGGGATTCATCTGCGCCCAGCCGGACATCGGCCCGTAGATCGATTCCGATGCGTCGGCCATGTCGACGCTCAGTTCGTTTGAAATCTGGAGCGAACGGGTCGTGTAGCCGATGAATGCCGAGGCGCCGTACATCGTGCGCTTCGAACCCTTCATCACGCCCTTGACGGGATTCATGTACAGCGTGCCGCGGTAACGCAGGCTGCTGTCGCCGCCGTCGACCATCACGCGGTGGCGGTGCGAAAAAGAGGTGCGTACCGGAATGTCGAGCCAGTCGGTCGAGCCATTGGCCTTCACGTCGGCGATCCGCTGGTTGTAGAGCGCTTCGTTTCCGTCGTAGGCTCCCATGCGCTTCTCCCACGCGAGTTTCTGGTTCGCGTCCATCAGGTCGAAACTCCGCAGGTTCGCTTTCTGGAAACTGCCGTCGAAGTTGTAGGTCAGGCGCAGTTTGTGGGGCTCCGGAATCTTCGTATTGACGACGATCACCCCGTTTCCGGCCCGCACGCCGTAGATCGCCGTTGCCGTTGCATTCTTGAGCAGCGTGACATTTTCAACGCGCAGGATGTCGAAGTCCTGCAAACGGTCGATCGATTCGGCGTGGCCGTCGACGATGATCAGCGGCAGGGCGTCCGTGCTGCTCATCTTCCAGGGCAGCGATTTCGTACCCTGGAGGCTCATCGAGGCAGCAGCGGCATTCGGGTCCGCTCCGTATTTTTCATCGGGGTCCGTCCCGCAGACGGACGGGTCGATCAGTTGTATGGCTTTGAGCAGATTCGTCGGATGCAGTCTGCGTAGTTCTTCACCCGAATAACTCGCTTCCGCAGCGCCTGCGGATATTGTGCGGCAGTTATTCCGGACGAAATCCTCGCGTTCGTGGGTTCCTTGTCCAAACAGCTCGCCGGGGCTCATGGAAAACAGAACTGAAACGACTGCCGGGAATACCAATGGCCGCAGGCAGCGCAGCGCAGCGGCTCTTTCCGGAAGTTTTCGTTTTTTCGCTTGTAGAGGTTGCGTCATAATTTAGTTGTTTAAAAGGGTATTTTCTTATCTCAGCGTGATTTGCTTGCCGTCGTAGTCGATCTGCATGCCGGTTCCGGTCGATGCGATGATCGTGAGTATTTTATCGAGTTCTTCGCACCGCGGGAACTGACCGCTGAAGCGCAGTCCGTCGAGCAGCGGCGACACCTCGAATTCGAAATCGTACCAGCGGGCGAGGCTCTCCATGATCTCCGTGATCGACGCGCGGTTGAAAATAAACGTTCCCGTCATCCACGCCGTGGCCTGCGAGGTATCCACGGCCGCGACGGCTATCTGGTCGTCGTTCCGGCGGCTGTATGTGGCCTGCTGGCCGGGTTGCAGCGTCACCTGCTCGCCGCCTGCAAGCGGTGTGATCGCCACCGAACCCTCGACCAGTGTGGTGTAAATGGCCCGGTCGCCGTCGTAACCGTTGACGTTGAACCGCGTGCCCAGCACCCGGATGCTCTGCCCGCCCGACTCGACGATGAACGGCCGTTTGGCGTCGTGCGCCACTTCGAAATAGGCTTCGCCTTCGAGCCATACGCGGCGTTCCGCACCGTCGTTCGCCGTGAAAAACCGCAGGCGCGAGGCTGCGTTGAGCCATACCTGCGTGCCGTCAGCCAGTTTCAGGCTGTATTCGCTGCCGCGGGGCGTCACCAGGGTATTGTATTCTTCGGCCTTGGGATTCTGTCGTTTGCGGGGTTTGTATTCGAGTGCGTTTTCGCCGACGATCTCCACATCGGCCTTTACCGCTACGGAATCCTTCATCCGCAGGTCGAGGCTCTCGCCGTCGGCGAGGAATAGTACCGCGTGTGTGTTTTCGGGTTTGATCTGCGCGATCTGCGCCAGCACCCGTTTCTGGCGGCCGACATGCGTGTAGTAAATCGCTCCTGCGGCTATCAGCACTGCCGCCGCGACGGTAGCGGCGCTTTGTATCATTGCGGAGTAGTGCCTCATCCTCTGCCGGTCTTTCCGTTCCTCCAGTTTGCGCTGAACCTGCTCCCAGGCCTTCACGGGGTCGCATTCGGCACGTTCCGTCCGGCGGCGCTCCAGTTCTTCGGCGTTGAGTATGTTTTCGAAAAGGCGCGTCTTGTCCTCCTTTTTCCACTCTTTGAGCCGCAGTTTGAGCTGTTCACGCTCTGCCGGGGACGTTTTCGATATAAAGAAACGTCCCAGCAGCCTGCCTGCCTTGATCATGGATATGATATTCCCGACTAACACTGTTAGTATAACACTTCGGAAGCGGAAAAGGATGACACGGGATGCGAAAAAAATGTAAAAAGTTATCCGATCATCAGTTAGAAGCGTGTAAAACCGTAACCTCGCGACGGTATTTTCATCGCCGGAACGCGCGGGTTCTTAGAGCATCCACTGATTCGAAAGCACGATGCGCAGGGCTTTGTAGGCGCGGGACTTGTGGGTGCGCACGGTGTTGATCGAGATACCGAGTATATCGGCTATTTCCTGGTTGGAGAGGCCTTCTATCGCCATGTTGAGCACCTGCTGACCCATCGCCGGCAGGTTTTCGATCGCCTGCGAGATGATCAGCGACGACTCTTCGCGAACGATGGCGTCGATAAAGAATTCTTCGGTTTTTTTCTCGCGGCATTCGCGTTTGTAATGCTCGACCTGCGACTCCGCATAGCGGCATCGAATCTGCTCATGGCGCAGGTGGTTGAGGCATTTGTTGCGCAGGGTTTTGTAGAGAAACCCTTTGGCGAGGTAGTCGTTTTCAAAGGTGCAGCCCTGTTCGATCAGCGCTACGAAAGCCTCCTGTACGAGGTCTTCGCACACTTCGCGGCTCTGCACATAATTGCGGGCAAAGGAGACGAACATGGCGTAATAGGTGCGGAAGAACTCGGGTATATTTCCCCCCCCCGTATTCCGGCATACCGAACCGTTCGGTCCGTCGTATGTTCCGTCCTTGTTCATGGTTTCTTCGTCTCTCATTCACTAACCTGGCTGCGAACGCAGCGTCTCTTTGCGGTCAAATATACTTTTTTTTCATTTAATTACAAAAAAAATTACAAAACGGCGAAATATCTTCGGCCGTCCGGGTATTCCCTGCGGTTGGGCCCGGTCATAAAAAAAGGCCCGGATCGAAAAATCCGGGCCTTTCGGTTGTCCTGTGCTTTCGGCGGCGTTAAAAAGTGCGGCGCAGCCTGTTCGTATCGTCCGTTTCGGGGCGGGTAGTCGGATGACCGTCCCGTTCGCCTGCGAGCAGGTCGAGCAGTTTCTCCTTCTTGCTGCGGGGCTTCGCCTCGCGCCGGTTGGCGGCAAGACGCTGGATCATCTCCTGGACGTGCCCCATCAGCATGGCCGGCGTGTTTTACTTGATGAAGAACCGGTAAATATCGTTGCCGTTGGCGTAGAGCAGCAGCATCAGGATAATGATCAGCCCGACGTACTGCGCGGCTTCCAGCACTTTGTCGCTCACCTTGCGTCCCGTGATCATCTCCCAGAAGGTGAAGATCGCATGTCCGCCGTCGAGTCCCGGAATGGGCAGGATGTTCATCACCGCGAGGATGATCGACAGGAAGGCGGTCTTCATCCAGAAATCCTGCCAGTCCCACGTCGAGGGGAAGATGCTGCCGATGGCGATAAATCCGCCCAGTTCCTCGTACATCTTGGTTTTGGGCTGCACGATCATCTTGAGCTGGTCCCAGTAGGAGGAGATTACCTTTCCGGTCCTGTGGATACCTGCCGGAATCGACTCCCAGAACGTGTACTTCTGCGTGCGCACCTCGAACGGATATTGGGTCATGACGCCGATGCGCCCTTCCGACAAGGGTACGGACAACTCCAGTACGTCGCCTCCGCGCAGTACCTTGAGCAGCACCGAATCCCCGGCGTATGCCTTCAAGTATTTCTGGTAGGCCGGGAAGTCGAGTCCCTCTACGTCGTTGATCCCGACAATTTCGTCGCCCACGTGCAGCGCGGCTGCCGATTCGAACATCACGCTGTCCACCGTGAAGGGCCTGCGCAGTGCGATTAAATCTTCGTATCCCTTCTGCTGCCGCATCGAGATCAGTTCGTCGAGCGGAAGGGTCAGTTCGACCTGCTGTCCGTTGCGCTCCACCACGACGCTGCGGTCGCCTTCGGTGATTATCAGGGCATTGACGATCTTGTTGATATCGTCCACCTCTTCGCCGTCGATCGAGACGAAACGGTCCCCGTCGTGGAATCCGAGTTTGTGCCCGGCCTCGTTGAAGTTATAGCCCCATTTGGCGTCGGCGTTCGAGAAGTAGGTGTCGCCCCACGTGTAGCAGATACCGATGTAGATCGTTACCGCCAGTACGACGTTCATCACCACGCCGGCGATCATCACCAGGAACCGCTGCCAGGCCGGTTTGGTCCGGAACTCGTCGGGTTTGGCGGGTTGTTTCATCTGTTCCGTGTCCATCGACTCGTCGATCATGCCGGCGATCTTGCAGTAGCCGCCCAGCGGCAGCCAGCCCAGGCCGTATTCGGTGTCGCCCCGCCGGAATTTGAACAGCGAGAATCCCAGGTCGAAGAAGATATAGAATTTCTCGACGCGGATTTTGAAGACCCGCGCCATGACGAAGTGTCCCAACTCGTGAATACCGATGAGGATGGTGAAACAGAGGAAAAACTGAATGATTTTTACTAAAATGTCCATTTTGGAAAGTGTTTACAGGTGAAGGAATTTCGCCGCCAGCGCGCGGGCTTCGGCATTGGCCTCGGCGTAGTCCGCAAGGGTGGGCGAGGGGATGAATGCCGCATGTTCCAGGGCGTGCTCGATGGTGCGCACGATGTCGAGCCATGCGCATTTGCGGGCCAGGAACGCCGCTACGGCCACTTCGTTCGAGCCGTTCATCGTGCAGGCCGCCGTGCCGCCGCGCCGCAGGCAGTCGTAGGCGATCTCCAGCGCCGGGTATTTTACGCGGTCCACTTCGGCGAACGTCAGTTGCGGATGGTTCAGGAAGTTGAACCGCTCGCCGGGACGATGCGCCCTGTCGGGAAACAGCAGTGCGAAACTGATCGGCAGGCGCATGTCGGGCGTGCCCAACTGGGCCTTGATCGCGCCGTCCTCGAATTCGACCATCGAGTGGATGATCGACTGCGGGTGGAGCAGCACCGAAATCCGGTCCGCCGGGGTTCCGAACAGCCAGTGAGCCTCGATCACTTCGAATCCCTTGTTGACGAGCGTCGACGAGTCGATCGTGATCTTCGCGCCCATGTCCCACTGGGGATGGCGCAGGGCCTGCTCTACGGTGACGTTCGCCAACTCCTCGGCCCTGAGGTCGCGGAATGCGCCGCCGCTGCACGTGACGATCAGCCGCCGCACCGGGGCGCGTTCGCCCACGAGGCACTGGAAGATCGCCGAATGCTCCGAGTCGATCGGAATCACCGGTGCTTTCCGCTCCCGCGCCAGCGGCATTACGTAGGCGCCGCCCACTACGAGCGACTCCTTGTTCGCCAGCGCGAGTTTCTTGCCCGCTTCGATGGCCGCCACCGTGGGCGCGAGCCCGGCGTAACCCACCAGGGCGTTCACCACCACGTCGGTTCCGCTTCCCGCTGCGACCTGCGCCACCGCGTCGTCCCCGGTGTAAACCTTGGTGTCGGTGTCTGCGAGTGCGTCGCGCAGCCGTGTGTAATATTGCTTGTCGGCGATCACCGCCGTGTCGGCGTCGAATTCCCGTGCCTGCTGCGCCAGCCTTTCCCAATTGCGGTTGGCCGTGAGGACGCGGACTTCGAACCGGTCGGGGTTTTCACGGGCTATGTCGAGCGTCTGCACGCCGATCGAGCCGGTCGAACCCAGTATGGCAAGTCGTTGTTTCATGTGTTTATCAGAAGACGATATACCCCTCGGGGTCCACGGGTTTCCCGTTGTTCCAGAGTTCGAATTCGAAGAGTTTGACCTCGCCGTTTTCCGCTTCGGTGTTGTAGCCGATCAGTTCGCCCGAGCGAATGGTCTGTCCTATTGTTACGAGCGACTGCGAGAGGTTTTTGTAGATCGAAATCAGATTTCCGGCATGTTGCAGGACCACGATGTAACCCGTTTCGGGAGTCCAGAGGCTCTGGACCACCGTGCCGTTGTCGATGGCTGCAATGCGGTCGGCTGCCGTTGCGGCGATCTTTACGCCGAAGTTACCCTGTTTGATGTCGAATTTGCCGGTGATGATCCCTTCGACGGGCGTCACCAGCTCGATCGCTTCGCGCACCTTCCGGCGCGAGCCGCCCTGCCCGGCGATGGCGTATTCGCCTTCGCCTTCCATCTGGGCCCTCAGAAGCGAATCCTCGCGCGAGGGCATCACCAGCACCTTGCTGATCCGCGACGAGTCCGACGATGCGAGTTCGCGTACCACGGGACTGCGCCCCTCCATGATCAGGGCGATGTTTTCGTTGTAGGTCAGCATGTCGTTCATCATGCGCTCCATCGAGTCGAGCCGGATGATGTTCTGCACGAGGCTTTCGCGCGAAC
Source organism: Alistipes sp. D31t1_170403_E11 (assembly GCF_015553985.1). NCBI lineage: Bacteria > Pseudomonadati > Bacteroidota > Bacteroidia > Bacteroidales > Rikenellaceae > Alistipes > Alistipes sp. D31t1_170403_E11. The sequence continues at coordinate 586,379 of NZ_JADNHQ010000003.1, read as the reverse complement.
GGTCGGCCTCGGTGCGGTATCCGGGCAGGAATTCCAGCACGGGGGAGTAGGCCACCAGCGACAGTGTGAGGATAAACAGCATCAGCACGAATGCCACCAGTCCTGCGAAGATGCTTGCCGGGGAGAGGTGCATGTGCCATTCTTCGGAGTTATCCGTGGCGTTGAGCATGTTGAAGCGGCGTTTACGGAACATGCTGCGCCACCATACCCGTATGGATTTCAGAAATTTCATCTCTGTCGGGAACGATTTCTCTTTGTTAATTTTACAAAGATAGGTAAAAATGCATTAATCCTTTGCGGCGCGCGCTTAATTTTTTTACCTTTGTGGATGTTTTGAACTAACGTCATAATAGATAAAAACAACATGGTAAAACCTACATTACTGGTACTCGCTGCGGGCATGGGCTCCCGCTACGGGTCGCTTAAGCAGATGGACGGAGTCGGCCCCAACAACGAGGCGATTATCGATTATTCGGTTTACGACGCTATCCGCGCCGGTTTCGGCAAGGTCGTATTCGTTATCCGCCACTCCTTTGAGAAGGAGTTCCGCGAGGTCTTCTCGGCCGACCGCTTCGGCGGCCGCATCGCCGTCGATTTCGTTTTCCAGGAACTCGACTACCTGCCCGAGGGCCTTTCGGTTCCCGAAGGACGTGTGAAGCCGTGGGGGACCAACCACGCCGTGATGATGGCTGCCGACGCCGTTCACGAACCTTTCGCCGTGATCAATGCCGACGACTTCTACGGAGCCGAGGCCTACAAGACTATCGGTGACTACCTCGCACAGCTCGGCAGCAGCAAGAACAGCTACTGCATGGTTGCCTACGATTTGAACAAGACCCTTTCGGAGAACGGAACCGTTTCGCGCGGTGTCTGCGGCGTCGATGCAAAGGGCGATCTTACCTCGATGGTCGAGCGCACGCAGATCGAGCGTATGCCCGACGGCAAGATCGTTTTCCACGACGACGGCGCCGACGAGCCTCTCGCCGAGGATACCCCCGTTTCGATGAACCTCTTCGGCTTTACGCCCGATTTCTTCGCCTACTCGAAGGAGTACTTCAAGGTTTGGTTCGAGGCCAACAAGGATAACATCAAATCGGAGTTCTACATCCCGACGATGGTCAACAAACTGATCGGTGACGGTACGGCGACGCTTCGTGTGCTTCGTTCGGCTGCCCAGTGGCACGGCGTGACCTACAAGGAGGACAAACCCGCACTGATGGCCGCCATCGAGAAGATGATTGCGGAAGGGAAGTATCCCAAGAATTTGTGGGCGTAAATTCCGTTCTGCGAATTAAAAAAGAAGCGAGGCCACGTCGGTCTCGCTTCTTTTTTTATCCGGCGGGGAGCCGTTGGGCCGCCCCGTTTTGGAAGCATCAGTCCAGGAATCCCTCTTTGACGAGTTGCTCGCGGATCAGCTCCCAGTTGGCTACCGGGCGTTTTTCTCCGTCGACGAACCGCAGGGGACACCCCAGGTTGCAGTCGTCGATGTAGAGGTCGGCATGAATCTTCTGCGAGGAGGTCCAGCGCTTCTGCGACGGATTTTCGTTCACTGCGTAGAGCGGAATGCCCCGCAAGCGGAACCATTCCACCGCCTGGTCCAGTAGTTTTCCGTGGCGCATTGAGTAGAGAATCAACTTGCAGCCGTTGTTTGTCAGTTCCTTCAGTACGGGCACGGCCCCTGCGTCCTCCCCGATTTCGGGATAGGCATGCGTTACCACCGTGCCGTCGAAATCGAGGGCTATTATAGCATCGTGAATCGCCATAACTGTCTTATTTCTTTATTTTACGTCCCAGCGACCGGAAGAAGTGCTTGATGCGCTTGCGGTAGCTTACTTCTTGATAATCGTCTCCATAGCCGTAGCCATAGCCGTAACCGTATCCATACCCGTAACCATATCCGTAGCCGTGGCGGCGCGCACGGGTGCTGTTCAGTACGATGCACATGTTGTGGAGCTTCTTCTCGCGGTAGAGGCGCTCGATGTCGGGCAACTGGCGCCGGTCGAGTACGCCCTCGCGCACGATATATATACAGAGGTCTGCGAGCCGGTCCGTGATGATGGCATCGGCCACCGACATGGCGGGCGTACTGTCTATGAAGACGAAGTCGTACTGCTCGCGCATTTGGGCGATGAGCTTGTCGAGTTTCTCCGAAAGCAGCATCTCCGTCGGGTTGGGCGGCTGAATGCCGGCGTATATCACGTCGAGGTTCTTGTGGAACCCGGTATTTTCGATCATGCTGTTCGGATCGGTGATCGTGCCTGCGAGGTAGCCCGTGATGCCGGTCTTGCTCTTGCCGTGTCCCAACTGGGTCGACAGGGCGTGACGGCGCAGGTCGAGGTCGACCAGCAGCACGCGTTTCCCGGCCATGGCGAGCGTCATCGCTAGGTTGGTCGCCACGAAGGTCTTACCGGCGTGAGGGTCCGACGAGGTGAAGAGGATGGTGCGAATGTCGGTTCCTGCCGAAACGCCCATGAACGTCATGTTCGAACGCAGGATTCGGAATGCCTCCGACAGGGCGTCGCGGCCTGTTTCGCGCACGACGATTCCGCTCTTGCTGTCGCCTTCATAGAAGGGAATGTCGCCCAGGAACGGTGCATTGATGTTGTCCTCGATATCCTTGCGTCCGCGGATGGTCGTGTCGAGCATGCCGATCAGGTAGAGCAGGCCGAACGGAATGGCCAGACCCACGATCAGGGCGATGGCCAGGATCATCATCGGACGGGGCGAAACGGGGATGTTGCTGCCGTAGGCTTCGTCGATCGAACGCGAGTTGCTTTCGGCTACGGCGTAGTTGAGCTGGTTCTCCTCCTGTTTGTTCAGCAGGTAGAGGAACAGTTCTTCCTTGATCTTCTGCTGGCGCGTGATGCCCAGGATGACCTTCTCTTGTGAAGGCATGGTCGAGATCCGGTTGTTGGCCTGCGTCTCCTCCTTGCGCATGGCGTCGCGCTGGATTTCGAGCGTCGAGATGTTCGAGTCGAGCGACGAGAGGATCGAACGCCGCACGGCGGCCAGCAGGTTGTCGAGGTCCTGGATGACGGGGCTGCGGTCCGAACTGTTCTCCAGCAGCTTCTCGCGGCGCAGGATGGCCGAGTTGTAGTCGTCGATCTGCTTTGCGATGGCCGTATTGGTTCCCGCCGCCGCTACTGCCGGAATCAGCTCCCCGGCGTTTTTCGGATCGTTCAGGTAGGCGCGGATATATTCCGCCACGCTGATCTGGTTTTCGAGCGACAACCCTTCGGTCTTGTACCGCGAACTCTCCGACACGCTGCGTGCAGCCTCCGAGGAGATGTCCACCATCCGGTTGTCCTTCTTGATGTCCTCGATATTGCGGTCCACGTCGCCCAGTTCGCGCCCGATAACGTCCAGGCGGGCCTTGATGAACTTGGCCGTTGCGACCGATACGCGGCGCTTGTCCTCAATGGCATCGTCGTTATAGGCCGAGATCAGGGTGTTGATCACGTCCTCTGCGCGCCGGGGAACGGAGTTGTTCATCGTAACGGTTACCACCGACGCCTGTTTGTTGGCCACGTCGCTTTTCACGGCGGAGCGGTAGGCGTTGGTCGTCTGGCTCAGCGACCTCTTGCTCACGCGGATCGGAACGTCGAGGTAGTCGGGGGCCATGTAGAGGGTCTTATTCACGACCACCTGTCCCACGGGGGTCGGGATCGTGTCTCCGTAAGCCGCGGTGATGACGCTGCGGCTCTCGTGCTTGGTGACGAATTTGTCGTTGAACTCGGTCAGCCGGATTTTGTCGCCTTCGAGCGGCGTGATCTCCATCGACAGCGACTGCTTGTCGTTGTCGTTGATGAACTTCACGTCGATCGGCGCCTGTCCGTAGAGGTCGCGCCGGCGAAGGCGCTCGCTTATCGAATAGTTGATCGTCAGGTTCAGGCGCTTGACCACGTCGGTCATCAGGCGGCGCGACTGGAGGATGAAGACCTCGTTGTCGACGTTGCGGCGGTTCTGGAAACCGGCCAGGTCGCTGAACGCCGTCAGGTCGACATCGCCGCCCTTGCGGCTGTCCTTGACCATGATGGTCGCCGTGCGGTTGTAGATCTTCGGGGTGCTGGCCAGGTAGTAGTAGGCCGCACAGAGGCAGAATACGGCCGAAAGCACGAACCAGTACCAGTTGGCGACCACCATGCGGATGATGTCGTGCAGCGTGATGCTCCCGGCCTGTTCTTCGTTATTGGCCTGTGTCTGGGTAATATGTTGTTCTGTCATGGAGACTGGCTATTTGGTGAGGGTTACGATGAGCGTCGCCACCGAAATCGCGGTTCCCACCAGCGAGAGGTAAAAACTGCGGTTCTGGCTGATTTCGCCTGCCTGCGCCTTGTACTTGTTGGGTTTGACGTAAACCACGTCGTTCTGCTGGAGGTAGAAAACCGGGGAGTCGAAGATGTCGGTCGACGTGAGGTCGAGGTATTCGATCGTGCGTACGCCGTCCACTTCGCGCGTCACGGCCACTTCCGAACGTACGCCGTATACGGTCATGTCGCCGGCCATCGCCAGGGCGTCGAAGATCGAGACCTTGTCGCGCGTAATGTCGTAAAAGCCCGGGCGCGCCACTTCGCCGATGACCGAAATCTTCATGTCGGCGAACTGTACGTTGACCGTGGGGTCGTTGATATATCCGCCTTCGACGATCTTGTCGGCGATGGTCTGCGCCAGTTCGCTGCGGGTCTTGCCTTTGCATTCGATCTTGCCGATTACGGGCATATCGAGCATGCCCTTTTCGTCTACGGTGCGCATCTGGAGCGCCTGGGATGACGCTGCGCTGCTGATGGCGGTTCCCGTGAGCGAGTTGTAGGAGGTCGACGAATTGAACGGCACTGCCAGCTCGGGGTCCTTGCTGTTGACGACAATCGTCAGCCGGTCGAGGGGTTTGATGCGGATCTGGCCGTTTTCGGCGATTTGTTCAGGTGTGAAGGGTTGTGCGTCCTGTAAATACCACACGCGTTTCTGTGCAGAGCACGAAACGAGCAGTATACCGAGGATCGCTGTCCCGATAAGGAGGCAGAGTTGCTTCATGTTTAAAATAAGACGTTGATTATAATACGTGCGCAAAGATATAAATTAATTCTGAAAAACACCTGCTATCCGGCATTGATATTTTACAAGTGTGTATGTAATCTGTTGCATAATACGTAGGATGTTGCAAAAAAATTGTATCTTTGATATCCGAAAATTTGAGAATGACCGACTGCTGCATATTCGATTTGGACGGAGTTATCGTCGATACGGCCCGCTACCACTATCTGGCGTGGGCCGCACTGGCCCGTGAACTGGGTTTTGAGTTCACTCCTGCGCAGGGCGAAGCCACCAAGGGCGTGAGCCGCATGGATTCGCTGGAGATCGTGCTGCGCGCCGGGGGGCTTGAGAACCGTTTTTCCGGGGCCGAAAAGGAGCGCCTCGCCGCCGAAAAGAACGCCCGTTACCTGGATTATGTTTCGCAGATGACCCCTTCGGAGGTGCTCCCGGGCGTGGCGGCGTTTTTGCGGGACGTTCGCAGCCACGGCGCGCGGGTGGTGCTGGGCTCGGCGTCGAAGAACGCGGGGACGATCCTCGACCGGTGCGGCATCCGGGCGCTGTTCGACGCCGTGGTCGACGGCACGCAGGTCGCACGGGCCAAACCAGACCCGGAGGTCTTTTTGAAGGGGGCCGCCGCCGTGGGGGCCGACCCGTCCGTGTGCGTGGTCTTCGAGGACGCCGCCGCGGGTGTCGAGGCCGCAGCGCGCGCCGGCATGCGTTCGGTGGGTGTCGGGGGCAGTCCGCTGCTGGCCCGGGCCACGATGCAACTGATGACCTTCGAGGGTTTTACGTTTGAAAAACTGATTGCGGCGATCGGCTGATTTCGCCTGCCCGGGTCCTGCTTTGCCGGGCGGACGACGGGATGGAACTGAAAATGAATCTGCTATGAACGAGTTTATAAAAACCGATCCCTGGCGCCTGGTCGAGGATCGTTTCGACCCTTCGCGGGTAAAGTCCTCCGAATCGCTTTTCGCGCTGGGCAACGGTGTGATGGGCGGCCGGGCCAATTTCGAGGAGCGCTATTCGGGCCCCTCGTTGCAGGGCAACTACATCGGCGGGGTCTACTATCCCGACAAAACCCGCGTAGGGTGGTGGAAGAACGGCTATCCGGAGTATTTCGCCAAGGTCCTGAACGCGGCTTTCTGGATCGGGGTGGATGTCGCCGTCGACGGCGAGCCGCTCGACCTTGCCGCCGCTGAGGTAAAGGCCTTTTACCGCGAAATGGATATGCGCCGCTCGGTGCTGACGCGCCGCATGCGGGTCGTACTGAAAAACGGCGCGGAGGTGGCCGTCGAGGCTGTCCGTTTCTTCTCGCTGGCGCGCCGTGAACTGGGCGTCGTGAAATATACTGTCACGCCCCTCGACCGGGCCGTCTCGATCACGTTCTCGCCCCATATCGACGCCGACGTGCGCAATACCGACGCCAATTACGACGAAAAGTTCTGGGAGGAGGTCTCGACCGACGCCGACGCTGTGCAGAGCCGCACCCGGAAGAGCGGTTTCGAGGCGGCCTGGGCGCAGGCCGTCGAACTCGACGGGGCCGACTGGCGCTGCGAGACCCGCCCCGAAAAGGTTCGTTCGACCGCTGTGGTCCGGCGCGAAAAGGGCTGTGCCGCCGTCCTGTATAAATACGTAGGCATCTGCTCGTCGCTCAACCATGCCCCGGCGGAGCTTATGCCCGCTGCGCGCGGCGTCGCCGCCGACGGCCTCCGGACGGGTTTCGATGCGCTGCTTCGCGAGCAGGAGGCCGCCTGGGCGGCCCGCTGGCACGGCTGCGACATCGTCATCGGGGGCGATCCCGCGGCCCAGCAGGGCATCCGCTTCTGCATCTTCATGCTCCTGCAAACCTACACGGGTGTCGATACCCGCCTCAATATCGGCCCCAAAGGTTTTACGGGCGAAAAGTACGGCGGCGTCACCTACTGGGACACCGAAGCCTACTGCCTGCCGTTCTACATGGCCACTGCCGGACAGGCCGTCGCCCGCGAACTGCTCGTCTACCGTTTTAGTCAACTCGATAAAGCCATCGAAAACGCCGCGAAACTTGGGTTTCGCGACGGCGCGGCGCTCTATCCGATGGTTACCATCAACGGTGAGGAGTGCCATAACGAGTGGGAGATCACCTTCGAGGAGATCCATCGCAACGGTGCGATCGCCTATGCCGTCCACAATTATATCCGTTATACCGGCGACCGGCAGTACCTCGCCGACTGTGGACTGGAGGTGCTCTTGTCCGTCGCGCGTTTCTGGGCCCAGCGCATCACGTGGTCCGAAGCCCGCCGGAAGTACGTCATGCTGGGTGTTACGGGCCCTAACGAGTACGAAAACAACGTCAATAACAACTGGTATACCTCCTACATCGCCTGCTGGTCGATGCGCTACGCCGCGGAGGCGGCCCGGTGGGTGCGTGAAAACCGTCCCGCCGACTACGCCCGCATTTGTGCGAACCGCTCCTTCGACGAGGCCGCCGAGACGGCCCGGTGGCGTGAAATCGCCGACAACATGTACCTCGGCGAGGATCGCGAACTGGGCATCTACCTCCAGCAGGACGGTTACCTCGACAAGGAGCAGGTCCTGGCAAAGGACCTCGACCCGGCCGAACGCCCCATCAACCAGAAATGGTCGTGGGACCGCATCCTCCGCTCGTGCCTGATCAAGCAGGCCGACGTGTTGCAGGGCCTCTACTTCTTCGGCGAGGATTTCGACCTCGAAACCCTTCGCCGCAACTTCCGTTTCTACGAAGCGCGCACGGTCCACGAGTCGTCGCTTTCGCCCTGCGTCCACGCCATCCTCGCCGCGCGGATCGGCGATTTGGACAAAGCCTACGAACTCTACCTGCGTACGGCGCGCCTGGACCTCGACGACTACAACCGCGAGGTCGAGGAGGGCTGCCACGTCACTTCGATGGCCGGATCGTGGCTGTCGGTAGTCGAGGGTTTCGGGGGTATGCGTGTGAAGGACGGCGTGCTGTCGCTCGATCCGCAGCTGCCCGCCGCGTGGGAATCCCTTGCGTTCAAAATCAATTTCCGGGGCCGCGTGCTCACGGTCGAGGTCACCCGCGATGCCGTCGGGGTCTCGAACGAAGGCGCACCCGTCGACATCGTCCTCTGCGGCACTCCCTGCCGTGTCGGGACCCGGATAACCCATAAAATAGAATCTGCCCGATGAACCTGCACCCCGACTGGAGCTACCAGGCCGTCCTGTATGAAATGAACGTGCGCCAACTGACGCCCGAAGGCACGCTGGCCGCCGCCGCTGCGCGGCTCCCTTTCCTCAAAGACCTTGGCATCGACGCCGTGTGGCTGATGCCTGTTTACCCGATCGGCGAACGCGAACGCAAAGGATCGCTCGGCTCCTATTATTCGATCCGCGACTACTGCGCCGTGAACCCCGAACTGGGCACGATGGCCGATTTCGACGCCTTCGTCGCCGAAGCCCACCGCCTCGGCCTGAAAGTCCTGCTCGACTGGGTTGCCAACCATACGGCCCGCGACGCGCGGTGGATTGCCGAAGAACCCGCTTCGTGGTACGAGCGCGACCCTTCGGGACAGCCTGCCGTGCCGTGGGACTGGTCCGACACCGCGAAACTCAATTACGGCAACCGTGACGTGTGGCGGGCCCAGGCCGACGCCATGGAGTTCTGGATCACGCAGCATGCCGTCGACGGGTTCCGCTGCGACATGGCGATGCTGGTCCCCATCAGCTTCTGGAACGAGACCTCGCGGCGCCTCAGGCAGGTGAAGCCCGATCTGTTCATGCTGGCCGAAGCCGAGGAGCCGAATCTCTTCGAAGAGGGTGCTTTCGATGCCTGCTATGCCTGGCAGATGCACCACCTGATGAACGATGTAGCCCGGCAGCAGACCCGTGTCACGGCCCTGCGCGACTATATTTATAATGACCGCAACGCCTATCCCGACTCGGCGATGCGCCTTGCTTTCACCTCGAACCACGACGAAAATTCGTGGAGCGGTTCCGAGTTCACCCGGCTGGGCGACGCGCGGGAGATCATGGCCGTCTTCACCTTCGTCGTTCCGCGCGGCCTGCCGCTGATCTACACCGGACAGGAGATCGGCTACGACCATTCGTTCGCCTTCTTCGACCGCGACCCGATTCCGGCTTACGAGGCCAACTCGTTCACGGAATTTTACCGCCGCCTCACGGCGCTGCGGCACGACAATCCGGCACTTGCGGCGGGGGAGCGGGGGAGTGCGATGATCGAAATCCGCAACAACGCCGAAGACTGCCTGATGACGATGGTCCGCGAAACGGACGGCAACCGCGTCGTCGCCGTGATGAACCTTTCGCCCTACGCTATCCACGCCGACTACTACACGGGTATTTACGCCGGAATGTACACCGACGCCATGACGGGCGAGCCCTGCGAACTGCGCGGCCGCGTCGAGGAGGATATGGCGCCCTGGAGCTACCGGATTCTGACGCGCTGACGGTTCTGCCCCGTGTGGTTGGCAGCGGATATTTCCGCAATTTTTCGGCGGTCCTGCAGGCCGGATCCGAAAACTTTTCGGCCGGATACCAAATCCCGCTTTTTTACGTATATTTGTCCCGAGGTTATGAGAAAAATTGCAATCCTTTGCCTGCTGCTCGCCTGCGCGTTACCCTCCCTTGCGGGGACTTATCGCCCGGAGCAGGTTCCCAATGTCCAGCAGATGGACCGGCGGCGTTATGTCTCCGATCCCGACGGCATCCTGTCGCCCGGCGCCGTGGCGCGCATCGATTCCGTTTGCGCTTCCTTGCGCGAGCGGGGCCTTGCTCAGGTCGCCGTCGTTGCCGTCGACGACATCGCCGGCGGCGATCCGTTTTCGTTCGCCGTCGAGCTGTTCCGCAGTTGGGGCGTGGGCGGCGCCGAAAGCAACAACGGCCTGGGCATCCTGCTCGTGAAGGATTTGCGGGAAATCCGTTTCGTCACGGGCGGCGGCCTCGAAGGCATCCTTCCCGACGCACTCTGCAAACGCATCCAGCTCAACTATATGCTTCCCGCTTTTCGCGAAGGCGATTACAGCGCGGGCATGGTCGCGGGCGTTACGGCTGCGGCCACGATTCTCGAAGGCGGCGAGGTCGACCTCAGCGGCGACGGCGGCGGGGAACTTCCGGCGTGGGCGATCTTCCTGGTCGTCGTCGGTTTCATCGTGGTCCCGCTGGGTGTCGTGCTGGTGAACTACTATGTCAAACACCGCTGTCCGAAGTGCCATAAGCTGACCCTGAAACAGGAGTCGCAGCAGGTGCTGAGCGTCACGCACAACTACCGGCTGGTGGAATATACCTATGTCTGTTCGAATTGCGGCGCCGTGGTCAAGCGGCGCGCCCGGAACCTCCGCGACGACAATTTCGGCGGTGGCGTCGGCGGCGGCACGATCATCGGCGGCGGCTTCGGCCGCGGCATGGGCGGCGGAGGTTTCGGCGGCGGCTTCGGGGGAGGTTCCTTCGGCGGCGGCGGAGCCGGCTCGAAATGGTAGTGCGAAGGAAATGTGAAAATTGAGAATTTAAAAATAAGGATTATGAAAAAATGGATTTGGATCGGCGTTGTCGCCGTGGTGGTAATTTTCCTGTATGCAACGTACAACGGCTTCGTCAACAAGGAGGAGGGGCTCAAGAGCGCCTGGTCCAACGTCGAGACGCAGTATCAGCGCCGTGCGGACCTGATTCCCAACCTGGTCAACACCGTAAAGGGCTATGCGGCCCACGAGAGCCAGACGCTGAATGAAGTGATCGAGGCCCGCGCCAAGGCTACCTCGATCAACCTTTCGGCCGACGACCTGACGCCCGAGAAACTCCAGCAGTTCCAGCAGGCGCAGGCGCAGGTGCGTTCCGCGCTGGGCCGCCTTATCGCCGTGTCGGAAAGCTATCCCGACCTGAAGGCCAACCAGAATTTCCTCGAACTGCAGGCCCAGCTCGAAGGGACCGAGAACCGCATCGCCGTCGCCCGCAAGGATTTCAACGACGTGGCGCAGAAATACAACGTCTCCGTGCGCCGTTTCCCGGCCAACCTCGTTGCCCGGATGTTCGGCTTCGAGCAGAAGCCCTATTTCGAATCGGCCGAAGGGACCGAGACCGCCCCGCAGGTTGCCTTCTAAATGGCTTCCGAACGTTCACGCGGCTATGTGCTGGGCGCCGTAGCCGCTGCCAGTTACGGACTGAATCCGCTCTTCGCGCTGCCCCTCTACGGGGCGGGTATGGGAGTGGATTCCGTGCTTTTCTTCCGCTACCTGCTGGCCGTCGTGATGCTGGGCGCGCTGATGCTTTTCCGGCGGCAGTCGTTCGCCCTCACGCGCCGCGACATCGCTCCGCTGGCTGTCATGGGCCTGTTGTTCTCCTTCTCGTCGCTGTTCCTGTTCGAGAGTTATAACCACATGGATGCGGGCATCGCCTCTACGATTCTGTTCCTCTATCCGGTGCTGGTGGCCGTCATCATGGCCGTCGGCTTCCACGAACGGGTCACGGCCGCTACGGTACTTTCTATTGCGCTGGCTTTCGGGGGCATCTCCCTGCTCTACGAAGGGGGTGACGGGCAGACCCTGAGCCTTTGGGGCGTCATGCTGGTCATCTTTTCGTCGCTCTGCTATGCGATCTATATCGTGGGCGTCAACCGCTCGTCGCTCAAGTTGCTTCCGACCGAGAAACTCACGTTCTACGCCCTGCTTTTCGGCCTGAGCGTCTATGTCGTGCGGCTGCGTTTCGGCGCCGGCCTGCAACCGGTTCCGACTCCTGCACTGTGGGTCAATGCCGTTTCACTGGCGCTGTTCCCGACGATCGTGTCGCTGGTAACGATGGCCGGGGCAATCCGCCGTATCGGTTCTACTCCCACGGCGATCCTCGGTGCGCTGGAACCCGTCACGGCTTTGTTTTTCGGTGTCATGGTCTTCGGCGAACGCCTCACGCCCCGCATCGTGACGGGCGTGGTGCTGATCCTCGTCGCCGTGACGCTCATCATCGTCGGCAAGTCCCTGCGCCTCCACTGGCCCCACTCCCTGCGCCTGCGCCGCGCGAAGTAGCGGTTACATGCCCTTTTTGATCCCGGCGCGGATCAACCCGATGTTGACCGGCAGCGCTACGAGGAACCCGCACGCCATCGCGACCTGCATCATGAACCAGAACTGGAACGAGGTGCGGGGGAGTGCGGAGCCGTCGTTGAGGGCGAAGATCACCACGGCCATCCAGCCGTACATCCCCGCCTGCCACGCCGTCAGCGACAGGATGTCGGCTTTCGCGGCGCGGCGCACGATCTCTCCGCGCGGGGCCTTCGGCTCCATGCCGCGAATCGCCGCATACTGAAATCCGATGCCGAAACCGAGGGCGAGGATGTAGTCGATCACCCATGATCCGGCGATCAGACTGCCGCCGATCGCCACCGGAACGAAGTAGAGAAACCATTCTCCCACAAGGTCGGCCAGCGTGCATCCCGCCCCGCAATGGAGCGTCGAGAGCACCACCGACTGCCACCGGCTCCGCGGCGGCATCGCCATTTCTCCCATCCGCATTCCGTCCATCTCCATTCCGCCGGACTTCATCCCGTCCATGCCTCCCGCGTGTTCCTGCTTTTCGTCGAGCGCGCAGCGCTTCACCCGCCCGAAGGCGTAATAAGCCCATAGCCCGAAAAAACTGGCCCAGAGACCCGTGAGAATCCATACGCTGTTCATGATGCGCATCGGCTGCCGGCACTGGCGCAGGTCGACGGCGATGACGGCCGCCGAAGCGATGCCGCCGATGACGAAAATTTCGGCTATATACGGAAATTGCTGCATAAGAAGGTTTTTTTCCATCTTATGCAGCAATTTATGTACCGTTCCGGCCCGGGGCGCGAATTTCCGGGAGACGTTACAGTCGGCTCTTTTCGTCGGCCGATCCCGCCTCGACGGCTTTGCGCTTGAAGGCCTTTCCCGACTTGAAATTGTAGGTCAGCCCGACGCGGTAGGAGCGGTTGCTCCACATCTGCTTCACGTTGACCGTGCGGACAAACCCGTCGCCGCGCGCTCCGATCACCTGTCCCTGGTCCAGCAGGTTCTCCACCGAGAACGAGGCGGTGAACCGCTCGCCGAACCGCTTTTTCACTCCGACCTGCACCCTGTGGTCCGGCTTCACCCAGCAGTTGCCCAGGTCGAGGCGGCTTTGGTAGCGGTAGGACATGTCGATATAAAATTTCGCCGGGAGCGTGAAGGTCGTCGAGAGGTTGATGAAGCCCCAGTTGAAGAACTCTTCCGCGCCGTGCTGCTCGACCCGCTGCCCGCGGCGCATGTAGGTCAGGTTGGCGTTGAACTGCCACCATTTCGTAGGTTGGAACGGCAGGTTGGCCGAGACGTAATAGCTTTTTGTCGCGTCGTAGTTGACCCACGCCAGTTGCAGCAGGTCGGGGTTCTCCGGGTCGGCCTTCATCGTCTGCTGAATCTCGTCGTTCACGATCTGCACGCCTCCTGTGAGGGAGTATTTGTGGGCCATCACCAGCGTCAGGCTCACGTCGTGCTTGAACGACGGGTCGAGCGACGGATTGCCCGTCTGGTAGGTGTAGTCCGAAATCTGCATCCGCTGGGGGTTGAGGGTCCAGAACCGCGGCCGCTCGATGGTCCGTGCATACTGCGCGATCAGCGAATACCCCTTTTTCCTGGACAGCGAATAGGATATGTTGGCGTTGGGGAACAACGAAAAGTAGTCCTGCCCGACGCCTTTCCCCGTCGTGTGGGTGTACTCCCCGCGCAGGCCCGCCACGAGGTTCCAGCCGCCGAGTTTCGCCGACACGATCCCGTAGGCCGCCGCGATGTTCTCCGTGTAGTTGATCGTGAAGCTCTGGTTGTCGTTGCGCAGCCATGCGTCGCCCTTGCGGTATTCGTAGAGGGCGTCGTTGTGCATGTCGTTGTAGGTGTATTTGGCGCCTGCCTTGAGCGACCATTTGGGCGAGAAATTCTTTTCCAGCGCCAGCGTTGCGGTGGCGATGTTGTAGCGGCTCACGGCATTGTCGCGGTAGACCGAGTCGACGACGGCTTCAGGGGTCGTGATACGGCTGAAATTGTCGTTCAGTCCTTCGTTTTCGCGGCGCGTGTAGTCGAGGAGCAGTTTGAGGGTCGAACCGAGGGTGTCGATTTTCCAGATGTAGTTGAACGTCGCCGAAATGTTGTTGCGCCGGTCGAACTTGTCGTAATAACTGTCCGTGTGCGTCGTCGTGCCGCCGTCGAGGAAATCGGTGTAGGAGTCGTTGGGCTCCGGCGCCCAGTCGTGCCAGTATTCCACCTCTGCGCCGACGCTGTGCCGCGGATTTATTTCGAACACCGTTCCGGCGCTGGCTCCGAAATTACGGTTGCGGCCTTTCATCTCCGAATGGGCGTTCAACGTCTTGTCCGCAGCGTTGTAAAGGGTCTGTTCGTCGGTCGTCGTCTTGTCTTTTCCGAAAGTTCCCCACGCCGAGGCGTAGAAATCCAGGCGGCCCGAATGGATGTTGATGTTGGCCGAGGGCGAGTAGCGGTGGAGCATTTCGCCCTGCCTGGTGTTGAATGCCACCGAGCCGTCGATGCCGTTCTCGCGGCGTTTTTTCAGCGTGATGCGGATGATTCCGCCCGCCGAATCCGCGTCGTAATCGGCGCCGCTTGTGGGTACGACCTCTATTTTCTGAATCTCCTCGGCGCGCAGCGATCGGAGGTAGGTCAGCAGTTGCTCGGGTTCCATCCTCAGCTCCCGGTCGTTGATGTAGACCTTCGAGCCGCTCTTGCCGTTGATCGAAATCTTCTCGCCGTCGATCCACACGCCCGGCGCGCGTTCCAACAGTTCGACTCCGTCCTTGCCGATCGCCGCCGGGGCGTTCGCCACGTCGACCACGAAACGGTCCGCCTCGCGCCGTACCAACTGCGCCGCGACCACTACGCTCTCGATGCCTGTCGCCGCGTTGCGCATCACGAAATCGCCCAGGTCGTTCTCCTGCTCTACGCGCACCAGTTTTTTTACGGGATCGAATCCTAGGTACTGAATCTGGAGTGTGTATTCGCCGGGCGCTGCTTTCAGCGTGAAGCGGCCTTCCGCGTCGGTCGCCATACCGGTCACCTGCTCGGTTCCTTTCAGCAATACGACCGTTGCATATTCGACGGCTTTTCCCTGTTCGTCGACCACGCGGCCCGTCGAGGGGCAGAGGTGTGCCGCAAAGAGCCGGGTTGCGCCCATTGCGAGCGTTACGATAAGGAGGATCAGTCTTTTCATAATATTCTGCTTTGCACTTTATTTGTCGATGCAAAGATATGTAATAATATTTATACTATGCAAGACATAGTACTAAAATTTTCAGAAAATTTTTGATACCTATTTCAAACGAGCGTAAGTGCATTAAATTATTTCGGGAAGGAAATAAATATTCTGTTTGAGTTACAGAATATTATCCATAATTTTTTAACTTTGAAAAGTTATAGCACCGCATTTAAGTAGATTGGCAAAATGAAGAGGATATTCGCATTAACGCTTTGTCTGCTCCTTTTTTCATTCTTTTCCTGCGACAAGGATGGGGGAGAAATTGTTTCGATGATCATTGCATCGGAAAAGGGTATAATGCACGACGGCGAGAGTGGGCTGGATATTCCGACGCTGGTTGGGAAGGTCGGCAAGTCGGACAAATGGGAGGTTGTCGGATCTATTGAGGGATTTGATTTCGAGGAAGGATATGAATGTCGTCTGCTCGTCGCTGTTATTCCGGTCAAGAACCCGCCGGCGGGCGGTTCGGGTCTGCGCTATAAAATGCTGCGACTCCTTTCCAAAACGGAAAAGGATTCCGAAGGATTGTAACCGTCGCAGGATCTTTGCACATGGGAGCGCCCGCTCGTCCGGGCGCTTTTTTAAGTTCTGTCCGGCGAAAATCCCCGCATTGGTGAAGATGCGGGGATAGCAGGTGTCGGTTCCGTGGTGTTTACCGCGTTACGGGAACCTGGATTTCGGTGAGCCACTCCTCTTCCGACTCTTTGTTCCAGATGCCGTCGATGTAGCAGAAGCGGGGGCTTCCGGCGATTTTGTAGCCGTGCTGCTCGATATAGGCATAGAGCTTGGTGAAAGCCTCCGGCAGGGCGGAGTAGCTGCCGTAGTGGTTGGTGCAGGCGGCCGTCGGCACGGCGTCGATCTCCTTGAACCGGACCAGTTCCGAATCCTGCTTTTTCTCGACCACCTGCTCGCAGTATTCGATGTCGATGTTGTGCTCGCGGTATTCCTTGTTGTGGTCGATCGTGTAGCAGTATCCCGGTTCGGGGCACTCGCACCCGAGGCGGGCCATTTCGGGGCCGATGATGTTGGGACACAGGTCGAACAACTCGGCATACCCGGATATGACGCGGCGGTGGCTGGCGACGACGATCGCCGGCAGCGGTTTGATGATGACTTTTTCCATTTTCTGTCGTGTTTTGAGTTTGTTTCCCAACTCGCTCAGCCGGGTCATGCGCCGGCGCAGTTCCGCCATCTCCGTGCGGCACTCCTCTGTTTTCGCACGGATCATCTCCAGCGGCGGCTCTCCTCCGTGCTCCTCGAAGATTTCGCGGACCTCTTCGAGGCTGAACCCGAGTTTCTTGAGGTAGAGGATGCGGCCCATCCGCTGCATCTGCGATACGTCGTAATAGCGGTATCCCGTCCATTCGTCCACGTGGTTGGGGATCAGCAGTCCGATCTGTTCGTAGTGCCGCAGCGTCTTGACGGTGACGAAGTTGAGTTTGGAAAACTCTCCGATTTTAAGTTTTATTTTCGTTGTCTTCATAAACCTTGCGCAAGTGTTTACGGTGCAAAGATAGACCCTTCCCCCGGGGACGGGTCAAATTTTTTCGCAACTTTTTTTCCGGCCCGCTTTTTTTGTGCCCGTTTCGCTGCATAAAATATAGGTCCGTCGAAATTTTGTTGAAAAATCGCGCGGCGGCAGGGTAGGAATCCCGGGAAATAATTCCTAAATTTGCAGATTGAATTAATATGGCTAATTGTCCCCAGACACAATGTTGAGCGCCTTATACTACCTTTTTTTAGTGCTTCTGTGCACCTTTTTCATGATTTTGTCGGCCGTTGCCCTGGTCGTCTGCTACCCCTTTGACCGGGGCCGCCGCGTGGTGCACGAATTGTCGCGCATCCTGGTGCGGATTTTCTTCTTCATCCCGCCTTTCTGGCGGCAGAAAGTCGTCGGCCGCGAACTGATCGACCGAAAGAAACGTTACGTCATCGTCGTTAACCACAATACGGTCATTGACATTCCCGCGCTCTATTACATCCCGCTCAATTTCCGCTGGGTGTCCAAACGCGAGGTCTTCAAGACGCCCTTCTTCGGGCAGTACCTCCTGCTGCACGGCGACATCTGCATCAACCGCGGCCGCGCCACCGAGGCGCTGGAGCAGATGATCCGCGACGGCAGGATGTGGATTTCGCGCGGGGCTTCCGTGGCGATCTTCCCCGAGGGTACGCGTTCGAAGGACGGTGAAATCCACCGCTTCAAGGCCGGGGCCTTCACGCTGGCCAAAGAGGCGGGCGTCGACATTCTTCCCGTCGTTCTGGACGGGACCAAAACCCTGATTAAAAAGAATATGCTCTTCAACTGGGGCAACCGGATCACCATCCGCGTACTGCCTCCCGTCCCGGCCGCTGAGGTCGCTGCGACGGAGACCCATGAACTGATGCAGGAAGTGCAGGAACGGATGTGCG
Organism: Alistipes sp. D31t1_170403_E11; assembly: GCF_015553985.1. Lineage (NCBI taxonomy): Bacteria > Pseudomonadati > Bacteroidota > Bacteroidia > Bacteroidales > Rikenellaceae > Alistipes > Alistipes sp. D31t1_170403_E11. The sequence continues at coordinate 568,700 of NZ_JADNHQ010000003.1, read as the reverse complement.
CCGCTTTGGCCGAAATCCGCAAATAACGAATTATGGCAGATTTACTCAATAGCAATTCAAACGCAGCAAATTACGGCGACGACGCCATCGTGACCCTCTCTCCGAGGGAGCACATCCGTCTGCGCCCCGGCATGTACGTCGGCGTGGTCGGCGACGGCTCGCAGCCCGACGAGGCGCTCTACGTGCTGATCAAGGAGGTCGTCGACAACTCGATTGACGAGTTCATCATGGGCGCCGGACGCCAGATCGACATTTCGATCGTCGACAACGTGGTTTCGGTGCGCGATTACGGTCGCGGCATCCCCCTCAAGTCGCTCGCGGCCGCCGTCGGGCAGATGAACACCGGCGGTAAGTACGGCGGCGACGCCTTCAAGAAAACAGTGGGTCTCAACGGTGTGGGCGTCAAAGCCGTCAACATGCTTTCGGGCGAATTTACGGCCCGTTCGGTGCGTGACGGCGAAGCCCGCACGGTGACCTTCGCCAAGGGCCTCGAAGTGAGCGACAAGTGGGAGAGCGGCGTCAGCGAGAAGAACGGCACGTTCATTTCGTACCGCGTCGACGAGGAGATTTTCGGCGAATACGCTTACAACCTCGAATACGTCGAGCAGAAAATCCGCAATTACAGCTACCTGAACCTGGGGCTGACGCTCAATTTCAACGGCAAGAGCTATGTTTCCAAAAACGGCCTGCTGGACCTGGTGAACGACAACATGACCGAGGATCCGCTCTATCCCCCGATCCACCTTTCGGGCGAGGACATCGAGGTCGTGATCACCCACGGCACGGGTTACGGCGAGAGCTACGACTCGTTCGTCAACGGACAGCACACCACCCAGGGCGGTACGCACCAGACGGCTCTTCGCGCCGCCATTGCCAAGACCGTCAAGGAGTTCTACCACAAGGACTACGATCCTTCGGACATCCGCACGTCGATCATCGCAGCCATCTCGATCAAGGTCACCGACCCGATTTTCGAGAACCAGATGAAGACCAAATACGGTTCGAAGGAGGTCGAGCCGGGTGTCTCGGTGAATAACTTCGTGGCCGACTTCCTCACCAAGCACCTCGACGACTACCTGCACAAGCATGCCGAGACGGCGCAGATTCTCCAGAAGAAGATCGTCGAGAACGAAAAGGAGCGCAAGGCGATCTCGGGCATCCAGAAGAAAGCCCGCGAAACGGCCAAGAAAGTAAGCCTGAACAACAAGAAACTGCGCGACTGCAAGATTCACCGCACGGACAAGAGCGAGTTGGCCGAGCAGTCGATGATCTTCATCACGGAGGGTAACTCGGCTTCGGGTTCGATCACCAAGAGCCGCGACGTGCGCACGCAGGCGGTCTTCTCGCTGCGCGGAAAGCCGCTCAACTGCTACGGGCTTACGAAGAAGGTGGTCTACGAGAACGAGGAGTTCAACCTCTTGCAGGCGGCATTGAACATCGAGGAGGATATGGACAACCTGCGTTACAACAAGGTAGTCATCGCCACCGATGCCGATGTCGACGGCATGCACATCCGCCTTCTGATGATGACCTTCTTCCTGCAATTCTTCCCCGAGGTCATCCGCCAGGGGCATTTGTTCGTGCTGCAAACCCCCTTGTTCCGCGTGCGCAACAAGAAGGAGACGCTCTACTGCTATTCGGAGGAAGAGCGCCTGAAAGCCGTGGCCCGCTGCGGCGTCAATGCCGAGATCACGCGATTCAAAGGTCTCGGCGAGATTTCGCCCGACGAGTTCAAGGAGTTTATCGGCGAGAACATGCGGCTCGACAAGGTCCGCATTACGAAAGACGACCCGATCCACGACCTGCTGGAGTTCTACATGGGTAAGAACACCTACGAACGGCAGGGTTTCATCATCGACAACCTGCGCATCGAGGAGGACATCGTGGAGCAGGACCTGAAAATCAGCTAAAGGAATATGGCAGAAAAAGATAAAGACGAATTGATTCCCGGCGAAGCGTTCAGCGAGGACGCTTCGACCCCCGAAACCGCGGATGCCGCCGATGACGAAACCCCTGTGGCCGAAGCCCCGGCCAAGGCGGGCAAGTTCGACCGCCTGACGCAGGAGGAAGGGGGCGTGCGCAAGCTCACGGGCATGTATAAGAACTGGTTCCTGGACTACGCTTCGTACGTGATCCTCGAACGCGCCGTGCCGCATGTCGAGGACGGCCTGAAGCCCGTTCAGCGACGCATCCTCCACGCGATGAAGGTCGTCGACGACGGCCGCTACAACAAGGTGGCCAACCTCGTGGGACAGACCATGCAGTACCACCCGCACGGCGACGCCTCGATCAAGGACGCACTGGTCCAACTGGGCCAGAAGGACCTTTTGATCGACTGCCAGGGTAACTGGGGCAACATCCTCACGGGCGACGAGGCCGCCGCGGGCCGATATATCGAGGCGCGCCTGTCGAAATTCGCCCTCGACGTGGTCTTCAACAAGAAGACGACGGAGTGGATGCTTTCGTACGACGGCCGCAAGGAGGAGCCCGTCACGCTGCCCATCAAATTCCCGCTGCTGCTGGCGCAGGGCTCCGACGGCATTGCCGTGGGCCTGGCTTCGAAAATCCTGCCCCACAACTTCCTGGAACTGATCAACGCCGCCATTGCGCACCTTCAGGGCCGTGATTTTCAGTTGTATCCCGACTTCCCGACGGGCGGCATGGCCGACGTGAGCCGCTATAACGACGGCCTGAGGGGCGGGGCGGTGAAGGTCCGCGCCAAGATTTCGAAGATCGACAAGCGTACGCTTGCCATCACCGAAATTCCCTATACCACGACTACCGAGTCGATCAAGGATTCGATTATCAAGGCCAACGACAAAGGCAAGATCAAGATCAAAAAGGTCGACGACAATACGGCCGACAAAGTCGAAATCGTCATCCAGGTTTCGCCCGACGAATCCTCGGACAAGACCATCGACGCGCTCTACGCCTTCACCGACTGCGAGGTGTCGATCGCTCCCAACTCGTGCGTCATCTGGGACGAGAAACCCCACTTCCTGGGCGTTTCCGAGATTCTGCGCCGTTCGGCCGAGCATACCAAATCGCTGCTGGGCCTCGAACTGCAAATCAAGCTGGGCGAACTCAACGAGGCGTGGCACGCCGCGTCGCTCGAACGCATCTTCATCGAGAATAAACTCTACCAGCTCATCGAGGGCTGCAAGAGCCGTGAAGAAGCCTACGCCGCCGTCGATAAAGGCCTGGAACCCTTCAAGAAACGGCTGCGACGTGAAGTAACGCTTGAAGACGTTCAGAAGCTTACCGAACTGAAGTTTATCCGTATTTCGCGCTACGACAGCGAGAAGGCCGACAACGAGATCAAACAGATCGAGGAGGACATGAAGTCGACGCAGTACGACCTCGACCACCTCACCGAATACACCGTGGCTTACTACGAGCGTATCCGCGACAAGTACGGCAAGGGCAAGGAACGCCGCACCGAACTGCGCGAGTTCGACTCGATCGAGGCGACGAAGGTGGCCGTTACGAACGCCAAACTCTACGTCGACCGGGCCGAAGGCTTCTTCGGCATCGGCAAGTCGATGAAGGATGCGGAGCTGGTCTGCGACTGCTCGGACATCGACGACGTGATCGTCTTCACCAAGGACGGGCGCTACGTGATCACCAAGGTTTCCGACAAGGCTTTTTTCGACAAGGGCATCCACTACATCGGGGTCTTCAAACGCAACGACGACCGTACGATCTATAACGTCCTCTACCGCGACGGCAAGAACGGCGCGATCATGATGAAGCGCTGCGCCATCAAGGGTATCACGCGCGACAAGGAGTACGACATCACCAAGGGAACGCCTAAGAGCGAGATACTCTATATGTCTGTCAATCCGAACGGTGAGGCCGAGGTCTTAAAGGTTTACTTTAAGCCCCGCCCGCGCCTGAAAAAGGTGATCGTCGACCTCGATTTCTCGACCCTTGCCATCAAGGGCCGCCAGAGCCAGGGCAATTTGTTCTCGCGTTACGGCATCCATAAAATCGTGCTGAAGGAGCGCGGAACCTCGACGCTCGGGGGGCAGAACATCTGGTTCGACGAGGACGTGCGCCGTCTCAATGCCGACGGCCGCGGCAAGCTGCTCGGCGAGTTCAAGGGCGACGACAAGTTAATCGTGTGGACCTCTAAGAATCAGTACTATATCACCAACTACGACTTGGGCCAGCACTTCCCCGACGACACCGTCCGCGTGAGCCGCTATGAACCCGACCGGGTTTACAGCCTGTGCTATTACGACCGTGACCAGCGGTATTACTACATGAAGCGTTTCACGGCCGAGATGTCGGACAAGATGCAGGACTTCCTCGACGCCGACGCCGATTTTGTCTGTGTCACCGACCGCGGCGGCGCGCAGTTGGAGATCACCTACAAGGGTGCGCATGCCACGCGTCCTGCTGATTTGGTCGATGTCGACGAATTTGTGGGTGTCAAGAGCCACCGCGCCAAGGGCAAACGCCTGACGACCTACGATGTCGACCGCCTGCGGATGATCGAGCCCGAGCTGCCGCCCGAACCCGAACCGACGGACGACGAGGAATTCGACGGCGACGAACTGCCCGATGTTCCCGAAACGGATGCTCCGGAAAGTCCCGAAGCGGAGGCCGCCGGGGAAAAAGCGGCTCCGAAGGCCGCTGCGAAACCGGTTGCGAAATCCGCTCCGGAGAAAATTCCGGCCGACGCGCCCCGACCCGGCACGATCGTCGGGGGCGTGGAATTCGAGATCGAGCGTGCGAAGGGCGATGCCGACGAGATGATCGATCCCGAGCAGTTGAACCTGTTCTGAAACGGCCGCCAGCGATGAAAACACTATTCCTGGTCGGTTATATGGGTTGCGGCAAGAGCACCCTGGGACGCAAGTTGGCACGGCGTCTGGGTGTCGATTTCGTCGATACCGATGCGCTGGTCGAGGAGCGCGAAGGCGCTTCCGTGGCCGATGTCTTCCGTTACGAAGGCGAAGAGCGCTTCCGGCAGGCCGAGCGCCGGGTCCTCGACGAGGTGATTGCCGGAAACCCCTTTGTTGTGGTCTCCACGGGCGGCGGACTGCCGACGTGGAGCGACAACATGGCGTGCATGAACGCCGTGGGCAATACGGTCTACCTGCGCCGCTCGCCGGAGCAGATCGCCTGCCGCCTGAGCCCCTACGGACGCCGCAAGCGCCCCCGCCTGCAAGGCCTCAGCGACGACGAACTGGTGGAATTCATGCGTAACGACATGGCGGTGCGCGATCCTTTTTATACGCAGGCTTCGCTGGTCGTCGACTGTGACCCGATGTCCGACGACGAACTGGTCGAATATATCGTCAAAACCTTTTCCGACCGTGGCTGACAACCGACCCATAGGTGTTTACGATTCGGGACTGGGCGGGCTGACCGTCTGGCGCGAAATCCGGCGTGCGCTGCCCGGCGAATCGCTCGTTTACCTCGGCGACGGCGCCAACTGCCCCTACGGCTCGCGGCCCCGCGGAGAGGTGCAGGCGCTGGCCGATGCCGCCGTTGCGCGGCTCGTGGAGCTGGGCTGTAAAATGGTCGTCGTGGCCTGCAACACCGCTACGGCCGCCGCCATCGACTTTTTGCGCGAGAAATATGCCGGCCTGCCCATCGTGGGCATGGAACCGGCTGTGAAACCCGCATGCCTCGCGACCCGCAGCGGGGTGGTGGGCGTGCTGGCTACCGAGCGGAGCCTCGACGGCGACCTGTTCCGCCGCACGGCCGCCAAATACGGCAGCGGCATCGAGGTCCTGACCTATCCGGGCGTCGGTTTCGTCGAACTGGTCGAGGCCGACCGCGAAGATACTCCCGAGGCCGAGGCCTGTGTCCGGGCCGCCGTGGAGCCGATGCTGGCGCGCGGCGCCGACCAGATCGTGCTGGGCTGCACGCACTATCCCTTCCTGATACACCTCCTCGAACGCATCCTCGCCGGCCGCGGCGTTGCTATTGTCGATCCGTCGCCCGCCGTCGCCCACCGGGTCGGCGACCTCCTCGACCGGTACGGCCTGCATGCTTCGGCGGACAACCGTCCCGTTTTCACGTTCCATACTTTTGCCGGCGAGAACTACCGCCTCCACCTCGAGCAGAAGGCTGCAAAATCCTTCTCTGCAGGAAGAACCGCCCCACGATGAAATAGTGGAGATTCATAGCAGTTCGGGGTTCGTGATTGTCGGCTCTCCCTCGTCGGTTTCGGAGCGGGAGCCGCTTTTTTTCTGTGTGCAAAGGTAATTCAACCCGGTTTATCCGAAGGTCTCTTTTTGGTCAAAATCGTGGTCAGCCGCCAAGAAAGTTCACAATGTCCCCGAAATTGTCGGAAAAAATTAGTACCTTCGCTCGATAATATCGACATTCGGGAAATGGCATCTAAAAATACATCCTCCAACGGACGGCAGGCCGTTCAGCGTTCCAACAGCGACAGTGCGCGCTGGATCGCCGGGCTGTTGCTGTTGTTCATCGGCTTGTTCGCCGCCGCCGCGGTGTTCTTCTCGTTTTTCAGTTGGACGGCCGACCAGAGCGGCCTGAAACTTTCGCCCGACGAGCGGGCGACGCTCGGCGTCGAGCCGGAAAACCTCTGCGGCTGGGCCGGGGCCCGGCTGGGGCGTCTGCTGGTCGACTATTCGTTCGGCCTGTTCGGCATCTTGATCCCCGTGATGATCGTGCTGATCGGCGTAAGGATTATCCGCCAGCGGCCGCTGCTGTTCAACCATTCGATCCTTTCGTTGTTCCTGATCATGATCCTGGGGTCGCTGACGCTGGGGTTCGCCTTCGCCGACCGCTGGAGCCTCTGCTGCTCGACGGGGTGGGGCGGTGCTTTCGGCATCGAGACCTCGGCCCTGCTGCGGACGCATATCGGGGCTTTCGGAACGATCATCCTGCTGCTCGGCGGATGGATACTTACGGGCGTTTTCATCAACCGCAACTTCATCAACAAAGTCAACGAGGCGGGGAACGTGATGGTCGACAAGAGTGGGAAGGTCGTCGAGATTCTCAAACATAAAGTCGTGCCGCATATCCGTACGGCGGGGGATGAAGAGGCCGGGGAACCTGCACCCGAACCGGCCCCGAAACCGGCTTCGAAGCCCGTCGTGCAGCAGCCCGCAGCCCCGAAGGCCGCGGAGCCTGCGGCGCAGAAAGCCGCCGAACCCGTCGCGTCGAAAACCGCCCCGATCCATGTGGAGCGCCCTTCGGAGCCCGTCGCGCCGAAGAAATCCGTCGATGACGACAATCCCTTCCTGGAACTGACGCCCGGCGGAGAGCCTCTTGCCGGTGAGGATGCCGTTGCCGAAGAGACGGCGGCTCCTGTCGAAGACGGGGAATTTACCGAAGTGGATCTTTCGCGTCCCGAGGGACGTGTAGTGATCGGCCGCAGCGGACTGATCGAACTGGACCGCCCTGTGGTACGCGATATTGCGCCTGCGGCGCCTGCTCCGAAGGAACCTGCCGGCGGGGAGGCTGAACCGGCCGATCCCGATGCACCCTTCACCGAGATCATCGTCGCCGACGATGCGCCCGAAGCCGAAGGGGTCGTGGTGACGGTCGAGGCCAACGAAGCGAAGCTGGTCGACGAAGCCGCCATCCCCATGGAGAGTTACGACCCGCTGAAAGACCTCGTGAACTACCGCAAGCCGCCCGTGACGCTTTTGGAGGATTACGTTTCCGATTCAGAGGTCTCGGACGAGGAGATTTTCGAGAACAAGACCAAGATCGAGGATACGCTCAAGAACTTCGGCATTCCGATCCAGCGCATCAAGGCCACGGTAGGCCCTACGGTGACGCTCTACGAGATCGTGCAGGCGCAGGGAGTCAAGATTTCGAAGATCCAGGGCCTCGAAAACGATATTGCCCAGAGCCTCAAGGCGCTGGGTATCCGCATTATCGCCCCGATCCCGGGCAAGGGGACCATCGGTATCGAAGTCCCCAACCGCGACAAGCAGGTCGTGTCGATGTATTCGGCCGTGCGCTCGCTGCGTTTCCAGGAGTCGAAGGCCGAACTGCCGGTGGTGATCGGCCGCACGATCCAGAACGAGAACTACGTTTTCGACCTGGCGAAGATGCCGCACCTGCTGGTTGCCGGCGCTACGGGACAGGGTAAGTCCGTGGGTCTGAACGCCATCATCACCTCGCTGCTCTACCGCAAGCACCCCGCGCAGTTGAAGTTCGTGATGATCGACCCCAAGATGGTCGAGTTCTCGCTCTATGCCAAGATCGAACGTCACTTCCTGGCCAAAATGGAATCGGAGGACGACGCCATCATCACCGACCCCAAGAAGGCGGTCTATACGCTCAACTCGCTCTGCACGGAGATGGACAACCGTCTGGAACTGTGTAAGAAGGCCGGGGCGCGCAACATTGCCGAATACAACGAGAAATTCACTTCGCGGCGGCTGAACCCGATGAACGGTCACCGCTATCTGCCTTATATTGTGGTGGTGGTCGACGAATTCGCCGACCTGATCATGACGGCCCGTGAAGTCGAAGGCCCTGTCATGCGCCTTGCGCAGAAGGCCCGCGCCATCGGCATCCACCTCATTATCGCCACACAGCGTCCCGACGTGAAGGTCATTACGGGCGGTATCAAGGCCAACTTCCCGGCCCGAATCGCCTTCCGCGTGATGCAGATGATCGACTCGCGTACGATCATCGACCAGCCGGGAGCCAACCAGCTCATCGGCCGCGGCGACATGCTCTTTTCGAAGGACGGCGACCTGACGCGTATCCAGTGTGCACTGGTCGAGACCCGGGAGGTCGAGCAGATTTGCGAATACATCTCCAAACAGCAGGGTTACACGGCGGCTTACCCGCTGCCGGACTATACGCCCGATGGCGGCGACGGCGGACAAATGGGCAGCGAGGAGTCCTCGGCGCCCGTGAAATACGATTCGCTCTTTGCCGAGATCGCCCGCGACGCAGTCTCGGGAGGCCAGATTTCGACCTCGATGATCCAGCGCAACTATGAGGTGGGCTTCAACCGCGCGGGCCGCATCATGATGCAGCTCGAACGCGCCGGCATCGTAGGCCGCCAGCAGGGGGCCAAGCCGCGCGACATCCTCTACCACGACATGCCTTCGCTGGAAGCGAAATTGCAGGAACTGGGGCTTTTTTAAACCGATTGATTATGAAACGATTTCTGCTTCTGCTGGCCCTTGCGTCGGGTGTTTGTTCGGTTTCGGCCGCCGGCCGCGCCACGGAGATACTCGAACGCCTCGCGGCGGGTTTCCGGGCCATGAACGGCTATGGCGTGAATTTCGAGGTCTCCTCGGGTGACTATGAGGCCCGCGGCAGCTATGTCGTCGAAGGGGAGGGTTATTACCTCGCACTGGGCGACGCCGAGGTGTTCGCTGACGGCGGGGTTCGCTACGAGATCGACAACCGCCGTCGTGAAGTGACCGTTACGGAGGTCGACACCACGAGCCGCAATATCCTGAACAATCCGGTCCGGGCCTTCGATTTCCTGGGCAGCGAATACGTGCCGTCGCTCGTCTCCGAGGCCGGAGGCCGTGCCGTCGTGCGGCTGACTCCTGCTGCCGGGAACGACTCCCCGGCGGGCAACGTGACGCTGACGGTCTCGACCGACACGATGCGCCCCCTCTCGCTTTCGTACGACTACGATGGCGAGCAGGTGCTGGTAAAGGTCCTGGAGGTCGCGCCGCTCACGGGGCATGTCCGGCCCTTCGACAAGGCCGCTTATAAGGGTTACGAATTTATCGATTTCCGCTGAGAATATGGACATCGTTTGCGCCGCCGATACCAATTACGTAGAGCATTGCACCGTGATGCTGAAGAAATTCTGTGATAACGTGCGTTGAATCTAAAATAAAAGTTGAATGAACATGTTCATTCAACTTTTATTATTTAATGGTTATTGATTCCCGATTGGAATCATATATCCTTGAATGTATTGTCCGGAAGTGCCTGGGTCAAGCGAGTAATATTTGTAATTATTTACGTAATATTGTGCTTCTGACCATGATGTTGTGTAAAAGTTATTATGTTGATTTCGATCGAATAATCTATATAATGCCACTGTGTTAGGCTGTTGTTCTTTGTATATATATCCTTGAATATAATGTCCTTTCTGCTCCAATCCATAATCGAGTTTGTATCCAAATCGGTTCATATAATCTTGGGCTTCGGTCCATGAAGTCGTATACCAGGTATTGCTGACATTTATATTCCAAAGCCTATATAAAGGCACTGTTCCTGGAATTTGTTTTGTAAAGACATATCCTTGAATATATTGACCTGAAATTGCCGGATCTAATCTCCAATATGAGTATGTTCTCAAATAACGTTCTGCTTCTTCCCAAGAACTAGTATAAAATGCATTGATTGATCTCGTGTCAAAGAGGCGATATAAAGGAGCAACATCAATTATTTCTATGCGTTTATCATCAATATATTTTTGTACTGCAGCCTTTATTTGTGCTTTTTTAGTAGGATCGGCAATGAATTCGAAAATCGGGTAGGTTTTATTCCAGTCGACATCGACAATGGCTGAATTTTTTTCATTGACGGAATTCTCCCATTGGGATGGATTAAGACCTAAAGACGGAGTTCCTGCTTCTGAATCAAATGAAATATTGCCCATACCAGAAGTTTCACCGCCGATATATTTTACTTTCATCTCCCAGTTTCCATTCTTTTCAGCATATGTCGTGTTGTTTATGTATTCACTTTTTATGGATAGATCAAAAGGAACTAACTTTTTTAGGATTCCACCAATACCCGCTTCGACAATTTTTTTCTTTTCAACGGTGTTTGTCTGATGGAATATTTCGGATCGATAACTGAATTGCAGTCGGCCCCCTAAAGTTATGTCCAATAGAACATGAGTTCCATATACCTTAACGAATTCGTCAGGGGAATATAGATCTAAGTCTCTGATAAATTCTGGGTAGAGATACTTCTGCAGTAAGATGGGCGTGGCATTAAGAGCTACTCTTTTTATCCTTTTGTTTAAATTTACTTGTGCATATGAGTATTTGCTCGAATACGTATTTTTGGTTGTTGTTTCGCTTTCATAAGTAAGTTTTCCTGTCGGGAACCAACTTGCTATACCCGACAGGGCATTCGTGTTTTTGATTTTTTTTGTAATTTCTTCGCTGAAATCTTTTGCTGTTGCCCCTGCGCGTACTTCGTTCTCGCCGACAGTGGTTGTATTCGAAAGATAGGAATTCGGGTTATCTTTTAAAAAAGCATCGATATCTACAACCAATGCTCTGGTTGCGTCAATTCCCAGGTATTCGTCTGTGATGTCATAGCTAACTCCTAATGAATGGTAGCTTTTGTTGTTAATGCCTCTTGTTTTAGGCATCTCCTGATTATTTTTGTCATTAGGTAATAGGAGATCATCCAAATCGTCGTGGCGATTACATGATGAAAACGCGATTAGCGTTAGTGAAATTAGAAAATAAATTTTCTTCATAATGGCTTATTTTTAGGGGTGAGTAGATTATTTGTATGTAAATATATAATTTATTTTGTAATATGTAAGATTTATAATAAAAAAAATAATTATTTAAGACTGGTGTATTTTAATATTTATGCTGATCTTTTCTTGGGCGGTTCCGATTTGGCTTGCGATGTAAGCGTTTTTGCTGGCTGAAATAACCTTCCGGCTTCCGCCGCGATGTCCGGTGTCTTTCGGGTCCGGGGCAGCGGCGTTTCTCCGACAAACTGCCGGGAGTTTTTTTAATGTTAGATCGACGGAAAAGGCGCAAAATGGGGTGTATGGTTAAATTTAAGTTCGCGCGTGACGCATTTTCTTGCCGTAAAGTTGCTCAGCTCGAAAATAAATCGTATCTTTATTCATTAAAGATAGGTAATTTATATCGGGTATACGTGTTGGCTGCAAACTCGCAAGTCCCTGCTGAGATAGGGATTTAGGGCGGGGGCAAGCATCCTTTCCGGATCGCCTATTACCGCTGTCTGGAACGCGTCCGCGGCGGCACGATGCTTCGCCTGCACTATCTCCGGGCTTTTGCCGACCGGTGGCTCCTGCCGCCGGTGCTTGGCCTCGGCCTGCGGGGTAAATGGTTCTACCGCCTGAAATAATTTTCCGACGGCCCTGCCTGCCGGAAATTGAAAACCGGAATTGCTTATGAAGACGCTGAAACCTTCGTTTTCCGCCGTCCGGGGCCGCTTCGGCCGGCTCTGTGCGGCGGTCTGCCTGTTATTTGCGGCATTTCCCGCACAGGCGCAGCAGACGCTGCCGCTGACCAGCCACCGGGGACATCTTTATACCGAGGCGTTGTTGCAGGATTCGCTTCCGGTGCGGATCATGCTCGAATCGGGAATTCCCTTTCCGCTGATCGACAGTGCGCTCGTGTGGTCGCATCCCGACCTTTTCCATCCCGAAAAACTGGACCGTCCGGTGCGTTTCCGCATGGCGGCCGGTGTCCTCTATACCGCCTCCTATAAATTGGGGCCGGGCCTTTCCGCCGGTCTTTCGCGGAGCCTGCGCGACACCTATGTGGTCGATTTGGGGAAGCACAGCGCGGAGATGCTCTATCCGCTGAATCATTTCACCTCCGACAGTGTGTCCCGGCCCGGCATCTTCTGCCTCGACATGCGCGGCGGGAGCCTGCGGATGCTCGCCGGGGATGAGCTTCCCGCGCCCGGCGGAGAATGGACGGCCTATGACATGACGCGTGACGAGCGGACGGGTATGTATTGCGTGGCCGGTTCGCTGACGCTCGTCAACGCCCGCGGCCGTCGCACCGAGGCCCCGGTGCGGCTGGTCGTGGACCTGGGCAACGCCACGCTGCTGGCCCTGTTCGCCTATCGGCCCGAAGTGAAGCGGTTCGTCGCCCGGTCGCGTATTGCGAAGCAGGATGCCGTAACCCCCGCAGGTAAGACGATGCGGGTGCTGCAACCCGCCGAAACCGTTTTCATGGGCGCTTACGGCTTTACCGGCCTGCCGGTCCTGCTGCTCGAAACCCCGATGCGGCTTCCCGGCGACGCTTTCCTCGGGCTGCCTTTCTTCGAGCGGTTCCGCGTGATTTTCGACTTCAGGCATTCGCGGCTCTGGGTTGCCGCCTCCGATGCCGGATGAGGTTCGGAAAGTCCGGCTGCGGCCGGACTTTCCCGTCTCCGCGGCCCTGTGTTTGCCCGTCAGTCTGCCGGACGATTTTTTTAAAGGCGTCAGATCGCCGGAAAAGGGGCAAAAACGGGGTGCGTCGCCGAAAATATCGCGCGCATGACGCAGATTTATCGCCGTAGAGTTGCTCAGATCGAAAATAAATCGTATTTTTGTTCGTTAAAAGACCTGCAGGACGAGAGGTCGGGAAGCACTCCGGAGGATTCCGGCAGGTAATCCCGGCTGCGTGCGACGAGTCATTCCCGGGGAAGGGCTCGGAATGGGGTCGGATTTGCAAATGCGGCGGAATGCCGCGCCAAAAGCGGTCGGCAGCATTGGCCGCTGTGAAGAAAACAAACGAGCTTTAATAAGGAAATAATGTTAACTGAAGAAGAAAAGAATGCCGGTTTGACGGGACGTATCATCCCCATCAATATCGAAGAGCAGATGAAGTCGGCGTACATCGATTACTCGATGTCGGTCATCGTGTCGCGAGCACTGCCTGACGTGCGCGACGGTATGAAACCCGTGCACCGCCGCATCCTCTACGATATGAGCGCGGAGCTCAACCTCTACTCCGACAAACCCACCCGTAAGTCCGCCCGTATCGTCGGTGACGTGCTCGGTAAGTTCCACCCCCACGGCGACTCGTCGGTTTACGACGCGATGGTCCGCCTGGCGCAGGACTGGTCGATGCGTTACCCGCTGGTCGACGGCCAGGGTAACTTCGGTTCGATGGACGGCGACTCGCCGGCTGCCATGCGTTACACCGAAGCCCGCATGAAGAAAATCACGGACGAAGTAATGGCCGACATCGACAAGGAAACGGTCGACTGGACGCTCAACTTCGACGATACGATCCCCGAACCTACGGTCCTGCCTACGAAAATTCCGTTGCTGATCGTCAACGGCGCCAGCGGTATCGCCGTGGGTATGGCTACGAACATGGCTCCGCACAACCTCTCGGAGGTGGTGGACGCCTGCTGCGCCTACATCGACAACCCGGAGATCACGGGCGAGGAGCTGCTGCATTTCGTCAAAGGTCCCGACTTCCCCACGGGCGGTATCATCTACGGCTACGAGGGTGTGAAGGAGGCGATGCTGACGGGCCGCGGCCGTGTGATGATGCGAGCCAAGACCGACATCGAGCTTACGCCGACCGGCCGCGAGTGCATCGTCATCACGGAGATTCCCTACATGATCAACAAGGCCGAGATGATCAAGAAGATCGCCGACATGATCAACGACAAGAAGATCGAAGGCATCTCCTACATCAACGACGAGTCGGACCGCAACGGCCTGCGAATCATCATCATCCTCAAGCACGACGCCGTTGCGAGCGTGGTGCTGAACACCTTGTTCAAGAATACGCCGCTGCAAACGTCGTTCGCCGTGAACAACATCGCGCTGGTCAACGGCCGGCCGCAGATGCTGCCGATGCGCGATTTGATCAAATACTTCATCGAGCACCGCCACGACGTTGTCGTGCGCCGCACGCGCTTCGACAAGCGCAAGGCCGAGGAGCGCCTGCACATCGTGCTGGGTCTGCTGATCGCGCAGGACAACATCGACGAGATCGTGCGCATCATCCGCGCTTCGCAGACGCCCGACGCCGCCAAGCAGACGATGATCGAGCGTTTCGACCTGTCGGATATCCAGGCTTCGGCCATCATCGAAATGCGCCTGCGCGCCCTGACGGGCCTCGAAAGAGGCAAGCTGATCGCCGAGCGCGACGAACTGGAGAAGCTGATCGCCCACCTCACGGAGGTGCTGGCCAACGTCGGCATGCAGATGCAGATCATCAAGGACGAGTTGCTGGAGATGAAGGAGAAATACGGCGACGAACGCCGCTCCGAAATCGTCTACGCTTCGGAGGAGTTCAACCCCGAGGATTTCTACGCCGACGACGATATGGTGATCACCATTTCGCACATGGGCTATATCAAGCGCACGCCGCTGGCCGAATACCGTACGCAGAACCGCGGCGGCGTGGGGGCCAAGGGCAGCGCTACGCGCGACGAGGACTTCATCGAGCACATCTACGTGGCCTCGATGCACAATACGATGCTTTTCTTCACGGAGAAGGGCCGCTGCTTCTGGCTCAAGGTCTACGAGATTCCCGAGGGAGCGCGCTCGTCGAAGGGCCGTGCCATCCAGAACGTCATCCAGATCGAGCCGGACGACAAGGTCCGCGCCTACATCAACGTCAAGAGTCTGGCCGATGCTGAGTATGTGAACAACAACTACATCATCATGTGTACCAAGGACGGTACGATCAAGAAGACCAAGCTGGAGGCTTACTCGCGTCCGCGTCAGAACGGTGTCAACGCCATCGTCATCCGCGAGGGCGACCAGTTGATCGAGGCCAAGCTCACCAGCGGCAACGCCGAGGTGATGATCGCCGCCAAGGACGGCAAGGCCATCCGCTTTAACGAGTCGACGGTGCGCCCGATCGGACGTGTCGGCGCCGGTGTTCGCGGTATCTCGATCGAGGAGTCGGACGAGGTGGTCGGCATGATCTGTGTGGAACCCGATTCGAAACAGGATGTACTGGTATTGAGCGAGAACGGCTACGGCAAGCGTACCGATCTGGACGAATACCGTATTACCAACCGTGGCGGAAAGGGTGTGAAGACCATCAACATTACGGAGAAAACAGGCAAACTCATATCGATCCAGGCCGTTACCGACGAAAACGACCTGATGATCATCAACCGTTCGGGACTCACCATACGCATCGCTGTCAGCCAGATCCGCCTCGCGGGCCGCGCTACGCAGGGCGTGCGTATCATCAACCTCCGCGAGGGCGACGCCATTGCTTCGGTGATGGCCGTGCCGGCAGCCGGGGAAGAGGAAGAAGTGCAGTCCGCGGAGGGCGCTGAAACGGGAACCGAAACCCCCACGACGACCCTGCCCGCGGAGGAGTAGAAAAGATTTGTAGAACATTAAAAACTTTAAAATTTCAGTTTACTATGAAGAAAACGATTTTGACGGCTCTCGCGGCGCTGCTCGTGGCAGTTCCCGCCGTGCAGGCCCAGAAAGTGAACAAGGAAGCCCTTCTCGCCAAGATCGAAAAGAGCGATGCCGACATCGCCAACGAAAAGAAAGCGACGAAGGCCGCAACGTGGCTCGCCCGCGGCAAGGCTTTTTATGAAGTGGCCGTGGAGCCGACGAAGAGCATCTTCGTCAACATGGAGCCTTCGATGCTGAAGCTCGCTGTCGGTGAAGCCAAGTCGACGGACAAGGCGACGCTCAACGGCACGGAGTACGACGCCTGGGTTTATCCCTATTTCACGGCTTACATCAAGGACAACAAGGTTGTGACGTGGAAGCAGACCAAGTGGGTGATGAAAGACGCTCCCAAGAAGGCCATCGAGGCTTATAACAAGGCTTACGAACTCGATCCCAAGACGGCTGACAAGGTCAAGGAGGGGCTGAAACAGATCAGCGATTTCTGCTCGCAGGTCGGTAACGTCGGTATCGACTCGGGCAACTATGTCGAGGCTGCCGACGCTTATGTGACGGCTTTCGAAGCGCAGTCCAGCCCGGCTTACGAGAAGGCCGATCCCGCGCTGCTTTACTATGCCGGTTACCTGCTGACCGTCGACGGAGCGAACAATCCCAAATCGTTTGTCCGCGGCGGCGAGTACCTGACCAAGGCCATCGACCTGGGTTACGCCGACGAGGAAGGTAATATCTACTACTACCTCTTCCACTGCCTCTACGGCCAGAAGGAGGCCGACAAGGCCAATGTCATGAAGGCGAAGGACGTACTGCTGACCGGTATCGAGAAGTTCCCGAAGAACGAGCGTATCCTCGACGGCCTGATGCAGCTCTACACCTCGGAGCAGGGCATCGGCGACCCCGCCGACCTTATCGCGCTGATCGACAAGGCTATCCAGGACAACCCGTCGAACGTCGACCTGTGGTTCGGCCGCGGCCGTATCTTCTACGCGCTGAAGGACTACGACCAGAGCATCGATTCGTTCAAGAAGGTTGTCGAGCTGAAACCCGACCTGTTCGAGGGTAACTACTACCTCGGAGTTTTCTACACGATCAAGGGCGACGGACTCAACAAGGAGATGAACGAGAAGCAGTATAGCAGCCAGTCGGTGTACGATGCCGACCTGAAAGGCGTTAACGACGTTTATATGGCCGCTATCCCCTGGTTCGAGAAGGCCCACCAGATCAAGCCCGACGATGTCGACACGCTGGAGTTCCTCAAGTCCATTTGCTTCCGTCTGCGCGACGAACCCGGCATCATGGACAAGTACAACACCTACAATGCACTTTACAAGCAGGTGAAAGGTATCGAATAGTCAAATGAAAAGCCGGCTTCGAGAGGCCGGCTTTTCGTTTGCAATTAAGAATTAAGAATTAAAAATTAAGAATTGTTTCCGACTATTCCGGAATAGGCTCTCCGGAGACTGTTTTTGAATAAAGTCGTGGGCAAAATAAAAGCACCTGACTCCGGGAACGGAATCGGGTGCTTTTCTGATTTTTAATTCTTAATTTTTCATTTTTAATCGCATTATCGCGCGATGCGGCCCGAGACGGAGCCGCGGGCCAACTGTTCGACCTCCGAAGCCGAGAACTGGTTGTAGTCGCCCGGTACGGTGTTTTTCAGCGCACAGGCCGCAGTCCCGAAGTCCAGTGCAAACTGCATGTCGCCGGGATGTACGGCCATTCCGTAAATCAGTCCGCCCACGAACGCGTCGCCCACGCCGACACAGTCGACGACGGGGTCGATGTCGTAGACGCGCGTGGAGAGCAACTGCCCGCCTGTGTAAAGCGTTCCCGAGATCAGGTGGTGGTTGGCGCTCAGGACGCTGCGCAGCCCGAAGACGATACCCCGGCAGCGGGGGAAACGCGCCGCAACTTCGGCCGAGGCGCGTTCGTAGCCAGCCGTGTCGGGTTGATAGGCGGCGTCGCGGGCCGCGAACTGCGGTAACTGCATGCCGAGCACCTTTTCGTATTCGTCGTCCGTGCCGAAGAAAATGTCGCACTGCTCCATCAGCGGCGGCAGTACCTCCTGCGGCTCCTTGCCGTATTTCCAGAGGTTTTTGCGGTAGTTGATGTCGCACGAGACGGTGAGCCCTGCCGCACGAGCCGCTGCAATCGCCTCGGCGCATACGGCAGCCGTGTCGGCGCTCACCGCGGCCGAAATCCCCGACCAGTGGAACCAGGCCGCGTCGCGGAAAATCGCGGCCCAGTCGACCATTCCCGGCTGCAGGGTGTCGAAGGCCGAGTCGGCACGGTCGTAGACCACGTGCGACGAACGCATCGCAGCGGCTTCTTCCATATAGTAAAGCCCCAGCCGCTTTCCGCCGCGCAGGATGCCGTCCGTGGCGACGCCGTAGCGGCGCAGGTCGTCGATACAGGCGTCGGCCACCCGGTTGTCCGGCAGGCGGGTGATGAATTCGCTGTCGAGGCCGAAGTTGGCCAGCGATACGGCGACGTTGGCTTCGCTTCCGCCGTAGCTGGCGCGGAAGAGGTTGGTTTGGTTGAAACGCAGGTAGTCGGGCGGTGTGAGCCGCATCATGATTTCCCCGAAAGTAACGATCTTTTGTTTGTTCATAATTTTTTTTGTGGTAGGTCTTACAAAAATACGAAAAAAGCCCGGTCGTTGGACCGGACTTTTCAGAAGAAATCGCGTTGTTTCGCAAAGCCTGCAAGGGTTTTCATCCCGCTTTCCGGTTTTTCCGGCCGCAACCGCCGCCAAAGGCGGCGGTTGTGAATCCCCGAAGGAGCTTTGAACTGCCTTGCAGCGTATGGATATGCTGTTTTACTTGCGGATCGTCACCTTGAGTGGAGCCACGACGGCGGCCTGTGCCTGCGTGATCTCTTCGGTCCATTCGTCCATGTCTTCCACACCGCCCTGGCTCCAGCCCGAACCGGCGTAGTAGGTCAGCACCTGACCGGGTTTCACGGCCTTGACGGCTACGGCGTGGCCCAGCGTGTCCGTGAGCATCTCGGCGCCGGGCAGGATTACACCCAGGAAGATGTCGCCGTCGCGTACGGGGTTCTTCGAGTCCGATACCGCTTCGCGCATGCCCATCCAGCCTTCGCCCGAGAGGATTTGCTTCACATCGTGGCGCACGAAGCCCGCGGCGATCGGCATTTCGGTAAATGTACCCTCATAGATGTTGTCCATGCGGTTGAAACGCTGGTTGGCGTCGAGCGAGATGATCTTGACCAGGCTCACGGGCGTTCCGTTCACGTCGAACGGGGCGTAGGTCAGCTTCACCGAGGTGCGGATCGGACCGTTGTCGAGCGTCTGCGCCGTGGCGTAGTTGTGGCCCATCATCCAGAATTTGCCGTCGACGAAGGGCAGCGAAGCGCCCGAACCGAGCGTCACGCCCACTTTGTAGCAATCCATGCCGTCGCCGTGGTTGTGGTGGTAGTTGCCCCGGGCGTACCATTCGTCGATCACCAGTTTCTCGGTGCTCTTCACCCATACGTCGATACCCGGGGTGATGAGCTTCTCGGGCGAGGTTTCGAGCGCCGGACCGTAGAGGCGGTAGGCTACCTTGTTGTTTTCCCAGGCGTAGTCGTCGTACCGTTCGGGAACCGTACGGCCGAATGCCTCGGCAGGGTAGTTCTCCCGTTTACCGGTCTTGAGGGCGAAACGCTTGCTCTCCATCGGGTCGGCGTCGGTCTGGAAGATCAGCGCCTGCGGCTCGGTTTCGCCGCGGAAGACGACCTGCGAGGGAATCTGCTCGTTGTCGTCGTTCAGGACGATGATGTTCTCCGGCGTCACGCCTTTGAGCGCGGCGACTTCGGACCAGGCGATTTCGACGGTTTCGTCGTCGCGTTCGGTCGGGGTCGTGTTGGCGACTTCGACCTTTAAAACGGGTGTGCAGGAGGCCATCAGGACGGCTGCAGCCCACATAATCGGGTTTTTCATAAAATTAGAATTGAAGTTTTTCCGTTGTTTGTAGGCAAATTTACAATTTTTCCGTATATTGGTCAACCAAAACGGCAAATATTCTATTTAATTCGGTAATTTTTCATATTCCGAGTGGTGGAAAGTTACTACTTTTACGTTGTGAAAAAGAGCATTTTGACGGTTCGTATCCGATGAATAGAAATTAAACCCGCGATATAATTTATGAAACAGTTCAACGACGACAACTTCCTGTTGCAGACCCCGACAGCCGAGCGCCTTTACCACGAGCACGCGGCCAAAATGCCGATTATCGACTACCATTGCCACCTGATTCCCGGCTATGTCGCCGAGAACCACCGCTTCGACAACCTGTCGAAAATCTGGCTCGAAGGCGACCACTACAAATGGCGCGCCATGCGTACCAACGGCGTCGATGAGAAATACTGCACCGGTAAGGATACTTCCGATTGGGAAAAATTCGAAAAGTGGGCCGAGACGGTTCCCTATACCATGCGCAACCCGCTCTACCACTGGACCCACCTGGAGCTGAAGACGGCTTTCGGCGTGACCGACTTGCTGAACCCGTCGACGGCCCGTGCGATTTACGACCATTGTACCGCCTTGTTGCAGCAGCCCGAGTACCATGCCCGCGGCCTGATGCAGCACTACAACGTCGAGGTGGTTTGCACGACGGACGATCCCGTGGATTCGCTCGAACACCATATCAAGGTTCGCGAAGACGGTTTTACGACCAAAATGCTTCCCACGTGGCGTCCCGACAAGGCGATGGCCGTGGAGGTTCCGGCCGATTTCCGGGCTTATATGGAGAAACTTTCGGCGGTTTCGGGCGTTACGATTACGAAATTCGCCGATGTGATCGACGCGCTTCGCGTACGGCACAAATTCTTCGAATCCGTCGGCTGCCGCCTTTCGGACCACGGCATCGAGGAGTTCTACGCCGAGGATTATACACAGGCCGAGATCGACGCTATTTTTAATAAGGTATACGGCGGACATGCGCTCACGCACGGAGAGATTCTCAAGTTTAAGACCGCCATGATGGTCGAGTTCGCTACGATGGACCATGAGACGGGCTGGACCCAGCAGTTCCACTACGGCGCCATCCGCAACAACAATTCCCGCATGTTCGGCCGGCTGGGCGCCGATACGGGCTTCGACTCGATCGGCGACTTCACGGTGGGCAAAGCCATGTCGAAGTTCTTCGACATGCTCGACCGCAACGACCGCCTTACGAAGACTATTATTTACAACCTCAATCCCCGCGACAACGAACTCGTAGCCACGATGATCGGCAATTTCCAGGACGGCCGCTACGGCGCCGGGAAGATTCAGTTCGGCTCGGGCTGGTGGTTCCTCGACCAGAAGGACGGCATGGAGAAACAGATGAACGCCCTTTCGACGCTGGGCCTCTTGAGCCGCTTTGTCGGTATGCTGACCGACTCGCGTTCGTTCCTTTCGTACCCGCGGCACGAGTATTTCCGCCGCACGCTGTGCAACTTGGTGGGCAACGACATCGAGAACGGCCTGCTGCCCGCTTCCGAAATCGACTTCATCGGACGCGAAATCATCGAGGGTATCAGCTATCGCAATGCCAAGGACTATTTCAATTTTTAAGCTATCATAATACCATGAAAATCGTAACATTAGGTGAAATCATGCTGCGTCTTTCGACGCCCGGCAACACGCGTTTTGTTCAGTCTGATTCGTTCGACGTAGTTTATGGCGGCGGCGAGGCCAACGTAGCCGTATCGTGCGCCAACTACGGCCATGAGGCTTACTTCGTTTCGAAGCTTCCGAAGCACGAGATCGGCCAGTCGGCGGTCAACGCACTGCGCAAATATGGCGTCCGTACCGATTTCATCGCCCGCGGCGGCGACCGTGTGGGTATCTACTACCTCGAAACCGGTGCATCGATGCGCCCTTCGAAAGTTATCTACGACCGGGCGCATTCGTCCATCGCCGAGGCCGAAGCCTCCGATTTCGATTTCGACGCTATCATGGAGGGTGCACAGTGGTTCCACTGGTCGGGCATCACCCCCGCGATCTCGGACAAGGCCGCCGAACTGACGAAGCTGGCCTGTGAGGCCGCGAAGCGTCACGGTGTGACGGTCTCCGTAGACCTGAACTTCCGCAAAAAACTCTGGACCAAGGAGAAAGCCCAGTCGATCATGAAGCCCCTGATGCAGTACGTCGACGTTTGTATCGGCAACGAGGAGGACGCCGAGCTGTGCCTCGGGTTCAAACCCGACGCCGATGTCGAGGGCGGCGAAACGAATGCCGAAGGCTACAAGGGCATCTTCCGCCAGATGGCTGCGACGTTCGGTTTCAAGTATGTGATTTCGACGCTGCGCGAGTCGTTCTCGGCGACGCACAACGGCTGGAAAGCCATGATCTACAACGGAGAGGAGTTCTACGAGTCGAAGCGTTACGACATCGACCCGATCATCGACCGCGTGGGCGGCGGCGACTCGTTCTCGGGCGGTGTGATCCACGGCCTGCTGACCAAGCCGACGCAGGGCGAGGCCCTCGAATTCGCCGTTGCGGCATCGGCCCTGAAACATACGATCAACGGCGACTTCAACCTCGTATCGGTCGAGGAGGTCGAGAGCCTCGCGGGAGGTAATGCAAGCGGACGCGTACAGCGCTGATTTTGCCGTGAGGGCGGACGCCTTTCGGCCTTCCCTTGCAGGCCCCGAATGGGAAATAGGCTACTATGTCCCATCCGTGTCCTGCGGCGCGAAAACCGAAATCCGCCTCGTCCTGACGACAAAATGGATTTGATTGGTAATTAAAATGCAATAAGATAATGGCACGTTTTTCAAAAATGCAAGTCATGGAAGCCATCGGCCGTACCGGCATGGTTCCCGTTTTTTATCATGCCGACGCCGACGTGGCCAAGCAGGTGCTC
Source organism: Alistipes sp. D31t1_170403_E11 (assembly GCF_015553985.1). Classification (NCBI taxonomy): domain Bacteria; kingdom Pseudomonadati; phylum Bacteroidota; class Bacteroidia; order Bacteroidales; family Rikenellaceae; genus Alistipes; species Alistipes sp. D31t1_170403_E11. The sequence goes on along the minus strand of NZ_JADNHQ010000003.1, from coordinate 545,810 downwards.
AAAGCCTGCTACGAGGGAGGTGTGCGCGCTTTCGAGTTCACCAACCGCGGCGACTTCGCTTCGGAGGTCTTCATCCAGTTGGTGAAGTTCGCTGCGAAGGAGTGTCCCGAGATGATTCTCGGCATCGGCTCTGTCGTCGACGCCCCGACGGCTGCGCTTTATATGCAGTACGGCGCCAACTTCGTCGTGGGTCCCTACCTCAATCCGGAGGTGGCCAAGGTCTGCAACCGTCACCTGGTTCCCTATACGCCCGGCTGCGGCTCGGTAACCGAGATCGGCGAGGCGCAGGAACTGGGCTGCGACCTGACGAAGGTTTTCCCCGCCGGAAACGTCGGCGGCCCGTCGTTCGTCAAGAACGTCAAAGCCCCGCTGCCGTGGTCGAATATTATGGCTACCGGAGCCGTCGAACCCACCGAGGAGAACCTCACGGCCTGGTTCAAGGCCGGTGTTTACTGCGTGGGCATGGGCTCGCAGCTCTTCCCCAAAGAGGTTATAGCGGCAAAAGATTGGAATGCTGTTGCTGAAAAGTGCCGTTTTGCCCTCGACGTAATCGCCCGCGTGCGCTGAATGTAAATTCCGCAGACGGGTTTTCGGCGGCGGATTGCCGCCGCCGGACGCCGCCGCTGCGACTAACCCAACCCCGATACTACTTTTTAAAAATCCGATAATGACAAACAACAAATCGACTCTCGCTGGGAAGATGACGCAGTATCGCTGGGTCATCTGTGCGATGCTCTTCTTCGCAACGACCGTTAACTACCTCGACCGTCAGGTGCTCTCGCTGACGTGGGACGAGTTTATCAAACCCGAATTCCACTGGAACGAGTACCACTACGGCCTGATCACTTCGATCTTTTCGTTCGTCTATGCCCTCTGCATGCTCTTCGCCGGCCGTTTCATCGACTGGATGGGGACCAAGAAGGGCTATCTGTGGGCTATCGGCGTCTGGTCGGCAGGCGCCTGTCTACATGCCTTGTGCGGCGTCGCCACCGAGGCGTGGGTAGGCCTTCCCAATGCTGCCGCGCTGCGTGCCGTCGAGGCCGGATCGGCTCTCGCTGCGACCATCGCCATGGTCAGCATGTATTTCTTCATCGCCGCACGCTGCATCCTCGCACTGGGTGAGGCGGGCAATTTCCCCGCAGCCATCAAGGTGACCGCCGAGTATTTCCCCAAGAAGGACCGCGCCTATGCCACTTCGATTTTCAACGCCGGAGCTTCGATCGGCGCGCTGTTCGCCCCGCTGACCATTCCGCTGCTGGCCAAGGCCTGGGGCTGGGAGATGGCCTTCATCGTCATCGGCGCCCTGGGATTCGTCTGGATGGGCTTCTGGGTCTTCATGTACAAGAGACCGTCGGACCATCCGAAGGTGAACGCCGCCGAGTTGGAGTACATCGAGCAGGACCAGCACGAAGTGATCGACGGCGAAGCCGTCGGAAAGGAGCAGGAGGGCGAGAAGATCTCCTTCTGGAAAACGCTTGGCTTCAAGCAGACCTGGGCCTTCGCTTTCGGTAAGTTCATGACCGACGGCGTGTGGTGGTTCTTCCTTTTCTGGACGCCTTCGTACCTCAATTCACAGTTCGGAATCAAGACCTCCGAAGGACTGGGCATCGCGCTGATCTTTACGCTCTACGCCATCACGATGCTTTCGATCTACGGCGGCAAGCTCCCGACGATCATCATCAATAAAACGGGTCTGAACCCCTATGCCGCACGTATGCGTGCCATGCTGATCTTCGCGTTCATTCCGCTGCTCGTACTGCTGGCGCAGCCGATGGGTACGATTTCGCCGTGGTTCCCGATCATCCTGATCGGTCTGGGCGGCGCGGCGCACCAGTCGTGGTCGGCCAATATCTTCTCTACGATCGGAGACATGTTCCCCAAGTCGGCGATCGCTACCGTGACGGGTATCGGCGGTATGGCCGGAGGCGTCGGCTCGATGATCCTGCAATGGTTCGCAGGCTGGCTGTTCGTACATGCCGAGGAGACCAACATGACTTACATGGGCTTCGAAGGCAAACCGGCCGGTTATTTCGTGGTCTTCTGCATCTGCGCCGTGGCTTATCTGATCGGTTGGATCGTGATGAAGGCCCTGGTTCCGAAGTATAGACCTATTGTTGTTGAATAACAATTAATTAGCTATGATCAAACAACTCAATAAGTCGACCGTCGAAAAGGTCGGCCGCCCTGTCCGCATCCTGCAGTTCGGCGAAGGCAACTTCCTGAGGGCTTTTGTCGACTGGCAGATCGACATTGCGAATGAAAAAGGCGTTATGGACGCCGGAATCGCTGTCTGCCAGCCGATTATCGACCCCGAACACAAGGTGCTCGGCATGATCGACTTGCTCCACAAGCAGGACAACATGTACCATGTTTATTTGGAGGGCATCGAGAACAAACAGCCCAAGAAGGACGTGCGGCTGGTGAAAAGCGTGATGGATTCGTTCAACCCCTACGTCGACTATGCGAAATACGAACAGTATTTCCTCTCGCCGGAACTGAAGATCACCATTTCGAACACCACCGAGGCGGGCATCCGCTACGAGGAGGGCGACGACCTCGGGGCCCAACCCCCGAAGTCGTACCCTGCAAAGATGACGGCGCTGTTGTACAAACGTTTCAAACACTTCAACGGCGATCCGGCGAAAGGTCTGTGCATCATCTGCTGCGAACTGATCGAGAACAACGGTTCGACGCTGCACGAATACGTGATCAAACACGCCCGATACCACAAGCTGGGGCAGGATTTCATCGACTGGGTCGAAACGAACTGCCACTTCTGCGATACGCTCGTCGACCGCATCGTGCCGGGTTTCCCGCGCGAGCAGATCGACCAGATCAAGGAGGAGATCGGTTATGACGACAACCTCGTGGTGAAAGCCGAGCTGTACCACTTGTGGGCCATCGGCGGCCCGGGCTACAAGGAGGTGATGCGGGAACTTCCGTTGGACAAGGCGGGCCTGCACGTCGTCTTCATGCCGTCGATCAAGCAGTTCCGCGACAAGAAGGTGCGCATCCTGAACGGTTCGCATACGGGCATGGTTCCCATCGCCCTGCAAATGGGCTGCGAGACGGTGATGGACGCTTTCGACACGCCCGCGATCGAATGCTTCGTCAACGAAATGGTCGCCGAAGAGGTGATTCCGATGATCGAGGAGGACCAGGACGAGTTGAAGAAGTTTGCGGCAGGCATCCTGGAGCGTTTCTATAATCCCTTTATCAAGCACATGCTCCGGTCCATTTCGCTCAACTCGCTGTCGAAATGGGAGGCGCGCAACTATCCGACCGTGAAGGACAACTGGTTCAAAGCGCACAAGCTGGCCGAACGCGAATGCTTTACGTTCGCCGCGCTGATGACCCTTTACGGGCCTAAGAGCGGTTTCGAACCCGACGATACGAAGGAGTTTGTGGAGTATATCCGCAAGAACTGGGATTCGAACGACCCGGAGGCGGCGATTGCGAAAATCGTCGGCAAAAGCGGCATCTTCACCGTCGATTTCTCGGAGGTTCCGGGCTTCGTTCCGGCCGTTGCGGGCTATGTCCGCGACATCGAGGCGCTGGGTATGAAAGGTGCGTTGGAGAAGTTCCTCGCTTAAAAAGCGATTTTTTTGGGGCGATGGCCGGTCGGGGCGCTCCCGGTCCGGTTCACCGCCCCGTCGTTTAAACGACGGTTAACTGTTGGATAATCTGAACCTATGAAACGATTCCTGAAAATCAATGCTGCGGACAACGTCGCCGTGGCGCTTGCGGACCTTCCGAAAGGCGAGACGGTCGATGTAGACGGCCTTGTCGTGACGCTTCGCGAGGACATTGCCCGCGGCCATAAATTCGCCCTGCGCGACATCGCCGGGGGCGAGAACGTCGTGAAATACGGCTATCCCATCGGTCATGCCACGGCGGCCGTGCCGCAGGGCGGGTGGATCCACTCCCACAACCTGAAAACCAACCTGCGCGACGACCTCGAATACACCTATGCGCCGAAAGTCTACGATGTGAACTACGCGAAGCGCGACGTGAAGGTGATGGGCTACCTGCGACGCAACGACACGATGGGCATTCGCAACGAATTGTGGATCGTGCCTTCGGTGGGGTGTGTCAACGGACAGGCGCAGGCCATCGCCGAGCGGGTGAAGCGCGAGTGCGACTGCTCGCACCTCGACGACGTGCGGGTATACACCCACAACTACGGCTGTTCGCAGTTGGGCGACGACCATGCCAATACGCAGCGGGCGCTGGCCGCGCTGGTGAAGCACCCCAATGCCGGAGCTGTGCTGGTGCTGGGTCTCGGATGCGAGAACAACCAGGTGTCGGCCCTCAAAGAGGTGATCGGCGAGTGGGACGACGAGCGTGTGAAGTTCCTGATCGCACAGGAGGTCGAAGACGAGATCGAGGCCGGTTTCGAAATCTGCCGCGAACTGGTCGAAAGGACGAAATCCGATAAGCGTCAGCCGCTTCCGCTCGCTTACCTCAAGGTGGGCTTGAAGTGCGGCGGTTCGGACGGTTTTTCGGGTATCACGGCCAATCCGCTGGTGGGGCTTTTCTCCGACTGGCTGATCGCCCAGGGCGGCACGACGGTGCTGACCGAGGTTCCCGAGATGTTCGGCGCCGAGACCATCCTGATGAACCGCGCCGCGGACCGCCGGGTTTTCGACGAGACGGTCTGCCTGATCAACGATTTCAAGCACTATTTCCGCAAATACGACCAGCCGATCTACGAAAATCCTTCGCCGGGCAACAAGAAGGGCGGCATCACGACTTTGGAAGAGAAGTCGCTGGGTTGTGTGCAGAAGGGCGGAGCGCAGCAGGTTGTCGACGTGCTGACCTATGCGCAGCCGATCCTAAAACCCGGTCTGAACCTCCTGCAAGCCCCGGGCAACGACCTCGTGGCCGCATCGGCGCTGGCCCTCTCGGGCTGTCAAATGGTGCTTTTCACCACGGGACGCGGCACGCCTTTCGGGTCGTTCGTGCCCACGATGAAGGTTTCGACCAACACGCAGCTCGCGGAATTCAAGGCCAACTGGATCGACTTCAATGCCGGAACGCTGGTCGAGGACGAGGAGCCGCAGGTCGTGCTGGATCGTTTCATCGACAAGGTGCTGGCTACGGCCGACGGCGAACACCTCCGGCACGAGAAGACGGGCTTCAAGGAGATCGCCATCTTCAAGACGGGTGTAACGCTCTGAGGCCATGCGACGGCTGGCGCTGCTTTCGATCCTGCTCTGCCGGGGCCTTTGGGCCTCGGCGGAGACGGTCTATACCGTCGACTGCAACGGCGGCGGCGATTTTCGAACCATTCAGGCCTGCTTCGACGCCCTGCCGTCGAAACCTGCGGAGTGGCGCACCGTGCGGATTATGGCCGGGACCTACCGCGAAAAAGTGACGTTGGATGTCTATAAGGACAAGGTCGCGATCGTAGGGCAGGGCGACGTGCGTGTCGTCTGGGGCGACTATTCGGGAAAGGCCGCCGACGGTTACGAAATGACCACCTACGATTCCTACACGATGTCGCTGCAGGCGGACGATGTTTTCCTGCAGCACGTTACGGTCGAGAACGACGCTGGGCGGGTGGGGCAGGCCGTGGCGCTTGAAACCCGCGGCGACCGCATCTGGATCGACCGTTGCCGTCTCGAGGGCGATCAGGACACCTTCTTCGCCCGGGGCTATGTTTCGCGTGTCTACGTGACGTATTCCTATATCGAGGGAACCACGGATTTCATCTTCGGGCCTTCGATCGTCGGTTTCGACGGGTGTGAAATCCATTGCAAGGCCGACAGTTTCATCACCGCCGCCTCGACCACCGAGCGCAACAAGTACGGTTTCGTGTTTTACGAATGCCGCGTAACGGCGGCCGGGGACGTGACGAAGGTCTATCTGGGGCGTCCGTGGAAATCGACGGCCCGCACGGTGTGGTGGAAATGCGAGTTCCCCGCCGTAATCCGCCCTGAGGGGTGGCGCGACTGGCACGACGCGGCCCGCAAGGGCGACGTTTACTATGCCGAATGCGAATGTACGGGACCCGGCGCCGACCGTTCGGGGCGTGTGGAGTGGTCGCGGGAACTGACACGCGACGAGCGGGCCGACTACCTGCCCTGGGAGCTGGTCTTTGCCAAAAAGACCGGTTCGGAGCAGTTCCGCGGCGATTGGGAGCCGCTTGCGAATCTCTACCTGCGCCCTTTGCTCGGCTGCTGGCTGTCGTATATCCGCTATGCCACGTTGAGGTCCACCGATTTCGTCAACTGACGGACGGAATGCAAAGCCCCGGAATTTCCGGGGCTTTTTTATGACTCTTCGCTGAGGTCCATCTGCCGCAGGAGGCTTTCGCGGTCGAGGACGAAGCGTTTCATCAGCATGTAGTGGGAGGTCTGCTCCAACTCGGTGAGCCGCAGCCCGCTGTCGGTTATTTCGTAGATTTCGGCCCCGGGGTAGGCCAGCACGATGGGCGAGTGGGTGCTGACGATAAACTGCGAGCCGCGTTCGACCAGTTGCCGCATCCGGCACAGCAGGTACATCTGCCGCGCGGGCGACAGCGCCGATTCGGGCTCGTCGAAAATGTAAAGTCCGTTGCCGAAAAGGCGGTGTTCGAGCAGCGCGAGGAAACTCTCGCCGTGCGACTGCTGGTGGAGCGAGCGGTCGCCGTAGTAGCGGAGCACCCCGTCGGCGATCTGCTCCAGTTCCGACGCCACATTGTAGAAACTCTCGGCGCGCAGGAAATAGCCGTCGCGCGGGGTGAGGCCGCGTCCCAATACGATTTGCTCCCAGAGCTGCGAATGCGACGGCCGCGTGGCGAAGTTGAAATTGCGCGAGCCGCCCTCGGCGTTGAATCCGGCTTTGACGGCGATGGCTTCGAGCAGCGTCGATTTGCCCATGCCGTTTTCGCCCATGATAAAGGTCACGGGACAGCGGAAATGCAGTTCGCTGAAATTCGCCAGCGCCGGAACCGTGTAGGGATAGGCGTCGGGGCGTTCGGCGTCTTCTTTCAGCCGGACGTATTTGATGTAGAGCATCTCTTCGGGCAGTGTCATGGCAAAAATCGTTACGGAACCTTGTTGTAGATGGTCTTCAGGTGATCGGTCATGAAGTATTGCAGCACGCCGCGCAGGAACATGTAGAGCGTGAAGGCCAGCCAGAGTGCGTTGTTGCCGATCAGCGGGTAGCAGGCGTAGTAGATGGCGAAGTAGGCCGCCGTGGACCAGAACATCGAGTCGCGCATGACGCGGGTTTCGGTGGCTCCGACCATGATGCCGTCCATGATGAAGGGCATGGCCGAAGCGATCGGGATCAGGATGATCCAGACGATGTACTGCCCGGCCAGTTCGACCATCTGCCCGGCATTGGCCGCCGTGCTGTCGACGAACAGTCCGACCAGGTCGCGCCACCAGATGAGGTAAATCCCCACGAATGCCACCGATACGATTGTCCCCCAGAAGATGCAGCGGCGCAGGCAGTCGCGCAGCGACGTGCCGTCGCGCGCACCGATGAAACGCCCTGTGAGCGCTTCGGCGGCATAGGCGAAGCCGTCGTTCATGTAGGAAAAGAGCGTGAACAGTTGCAGCAGCAGGGTGTTGACGGCCAGCAACGCAGGGTTGTCCATGCGTGCCGACGCCCCGGTGAAGAAGGTGTAGACGGCCACGATGCAGAACGTGCGGAGGATGATGTCGCGGTTGATGATGAAGAACGTTTTCAGCGGTTTGAAGTCCAGCACCTCCGGCCAGTTTATTCCTGTGAGAACCGACCGGTATTTGATCGCCAGCAGCAGCCCCGAAAGCGCCACGCCGGTCCATTGGGCGATTACCGAGGCATAGGCGATGCCCACGATGCCCATGTCCATTCCGAATGCGAACCAAAGGCTGCAAAGGATGTGCACGACGTTGACTGTGATGGCCGTCAGCATCGGGAATACGGCGTTCTGCATACCCGTGAACCAGCCGTTGAAGCCGAAGAGCACGATGCCTGCGGGTACGGCCCAGATGCGGGCGTAGAAGTAGTCGCGGGTCATCTGGCTGCCGTTCATCGCCCACAGGGCCAGTTCGCCCACGGGATATTGCAGCAGGACCATCAGCACACCCATCACCGCCGACACCGACAGCGCGCGGAGGAGCATGTTGGTACACTCGCGGAAATCGCCCGCGCCGAATGCCTGGGCCGTAAGTCCGCTGGTTCCCATGCGCACGAACGAGCAGTTCCAGTAGATGAAGTTGAAGATCGAGACCCCGATGGCCAGCGAGCCGATCGTGGCGGCCGTGTCGGCTCCCCAGTGTCCGGCGATGGCGGTCGATACGATGCCCATCAGCGGTACGGTGATGTTCGAGACGATGTTGGGGAGCGCGATGCGCATTATTTCGCGGTTCATGTTCATGACGCAGAATCGTGTGTCGTTGCCCATACCGGACGCCGGATGATGTTCCGTGCGGTTCTTACCGGAATGCGGCAGGTCGTTGGAAAATAAATTTTCGGTAAAGATACGGCAAAACCGGTCGTTTTGTCGCGCTTCGGGCCAATTATTCCCAAAACGTTTGAAATCGGGCACGTTATGTGATATAATCTGGAAAAATGGATTAACTTTGCCGGGTAAAACCCGGCTTAGATAGGCCGCACCCCGGCATGATACGAATACGTTCGGTCCTGCTTTCGGTTCGCACCGACTTGGCCCAGATAATTTATTAGACGAATAAACAATGAAAGATCCTAAAAACGACTCGACCCCTGCGCTTACCCGTTTCGGGCGCGATAAACGCGCGCGCATGGTGACAGCTTCGGCGGAGCGTGTCGAGCGTCGCCCGCGTTTGCAGCGTGATGCTGCCGATTCGGAGCAACCGTCCTTCGAAAACAGGCCCGAACGCCGGGCTTCGTACAACCCTCATTTTACGCCCGACAACCGTCCGGCTTTCGAGAAGCCGCGTTTCGGCGACAAACCCCGCAGTGAAGAGGGCGACCGTCCGCGTCGCCAGTATGACGATAAACCGCGCCAGTACGGCGACCGTCCGCGCCAGAACGACGACCGTCCGCGCCGCCAGTTCGGCGACAAGCCCCGTTACGATAACGACCGCCCGCGCCGTCAGTTCGGCGATAATGACCGCCCCCGCAACGACGAGGAGCGTCCCCGCCGCCAGTTCGGCGACAAACCGGCCTACGGCGAGAAGAAGTTCGGTCCCAAGAAGTTCGGCGATAAACCCTACAGCGAGAAGAAATTCGGCGAGAAGAAATTCGGCGATAAGAAGTTTGGCGACCGGAAATTCGGTGACCGGAAGTTTGTCGACAAACCTTTCAAACCCGGCAGGAAGCACGACGATAAACCGGCGCCTTACCCGAAGTTCAATCCTGAGAAGCAGACGGGCGAGATGCGCCTGAACCGCTTCATCGCGCAGTCGGGCATCTGCTCGCGCCGCGAGGCCGACGATTTCATCACGGCAGGCGTCGTTTCGGTCAACGGCGTGATCGTCACCGAACTGGGAACCAAGGTGCTGCCTACCGACGAGGTGAAGTTCAACGACAGCCGCGTGCAGGGCGAGAAGAAGGTCTACCTGGTGCTGAACAAGCCCAAAGGCTATGTGACCTCGCTCGACGATCCCCACGCTGGAAAGACGGTTATGGAACTGGTCGACGGAGCCTGCACGGAACGTATCTACCCGGTGGGGCGTCTCGACAAGAACAGCCTCGGCCTGCTGTTGTTCACCAACGACGGCGACCTTACCAAGCAACTTACGCATCCTTCCTACAAGAAGAAGAAGATTTACCAGGTGACGCTCGACAAACCCTTGACGCGCGCCGACATGGACAAGATCGCCGAAGGCGTTACGCTGGAGGACGGCGAGATTTTTGCCGACGAGATATCCTACGTCAAGGAGAACAAGCAGGAGGTGGGCATCGAGATTCACTCGGGCCGCAACCGCATCGTGCGCCGTATCTTCGAATTCCTGGGTTACACCGTGACCAAGCTCGACCGCGTTTACTACGCGGGCCTTACGAAAAAGAACCTCAAACGCGGAGCGTGGCGGTTCCTTACCCGTGAGGAAGTGGAGCGCCTGAAGTCCGGCCAGTACGAATAAATTCCGATTTCAGAGGGCATCTTTCGCCCTGCCTTGTTCGCCCCGAATGGAACATACTCCGGTATGCTCCGTCCGGGGCTTGCTTCGTCAGGCCGGCATCCGTTTCTTTGGCGTCGAAATCCCGCCGTGTCCTGTTGCCGGGACTTGTTTTCCGGGGAAATGAAAAAATTTGGCAAATCGGAATCAAGTTGTTACCTTTGCCGTGAATCTAAACGTACTCCGATGAGAATAAACAATTGACAGTGTCGGTTTTCGATTAAACCGACCATGGGACGACCCAAAAGTTTATCGGTTTAATGGCCTTATCCGTAAGGCCCTGTTAATTGTTCATCTATGAGTATTATTCTTAGCGGAGTATCTTTCCGCTATCAGCAGCAGACTTTATTCGAGGATGTCAGCCTGTCCGTGACCGCGGGCGCGAAGGTTTCCGTTGTCGGGAATAACGGAACCGGGAAATCCACGCTCCTGAAACTGGTCGCCGGGGAGTTCGGCGCCTCTTCGGGCAGTATCCATTGTACTTCGGCGCCCTGGTACGTTCCGCAGCAGGTCGGTGTCAGGGGTATCTCCGTGGGCCGGGCGTTGGGTGTGGACGCAAAACTGGAAGCCCTGCACGCCATCTGCAACGGCAGCGGCGACAGTGTGCATTATGATATTCTGGCCGATGACTGGGAGGTCGAATCCCGCTGCCGGGCTGCGCTCGGTTCGTGGGGACTGCCCGATGTGGATCTGGCGGCTTCGGTCGATTCGCTGAGCGGCGGCGAGAAAACGAAACTCTTTCTGGCCGGAATTTCGGTCCACCGTCCGGCGATCGTCCTGCTCGACGAACCGACCAATCATCTCGACGCCGCGGGCCGGCGGCAGTTGTACGACTTCATTGCCGATACCCGGGCGACCGTGCTGGTTGTAAGCCATGATATCGCGCTGTTGAATCTGATGGAGGCGACCTGCGAACTCACCCCCGGCGGACTGCGGCTCTACGGCGGTAATTACGAATTCTACAAAGTCTGCAAAGAGACCGAACATCAGGCTCTAGACCGGCAGGTCGAGGCTGAAGAGACCGCTTTGCGGCTGGCCCGCAGAAAGGCGCAGGAGGTGCGTGAAAGACAGGAAAAACGTTCCCGGCGGGGCGAAAGGAACAAGGCCGAACTGCCCCGTGCCATGCGGAAGAAGGCGAAGGACGACGGTGAAAGGACCTCCACGCGATTGCAGGGGAAGCATGCGGAGATTGTCGGGGAAAACCGGCGGCGATTGGGCGAACTGCGTCTCAAACAGCCCGCTGCGTGTGCTTTGAAACTGGATTTCGACGATGCGCGGCTGCACGACGGGAAATTGTTGGTTTCGGCCCGGGGCGTTAATTTCGGCTATGGTGCGGGGGGACTGCTCTGGGAGAATCCCCTCGATATCGAAATCCGGAGCGGGGAGCGCATCCATTTAGCAGGGGATAACGGCAGCGGCAAGACGACGCTGCTGAAACTGCTGACCGGGGAACTGCGGCCTACAATCGGCGAGGTGCAGTCGGCGGGTTTTTCCCACGTTTGTCTCGACCAGGAGTACAGCCGGGTCGATACTCCGCAGTCGGTGCTGGAACTGGCCCGGGAGCATAACCGGCTCAATCTTTCGGACCATGAGGTCAAACTGCGGTTACACCGCGCCCTGTTTTCGAAGGAGGTTTGGGACAAGCCCTGCAACGTGCTGAGCGGGGGTGAACGAATGCGGCTGTACCTTTGCTGTCTGATGATTTCCGACCATGTTCCCGATCTGTTCCTGCTCGACGAACCGACCAACAACCTCGATTTGCAGAGCCTTGCTATCCTGACCGCCACGATCCGCGATTACCGGGGAACGCTGCTGGTCATCTCCCACGATGCGAAATTTGTCGAAGATATCGGTGTCACGCGGGAGGTCGGACTGGAAGCCCGGCGCACTAGCTCTCTTCCGTCACGCTAATGCGTATCCCGATACCAGGCGGTCTGCCGGTTTTCTACGGCGAATGTGGTCGAGGGTTCACTCACGGAGACGCCCGAATAGTGATGGACGGTGTGGTTGCCCTGTCCGTAAGCCGAATAGAACCGCGCTGTGTGCAGGCGGCTTTCCGCCGGAAATGCACGGTCGAGTCGTGCTGTGAATTCGTCGATAAGCGCCGGCTCGTTTTTGTGGCTCAGGGCGACATAGTGCCCCAGGTCGTAGAAAAGCGGGGTGCTGCCGCCCTTGTAATACTGAAGTTCGTTGATGTCGAACGCCTGCTTCTCCTTTTCGTTGATGCGCTGCATCACCTCGGCCAGGGCATCCAGTTCCGACATCACGGCCAAGGATATGCAGCCCGACTGCTCTTTCCATTTCGTATTCTGATAGTCGTTTTGGTAGAGGTTCCAGAACTCCCAGCAGGCTTTTGCGAGCCGCTCCGAAACCGCACTTGTCTCGAACAGGCGGGGGACGATCCGGGTATAGGGGAACCCGTCGCCCATGACCTCGCAGGGCGATGCCACGATGTACCCGACGACCGAACGCAGGTCGTAGAGCGTCTCGATATTGGCCATGAAACAGTCGTCGAAGATCAGGTAGTCGAAGCGGTGGGCAAGCGATTCGAGCGCCGCAGCCAGTTCCGTGATGTTGAGTTCGTAGCCCGAATCGCCGAACGAACGCGTCTGCTTGGCGCCCGGAACCGGGGTCCAGACATCGTTCGGCGGCGACTGCCGCATCGAGTAGGGAATCGTGCCGCTGCTGGCCGGAACCCACGCTTTGCCGTGGCAGCCGATGATCAGTCCGTAGTTCTGTGCCGGGGCCAGTTCCGCCGCATCGGCAAACAACTGCTGCACATGGACTGCCGACCCGGCGTTGAAACTGTCGTAGGTTTTCAGCGTCGACGTTTCACACCGGTTGGTCACGGCATCGTAATAAATCTCCTGCAGGACCGCCGACGAATGCTTTTCGGGCTGGTAGCAGACCAGTATGCGTCCGTCGCCCGGAACCTGGTTGGTGACGGCCTCGCGGACACCCTCGATGTTGTTTTCGTAATAGCTGATCAAACTCCGTCCGGGCATGTAGAGCAGGACGGTCTGGGCCGCCACGGCCGGTTTCTGGAAGACCCCGACCGGGTAGTCGCCCTTGTCGGCCGAGAAGTGCACCGTGATTGCGCCCAGCCTGCGGCGCTGGTTGGCGGGATTGGCTTCGGTCGTTCTGACCGTCACTTTCGTCTCCCCGCGGGCGCCGTTGTCCGGCGTGACCGAGAATCCCTCTCCGGTGTACGACAGCGTCCACGCCGCATCGGCCGAAACAGTGAATACGGCCTCGGCCGATGCGTCGCACGCCAGGAGAATCTCTTCCGGCGAAATCTGTATTCGGTATTCGCGGTCCTTTTCGCAGGCCGCGAGTGTCAGCAGCAGGAGCAGGCCGAGCGTATGCCGGAGCGGTTTCATCATTTATACGTGCGGGGTTTGAGGTTGTTGAACTGCCAGGTGCGGTCGCGCTGGTAGGTGTAACCTTCGGGCTTGTTCCGGTAAACGCGTCCGAAATCGAAATAATAGCCTTTGATTTTCTTGCCGTCGACCACATAGGGGACGGTCAGCGGCACGAATTCCACCGTGCGGCTGATGATGCGGGCTTTACCGAAGGAGAATCCCTCGGCGGCCAGCACGTCGAGCGCGTGGTCGAACATCAGCACGTGACGCGGGCTCTTCTGCGTCAACCCGTCGCCCGTGGCGAGGATCGCGCGGATCACGCCGTTCATGCGGTCCGAGTAGGCTTTTTCCTGCTCCTTGTCGCCCAGCGCCCCGTAGGCGAACGACATCAGGTTGAGGATTTTAGGGCTGAACGGATCGTGCTTCAGGGCGTCGGTCCCCACCGAAATCATCGTTTCCAGCGTGGCGGCGTCGGGTTTGTCGGGGTCGATGCCCGAAGCCATCATCAGCAGTTTGTCTAGATCGGGGTTCAGGGCCAGCGGCTTGTAGTCGTCCCGGTAGGCGTAACCGTAGTAGAGGTAGTGGTAATCCTCGTCGGTCAGCGTCGCGTCGCCGGCGTTGTAACGCATCATCAGCCCGGGGTAATAGAAGGGCGATTCCGCGTTCATCGTCCGGTCGAGGATCATCTCTTCGTCGGGAACCTTGGCGGCGGCCAGTGCCGGAACCAGCAGCATAAGAAGCAGCAATCGTTTCATATCGGTCGTTTCTGGTACGAACGCAAATTTAGCGCAAATCGTATTTGGCGATCAGTCCTTTGAACTTTTCGCGCAGCTTTTCCGATCCGGCGACCAGCGGGAGGCGCATCGTGTCGCCGATGCGTTTCATCACCGAGAGGGCGCATTTCACCCCCACGGGGTTGCCCTCCTCGAAGAGCGCGTGTACGGCTTCGTCGAGTGTGGCGTAGATTTTTTCCGCTGCTTCGAAATCGCCCGCCTTGGCGAGGTTTACGCACTCCATGAACCGTTGCGGGAAGGCGTTCGCCGCCACGGAAATCACGCCGTCGCCGCCGCGGCGCATCAGTTCGAGCGTCATGCCGTCGTCGCCCGACAGCACGAGGAATCCCTCGGGACGGTTGTCCAGGATGCGCTGCATCTGGCAGATGTCGCCCGATGCCTCCTTGATGCCGATGACGTTCTTGAAATCGGTGGCGCACCGGAGCGTGGTTTCGGCCGTCATGTTGACGCCCGAGCGGCCCGGGATGTTGTAGAGGATCACCGGCAGGGGCGAGTGGGCCGAGACGGTACGGAAATGCTGGTAAAGGCCCTCCTGCGAAGGTTTGTTGTAATAGGGCGTAACGCTCAGGATGGCGTCGGCGCCGCGCAGGTCGAATTCGCGCAGCTGGTCGAGCACCTCCGACGTGGAGTTACCGCCGCAGCCCATTACCAGCGGGACGCGCCCGGCGATCTGGTTGGTGATGAACATGGCGATCACGGCGCGTTCGGGCATATAGAGGGTAGGGGTTTCGGCCGTAGTGCCGAGTGCGACGATATAATCCACGCCGCCTTCGATCACGTAGTCGATCATGCGGGCCAGCGCTTTGTAGTCCACACGGCCGTCTGCGGTAAAGGGGGTGATCATTGCGGCGCCTACGCCGGAAAGTTTGGATTGGAGCATAAATACTTGTAATTTTTAATTCTTAATTCTTCATTCAAAAAAGTTCTCCCTGCTGCGGAGCCTCCCCGGCCGGACCGTCGCCTTCGACCATCCGGATGAATTCCTCTTCCGAAATGATCTTTATGCCCAGTTTCTCGGCCTTCTTGAGTTTTGCCGGGCCCATGTTGTCGCCCGCCACGATGTAGTCTACGCTGCCCGACACCGCCGCGAGGTTCTTGCCTCCGTGCAGTTCGATCAGCTCCTTCATTTCGTCGCGGCTTCGCGTGAACTTGCCCGAAACCACGAAACTCTTTCCCGCCAGCGCTTCCGACGCCAGTTCGCGCGCTTCGGCTTCGAATTGCAGCCCGGCTTCGCGCAGGCGGCGGATAATCCGCAGGTTCGCCTCCTCGGCGAAGTACTCGATGATCGCGTCGGCGATTCGTCCGCCCACCTCGTCGGCCTCGACCAACTCTTCGCGCGTAGCCTTCATCACGGCGTCCAGCGATCGGAAATGCTCGGCGAGGTACTTGGCCGTGGTCTCGCCCACGAAGCGGATGCCCAGTCCGAACAGTACGCGCTGGAAGGGAACCTGCTTCGACCGTTCGATCGACCGGATGATGTTGTCGGCCGACTTCTCGCCCAGCCGGGGCAGGGGGGCCAACTGCCCGGCATGCAGGTCGTAGAGGTCTGCCACGTCGCGCACGAGGCCGTTCTCGTAGAGCAGTTCGACGGTCTCTTCGCCCAGGCCGTCGATGTCGAGGGCCTTGCGGCGGATGAAGTGGATGATGCGTCCGATAATCTGGGGGCGGCATCCGCTCTGGTTGGGGCAGTAGTGCTTGGCTTCCCCCTCGTAGCGCACCAGCGGCGTTCCGCACTCGGGACATACGGTGATGTATTCGAACGGCCGGCTGTCGGCGGGTCGCTGCGAGAAGTCCACGCCGATGATTTTCGGGATGATCTCGCCGCCCTTCTCGACGTAAACCGTATCGCCCGGGCGGATGTCCAGCAGGGCCATCTGCTCGGCGTTGTGCAGCGTCGCGCGCCGCACGGTGGTTCCGGCCAGCAATACCGGTTCGAGGTTGGCCACGGGTGTAATGGCTCCCGTGCGGCCTACCTGGAACGACACGCTGTCGAGACGCGTCGAGGCCTGTTCGGCTTTGAATTTATAGGCTACGGCCCACTTGGGGGCTTTGGCCGTAAAGCCCAACTGACGGCGCACGGCGAAATCGTTGACCTTGATGACTACGCCGTCCGTGGGGAAGGGCAGTTTGCGCCGCGCCTCGTCCCAGTGGTTGATATAGGCGTCGATCTGGTCGGCGTTGTGGCAGATACGCGCCGCATCCGAGACCTTGAAGCCCCATTCGCGGGCTTTTTGGAGACTCTCCCAATGGCTCGTGAACGGTAGTTCGTCGCCAGCCAGTTGATAGAGCGTGCAATCCAGTCCGCGCTTGGCCACGACGGCCGACGACTGCTGCTTGAGCGTTCCGGCGGCGGCGTTGCGGGGATTGGCGAAGAGCTGCTCGCCGTTGGCCTCGCGCTCGGCGTTGAGCCTGTCGAACGAGGCGTAGGGCATCAGTATTTCGCCCCGGATTTCGAAATAATCGGGCCAGTCCTCCCCGCGCAGGCGCAGGGGGACCGAACGCACCGTGCGGACGTTGGCCGTCACGTCGTCGCCCTCGACGCCGTCGCCGCGCGTTACGGCGCGCAGAAGCCGTCCGTGTTCGTAGGTGAGCGAGATGGCCGTGCCGTCGAATTTCAGTTCGCAGACGTAGTCCGTCGGTCCGGCTTCCCGTTCGATGCGGCCGATGAACTCGTGCAGTTCGTCGAGCGAGTAGGTGTTGCCCAGCGACAGCATCGCATAACGGTGCTTTACCGTCTGGAATTCAGCCGTAAGGTCGCTTCCCACCCGCACCGAAGGCGAGTTGGGGTCGGCATACTCGGGATGCGCGCGCTCCAGGTCCTGGAGTTGGCGCATCATGGCGTCGAACTCGAAATCCGAAATCTCGGGGGCGTTTTCGACGTAATATTTGAAGTTATGCAGTTCGAGCTGGCGGCGCAGCTCTTCGATCCGTTCGCGTACCATATTATGAATAATAACGTGGGTAAAGTTACATATTTTGTCTTTAAGAAGGAGTTAATTTGGCGTAAATTCAAAAAAAATGCAAAAAATAATTGCAGATGGGGTGCGATATTCAAATTTTGCTTATAATTGCAAAAAATTTCGAGACACTAACATGACTAAACAGAATATCGTGAAGAAGCATATCGCTACCAGTTTTCATAACCTCAGCCCCGAGTTGCAGGAGGCTGTCAAGGCAAAATATCCGCTGGGATTCACCGATGCGATGATTCGTGTCGACAAGCCCAACGGTGATTTTTTCTATGCCGTACCCTATGATACGGATGAAATAGCGTATATGGTAAAGGTCGATGTAAAGGTCGACGACAATTCGCACGAAGACGACGAGAAGGACTATTACGACGACGAAATCAAGGGCGCCGACGACATCCAGAGCGACGACGACAATTCGGACGGGGCGGATAATTCCGACGACGACGTGAATATCTGACACAGCCTATGATTCGCGCCCTTCCCGCCCTGCTTGTTCTGCTCGGCACGGCCTGCGGCCTTGCCGAAGACGAGCGCGACGAGAAGAACAAATACATCTACCTGACATTCTACGACAAGGCCTTCGAGACTTACTGCCTCGGAGCGTTCGATGTCGACGGCGACGGACGCATTTCGCGCTACGAGGCGCAGCGCGTCCTGCGCATGGACTGTTCGGAGCGGGGCATTGCGTCGCTTTCCGACCTGAAGGAGTTCACGCGCCTCGAGCGGCTCGATTGCCGGGGCAATACGCTCTCGCAGTTGGATGTGACGATGACGCGCCTCGAACGGCTCGACTGTTCGGACAACGACCTCGTGTCGCTCGACGTGAACGGCTTGCGCGGCCTTACGGACCTGAATTGCAGCGGCAACCGCCTGCCGCGCCTCGATTTGCAGTCGAATGCTTCGCTGGCGTCGCTCGACTGTTCGGACAATGCCCTCGCGGGGACGCTCGACCTGACGGCCTGCGCCTCGGCGTTGCGTGCCGATGTGCGGAGCAATCCCGACCTGGCGACTGTCCGCTGCCTCGCCGCACAGGGCGTCTCGTTCGACGGGCGGACCGAAATCGTCCGGGACTGAGATCGGCCCCGGCACGGTGGACCGGCCTTCCGTTTCCCCGGTCCCGGGTTCGCATTATTTCCCCTTTTTCGACAAAACGCTTTCCTTTTCAAACCGTTTTTCTTTATAATTTGTTGAAAAGTCTGTGCGGGGCTTTGGGCGTTTCGGATAATAATTCGTACCTTTGAATGCAAAAAATGTCTTTTGCAAACATAAAACAGAACCGGATACAATGAAAAAAGTTGACGTTATCCTCGGCCTGCAATGGGGTGACGAGGGCAAAGGGAAGGTTGTGGACGTGCTGACGCCCCGCTATGAGGTGGTAGCCCGTTTCCAGGGCGGTCCCAATGCCGGTCACACCTTGGAATTCAACGGCGAGAAATACGTGCTCCGCTCGATCCCTTCGGGCATTTTCCAGGGCGGCAAGACCAACATCATCGGCAACGGCGTGGTGATCGACGCAATCCTCTTCCGCGAGGAAGCCGAAGCGCTGGCCGCCAGCGGTCATGACCTCACCAAGCAACTCTGCATTTCGAAAAAAGCCCACCTGATTCTGCCTACGCACCGCATTCTCGACGCTGCGTACGAGGCTGCGAAGGGCAGCGCCAAGATCGGTACTACGGGCAAGGGCATCGGCCCCACCTATACCGATAAGGTAAGCCGCAACGGCATGCGCGTCGGCGACCTGCTGAGCGCCGACTTCGAGAGCATCTATGCTGCCGCCAAGGCGCGTCACGAGAAGATTCTCAAAAGCCTCGACTACCGATACGACATCACCGAACTGGAAAAACAGTGGTTCGAGGCCGTGAAATATCTCCGCCGTTTCCACATCATCGACAGCGAATATTTCGTCAACGACTGCCTCTCGCAGAACAAGTCGATCCTGGCCGAAGGCGCCCAGGGTACGCTTTTGGACGTGGATTTCGGTTCCTATCCGTTCGTCACCTCTTCGAATACCGTCTGCGCGGGCGTCTGCACCGGACTGGGCATCGCCCCCAACCGTATCGGCGAGGTCTTCGGCATCTTCAAGGCCTATTGCACGCGCGTGGGCAGCGGACCGTTCCCCACGGAGCTGTTCGACGAGACGGGCGACAGGCTGTGCAGCATCGGCCATGAGTTCGGAGCCGTCACGGGGCGCAAGCGCCGCTGCGGATGGCTGGACATGGTAGCCCTGAAATATTCGATCATGATCAACGGCGTGACGCAGCTGATCATGATGAAGTCCGACGTGATGAACGATTTCGATACGATCAAGGTGGCTACGGCCTACGAGATCGGCGGCCGCAGCACTTCGGAGTTCCCCTACGAGATCACCGACGACTTGAAACCGGTCTACACCGAGTTCGAAGGCTGGAAGTGCGACCTGCGCCGATTCACCCGCTACGAAGAGTTCCCCGAGGCGTTTAAACGCTATGTGGAGTTTATCGAGCGGCAGACGGGCGTACCTGTAAAGATTATTTCCGTAGGCCCCGACCGCGGCGAAACCATCGTTCGCTAGCATCGCATCCCGACCTGAAAGGAGTGGTTCGGGATGCGTTTTTGCGTTATCCCCGTCCGTATTCCAACCGAAATTCCTGCCGCGGCCGAATGCCGCGATCGTGCCGTATGGCGGAAATGTAACAGAAAACTTAATTGTAACATTTAACTTATATGAAAAAACCACTTAAAATTGTTGTCTTGGCCAAGCAGGTTCCCGATACCCGCAACGTGGGCAAGGACGCGATGACGCCCGAAGGGACGGTCAACCGCGCCGCGCTTCCGGCCATCTTCAATCCCGAGGACCTCAATGCGCTGGAAGCTGCCCTGCAGTTGAAGGACCGCGTCGAAGGTTCTACGGTCCATATCCTCACGATGGGTCCGCAGCGTGCCGCCGACGTTATCCGCGACGCGATGTTCCGCGGCGCCGACGGCGGTTACCTGCTCTCGGGCCGTGAATTTGCCGGTTCGGATACGCTGGCTACCTCTTACGCCCTTTCGTGTGCGATGAAGAAAATCGCTCCCGACGTGATCTTCGCAGGCCGCCAGGCCATCGACGGCGACACGGCGCAGGTAGGTCCGCAGGTTGCCGAGAAACTCGGTCTTCCGCAGGTGACCTATGCCGAGGAGATTCTCGAAGTCAAGGAGGGTGCGCTGGTTATCAAGCGCCGCCTGGAGCATGGTACGGAGGTTGTCGAATGCCCGATTCCTTCGGTCGTTACGGTCAATGCCTCGGCTGCCGAGTGCCGCCCGCGCAACGCCCGCCGCGTGATGAAGTACAAGGGAGCTCTCGCCGGCTCGGAGATCGCCGCAGCGCCCGAATCGCCCGCCGCACAGCGCGCCGCCGCGAAGGAGTACCTCCGCATCGTGGAGTGGGCTGCCGCCGATGTCGATCCCGATCCGTCGCAGCTCGGCCTTACGGGCTCGCCCACGAAGGTCAAAAAGATCGAGAACGTGGTTTTTGCAGCGAAGGAGGCCAAGAAACTCACCGCTGCCGACAACGACATCAATTCCCTTATGGTTGAACTCATCGCGAGCCATACGCTCGGTTAATGCGTTTTTTTGAGATGAACAATATATTCGTATATATCGAGATGGAGGGCGGCAAGGTCGCCGACGTGAGTCTCGAACTGCTTACCAAAGGCCGCGAACTGGCCACGACGCTCGGGGTTAAACTCGACGCTGTTGTGCTGGGCCACAACCTCGCAGGCATCGAAAAGGAGTTGGCCAAATACGGGGCCGACACCGTCTGGACGGCCGATGACGAACTCTTCGCCCCGTTCCGCACACTGCCCCATACGGCTGTCCTGTGCGGGCTGATCGAGCAGGAGAAACCCCAGATCGCCTTGTTCGGCGCTACGCCCGTGGGCCGCGACTTCGCTCCGCGCGTATCGTCGGCGCTGCACAGCGGCCTTACGGCCGACTGTACGCAGCTCGAAATCGGCGACCATAAGGATGCCAAGACGGGCCAGGAGTATAAGAATCTCCTCTACCAGATTCGTCCCGCTTTCGGCGGCAACATCATCGCTACGATCGTCAATCCCGACCACCGTCCGCAGATGGCTACCGTCCGCGAGGGTGTGATGCGCAAGGAGTATGCAGCCAAACCCGGCGCGGGTGAGGTGAAGGCGATCGACTGGAAGAAATTCGTCAAGGATACGGACCTCGCCGTGAAGATCATCGAGCGCCAGATCGAAGAGCGCAAGATCGACATCAAGGGTGCAGGCATCATCGTCGCCGGCGGTTACGGCATGGGTTCGAAGGAGAACTTCAAACTCGTGCACGAGTTGGCCGATGTCCTGGGCGGCGAAGTGGGCGCCAGCCGTGCCGCTGTCGACGCAGGCTTTACGGAGCATGCCCGCCAGGTAGGCCAGACGGGTGTCACGGTACGTCCGAAACTGTACATCGCCTGCGGCATTTCGGGCCAGATCCAGCACACGGCCGGCATGGATCAGTCGTCGATGGTCATTTCGATCAACAACGACCCCGAAGCCCCGATCAACAAGATCGCCGACTACGCCATCACGGGCGATGTCAATGAGATTATCCCCAAGATGATTAAGTACTACAAACAAAACTCGAAGTAATGGCTAATTTCTTTTCAGATAATAAGGATTTGCAGTTCCACCTCCAGCATCCGTTGATGCGCAAGATCGTGGAGCTGAAAGAGCGCGGTTTCGCGGAGAAGGACCTCTACGACTACGCACCGCAGGATTTCGACGATGCGATGGACAACTACCGCCGCGTGCTGGAGATCGCCGGTGAGGTCTGCGGCGAGGTGATCGCACCCAACGCCGAGGGCGTGGACCACGAAGGCCCGCGTGTGGTCAACGATCATGTGGAGTATGCTTCGGGTACGGTGGTGAACATGAAAGCGGTCGTCGATGCGGGCCTGAGCGGCATGACGCTTCCGCGTAAATACGACGGCCTGAACTTCCCGCTCATCTGCTTCGTGATGGCCAACGAGATGGTGGCCCGCGCCGATGCTAGCTTCGAGAACATCTGGGGCTTGCAGGACTGTGCCGAGACGCTCAACGAATTCGCCTCGGAGGAGATCAAGCAGAAATACCTGCCGTGGGTTTCGGCCGGAGCTACCTGCGCCATGGACCTTACGGAGCCGGATGCCGGTTCGGACCTCGGCGCCGTGATGCTGAAGGCTACCTGGTCGGAGGAGAAGCAGACGTGGCTGCTGAACGGCGTGAAGCGTTTCATCACCAACGGCGACGGCGAGGTTTCGCTCGTGCTGGCGCGTACCGAAGAGGGTACGACCGACGCCCGCGGCCTCTCGATGCTGGTCTATGACAAGCGTGACGGCGGCGTGAAGGTGCGCCGTATCGAGAATAAACTCGGCATCAAGGGATCGCCGACGTGCGAACTGGTCTTCACGAACGCCCCGGCGCAGTTGGTCGGCGACCGGAAGATGGGTCTTATCAAGTATGTGATGTCGCTGATGAATGCCGCCCGCCTGGGTATCGGCGCGCAGTCGGTCGGCACGTGCGAGGCCGCTTACCGCGAAGCGTTGAAATACGCCCACGAGCGCGCCCAGTTCGGCAAACCCATTATCCAGTTCGCTGCCGTTTCGGAGATGCTTTCGAACATGAAGGCCAAAGTGCAGGGCGTGCGTGCGCTGTTGTACGAAACCGCCCGCTTCGTCGAGGTCTACAAGCAGTACGGCCACATCGCACAGGAGCGTTCGCTCGAATCGGAGGAGCGCCAGGAGATGAAGTTCTACAACCGCCTTGCCGACGGTTTCACCCCGCTTGTGAAACTGTTCTCGTCGGAGTACGCCAACCAACTGGCTTACGATGCGATCCAGATTCACGGCGGTTCGGGCTTCATGAAGGATTATCCCTGCGAGCGTCTCTACCGCGATGCGCGCATCATGAATATCTACGAGGGAACCTCGCAGTTGCAGGTCGTAGCGGCCATCAACGCCGTGACGAAGGGCACGTTCCTGGAGCAGATCGAGCGTTACGCCGCCGAGAGCTACACCGAGGCGATGTGTCCCGTTGTCACGAAGCTCAAGGAGCTGACCGTGAAGTTCTCGGAGATGCAGGCCCGCGTCGAGGCCGGGGACAAGGAGGTCTGCGGATTCAAGGATTTCCATGCCCGCCGTCTGGTCGAGACCGCCGGTCATATCATCATCACCTATCTGCTGGCCCGCCAGGCCTGCGAGGTGGAGGATTATGCCGCTTCGGCACGTATTTTCTGCAAACTCGCCGAAAGCAAGATTTCGGAGGCCTATACCTACGTGATGAACTCCACGACGGAGGATGTCGCGTTGTTCAAGGCCGTCGAGCAGGAGAATTGAGCCGGGTTCCGGCCCGTTTGAAGAGGGGAGGGTTCGTGATGAACCTTCCCTTTTTTGCCGCCTGTGCGTTACTGTCGGTTGACCGGATTGGTTTCATTGCGTGATTTTTGTTATATTCGTCGTTGTAAAACCAAAAACAGAAAATTATGATCCGAAAAATGCTGATGGTTGCAGTCGTCGTACTGATGGCTGTGCCCGCTCTTGCCCAGGGATCGCGCCGCAGCGAGGTTTCCGTCTCCTACGGTGTCGCTCCCGTCACCGACTGGATTGATTCGTACAGCAACATCCTGACCGGGGTTTTCTCGGGCTCGGATACCGACCTCAAAGGATGGGGCGCCGTTACGGTGGGGTACAGTTTCCGCCTGATCGGCAGCCTGCGCCTCGGAGCGCAGGTTGTCTATTCCTCGAACACGCAGGAGGTCAAACGTGTCGGTTCGGAGATCAAGAACCGTTACTGGTCGCTGCTGCCCAACGTGAAGTGGAACTGGCTGAATCTGAAAGTCGTCTCCTTCTATTCGCGGCTCGGTGCAGGCGCTGCGTTCTCCAAGGCCAAGGTTGACGGCCAGAGCGAAAAATCGACGCTCTTCGCCTTCCAGGTCTCGCCTGTCGGCGTCGAGGTCGGAGGCCGCATCGCGGCTTATGCCGAAGCCGGTATCGGTACGTCGGGTTGTCTGCTGGTCGGAGCCCGGTATCGTTTCTGACGCTTGCACGGACCCGAAAAAAAGGGACGCATTCCGCGATGGAATGCGTCCCTTTTCGTTTGCGGGTTGTCCCGCGGATTCTTATGCCTTCACGGCCTCTTTTCCGGCCATCACGCAGCGCGTCGTGCCGAAGATGTTGAGGTTGAGGTGTCCGGCGATGTAGGCCAGCGCTTTCTGGGCTTTTACCGAGTTCCCGGCTCCATCCAGCGGGGGAGCGAACGCCGCAACGCCCATCACGCCCGGCACGACGCCCATGATACCGCCGCCGACACCCGTTTTGGCGGGCAGTCCCGTCGTAAAGAGCCAGTCGCCCGTGTGCTCGTAGAATCCCACGGTCGCCATCATCGAAGCGATTTTGGGCGTGAGTTCCGGTTTGAATACAGACTTTTTCGTCACCGGATTCACGCCGCTGTTGGCGATCGTCGCGGCCATCGTGGCCAACTGCTTGGCCGTAATGCCGATCGAGCATTGGCGCGTGTAGATGTCCAGCGCCATGTCGGGATCGTCGTAGATGCGGTTGTAGTTCTTCAGCAGCCACGCGATCGACTTGTTGTTGAAATTGGTAGCCGTCTCCGACTTGTAGAGTTCGTCGATCACCTCCACGTCCGAACCCGCCAGGTCGGCGATGAACGAAATGATGGATTTCCATTTGCCGTCGCTGTCGCCCACGGGCTTGACCATCGAGCAGGCCGAAATGGCTCCGGCGTTTACGAGCGGCGTCGAGGGATGGTCATTTTCCAGCAGGATGGCCATGATCGAGTTGAAGGGGAGTCCCGTGGCGTCGGCGCCGATCTTGTCGAGAATCTCCTGTCCGCTGTACTGGTTCATGGCGAGGATTGCCGTGGGGACCTTCGATACCGATTCGATACCGAATTTGTAGTCCACGTCGCCTACGGCTACTACGTCGCCGTCGGGCAGGCAGGCTGCGACGCCGAA
Organism: Alistipes sp. D31t1_170403_E11; assembly: GCF_015553985.1. Classification (NCBI taxonomy): domain Bacteria; kingdom Pseudomonadati; phylum Bacteroidota; class Bacteroidia; order Bacteroidales; family Rikenellaceae; genus Alistipes; species Alistipes sp. D31t1_170403_E11. The sequence continues at coordinate 520,626 of NZ_JADNHQ010000003.1, read as the reverse complement.
GAGGTTCGACGGTACGTTGGCCAGGTAGGGTATATAGTCGGCGTTTTTGCCGCCGGTTTCGCTTTTGCAGCGGTCATAAGCCATCTGGATGGCCTCCTGAACCGCTTGTTTGTCGATTTTCTGGATCATGATTTACTTATTTCGTTGATTGGTTGTTATTGGCTGAAGACGGGTTCTGCGTCGGAGCGGTTGTTGCCGCTGCGGGAGCTGCGACCTTGGCCTGCGTTTCCCAATGGAAGGGGGCGAAGTCGGCGGCCGCCTGAGGGTCTTTCCACGACGGCTTGCGCATCGCGTAGATGACGAACGGGGCGCCTACGACTACCACGCAGCCGATGATCAGCACCGAGAACCAGACGGTGTTGCTGCCCGTTGCGATCTGGCTGGGCGGCACGAAGCTCAGGATGAAGGCCAGCAATGCGCCGCAGAAGCCGAGGCATCCGAGGAACCACATCAGGCCGTTGCCTTTGCCCAGGCGGAACGGACGTGCCGTGCCCTTCATCTTGTAGCGCAGCACGATGGCTGCCGAGAACATCAGCATGTACATGATCAGGTACAGCAGTACGGTCAACTGCGAGAGAATCTGGTAGAACGACTGTACCGAAGGCATCACGACGAACAGCAGTGCCAGCAGTGTTACGACACAGCCCTGGATCAGCAGGATGTTTTTCTGCACGCCGTTTTTGTTGGTTTTCTGGAAGAACGGGGGCAGGTAACCGGCCTTACCCACGGCAAAGATACCCTTCGAGGGACCTGCCACCCAGGTGAGCACGCCTGCCAGCACGCCGAACATCAGGGCGATGGCGATGATCGGTCCGGCCCACGAAATGTGGAGGTAGTGGAAGTAGTTGTCGAAGCCCACGAGCAGCGACTGCGTGAGGCTGATGTCCTTGGCGGGAATGATGAATCCCAGCGAGAACGTACCCAGCACGAAGATGCAGACCGTTACGAGCGAACCGATGATGATGGCCTTTGGGTAGTTTCGCGATGGGTTTTTCACGTCCATGACGTGTATACCCATCATCTCCATACCCGCATAGAAGAGGAAGATACTGCTGGCCAGTACGAGGTTGTCGAATTTGGACAGGTCGGGGAAAAAGCCCTGCGACATATCCATATGGTTGTGTCCGCCGGTCGAAATGTAGATGATGCCGAGGATGATCAGCAGGCCCGCGGGAATGATCGTACCGATCATACCGCCCCATTTACTGATCTTTCCGACCCATCCCAGTCCTTTCAGTGCGATGAACGTGGCGATCCAGTAGATGGCCAGCACCATGCAGAGCGTGAAGACCTTGTTCGAGGCCAGCGCTGCGTCGTGCGTATCGTTCATGCCGATGAATGCGATCGACACGGCTCCGAAGGTCAGCACCGTCGGATACCAGATCGTCGACTCGATCCATTGCAGCCAGATTGCGAGGAATCCCGTGCGTGCGCCGTAGGCTTCGCCCACCCAGCGGAAAACGCCGCCCTGTTTGTCGGAGAACATTGCTGCCAGCTCGGCGGCGACCATGGCCGTCGGGATGAGGAACACGATGGCTGCAAACAGGTAATAGAATGCCGACGAAAGTCCGTATACCGCCTCCGCAGGCAGTCCGCGCAAACTCACTACGGCAGTCACGTTCATAATTGCGAGTGTCATGACACTCAATTTGAACCCGGTACTTGTGGTAGTTTTCTTTACATCCATAATGAATTAATTTGGTTTTTTGACGCTTTGGGATGTTACAACTACCGTGCAAATCGGGTTTGAACCTTTATTTCGGGGGTCGAGACACTTGATTCTTGCCGGAAAAAAACTATATTTGCCAAAGAAAGAATGGCGAAGACCACAGTCGGCTTTTCCCGACGCGGAGTGTCTCTGCGCCTAAATACGATACTTATGCAACGCATCCTGATCCTCCTGCTGGCGGCCCTGTGTGTCGCCTCGTGCGGCCGCCGCCGGAACGCCTCCCCGCAGCAGACCGAGACCACCGCGTCCCGCCCGCGAGTCTTCCTTCCGGCCATCGCCCCCTCGGGCCTCTCCCCGGAAGAGCAGCGCGACTACCTCCGCTGGCACTACTGGGACCGCTTCGATTTCGCCGATACGCTTTTCGTCTCCCTTGCCGACACCGTGCAGATGGTCGAAGCCTACGCCCGCTATATCGCGTTGATTTCCGACCGGCCGGCTGATTCGGCTCCGATGGATTCGCTGATGCACCGGGCCTCGTCGTCGAAGCAGATGCTCGACTATTTCGCGATGCTTGCCGATCAGGTGCTGCACGACCCCAACTCGCCGCTGCGCAACGACGAATTCTACATCCCCGTGCTTCGGGCGCAGCTTGCCAGCCCTTTTTACGACGAATACGAGCGCATTGCCCCGCAGTACGACCTGAACATGGCCATGCAGAACCGTCTCGGGCAGCCCGCCAACGATTTCCGCTATACGCTCGCTTCGGGGGCTTCGGGGACGCTTTACGGTGTGAAAGCCGAATATGTATTGCTGTTCATCAATAATCCCGGCTGCCCGATGTGCCGCGAAATCCGCGAAGCCATCACTTCGTCGCCGATGCTTTCGATGATGATCGAACGGGGACAGCTCAAGGTGCTGGCGCTCTATCCCGACGAGGACCTCCGGGAGTGGCGCGACTACCGCGACCATATCCCGGCATCGTGGATCAATGCCTATGACAAGGGATGTGTCATGCGCGAAAAGAGCCTCTACGACCTGGGGGCTATTCCGGCGATGTACCTGCTGGACCGCGACAAACGCGTGCTGGTGAAGGATTCGACCGATGTATCCTACATCGAGGAGGTGATCGACCGCCACGCCTGACCCGTCTGGGAGACGGGCTTTAGGGGCGGCGGGCGGTTTATACGCTCCCTGTCCGGTTCTGCACCGGGGTATAAGCGTTTCTTATCGGGCCATCAGAAAAGACAATCGGAAATCTATACGGGCTTCGTCCTGAATTGCTATCTTTGCACTACAAACAGAATACATCACACACTAAACATTTGAAAGATTATGGCAAAGAAATGGCGTTGTACCGTATGCGGTTACATTCACGAAGGTCCCGAGGCTCCCGATCAGTGCCCGATGTGCAAAGTCGGCAAAGAGAAGTTCGTAGAACTCATTGAGGCCGAGGGCGACCTGGATTTCGTAACGGTACACAAGATCGGCGACGGCAAGGGCGCCAGCAAAGAACTCTGGGAAGGTCTCCAGAATCATTTCATGGGCGAATGCACCGAGGTGGGCATGTATCTGGCGATGAGCCGTCAGGCCGACCGCGAGGGGTATCCCGAGATCGCCGAGGCCTACAAGCGTTACGCGTGGGAAGAGGCCGAGCACGCCTCGAAGTTCGCCGAGCTGATCGGCGAGGTGGTTTGGGACACCAAAACCAACCTCGAAAAGCGTATGAACGCCGAGTGCGGCGCCTGCGAGGACAAAATGCGCCTGGCCCGTATGGCCAAGGAGGAGAACCTCGACGCCGTGCACGATACCGTACACGAGATGGCCAAGGACGAAGCTCGCCACGGCAAGGGCTTCGAAGGGCTCTACAAACGCTACTTTAAGTAGTTTTCGATTTTACAGGGCTTTTTTGCCCTGACATGTCCGGCCCGAACGGGAATACGTTTGTATTTTTCGTCCGGGCCGGATTACGTTAGGCCGGATTACGTTAGGCCGAAACACGAACCGCTGAAATCGGAAACGCGGTTCGGTGCAAGTTCGAGAGGCCCGTGCGGAGATGGCGGCGCAACCCTTCGCGGAAGGCCTGAAAAATGCCGGTGCATTTTCTTGCATCGGCATTTTTCATTTTTTCTGTAACTCCTCGCGGAGCTTTAGAAAGAGAGAAACCTTTCCGGCGACCCATTCGTAACCTGTTTGCGCTGCACGTGCCACCTCGTAAACCGTTTCGGCCTGCCGGCGGATTTGTTCCACGGCATCGCGTATCGCCGACAGGTATATGACGATTGCGAGGACGGCGAAAAAACCGCCTACGATCAGCGCCGAGGCGATGAACGAGCCTGTTACGGCCGAAAGCCAGATGACCAGTGCCGTGAGCAGCAGCAGGATGGCTATGGCCGCAGTCGTTACGAAGAACAGCAGTGCGGTCACAAAACGGCCGCCGGAAGGTTTATTCTCCATCGTTACACTGTGTAGTGCGGGTCATTTCTCGTCGCATTTGCAGCGGGCTTCCTCGATCTGCTCCTCCACCCGGCTGAGTTTGCCTTTCACCTTGTCGATCTCGTCGTCGATCGAGTCTTTGATTTTCTGACGCAGTTCAGGGCCCGACTGGGGCGTGAAAAGCATTGTGAGGGCCGAACCGATGATCATGCCGCCCACGAGCGATACGATGGCAATTCCTGTGTTTTTCATAGTTGCTGAAAGTTTAAATTCAGCATTTGAACTTGCAAAGTCCGGGCCAAAGCCTTACCTTTGAACGTATGATTGCCGATTCCCGCATATCCGTCGCCTTCACCGGCCACCGCACCTATTGCGGCGAGGCTTCCGATGCCCTGCGGCGGATGTTGGAGGCGTTGTACGACCGGGGATTCCGCACTTTCCTGAGTGGTATGGCCGTGGGTTTCGACCTCGCCGCCGCCGAAGCCGTGCTGGAACTCGGTCGTCAGCGCGACGGTGTGCGGCTCGTCGCCGCAGTTCCGTTCCACGGGCAGGAAAATCGCTTCTCCCCGGCCGACCGCGAACGTTTCCGGAGCGTGCTGGCCGCTGCGGCCGAAACCGTGGTGCTCTCCCCGGTTTACCACCGGGGCTGCTATGCCGTCCGTAACAATTACCTCACCGACAATGCCCGGGTGCTTGTAGCCTGGTACGACGGCTCGTCCGGCGGTACGCACTACACCGTTCGCCGTGCCTTGCGCCGTGGCCTGGAGGTTGTCAACCTCCGTCCGGAGGCTCCCTGCCTGCCTGTTCCCGCTCCGACGCTGTTCTGAAAAAAAGACGGGCCGAAGCCCGTCTTTCGTGTTATTCGGCAGCCGCTGCCGTTTGCGGTTGTTGTACTTCGAACAAATCGAGTCTTCCGAGCAGTTTCTCGATCCGTAGGCGGGTCGCGGTTTTGCCGTATGCCGATTCGTCGTAGAAGAACAGGACGCTGATAAGCGTTCGTCCGTTCATCAAATCGTAAGCCGTATAGATTTGGGCCGGATATTCCTCGCTGCGCCCTTCGCTGCAAAGCATTTCGCGTCCGCCGACGGTGATAAGCCGTGTCGGTGCGATGATCTCCTTGTCGTAATAGGCCGAATCCCGTTTTGCGCAGTAGTCCCGGATGTCGGCGATAGAGGTGATTTCGGCAGGAATGAAGCCGGGAACCCCTTCGATCATGAATCCGATTTCATCGTTCCATGTGCTCATCCGGTAGTTTGCGTAGGAGGTCGGGGTTTCGGGGTTCACCGTTTTTTCGATCGGGGTATAGCCTGCCGGAACCGTATAACGTATGCCGGCGTCTACACAGACGTATGTCTGCTCGGTATCCAGATAGGCAACCTCTTCGCCGCCCGTCAAACGCGTCGAGAAGGTATACAGCCATCCCAACGCTACGACCGTACAGACAGCGGCCCCCAGCATGCGCCAGAATGCGGTGTATTCTCCGTTCCGGTATTTGATCTTCAACCACGTGAAAAGTCCCCGGCAGGCCTGGATGAAACCCCAGATGATGGCGCCCGTGGCGATGAAATAACGCCCTCCGCCCTGTGAGGCGAGGAAATAGGTGAGGAAGCTCACGGCAAGGCCGCCTCCGCACCACAGCAGGCCGGCGGTCATGTTTTTTCGGGCTTCGGAGAGTTCTGCCGCCTGCCGGTCGGCGGCGTTGGATTCGGGGGCCGGGGACTCCTGCTCCCGGGGTGTTTCGGGCATCGGCTCGAACACGGGTTCCTGGGTTTGCTTCATGATGGGTTCAGATGCTTGAGTGATTTATAAATATAGAAAAATTCCCGGGAAGCAGTAAGCCTTCCGGGAATTTTATCGGATCATTGACGGATTATTTCCAGTTCAGGATCTTGTGGAAGTCATACTCCTCGGGATTGGGCACGTATGCCTTTGCCGCTTCGTAGTCGGCCGGGGTGATGGCGTTGAGAATCGTCTCCACCACCGAGGTGAACTTGTCCGACTTGATGTCCACCAGACGGGGCGGAATCTTGCCCGTCGTGGGGTCCTGCAGGTCCTTGAGGTAGAGCGGCGACACGTTGCCCTCCGAATCCACGTAAACCATGCAGCCCGTTTTGCCTTCGGCGAAGAGCTTGTGGACGCCGATACCCAGCTCCGAGCAGTAGGTGAGGTCGTAGGCGATCGGGGTCTGGCAGCGAATCTCGTAGCCCAGTTCCACCGGACGGCTCTTGACCTTGAGGCCCAGTTCCTTGAGCTTCATCTCGATCATCTCGTTGAAGATGTGCGCCTTCGACACCTTGCCCAACTCGGGATGCCCGTGGTCGTCGTAGGTGAAGTGGATGCCGCTCTTGCGGATCTCCTCGTCCGACAGTGCGTGGAACACGCCTTCGGAAATGACGGCGGCGCCGTAGTCCATGCCCATGATCTTACGCTTGATGATCGACGAAATCACGAGGTTGACGATCTTCTCGACGGTGATCTCCGTCTTGTCGAACATCTCCGGAATGACGATCATCGGGTAGTGGCATGCCTCGCCGATGCCGAATGCCAGGTGGCCTGCCGAGCGGCCCATGGCAGCCAGTACGAACCAGTTGCCGCTCGTGCGTGCGTCGACGTAGACCGCGCGGGCGATAACGGCGCCCTTGTCCTTGGCCGATTCGTAACCGAACGTCGGCGCGCCCTTCGGAAGCGGCAGGTCGTTGTCGATGGTCTTCGGAACGTGGATGTTGGCGATGGGGTATTGTTTGGCCTCCAGGAACTTGGCGATGCGGTTCGCGGTCGAAGCCGTGTCGTCGCCGCCGACGGTAACGAGCAGTTTCACGTTGTTGTCGGTGAAGAACTTGAGGTTGAAGTTGTTTTCGAAATCCGTATCCTTGGGTTTGAAACGGCTCATCTGCAGGAACGAACCGCCCTGGTTGAAGATGCCGTCGGCCATCGGGTAGTCGATGTCTACGGTGCGGGGCGAGGGGTTGAACAGGCCCGTGTAGCCTTCGTGAAGGCCGATGACGCGATAGCCCTGGCGCAGGAACGTTTTGGCGACGCTGCCCACTACTGTATTCATGCCGGGGGCCGGTCCGCCGCCGGTCAGAATTGCGATTGCTTCTTTCATGATTTGAATTTTTATGTTTTGAGAACCTTTTTTTCGGTTTCGGACGCCCAAAAGTACGATTTATTTTTCAAACGGGCAAGAAAAAAGGAGGCCTCCTCGTCGAGGTAGCCTCCTTTTTGATCTCTGTAATATAGTTTGCGTATTTACTCAACTACATTTACGTTAATAGCCTGTTCGCCTTTGGCTCCGGTGCCAACTTCGAACTCGACTGCCTGACCTTCGTTGAGTGACTTGAAACCGTCCTTAGCGATGCCCGAGAAGTGTACGAAAATCTCTTTTCCGTTCTCCGCTGTAATGAATCCGTAGCCTTTCTTGCCATCGAACCATTTTACCTTACCTGTCATAAAAATAGAGAATTAAAGTGTTAATGTGTTCGGCAAAGTAAAGTAAAAATCACTGGCTTTCAAAACTTTTTGGCATGTTTTTTTGTCTTTAACGGAAAATTCTTATATTTGCCGGAGATAAACTTCGGCTCGGGCAAGCTGCGTTCCGGCATCGTCGGATCGATTCGGCGCCGTCTTGCCTGGCGAATGTAAAACCGCATCGCGTATATGAACAGGAAAATCAAACTTGCACTGGCAGCCCTTTTGGGATTCTCTACGGCCTGTACATCGGTGAAAAACGCCCCTAAAGAGGAGACCCGCCAACCCAAGGACGCCGACACGACGGCTGTGAAGGGGACCTCCGATTTTCCCCGCCGTGTGGTTGTGATGTATGGTGTGCCTGCGCCCAGGCAGGACAGCGCCCGGGCGGAACGGCTCAAACGCCTGGAGCGCCCCGATACGTTGCCTCCCGTGGCCGAACGTCCCCGGGAAGAGGACCCTTCCTCCGGCAAAAAATAAGCCATGCCGTCCCGCCGGCTGGGGCTTCGCAAGCGACTTGCCCTCAATATTTTTTCCGATCTTTATGCTTCGAAGGTGCGTGAGCACCGCCTCGATACGCTCTTTTGGGAGTGTACGCTGCGCTGCAACCTTTCGTGCCGCCATTGCGGCAGCGACTGCCGCGTGGACCCCGGCGTTGCGGACATGCCGCTGGCCGACTTCCTGAAGGTGCTCGACGAGGAGGTTACGCCTCACGTCGATCCCGCCGATGTGCTGATTATCTTCTCGGGCGGCGAAGTGCTGGTTCGCGGGGACCTCGAAGAGGCCGGCGCCGAGGTCACGCGCCGCGGCTATCCTTGGGGCATGGTGACCAACGGCCTGGCCCTGACCCCGGAGCGGTTCGGGCGTCTGCTGGATGCAGGCCTGAAATCCGTATCGGTAAGCCTCGACGGTTTCGAACGCGAACATAACTACATCCGCTGCAATCCCCGCAGTTACGACCGGGCGCTGGATGCCGTGCGGCTCGTCGTCCGCGAACCGTCGCTCTCCTGCGACGTGGTGACCTGTGTGACCGGGGCGATGATCCCGCAACTGGAGGCTTTCCGTGATATGCTTATTTCGGAGGGAGTGCGCCACTGGCGGCTTTTCTCGATCTTCCCGATGGGGCGGGCCCGGAACGATCTTTCGCTGCGAATGACCGACGCCCAGTTCCGGGAACTGCTGGAGTTTATCCGCCGAACCCGCCAGGAGAGCCTCATCGACGCCAGCTATGCCTGCGAGGGTTTCCTGGGCGGTTACGAGGCCGAGGTCCGCGACCAGTTCTACCAATGCGCCGCAGGCGTCTCGGTGGCCTCGATCCGCGTCGACGGAGCCATTTCGGGCTGTACCTCGATCCGTGCCAACTACCACCAGGGCAATATCTACCGGGATAAATTCTGGGACGTGTGGCAGCATCGTTTCGAACCCTTCCGCGACCGTGAATGGGCCCGCAAGGGCGAATGCGCCGATTGCGGCATGTTCCGCTACTGCCAGGGCGGCGGCATGCACCTGCGCGGCGACGACGGCGAATTGCTCTACTGCCATTACCACCGGCTCTGACCGCTCAGAGGTGGTTCAGGTAGCCCCGGCGTATCAGGTCTTCGTCGTTTTCGCACGGATAGGCCTGCCCGTCGGCCATCACGTACATCCGGTCGGCAATCCCGGTTACGTGGCGGTACATGTGGTCGGTGAGCAAAATCCCTTTCGTCGCCTTTTCCTGCCGAATGAGTGTTTGGAGCGTTGCAACGTGCAGGGGTGCAATCTGCGAGAACGGCTCGTCGAGCAGGACGAACCGGGCCGGGCTGCGCAGGATGATGAAACATTCCAGAATCCGCTGTTCCCCGCCCGATAACTCCCTGATGCGGGTTCCGCGCAGGGGAATAAACTCCGGAAACCACCGTTCCAGTTCTTCCCTTTGCAGTCCGAAATCGCCGAGCACGCGTTCCAGCCGCAGCCATCCGGGAATGAACGGATGTTGCGGAAGGTAGCGAACCTCCTTTTCGGTAAACCGCCTGTGCCATTTTCCGTCGATGCGCATCGAGCAAAATCCCGCTTTCAGTGCCCCCGAAAGAATCTTCATCAGGCAGCTTTTTCCGCATCCGTTGCGCCCGAGCACAGCCGTCACGCCGCCTGTTTCGACGAGCAGGTAAACTCCCGAAAGAATCTTCCGTTCGCCGAATGCCAACTCTACGGAGTCGATTTCGAGGATATGTTTTTCAGTGGGCGGCATACAGCAGGGCGACGGAACATTTCAACAACAGGTAACACAGCAGGAAATCCACCGCACAGTTTACGCCCAACAGGATACGGCGGCGGATGCCCAGGTTGAGGTAGTAATGGAATTCGTTCGAATAGCGCGGCACGATCCACACATAGAGGTAAAGCGGATAGATCAGGATTTTTCCCAGTAGCAGCGCCGGAACGATCTGTGCCCCGTGTCGCTTGGCGACCCATGCCAACGCTATGCTCACCGCTGCGCAGAAGAAGAACATCGTCGAGCGGTAGAAGCGGAGTATGAGTGTCGGTTTGCGGGTCATTGTCCAAATATACGGAAAAAATCCGTTTGCCGTGTGTAAATGTTCGTGAGATTGCCGGTATATACAGGCTCGACTATGTATAAAAACAAAAAACCTTTGCCTGAGCAAAGGTTTTTCTTTTGTCGGGGAGACTGGATTCGAACCAGCGACCTCCAACTCCCGAAGCTGGCGCGCTAACCGGACTGCGCTACACCCCGAACAAGTACCCTTATCGTTTTAAGAGCGCACAAAGATAAGCCGAAAATCCGAAAAGTCAAAATAAAATCCGGAAAAATTAACCCTTTGCGGGCAATTCGGCTGTGCCGCCGGAAAACTTTTCTTTGATTGCTGTCGTTTTTCAACCAGTCTTGCAATGTATTGCGGCTTTCCGTGTGTCTGTAAAAAAAATCCTTAGCCGATTGGCTAAGGATTTTTCGATTTTCGTCGGGGTAGCGGGATTCGAACCCACGACCCCCTGCTCCCAAAGCAGGTGCGCTAACCGGACTGCGCTACACCCCGTCGTTCCCGGCCTCGAGGCCTGCGAATGATCCTTTCGGGATCATCCCCGGACTTTTTCGGTCGGGGGAACCTTGCGATTCCGGGGTGCAAAGATAACCGCTTTTTTCCGTTCCGGCAAACTTTTGCCGGGAAAAGCGCGGCTAATGGATCGGAGACGTTTCCGGCGCTGTTTTGAAAGCGGCTCCGGTCCCAGGTTCCGGGGCCGGAGCATTCGCCCGAAAAATGTTATGACGATACTGCCGGGGCATCGCCTGCGGGAGCCTCCGCCGAAGCGTTGCCTGCTGTCGTTTCCGTTGATACGCTCGTCGCCGGAACGGGTGCGGCCGGAGTCGTTGCCGGCAAACTATCCGCCGGAATTGCGGGCGGATTCGCCGTCGTGCCGGCTCCGGATTCTGCGGGAGTCCCGGCGGCATCGGTCTCCGCGGGTTGTTCTTCTCCGATCTCGATGGTTTCGCCGTCGACGCCCAGGGCGATCGTGTAGCGGTCGCGGCCCGTGTAGGCCGCCAGCGCGAGCGAATCCAGCGGTTGCAGGCGGAACGACGGCGGCTGAACTCCATGCGTCGTGAACATATACTCCGCCAACGCTTTGTCGCGTGCGGCCATCATCCGCCGGAGCAGTCCGAGGGCCTGTTCGCGGTAGAGCGCGAGGGCTTTGGTATCCGGCGACATGCCTTGCGGCGAACGTCCCTGCGCCGTGAGCAGCGAATCGGCAAAGGCCGCGACTGCCGGGGTGCGGATGTCGATCTGCTGGAGTTTTTCGTATTCGAGCATCGAGAGCTGCGGACGCTGTCCGGTCGAATCTGCCGCCGCGAGGCTGTTGTGGTAGGCCAGCCGCAGGGCGTTGGCGGCCTGTGCGGGCAGGGCGCGGGCGAGGTTGATACGCTGGGTCAGTGCGATCTGGATCTCGGGTTTATCCTTGAGCATCTGGGCAATCTGGTCGAACGAGGCGTATTGCTCCGAGGTGAAGGCATACTGCGCCGGATCGACGGGGATGTATTCGAGGTTGTCGCGGCTGCCCGAAAGGAACGAGAAGGGCGCCGTTACGACTTTGAGCAGCACATTGCCGATGGCTTTGAGCACGATTTTGCGGTAGGAGAACTCCGGCGAATCAAGGTTTCCGCCCACCGGAAGGTCCATTTTGACGTGGCCTTTCTTGTCTTTGAGCACGTAAAGCCCCAATTTGAGCGGAATGTTCATTTCGGGTTTCAGGTCCTTGCGTTTCTTGTCCACGCGCGGTTCGAACACGTCGAGGTGGTTCGTGCCGTCGAGGTAACGGTTGCGGATGACGTTCTGGCTGCGGAACGTGAGGTTGCCGCGTGTCAGCGGATAGGCCGTGAAATGCTCGCAATAGGGCGAGAAATCACGCAGGTCGAGGTTCGAAAGCCAGAGTGTGATGTTCTGGTTGTTCAGGTTGTCGAGCGTCCCTTCCCAGCGGAGTTTCGCCTGTCCGGTGCGCTGCATCCGTGCCTCGATCTGGAGGTTGTTGCGTGCCGAGGGATCGAAGTTGCGGCTTCGCATGCGGATATCGGTCATGGCGTATTCGAACGGACGGTTCATCGTCAGGTCGCGCAGCGTCACCCGTCCCCCGGCAATTTCGAGGTCGGCGATCTGGAGCGTAGGGCCTCCTTCGGATGCTGCGGCCTCCGGGACCGGTTCGGCCGATGCGGCAGGGGTTTCGGGCGAAGGCTTCATCAGCGCCGAGAGGTTGTCGCCCTGGGGCGTGAGTTCCGCCAGGAGCGAAAATCCCCCGACGTAGAGACGGTCGAAGCGGAAGCGCATCTTTCCGAGGTCGCCTTCGGCCAACTGCATGCCCAGCGTGTCGACCCCGGCCACGGGGCGTTGCTGCATGTCCGTCAGCGAAAATCCCGCCAGCGAAGCTGTTCCTTCGGTGCGCAGCGAAAGCAGGTGCTCCGTGTCGCCGCGGAGGCGGATGTCGGCCGAGAGGCGTCCCGCGACGCTTCCGATGTCGAGCGACTGGCGGAAGTAGGGCAGCATTCCCGTAAGGGTCAGGTCTTTGAGTTTCAGCCCGATGTCGAATTCCGACGAAGCGATGTCGTAGGCTACGCTCGTCGCCAGCGAACCGCCTTCCGCAAAGTTGAGCACGGCCCCTACGTCGGTCTTTTCGCCGCCGAAGTAGACGCCCGGAATTTGCAGGTCGATGTCGTTGAGCCCCCATATGGCGTCGAGTTCGAGGTCTTTGTAGAAAATGCGCCCCTTGCGGATGCGGATGTCGTAAAGCCCGATTTCCCACGGTTTCGACGGCTCTTCGGCCGCGGCGACGGTGTCCGCCGACGCGAAACGCCGGAGAATATCGTCGAAGCTGAACGCGCTGCCCTGCTGGTAGACCTTTATGTCGGGGGCCGTGAAGTGGAGGTGCTTCACTATGACGCGGTTCGAAAGCAGCGGCAGGATGCGCATGCGCATGTCGAAACTGTCGAGCGCAAAGAAGACCGTCGAATCGTTCGTGCCGCCGATCCGCAGGCCTTCGACACGCAGGCGGCCCGTGAAAATGTTGATTCGCAGGCGCTCCATGCGGATCGAGCGGCCCAGCAGTTCGCGGTCGTGCTTTTCGATGTAGTTTTTGGTCACGGGCGAAACCGCGACGGCGACGGCCAGCACCAGTACGATCAGTGCGGCGACTACGATCAGGGTGATTTTATAGGCTCTCTTCATAGCTGTTGAGGTTTTCGAGGACGTGTCCGAAATCCTCTCCGTAGGCGGGCATGTAGACCGAGAACCCGAGCGCCTGCGCGGCGTCGACGTTCTTCTGTCCGTCGTCGATGAAAAGGGTCTCTTCGGGAATCATGCCGCTCGCGGCGATCATCTTGCGGAAAATCGCCTCCGAGGGTTTCAGTTCGTGCAGTTCGTAGGAGAGGTAGACGGCATCGAAATAGTCGTCCATCGTCTTGCCGTCGGCCGTGAACATCCGGCGCACGTACTCCATCGACGCGGTGTTGTTGTTCGAGAGCACGTAGGTGCGGAATCCCCGCCGGCGCAGGTCGTCGATCTGGCGGAGTTTTGCGACGGGAATCTCCGTGAGGAACTCCCCGTAGGCCCGGGCGATCTCGTCGTCGGTGACCTCCGGCGTGCCCGACAGGGCGCGCATCTGGTTGCAGGCTTCGTGGAACGTGATGTCGCCGTGCTCCAGCCGTCCGATCATCTCGGCAGGGTAGTAGGGATTGATGATTTCGGCCACGGCGTCCATGCCGAGTTTGCGGAACGCCGCGATGCAGCGGTTGAGGTCGATGCCGACCAGCACGCCTCCGAGGTCGAAGACGACGTTTTTGATTTTATCCATAGATATTGTTGTTTTGCGTACGGAATAAGCGGTTTACGAATGCCGGTCGCAGGCCGTGGATTTGCAGAAACAGCCTTCCAAATGGTCGTTGATAAAACCCGCCGCCTGCAGATGGGCGTAGCAGATCGTCGATCCGAAGAACTTGAAGCCCCGTTTTTTCATGTCTTTGCTCATAGCGTCCGATTCGGGCGATGTGGCGGGAATCTGGCTCAGGGTCTTGAAATCGTTGACGATGGGTTTCCCGTCGGGGAAAAAGGACAGGGTGTAGTTATAGAAACTGCCGAACTCTTCCTGAATGGCCATGAATAGTTTTGCATTGTTGATCGTACTCTTGATTTTCAGCCTGTTTTTGACGATCCCGTCAAATTGCATCAGTCGCTCGATGTCTTCCGGGGTCATTTGCGCCACTTTCTTCACGTCGAAGCCGTGAAATGCTTTCCGGTATCCCTCCCTTTTTCGGAGGATCGTGATCCAGGACAACCCGGCCTGGGCGCTTTCGAGCACCAGAAATTCAAACAGGACATTGTCGTCGGTAACGAGTTTGCCCCACTCTTCGTCGTGGTATTTTATGTACAGTTCGTCTGTCCCGGCCCAGCCGCAGCGTGTGTTTATCAAATCTTTCATGTTTTTCGCTATTCGTTAGATATGCCTATTTCTGGAATTTCATCGTGAACTTCCTTACCGGCCGCAGCACCCACATCGGCAGCACCTTGCAGAGGGGAATCCATGCGCGGTTCCACCAGTCGGGAACGATGCAGCGGCGGCCCCGCCACAGGGCGCGCAGTCCCCTCCGGGCACACGAGTCGGGCGTGATGAGCACCCCGAGGCGTGTGCCGATGCGCTGCCAGCGGGGCGTCAGCCCGTAAAGATCGGTCGCCACGCCTGCCGGGCAGACCGCCGTGACGCGGATGCCGTGTTCCTTTACTTCCTTTGCGAAGGCCACCGAGAACGACCGCAGGTAGGCCTTCGATGCGCTGTAAAGCGCCAGCCCCGGGAAGGGCATCCACAACGAGTAGGAGGACATGTTGAGGATGTAGCCCCGGCAGCCGCGGCTCGCCATGTCGGCGGCCGCGAGGCGGCACAACTGGGTGTTCGTCAGGTCGTGCAGCAGCACGATGCGTTCGATACGCTCGGCAGGGGTTTGCAGAATGTCGAGGAACGAGAACATCCCGGCGTTGTTGATCAGCACGTCTATCGCGGCGCCTTCGCGGCGTACGGCCTGCCAGAGTTCCGCGGCGGCTTCCGTGCGCGCCAGGTCGATTTCGATCGTCCGCACGTCGGGCCGGAACCCGGCGGCGGTTCCCGGAGCCGTGGGATCGCCGAGTATCTCGCCCTTCACCGTCTCCAGCGGTTCGCGGCGGTTGCCCGCCAGTACGAGGTTGTAGCCCAGCGCGGCCAGCCGCAGGGCGTAGCAGCGTCCGATGCCCGATCCGGCGCCCGTCACCAGCGCCCAGGCGCTTCCCGGTGTGATTGCTCCGCGTTTCATCAGGGCAGGCGTTTGAGTTCTTCGGCAATCTTCCGCGGCAAACCGTCGCAATGCTTGCAGCACTTCATATCCACCGAATACATCCGCGCGATGCAGTAGTTGCGGTGGTCGCATGCGCTGCGCGTCGAGGCGTCGCCCGCGCGGAGTTTCTCGACGAAGGCCGGGTCGTTGACCAGTGCGCGGGCCATCTGCACCAGTTCGAATCCGGCGTCGAGCGCCCGGTCGATGCCCTCGCGGCTCACGAGGCCTCCGACGTAGATCAGCGGTCCCCGGAGCGCGGCCCGGAACTTCTTGGCGTCTTCGAGGAAGTAGCACTCCTCGAAGGGGAATTGTTTGATCATAAAGGGGCCGCACCAGCGGATGAAGTAGCGCAGCCACAGCGGCGAGTAGTAACTCATCGTGTAGATCGGAATCAGCCCCCGCATCACGGCCATCGGGGCTTTCGAGACGAATCCGCCCGAAAGGACGATGCCGTCCACGCCGAACGACTCGATGGCCTTGGCGATTTCGAGGCTCTCGGGGATTTCGATGCCGCCGCGGAATCCGTCGTACATGTTGTGCTTCACCGTGACGGCCATGCCGCACGCACGCGCGGCCTCGACGGCTTCGCCCAGGCACATGCGCATGAACCGCATGCGGTTTTCCAGCGACCCGCCGTACTCGTCGCGCCGGCGGTTGGTGTAGGGCGAGAGGAACTGCGAAATGAGGTAGCCGTGTCCGGCATGCACCTCCACCGAGTCGAATCCGGCGTCGTGGGCCGTACGGACCGCCGTGCCGAAATCTTTGGCGACCTGTTCGATCTCGCTGCGCCGCATGCCCCTGACCGGGGTGTAGGCGTAGAGGTTGAATCCCGTCGAGGCGCCGATCGGAATCTGCCCGGCGGTCGTCAGGTGGGTCATATTGCCGCAATGGCCGATCTGTATGGCCGCCGCGGCTCCTTCGCGGTGAATCGCGTCGGTGATGTCACGCAGCCCCGGGACGATCTCGGGGCGCAGCCACAACTGTTTGTTGAACGAAAGCCCGCTGCGGCACACCGCGGCGTAGGCCAGCGTCGTCATGCCGATGCCTCCGCGGGCTACTGCGACATGGTAATCTTTGAGTTCTTGTGTAGGGCCGAAATCCTTGCCCATCGACTCGAAGGCCGCCGAACGGATCGTGCGGTTGCGCAGCGTGACAGGGCCTAATTTGTAAGGGGTAAAAAGGTCGGACATGGGTTAATAAATAAAAGGAATGATACGTTTGCGCCCGAGTCGTGAAAACTCCTCGCCGAACTCCTGCTCGTAGCGCCTGCGCAGCGATGCGGCGCGGGGCGCGAGGTTGGCGAAGGTCCACCAGGCGAACACGGCGCCCGCCCACGACCACGAGGCCACGGCGAAGCCCGTCCACTCCAGCAGTTCGCCGAAGTAGTTGGCCGACGAGACGTAGCGGAACATTCCGCCGCGGGGTATGTAGTGGCGCGTGTCGCCCGGACGGCGCAGGTTGCGGATGATGTGGTCCGAATGGAGGTTTACGGCCATTCCGGCCAGGAACAGCGCCCCGCCGATGTAGATGTAGGGTTGTGCGAACCAGTCGTCGTAATAGCCTGAGGGCGAGACGTAGAAAATCCAGCCGCCCTGCATCAGGGCGTTAAGCGTGTTGAATACCATGCCCATCAGCACGATTCCGAGGGGCATTTTGCCTTTGCCGCGGATCAGCAGCGGGAAGATGAAGGCCCGCTGGAGGTAGTGCGACTGGAAAAGGATGAACAGCGCCAGCGGCCCGGCCTGCCACATCCTCTCGGACGAAGCCCACAGCAGGCACATCAGCACGAAAACCGGGGATTCCATCAGCATCCAGCCCAGGCGGTTGGGCACGGGAGGTCCGTAGCGGCGGTCGAAAAGGTAGCCGTAGCCCGCTTCGAAGAAGTGCAGTGCGGCATAAACCACGGCGGCGAGCAGGGCCATGACGATCAGGAACAGGTCGAAATTCTCTTTCATAGTCGATGGGGATAAAACGGACGAAAGATAGGTATTTTTTCCGGTCCGGACAAGTTCCGGTGTACAGGTATATTGTCCTGTTTGGCAGCAGCGTTCGCCACCTGCCCGTGGGATGGGTTTCGGAGGTGGAAAGCGGTTGTTGCCCGGTTCCGGTTCCGCGGGCTGGAAAAACCCGCTTCGGCGGCGGATATTTTGGCGGGACACAAAAAAGACGGCTCCGCTTCGGGGGTGAAGCGGGAGCCGTCCGGTGTTCTGCCGCCCGGAGAGGGCGCGTGTCGCGGGGAAGGTCCCTGAATGTTCGGTCAGCCGTTACCGGCCGCGGGAAAACGTCCTTCGGGGCAGCAGAGCTGTCGTTTGCCGCCGAAAGGGGCGGCGGGTCTATCAGTGCGTGTAAACCTTACCCTTCTGGTGCTCCTTGTTCTCGTACTTGATACGCGAAGGAGTGGGGTACTGGAGTTTCTCGAACTCGGCTACGGCGTTCTTGATGTCGCCCAGCAGCATGTCGGCCATGTCGCGCGACATACCCTGGCGAACCACGATACGCATGACGATCAGATCGTCGATGTTCTTGGGCATGGTGTACGCCGGAACCATCCAGCCGCTCTGCTGCAGGGCGGCCTGCAGGTCGAACAGCGTCCACTTGGCCTTCTTGTCGTACTCGGGATCCATCATCCAGATGAACAGCGGGTTGACGACCTCCTTGGCGTAGTTCTTGAAGCACGGCATCTTGCCGATCTCTTGGTGGCAGTACTTGGCGATGTCCATCGAGTTCTGCTGCACCTCCTTGTAGCCCTCGAATCCCAGGCGGATGAAGTTGTAGTACTGGCCGAGGATCTGCGCCGCGGGACGCGAGAAGTTCAGGCCCACCTGCGTGATGTTGGCGCCCAGGTAGTTGACCGAGAACGACATTTCATCGGGCAGGTACTTCTTGTCCTTCCATACGACCCATCCCAGACCGGGGTACACCAGGCCGTATTTGTGGCCCGACGTGGAGATCGACAGCACCCATTTGAGGCGGAAGTCCCATTTCTTTTCGGGACGCAGGAACGGCAGGATGAAACCGCCGGAAGCCGCGTCGACGTGGATCGGAATTTCGTAGCCGGTCTTCTGGTTGTAGGCATCGAGCGCCTTGTCCAGCCCTTCGATGTCGTCGTCGAGGCCCGTCCACGTCACACCGGCGATCGGCACGATACAGATGGTGTTCTCGTCGCAGACCTTCAGCGCCGCGTCGATGTCGAGCGTCGGTTTGTCGAGCGTCAGGGGCACGGTGCGCATCTCGATCTGCCACAACTGGCAGAACTTCTCCCATACGACCTGGAATCCGGTGCTCATCACCAGGTTCGGTTTGTCGAAGGGTTTGCCTGCGGCCTTGCGGCGGTTGCGCCAGCGCAGCCATGCGGCCACGCCGCCCAGCATACAGGCTTCGGACGATCCGATGCCCAGTGCACCGGTCTTCCACTCGGCCTTTTCGGGCGTGTTCCACATGTTGGCAACGATGTTCAGGCAACGTCCGCACATCACCGCAACGCGCGGATACTCCGTCTCGTCGATGTAATTGATATTGATGGCCTCGTTCATCAGACGCGTGGCATAATCGTCCATGTAGGTAGTCACGAACGTAGCCAGGTTCAGCCGCGGCTGGGTCTGGGGATAGGTCTCGTCCTTGACTAACTGATAGGCGATTTCGGGCGCGGTTTTGTTTTTGGGAATGAACTCCGTCGGGGCGGGCGAGCGCATCTCCTTCGAGCCGAAAATGTCGGTCAGGGTGTCTTCGGTGGTGTGTTTTTGTTGATCCATAGTGTAAAAAAATTTAATTTGGTTTACATCGTCCGAATCTTGCATGAACTATGCCATAAATTTGCTATCTTTACCCGGCGAAACTACATCTTACTATGAAAAAACTCGTTGTCTTCTCCGGCGCTGGCGTCAGCGCCGACAGCGGTTTGGCGACGTTCCGTGACTCTGACGGAACATGGGGAAATTACAGGATCGAAGAGGTTTGTATCCCCGAAGCGCTCGGTTTTAACCGCCGGGGCGTGATCCGTTTCTACAACGACCGGCGCGCCGAAATGCGCAAAGCCATGCCCAATGCGGCCCACCTGGCCATTGCCGACCTGGAACGCGATTTCGACGTACAGGTCATCACCCAAAATGTCGACAATCTCCACGAAAGGGCAGGTTCGACGCATATCCTCCACCTGCACGGAGAACTGACCAAACTGCGTTCGACGGCCGATCCGTCGCTTATTGTGCCGTTCGACGGTGTCGAACAGCGGCTCAACGACCGTGCGCCCGACGGATCGCTGCTGCGCCCGCACATCGTCTTTTTCGGCGAACCTGTTCCCGAATTCGACCGGGCCGCCGCTCTGGCTGCCGAAGCCGACATCCTGGTCGTCGTGGGCACGTCGCTGGCGGTCTATCCGGCGGCCTCGCTGGTGCGCTGCGTGCGTCCCGACATTCCGGTTTACGTGGTCGATCCCGGCCGCCCGGCGATCAAGGGGGTGCGTAATCCGCTCGAAGTGATCCGCAAACGCGCCGCCGAGGGCGTTCCCGAACTGGCCGACCGCCTGCGTGCCCGGTACGCTGTCACTGCCGAAAGCCTCCACGCCCAAGAGGCCTGACCGCACGTTCCGGTTTCGGTGTTCGCTCCCGGCTCTGCCCCGCCCGCGTTCGTTATACCGTTACACCGTGTGAAACGCTTGTTTGTATCGTCTTTGTTCCGAGGCATTTTTGCTGCCGGGGCGTCTTTTCGCATCCGTTCGGGCGGATGGTTGTCGGGCTGTCCTTTTGATATTCGGAATTTTTCATTAAATTTGTCTGCATAACCTTAAAACCTCCGCCTATCGTTTAGAAAACACATCGTCCGCATGTCCGTCCGCGACGGACTCTACATATAAGAAGCGTCAGCTTTTATTCCTGCTGTGTGAAACTTAGGAACTTTCAGATGGTAGTCGGGGATAGGGCAGATCGCTCGCGCATCACGCGTGGGCTTTACTGTTTTATTTGACTACCAGGGTATCCTAAGGCCTCACACTCAAATAAAGGGTTTAGTCCCACGTTTTTTATATGCCTGCATCGCAGGAGCGCATCCCCTTTTTTCGTTCGGGTGGCCGCAGGGACTCGGCAACCGTTATCCAAACCCAACCTTACATGAAACACCTTCTATTTCTGCTGTTGTCCCTGATGCCGATGCCGCTCCTTGCGCAGGGTATCCAGCTCACCGCTCCGGATTCAATAATTATGCTATCTTTGTACTAAACACCAAACTCCATTTACGATGAAACGAATTCTTTTCCTTCTCAGCCTGCCGCTTCTCTTCACCGCCTGCGGCGACAAGGGCGGCGATCCGCCGACACCCCCCCCCACGCCGCCGAATAAGGCTCCTGCGGTACTTCTGTCGCGTGAAAATCCCATCCGCTTCTCGGCTGCCGCGACCGAGAGTTACACCGTAACCGTCACTTCCGACCTGGCGTGGAAAGCCTCGTCGGACAAGGCGTGGTGCAAAGTCATCTCTGCCGCGGGCAAATTCACCGTCTCGGCCGATCCCAACACCACGGACCGCGAGCCCGACGCGGCCACCGTCAGTATCGAGGCCGGCGGCAAAACCTGCGCCGCGCTCACCGTAACGCAGGAGGCCGAGTTGACCGAATATCCCGCGACGATCGGGAAGTTTACCGATGCCATCTCCAAAACGTGGAGCTGTGAGGGCGGGCCCTTCGAATCGCTGACTTTCATGCCTTCGATGCGCTATGTGCTTGTTCCGCGTGCGAAGGCGCGTTCCGATGCTCCCGGAAACGAGGTGATTTCCGGCTCATATTCCGTTTCGGGCGACCTGCGGACCCTTACGCTCCGGGATCATGAATTGGCGACCATCGGTACGCTTGTCTTTTCCGACCTGGCTTCCGAGAGCGCCACGGTCGATTTTACGCCCGCCGGTAGTTCTGCAACCCGCCTGTCCCTGAAATCGTCGCCTGTGACCGATGACCGGGCTCCCAGACGCCGCCTGAAGCGTTTCCGGGCCGAGGTTCCCGATGAAGGGGTATTCGAATACAATCTTACCTGGTCACCTGCCGGGCGTTTGGCTGCCGCCGAGGGCAGTATGGGTTCTGTTGCCAAGGTGAACTATGCGCTGAGCTATCCCTCCGCCGATCGGCTCATCATTACGGCAAAGGGTGAGGTCGAAGGCGAGGTCATCGACCTTGCTGCCTTGTTCGTGCTCGACGCTCAGGGTCGTGCCGTGCGTATGCAGATGAAAAACACTTCGGGAGTCCTCGCAACGGTGACTTTCGCTTATCGTCCGGACGGACGGCTGGGTTTCTACGAGGCTGTCGACGACCGGGAGCGTTTCTTTGCCATGTGTCAGACTTTGTGGGGTGGTGGCGACCTCGTGACGGAACACGTCAAAAGCCGTTTCCCGTGGGACGAGAATGGCGACGGTAAACCCGATGCCGATTTCAACGGCGACGGGACGATCGATGGCGGCGACCGCATTCTTTTCAGTTGGAATGAGGTTCGCTACACCTATTCGCAAAAGGAGAATATTGCTGCCCTGATGCTGCCTTTCGAAGTGTATGAGGTTTATGCGTTCGACGACCTGGGCAGTGGCTTCGGCTACATCGGCTATCTGGCCGGGGTGATGGGGCCGGGCACGAAGCACCTGCTGTCGAACGCCGGACGCGATTTCCGCTATGAGTTCGACGCCGAGGGCTATCCGACGAAGGTTTCGGTCGTCGACGGTTCCGACAGCTTCGACTGCACGCTGGAGTTCGCCTGGCCCGAATAACCCGGTTTCGGTTTTGTAACGTCGCACCGCTGCGTTGTTCATGGATATTTCCGTGACGATGCGGCGGTGCGATTTTTCCCGGTAATCGTTGCCGTATTCCGTGCGGCGTGTTTTCTCTTTTGCAGATTTGTCCTATCTTTGCAGTCCCAATTCAGACGGGGACTCCCGGCTGTAACAAATTCGGATTATGACCTTTTTCTCTGTTATCGAAATTGTGGGTACGCTGGCCTTCGCCATCAGCGGCATCCGGCTGGCTGCGGCGAAACGCTTCGACTGGTTCGGGGCCTATGTCGTGGGAATCACTACGGCGATAGGGGGCGGTACGATGCGCGACATCATGCTGGACCTGACGCCGTTCTGGATGCTGAACGGCGATTACCTGGTCGTTACGGCCTTCGCCCTGGCGATCGTTATCGGCCTGCGCAAATACCTCGTCCGCCTCGACAATACGTTTTATATCTTCGACGCCGTCGGCCTGGGCCTGTTTACTGTCGTGGGGATCGAGAAGACCCTCGCCGCAGGATTTCCGATGTGGGTGGCCGTCGTTATGGGTACGATCACGGGCGCTGCCGGAGGTGTCCTGCGCGACATCCTCATCAACGAGGAACCGCTGATCTTCCGCAAGGAAATCTACGCCCTGGCCTGTGTTTTCGGCGGCGTGGTTTTCTGGGGATGCCAACTGCTGGGGCTTTCGGGCGCCGCGCTCCAAATTGCCGCCGCCGTAAGCGTCATTGCGGTCCGGATCGTCGCCGTGGTTTTCAAACTCCGCCTTCCGGTACTGAAATAACCGTCCTGTCGGCGTAAAACGCCGGGTTTTAGATTGCGGGAGGACGGTCGGTATGCTGATTGTCCGGTCGCGCGTGCCCTGTTTTCCGTCGGTTCCGGACTCCCGTCATAGAAAACCCCGCCGTTCCCTTTCGGGCGGCGGGGTTCTTCGTTTTTAGGGCCGTTATTCGAGTGTCCGGGTATCCTTGAAATAGATGTCCAGCAACTCCTTGGCGGCGATGAACGACGAGATTTTGTCTTCCAGCACGCGCTTTTCATACTCCCCGATATGGGCCTCTACGGCCGGGTCGCGGTAGAAACTGTTGCGCAGCACCTCGTTGATCGATTCGTACATCCAATATTTGTTCTGGCGGTTGCGGTTGTGCTGGAAATAGCCGTTCTTCTGGATATGGTCGAGATATTCCTCCACTCCCTTCCAAACCTCCTCCAAACCTGTTTTGGCCACCGCCGACGAGGTGTATACCTTGGGCCGCCAGCCCGATTCGGGCATGGGGAAGAGCCTCAGTGCGCCCTGAAACTGCGTCTGCGCCAGTTCAGCCTTGTGGATGTTCTCGCCGTCGGCCTTGGTGATGACCATCAGGTCGGCCATCTCCATAATGCCGCGCTTGATGCCTTGCAGCTCGTCGCCTGCGCCGGAAATCTGTAACAGCATGAAGAGGTCGACCATCGAATGCACGGCTGTTTCCGACTGCCCGACGCCGACCGTCTCGATGAATACCACGTCGAATCCGGCGGCCTCGCACAGTACGATCGTCTCGCGCGTCTTGCGGGCTACGCCGCCCAGCGATCCTGCCGAGGGCGAGGGCCGCACGAAGACGGAGGGGTTGTTGCAGATGCTCTCCATGCGGGTTTTGTCGCCGAGGATCGATCCGCCGCTGCGCTCCGACGAGGGGTCGATGGCCAGCACGGCCAGTTTGTGCCGCAATGAAACGACCATGTTGCCGATGGCTTCGATAAAGGTCGACTTGCCGGCTCCCGGGACGCCCGTGATGCCGATGCGAACCGATTTTCCGGCGTGGGGCAGGCAGGCTTCGATGATCTCCTGCGCCTGCGCGTAATGCTCGGGATTGTTCGATTCGACGAGCGTGATGGCCTGCGAGAGGATGGTGATATTGCCCGCGAGTATGCCTGCGACATACTCTCCGGTAGAGAGCGCCTGCTTCTTGCGACGCTTGAAGTAAGGGTTTATTATTGGTTGATCTTCAACGCCCTGTGTGACGTTGAGGGCTGTGTCGTGGTGCGTGTCTGCGTACTCTTTTTCGTAGTGGTCTATCTTGGTGAATGACATGGTATGTTACCGGGTTGATTGTTCGATCAGTTTTTCATTGATTTGTAGTGAGTTTCCCATCCACAGGGCACGGTTTTTGGCGTCGGTCAGCACGCCGAACGGCAGGTAGGTCACGCCGAATGCCGTGAAACCCTTTTCGGCGTTGAGGACCACCGTGAGCCGCTCCGAAAGGTAGGGGCGCAGCAGCGGGGCGATTTTCGCGGCATCTTCCTTGGTTACGACGATTACGCGTAGTTTGGTCCCTAATTTGCCCGTGAGTTCCTTCAGGCGTTCGAGCGAGGTTTTGCATGCGGGGTTCGTCGAATGGTAGAACTCGATGTAAGTCATCGGGGCCGGGATCGGCTGGCGGTCGTCGAGCCATGCCTGGGCTTTGAGTTCGGGGAC
Source organism: Alistipes sp. D31t1_170403_E11 (assembly GCF_015553985.1). Taxonomy (NCBI): domain Bacteria; kingdom Pseudomonadati; phylum Bacteroidota; class Bacteroidia; order Bacteroidales; family Rikenellaceae; genus Alistipes; species Alistipes sp. D31t1_170403_E11. Next base: position 496,023 of record NZ_JADNHQ010000003.1, on the reverse strand, counting down.
GCGTTCGCCGAGGGCGATGTTCTGGGCCGTGACGCCTGCGGATGCGAAACCCGCGGCCAACAGCCATATAAGCAGCACTTTCTTCATAAGAGAGCCTCGTTTTATTCGATAAAGATAACAATTATTTGCCATATGGACCAATTTTTTAGGATCAAGTTATGAAAATAGGACTCGACACGGCTCCCGCCACACCCCGCGGGACCTACTCCCAACACCTTGCCAAAGTGTTGGCTCATTATGCTCCGGAACATGAATATGTCGTTGATGGAAAGTCATATAAACAGGTTGACCTCTACCATGGCTTTAAGCCGTCGCTGCCGCTTGCCGTCCGCCTGCGGCGCGTGCCTTCGGTGATGACGGTCCCGAACCTCAATTTCCTGCGTTACCCTCAGCTTTATACGCTTTCCGAGCGGCTCTTCGCTCTTACGCTCTATCGCCGTGCGCTGCGGCGGGCCAGCCGGGTTATCACGGTCAGCACTCCGGCCCGCGAAGAGTTGTCGGAACGCCTCAGCATCGACCCGTCGAAAATCGAAGTCATGATGCCGCTGGCGGCTCCCGTGCCGCGTGAGAATCCATCTCAAGCGGAACTTGAACATACCAGGCGTAAGTATGGTTTGCCAGAGCGGTTTATATTGATGTTAGGAACTGTCGAACCGCGCCACAACCACGAGGCGGTTTTCGATGCCCTGCTCGCTATGGAGTCCACCGCCGGGGTGGTCGTCTGCGGCCGCCGTACGGCCTACTCCGATTTTTTGTTGGACTATGCCCGCGAACGTCATATCGCGACCCGGGTGGATTTTATCTACGAACTGACCCCGGCGGACCTTCCGGCGCTGTTCCGCCTCGCGCGAATCTTTGTTTACCTGCCCGACGCCGATGCCGAAGCGTCGATCGTTCCCGTGGTCGAGGCCCTGCGCGCGGGGCTGCCGATGGTGCTGAGCGACACGCAGATCAACCGTGAAGCGGCCGGAAACGCCGCGGCCTATGTGCGTCCCGAAGTGCCGGGCGAGGTTCTTGCGGCGCTTGAAAATGCCCTGGAAGACGAGTCGTGGCGCCGCACGATGCGCGACCGGGAACGCCGCCGTGCGGAACTCTTTTCCGAATACGCCGTCGCCGAACGGCTCATGCAGATTTACACGTCGCTGTAACCCGCCGGTTTCAGGATGCGAACGGTTTGGCGCAACGCTTTCCGTCCGGTTCTGCGCCCGCCCCTCTTTGAGCCCCTTTCTCGATCGGCAAAACGACGGACGGTCCTTTTCGAAGGGCCGTCCGTCTGCATTTTCGGGGGGGGGCGGGATCAGTCGGTGTGCCCGTCGGGACACGGCTGGGTCACGTCCTGCCCCGGGTAGCCGTAGCCGATAGCCCTTACGGGGTTCTGCTGCGTGCCTTTTTCGGTGATCGTCAGCCCCGTGAACGTCGAACAGCTGTAAACCGTGCCGTTGTTGCTCCCGACCAGCGCTCCGGCATTAACGGTATATTGTCCAGTCGCCACGATGCTGCTCGCGCTGTTGTGGCAGGTATGCATCGCGGACGAAGATTTGTACATATAGCCCACGATGCCCCCGACACGGGTAGAATTACCCGCATTCACCAGGATGTTTCCGTTTTGTTGGGTGCATCCGGTGATGATTGTGCCGCTGTAATACCCCGCAATGCCGCCTGCATAGATCGTGTTCGCCTGCGCGTTTGTCGCCGTCAGCGCTCCCGTATGGGTGCATCCGGTGATTGTGCCCTCGCAATACCCCGCGATGCCGCCCAAACGAACCGTAGCTGTTTGGGTGCCGCTGTAAGCTACATCGCCGGCGAGCGTCAGGTTCGAGATACTGCCGCCGCTACAATACCCGAAAAGCCCGAGACTTGTTCCGTCCTTGTCCGAAAACTGGAACGTGCCGCCGACGGTGTGGTTCCCTCCGTCGAAATTCCCGCCGAAAAAGGATTCACCCGTTCCGATGGGCAGCCACGGCTCCGCCTCGGAGGTTTGGATGCCGGAGATGTCCCCTGTCAGCAGGAAGTATTTGCCTTTATAAGTTTCTCCGGTTCTTACGGTCCGTGCCAGAGCCCGCAGGTTCGTTTCGGTTGTGATTCGGTAAGGATCGTTCTGGGCGCCCGTTCCGCCTTCGTAGATTTTGCGTGCGGTCCATTTCGCGGTCCCGAGTGTCAGGGGATAACACTTTCCGGCTTCGAGCTTTGCGCCCTTGACCGTGGCGGTGTAGACGCTCGTTCCGACGATCAGGTCGATTTCGAGCTCCTTTCCCGTCAGTTCGGTCCCGGGATTGACGGAGAGATAGACGGATTGTTCCGTGTTGCCGGTAAACGGCGAACTGCCTGACTGGATGATTTTGTTGGCTACCGAACTGCTTTTGCGTACCGCCTCCCCGGAAGTGATGTCGTAAGAACCGTAGTAGAAGATTTCAGAGCCGTCCTCCGAACCGATCCTCAGCCGGGAGAGGACACCCGAGGCCCCTTCGGGCAGGGTGACGTTGAGTTTGAGCACGGCGAAGAGGGGCTTGAATTTCAACTGTCGGGTTTCGGCGTCGTAGGCGGCGTACAGCGGGTAGATCTCGGGCAGGCCAGATGCCGAGGTTCTATAAGCGCCGATGCCGATGCCTATGCTCGCCGGATTGAAGAAAGAAGATAAGGTTCCCGCGTAGGCGGCATAGGCAGGCATTCCCTCATATCCCGCGGGAGCTGTAAACGAAGCGGTTTTACCGTCGGTCGAGATGCTTTGGGCGGTAAATTTGTAGAGTGTTCCGGCCGATGTGGTACCTGTTTCGGCACTGTTGACGACATAAATCTTGTCGTTCCGTTGCCATTTGAGTTCGATTTTGTTAGCACCGTCGTCCGATGCCGAGACGCGGGTTTCGGGTGCATCGTCCATCGTGGCGGTGATGGTGAAGGGGGTGGTGGAGCCGGAGGTGTCCGGAGTTCCGGGTTCGGCCGTGTCGTCTTTCGAGCAGGCGAGCACTGCAAGGGCCGCGAGAGCCGCGGCGCAGCGGAGGATGGGTTTCGTATTCATGGCCGTCGGAGTTATTGGTTTGCCGATTCCCACGAATCGTCGTAGGTGATGTCCTCGAGAAGGCGGGCGGATTCGGCGAATCCTTTTTCGACGGCGATGTCGAAAGCGGTGATTTCAGGGGTCAGGTACTCGGACCCCCCCCCGTGTTCGGAGTGATTTTCATTTGCATAAGTGCTTGGTTTTAGTGATGCCTATGAACAAAGTTATGAAAAAAAGACGAAACCGCAAAATTTTTCCGGGCCTACCTGTTCCGTCCGGACCTGCGGGATGGAATTCCCGGCTTTCGAATCGTAACTTTCCCGGAGCCGGTCGGACCCCGAATCGTCCTTTCCGACACATCCTGCGAATTTCGAAGCCAAAGTATTGCCAAAAAAAGTCCGTTGAATTTTGGCGATTCTGAAAGATTCGCCTATCTTTGTGTTCGCAAAATAACAACGAGCGAAAATACACATAAATATTCACTAACTTAAATTTAATTTTTGCTATGAAAGTTTCTCATATCGAGCATCTTGGCATTGCCGTGAAGAGTCTCGACGAGGCAATTCCCTATTGGGAAAACGTATTGGGCCTGAAGTGCTACGCCATCGAAGAGGTTGCCGACCAAAAGGTCCGCACGGCGTTCTTCATGCTGGGTCAGACCAAGATCGAATTGCTGGAGCCCACTTCGGAGGAGTCGACGATCGCCAAGTACATCGAAAACCGCGGAGTCGGTATTCATCACATGGCGCTGGCCTGTGAGAACATCGAGGAGCAGCTTGCCGACGCGGAGGCCAAAGGCATCCGCCTGATCGACAAGACCCCGCGCAAGGGCGCCGAGGGTATGACCATCGCCTTCCTGCACCCGAAATCGACCCAGGGCATCCTGACGGAGCTTTGCGAAAACAAAAACAAATAAGAGATTATGAGCCAGATTCAGGATAAGATCAACAAACTGATCGAGAACCGCGAGACGGCCCGCATGGGCGGCGGTCAGAAAGCGATCGACAAACAGCACGAAAAGGGCAAATATACCGCCCGTGAACGCATCCAGATGCTCCTCGACGAGGGTTCGTTCGAGGAGTTCGATATGTTTGTGACCCACCGCTGCTACGACTTCGGCATGGAGAAGAAGCACACCTTCGGCGACGGAGTGGTGACGGGTTACGGTACGATTGACGGACGTTTGGTGTATGTTTTCGCACAGGATTTCACCGTGACGGCCGGTTCGCTGTCGCTGTCGATGTCCGACAAAATCTGTAAGGTGATGGACATGGCGCTGCGCAACGGCGCGCCCTGCATCGGCATGAACGACTCGGGCGGCGCCCGTATCCAGGAGGGCGTCAACGCCCTGGCCGGCTATGCCAACATCTTCCAGCGCAACGTGATGTCGTCGGGCGTCATCCCGCAGATTTCGGCTATCTTCGGCCCCTGCGCCGGCGGTGCGGTTTATTCGCCCGCGCTGACCGACTTCATCATCATGAAGAAGGAGACTTCGAACATGTTCCTCACCGGCCCGAAGGTCGTGAAGACCGTGACGGGCGAGGACGTGACGCAGGAGCAGTTGGGCGGCGCCGCGATGCACACCACCAAGTCGGGCGTGGCGCAGTTTGCCGTCGACACCGAGGAGGAGGGCATCGAACTGATCAAGAAGCTGATCTCCTACATGCCGCAGAACAACATGGAGGATGCTCCGCTGGCCGTCTGCACGGATAAGATCACCCGTCTGGAGGATTCGCTCAACGACATCATTCCCGACAGCGCCAACAAGCCTTACGACATGGCCGAGGTCATCAAAGCCATCGTCGACAACGGCGAGTTCCTCGAATCGGCTGCGGGTTATGCCAAGAACATCATCACCTGCTTCGCCCGTTTTAACGGACAGTCGGTGGGCATCATCGCCAACCAGCCCAAGTTCATGGCCGGTGTGCTGGACATCAACGCCAGCCGCAAGGCCGCGCGTTTCATCCGTTTCTGCGACGCCTTCAACATCGCGATCGTCACCCTCGTGGACGTTCCGGGCTTCCTGCCGGGTACGACCCAGGAGTACGGCGGCGTGATCACCCACGGCGCGAAGCTGCTGTTCGCTTACTGCGAGGCTACGGTTCCCAAGGTTACCGTGACGCTGCGGAAGGCATACGGAGGCGCTTACATCGTGATGTCTTCGAAGCACATCCGCGGCGACATCAACTACGCATGGCCGACGGCCGAGATCGCCGTGATGGGCGCCAGCGGCGCTGTCGAGGTGCTCTACGGCAAGGAGGTGGCCGCTATTGCCGACCCGGCCGAGAAGGCGCAGTTCGTGGCTGACAAGGAGAAGGAGTATAACGACAAGTTCTCGAATCCCTACAACGCTGCCCGTTACGGTTATATCGACGACGTGATCGAGCCGCGCAATACGCGTTTCCGTGTGATTCGCGCCCTGCAGTCGCTGGCGACGAAGCGTTTGCAGAACCCCGCGAAGAAACATTCGAATATTCCCCTCTAACAGCCTGAGAAGATGATAATACTGACTGTAACGAACTGGGGATGGTCCGAGATACTCTGGGTATCGCTGATCGGTTTCAGCCTGGTAGTTTTCCTGCTTGTGGCGCTGATCTTCATCATGAAGGGTTTCGGCGCCTGCTTCAAGGTTCGTCCTGCGAGCGGCAAGAAGGTCGACGCCCAGCCGATGATCAGCGACGAGGAGATCGCCGCCATCGCCACGGCGCTCAAAATCTACAAGGGAGCGCTGCACGATCGGGAGTCCGAGGTGCTGACCATTCTCAACATCAAGCGGGCCTATTCGCCCTGGAATTCGAAAATTCACGGTTTAACCCAGCTTCCCGACCGGAAATAGAACTTTTCGTAGGAGCATGACAACCCAAAAAAGAACATGAAAGATTACTCACTGAAAATCAACGGACATAATTACAACGTCCAGATCGACAACGTAAACGAGACCTCGACGGTTGCGCACGTCGTGGTCAACGGCGTGGATTACGAGGTCGAGATCGAGGGCGCCAAGTCTTCTTCGGCCTCCAAACCGCAGGTCGCCCCGGCTCCCAAGTCGGCAAACAGCGCCATGATCACCCCTTCGACGGCTACTCCTTCGCCGCGTATCGCTCCCGCTGCCCCCTCGTCGGGTTACAGCGTGAAATGCCCGCTGCCGGGTACGATCCTGAGCGTGAAGGTCGCTGCCGGCGATACCATCACGGCAGGCCAGACGCTCGTAGTGCTCGAAGCCATGAAGATGGAGAACAACATCGACGCGGACCGCGGTGGTGTTGTGAAGCAGGTCCTCGTACAGCAGGGCGCTACGGTAATGGAAGGCGACGTTTTAATCGTAATCGAATAGGCTTATGTGGAGTGTATTGACTTCCGGCTCCAACTTCGTGCTGGAGAGTCTTGAGACATTTGTCGAATCGACCGGCGTGGCGGGCCTTTTTGCCAATATGGGGTGGGGCAGCCTGGTTATGATCTGTGTGGCCTTTTTCCTGTTGTACCTGGCCATCAAGCATAAATTCGAACCGCTGTTGCTGCTGACCATCGCGTTCGGCATGCTGTTGACGAACCTCCCGGGAGCTAACTTGTTTCACACCGAGCTTTTCGCCGGCGGACATGTCCACTGGGGCAATTTCGTGGCCAGCGCCGGACTGCTGGACTACCTCTACCTGGGTGTAAAACTCGGTATTTACCCCTGCCTTATCTTCGTGGGTGTGGGAGCCATGACCGACTTCGGTCCGCTGATCGCCAATCCCAAGAGCTTTCTGCTGGGCGCTGCCGCCCAGATCGGTATCTTTTTGACGTTCATCGGCGCTTATGCGCTCGGGTTCACGCCCGATCAGGCGGCTTCGATCGGTATCATCGGCGGCGCCGACGGTCCTACGTCGATCTACCTCACCGCAATCCTGGCGCCCGAACTGCTCGGCCCGATTGCCGTGGCCGCATACTCTTACATGGCTCTCGTGCCGGTGATCCAGCCGCCTATCATGCGTCTGCTCACTTCGGAGAAGGAGCGTAAGATCAAGATGCGCCAGCTGCGTCCGGTGTCGAAGACCGAGAAGATCCTCTTTCCGCTGATCATCACCGTGATTATCGCGCTGCTGCTGCCGTCGGCTGCTCCCCTCGTCGGCTGCCTCATGCTGGGTAACCTGATGAAGGAGTGCGGCGTGGTGGACCGTCTGTCGAAGACGGTACAGAACGAGCTGATGAACATCGTCGTTATCTTCCTGGGCCTTACGGTGGGTGCGACGGCTACGGCCGAGGCGTTCCTCAATTCGCGGACGCTGTTCATCCTCGTGCTGGGTGTCATTGCCTTCGCGATGGGTACTGCCGGCGGCGTGCTGCTGGCCAAACTGATGAACGCTTTGAGCAAAGAGGGTAACAAGATCAACCCGCTGATCGGTTCGGCCGGTGTTTCGGCTGTTCCGATGGCCGCCCGCGTGTCGCAGACCGAGGGCCAGAAGGCCGATCCTTCGAACTTCCTGCTGATGCACGCCATGGGTCCCAACGTGGCCGGTGTGGTAGGTTCGGCGGTTGCCGCAGGTATCCTGCTTTCGTTCCTCGGATAAGAGATCGATTCCGGGCCGCAGGGCCCGTGCCTGATAAGAAGGGGTTCCGGTTTGCCGGAACCTCTTTTTTTGCGCTCCGTTCATTGCATATGTAGCTTTTTTTGCTATATTTACGAAACCGAACTCTTCAAATACCCGATTGCCATGAAACGCTTGATTACATGGACCGTGTGCCTCGTGTTGCTGCATGCCGCCGCCTTTGCGGACGGACCGGCGAAAGTTGACGGCCAATCTGTGCCTGAGATGCCTAAGTTCGGGGGAGGAGGCCCCGTCACCTTTAAACGCTGGGTGCTGCGGAACCTCGACCTTTCGGGCAGTCTTTTCAGCGAAGGCGATGAAATTCGCGGCGAAGTGTCGTTCGTGGTGGCTAAAAACGGAAAGCTCAGGGAACTCGACGTGTCGAAACTCGGGGTATCGGCGTTGGCGCGGCGTGTCGAAAAAGCCATTGCCGCGTCGCCTGCATGGGCGCCTGCCATGCAGGGCGGGAAGCCGCAGGCGCAGGCTGTGAAGGTGCTTTTCGACCTGCGGCTGGTGCGCGACGCTTCCGGGGCACTCTGCGCCCGGGATATTGCCGCTTACAGGCAGGCCGACAAGTCGCCGGCTTTCCGGGGCGGCGGTCCCAGGGAGTTTCAGGCGTGGATGGTCCACCTGGCCGACAGCTTGACAGGCACTTCTGTGGAGGAGTTGCAGTACCGGGTGTCGCTCCGCTTCGTGGTCGAATGCGACGGTACGATGTCGGACCTCGATTTGCAGGCGCGGCGCGGCAAGGGCTATTCGACGAAAAAGGTGCGGCAACGCCACTATGCGGTTCCGGTCTGGACCCCTGCCGTGATCGACGGTGAGCCGGTTCGCTTCCGGAGTTCCATATCGCTCGATTTCAGTCCCGAATCCGAAAAGGCCGAAGCCGCCGATTCGAGCGGACTTCCTACGCCTTACCTGGTTGCCGAGAAGATGCCCGAGTTCCAGGGCGGCGACCTGAATACGTTCCGTAGTTGGGTTATGTGGAACGTCAAATATCCTTCGGAACTTTACCGGGAGGGCGTTGGGGGCCGTGTTGTGGTTACCTTCGTCATCGAGCGCGACGGGGCGCTTTCGTCGGTCAAGGTGATGCGTTCGTCGCATCCGCTGTTTACGGACGCGGTCGTGCAGGTCTTGGAACAATCGCCGTTGTGGGAGCCCGGTATACAGAAAGACCGGGCGGTCCGGGTGAAATACACGCTGCCGGTCGATTTCCGGATTCCGCCGGGGACGCAGGCTTCCGGAGCCGGAAATTTCGGCCGGAGTCCGGGCGCCTCCCGCTCGTATTGACGCAATATCCGGCGTGGGCTTGTTTCCGGATACCTTTTGAAGTCGGTCCTACATTAGCATTGTGAATGATGAATAGTTCCTGTCTGATTCGTTTTGCCCTGGTTGCGGGAGTGTTTTGCGCACTCCTTCCCGGGCGCGCCTCGTCCTTGGGACATGCGGCGCCGGACGATCCTCCGGCTGCCGATTCCGTGGCCGTGGTGACTTTGGATTCCCTTTCGGGCGATGCGCCTTTCCTGCTTGCCGATCCGATGCCCGCTTTCAACGGGGGCGATATTACGGCGTTCTGCCATTGGGTGCAGGAGCGGCTGGTCTATCCCGACGAGGCGATCGAAAGTTGTATCCGCGGTCGTGTGGTGATCGCGTTCGTTGTCGAACGCGACGGCACGGTGGGCGAGGTGACCACGCTGGCGTCGCCCGATCGTGTGCTTTCCGAGGCTGCCATGCGCGTCGTGCGGCAGTCGCCTGTCTGGACTCCCGGCATGCGTGACGGGGAGCCCGTACGGGTTCAGTTCACCATTCCGATTGATTTCAACGTACATGCGGAAGCCGAGCAGCAGGTGATGCCGACATTTCAGGGCGGCGACCGGATAGCGTTCAAACGCTGGGTGCTCCGCAATCTCGAATTGCAGGACGACGTCTTCTATCCCGGGGATGAAGGCTGGGTCGATGCTGAATTCTGCGTCAATAAGAAAGGCCGGGTCCGGAAGGTCGACACGCCGGGGTTCAGCGATGTGGATTTCGCCAACCGGATTCGCCGGGCGATCTCGTCGTCGCCCGACTGGACGCCCGCCGAAAAGCCTTATGACGTTTATTTTAAGATGCGTTTCAACCTGTTGCTGCATCGCACGCCCGAAGGGCTTCGTTCCGAAGATTATACGGCTTACAAGCAGGTCGACAAGCTGCCGCTGTTCCATGGACGTGGGAGTTTCGAGGATTTCAGCGATTGGGTCTATAAGCAGGTGGACAGTTTGCTGGGGCCTTCGGTTTCTGCACCTCCGGCCCGGATTGTCGTGCGCTTCGTCGTCGAACGCGACGGTACGGTTACCGGTATCAGAGTAGCCCACTCCATGAAGCACACGGCTTTTTCGAAGCTGGTGCGACGGGCTGTCGATAACATCCCGCTGTGGTCCCCGGCCCAACTGGCCGGTGAAAAAGTCCGTTTCCAAGTCACGCAGATTCTCGATTTCCGGGAGGCGGAAAAGCGGCCGGCCAAAGACTCCACAGCGGTTTTCGATGTGGAGCCCAAGTTCCGCGGCGGCGGCCTGATGGAGTTCCGCCGCTGGGTGATGGAGACGGTCCGTTACCCGTCCGAGGCCCTGAAAACCGGTATCCAGGGCCGTGTCCTGGTGTCGTTCATCGTCGGCGCGGATGGTTCGGTCGGGGCGGTGGAGATTCTCCAATCGCCGTCGCAGCTTCTCTCCCGGGAGGTCGAAAATGCGCTCCGGACCGCTCCCGAATGGACCCCGGGTCGCAGGGACGGCGAGGCCGTACCTGTGAAATTCACGCTTCCCGTCGATTTCCGGATCGAGAAGGGCAAGCCGTGGCCCGTTCCCGGCGCCTCGTTCGGCAGCAGGACCCTCCGGCCGTGAATCGAGTCCCGCCCACAGCGCTTCCGGACACCGCAACTCCCTTGAACACGGGGCCGTTGCGGTTTTTTTTCGTGGTTTTCGATTTTGATTTTCAATTGTTTTTGCAGATCGAAAACTTTTTCGTACCTTTGCGCACCCGCAATGTGCGGGGAACGGATTACAATAAGTTAAATTAAACGTAAAAACAGTGGATTCATTAAGCTACAAGACTATCTCGGTGAATGCAGCGACCGCTACCAAGGAATGGGTGGTGATCGACGCTACGAACGAGGTATTGGGACGTCTTGCATCGCAGATCGCGAAGATCCTCCGAGGCAAGAACAAGCCCAGCTACACACCCCACGTCGATTGCGGTGACTATGTTATCGTCATCAACGCGGAGAAGGTGAAGCTCACGGGCAACAAAATGACCGACAAGGTCTACACGCGTCACACCGGATACCCCGGAGGCCAGCGTTTCGCTACGCCTGCCGATTATCTGGCAAAGAAACCGACGTTTATCATCGAGAAGGCCGTCAAGGGCATGCTGCCCAAGAACCGCCTGGGCGATAAACTGCTCACGAACCTGAAGGTGTATGCCGGCGAGGAGCATCCCCACGTCGCACAGAACCCGAAGACTATTAAATTAAACGAGATTAAGTAAGAGTTATGGAAGTTGTAAACACCGTAGGTCGTCGTAAGGCCGCTGTGGCTCGCGTATACGTGAAGCCGGGCAAGGGTCAGATTACAATCAACCGCAAAGCGCTTGAAGTTTACTTCCCGCTCGAAATTCTTCAGTATCAGGTGAAGCAGCCCCTGCTGGCTACCAACACCGCTGAGAATTACGACATCGTCATCAACCTCGATGGCGGTGGTATCACGGGACAGGCTTCGGCCGCTCGTCTGGGTATCGCACGCGCATTGTGCGAAATCGACGCTGAGATGCGTCCGGTACTGAAGAAAGCCGGATTCCTCACGCGCGATTCCCGCGAGGTTGAGCGTAAGAAGCCCGGTCAGCCCGGAGCACGCCGCAAGTTCCAGTTCAGCAAGCGTTAATACGCACGACCGGAATTTCGGCAACGCACGGCGTCGGTTTACAAACCAAGCGGACTACCTATATATTATATATCGCGTATTACCGCCCGGTTGCCACGCCGCGGAAAACTTCCCGGGACCGGCCAGGCCGCTACCCGGAGGGTTGAAGAAAAGAGAATTAAAATTAATCAACGAATTGAATTAAAATGTCACGTACAGATTTTAATACATTACTGGAAGCCGGTGCGCACTTCGGTCACCTGAAGCGCAAATGGAACCCTAAAATGGCTCCTTACATCTTCATGGAGAAGAACGGCATCCACATCATCGACCTGCACAAGACCGTGCTGAAGATCGATGAGGCTGCAGCAGCCATCAAGCAGATCGCCAAGAGCGGTCGCCGTGTGCTGTTCGTAGCCACCAAGAAACAAGCCAAGGACATTGTTGCCGAAAAGGTGGCATCCGTCGGTATGCCTTACGTCACCGAGCGTTGGGCAGGCGGTATGCTGACAAACTTCCCCACTATACGTAAAGCCGTCAAGAAAATGTCTACCATCGACAAGATGGCGACCGACGGCACGTTCGATAATTTCTCCAAGCGCGAGAAACTCCAGATCTCCCGCCAGCGTGCGAAGCTGGAGAAGAACCTCGGCTCGATTGCCGACCTGACGCGTCTTCCGGCTGCCCTGTTTGTCGTGGACGTTCAGAAGGAGTCCAACGCCGTGAAAGAGGCCAAACGTCTCAGCATCCCCGTATTTGCAATGGTAGACACTTGTTGTGATCCGACCGACATTGATTACGTTATCCCTGCAAATGACGATGCTACCAAGTCGATCGCCGTGGTTCTCGATGCCATGTGCGCCGCTATCGCGGAAGGAACCGAGGAGCGCAAACTCGAGAAGGAGAAGGAAGCACAGGAGGCAGACGCCGAAGGTGCAGCCGTTAAGAAGGAGGGCAAGCCCCGCATCAAGAAAGCCGTGAAGGCTTCGGTAGATGCCGAGGAGGCTGCCGTGGCAGAGGTTGTAGCCGCTGTCGAGACTCCGTTTGAGGAGCCTGCTGCCGAGGTAGCCGAAGTTGCCGAAGCTGTTGCCGAGGCAGCCGTGGAAAAGGCAGAATAATTGTATTTACGAACCTTAAGAGAAAGGACAAAATTATGGAAATCAAAGCTGCTGATGTAATGAAGCTCCGCAAGATGACCGGTGCTGGTATGATGGACTGCAAGAATGCCCTCATCGAGGCCGAAGGTGATTTCGCACGTGCTCAGGACATTATCCGCGAGAAGGGTAAGCTCATCGTCGCCAAGCGCGCCGACCGCACCGCTACCGAGGGTGTTGTCGTAACGAAGATCGTAGGCCAGAAGGCTTACATCCTCTGCCTGGCTTGCGAGACCGACTTCGTAGCCCAGAATGCCGAGTATACCGCTTCGGCCGAGGCTATGCTGGAGGTTGCCGTGAAGAACGATGCTGCCGACTTCGACACGCTGATGGCTTCGAAGAACGCCGAAGGCCGTACCGTCGAAGAGATGGTGACCGAGAAATCGGGCCAGACGGGCGAGAAGATCGAACTGGCCTACTATGGCCGTATCGAGGCTCCTTACTGCGCTGCTTACGTGCACTTCAACAAGAAGCTCGGTACGATCCTGGGCTTCAACAAGGAGATTCCCGCCGAGGTTGCCCACACCGTAACCATGCAGGCTACGGCTATGGCTCCCGTTTCGATCTCGGAGGCCGACTGCCCCGCAGAGGTCGTTGAGCACGAGCGTAAGATCGCCATGGAGGCCATGAAGCAGGATCCCAAGAACGCCAACAAGCCCGACGCAATCCTCGAGAAGATCGCCGAAGGTAAGATGCGCAAGTTCTTCGAGGAGAACACGCTGCTGGCCCAGCCGGTGGTAGGCGAGAAGGAGACGATCGCCGAGTACATCCACAAGGCTGACAAAGAGGCTACGGTTATCGCTTACAAGCGTTTCGCTCTGGGCGAATAGTTTTCGATTTTAAGCGGATATTTCCGCACATCCCTCGAAATCCCCGGCTGGAAAGTACTCAGGTACTACCATCCGGGGATTTTTTCGCGAAGCACGCAACCCTCCGGGCTGTCTTCAAAAAAAACAGGACTGCAAAGTCCTGCTTTTTTATTTGAAGCCTGTGTGCCAGAGCACGCGCAGCAACTGCCGCCGCAGCCACGGCGGAATCGAGAGCCAGAGGCGCGACCGGAGCCGCCAGCCGGGTGAATCGAAACTAACGGTGCGCCCCGAGGCACGAATGGCCCGTGTAGCGACGCCGACGACATCGCGCGTCGTGCATTGTTCCGTGATGCGGTAGTTTCCGTCGCCGGCGAGTGTGAGGCGGTCCCCGTCGCGGCGGACGATGCGGTGGAGGATATGGCGGCCGTAAGTGCGGAACAGTACGATGTCGCCCGGTTGGAGACGCGCAGGGTCGGTGCAGGGGCTCAGTACGACCTGGTCGCGCTCGCTGCGCAGTAGGGGGCGCATGCTGTGGCCTTTCATGCGGATCTGGACTTCGCGGCCTTCGGCGAGCATCGCTTCGACCTGCTCGAAAAAGAGCTGGTTGGGGAGCAGTATCATAGTGGCTGCCGGTTGAAAACCGTGTCGCAGGAGAGCTGTGCTGCTGCGGCGTCGGGCAGACACTCCAAGTGGTAGACCGGAACCTGTGCAATCAGCCGGGAGAGCAGGCCACAGGTGTCGTCCGAGAGCCGTTCGTCCCGGGCGAAAGCCGGGGGTGCGGAGGGCAGCAGGGCTCCGATGGCTTCGATCGGCCGAAGGCGGCGGATGTGGTTGTGCGGGGCCTGCGAAAGCCGTACGACGGCGGTGATCGGACAGCTTTCGTTGCGGTAGCAAGGGGTTTTGCCGCTCCACGGCGAGCCGAAGACGATGGCTTCGCGCTCCGTGGCCCGGATGATCGGGCTGTCGTCGTTGAGCAGTTCAGCGCCCGGAATATGTTCCCGCCACAGCCGTGTGTGGGTGCTTTTGCCTGTTCCCGATTCGCCGAGGAATAGCACGCCTTTGCCGCGGTAACGGATTACCGAGGAGTGGAAGGCCACGGCCCCGTGGGGCAGTGCCGCGATGTTGAAGAGGGTCCAGGCCCCGAACCGGAACAGCGCGGGGTTGTGCTCCGGGGTGATGTCGCTCTGGGCCGTCGTTGCGCCGTAGGCCATGCGGAAGCGGGCCGGAGCGCTTCCGTCGCGGGGCGTCATTTCGAGCAGGTAGCCGTCGGCGTCGGCTCCGAAACGACAGTCGGCGTCTGCGTCGGTAAACTCGAAGCTGTGAAGCTCGCGGTAATCGGGCAGGGGCGTGACCTCCGTTCCGGCGTCGAGCGTCAGGTCGGGCGTGCCGGGACATGCCGATGCGAAGGGTTGCAGCGCACGGCCGAAATGGCGGTTTATGAGTGTGCCGGGCAGGCTGAGGCGTAAGCCTGCGATTGTGTATTCCATTTATTCTCCAAGTGTTATGATTCGGTCACAATATTCGAGCGAGGTTTCTCGATGGGCGATCACCAGCAGGGTCAGGCCCGGATTTCGCGCTGCGATTGCAGCGATCGAGCGGTTGATCTCCCCTTCGGTGCGATTGTCGAGCGCCGAAGTCGCTTCGTCGAAAAAGAGCACGTCGGCCCGGCGGTAAAGGGCACGGGCGATGCCGATCCGCTGGCGTTGTCCGCCCGAGAGGCGGCTGCCGCATTCGCCGACGGGCGTGTCGATGCCCCGGGGCAAGGCGGCGACGAACTCGCCCAACTGGGCGGCTTCGAGGGCCTCGACGACCCGTTTTCGGTCGATTTCGGCGGCGGGAACGCCCGGCGCGACGTTGGCCGCGAACGTTCCGTCGGTGAGGAACAGGTGCTGCGAAACGTAGCCGATGCGGTTTTGCCACGCCCGGCGGTTGGCTGCCGTTAGGGGCGTGCCGTCGACGGTGATTTCACCTGACGTGGGTTCGTAAAGCCCCAGCAGGAGGTTGAAAAGGGTGGTCTTGCCCGCTCCCGAGGTTCCGCGGATGCCGATGCGTTCGCCTTTGCGGATCGTGAGCGAAAGGCCGTGGAACAGTTCCCGTCCTTCTTCGGTGAAGCGGAACGAGAGGTTACGGACGGCGATTTCGCGTTCGAAGGGCAGCGTTTCGGTCGTCGGAGAGTCGGGCTGTGCGGAAGCCGGTTCGTGCAGGGCCGCTTCGCGCAGGATGGGGACGGTGTAGCGGTTGTAGCGGATGGTGGCCCAGCCCGACATGATGCCGCGCACGGAGGGCATCAGCCGCAGGGCCGCCACAGCGAAGACGCCGAATAACAACTGCGACTGTCCGCCGCCGAAGCTGAGGGCTGCCAGCAGGGCCATGCCTATGGCAAGCCCGATTTCGGTGAACAGCTGGGGCAACTGGCCGATGTCGGCTTCGTGCGAACGGGTGCGTACCACTTCGTCCATCGTGCGGTCGAAGGCGCGGAGCATCCCGGGAAAGGCGTTGCTCAGCTCGATGTCGGCAAAACCCCGGAAGGTCTCGGCCACGAGCCGCGCCTTTTCGCGCTGGGCGCGGTTTTCCAACTCGCCGTAGCGGTTGATCCGGTTGCGGACCAGTGCATAGTAGAGCCATACGGCAGGCAGGAAGATCACCACGGCCAGCAGCGCTGCGAGTGGTGTATAGAAGGCCAGCGAGGCGAAAAGCAGGATGAGGAGCATCGCCTCGGCGATTATGGCGGCGGCGGGACGCAGGACCCCGGCGGCGAATGCCAGGCAGACGACGTTGACGTTGCGTGCCAGCACCGAGGAGTTAGAGTTGTTGATGAAGGCCAGTCCGCGGTCGTGGTAGGCGATGTAGAGGCGGCGCGAAAGGGTGCGGTAGAGGTCGTAAATATAGCGGCGCTCGGCGCGTGCGAGCAGGAAATTGATGCCGCATTTCACGATGATGAACCCTACGACGGCTCCGCAGACCGCTAATGCGAACGCCTGCGGTGAATCGGCGCCCGACCAGGCGTAGACGCGCGCCAACGCCCCGTCGCCCTCGAATCCTGCGGGATCGAGCACCAGCGTCAGCACCGGGAGCAGGGCGGCAAGCCCCGCCAGGTTGAGCACGGCGCGCAGCACGAGGGTAGCGGCTATGCCGAGGCCCCGGCGGCGGAATGCCGCGGGAAGGCTTTCGAGGATGCTTCTCATGGCTCTATTTTTTCGATCTTACCCAGTTTTACATACCATAAATAACCCTCGGCCGGGGCGTAACCCATCTCTCCGAGCAGGTGGAGGTATTCGCGCATCTGCCGGCGGTAGCGTTCGGCGTCGTGGTCGCCGAATTTGTAATCGACGACGACGGCCCGCTGTCCGTCGATCATCACGCGGTCGGGCCGCCGCGTCGATGAACTGCCGGGAATGATGATTTCGTTTTCGTTGCGTACGCGCTGCCAGTCTCCGCCGAACCATTCGCGGACTTCGGGCTGTGCGAGCGCCCGGGCGATCATCTGCCGCAGGGTTTCGGCCTCAGTCCCGGACAGCGTGCCGTCGGCCTGCATGCCTGCTACGGCTTGGTCGATCTGCGCCTCGTCGTCGGCCTGCTCGAAGGCTTTGTGCATCAGGATGCCGAGGTTGCGGGGCGAGAGTTCCACCTCGCCGCCGTCCTCGAAATAACGCTGTGAGGGGAGCCGCAGCCGCAGGTCGGCCTGTGCCGTGGGGTAGTCCTCCAGGATGACGTGTTCCGCTTCGGAGCGTTTCGCACCGCCTGCGACGGGCCCTGCGAACTCCCCGAAAGCGAAGTGTTCGCCCGCCTCGTCGGCAGTGTAACGGCCTTCGGTGTCGCCCAGCAGGGCTTTGTCGCCGTCGGTGCGGATGCTTTGCAGCAGCAGTCCTCCGACCGTGCGGCCTCCCTTCTGCGGGATGAAGACGTGGAGCGATTCGGCGGCGCGTGTGAGGGCCACGTACAGCAGGTTGATGTTGTCGACGTGGGCGTAGACCAGTTCGCGGAAATACTCCGCCGAGAACCCCGATTCGGCCATCGCCTTCTTGTATCTTACCGGGAAGCGGCCGATCTCTTCCGCTTGGTCGCCCCGGGCCTCGGCCCAGACGATATTCTGCACCGTGCCGCTCGATTTGGGGTCCGGCGACCACGAGCAGTAGGGGATGAGGACGGCCCGTTTTTCGAGCCCCTTGGCTTTGTGAATGGTGGTGATCTCGACCGTAGTGGCGCTTTCGTCGACGCTCAGCGAGCGGTTTTTTCCCGTCTCTTCCCACCAGCGCAGGAAAAGTGCTATGTCGGCGATCTTCGTCGCGCAGAAGGCGATGATCTGCTCGTGGATGGCCTGCAGGTAGGCCGTCTGCCGGCGGTCGCCCTGCAGGGTGTGCTGCATGACGATCCGTTCGAACGCCTCTTCGGGCGAGAGAAGCCGGATCGAGCGGAAGAAGTCGCGTTCGCCGTCGGTGAGCGTGCGGTCGAACGGATGGCCGAGGTAGTGGTTGTAGACGGCGCGTGAAAGCGAATCGTCGGGGTTGAGCGCCAGCCGCAGGGCGGCGGCGATGAATGAACTTACGGGGGCGTTGCCGACGATCAGGGCCTCCTGCGTCATCACGTCGAAGCGGTAGCGCGGCTCTTCGTTGCGGCGTTTGAAGTCGAGCAGTTCGGCGGCGACCTTTGCGCCGTCGGTGGCCCCGCGTACGAGGATCATGATGTCGCACGGGCGAAACCCCTTGTCGATCAGCGTGCATATGCGCTCCACGACGGGCGGTTGTTCGGCGAAGGTCTCGACCGAGACATAGCCCGGGTGTTCGGCTTTGCGGCGGGGTATCTGGGCATGTTCGCGGTAGGCGTCGGCAAGGGTGTCGCGCAGCGCTGCGGCCTCTGCGGGGTCTATGGCCCCCTCGTCGGCCGCTTTCGAAAGGGTTTCGTTGAGCGCGAGGTTGTCCGCGGCGACGATATGCGAGATGATGCGGTTGTTGAAATCGACCACGGCGGGAAGGCTCCGGTAGTTCTCCCGGAGTACCTCGACTTCGGTGTCGTCCTTACCCAGTGCCTGCTGGGCCTTGTCGTGGAGGATTTTCCAGTCGCCGCCGCGCCAGCGGTAGATTGACTGCTTGATGTCGCCCACGATCAGCACCGAGGTCTCCTCCGACTGCGCCATGGCGTTTTGCAGCAGGGGCAGGAAGTTCTCCCACTCCTTGGCCGAAGTATCCTGGAACTCGTCGATCATGAAACGTTCGAAGCGGTTGCCGACCTTTTCGTAGATGAACGGCGCGTCGTTGTGGCCGATGAACTCCGAAAGGACGTATTTGGTCTCCGAAAGGAGCATCATGTTCTGTTCGTCGCACAGTTGTTGCACCCGGGCGTAGAGGTCCGACAAGAGGGCGAAACTGCGGTAGTTCTCGCGCAGCAGGTCGCAGGTGTTCCAGCTTTTGACGTTGGCGTCGTAGGTGTCGCACATCTCGCGCAGCAGGGGTTGCAGTTCGGGGGCCAGCGCCTGCGCGGGCGATCCTTTGGCGCCCCAGCCCTCGGTCGTGGCCGCCATTTTGGCCGCCGTGGCGCCGTAGGGCTTCAGTTCGCCTGCGGCGACCGTAAAGAAGTAGTTGGCAAAACTGCGGCTTTTGCCCGAAAAATCGGCTGCCGTAAGCCCGGCCCGGGAGATGATCCCGACGGCTCGGGCGGCGGTCTGCTGCATCTGCGTTTTGGTCGCTTCGGCGTTCGCCGTCGCCCGTGAGACGATCTTCGCCAACTCTTCGCGCGACCGCGAGCGGCTCAGGGCATCCTTGTTTTTCTCCTTGAACAACTCGCCTGCGAGCGAGAGAATGCCGTCGCGGATATCCCATTTGCGGCCTTCGTCGATGCGCTCCTGTACGAAATCCGTGAGCCAGCGCTGTAGGTCGCGGTCGATGGTGATCTGCTCGATGAGCGTGTCGGCGCCTTTCGACAGCACCGAAGAGGTCTCGATCTCCACGTTGTAATTGAGGTCGATGCCCAGTTCCTTGATGAAGGCCCGGAGGATGCGCTGGAAAAAAGTGTCGATGGTCAGTACCGTGAAACGCGAATAGTCGTGCAGTATTTTCGAACGCACCTCGGCGGCACGCTTGCGCACGGAGCGTTCGTCGAGCGACAACTCGCAGCAGAGGTTTTCCAGATAAGGGCTTGCGGCGCCGGACGCCAGGGCGTGAATCTCCTTGAGGATGCGCGATTTCATCTCCTCGGTAGCCTTGTTGGTGAAGGTTACGGCGAGGATATGGCGGTAGAGACCGGGCTGGCCGATCACGTCGCGGACGTATTTGTAGGCCAACTGGTAGGTCTTTCCCGACCCGGCGCTCGCATTCAGAATCTTCGCTCTCACTGTCCGAAATGTCTTTTTAAAGGGTAAAAATACAAAACAAATCCCGAACTTCGCAATAATTTTGTAATTTAGCGGAGGTAAAACAAGACCTTGTTATGAAGAAAATGATTCTGACGGCCGTGATGCTGGCCGCCGCAGTGCTCTGCCGGGCGCAGCAGCCCGCCGAAGCCGGGGAACGCCGCGAATGGCTCACCTCGTTCAACGCCGTCGAAGTATCGGCGCCGCTCGACGTTAAATTCGTGCAGGTTCCCGATACCGAAGCCCCCAAAATCGTCTACGACACCAAAGGCTCCTATACGACCAAATTCCGCGCCGAGGTGAAGGATAAAGTGCTGCGTATCTCGGAACGCTCCGATGCCCGCAGGCCCGAGCGGACCGCAGTGACGGTCTACTACAATTCGCTGGAGCGGATCGCCGTCGCCGATGCTGTTGCGACGTTCGAGGGAACGCTCACGGCGACGCTGCTCGACATGACCGTCGGCGGCATGGCGCAGGTGACGGCAGCGATGGATGTCAAGGACCTCAAGATGGAACTCACGGGCAAAAGTTCGGCGAAGCTGACAGGCGCCGTGCGCTACCTTTCGCTGTTTGTCTCGACCGGGAAACTCGACGCCGCAGGGCTGGAGGTGATGGCTGCCGAGGTCAACGTTACCAGTTCAGGCTCCGCTTCGCTGTGGGTGACCGACCGTTTCCAGGGCAAGACCTCGACCGGGGGCAAGATCACTTACAAGGGTGTCCCGCCGATCGTTCGCAGCGGATCGAAGTTCATGGGCGGGGACATAACCCGTGCGGAATAAGGTTTCCGGTCATGCTGGCAGGGCGGCGTCCTGCTGCCGGGCGGCGTATATGCGGTTTTCGGCGGCATATGGATGCCTGACCCGTCCCCACCGTCCCGCCTCGGGCGGGGGCTTATTGGTTTTGCTATGAAAACTTTCTTATTCGAAGTCGCCCGGGACCTTTACGAACGCTATGGCGAAGGGCTTTCCGAGAGGGCGATGCTCTTTCCGTCGCGGCGTGCACGGCTGTTTTTCGTCGATGCCCTGACGGGTATCGCCGGGCGTCCGATGTGGCAGCCCCGGTGGGTGACGATCGACGACCTGATGGCCGAAATATCGGGTCTCAGGACCGGCGACCGCGTACGGCTGATCACCGAACTCTATAAAATCTATTCGGAGTACCACGCCGAGCCGTTCGACAAATTCTACTTCTGGGGCGACATGCTCCTGACGGACTTCGACACCATCGACAAGTATCGGATCGACGCTGGGATGCTGTTCCGCAACATCTCGGAGATCAAGGAAATCGAGGCCGATATTTCGTACCTCACCCCTGCGCAGTTGCAAATCCTGCGTTTCTGGTCGACGCTCGCAGACGAGGCCGACCTCTCGGAGGAGAAGCGCCGCTTCCTGGCGATCTGGAAGACGCTGGGACCGGTCTACTGCCGTTTCCGCGAACGGTTGGCCGAACTGGGTATCGCCTACAACGGCATGGTCCAGCGGGCCGCCGCCGACCGTATCCGCGAAGGCGGTTATGCGTTCCCCGAACCGCGGCAATACGTCGTGGCGGGTTTCAACGCCTTGTCGGAGTGCGAAAAACTGCTTTTCAAATTCCTTTCGACCGCCGCCGAAACCGATTTTTACTGGGATTACGACTCCTATTACAAGGACGACCCCGAGCAGGAGGCCGGCATGTTCGTCCGCGAAAACGTCGTGCAGTTTCCCCCGCGCGGAGCCGTGTCGTACGACAACATGCGGCAGGCGAAGCAGTTGACCGCCGTGGCCGCCGTGTCGAATGCCGTGCAGTGCAAGCATGCCGCAGCGATCCTGCGCGAACTGGCAGCCCGGGGGCCGCTGGACAAACGTACGGCGGTGGTGCTGACGGACGAAAACCTGCTCCTGCCGCTGCTCTACGCCCTGCCGCCCGAGATCGGGAAGGTCAACGTCACGATGGGTTATCCGCTGCGGGCCAGCCTGGCCTACACGTTTATCGAACGCCTCGTGGAGTTGCAGGCCCACCGCCGCAAAAAGGGTGCGGGGTGCACCTTCTACCATGCCGACGCCGTCGGTATTCTCGCCCATCCCTATGTCTCGGACAGCGATGCCCGCGAGACCCGGACGATGCAGGACGAAATCGTGCGCGAACGGCGCATTTCGGTCGACGCCGCGTGGCTGGGACGGAACGAACTGCTGCGGCTGATCTTTTCGCCTGCCGCCGAGTGGCGCGAATTGTCCGACTGGCTCTTGCTGGTGGTGGCTGCTGTGGCCCGGTTGCCCTACGAGGGCGATGATGCGCGGCAGCGGGTGGAGTTTCTGGCTGTAATTTCGGGGGAAATTTCCAAACTCCGCAACTCGCTCGACGAATGCGACATTTCGCTGACGCCGGAGGTATACACGTCGCTGCTGCGCCGCCATTTGCAGACCATGCGCATCCCCTACGAAGGCGAGCCGCTGGAGGGGGTGCAGATCATGGGTATCCTCGAAACGCGTAACCTCGATTTCGAAAACGTTGTTCTGCTCTCGATGAACGACGACAATTTCCCGGGCAACCACATGGCGCAGGCGTCGTTCGTGCCCTACAACCTGCGGGCGGCTTACGGACTGCCTACGCCCGAGCACCACGAAGGGGTTTACGCCTACTATTTCTACCGCCTCGTGCAGCGCGCCGGACGGGTGTGGATGCTCTACTGTTCGCATGCCGACGACAAATCGACCGGCGAGCCGAGCCGTTACATCTACCAGCTCGATTACGAGAGCGGATTTCCGGTCCGCAAAGTGGAGGTGGGCGTCGATGTCAACCTCGCCGAAACGGCTCCGATCGAGGTGGCCAAGGACGAGGGTATCCTGCAACGCCTCGAACGCTTCACCGATCCCGAATCGAAGGCTACGCTCTCGCCGACGGCATTTTTCCGCTATGTGGCCTGTCCGCTTCGCTTCTACTTCCACTCCGTGGCGCGGCTTCAGGCCGACGACGAGATTTCCGAGGAGGTCGATGCCCCGATGTTCGGCACGATCCTCCACGCCGCCGTGCAGAAACTCTACGCCCGGATCGTGGGCGAGGCGCACCCCGGCGAAACCCTGCGGGCGATGATCCGCACGGGAGAGATCGCAACGGCGGTCGAGGCGGCGATCAACGAGAATTATTTGCAGGACCCTGCGGCCACGACCGACGATTATACGGGCAACCTGCTGTTGGTCAAAGATATCGTCATCCGCTACCTGCGCGGCGGAGTGATGCCTTACGATGCCGCGCACGACGGCTTCACCGTTACGGGCTTGGAGCAGGAGGTGGCGTATTCGTTTCCGTTCCGGGCGCAGGACCGCGAAATGCGGGTCAAATTCGCGGGTATCGCCGACCGTATCGACGCCCTCGACGACGGAACGCTGCGCGTAGTCGATTACAAGACCGGGGCCCCGCACCTGGAATTTGCCGGGGTGGAGAGCCTTTTCCGCGGCGAGGGCAAACAACGGCTTTCGAACATCCTCCAGACGCTTCTCTATGCCATGATGCTTTACCGGACGCGGGGCGTCGACGCCGAGCCTGCGCTTTACTACGTGCGGGCGATGAACCGCCCCGACTACCTGCCGACGCTCGACGACCGGGAAACCGGTGTCCGCGGCGGTCGCTATACGCTCTACGCCGGACCTTTCGAACAGCTTGTCCGCGAGACCCTTTCCGAGTTATACGACCCGGCCGTGCCGTTCCGCCAATGCGAGGACGCCGACACCTGCAAGTTCTGCGATTTCAACCTGATCTGTAAACGATAAGACGACCGATGACTGAAAAGGAAAAGATGCTTTCGGGCGGCCGTATGACTGTACGGACCCCGTGTTGCTGGCGCGCTGGCACGAAGCCAAGCGTTTGCAGTCGCAGTACAATGCTACGCCGACGACCGATACGCTCCGTTTGTCCGCACTGCTCGATCTTCTGCTCGGTTCGCGGGGCGGGAATGTCTGGATCGCCGCTCCTTTCTTTGTCGATTACGGCGAGAATATTCATTTGGGGCGCAATGTCGAGATCAATATGAACTGCGTCTTTCTCGACTGCAACCGGATCACGATCGGCGATTATTCGGGAATAGGCCCCGGGGTACATATCTACACCGTGTTCCATCCTACGGAACCTGCCGAACGGCTTTCGGAAAAGAGTCCGTTGTGGCGGTCGCAGACGGCGCCTGTCACGATCGGCCGCAATGTCTGGATCGGGGGACGGAGCGTTATCCTGCCCGGGGTCGAGATCGGCGACGGGACGACGGTCGGTGCGGGGAGTGTGGTCACGAAATCCCTTCCTGCGAATGTCCTCGCAGTGGGAAATCCCTGCCGGGTGATCCGGAAACTATAATTTCACGACGAAATACGACGCGCCGCTGCGGCGCGCAGCCTCGATGCCGATTTCGGAATCTTCGAAGATCAGCGTCTCGCGGGGCGTGCAGCCTTCGCGGCGCATGGCTTCCAGAAAGCAGTCCGGGGCGGGTTTGGGGTGCTCCACGTCGGCGCCCGAGAGGATGCCGTCCACGCCGTCCGTAATTCCCAGGTGGCGCATCACGTTGTCGATATTGGCCCGGCTGCCCGTTGAGACCACCCACACGCGGCCTCCGTCGGCGCGGAACCGTCGGCAGAACTCCCACAGCGGTTCGTTGAGCCGCACGGTGTCGAAAAACGTGGGGTAGAGGGCGATCTTGCGCAGCCGCAGCCGTTCGCGTTCGGCGGGGTCGGCGATCCCGATCCGCGTGAGAAACTCGTTGCACCGCATCCCGAAATAGTTGGCGGCATACTCTTCCTCGGTGAGTGTGTAACCCGCTTCACCGAGGGCGGCGACGTAGGAGAGCGTGTTGGCCCGCCGGGTGTCGGCCAGCGTGCCGTCGAAGTCGAGCAAGAGAAGGCGTATCTGCATGGAATCCTATTTTTTGGCCGCCAGTTCGTAGCTGCGGGCGATCAGCGCGGCGATCTCCGCAAAGGGTACGACGCCGTCCAACCGGACGGTGAGCCACGTGCGCTTGTTCATGTGGTAGCCGGGGAAGTAACGCTCGAAGTCGAGCGACCGCGCCATGGTTTCCGCATCGGCCCGAATGTCGAGGATCTCCATTCGCTCTGCCGTCGGGAAGCCCAGTTTGTCCGATTGTACCGTCAGCAGCGCCGCATACCATTTGGCGTTGTCCTGCCGCCGGAAGACTGCGTTTTCCGGGAACTTTTCCCAGAGGAATTCAGGCTCGTCGCCCCATGTGGCGCGGATGTGCCGGATTACCTGTTGCGTCTGTGCGTTCCGAAAGACCTCTTCGTGCGAAAAGCCAAAATTCCGAATCCATTCGTTGTCCATATCGACCGTGTTTTAATCGAACGATTGCATACCGGTCTGGGCAATGCGCATCAGGCGTTGGTATTCGGTGGGGGTCAGTTCCATGAAGAAGTAGTGGATCGGGTCGACGCGCATGCCGTCCAGCCGCACCTCGTAATGGAGGTGGGGGGCCAGCGAGAGGCCTGTATCGCCCGAAAGGGCGATGATGTCGCCGCGCCGCACGGTCTGGCCCTTGCGGACGTTGATCTTCGAGAGGTGGCTGTACGAGGTCTCGTAGCCGTTGCCGTGGTCGATCACCACGGTCTGGCCCTGCGTCGAATTGCGCTGCCCCACGTCGCGCACCACGCCGTCGGCCGTGGCGAAGACGCGTGAACCCTCGGGAATGGTGTAATCCACGCCCTGGTGCGATTGCAGCGTCTTGTAGAAGGGGTGGATACGCATGCCGTAGGATGCCGTGAGCAGCGTCAGCTGCTTGTTGATCACGGGTTGGATCGAAGGAATGTTGTCGCATTTGCGGCCCGCCGTGTCGATGCGCGCCTGCAACTCGAGGTATGAGGCGTTGAGCGCCTCGAGCCGCTGTTCCATCTCGTTCACGCCTTCGCGCAGTTCGCGTTTGAGCTGGCGCGTCGAACGGCCCACGATCTTTTCGTAGGTCGAACTCAGTCGTTTTTCGTGCTCCGAGTCGAAGTCGTAAGGCTCCGATTCGAAGAGGATGCGGAAGACGTTCCGGTCGCGCTCCGAGAGGTTGCCGAGGACCGTTTGCAGCGAGTCGTAGCGTTCGGCCAGCGTTTCGTATTCGCGGCGCAGGCGGTCGGTCGAGTGCTTCATCTGGTATTCGAACGGCGTGTCGAAGAAGATCGAGAAGCCCACGTAGTAGAGCACGGCCATGCCCAGCCACACGAAGAGGTGGACCGTGGCGCGGATAATCCGCTGCTTGCGCCGCTTGCGCCTGCGCAGACGCTCTAAATCCTTCTTTCCTGCCATGTCAGAGCTTTTCGAAATTGGTTTCGCGGATGTTCTCCATCAGGCGTTCGTACTCCTCGGGACTCATGTCGCGGTTGAAATAGTTGATCGGGTTGACGGGCACGCCTTTGTGGATCACCTCGTAGTGGAGGTGAGGCCCCGTCGAACGGCCCGTATTGCCCGTCCGGGCGATGATCTGTCCGCGCGTAACGCGTTCGCCGGGCTCCACGAGCACCTCGCTCAGGTGGGCGTAGCGCGTTTTGTAGCCGAATTCGTGGTTGAGCAGTACCTGCTTGCCGTAACCGCCGTTGAAACTGTTGGCCGAAGCGATTTCGACGACGGCGTCGCCCGTGGCGTAGACCGGGGTTCCCCGGTCGCAGCCGAAGTCGATGCCCGTGTGCGGCCGGATGTAACCCAATACGGGGTGCATGCGGCGTGCGCTGAAAGCGCCGATGTGGTTGTTATGCAATGCCGAGCGGTCGATGGGCCAGATGGCCGGAACTGCCGCCGAGAGCTGCTCCTTGTTTTTCGAGAATTGCTGCAACTCGTCGAACGAGACCGATTCGAGATAGATCATCCGCGCCAGTGCGTCCAGTTGCCGCCAGGTCCCGACCAGCAGCGGTGCGTAGTCGTCGTCGGCCAGGGAGGCGTATTTCGAATCGGGGTAGGGCTGCCACACGCCCGGGATCGAGAGCGTATCGGTCGAGAAAAGCGAACGGTAGACGTAATTGTCGCGGTGGCGGATTTCGTCGACACGCTGTTGGGCGGTGCGGATGCGGTCCTGCAGGATGCGGTATTTGATCACCGTCTCGCGGTTGTCGCGCAGGATGCGGTACATTTTAGGGGTGTAGAAAAAATAGGAGAAGACGACGTTGACGATCGACACGAGAATAAATCCGATCAGGATTTTACGGATCAGGCGGTAGGTCCGCAGCCGGAACGGGGCCGTCACCACGCCGCGCGTGAGAGCCTGCGCCTCGTGCGTCAGTTCTCCTGCGCCGGACCGAAGAGTTTCGGTCCCGAATCTGTGCCGTTTTTGCCCCATCGCGGAAAATATCTCCTTTAAAGAATCTGTGTAAATTTGTTAACGAAATTATTTTATAGCTATTTTACTGCTATTTTTTACTCCTGAATGAGGCGAATAGTGGTTCCTATTTAACGAATCCAGGAGTAAAAAAGAGTGGTGAAAGAGCATAAACAGAATGAATTTAATAAATTTAAACCGATTCTAAGATGCAAATTTAGTTTAAAATGTGTAATTTTGCAACCCGAATCGAATAACGGAAAAATAGGATAAATCAATATATCATGGAATCGAATAAAATTCGCCAGGCTTTTCTCGACTTCTTCGAGTCGAAGGGGCACGTTATCGTGCCTTCGGCCCCGATGGTCGTCAAGGGCGACCCCACGCTGATGTTCACCAATGCGGGTATGAACCAGTTCAAGGATATTTTCCTGGGCAATGCGCCCCGCAAATATCCGCGTGCGGCCGATACGCAGAAATGTCTGCGCGTGTCGGGTAAGCACAACGATCTGGAGGAGGTCGGCCACGACACCTACCACCACACGATGTTCGAGATGCTGGGCAACTGGTCCTACGGCGATTACTTCAAGAAAGAGGCGATCGAATGGGCCTGGGAGTTGCTGCACGATGTCTACGGGTTGCCCGCGGAGCGAATGTACGCCACGGTGTTCGAAGGTTCTCAGGAGGACGGAGTGCCGTTCGACCAGGAGGCTTACGACTACTGGCTCCAGTTCCTTCCGGCCGACCACATCATCCGCGGCAACAAGCACGACAACTTCTGGGAGATGGGCGAAACGGGTCCCTGCGGCCCCTGCTCGGAGATTCACTTCGACCTGCGCGACGAAGCGGAGGTGGCCCTCAAGCCGGGCCGCGAGATGGTCAACACGAGCCATCCGCAGGTGATCGAAATCTGGAACCTCGTCTTCATGCAGTTCAACCGCAAAGCCAACGGTTCGTTGGAGGACCTGCCCGCGCGCAATGTCGATACGGGTATGGGCTTCGAACGCCTGTGCATGATCCTGCAAGGCAAGAAATCGAATTACGACACCGATGTTTTCCAGCCCACCATCGGCCGCATTGCCGCGATGTCGGGCAAGAAATACGGCGAGGACCAGAAGGCCGATGTGGCCATGCGCGTGATCGCCGACCACCTGCGTGCCATTGCGTTCTCGATCGCCGACGGCCAGCTGCCGTCGAACGTCAAGGCGGGATATGTCATCCGCCGCATCCTGCGCCGCGCCGTACGTTACGGCTACACGTATCTCGGCTTTACCGAGCCGGCGCTTTGCCGCCTGGTCCCCGGACTGGTCGAGCAGATGGGCGGCCAGTTCCCCGAACTGAAGGCGCAGCAGTCGCTGATCGAGAAGGTGATCGAGGAGGAGGAATCCTCCTTCCTGCGTACGCTGGCCACGGGTATCAACCTGCTGGACGGCGTGATTTCCAAGACCAAAAGCGAAGGCAAGGAGCTCATTTCGGGCAAAGACGCTTTCGAACTTTACGATACTTTCGGCTTCCCGATCGACCTGACGGAACTGATCGCCCGCGAACAGGGGGTCGGTGTGGACCTCGCTGCGTTCGAGAAGGAACTACAGGCCCAGAAGGAGCGTTCGCGCAACGCCGCCGCCGTCGATACCGACGACTGGGTGGAGTTGTTCCCGATCCGCGAGAGCGTTTTCACGGGTTACGACACGCTGACCGAAAAGGTCCGTATCGCCCGCTACCGCCGCGTTACCTCGAAGGGTAAAACTTCTTACCAACTGGTTTTCGACCGTACGCCGTTCTACGGCAATTCGGGTGGCCAGATCGGTGACATCGGCTTTATCGAGAGCGCCAACGAGCGCATCCCGGTCGTCGCCACCGAGAAGGAGAACGGCCTGATCATCCACATCGTCAACCAGCTCCCGGAGAATCCCGAGGCCGGGTTTACGGCGAAGGTAGACCCCGAGAAACGACAGGCCGCGGCCAACAACCATACCGCTACGCACCTCATGCACGAGGCTTTGCGCAAAGTGCTCGGTCAGCATGTCGAGCAGAAGGGTTCGATGGTTACGCCCGAAATCCTGCGCTTCGACTTCTCGCATTTCCAGAAGGTTACGACTGAGGAGTTGCGCGAAGTGGAACAGCTTGTCAACCGGGCTATCCGCGCCAACTATCCGCTCGAGGAGAACCGCGAGGCAACCAAAGAGGAGGCTGAGAAGTGCGGCGCGATGATGCTCTTCGGCGAGAAATACGGCGACAAGGTCCGCATGGTCCGTTTCGGCTCTTCGGTCGAGCTGTGCGGCGGTACGCACACCAGTGCTACGGGTAATATCGGCCTCTTCAAGATCCTTTCGGAGAGCGCCATTTCGGCCGGCGTGCGCCGCATCGAGGCCGTTACGGGCGAGCAGGCCGAGAAGATCCTCTACGCCGCCGAAGATACGATGCGCAATATCGCCGAGTACCTCAATAACCCGCAGATCATGCAGGCTGTGAAGAAGATGCTCGAAAGCAACGAGACCCTTTCGAAGGAGGTCGAGTCCATGCGCCGCGAGCAGGTGGCCCAGTGGGCCGACAAGATCGCTGCTTCGACGCCCGAGCGTCACGGCATGCAGGTTTTCGCCACGCAGACCGATCGCCGTCCCGACTTTGTGAAGGATTTGGCCTACAACCTGCGGCAGCGTTCGCCCAAACTGGTCTTTGTCGTCGGTTCCGTCTGGGAGGAGAAGCCGACGCTGACGGTGATGCTGGGCGACGAGATCACGGCCCACGGCGTGAACGCCGGAGCCGTCGTACGTGAGGCCGCAAAACTCATCCAGGGCGGCGGAGGCGGACAGGCTTTCTTCGCAACGGCCGGCGGCAAGAATCCCGACGGCTTGCAGGCCGCCATCGACAAGGCTGTGGAGCTGATCGGGGCGCAGGTGAAATAATTGTGTGGTTTCCGTCCGCATTCCGGTCGCGATGCGATAAGCCCTTCCCGAGGGAAGGGTTTGGGATGGGGTCAGACTTGTAAACGGCGCCACAGGCGACGAATACAGCCTCCGGAGGCAATAAAACGGTAGTAATTAAAACAGAGCAAGATATGAATAACAAGGTATTACTTATGATTCTCGACGGCTGGGGAAACGGCCGTCACGATAAAGCGGACGTTATTTCGACCGTACATCCCGAATACATTTCGGCCATGACGGCGAAATATCCCCATGCCGAACTGCGTACCGACGGCGAGAACGTCGGTCTGCCCGACGGACAGATGGGTAACTCGGAGGTGGGCCACCTCAATATCGGGGCCGGCCGCGTGGTTTACCAGGACCTCGTGAAGATCAACCGCGCTTGCCGCGACAACTCGATCATGCAGAACGCCGAGGTGAAGGCCGCGTTCGAGTACGCCAAAAAGAACGGCGTGAACGTTCATTTCATGGGACTGGTTTCGGACGGCGGCGTGCACTCCTCGCTGGAACACCTCTTCAAACTCTGCGACATCGCTGCCGAGTACAAAATTGAAAATACCTTCGTGCACTGCTTCATGGACGGCCGTGATACCGACCCGCGCAGCGGCAAGGGGTTCGTTGCCGACCTGGAAAAACACATGGCGGCATCGACGGGCAAAATCGCTACTGTCATCGGCCGTTACTATGCCATGGACCGCGACAAGCGCTGGGAGCGTGTAAAAATCGCTTACGACGCGCTGGTGAACGGCGTTGGCGAGCGCTCGTCGGACATGGTCGAAGCTGTCCAGAAGTCCTATGACGAGGGCGTTACGGATGAGTTTATCAAGCCTTTCGTGCGTATCGACGAGAACGGACAGCCTGTCGGCATGATCCGTCCGAACGATCTGGTCATCTTTTTCAACTACCGCAACGACCGCGCCAAAGAGCTTACCGTCGTGCTGACGCAGGAGGATATGCCCGCCGAGGGAATGCACACCCTGCCGCTTTACTACTGCTGTATGACTCCCTACGATGCCAAGTTCACGGGCCTGCACATCCTTTTCGACAAGGACAACGTGCCCAACACCATCGGTGAGTACGTTTCGAAGCAGGGTCTCAGCCAGTTGCGCATCGCCGAGACCGAGAAATACGCCCATGTGACGTTCTTCCTGAACGGCGGCCGCGAGGAGAAGTTCGAAGGCGAGGAGCGGATTCTGGTAGCTTCGCCCAAAGTGGCTACCTACGACCTCCAGCCCGAAATGTCGGCTCCGGAAGTGGCTGACAAACTGGTTGCCGCTCTCAACGAGCAGAAGTTCGATTTCATCTGCCTGAACTTCGCCAACGGCGACATGGTAGGCCACACGGGTATCTACGAAGCTATCGAGACGGCCGTGAAAGCTGTCGACAAATGTGTGGCGAAGGTTGTCGAGGCCGCCAAGGCCAACGGTTACGAGGTTGTGCAGATCGCCGACCATGGCAACGCCGACAATGCCGTCAATGCCGACGGTACGCCCAATACGGCGCACTCGCTCAACCCCGTGCCCATTGTGGTGGTTTCCGACCGCGTGAAGGCCGTGCACGACGGCATCCTGGCCGACGTAGCTCCTACGGTGCTGAAATTGATGGGGCTGGAGCAGCCTGCCGAGATGACGGGAAAAGCCCTGGTGGAACTGAAATAACAGGAAACCCTTCCTGCCTGAAAAAATCCCGCTCGGAAAGAGCGGGATTTTTTGTTTGCCGGGCCATTTCGGAATGAACAGGCGACGGATTATGTGCGTCTGTTACTCTTCGGCAACCATTGTTTTGAATTCTTCGACCCATATCGGAATCAGTTGCAAGGAATATGCAATTTGGGTTTCCGTATTCGCCTGGTTGTCGGAGATGAACTCCATGCTGATGGAGTAGTAGTTTTCCGGGTTACTCCGGGAAGCTATACACTTGGCGATAAATTTGTTCCGGTTGAAGGCATTCGATTTTTCCAGCAATTTTTCGTATGGGATTTCCGTCTTGAAAGCTGTGGTTACCTGGACAACGTTGCAGCCGAGCCCGACCTCTCTTGCGATCGCGTAGCAGGTAATTCCCTGTACTTTAAAAGCAATATGTCCGTCCTCGTCGGTTGTCGGGGTGTAGCCTTCGCTTTTCAGATAAGAGCGGATGATGTCCTGTGTGCTCTGTTGTGCCTGCAGTGTGAAAAACGTTCCGGCGAGCAGAAGCAGAACGAGTGATAATTTCTTCATATTTTTCGTTTTGATGGGTTTTGTGCTCAGAAAATAGCGGCTTACTGTTCGTATAATTCGATGAATTCGTAGGAATTGCCGACGGCCGTGAGGTATTTCAGGAACTCTTCGCGCGGGATGACTACCGTCGCCCGGTTGTCGTTGGGGTGGAACGAGTAGGCGGGGCAGTCGCGCAGGTTGGCGTCGAGGAACAGGTGGACGTGGTTGTCCGGATCGTTGATCAGCCCGAAGGGCGACACCGAGCCGGGACGCAATCCCAGCCAGCGTTCCATGCGCTGCTCCGAGGCGAACGACAGTTTGCCCTGCCGCAGGCGCGCTTCGAGGTCGTGGATGGCCAGCGACCGCTCCGAATCGAATGAGACGAGGTAGTGGCGGTTGCCCTTGTGGTTGCGGAAAAAGAGGTTCTTGCAGTGCTTCGAGCCGTCGTCGCGCCACCATTGACGGGCTATTTCGATGGTCGGGGCTTCGGGGTGTTCGTACCACTCGTATCGGATGCCGTGGGCGTCGAGAAAATCGAAAACAGGTTGTTTGCGGTCCATGGTTCAGGCATTAAAACGTCCGCGCAGGCGCAGGGACGATCTGCGCAGCGCGATTCGGAAATAAAGTAGTGTGCAGGGTAATCCTCCCCGTAAAATACAGTCCAGTAAAGTGCGTTTCAGCAGTGGGTGGTAGCGGGGCGTATAGGTTTCTGCGCCGAACAGTTCCGGGCGCGCAGCGATTGCTTCGAGGACCTTCCTGCGGTTGCTGAAACGGATGTTGTTCACCGCCCGGAGCAGCGTATCCCGGACCAGGCTCTGCCGCAGGGCGAACAGATATGCCTTGTCCTCGATGCCGAAACGTTCGGCCAGTTGCGGTATGAAGCGATCCAGCCGTTCGGCGGCATCGATGAGTTTCCAGGCCGGCATAGGCCTTGTGCTGAGTGTGTTCCGGTCACGGCGCATATAGTGCATGTAGATGCCGCTGCGCCAGACGACCGACTGCATCCGGCTGATGCAGGTGAAAAAGAAGAGATGGTCTTCGCGGGAGCAGAGGTGCTCGATAAAGCGGATTCCGAGGCGGCGAAGCGTTTCTGTGTGGTAGAGTTTGCAGACACTGCATCCGTCTTGTAGGAATCGCTGGCCAATGGCCGCGGTGGAATTGTCCCCGATGGTGAAGGCGGCATCGTCGTAACCGAACAGTATCTGGTCCGGTCCGGGCGGCTCAGCTTCGGAGAAGTCGAGCCGGATACCCTGTATAACGACCATGTCGGGCTGCGGGGTGTGACCGCGGAAAAACTCGGCCAGGAATTCCTTTTCGGCCCAGTCGTCGGCATCCATGAAGGTGATGAAACGTCCGCGGGCGTCGTCGATGCCGGCGTTGCGGGCTGCGGATACCGACGCTTCATCCAGCGTCCGGGTCCGGATACGCCCGGGGTATTTTGCGGTATAACGAGTGCAGCATTCCCGCGAATCATCTGACGAGCCGTTTTCGACCAAAATCAGTTCGAAATCGGTGTAACTCTGCTCCATCAGGCTTTCCACGCATGTGCCGAGGTAGCGCGCTGCATTGTGGACCGGGATGACGACAGTGAGGTTGGGTTCGGGTTGGGCCATTTGTCAGTTAGGGGTTTGGGTGTAGAAGTCCTTGATATTTTGCGCGATGCAGTCTACGAGTACTTTGAGCGACTCGATGGCAGACCAGGCATTATGAGGCGAGAGCAGCAGGCGGTCGGGATTGCGCAGCGCGAGCAGCGGGTTTCCCGGTTCGATCGGTTCGTGGGCGAAAACGTCCAGTCCGGCTCCGGCCAGCCGGTCGTTGTCGAGGGCTTCGGCCAGCGCCGCTTCGTCGACGATGCCGCCGCGCGCCACGTTGATCAGGATGGCCGAGGGTTTCATCTGCGCCAGTTCGCGTGCGCCGATCAGTCCGCGGGTCTTTTCGGTGAGCGGGGCGTGGATCGACACCACGTCGGCCCATGCCAGCAGTTCGCCGAGCGGCAGGGCGGGGTAGTCCTCCCGGCGGGCAATGCCCGAGGTGGAGGTGTAACGGACTTCGCATCCCAGTGCCTCGGCAATGCGGGCCACGTTGCGGCCGATGTTGCCCATGCCGACGATGCCCCACTTCGAACCATAAAGCTGGTGGGTGGCGGGTCCGTAGTGGAACTGCTGTCCGCTCGCAGCGTACTGCGCCTTGACGTAACGGTCGTAATAGAGAATTTGGCGGCGGAGTCCGATTGCCGCGCCGATGGTGGTTTCCGTAACGGCGTGTGTCGAGTAACCCACGGCATTTTTTACCGTGACGCCCAGTTCGGCGGCGGCTTCGAGGTCGATGTGGTTCATGCCCGTCGCCGCAATGCAGATCAGCCGCAGCCGGGGCAGGGCCTGCATGGTTTCGCGGTGGAAAGGTACTTTGTTGGTGATTACGATGTCGGCTTCGCGGCAGCGGTCGAGCACCTCTTCGCGGCGGGTGGCCGGGTAGCCCGTGTAGCTGCCCAATGCCCGGAGCGGTGCGAGGTCGGCGCTTCCGAGGCTCGATTCGTCCAGAAAAACAATATTTGCTTCCATGATTATTGTCAGTTATTTGTAGTTCGTTATTTTATTTTCGGCCCCGGCTGCGCCCTTGATGCCTTTCGAAGAATGTAGCCGGTAATCGGAGGTCGGTTATTCCAGTTCCCCGATCAGACCGCGGATCACCACCGATGCGCATCCGATGCCGAAAAGCGCCGGGATGTAGGAGATCGTCCCGACGTTCGACTTCTTGTTCTGCTCTTCGCAGAGGATCATCGCCCCCTCGCGCATCGGCTCGGGCGAGAATACGGCCCGGAAACCCTTGCGGATGCCTATTTTGTGGAGCCGCTTGCGCAGCATGTGGGCCAGCGGGCAGTGGTGGGTTTTCGAAATATCGGCGATTTCGAGTTTCGTGGGGTCGGTCTTGGCCCCGGCGCCCATCGAACTGACGATCGGCAGGCCCCGTTCCAGTGCGGCGGCGATCAGCGCCAGCTTGGGGGAAAGGGTGTCGATGGCGTCCACTACGTAGTCGTACCGTGCGGCGTCGAGCAGGATATAGGTCTCCTCGTCCTTGATATATTTGTTGACCACCGTGAGTTCGATCCCGGGATTGATGTCGCGCAGGCGCTCGGCCAGCACGTCGGCTTTCGACCGGCCGATGGTCGAGTGGAGGGCCACTAACTGGCGGTTGATATTGGTGACGTTCACCACGTCTGCGTCGGCGATGGTCATGCGGCCCACGCCCGCCCGGGCGATCATCTCCGCGGCATAGGCTCCTACGCCGCCCAGTCCGACCACGAGCACGCGGGCATTTTTCAGGAGGCCCAGTTTCTCTCCGCCGAGCAGTAAATCCGTTCTTTCCAGCCAGTTGTCCATGTAGTTATCCGAATATCCGTTTGTAGTTTTCCAGTGTCGCCTGTTGCAGCACCTCCGTCGTAACACCTTTTGCTCCCGCCGCACGGACGTATACGTCTTCGATCGGGACAGGGCTGTCGTCCGTTTCGAGGAAAAGCTGCGACAGGGGTGTTTCGCGCAGCGCCGCGAGGGTCTTGGGCGAAGCGAACGCCCGTTCCCCGAACGAGAGGTAATACCCTTTTGCCAGCGCTTTGCGGGCCTGCTCGGGCGAACCGATGAATCCGTGGAAGATTACGGCACGCGGGCTGCATGCTGCCAGTTCGCGCATCAGGGGTTCGAAAGCCTTTACGCAATGGAGCACTACGGGCAGGTTTCGCTCACGGGCCAGCCGGAGCTGGGCGCGCAGGGCCTCCAACTGAGTTGCGCGGTCGGCGCCGCGTACGAAATCCAGCCCTGTTTCGCCGATGGCCTGCGCCTCGCCTAAGCGTTCGCCGAGCGTCGCAATATCCTGCATGTCAGCATTCCAAGGGTGTATTCCCTCCGTACGGAGTTCGATTCCCGAACCGGTCGGGCGATGGGTGTGTATGTTGACATAGGGGAGCATAGCGCAGGCAAATTTAGGAATTTTAACGGGAGCATTGCGAATTTGGGGCCAATTTTTTAACGCCGGACCCGGCCGTCCGGCCGTCGTCTCTCCGGCAGACTTTCCGGCGGTCGTTTTTGTCCCGGATTCTTCCGTTATTCTTTCGGATCGCAAGCATTCGAAAGATTCTTATTTTGACCCGAAAGCAGCCGTTTTAAATCTTAAGTAAATTTAAGAAATAATGGTTTATGCATAGGGAATTTCGGGAAAAAATTTGTACTTTCGCACGCGAATTAATTGTTAGTACACTAACAGCCGAACTTAAATTCCAAACATAACAATCAAAATCATTAACCATGTCGAAAATCATTACACTACGCAAGGGTTTAGACATCAATCTGGTGGGCAAACCCCAGGAGTCGCTCGCGGATGCACCGCAGGCTTCGGAGTATGCCCTCTCGCCCCTCGATTTCGAGGGCGTGACTCCCAAGCTGCTGGTTAAGGAGGGGGATCGGGTGAAAGCCGGCACGCCGTTGTTCTTCAACAAGACCAACGAACGTGTGCTTTTCACGTCGCCCGTCAGCGGCACGGTGGCCGCCGTCAACCGCGGTGAGAAACGCAAGATTCTCAGCGTGACGGTGACTCCCGACGCCACCCAGGAGTACGAGGAGTTTCCGAAGACCGACCTCGGGTCGGCTTCGCGCGACCAGATCGTCGAACTGCTGCTCCGGTCGGGCCTTTGGCCGATGATCGTGCAGCGTCCTTACGGCATTATTGCCGATCCCAGCGACACGCCGAAAGCGGTCTTCATCTCCGCCTTCGACTCCGCACCGCTGGCCCCGGACTACAACTTCGTCCTCAAGGCCGAACAGAAGAACCTCCAGACGGGTATCGACGTGATGCGCAAGCTCACCCCGGGTAAAGTGCACCTCTCGGTGCGCGCCAAGGCCGAAGGCCAGATGTCTTCGCTCAAGGGCGCCGAGCTGCACACCTTTGCCGGAAAACACCCCGTCGGCAACGTCGGTGTGCAGATTCACCACGTAGATCCCGTAAACAAGGGCGAAGTGGTGTGGACGGTCAATATCCAGGATCTGGCCATCATCGGCCGCCTGTTCAACGACGGCCGTGTCGACATGACGAAGATTATCGCCGTAGCTGGCTCGGAGATCGAGCGTCCGCAGTACGTCCGCGTCGTTGCGGGCGCCAAGGTCGACTCGATCCTCAAAGGCAATGTCAAGAAACAGAAGGAGGGCGACCATGTCCGCATCATTTCGGGCAATGTGCTCACGGGCACGAAGACCCCGGCCGACGGTTTTGTCGCCTTCTACGCCAATCAGCTGACTGCAATCCCCGAGGGCGACAAGTACGAACTGCTGGGCTGGGCGCTGCCCCGTTTCGGGAAGTTCTCCGTATCGCGCGCCTACTTCTCGTGGATCTGCCCGAAGAAAGCTTACGATCTCGACACCAACCTGAACGGCGGCGAACGCCCGTTCGTCGTGACGGGGCTCTACGAGCAGTACCTGCCGATGGACATCTATCCGATGTATCTCCTGAAGGCCTGCCTCGCCGGCGACATCGACAAGATGGAAAACCTCGGCATTTACGAAGTCACGGAAGAGGACTTCGCGCTGTGCGAGTTCGTCGATCCCTCGAAGATCGAGATTCAGCAGATCATCCGCGACGGTATTAACTTAATGATCAGGGAGGCATAAAGATGGGACTGCGTAAATTAATGGATAATATCAAGCCCACCTTCTCCAAAGGAGGTAAACTGGGCTTTCTGGAGTCGACGTTCGATGCATTCGAAACGTTCCTCTTCGTACCCAACACCACTACCTCGAAGGGCGCGCATATCCGCGACTGCAACGACATGAAACGTACGATGATCATGGTCGTCGTGGCGCTGATGCCGGCGTTCTTCTTCGGTTGCTACAATACGGGTATCCAGGTCGGATTGGAGGGCTTCACGGCTTTCTTCTACGGTCTGGTGCGTGTGCTGCCGATGGTCTGCGTTTCGTATATCGTGGGTCTGGGCATCGAGTTCGGATTCGCACAGGCGCGCGGCCACGAGGTCAACGAGGGTTTCCTCGTTTCGGGTCTGCTGATCCCGATGATCATGCCGGTGTCGACTCCGCTCTGGATGGTGGGACTTTCGACGGCTTTCGCCGTGGTCTTCGGTAAGGAGGTTTTCGGCGGTACGGGTATGAACGTCTTCAATCCCGCGCTGCTGGCGCGTGCCTTCGCCTTCTTCGCCTACACTCCTTCGATGTCGGGCGAGACGGTCTGGTATTCCGACTGGACGATGATGGGCGCACATGTCGACGGCATCACGGGCGCAACGGCCCTCGAGCAGCTCTCGACGACCGGCGCCATGGCCTACTCGCCGCTGGACGCTTTCCTGGGCTTTATCCCCGGATCGTTCGCCGAGACTTCGACGCTGGCCATCCTCATCGGCGCTGCGATCCTTCTCTTCACGGGCATCGCTTCGTGGCGTACGATGGTTTCGGTATTCGTCGGCGGACTGGCGATGGGCTACCTGTTCCAGGCGCTCGGCGTGACGACCTATCCCGCCTGGTGGCATCTGATCGTCGGCGGTTTCGCCTTCGGTGCGGTCTTCATGGCTACGGACCCCGTGACCTCGGCCCAGACCAACAAGGGCAAGTATATCGTGGGTCTGATGACCGGAGCGCTGGCCGTGCTGATCCGCGTGGTGAACCCGGCCTATCCCGAAGGCATGATGCTTTCGATCCTCTTTATGAATGCGCTGGCGCCGCTGGTGGACTACTACGTGGTCGAGGCCAATATTTCGCGCCGCAAGAAACGTGTTAAACTCGTAAAATAGGGGAGACTATGGCAACTAAAAAATTCAGATGCAATGTCTGCGGCTATATCCACGAAGGAGACGCCGCGCCCGCTAACTGCCCTGTCTGCGGAGTTCCCGCTTCGGAGTTCACGGAACTGAAGCAGGAGAAAAAGGGTCTGCTGAGCGACAAGAACGGCAACGCCTATATTATTATGTACTCGACGGTGATGGTCGTCGTCGTGGCCGTGTTACTGGCCGTGGCGGCCCTTGCCCTCAAACCCCGTCAGGATGCTAACGACCTGAACGAGAAGAAGCAGAACATCCTCGCGTCGCTCTCGGCACAGGATCAGTCCTACGACGAGTATATCGACGCCTATGTCGTGGACAAGGACGGTAAGCGGATCGACGGCGAAGACGTTTTCGCGCTGCTCAACGACCTGCCGGGAACCTTCGAAGCGGGCAAGTTCCCGGTCTTCGAGGCCAAGGACGGCCGCGTGGTCATTCCCGTAACGGGCATGGGCCTCTGGGGCCCGATCTGGGGCTATGTGGCGCTTGAGAAGGACATGGATACCGTAGCCGGTATCATCATGGCCCACAAGGGCGAGACCCCGGGCCTCGGCGCCGAGATTTCGACGCCCAAGTACCAGGCCAATTTCGTCGGCAAGACGATCTTCGACGGCGACAAGTTCGTCTCGGTGAAGCTCCGCAAGGGCGGCGCCAAGGACCTCGCGCACGAGGTAGATGCCATTTCGGGCGGTACGAAGACCTCGGACGGCGTGACGGCGATGCTTCAGAACAGCCTCTCGAACTACCTGCCCCTGCTGGAGGCCAAGCGTACCGCTGCGGCTCCCGTTTCGGCAGAAGTGTCTAACGAAGAAAATGTAGAAAACAATGAGTAAGATGGAAAAAGAGCCTTTGTTTTCGGCTAAGAACCTGAAATTCCTGACGGGACCGTTCTCTGCGAACAACCCGGTCATCGTGCAGATCCTCGGTATCTGCTCGGCGCTGGCCGTCACCGTACAGCTCAAGCCCGCCATCGTTATGGCATTGTCCGTTACGGTCGTTACGGGATTCTCGAACCTCGTGATGTCGCTGCTGCGCAACGGCGTTCCCTCGCGTATCCGCATCATCGTTCAGCTCGTCGTTATCGCCGCGCTGGTAATTCTCGTCGACCAGGTGCTCAAAGCCTTCGTTTACGAAGTCTCGAAGCAGTTGTCGGTTTACGTCGGCCTGATCATCACCAACTGTATCGTCATGGGCCGCGTGGAGGCTTTCGCCCTCGCCAACAAGCCCTGGGCTTCGTTCCTCGACGGTATCGGCAACGGTTTCGGTTACGGCCTGATTCTGGTGATCGTGGCCTTCTTCCGCGAGCTTTTCGGTTCGGGCAGCCTTCTGGGCTTCCGCATCATCCCCGAGAGCTGGTACATGGCCGAGGGCGGCTTCTATTCGAACTGCGGACTGATGCTCTTCCCGCCGATGGCGCTGATCATCGTGGGCTGCATCATCTGGGTGCACCGTTCGCGTAACAAGGACTTACAGGAAAAATAGGAGGATAACGTATGGAATCATTGAATATCTTTATCCGGTCGATCTTTATCGACAACATGGTCTTCGCCTTCTTCTTCGGCATGTGTTCCTACATCGCCGTGTCGAAAAGCGTGAAGACGGCCCTGGGACTCGGCGCTGCCGTTACGTTCGTGATGGTGATGACCGTCCCGCTGAACTACCTCTTGTACGAATACGTGCTGAAGGCCAATGCGCTCATCGAAGGCGTGGACCTGAACTTCCTGTCGTTCATCGTCTTCATCGCCACCATCGCGGCTTTCGTGCAGTTGGTGGAGATGATCGTCGAGAAGTTCTCGCCGACGCTTTACAGCCAGTTGGGAATCTTCCTGCCGCTGATTGCCGTGAACTGCGCCATCATGGGCGGCTCGCTGTTCATGCAGCAGAAGGTCGACGGCGGCGAGCTTTCGACGCTCTGGCAGTCGATCGTCTACGGTCTGGGCTCGGGCCTGGGCTGGTGGCTGGCGATCGTGATGATGGCCGCCATCCGCGAGAAGACGACCTATTCGCATATCCCCGCGGCGCTCAAGGGCCCCGGCATCGCCTTCATCATCACCGGTCTGATGGGCATTGCCTTCATGATCTTCTCGGGCATTCAGTTCTAACCTTTAAAAAGAGATTCTGAAAAAATGACTACAACGATTTTAATAGCGATCGCAGCCTTTTTGGTGATCACGCTCGTGCTGGTCGCACTGCTTCTCTATGCGAAGGCGAAACTGACCTCTTCGGGCGATGTGACGATCGACATCAACGGCGGCGAGAAGGTCATCACGACCGAAAGCGGCTCGACGCTGCTCGCGACGCTGGCCAACAACAAGGTGTTCCTGCCTTCGGCCTGCGGCGGCGGCGGTTCGTGCGGCATGTGCAAATGCCAGGTGCTCGAAGGCGGCGGCGACATCCTGCCCACCGAAACGGGCTTCATCTCGCGTAAGATGGCCAAGGACCACTGGCGTCTGGGCTGTCAGGTGAAGGTGAAGGAAAATATGAAAATCCACGTCGAAGAGGCTGTCCTGGGCGTTAAGAAGTGGGAGTGCGAGGTGGTCTCGAACCGCAGCATTTCGACCTTCCTCAAGGAGTTCGTCGTGAAACTGCCCGCGGGCGAGAACCTCAAGTTCCGCAGCGGCGGTTACATCCAGATCGACATTCCGAAATACGACGCCATCAAGTTCTCCGACATGGACATCGAGCCGCAGTTCCGTGAGGACTGGGACAAGTTCAAGATGTGGGACCTGGTGACCACCAACCCCGAACCGACGTTCCGCGCCTATTCGATGGCCAACCACCCGGCCGAGGGCAACATCATCATGCTCAACATCCGTATCGCTACGCCTCCGTTCGATAAGGCTACGGGCGGCTTCATGAAGGTCAACCCGGGTATCTGCTCGTCGTATGTCTTCTCGCGCAAACCGGGCGACAAGGTGACCATTTCGGGCCCCTACGGCGAGTTCTTCCTGCCGGACAACCTGCCCGATACGCAGGAGCTGATCTTCATCGGCGGCGGTGCGGGCATGGCTCCGATGCGCAGCCACCTGATGCATTTGTTCAAGACCGAGAAGACCGGCAAACCGGTGTCGTTCTGGTACGGTGCGCGTGCGCTGAAGGAGGTTCCCTACCTCGACGAGTTCCACCAGATCGAGAAGGATTTCCCCAACTTCAAGTTCAACCTTGCGCTCGACCGTCCCGATCCCGCGGCAGACGCCGCCGGGGTGAAATATACGCCGGGCTTCGTGCACAACGTGCTTTACGAGAATTACCTCAAGAACCACCAGGCTCCCGAGGACTGCATCTACCTCATGTGCGGACCTCCGATGATGATCGCATCGGTTGTCAAGATGCTGGACAACCTCGGCGTGCCGCCGGAGAATATCCTCTACGACAACTTCGGTTCGTAACGGGGACGATGATTCGCAAAACGCCGCAGGCGTGTAAATGAAGAGGAGGGAAGTTTTGAATTTTTTCGGAGACTTCCCTCCTCTTCGTTTATTTATCCCCGTAGGGATTTGCAGATCATAGCCGCGTGCCGCCGAAGCCCCGGAGCGGGGCTGTCGCGGACGGAGACGGCGGCGTAAAAAGCGGCGGTGGCGGTGCGGTTTCCGGCGAAGTGGGATCCGGATGTATTTTTGGAGGTTTCCAAATTTGGCGGACCGGAAATAAAACCGTAAATTCGGAAGAATTCCGAATATTGAGCTATGAGACTTTTCTTACCGTTCGTCATGCTGTTGCTGGCGCTCCCTCTATCCTCGCAGGCCAAGCCGAAGAGGTATAAAATGGACTATTATCGGGTCTGTTTGGAGTCTGTCGAGGTCGCGAACGCCCCGGAAGGCGTTATCGGCAATCCCGGGAAT
Organism: Alistipes sp. D31t1_170403_E11; assembly: GCF_015553985.1. Classification (NCBI taxonomy): domain Bacteria; kingdom Pseudomonadati; phylum Bacteroidota; class Bacteroidia; order Bacteroidales; family Rikenellaceae; genus Alistipes; species Alistipes sp. D31t1_170403_E11. Next base: position 453,222 of record NZ_JADNHQ010000003.1, on the reverse strand, counting down.
GAGCAGGGTTTCACGACGCCCGTGTACCGGGATTCCGTAATCCGCATCGTTTTCACCTTTGAACCTACGCATGTCGATTTTTTTCTGTCCAATGAAAGCGACTCCAATTTCCGGATCATCTGGGATGACGCCGTTTTCGTGGATGGAATTTCGAATACCGGGGAGGGCGTATTTCACCGGGGCGTGAGGTTGCTCGACAGACACGATGCACAGGTTCCTTCCGTGGTCGTGAAAGGAACTGGCATTTCGGAGTCGATCGCCGTTAAGAGCCGGGTTTTTTACAGTTACGACCTCCGGCGGTGGGTATTCAAGAATCTGCTGCGGGATGCGGATAAGCTCACCCGGATAGAGATATCGTTGCCGATTGAAACCGCCGCAGGGCGGCGGGACTACCTGTTCGTGTTTTCCGTCCGCTGGGAGAACCGGAAGGTCAAAGCCGAGTTCGAAGGGGGCCGGTGGTTTTACGTGTCTGAAAAATAACCGCTTTCGTCCGCGGCGATTCCGGGTCTCGGACCTTGTATATCCCCGTCGGGAGCAGCGCCGAGTCTCCGGCGGTCGGTGCAGTGCATCCGAAAACACCCCGCAGGGTCCTGCGACCTGCGGGGTGTTCCGTGTGAAATGCAGAATACGCTACTCGATACCCTCGAACAGATAGGGCGCGTAGTTGTATCCTTCGGCTTTGTAGATGGCTGCCAGCGCGGGAATCCGCCGTACGAAATCGTTGTAATCCTTGCGGTCATAAGCCCAGCCCACTTCGGAAAGGGCCGCCATGCGCGGCAGGACCATGTGCTGGACGTGTTTGATGTCTGCGATGTACTCTGTCCAGAGGTTGCACTGCACACCCATGATCTGTTTCCGCTCTGAGAGCGTCAGTTGATCGCAGGGGTCGAGGCGGTAGGCCTGCCGTACCGAGACGTAACGGGTATTGCCCAGCGGTTCGTAACGCTCGGGATCGGAGGTCTGGCTGTAATCGAAATAGCAGTACCATTTGGGCGTCATGATCACGGGATTTCCCTTTCGGGCCGCCTTGATGCCCGGTTCTATGCCGTTCCACGACATGATGTTCGCGGTTTTCGAGATGCCGCCCTGCAGAATCTCGTCCCAGCCGATGATTTCCCGGCCGTGGGCGTGCATCCAGCGTTCGATGCGGTGGACAAAGTAGCTCTGCAACTCGTATTCGTTTTTGAGCCCCTCCTCGCGGATGCGCTGCTGGCAGTGGGGACATGCTTTCCAGCGGCCTTTGGGGCATTCGTCGCCGCCGATGTGGATGAGTTTCGAAGGGAAAAGTTCGAGCACCTCCGTAAGCACGTTCTCGATAAATTCGAACGTCGTCTCCTTGCCTGCGCAATATACGTCGTCGCTGATACCCCAGTGGGTCCATACGGCATAGGGCCCTCCCGTGCAGCCGAGCCACGGGTAGGCCGTCAGGGCCGCCAGCCCGTGTCCGGGCACTTCGATCTCGGGAATCACCTCGATATGGCGATCTGCGGCGTAGCGGACGATCTCGCGAATCTCCTCCTGGGTGTAGAAACCGCCGTAGGGCTTACCGTCATAAACACCTTCCTTGTTCTTGTCGTAACGGCCGACGAGCGTTTCGGCACGCCGGGACCCGACCTCTGTGAGCAACGGGTATTTTTTGATCTCGATCCGCCAGCCCTGGTCGTCGGTCAGATGCCAGTGGAAACGGTTGATCTTGTGCAACGAGAGAATGTCGATGTAGCTTTTTACGTCTTCGACCGGAAAGAAATGGCGGCAAACGTCGAGCATCGCTCCGCGGTAGGCGAACGAAGGCTTGTCGCGGATGATGCAGGCGGGAATTTCGCCGCCTGCGATCAGCTGCTGGAGACTCCGCAGGCCGTGCAGTACAGCCTGTGGGGTCGATGCGGTGACCGAAATGCCCCGTTTGGTGATTTCGAGCCGGTATTCCTCGGTTTCGTATCCGGGTTGCAGTTGCAGCGTCACGGCATGTTTTACGGGCGCGGTGGTGACGGCTGGAATTGTTCCGGTGAGTTTCCCGGCTGCAACGGCGAAAATCTCCGCCAGAGTGCGCAGCCGCTCGTCGGCGATGACGATCGGGGTGCGCGGCGTCAGACGGAACGAGCCCGGCAGTTCTTCGACCGAGGCGGGGCGCGGAACGATGCGGATACGGCTGTCGCAGGCGGCGAAACCCGGCAGGACGGCCTGGATGGCAAGGATCAGGAATAAAAGGTATTTCACGATTTTGTTTCTGGTTGAGCGGTTTAAAAGCCCCCGCCTGTAAGAGGCTTGCAGGCGGGGTGCTTCCGGTTGATTTTATTTGTTGTAGCGGACGCCGATGTAGGAGAAGGCGATCTCTCCCGTCGAGATGATCTGGTTGTCGAATTCGTCGTCTTCCTTACCGCCGGCTTTCTGGTTGGCGGCCGAGAAGCGGATGCAGACATCCTCCTTACCGAGCAGTTCGAGCGGCAGGGGTACGTTGATGTACTTGTAGCCGGCACATTGCCAGTACAGGGTCAGCGACCAGTTCACGATGTCGGGAACCTGGAATTCGGTGATCGGGTTCCAGTCGTCGCGGTTGTTGTCGCCGTGTTCCGACCAGTCGACCTTGATGTAGCGGGGACCTCCGATGACGCGGTTCTGAATGGCCACTTGCAGCGAGAGCACGTTGGTCGAGATGCCCTGCGTCGAGAAGTGGAGCAGCCATGCTTCGCTGCGGTCGGTTTCGGTGTTCCACCATTGGCACTTGTTGGTCCAGGCAGAGAATTCCGCGCTCGTCAGATTTCCTTTGCCGTCGTGGTTTGTTCCGGGGTCAGTACACATTTGTTTGCCGTTTTCGACGACGCCGTTTCCGTTGATGTTGCCTTTATTGGTGCCGCCCCAAGGTTTCTCTTTGTCGAGGTTGTATTCGTTGCCGATGGGGCCGAGGTAGCTCGGGTCGCTTACTCCCGAGCCTGCGTCGCCCGATTTCTCGTCGGGATGGGTGAAGGTCAGGTAGCCGTTGTCTCCGGTCGTGGGGCGGAAGACGCGGCTTTCGAGTTTGCCGTAGCGGTATTCGGTCAGAAGGGCCGAGAAGCTGTTCGCGAAATCTTTCTCCAGCGCAATATCCTCGCGCGTGAGGTGGCGGATCTGGTAGCGGCCGATGTCGCCCATGCCCTGCGAACCCATCCAGACGAAGCGGTCGTGGGTTTCGTGTACCACTACGCCCGAGATGTCGCCCGAACCGTAGGGCAGCATCTGTCCGTCGCGGCGGTATTTGCAGGTGGTGTTGGTCAGCATGTAGAAGCTGTCGCCGTTCTTGTCGCGCACCAGCATCGGGTATTTCGTTTCGCGGTTGGCATTGGTGCTACGTGCGTAGCCTTCGTTGATCGGCGTCAGGCTGCCTTTGCGTACGGGCAGTTCACAGTCGGCGAGCGTCACCCACGTGTAGATGTCCATGTCGGTCAGTTCGTTGTAATACTTGCGCTTCTGCGGGATGTCGGAAGCCGATCCCGAAACCGAAGACATGACCATCGCCGAAGTAACGTTGCTGATGATGTAGCGTTCGGGGTCTACCTCCTGCGTTACCGTCGCGCCCTTGAGCAGGATGCGGACCTTGCTGTAACGTTCGAAGATGTTGTCGTCTTCGGTCGCGGTCTTGATCATGAAGCCCTGCGAACCGTCGAGGCTCTGGATGTAGGCCGTGCGGTAGGTCTCCGTGTAGTCGATCGAAGTCATGGTCTTCATCGAATTCTCGCCGTTGTTGCCGTTGCCTATGTCGCTGATGACGCGTCCCTCGATGAAAACGTCGCGATTGACGGGGCCTACCATGTCGCGCACCTCGCCGAACGAAATTTCGTGGCCGAATTCATTCTTGGCGTTGGCCTGCGTGATGTAGACCGTCGACTCGGTGGTGCGGTTCCAGCCGTCGCGGTAGCTGAGCGTGATACGCGCATTGCGCAGGGCCTCGGGGTCGGCGTTGGGAGCGGCCTGAAGGATCAGGAATCCGTTGCTGATGTCGAGGTCCGAGATCCATCCGCCTTCGTCGGAACTCGTGTAGACGATCTGCTGCCCGAGGTCCTCCAGTTCGAGGTTGGTGGTGAGCTGCGCCGTTGCCTGCCCGCCGTCGCCGAGCACCGTGATGCTGCGGGTCGAGAAGCTCAGTTCCGGGCTGATGAAGCCTTCCTGCTTGATATATACGGTGTCGGCACGGTCGTGGGTCCAGAGGCGGATGCCCTCCATGCGGGGGAATCCGTCGTTGGTCGAGATGTGGACCTTGAATAGGTCGTCGCCCGTAAAATGCGTTCCGCGGCCTTCGGTGTCGAGCGTGAGCCAGCCGTTGTCGGGGTTGATCAAAGCGATATCGTAGGGTTGGTTGGAGAGTACCGGTATGTTTACGGTGCCGCTTTTCCAGGGGCCTATGATCTCTTTCTTGACGGGTCCGAATTCGGAGACGCGGGTCTCCTCGCCGTTGTCCTTTTCGCAGGCCGTGAGCATCAGTCCGCCCAGCAGCGGGAGCAGCAGTTTCCGGCAGCGTGATTTTATCTGTTTCATCATGTTCGAAATTAGGTTTTACCGCTTCGGCGGGGGAGGGCGTTCCCTCCCCGCCGGGGCGATTTATTTGTTACTCTTTACGGCTATGGTTCCGAAACGCATGGGCGAACGCTTGTTAGTCGCCATGCCGGAGGTGATCGTGCCTGTGTCGCCCTGGTCTACCGTGGCGGTGTTCGAGGCGATGCACTGCGTGCTTCGGGCCTTGATCAGCAGCGTGACTTCCGGCTGGTTGCGCAGGGCGTCCGGCAGGATGAACACGCGGTCGGCATAACCCGGCGTCGCGCAGTAGGTCATCGTTGACGCCCAGAAGACGAACGGACGGGCGCAGAAGCCCGATTCGGGCACTACGGTGAAATTCACCCCGTCGGTCGAGTATTCCACCTGCCAGTGAACGGGGCCGTAGATGCTCGTGCCGCCGGCGTTGCCCTGCGAGTTGGTGAAGTTGAGCGAGAGGTTCTCGCCGGCGCCCTCGGTCGAGAATTTCAGGGCCACGGCATAGCCCGTGTTTTCGTTGAAATTCCACCAGTAGGTGTTTTCGAATTTCAGGGCGTTTTTGCTGTTCAGTCCGGCGCCTGTCGTGAGTCCGTTATACTCGTTGTCCAGCGCATTGGTAGCCGCAGGGTCGGTGCACCAGAGCGATCCGCTGCCCAGGTCCGGGGCGATCGTGCCGTCGGTATTGGTCTTGATCGCGGCGTCGTTCCAGTTCCACTCCACGAGTGTCTTGCGGTTGGACGAGGATTCCGAGGCGGCGAGTTCGATCTCCTCCTTTTCCAATACGCGGACCGAGTAACGGCCGATGTACCCCTCGTTGGTGTAGCCGTAGCGGGGCTGGAGGTCGTGGACGATGATGCCGCTGAGCGTGCCTTTGCCCTTGGGCATGCCGCTTCCGTCGCGGCGCCAGGGAGTCTTGTTGTTGACCAGCATCGAGATCGTGCCGCCGTTCTTGTCGCAGAGCGCGCGGGGTACGCAGCTGACGAAGTTCGCCGTGCCGAAGTAGCCTTCGTTGACGTTGGTGTAGCTGCCGTCGGGCAGGGCGAATTCGACCTCCTTGAGCGAAACGTAGGTGTAGATGTCCTCGTCGGTGAGCTGGCCGATCGACTTTTCCTTGCGGATGAGATCGCTGGCCGTGCCGGGCGTCTGGCTGACGATGTTGGCCGCCGTAAGTCCGCTGAGCGTATACCGCTCGGGGTTGGCCTCCTTGGTGAGGGTCACGCCGTTGAGTGCGATCTTTACCTGCGAGTAGCGTTCCAGCGTGTTGTCTGCGGCCGAATTGAGCTGCAACCGGTAGCCGTAGCTGCCGTCGAGCATCTGCACGTAGGCCGTCTTGGCGTTTACCGTATAGTCGGTGGCGTTGGGCGCCGAGTTGGGCGTCGACTCCACGTTGGCGTTGTCCTTGTCGCTGATCACGATGCCCTCGAAGAAGGCCTCGGGGTTGTTGATTACCACCTGGCCGCTTTCGCCCTTGATCAGCGTGCGGTAGTCGGCCTCGTAGGTCTGCTCGACGACGAACGGCGCGACGGGCGTGAGCGTTCCGGTCCCGTTCGGGAGCGTGAAGGCGATCGACGCGCTGCGCGGAGCCTCCGAGTCGTTCTCCTTTACGTCGAACGACAGTGTTTTGTCTTCGAGCGTGATGTTCTCGATCCAGCCTGTCGACGCCTCGTTGTAGGTCGGCGTGCAAACCACGCTGGCGAGCAGGCTGCCCAGGTTGTGCTTCAGTTCCGCCTTGATGGTCGTGGCCTTGCGCGTGGTTTTGGCGCGGTCGGGCGTGAAGGTCATGAAGGCCTGCTCGGTCGCCTGCGTGACGGTCAGCGTAACGGCGTGTTTCTTCTCTTTGGCGTCGATGTAGGTCAGCGTGATCTCAGCCTGTCGCTTGCGCGGCGAGGTGTTCTCCAGCGTGCTGAACGTGACGGCGTCGGTGCCGATTTCGAGGTTTTCGATCCACTCCTGGTCGGGCTCGGGCGTTTCGTCGTCGTCCTCGTCGGGGATCACCGAATAGACGATCGTATCCTTGATCTGCCTGTAATCCTCCTTGAGGTTGTTCTCCATGCCGACGCTGAGGTCCCACGGGTTGCTGAAAATCTCGATGCGGCTCTCCTTGAGCGACAGGATGGGGTCTTTGCCCTCCTGCGTCATGCGGATTACCTGTTCGCCGCCGCCGCGGTTGAAGAGGATGTCCACAGTGCGGGGTACGCCGTAGTTGGCGGCGTATTTGAAGGTGATCCATCCGTTGCCTTCGCCGCCCAGACGGTCGATCGTCGCCCAGTCCACGTCTTCCGACAGGTGGGCCGACCATTCGCCCGTGGAGTAGATCCGCACCTGGGTGGAACCGGCGTCCGCGGTGAGCGTGTATTTGTTGGAATCCACATTCAGCGGAAGGTCCATGGCCGAATCCATCTCGCATCCGGTCAGCAGGAGCAGCGTCGTGACAAGGGGCAGGATGCCCGTGCGCCACGCTTTGTAGATGCTGTCTGTAAGTCTATTTTTCATCGTTGTGCTTTTTTATTCGTTCCGGGGGCTTACATGCCGTATTGGTTGTAGGCCTTGTTGTCGAGCGCACCGCCCGAATAGACGACCTCCTTGTCGGGGATCGGGTAGTATTCGTGGCAGGGAAGGATGTTGTCCTTGAGCGTGGCGTAGTTGGTGTAGTCGTAAGTTATCTGATACCAGATTCCCCAGCGCACCAGGTCGAATTTGCGCTGGAACTCGCCCAGCAGTTCGCGGCCGCGTTCCTTCTGGATCTCTTCCTTGAGCGACTCCATGTTCTTGTAGGTGTAAGCCGTGATTCCGGCGCGCTCCTTGACCATGTTCAGGTAGCGGATCGACTCGTCGACGTTCTCCTGCTCGGCATAACACTCCGACATCATCAGGATGGCGTCGGCATAGCGGAATATCTTCTGGTTGGTGAAGTCGGCGGTGTTCTGCATGCCCGGACACCAGAATTTGGGGCCGAGCCACGGACGGGTTCCCACGTTGCTGAAAGGCTTGCCGTCGTATTCCCACGCCATGTTCAGCGTTTTGCGTTTGTCGTTGCCCTTTTTGGTCTGGAGACCGTCGCAGAAGTAGCTGTTGGGGCGCATGGAGGTCCAGGTGGTCATGGCCGTGCCCATTTCGGGAATCTCCACGCCGTCGTATACGCCTTTGCCGTTGTGGCTCGGGGTGGTGATGGCCGCTACGTTGGTCGTGACGGCCAGTCCGCCGGGGGTGTAGGTGCGCTGCACTTCGAAGATCGACTCCGGGGTGTTCTTGTTGCGGAACATGATGTCTTCGAGCGGATACTGTTGCAGGTCGCCGTAGATTTTCTCCAGTTCGCCGAGCGCTTCGAGGGCGTCTTCCCAACGATGGTTCCACTGCGCGAGTTTGGCGATCATCATCCAGCCCATCGCGGCGCCCATACGGTTGTCGCTGATCTCCGACGAACGCACCTGGTCCATGGAGGGCACGTAGCGCTGTAATTCGTCGATCAGGTAATCGCGGGTGTCCTTCGCCGGCATGCGGCCCATGTGGGCGATCTCCATCATCACCTTGTTGTCCGAGACCTCCTTGGTGTAGAAGGGCACGTCGCCGAAGACGCAGGTCAGCAGCCAGTAGTAGTAGGCCCGGAGCACCATGCCTTCCGCCAGCAGCGGTTTTTTATCCGCCTCCGACGCCTCTTCGATGTCGCTCAGGGGCGAACGTTCGATGGCGGCGATGGTCGAGTTGCAGTACATCACGCCTTTGTAGCACTGGGTCCATATCTTCGCGCCGTTGAGCGGTTTTGCGGGGGATATGTCGAGCTGGGCGTCCTTGGTTCCCGAGGCGATGTACATCAGGTCGGTCACGCCTTCGGTCATGATCAGGAAGCAGTAGTCGTAGATGCTGTTGATCGGGATGTAGCAGGCGTTCAGGCCCGCCAGGCACTGCGCCCGGGTCTTATAGTAATCCTTGGGCCCTACGAACGACGTGGGGTGTTCGTCCAGGTCGCACGCGCTGAGCAGCAGGGCGGCCGTTGCCGCCAGCATCAGCAGGTATTTTTTCAGGAAACAGAATGTTTTCATGGTTTTGGCAGTGTTAGTATCTTAACTGAAGGCTGAAAATGATGGTCCGGGGCTTGGGGTATGCACCGATGTCGACGCGCCTCAGGGCCGAATTGGAACTCGAAGTCGAAACGTCGGGATCGAATCCGTTGTATTTCTTCCACAGGTAGAGGTTCTCGCCGCTGACGCTTATCCGGATGTCCTTCAGGCGGTTCTTAGTCGCCTTGCGCAGGTCGAAGGTGTAGCTCGCCGAGATGTTCTTCAGTCGCAGGTACGAGGCGTCGTGCACCATGCGGTCGCTGGGCAGTGCGTCGTAGCTGCCGGCCATCGGCAGGTTCGAATCCGGATTGCGGACCGGATGCCAGGCGTTCTGCATGTAACGGTACTGGTTGGTGTAGGGCGAACCGTTACCCATCCAAAGTTCCGCGACATTGTAAATCTTGCCGCCGATCGAGTAGTTGAAGTAGATGCCCAGCGTAAAGTTGTGGATGTTGAACGTGTTCTGAATACCGCCGTAAACGTCCGGGTCGGCCGATCCGAGGTACACCAGGTCGTCGCTGTTCAGTGCCCCGTCGTGGTTGATGTCCTGGTAGCGGGCGTATCCGGGCTTGAAGGTGTTGCCGCTGGCCGAGGCGTAGGCCTTGGTTATTTTGTTGCGGTTGACCTCCTGCTCGTTGTGCCATACGCCGCCGTAGCGGAATCCCCAGAGTGCATTGAGCGTATAGCCTTTCTTGTAGCCGTACATCATGTAGGTGGTTCCCGACGACGAAGGCGACGAGTAGGCGGTCACGAAATCCTCCGAGGCGATATCGTCTACCATCTGTTTGTTGCGCGAAAGGGTGAGGCTCGTCGACCACTGGAACTTCGGACGGACGATGTTGCGGCTCTCGAACGTGAGCTCCCAGCCTTTGTTGGTCGTGCGTCCCGCATTGGCGAAGTAGTTGGTGTAACCCGTCTGCGAGGCGACCTGTACGGTCAGCAGCAGGTCGCGGGTCTTGATCAGGTAGGCGTCGGCCGTGACGTTGAACCGGCCGCCGAACAACGAGATGTCGGTTCCCACCGTATACTGGTCGGAGGTCTCCCACGTCAGGTCGGGCGATGCGAGGCGCGAGGGATAGACCGCCAACTGCTGCGTGCCGCCCAGCAGGTAGCCGCTCGTCGAGTTGCCGACGGCCGCCAGCGAACGGTAAGCCGAGATGGCGTCGTTTCCGGTGCGTCCGAGGCTGGCGCGCAGGGCCAGTTCGTCGATCCATTTGGCTTTTTGCAGGAACTTCTCGTTGGCGATATTCCACCGGATGGCCGCCGAGGGGAAGAAACCCCATTTCTTGTTGGCCGCGAAGTTCGAGGCGCCGTCGTAACGGGCCGTGAACGTGATGTAATAACGCTCCTTGTAGTTGTAGTTCAGTCGTCCCAGTACCGACATCTTGGTCCAATCGGTGTGGTTGGAGCTGATCGAGGTGTTCTGCTTGTCGGGAACCGCAGCCATGTTGTTCCAGGTGAGTTCGTCGAGGGTGTATCCGCGGCCCGTGACACTCAGGTTGTTGTCGTACTTGATCTGCGCGGTGTAGCCGGCCAGCACGTCGAAATTGTGGCCGCTCTGGGGCCGGAGTTCGTAGTAGACGGTGTTTTCGTTCAGGAAACTCGTTTCGTCGTACTCGTCACGCGAGGCGTAGCCGCCTTCGTTCTCCTTCTTGGCGGGCAGGTAACCGGGTTCGTAGTAACGTCCGTGGCGCTGGTAGGAGTAGTAGGTGAACTGACTCCGTACTTTCAGCCCCTTGACGGGCGTAACTTCGGCGTAGGCGCTGTTGTTGAGCGAAATGCGCCGTGCGTTTTTGAGACAGTGGTCGAGCATGATGCGCGGGTTGTTGAATTTCTGTCCCGAGTACCACAAGTCGTTCATGCTGGACGTGGGGGTGAGGAACGGGCTGAGGAAGACGGCGGCGTTCCACCAGTTGGTTCCGCCGATCGTAGCCAGATTCTCGTCCTGGTCGCGGTAGGAGTAGCTCAGATTCAAGCCTCCTTTGATCCATTTGGCGAACTCGTGGTCGACTTTGAGGCGTACCGAGTAGCGTTTCAGACCGCTGTTGTCGATGATGCCCTGTGTTTCGTTATATCCGGCCGAGGCGTAGTAGGAGCTTTTGGCGGTGGCTCCCGAAATCGACAGGTCGTAGTTCTGGTAGAGTGCCGTGCGTGTGATGGCGTCGACCCAGTTCGTGCCTTTGCCTTTGGCTTCGGGATTGGGGTAGGGGTATTTCGACATCGGCGAGTCGGGTTCGATTTTATCGTTGCCGTCGGCGCTTGCGAAGAAATAGGCGTAGTCGTTGCGGTAGCGGGCGAACTCCGTGGCGTTCATGATGTCGAGCTGGCGCGGAAGCTGCGAGAATCCCAGGTCGGTCTTGAAGGTGATGCTGGGCCGTCCGTCGACGCCGCGTCCCTTCTTGGTCGTGATCACGATGACGCCGTTCGAGCCGCGTGCACCGTAAATCGCCGTCGACGAGGCATCCTTCAGCACCGAGATCGACTCGATGTCCGCCGAGTTGATGTCGTTCAGGTCGTGGATGCCGTCGATAATGCCGTCGACGATGATCAGCGGTTCGTTCGAAGCCGAGATCGAGCGCGTGCCGCGGATACGGATCGAGGTCGTGGCGCCCGGCTCTCCGGTCGTGGCCATGATGTCGGCTCCGGCGATACGGCCTTGCAGGGCCTGGTCCACCGATACCACCGGAATGTCCTTGATGTCGCTCATCTTGACGTTGGCCACCGAACCCGTCAGGTCGGTTTTCTTTACCGCGCCGTAGCCGATCACGACGATTTCGTCGATGGTCTGCTTGCTCTGTTCGAGTTTCACGTCGATTTTCGTGCGTGTACCGACCTTTTCGGTCTTGGATTCATAGCCGATATACTGGAACGTCAGCGAAGCGCCTTCGGTAACCTGGATCGAATATTCACCCGTGGCGTTGGTGCTGGCGCCGGTCAGCGTGCCCGTCACCAGTACGGTCGCGCCGATCAGCGGTTCGCCGCTCTGGTCCGTAACCTTGCCCGTTACGGTGTGTTTGGTTCCGCTTTTCTGCGCGAAGGCAGGCGCTGCCGTCAGCGCTCCCGAAACCAGCAGAATCAGGATTATGATATATTGTTTCATGCGAATAATTTTTTAGGTGCGACTTCCTGTGCTTATTTCCCCGAAGGGTAGTGGCGGAATTCGATCATGACCGGGTAGTGGTCCGAATGCGTGGCGGTGAATTCGTCGTAGATGACGCCCGAATAGGTTATTTCGCGCATCACGGCCTGCGAAGCGTAGATGTAGTCGATGCGCCGCAGCGCACTGCCGTCCCCGCTGCTGTACGCCGTCGGAACGGTGTGGAAGAATTGGCTGTGGCGGTCGCGCAGCGCGTCGGAATAACCGCTTCGGAGCACTGTCGTGTGGGTCTGGTAGTAGGTGTTCGCGGGCATCACGTCGGCATCCTTGGGTGAGTAGGAGTTGAAGTCGCCCGACATCAGCCACAGCGGTTCCACCGGGTAGCGGCGGATGGTGCTGTCGAGGATGCAGTTGATCTCCGTATCGCGGTAGGCGTCGCCCGTGCCTGCCGCGCCCTGACCGTTGGGGTAGGTCCCGAACGGGTAGAGGTGCAGCACCACGACGTTGATATCCTTGATACGCAGGTGAAGCGCCCCGTGCCAGAGGGGCACGTCTTCGAGCAGACGGTTACGCAGTTCGATGGGGTACTTCGATGTCAGCCCCACCGGGTAGCCGGTCTCTTTGCACAGGATGGCGTAAGGGTGTCCGTAGCGGTTGGCGAGGGCCGTGAGCGACTCTTCGGTGAATTTGTTGCACTCGCAGAGCGCCATGAAATCGGGGTCCTTCTCCTTGACCCAGGCCACGAAATTGTCGAAGTTCTGGGCTTTGTCGAGCTTCATGCCCTCCAGGATGTTGTAGTTGATGAAACGCAGGGTTTCGGGCTGGACGCTCGTCCCGGGGTCGGTCTTGAGCTCCTCGTCCGGTGCGGCGGGGTCGTCGTCGCAGGCGGGCAGCAGGGCTGCTGCGGCCAGCAGCGTCGCTCCGAAGGCCAGCCGGCGCAGAATCTGTATCATATCGTATGTTTTCATGTCGTTAGCTGGTTTATTTGTTGTAACGCAGTGCTGCGTAGGAGACGGTGAACGCGTTGGCGACCTGTCCGTTGGCCGCGATCGTCGCCGTGTCGTAGGTCGTTGCCGTGCCGATCTTGTTGCTCACGGGGCGCAGGCGGATCCAGGCCACGCTCTGTCCCAGGATCTCCGTAGGAACCTGCATCCAGACGCTTTTGTCGCCCGAAAGCTGTTCGGGCTGCATGTTGTTCCAGTTGCCTGCATCGGGAACCGTGAAATCCGTGAGTTTCTTCCAGTTGTCGCCGTCGAGCGAATATTCCGCCGTCCAGTAGCGCAGTCCGCCCTGTGCCGAGTGGTAGCGGCAGGTGAAGACGAAGGAGCACTGCGTGGAGCTGACGCCCTGCGTCGAGAATTCGAATAGCAGGGAGTGTCCCGTATTGTTGGCCGTATCCCACAACTGTTTGTGGCCCCACGAGGCGTTGTTGATGGTCAGTCCGTCCTCCTTGGCGCGGTAGGCGCTGCCGACGGCCAGCCAGGCGTAGGTGCTCATGAACGAGAGACCCGAACCCGTCGTTGCGGCCACGCAGTGGGCTTGTCCCGACGATACGCCCGGATGCGGGTACTGCGGGAACGCATAGGCGCGGGGGTCCTTGCTGCCGTCGGGGCTCCACTCTACGGCCACGGCCGAGAAGACGTTGTCGGCCGATTCGTCGAGTGCGATGTCCTCGCGCGTTACGTTGCGGATCTGGTAACGGCCGATGTCGCCGCCCCGGTCGAAGAAGGTGTAGGGTTCGTGTACGATGACGCCCGTGATCGTGCCTTCGCCGTCGGGCATCTCCTTGAACCGCCAGTCGCAGCCGTGGTTGGTCATCAGGTAGATCATGTCGCCGTGGCGGTCGAGTACGGCCGCAGGGTAGTAGTTGTTGAAGCTGTTGGTGTAGTTGATATGCACGGGAATGAAACGTCCGGTGCGTACGGCCATCTGGCAGCGTTTGAGCGTCACCTGGGTGTAGAGGTCTGCGTCGGTCAGTTGGTCGATGAAGCGGCGCTTGGCGGGCAGTTCTTCGGCCGTGCCGGCCTCTTTGGTGACGATGTGGTCCTGTGTCACGCCGCTGAGCGTGTAGCGCTCGGGGTTGCTCTGCTTGGTCAGCGTGAGTCCCTTGCACCAGAGTTTGAGTTTGTCGTAACGTTGCAGGTTGTTCTGCTGCGCGTCGGTGGTTAGGAGTGCGAGCCCCAGCGAACCGTCGGCATTCTGCATGTAGGCCGTACGGTCGTTGATGCCCAGGTCGGGCCGCGTCGCGGCCTTGAGCATGGGACTGCCGGCCATGTTGGGCGAGTTCCGGTCGCTGACGACCACGCCGCTTACGGCGATGTCCTGCCCGATCTCGATCTCGCCTTCCGCATCGGCGATCAGCCCGCGCAGTTCCTCGAAGGTCACCTCGCGGGTTTCCGCCGTACCGCCCGGGATACCCTGGTAGGCTGTGAAATCGGTTGTGTGATCTTCGCCCCAGTCATCCCGGAACCGCAGACGAAACCGTACCGCGCGTGGCTCGAAGTTCTTGTTGTCGGCGATCCGGAACCGGAAATATTTGAAATCCTGTGCGTAGCTGACGCTGTCGGCCCACGGCTCGGCGGCGGAATTTTCGCTGTAAGCAACCGACCAGTAGATTTTCTTGGATAGCGGGATATTGGTGTCTATTGCGACAGAGTCGATTGTTTCTACGGATGAATATTGTTTTCCGATGTACTTGAACTCCAGGAGCGGCGTTGTGCCGTATTGCATCAGGTAAACCGTGTCGATGACCTGCTGGCGTCCCGAGGAGACGAGGATGGTTCCCTTGCGGGGAAGCGTGTTGTTGGTTCTGTAATTGACGGTGAACGATCCGCCCGTTTCGCCGCTGTCCGCGCCGTCGACCGAGGCCCAGAGTTTGGTGTCGGGGGTGAGCCGTACCTGCCACGGGCCGTTGGCCTCTACTTTGATGGTGCGGGAACCTGCGTCGCTGGCGACGTAGACCGCACTGCTGACGCCCTTTGAACCTATAACCGGCTCAGTATCATCGTCGCTGCACCCCCCCCCGAGCAGTAAGGCCGAGGCGGCGAAGGCGCAGATCAGACTGAAGCGCTTTGTACCGAAGTTTTTCATTGTATGTATTGCAGTTAGGATTTAATGGGTCACTTTATCTTTCCGCCCAGGGAAAAGCATCGAAAAAGTACTGGTAGTCGTACCACCGGAGCCGGAAAATGTAAAAATTGTCGATGAATATGCGTGTGTTGCCCGATTCCATGACGTAGTCGCCCGCCATGACCTCCACGCGCGTTTCGCTCGAAAACTTGTTTTTGGGGTGCGAGACGAGGATGAACTCCTGCTGGGAGTTCTCCCACATGGCCGTTTCAAGCTCTTCGGCCGCGGGGTCGATGTAGTTCAGCGTAATGTCTTTCGAGGTTGTACCGTCGAAAAATTCACCGCCTCCGACGACTTTGACCGTCAGTTTGTTGTTGTCCTTCGTGCCGTCGGCCGCGGCGTAGGCTACGGCGTTGAAGCGTACCAGGACCGCCGTGTCCACGCGGATGTCCGGCTTGTAGGGCGTCATCAGGCTGGCGCCGTGTCCGTCGCCGTCACCGAGTTTGACGTATCCGTTTTTGCCGTAGCAGTAGGCCGTGCCCTCCTCTTCGGCGGGATTCGATTCCCAGCCTTTGTCCTTTTGTTCTGCGGTCCAGTTGCTGATCAGCGCCTCTCCCTTGGTCTCCAGCGGGCTGGTTGAACCGTATTTCAGCCAGTCGAAATCCCCTTCGACGCGGGCCGGAAATCCCTGCACGATCGAGATGAAGTCGTTCAGGTATTCGGCTCCGGTGATCAGCGAAATGCAGCCTTTGCGCTCTTCGTACGCTCCCGGGTGGGCTTTGATTTCGAGTTTCAGTTCGTCGATTCCCGGGCGGACATTGCGGTTGATTCCGGCGATGCGGATCCAGTCGGGTTCGGTCTCTTCCTCGTCGGTCTCGAAAATCGCTTCGTATTCCACGTTGGCCTTGATGTAAATCTGTGTCACATATCCCGCCGTCGGGTCCGTCTCGGACGCTCGGACGGGCACATGGAGCGTCCCGGCCGGCAAGTCGAAGTCCGGCGTGGTCGACCATTCGATGTGTTCCCTGCGGGAGAAGTCCTTGTCGTCGTCACAGGCTGTGCCCAGCGATACCGTGCCTGCCAGCAGCAGTACCGCGATCAGCGAGGCGAGGCTCCTTTTCGGGATTTTCTGAGATAGAGTTGTTCTCATAGCATTTAGGTTAATTGGTCTGAAAAGATTTGAAGAATTTTTGTTAAATTTCGGACGGATATTGAAAATATTTTCATTACAAAGATAGTCCTTAATAAATTTCGAAAAAGGACGTTGTATGAAAATGTAAATACTTGTAAATCTTAGTTGCTTTATTATCAGTCTTTTGTATTTTTTTACCCCTATGCGTTATGTAAATGCCGATGTATTCGAATTTTGCTTTTTAATACATTTGTAATGTGCAGGCGGTTTCCGATAATTTGTTTTTGCGCTATTAAAGTGCTATGTTTGCATTAAACCGAAACCTGAAATGAAAATCCTTCCAACCTTCATCGTCTTGTTTTCCGCCTTGTGGACGGTCCCGGTTTCGGGCAATGAAAAGGCCGAATTGCAAGCCCTGTTCCGTCAGCTCGACCATGTGATCGCCCGCAGCGGCGAGTTCACGGCGCGGCGCGAAGCGCGCATCGACTCGCTCAAGCGCGCACTGGCCCGTGACGGGCTTTCGCTGCGCACGCGCTTCGACCTGACCGAGCAGCTCGCCGAAAATTACGGTTCTTACCAGAGCGATTTCGCGCTGCTCTACCTGCGGCGGAGCCTCGCGCTGGCCGAGCAGATCGGCGACAACGACCTGATCATGCGGACCCGCTCCGCGATTGCGCTGTGTTACAGCCTCAGCGGCCGTTTTTACGAGGCCGAGGAGATACTGGGCGGTATCCGCGATACGGTGCACGTCAGCCGCCGGACGTTGCTGGCTTACTACGTCGCCCAGCACCGCAAGAACCGCGAACTCTGCTACCTGACCGAACCGGGTGACCGCCGCGACGTTTTCCGCCGGCGCGAGCATTACTATGCGGTGAATGCGGCAAAAGTCAGCGACGATGTCTATACGGGCCTTTATTATGGGTATATGGATGCGATCCTCCGCGAGGACTGGACCGAAGCCTCGATCCTCTGCGACAGCCTGCTGGCCTCCGTCCCTTCCGATTCCCACGCCTACGCCAAAGCCGCCAACCACAAGGCCCTGCTCGAAGGAAAGGCGGGGCACGCCGACCGGGAACTCGCCTGGTTCGTGCGTTCGGCGCTGGCCGACATCCAGTCTGCCGTGCGTGACCACGGGTCGCTGTGCGCCGTCTCCGAGGAACTTTTCAACCGCGGCGATGTCGACCGGGCGATGAACTATATCCGCGTGGCGATCAGCGATACCCGTTTTTTCAACTCCCCGAGCCGTTCGTGGCGCGATATGGCCATCCTGCCGCAGATCGAAGCGGCTTACAGCGAGCGCAACGCCCGGCTGCACACGATGTACATCGTGCTGATTGTCGTCGTGCTGCTTTTCTTTATTTCCGCGGCCGCCGCGGTGTTTTACGTGTTGTCGCAGAACCGGCGGCTTTATGCCGTGCAGCAGACCCTCCGCATGTCGAACGACAAACTGAACGAGCTGGCCCGGAGCCTGCGCGAGACGAACGGCCGCCTGAGCAGCCAGAACATCCGTATCGCCGATGCCAACCGAATCAAGGAGGTTTATATCGGGGGCTTCCTGCAAACCATCTCGGAGTATATCAATAAACTGTCGGCCACCTATCAGTATGTCAACAAGATGCTGCGCGACGACCGGATCGCGGAACTCCGCCGCGAATATGCCCGCAGCAACGTCCGCAACGACGAACTGAAGGAGTTTTATACGCTTTTCGACGAAACCTTCCTGGGGCTTTTTCCTTCGTTTATCGACGAGATGAACGGCCTGCTGACCGAAGAGGCCCGCACCGAAGGGCGCCACGATGGCGAACTCACCACTGTGCTGCGCATCTATGCGCTGATCCGGCTGGGTATCACCGACACGGCCACTATCGCCGCATTGCTGCACTGTTCGATCCGCACCGTCTACAACTACCGCTCGGTCACCCAGCGCCATGCGCGTCCCGGCATCGGCGATTTCGAGCAGCGCGTGCAACTGATCGGCCTGAACGGAACGACGGACAATACGACTCAAAACCTTACGATATGATCAATCCCAAACTGAAAATCGCCGCGCTGCTGTTGCTGGCCGGCGTTTTTGCCGCGGCTCCTGCGGCTGAGGCCAAACGGCCTGCAAAGAAAAAGGCGCAGACGGTGCGCCTGATGGATTACAACATTGCCGACGGCATGTGGTACGACCAGTATAACAACTACGACCGCTTTGCCAAATGGGTCCGGACGCAGGACCCCGACGTTTTCGCCATCTGCGAGGGGGCTACCCACTGGAACGAGCAGAAGAAGACCGTCAGCAAGGAGCAGATGCCGCGTTACCTGCCCGACAGCCTGCACCTGCTGGCGCAGCGCTGGGGACATCCCTATACTGCAATCGGTCCTTACCAGGACAATTATCCGGTGGCCTTCACCTCGAAATATCCGATCGAAGTGGTGCAGCGCATCGGCGAAGGGCTTTCCCACGGCGCGCTGCATGTGAAGATCAACGGTATCAACTATGTGGTGCTGCATCTCTGGCCCCAGCGCTACTCGATGGGCGACAAAACCCGCAAGGACAACGGGGGTGAAGCGTTCCGCGTCGGGGAGATGCGGCGGATTCTCGAAGCCACGATCCTCAATCCCGAATTTGCCGGTGAGAAACACTGGATGATGATGGGCGATTTCAATTCCCATTCGCCCCTCGACAAACCCTTTCACGGAGTGCGCAACTACGACGTACATAACCTCGTGCGCCTTGCCTATCCCCACGATGTCGTGGGCGACTGGTTCTCCGGCGAATTCGTGCCTTCGACCACGGGCGGCAAAGCGCGCATCGACTTTATCTATTGTACGGATGAAATCTGGGAGGGCGTGAAACATGTCGTGACGGTCTGCGATCCCTTCACCGACAAGGCTTCGGACCACCGCCCGGTCGTCGTGGAGTTTCGTGTACCGAAAAGCGCAAAATAGCGTTGATCCCGACAATTTTAGCATCCCGGCCGTAACAACGACCGGGATATTTTTGTATATTTGTTCTTAGCCCGGGCGCTAAGGCCGGCCGGGAAGCCGTCGCTGGCAAAAAAAGACCAACCAACTAACTTTATTCATGATATGAACATTCCTTCGATTTTTTGGATCGTACCTGCCGCGTCCATCGTCGCCCTGGCTTTCGCCTGGGCGTTTTACCGCCTGATGAAGCGCGAGGACGAGGGTACGGAGCGCATGCGCGAAATTGCTGCGCACGTCCGTAAGGGCGCTATGGCCTACCTGCGGCAGCAGTACAAAGTCGTCGGTATCGTCTTCGTGGTGCTGGCGTTGTTTTTTGCCTACCTGGCCTATGGCGCCGGTGTGCAGAACGGCTGGGTTCCCTTCGCTTTCATCACGGGCGGTTTCTTTTCGGGTCTGGCGGGCTACTTCGGCATGAAGACCGCTACTTACGCTTCGGCCCGTACGGCCAACGCCGCACGGCAGTCGCTCGACCGCGGCCTGAAGGTCGCTTTTCGCAGCGGCGCGGTGATGGGACTGGTGGTCGTGGGCCTCGGCCTGCTCGACATTTCGTTCTGGTATCTTATCCTGAACCATTTCGTCGAAGTCGCCGGGCCGCAGAAACTCGTGGTCATCACGACGACGATGCTCACCTTCGGTATGGGAGCTTCGACGCAGGCGCTCTTCGCGCGTGTCGGCGGCGGCATCTACACCAAAGCCGCCGATGTCGGTGCGGACCTCGTCGGTAAGGTCGAGGCCGGTATTCCCGAGGACGACCCGCGCAACCCGGCGACCATCGCCGACAACGTGGGCGACAACGTGGGCGACGTGGCCGGCATGGGCGCCGACCTCTACGAGAGCTATTGCGGCTCGATTCTCGCTACTGCGGCGCTGGGCGCTGCGGCCTTTTCATCGACCGGTTCCGAGGCTTTGCAGATCAAGGCCGTGCTGGCCCCGATGCTGATCGCCGCCGTGGGCATCCTGCTCTCGATCATCGGCATTTTCCTCGTGCGCGCCAAGGAGGGAGCCACGATGCGCGAACTGCTTCGCTCGCTGGGTGTGGGCGTCAATTTCAGCTCGCTGCTGATTGCCGCCGCCACCTTCGGCATCCTCTACCTGCTGGGCGTCGAAAACTGGGTCGGGCTGTCGTGCTCGGTCATCACGGGCCTTGTGGCGGGTATCGTTATCGGCCAGGCCACGGAATACTTTACGTCGCACTCCTACAAACCGACGCAGAAGATCGCCGGAAGCGCCCAGACGGGCCCCGCTACGGTTATCATCGCGGGTATCGGTTCGGGTATGATCTCCACGGCCATTCCCGTCTTGACGATCGGCGTGGCGATCATCCTTGCCTACCTCTGCGCCATTGGTTTCGATGTGCAGAACATGATGGCTCCGCAAAATATGTCGATGGGTCTTTATGGCATCGGTATCGCCGCTGTCGGCATGCTCTCGACGCTGGGCATCACCCTCGCTACCGACGCCTACGGACCGATCGCCGACAATGCGGGCGGTAATGCCGAGATGAGCGGCCTGGGCAAGGAAGTACGCCAGCGCACCGACGCGCTCGACGCGCTGGGCAATACCACGGCCGCCACGGGCAAGGGCTTCGCCATCGGTTCCGCGGCGCTGACAGCCCTTGCACTGCTGGCTTCCTATATCGAAGAAATCCGCATCGGGCTGATCCACAACGGTACGACGATGCTCGAAATGTCCGACGGGTCCATGCGTTTCGTTCAGGATGCTTCGATCCTCGATTTCATGGAGTATTACCGGGTGTCGCTGATGAATCCCACGGTCCTGATCGGTGTTTTTATCGGCGCGATGATGTCGTTCCTCTTCTGCGGCCTCACGATGAACGCCGTAGGCCGCGCCGCCCAGAGTATGGTCGAGGAGGTACGCCGCCAGTTCCGCGAGATCAAAGGCATCCTCACGGGCGAAGGTACGCCCGACTATGCCCGCTGCGTCGAGATTTCGACCCGCGGCGCACAGCGTGAAATGCTGTTCCCGAGTCTGCTGGCCATTGCCGCCCCGATTGTCGTCGGACTGGTTTTCGGCGTGGCGGGCGTAATGGGTCTTCTGGTCGGCGGCCTCAGTTCGGGCTTCGTGCTGGCGGTCTTCATGGCCAATGCCGGAGGCGCCTGGGACAATGCCAAAAAGATGGTCGAAGAGGGCCATTTCGGCGGCAAGGGTTCCGATTGTCATCGGGCTACGGTCGTCGGCGACACCGTCGGCGATCCCTTCAAGGACACTTCGGGTCCGTCGCTCAACATCCTCATCAAGCTGATGTCGATGGTTGCGATCGTGATGGCGGGCCTGACCGTCGCCTTCCATTTATTCTGACGTTTCCGATTTTAAACGGCTATTTCCGCACATCCCTCGAACGGGGCGAATGGAATGTACCTCATGTACTATCCATCCGCCCCGTTCGAGGGATGCACGAAACTTGCTCGCTTAAAATCAAAAACAGATTGGCCCTGTGATAATTAAAGCCTGTAATTATTTCTTGCTGGCTCCGCTTTCGAGGATCGAGACGATGGAGTAGAGCGTGAAACAGATGGCTCCGAATCCCGACAATACGCGCGCCGGAACGAAATACTTGGCTTCGAACAGCGCCCCTTCGTAAAGGAATGCGGCGAGGAACAGGCAGGTGAGCGCCGTCAGCACGGGGATGATCGGAATGCGGTTGGCCAGCGGGAAATCGGCGTGCCAGATCTTCGCCAGCAGGATCACCTTGCTCGAAATACTCCAGCAGATCAGCGCCAGCCCGATCAGCACGAACCCCACGAAGTTGATCGTTTCGCCCCAGTACAGGAAGATCAGCAGCAGTCCGAGTACGAACGCCAGGCTACCCATCGTCAGCACGAGACCCATCCACTTGCGTTTCTCTTCCATCGAGTAACTCCCGCGGGCCTGCCGGGCAATGCTGGCGACGAGTGCTATGAGCGATGTGCAGACGCAGGCGATGCCGAACATCACGCTGCCCGCAACGATATGGGCCGGCAGCGTTCCCCGCACGTAGAGCAGGATACACCAGATCCAGGCTATGGCGGCTACCGCCGAAACAATGAAAATCAGCAGCGACGATTGCGCCCGCGTGAATCCTGCCGGGTTGACCGAGAAGGTATTGTCGGCGGAGTTTTTCGGAATCAGGCTGAAACGCGTCGACGAGGTTGCCGCCGTAGCCACGCAGGCCGTGATCAGTCCCAGTCCGCAGACGACGTGCCCGGTGACCAGCGCTCCGGACCACTGCGAGGAGATGATAAATGCCCCGCTGACGAGCGTCAGTACGGCGAAGGTGTAACCGATCGCCGGAAAGAGATACTTCGCCGCCGCCGAATACGTGCCGATGATCTGGCGGATGATCGTTGCGGCGGTGCAGTAGAGCGCGATGCAGATCGAACCGAGGTAGAAGACCACGGGACCTGCCGTCAGGCGTGCCGCATCGGTCCCGGCGGAGAAAATATAGGCTCCGTAAGCGAAGCAGAAAGCGGCCATTGCGAGGGGAATGGCGCGGAAGAGGATACTTATTCCGTGATTCATAGGTTTATGTTTATCCTGACTCCTGCAAATCCCGCACCAACCCGAAATTCCGGTTCGGGCGGAGCTTCCCGGCAGCCGGTATTATCCTCGTCGTGTGCTGTCTGCGGCATTGCCCCGGACCGGCTGTGGTTCGGGAAGGCTCAAATAAATTTGGCATTCCTCTCGTCTTACACTATCTTTGCAGCTATGAAAAATATCGTTTTTGACCTCGGCGGGGTTCTTTTTGCCCGCGATAAAAGCAAATGCACCCCTGAACTGCTCGAATTTTTTAGCTTCCTCCGCGCTCCGCGCATGCCTCTTTTCTGGGAGGAATACGACCGCGGCACGTCGACGCTCAGCGAGGTGACCCGGGCCATCAGCGGGATGACCGGCCGGTCCTATGAATCCTGCGCCGCCGTCCTGCAACTGGCCGTCGACCTGCAGGAACCCGTGAAGCCGACCGAGAGCCTGGTTCGTGACCTGAAAGCAGCGGGGTATAAGCTCTATGTGCTTTCGAACATGTCGCGCGAATTTATTGATTTCCTGCGCCGCTTTCCGGTCTACGGACTTTTCGATGGCGAAGTGGTCTCCTGCGAGGAGCACACCGTAAAACCCGAGCCGCGCATTTACGAGATTCTGCTCGAACGTTACGGCCTCACGCCTTCCGAGACGCTTTTCATCGACGACCGGGAGATGAACATCGAAGCCGCCGCCGCCCAGGGCATCCGCGGTTTCGTCTTCGACCACCACGATCCTGCCGCAGCGTGCGACGAACTTCGCCGCCGCCTGCTCTAACTGCGACGACTCTGTAAATAAAAAAGAGACCGATGTAAATCGGTCTCTTTTTTATTTGGTCTGCGTGTTGCCGGTTAGAACACCACGCGTACGCCCAGCTGCATGTGCCAGCGCGAGAAGATGTCGCTCGGAATGTTCTCCTGACCCTTGTACTGATAGGTCGGGGTAGCGTTGCCGTTGGCGTCCTTGTCGATCTTGGCGACGGTAACCGGGGAGAGGTTCCACGCGTCGGTGTAGGAAGCACCCCACGAGCGGCAGAGCATGTTGCCGAAGTTGATGATGTCGAGCGTAACCTGGAGTTTGCGGCCGCTCATGGCTCCGAAGTAGAAGTCCTGAGCGAAGTGCAGGTCGAGGTGGTGCTCGAACGGCGACTGGAACTGGTTGCGCTTGGTGAACTTGCCGCGGGTGTCGCGCAGGTCCTTGTCGCCCTCGATCCATGCTTCCATATTCTTCTTCTGGGTAGCTACGTCGACTTTGACCTTCGTTTTGTCCTTTTCGTCCATGATGTCCGTGAACTTCATGGCCTCCAGTTCGGCCGTTGTCGGGATATACATCAGCGAGTTGCCGCGGTAGGTGTCGCCGTTGAAGTCCGTATTGTCGTTG
Organism: Alistipes sp. D31t1_170403_E11; assembly: GCF_015553985.1. Classification (NCBI taxonomy): domain Bacteria; kingdom Pseudomonadati; phylum Bacteroidota; class Bacteroidia; order Bacteroidales; family Rikenellaceae; genus Alistipes; species Alistipes sp. D31t1_170403_E11. Next base: position 429,494 of record NZ_JADNHQ010000003.1, on the reverse strand, counting down.
TAGGCGAGCGAGTAACGCTGTCCCGAGTAGCCCTGGTAGATCAGCGAGATCGTCGAGCCGAAGAACCGTGCGTAACGCTTCGTGTAGCTTACCTGTGCCGTCACGCGGTGGGGAATGTCGAAGAACGACCAGGCCAGTTCGGGCGAGTTGGTGCGCAGTGCGAAGTTCTTGCCCCAGTTGCTGGCGGCCTGCGACGACATACCGTCGTTGATAGCCTTCGTGCGGCCGTAGGTGTAAAACGCCATCAGGTCCAAACCGAAGTCGAAATGCTTCTGCATGCTTACGCTCAGCGAGTAGGAGTAGCCCTTGTTGCTGTTGGTCAGCGAATAGATGCCGTAGTAGTCCGTGTATCCCGGCGAGTCGTAGTAGGTCGTCGTGTTGGCTGCGTTGGAATTGGCCTCGTTGACCGCGTAAACCTTCTTGCCGTTGTCCTCGGCTACGAGGTTCTGGTAGTAGATGTTGTTGAACGTTTTGGAGATGAGGGCCTCGAAACTTCCCCTCCAGCCAGCGCCGAAGTTGTGCTCCAGGGCGAGGTTGGCGCGGAATACCTGCGGGTATTTGAAATCCTTCGAGGTCACGTTCACCTCGGGGTTCGATTTTTTACCCTCGATATTGGGAGCCTTGCCGAATCCGTATGCCGTTGCGGTGGACGAGCCGTAGATGGTCGAACTAAGCATCTCGACACCCGTGTTGGTGAAGCTGTTCGAAATCCAGACGAACGGCACGCGGCCCGTGAAGATGCCGACGCCACCGCGCAGAAGCGTGTTGTGGCTCTCGTCGAGATACCAGCGGAAGCCCAGACGGGGCGACCAGAGCACCTTGGTGTTCGGGGTTTCGCCCGTGCGTACGTCGTTCTTCTGCGCGAACTCGCTGCGGTTGAATTCCACGTTGGTAGTGGGCTGGGTGAAGAACACCGGCAGGTCGATACGCAGGCCGTAGGTCAGCGTGAAGTTCTTCGATGCGCGCCACTCGTCCTGGGCGTAGAGGCCGAACTGTCCGGCCTTGAAGCTCGGGCCCCATACCGGGGTTCCGGTCAGCTTCTCGTCGGAGTAGTTATAGGTGTACTGCGAAGCCTTGTCGTTCATGAAATCGTCCACCGAGTTGAAGGTCCACGTACCCGTCGAGTTACGCATGAAGAGATTATACATGTTGTAAATCTCGTTGTGCGTACCTACCGTGATGGCGTGCTTGCCGCTGTAGAAGGTCAGGTTGTCGGTGAAGGTGTAGATATCCTGGTTCAGGCGGTTGGCGCCCGAGAACGCCTCGGTTCCGATGTTGATCGTCGTGTTGTTGTCGTCGCCGGCGTTCTTGATGATGGCCAGCGGAGCGCCGACGGCCGACGGGTCACGGTAGTCGCGAACCATCGTCCAGCCGAAACGCAGCTCGTTGGAGATGTTCTCCGACAGGCGCGAGTTCAACTCGGCGACCAGCGAGTGGGTGCGGTTGACCTGCTTGTAACCTGCGCTTCCGAAGTTGAAGGTGTTCGAGTAGTTGGCGAACTTGTCCTTGCTGGCGTCGAGGAAGTTGTAACGCACCGAGAGGTTGTTGTTGGCGTTGATGTTCCAGTCCACGCGGGCCAGCACCGAACCCGACTTGGTGTCGATGTCGCGCTGTCCGTAACCTCCGGCGTCCATGCCGGTGTACTCCTTGTACTTGTTTGCCAGTTGTTCGGCGAGGTCTTTGCTGACGTGGGCGCCCGAATAACCGACGTAATAGGACGAAGGGTAGGTCTCTTTCGAGTATTCGCCGCTGACGAAGAAGAAGAGCTTGTCCTTGATGATCGGACCGCCGATCGTGGCGCCGTAAATCTGGGTCGACTGCTCCGAGAGGCTCTCGCGTTTCTTAACGTCCTTGCCCGGGGTCGTGCCGTAGAACCCTTCGTTGTTATAATAGGTGTAGGCCGATCCTTTGAACTGGTTGGTTCCCGACTTGGTCACGGCGTTGATACCGCCGCCCGTGAAACCGCTCTGGCGTACGTCGAACGGAGCCACTACGACCTGAATCTCCTCGATGGCGTCGAGCGAAATGGGGTTTGCGCCGGTCTGTCCGCCGTTGGTTCCCGTCGAGGTCAGGCCGAATACGTCGTTGCTGACGATACCGTCGATCTGGAACGAGTTGTAACGGTTGCTGCCTCCTCCGAGCGAAACGCCGCCGCCTTTGGGCGACGAAGCCTGCGGGGTGAGTTTGGCTACGTCGTAAATGCTGCGGCTGATGGTCGGCACGGTAGCGATCACGGCGCTGTTGAAGTTCTGCGCTGCGCCCGTCTTGTTCGAGTTGAACTGGTTGGCTACGCCGCTTACAACGACTGCTTCGAGTTCCTGGCTGTCCTTCAGTTTGGCATCGCGCGTCAGATACTCACCGAGCTGGAGGCTGATGCCCGTAAACTCGACGGTCTGGTAGCCGACGAACGAAAAAGTCACGGTGTACGGGCCTCCGGTACGCATACCCTGGAGGTTGTAGCGTCCGTCTTTATTCGTTACGGCGCCGTACTGCGTTCCCGAAGGGGTATGTACGGCAATGACCGTGGCGCCGGCGAGCGGTGCTCCGTTCTGGTCGGTTACCGTACCGTTCATTCCCGAAGTCGTCACCTGGGCGTTGGCTGCGCAGAAGGCGAAGACCGTGAGCATGAGAAGGAAAAGTTTCTTCATAGACTTTGAATTTGGTTAATAAAAGAAAATTTTTGAGTTTTTTCGGTGTAAATATATTGTCAATCTTTGTATTTAGGAGTGCCGGACCTCGAATTTAACCGTATTGTCAAAAACCGCGAGGGACGCTCCTTCGGCAGGAACATCCCTCGTTATTCATGATATATGCCCTATGTGCGGCTTTCGCCAATGGAAGGTATTCATTTTTGTAGTTTTCGTATAAACGATTTCGACCATAATTTCCATGGGGCAAATATATATCAAATATTTGTGCGCCGCAATAGAACACTGAAATTTTTTAGTTGACAATGTTTCAACATTTTGGAGAATCTGTTCCGGGGCTTGCGGCACGTTCCTTGCGCGGGGCTGCGGTATGCTTTCTGTACGGGAAAAATATTGGCGATATTCGCTTTTCATACTCATTGCAGGGTTGGGCGTCACGATTTTCATCGAGATGACCCCATTCCTGGGCGGCCTGCTCGGGGCTGTTACGATCTACGTGTTGCTGCGGCGCCAGATGTGGTTCCTGTGCGAGCGGCGGCGGTGGCGGCGGAGCCTTGCAGCCTCGATGCTGCTCGGCGAAGCGATTTTCTTTTTTCTCATTCCGATCAGTTTGATCGCCTGGATGATCGTCGACAAAATCCAGGGCGCAGCGCTCGAGCCCCAGTCGATTCTTACGCCCGTCAGGCATGTTGCCGACCTTATCCAGCATAAAATCGGTTACGACCTCTGGTCCGAGAGCAACCAGCGTGCGCTGCTGAGCTATATCCCCCAGGCCGGGCAGTGGCTCGTAGGCGGCATTATGGATTTCGCCGTCAACCTCGTCGTGCTGTTGTTCGTGCTCTATTTCATGCTTATCGGGGGGCTGCGCATGGAGGCCTATTGCCGCGAAATCCTGCCGTTCGACCGCCGCGTAGCACGCAGTGTGATGCGTGAAATCCACATGATCGTCCGTTCGAACGCTATCGTCATTCCGCTGCTGGCCGTGTCGCAGGGTGTCGTGGCCTATATCGGTTACCTGGCTTTCGGGGTTCCCGCGCCGTTGTTTTGGGGCGTGCTGACCTGCTTCGCGACGATCCTGCCCATCATCGGCACAGCCCTCGTGTGGCTGCCGCTCGCAGCCTATATGGCCCTCGACGGCAACTGGGGGCAGGCCGTGGGGCTGGTGATGTACGGCACGCTGGTGATCACGCAGGTCGATAACCTCGTGCGCATGGTCATGCAGAAGAAGATGGCCGACACGCATCCGCTCATCACGATCTTCGGGGTATTCATCGGCCTTTCGCTGTTCGGATTCATGGGTGTAATCTTCGGTCCGCTGATGCTGGCGATGTTCGTTTTCTGCGTCAATGTCTTTAAACGCAAGTACCTCGACGGGCTTCCCGACCAGGAGTTGTTCGTGCCCGGCCGTAAATCCGGCGGTTGATTGTTCGATATTTCGACTCTTTTTACAGAAAGTAACCGGATGCGGTGCTTTTCCTGAAAATTCCCTGCAAAATAGTTGTATATTTGTGAGGGTTTATTACCTTTGTTATTGGAATAACAATAGATTCATGCCAAAGAACCCTTAAATTGATATTACAAAATGGCGAGAAATCTCAAAATCAGAGACCTTACGTTGCGCGACGGCCAGCAGTCGTCCTTTGCAACGCGTATGAACCAGGAGCAGATCAACCGCTGCCTGCCGTTCTACAAAGATGCCAATTTCTATGCGATGGAGGTGTGGGGCGGCGCAGTGCCCGACTCGGTGATGCGTTACCTGAACGAGAATCCGTGGACGCGCCTCGAAACGATCTACAAAGCAGTCGGCAATGTCTCGAAACTGACGGCCCTTTCACGCGGCCGCAACCTGTTCGGCTATGCGCCTTACACGGATGAAATCATCGACGGCTTCTGCCGTAACTCAATCCAGAGCGGTCTGGGCATCATGCGTATCTTCGACGCCCTGAACGACGTGAACAACGTGAAGTCGACCATCAAATACGTCAAGCAGTACGGCGGCATCGCCGATTGTGCGGTCTGCTATACCGTGGACCCGAAATATCCCGAACTGGGCTTCTGGGCCCGCCTGACGGGCAAGTCGAATCCCAAGCCGGTCTTCACCGACGCTTATTTCCTCGACAAGGCCAAGCAGATGGCTGCACTGGGCGCCGATATGATCACCATCAAGGACATGTCGGGCCTCATCCCGCCGCGCCGCGTGGCTACGCTCGTGCGCCTGCTGAAAAAGAACATTTCGATTCCCGTCGATTTCCACACCCATTGCACCCCGGGCTACGGACTGGCGTCGGTGCTTTCGGCCATTATCGCCGGCGCCGACATCGTGGACACCAACTGCTGGTACTTCGCCGAGGGCACGGGAGCCCCAGCCATCGAGCTGATCCATGTTTTCTGCAAGAAACTGGGTATCGATACGGGCGTGAACATGGAGGCTGTCGCCAAGATCAATACCCAGTTGCGCGACATCCGCAGGGAACTGAACCTGTCGGTCTTCGGCGCCGACAAACCCGAACCGAAGGCGTTCAACCCGTTGACCGATACGCTGCCCGCCGAGATCGACGCCTTGTTCGACAAGGCGATCGCCTCCGCACAGCGCGACGACGAGGCCGCTACGATCGACGCCTGCCGCAGGATCGAGGCCTACTTCGGCTTCCCGGCCCCGAACGAACTGGTCCAGAAGGCTGAAATCCCGGGCGGTATGTATTCGAACATGGTCGCCCAGCTCAAGCAGCTCAAGGCCGAGGAAATCCTGCCCCGCGCCATGGAGCTGATTCCTTCGGTGCGCCTGGCCGCAGGCCTGCCGCCGCTGGTGACGCCCACCTCGCAGATCGTGGGAGCCCAGGCCGTCAACTGCGCCCTCGACGAGAAGGCCGGACGCCCGATGTACACCAACAAGTCGTCGCAGTTCGTCGGCCTGGTGAAGGGCGAATACGGCAAGACCCCGGTGCAGATCGATCCCGAATTCCGTTTCAAGATTTGCGGCGTGCGCGAGGAGACTCCCTACGACACTTCGAAATACCAGATGCAGCCCAATCCCGAACTGCCCGAGGCCGGAGGCGTGAAGCTTGCCGCCAACGAAAAGGAGGTGCTGCTGCTGGAACTCTTCCCGGCGGTTGCCAAAACGTTCCTCACCGATATGAAGGTGAAGGCATACGAGGCTTCGAAACCTGCCGAACCCGCGGTCAAAACCGAGGAGAAGCCGGTCGAAGAGGCGAAGGCCGTGATTACGGGCAATACCGTGACGGCTCCGCTGCCGGGCCGTGTCATCGAGCTCAAGGTGAACGTCGGCGATCCGGTCAAGGCCGGCGATGAAGTTGCCATCCTCGAAGCGATGAAGATGGAGAATGCCATTACGACCGATTTTGCCGGTACGGTAAAACAGATACTGGTTCGTCCGGGACAGACCGTCGCTACCGACGCTGTCCTGATGGAGATCGAATAGCACGATACATCGCTTCCGAATCCGATTCCGTCCGCAGCGCCTGAATGTGTTGCGGACGGAACTTTTTATTCGGAGGTGTGGCATCGATCTTGAACCTCCCCGTCCGAAAAATCCAAACCTTCGAAAAATCCAAACACTATGGGAAAGAAAGTAGCTGATCAACTGGTCGAAACGATTTACCGGGCAGGCATTCGCCATATCTATGCCGTTACGGGCGACAGCCTGAACGAGGTCAACGACGCCGTGCGGCGTGCCGGAACCGTCCGGTGGATTCATATGCGCCACGAGGAGAGCGGAGCCTTCGCCGCCGCCGCCGAAGCCGAACTCAACGGAATCGCCTGCTGTGCGGGCAGCAGCGGCCCGGGGCACGTCCACCTGATCAACGGACTCTACGACGCCCACCGGAGCAACTGCTCCGTGCTGGCCATCGCCTCGACCTGTCCCTCCGACCAGTTCGGCACGGGCTATTTTCAGGAGACCAATCCGATCCGCCTCTTCGACGATTGCAGCGGCTACAACCAGATGGCCGTCACCTCCGCGCAGTTTGCGCGGATGCTGCCCGCAGCGTTGCAGCATGCCGTCCACAAACGCGAAGTGGCCGTGATCGGACTGCCGGGCGACGTGGCCGCCGGCCCTTGTGCCGAAAGTCCCGGGGCATCCGGACCACTGCCGTCGCACAGCCTCTACCGCCCGCTGGACGGTGAATTGCGGCAACTGGCCGCGATGATCGGCTCGGCCGAACGCATCACGATCTTCTGCGGCATCGGAGCCCGCGAGGCCCACGACGAGGTCGTGCGGCTCGCCGCACTGCTCAAAGCTCCCGTGGCATATACTTTCAAGGCGAAAATGGAGGTGCAGTACGACAATCCCTACGAAGTCGGCATGACGGGCCTGCTGGGCCTTCCTTCGGCCTATACCGCCATGCACGAGTCGGATTTACTGCTGTTGCTGGGCACGGATTTTCCCTACGACTGTTTTCTGCCGCAGGAGTGCCGCATCGCGCAGGTGGACCTCCGCCCCGAGCGCATCGGCCGCCGCGCCCGCGTTGAGCTGGGGTTGGCCGGCGACGTGAAAGATACCCTGCAAGCCCTGATTCCCATGTTGCAGGAGCGTTCCGGGAGTTCGTTCCTCGACCGTCAACTGAAAATCTACCGTGAATTGTGCGACACGATGGCCGTCGTGGCTTCGAAGCGGGGTAGTGCAGGCAATATCGCCCCCGAATACGTGGCGACGCTGATCGACTCGCTGGCCTCCGACAGCGCGATTTTCACGGTCGATACCGGCATGTGCTGTGTCTGGGGAGCGCGCTACCTGCGTGCCACGGGCCGCCGCCGGATGCTCGGTTCGTTCAACCACGGTTCGATGGCCAACGCCCTCCCGATGGCCATCGGCGCAGCCCTCGCGCGTCCCGGCCAGGAGGTCGTGGCGTTGTGCGGCGACGGAGGATTCACGATGCTGCTGGGCGACCTGGCGACGATCGTCGAACAGAAACTCCCGGTGAAGATCGTCGTCTTCAACAATCGTTCGCTGGGTATGGTGAAACTGGAAATGGAGGTTGCGGGGCTTCCCGACTGGCAGACCGATATGTGCAATCCCGATTTCGAGATGATCGCCCGGGCGATGGGCATCAAGGGATTTACGGTCGACGATCCCGATCGTGCGGAGGAGGTGCTGACCGAGGCCTTCGACACGCCGGGACCTGTCCTGGTAAGTGTCCAGACCGATCCCAATGCGCTGGCCATGCCCCCGAAGGTGGAGTTTGCGCAGATGAAAGGCTTTGCGCTGGCGATGACCAAACTGATTCTCTCCGGCCGCACCGACGAGGTTATTGCTACGGCAAAAAGCAACCTGAAGCACCTTCGCGAACTGGTCTGACTGCCGGACCGGGCGGCGGAACGGCTTTCGGCGCTTTCCCTGTGTGGCCTTGCTTTTCTGGGGGAGGCTGCCGTCCGGGCTTACTCCGGGTGCGCTATACGTCCCGCATAGGCTCTTCTTCCGTCCGGTCGGTGTAGAGAATCCCGTCCAGGTGGTCCGCCTCGTGCTGGAAGATAACAGCGGTGAATCCGCTGATCGTCTCCGTCTTTTCGGCAAACTGCTCGTCGCGGTAACGCAGGCCGATCTGCCGTGCCCGGATTACTGTGCCGGACAGTCCCGGAATGGAGAGGCATCCCTCCCGTCCCGGGGCGGTCTCGGACGAGTATTCGACAATCTCCGGGTTGATGTAGAACTCGAACGGCTCGCCGGGCTTATCAAACCGCTGTACGGCGATTATCCGTCGGAGAATCCCCACCTGCGGCGCGGCAATCCCCACACCTGTATTCTGCGGGTCCTGTACCGTCGCGAGCATCCTGCGCCGCAGGGTTGCATAGTCGTCCGTCCGGAGCATCTTCGCCGTCATCGCGACGGCTTTGCCGCGCAGTACCAGCGAATCGGCTCGGTCGCCGATGGTCAGCACGCGCATGATTTCCCCGTCGCCGGCATTTATTATGGTTTTTTCATCCGTCTTGAATCCCCGTGAGCAGCCGCTGAGTGTTACCATTGCGGCCACTCCGGCGCACAATGCCGACGAAAACACTATCGGGCGTCGTCCCTTTTTTTCTTTCGCAGCAGTTTTCAAAATCTGATTGCTTTTATCGAATCAATAAATCGTCTTCGAGTGTCAAAGATACTTCTTTTAGTCCAATATTTGCCGGCTTCCTGCTTTGATCACAGCCTCGTAACGGCAAACAGGAAAATAAAAATCACCGGCAAAAAAAGTACTGGTGATTTCTAACAAGGGGGCATGTTTTCCGTGTCGCTGATTTTGAACTACATAAAATGGAACGGCATGAAACCTGTCATAACTCGTGCTCTTCTGCTGCCTTTCTCCGGGGAAGGTGATTGGGTGAACCCGTATGTTGTAGTTGTACCTCCCTGCGTATTTGCTCCCGATCCGACTACTACATTGCCGCTGGGATGACTGTGAAATGTGCTTACACCATTGGGCAGCATGATACTTGCAGAGGCATCATTCGGGAGATAAACGAGAGGTTGTTGGCAAGTAAGGAAAAGAGTTTTGCTGTGAAGATACCCCACAGCGCACTACAAAGGTGTTGAAATAATATAGAAAGAACAAAATAATGACACAAAAAAAGCACTTACTATGTTGTAAGTGCTTGGTTTTTAATTGGTAGCGGGTCCGAGACTTGAACTCGGGACCTCATGATTATGAATCATGCGCTCTAACCAGCTGAGCTAACCCGCCATTGCTAAAAGCGAGTGCAAAGGTAATAGAAAATTTTAATCGTGCAAAATCTTTCGGCAAAAAAACACCGCAAAATTTGCCGCCCGGGGCTGTGGCATTGATTTTGAACGTGCTACGGAAAAACAGAAATCTATGTCTCTTTCCGAATCGGCGCGCGCCGATATCCGTAACACGCTCGGCGTCGTCAAACTCATTGCCGGACTGGTGCTCCTCACGGCGGTTTCGTGGGAGATTATCGCGGGCGATCACATTCACATCTCCTCTGCCTACCTCACGATCCAGTTCATCGTTTGTCTGATTTTCCTGTGCGATTTTTTCGTCCGCTGGGCCGCTGCCGAGCGCCGGAACCGCTTTTTCTGGCACAACCTGCTCTTCCTGCTGATTTCCATTCCCTACCTGAACATTCTGGCGTGGAGCGGAGCCGACATGACCCACGACTGGGGCATGCTCGTCGGCCTGATGCCCTTGCTGCGGGCCTTCCTGGCCATGGTGATCATCGTGCGGTGGCTGGTCTCCAAAAACAAAATGCGGAGGCTCTTCGTCGCCTATATCTTCACCGTCGTGGTCTTCACTTATATTTCCGGACTCGTCTTCTACGACTACGAGGTGCTTGTCAATCCTAAACTCCACGGCTTCGGCAATGCACTCTGGTGGGCGTGGATGAACGTCACGACTGTCGGGGCCGAGATTTTCCCCGTCACGGCCGTCGGTAAGGTTTTTTGCGTGATGCTTCCCTCGCTGGGTATGATGTTCTTTCCGATCTTCACCACCTATGTCCTGCAGGAATATACCCATAAAAAGGAATAACCGAAAAAGTCCGGCTTCGTAAGGCCGGACTTTTCGTTTCGGGAATTACTTCCGCTTATTTTTTCTGCTCTTTGAGCAGGTCGCGGATCTCCGTGAGCAGCAGCTCTTCCTTTGTCGGTGCAGGCGGTTCGGGAGCCGGGGCCGGAGCCTCCTCCTTTTTCTGCATCAGCCGGTTCATCAGCTTGACCATCAGGAATACGCAGAGGGCCAGGATCGTGAAATCCACACACTGCTGGATAAATGCGCCGTAGTTCCAGTAAATCGGCTCCGCTGCTGCAGTCGGAGCCTGGCTGCCGCCGGCTACGATGCCTTCCACCGATTGCATGGCGCTCGAGGTAACGTCGCGAACCTTCGAAATGTCGAGTTTCAACTGCGAGAAGTCGGTATTTCCGATCAGTGCGCCGATCGGCGGCATCAGGATGTCGTTCACGAGCGACGATACAATCTTGCCGAACGCACCGCCGATAATCACACCGACGGCCATGTCCATCACGTTGCCTTTGAGGGCAAACTCCTTGAATTCTTTGAAAAATGCCATATCGTTAGGGTTTAATGTTTTAATTGAGAACAAAAATAAACATTTTTTCCAAAAGTCCAATAAAACATACGATCTTCCGTATCCCCATTTCGGATTTATAAAATGCGGCCCGGATCGCCGCAGTGTCCATCTTTTTTGTATCTTTGTAAATCGAACCCAAATACGCATTCATGACTCCTGCTGCCGTTATTGCCACCGTTCTGGGCTACATAGCCGTCCTTTTCGCCGTCGCGTGGGCCTCGGGCCGCCGTGCCGACAACGCCGGCTTCTTCACCGGCAACCGCCGCACTCCGTGGTATATGGCGGCCTTCGCCATGATCGGCGCTGCTATATCGGGCGTGACCTTCATTTCGGTTCCCGGTTCGGTTGCCGCCGACTCGTTTTCCTACATGCAGATGGTCGCAGGCTTCACGGTAGGGCAGATGGTCGTGGCTTTCGTGCTGATTCCTATGTTCTATCGCCTGAAGGTGGTGTCGCTTTACGAATACCTCGACGACCGCTTCGGCGTAAAGTCCCACCGTACCGGAGCGTGGTTCTTCTTTATTTCGAAGATGCTGGGAGCTGCGCTGCGCATCTACGTCGTCTGTGCCGTGATGCAGTTGCTGGTCTTTTCGCACTATGGGTTCCCGTTCTGGGCCAACGCTTTGATAACGATGCTTTTCGTCTGGCTCTATACGCAGCAGGGCGGCGTCAAATCGCTCATCTGGACCGATACGCTCAAGACTTTCTGCCTTGTGGCGAGCTTGATTCTGTCGATCGTTTTCATCATGCAGGGGCTGAATCTTTCGCTTGCAGAGACGGCGCGTGAAGTTTCGGCTTCGCCGATGTCGAAAATTTTCTTCTTCGACGACCCCGCCTCGGACCGCTATTTCTGGAAGATGTTCGCTGCGGGTATCGTCCTGCTGATCTCCATGACCGGACTCGACCAGGATATGATGCAGCGTAATCTGAGCTGCGCCACGCCGCGCGATTCGCAGAAGAACATCGTGCTGACCGCTGTCAGCCAGATTTTCGTGATCTTCCTGTTCCTCGTGCTGGGCGTGCTGCTCTATTTGTATATGGAGCGCAGTGGCATGGCCCTGCCCGCCAAGAGCGACCAGGTTTTTTCGCTGGTCGCCGTTGAAGGAGGACTGCCGCTTATCGTTGGTATCCTGTTTGTTGTGGGACTTATTTCAAGTACTTATTCAGCAGCCGGATCGGCCCTCACGGCCCTGACGACCTCCTTTACGGTGGATATTCTCGAAGGCACGAAACGCTACGGCGACGTGCGCCTCACACGCCTCCGCAAAGGGGTTCATATTGCGATGGCCCTCCTCATGGCCTGTGTGATACTGGCCTTCGAATATTGGGCCGACGACAGCGTTATCAACCTGGTCTACAAGGTCGCCAGCTATACCTACGGCCCGATTTTGGGCATGTTTGCCTTCGGGATGTTCACGCGCCTGAAGGTTCGCGACCGCTGGGTCCCGCTGGTGGCTCTCGCAGCCCCGGTGCTGAGTGCGCTGGTGCAGTGGTGGGCGCTGAAAGCGTGGGATTACCAGATCGGATTCGAACTCTTGATTTACAACGCCGCCTTTACCGTGGCCGGCATGCTATTGCTCGTTAAACGACATGAAAAATAGACTGTTATACCTTATTACCTTACTCTTTACTGTAAGTGCGGTTTCTGCTGCCGAAATCACTCCCGCAACGCGTGCGGAGATCGGACGAACCCTTTCGCGCATCGTCTCCCGTGAGGTTACGGGCGGTTATCAGAAGGCGGAGCCGACCAACGTACGGATTCAGGCCGTCAAGGCCTCGCGCGGCCGGGTGCGGATTTACACCTCGGTAGGGTTGTCCTACTATCCTTTTCGCGAGGATAATCTGCGGGCTATGCGCGACTCGGTGCGGGCCCTGCTGCCGTCTGAATTCCGCAAAGCCGACATCGAACTCTATACCGACAACCGCGAGGCCTCCGAGCTCATCCCGCTGGCCTGCCGCAATGCCACGCAGTTGCGTAAACTCGTCGACAAGAAAAAAATAGTCCTCTTTACCAACCGTTCCGAGCGGCCGCTTGTGACGCGCCTTTCTGCCGCCGCAACTCCCGCGCATGGCCTTTCGGAGCGGCATATCGCCTTGTGGCAGAGTCACGGACGCTATTTCGACCAGACTGAGAACCGCTGGAAATGGCAGCGTTCGATGCTCTGGCAGACCTGCGAGGACCTCTATACGCAGAGCTACGTGCTGCCGTATCTGGTCCCGATGCTTGAAAACGCCGGGGCGAACGTCCTGTTGCCGCGCGAGCGCGACGTGCAGAAGCACGAAGTGCTGGCCGACAACGATTCCGAAGGGCAATATGCGGAACAGGGGGCCTGGGAGCCGGGAGGTCCGGGGTTCGCGCACCTGCGGCAGGTCTATCATACGGGTGAAAATCCTTTTCGCGAGGGCACGACGCGCCGTGCGCATACCGTTGCCGACGGCGACACGAGCCGCGCCGCATGGTTTGCCGACATCCCCGAACGGGGTGAGTATGCGGTCTATGTGAGCTACGAATCGACGCCCGGAAGCGCCGACGACGCGCACTATACGGTGCATCACCTCGGCGGGGAGACTTCGTTCGCCGTCAATCAGACGATGGGCGGCGGCACGTGGATCTATCTGGGGCGTTTCTCTTTCGCTCCGGGGCATCGGGAGGTCGTGACCCTCTCGAACCGCTCGCGGCAGGCCGGGCGCATCGTTTCGGCCGATGCCGTGAAGATCGGCGGCGGTTACGGCAACGTCGCCCGCACGCCCTGCGACTCGCTGCGCCTGCCCGATACGGAGTATATCGAGGAGACGAGCGGTTATCCCCGTTTCTGCGAGGGGGCCCGCTACTGGCTCCAGTGGGCCGGATTCCCGGAAGGGGTTTACACGCCGAAGAACAATACCGACGACTATAAGGACGACTATATGTCGCGCGCCCACTGGGTCAACGCCCTGATGGGCGGTTCGGAACGCCTGCCCGATTCCGCGGGACTGCATATTCCGGTCGATATGGCGCTGGCGTTCCACTCGGATGCGGGCGTCCGCGACGGCGACGGCATTGTCGGCACGCTGGGTATCTACTACACCCGCGAGAACAAGGGTAAATTCCAGGGCGGGGCCGACCGCTACCGTTCGCGTGATTTGACGGACCTCGTGCAGGCGCAGGTCGTCGAGGATATCCGCCGTACGTTCGAGCCCGGCTGGCAGCGCCGCGGACTGTGGAACAGGGCCTATTACGAAGCGCGCGTCCCGGGTGTCCCGACGATGCTGCTGGAGCTGCTCTCGCACCAGAATTTCGCCGACATGCGGCTGGGCAGCGACCCGCGGTTCAAGTTTGTGGTGAGCCGTGCGATCTATAAGGGTATCTTGCGCTATATCAGCTCGCAATACGATTTACCTTATGTAGTGCAGCCGCTGCCCGTCGAGGCGTTCGCTGCGGAATTTACCGCCGCAGATCATGTGGCGCTGTCGTGGAGTCCGGTGATGGACCCGTTGGAAAAGAGCGCCGCGCCGACGGGTTATGTGGTTTATACGCGCGTGGACGACGGCGGTTTCGACAACGGCCGTCCGGTCGATAAGCCCTACCTGATCGTCGAACAGCAGCCGGGCCGTATCTACAGTTACCGGGTGACGGCGGTGAATGAGGGCGGCGAGAGTTTTCCGAGCGAGACCCTTGCCGTGTGCCGGATGCCCGATGAAAAGGGCAGGGTTCTGATCGTTAACGGATTCGACCGCGTGAGCGCTCCGCTGAGCGAGCGGAACGATTCGCTCGCTGGATTCCGTACCGACCTCGACGGCGGCGTTCCCGACCGGCAGGACATCTCATTCGTTGGGGCGCAGCACGTCTTCGACCTGGCGCAGGCCCGCTGCAATGTCGACAGCCTCGCCCTCGGGGCCTGCGGGTGCGATTTCGAGACCGATGTGATCGGCGGCAACACCTTCGACTATCCGGCCCTGCACGGGCGTTCCGTGGCAGCGGCGGGGTACTCCTTCTGCTCAGCGTCGCTGAAAGCCGTAGAGCGTGGCGAGGCGGCACTCGAACAATATCCGGCGGTCGATCTGATCCTCGGCAAACAGCGCACGACGACGATCGGCCGCGGCGTGCAGGAACCCGCGTTCGCGACCTTTTCGCCCGAACTCCAGGCTGTTCTGAGGCATTATCTCGCCGATGGCGGAACGCTCTTTGCGTCGGGCAGCTATGTTGCGTCCGACCTGTTGGCCGAAGGGGCTTCGGACCGGGACCGCACCTTTGCCCGCGAGGTGCTCCACCTCGATTCCGACGGCGGATATGCCTCCGGCCGCGGAAGGGTACGGGTCATGACTTCGCATCCGGACTTTTCGCGCGGCGAATACCGGTTCAATACCGGGTATGGCCGCCACCATTACATCGTCGAACAGGCCGATGCCCTGAAGCCCGTGGGCGCCGGGGCTTTTGCCGTGATGCGTTACGACGACAACGGCCGTACGGCAGGCGTAGCGTGCGACGCCGGGGGACGTACTTTCGTGACGGGTTTCCCGTTCGAGTCGATCTCCGACGAGGTGCAGCGCGACCGGCTGATGCGTGACGTGCTGCGATTTTTGTCGGCTGGAAAATAAAAAATATGGAGATAAAACTGAGAACCGAACAGCCCGCCGATTACCGGGAAACGGAGAACGTTACGCGGGAGGCATTCTGGAACCACTTTTCACCCGGATGCAACGAGCACTACCTGTTGCATGTCATGCGCGACAGCCCGGCCTTCGTGCCCGAACTGGATCTTGTGGCGGAGCACGACGGGCGGATCGTCGGCAATGTCGTCTGCATGAAAGGAGTTATCCAGGGTGACGACGGCGTGAAATACGAGGTCCTGAGTCTCGGGCCGATTTCGGTCCTGCCGGAGTACCAGCGCAAGGGAATCGGCGGCAGGCTGATCGGGCGCACCCGCGAACTGGCCCGGGAGATGGGATTCCGGGCCGTGCTGCTCTGCGGCGATCCGGACTACTACCTGTATCAGGGTTTCGTCCCGGCCGAACTGCTCGGCATCCGGACTGCCGATGACATGTATGCCATGGCGCTCCATGTCTGCGAACTGTACGAAGGGGCCCTTTCCGGTGTCCGGGGCCGCTACGTCGAGGATTTGGCTTACGAGGTCGACGAAACTGCCGCCGAGGTTTTCGACCGGGAGTTTCCCGCGAAGGAGAAAGTTCGCGGCACGGCGTCGCAGGCGCGTTTCGACGAAATTGTCGTCGTACGCAGGCCCGCAGATTGAAAATTGAGTTTAATCTTAACCAAATAAATTGATTATGTCGTTGGAACAACAGATTTCGAAAGGAATCATGGAGGCCATGAAGGCCAAGGATACGGTGCGCCTGAGCGCCCTGCGCAATGCGAAGAAATACATCATCGAGGCCAAGACCGCGGGTCCGGAAATCGCCGAACTGCCCGATGCCGACGTGCTGAAAATCATCTCCAAACTCGCCAAGCAGGGAACCGATTCGGCGGCGATCTTCACCGAGCAGAACCGTTCCGACCTGGCGTCGGAGGAGCTGGCCCAGGTGGCCGTTTTCCAGGAGTTTCTGCCCAAACAACTGGGCGCCGAGGAACTCGCCGCCGAAGTGAAGGCCATTATCGCCGAGGTCGGCGCATCGTCGATGAAGGAGATGGGCAAGGTGATGGGCGTGGCTTCGAAACGCCTCGCAGGCCGTGCCGACGGCAAGGACATTTCGGCCAAGGTCAAGGAGTTGCTGTCCTAAATGCACCTGCTGGAACACCTGCACCGCAATGTGAAGACCATTGCCATGCCTTCGGCCATGATCGTCGGTGCGCTGTTGTGCCGCCCGATCGCGGCGCTGGAGGTGTGGACGGGGCAGATGATCACCCCGACGTTGATCTTCCTGATGCTGTTCGTCACCTTCTGCCGCGTGAAACCCAGCCAGATGAAGCCTTCGATGCTTCATTTTTGGCTGTTGCTGGTTCAGGTCGTGGCCTGTGTCGGGATTTTCCTGCTCCTGCGGCCCCTGAACGGTATCCTGGCGCAGGGGGCGATGGTTTGCGTGCTGGCCCCCGTAGCGATGGCCGCGGTGGTTATCGGTGGCATGCTGGGGGCCAATGTCGCTACGATGGCGACGTACAGCCTTCTCTGCAACATGGCCGTTGCCCTGCTGGCGCCCGTGATCCTGACCTTTACGGGAACGGGTGCATGCACCTTCGCGCAAATCCTGGCCCGTATCGCGCCGCTGCTGGTGATGCCGTTCGCTGCGGCGCAGTTCTGCCGTATGGTCATTCCGAAGGCTGCGAAATGGGTCGGCGACCACAGTCAGATTTCGTTTTACATGTGGCTGGCTTCGCTGCTGGTCATCATCGGCCGCACGACGGCTTTCATCATCGACCTGCACGACGCTTCGCTTTCGACCGAACTGTGGCTGGCCTTTGCGGCGCTTGTGATCTGCCTTGCGCAGTTCAAGGTGGGCCGCATGCTGGGACGCCGTTACGGCGACGCTCCGGCGGGCGGCCAGTCGCTGGGCCAGAAAAACACGGTACTTGCGGTGTGGATGGCCCAGTCGTTCCTCGACCCGATCGCCTCGATCGCGCCCACGGCTTACATCGTCTGGCAGAACTTTGTGAATTCGTATCAGTTGTGGAAAAAGGACAAAGAAAGTCGAATAAATTGATTGTAAACAACTAATAAGCAATATCTTATTTTATTTGCTATCTTTTCTCTTGTTTTCGCCGTTTTCCTGTTTTAGCCGATCGGTTCAAGCAGCTTGCCAACGGTAACCAATCTATCTACTTGGATTATTATACGGGTGATGTCATCCGCAAGGAGAATATTGCGACCACTCAAATTTATGCCAAGATCGTGGATAAAAAGAAAGAGGAGGCGATCGGTTTGATACCAAATCTGACAGATTAAACTAAAAAGAACGTGCCAACTGGCACGTTCTTTTTGTAATAGGAGTTGCGATATCGGGCTTATTCTATCTGAGGTAACCAATTGCTCACCACATCTCGATTTGTTTCCAGCCACTTGCGGGCAGCATCAGTCTCATTTATTCCCGGCTCTTCAAGGGCAGCCATCAGCGAGCTGATCTGAGCATCGGTCAAATGCATATTGCTCAGCAATCGGGCGGCAAAGGGATCTTTCTCGGAAAAACCTTTCCATGCCAGCACCTGGATCTTCTCCGCACCGCCGTAGATACCCTTCGGATCGGCGAGGATCTTCAGATCAAAGCGATCGAACATCCAGTGCGGTGTCCAGCCCGTCACGACGACCCACTCCTTTTTGTCTATCGCCTTCTTGAGCGAGGCTGTCATCGCGGGACCGCTCGACGTGAGCAGTTTGTAATCCAGCCCATAGTCGGGTATCGCTTTGTCGGTGGCCTTCATAATTCCAGCTCCGGCGTCGATGCCGACGATCTCGCCTTTGAAGCGCGCCCGAACCTGATTCAGCTCTTCGATTGAGTTGATAGTTACATATTCCGGAACAACCAATCCGATACGGGCATTGTCATAGACCGTTCCGAGTGTTTCCAATTTATCACCATATTGAGTTATATAGTCGGCCATCGTTACCGGCAGCCAGGCATCGAGGAAGACATCGGCCTTCTTTTGCGACAGCGATGCAAATACAGGCGCAAGGTCAGCATTGAGTAGGTTAACCCGATAGCCCTGTTCCTCGAAGATCACTTTGGCCAAATTGGTCATGGCGATGCCCTCCGACCAGTTGACATAGGCAATATCGATCTTCTTTTCGTCCGTTTTCGGGCCGCAAGCCACAGTGAGTAGGGCCGTAAGGAGCACTGCTCCGGCTAATTTCATTCGTTTCATAAGCATATTTTTCATTGTTTAAAGAGGTCTTTATTTTTTCATTTGTGCAAAGCCCTGCGTGATGCGATCGAGCACGATGGCCAGAATCACCACAGCAATGCCGCCTTCAAATCCCAGCCCGATCTTCATCTGGGTAATTCCCTTGAGCACCACCTCACCCAGACCTCCTGCCGAGATCATGGCGGCGATCACGACCATTGACAGCGACATCATAATCGTCTGGTTTATACCTGTGAGAATGGTTGGTAACGCCAGAGGCAGTTGCACCTTGTAAAGGAGTTGCCACGAAGTCGCTCCGAACGAGTGTGAAGCCTCGATCACTTCGCGCGGCACTTGCCGAATCCCCAGTCCTGTGAGACGAACCACGGGCGGCATCGCGAAAATAATAGTAGCGAATGCTCCCGGAACTGTTCCCAGACCAAAGAACAGCACGGCGGGAATCAGGTAGACAAATGCCGGCATAGTCTGCATCAGGTCGAGTATCGGGCGCAACACCTGATTGCACCTCGGGCTGCGGGCGCTCCAGATTCCCAGCGGAATGCCGAGCAACAGCGCCAGAGAGGTCGATGAAAGCACCAGCGCCAAAGTCTGCATCGTCTCGGCCCAGAATCCCATCCCGTAGATCAGCCCCAGCCCGAGTAAGGTGAAAATAGCCGTGCCTCGTCCGGCTTTCCACCAGGCCAGCGCCGCCAGCAGGGGAATTGTGATGTAGAACGGGATCAGGTAGAGCAGGTGCTGAAACCCATTGATAAATCCTCCGATGGCGGAGTCCATGGCATCGAAGAACGGCGCAAAATGTTCTGTCAGCCAATTGATGAGCATTTCGATATATTTTCCGATGTTTATCATAATTCGATAGCATTTTGAATGATGGAGTCGATCTCCTCGGGGTTTTTACCTGTCACTTCCGCAATCAGCGATGGCAGAGGTACCACGCCTTTGAGTTTGCGATGTGAGTCGACAACCCAGATCGGGGAGTTGGTGCGGGTAGTTAGTGGCAGAATATCCTCAAGAATGGCCTCTTCGGTTACGGAAAGCACTTCGGTCCGCAACGCGTCGTCAAGGGACGGATTGTGTTCTTTGCGCAACTTCAGCAGACTTTTCAGTTGCACGTCGCCCAGCAATGTTCCGTCATCGTCCACAACGGGAAGTACTTTCAGATCGTTTTCACGCATCTTGCGGATCGCGCCCTCGGGACCTTCTTTCATCCGGAGTTGCACGATATGCGGTCTTTCGATCATGATCGAAGAGGCGGTCACGATCCGGGTACGGTCGACATTCTCCACAAAACGCTTGACATATTCGTTGGCCGGGGAGGTTAGTATCTGCTCCGAGGTTCCGACTTGTACGATCTCACCGTCTTTCATGATGGCGATGCGGTCGCCGAGTTTGATCGCCTCGTTCAGGTCGTGGGTAATAAAGACGATTGTCTTTTTCATCTTGGCTTGCAAAGCCAGCAGTTCGTCCTGCATCTGGATGCGAATCAAGGGGTCGAGGGCCGAAAAAGCTTCGTCCATGAGCAACACCTCGGGGTTGCTGGCAAGAGCGCGGGCCAATCCCACGCGCTGCTGCATTCCGCCCGAAAGCTGTCGGATCATTTGGCTTTCATAGCCAGCGAGTCCGACCTGTTCCATAGCGACCAGTGCATCTTCTTCGCGCTCGATACGTGGTACGCCTTGCAATTCGAGTCCGAAAGCTATGTTTTGCAGTACCGTCCGGTGGGGGAGTAGACCGAAATTCTGAAACACCATCGACAGTACCTTGCGACGAACGTTGCGCATGTCTTTGTCGGAGAGCGCCGATATATCTTGACCATTAATGACCACCTGCCCCGATGTGGGCTTTATCAACCGGTTGATACACCGCAGGAGGGTCGATTTTCCGCTTCCCGACAGCCCCATGATGACGAATATCTCTCCTTCGGCAATCTGCAGATTAGCGTTGTTTACAGCCACCGTGCATCCTGTCTTTTTTAGGATTTCGTCTTTCCCTACTCCTTCGGACAACAGCCGAAGCGCCTTTTGTTTCTCATGTCCGAAGACAAGAAACAAATTTTTGATCTCTATTTTACTCATAGTTTAAAAATAATAACCGATATTTACGTTAAGCCGGGCGTTCCAGCCTTTTTCCAGCGTTGCCGAAGTAAAGGCCTCGTTCCAATCATTACCCAACCAGGGCTGATTCTTCCCTAATGCATAGTCGACGTAGACTAAAACAGGTCCCATGCCCAACATACACCCGGTGATGTTCTGGAAACTGTCGTTGAATCCGGCCTTGCGTTTATGCATCATGCTGAAGTCATTGTAGAGCCGTATCTCGTCAAGAATGCCCTTGTCGATCGGAAAAGTGTAGCATAGCGAGGCGGTATAGGTGTCGGCATGGGCTGCGATCTCATAGGGCGCGCCATAGGCGGTCATGGTAATCTGATTCCGAGGTTCATCCTCCTTATTCTCTGGCGAGAATTTGTAGGTCGTGTACTGCGCTTTGAGATTCCAACGCTTCCAGTTCAGCGTATAATGTATGGCAAAGGCATAGCGAGATCCCATTTTTTCGGTATCTAGATTGTAAATACCGCCGTACATGGCCGAAGCTCCGATCTGGTGTTTCCAACGCTCGCCCCAATTGTAAGCGACTCGCAGATTTCCCTGATTGACTTCCTTGTTGCGCCCTGCGATGTCGTAGGCATAGCGGGAATCGGAAGTTTCGACTCCTTCGCTGAAATCGAGCAGATCGGCATTCTTATAAAAGGCGGCATCGAGTTCCCAGCCTTTTTTTCGGAAACAATACTTCAGTCCCATGTCGGCATCATCTTCTAACCCGAGATAATAGTTGATGCTGAAGAAATAGTTATTCGAATTGAACGGCATTGCTCCGAACGACACGGTGTTTTGTCCCAGCTGTAAAACGTGGTTGTCATTGAACTGATAGCCCACCCAGCCGTATTTGAGCATACCTCCGCCCGAGGTGCGGGCATAAAAACGGTATTCTGCATCGAGCCGAATCTTTTTCCAGGAGGCATTGACGTTGATCCGAAAAACATCGAACCCAAAATCGCCTCCGCGATGTTTGTTTCCCTCTTTCCAGTCGGAGTAGTTGTAGTTGAACCGCAAGGCTCCTCCCAGATGGGCTTTGGGCTTTTCTCCAGCCAATACTGTCTGGAGTACACAAAAAATTAAAACAAAAAGAATAAACAGCGTTCGGTGTTTACACATCATACCATAATGAATTTATATACGGTGACAACGAGGGCTGTCTCCGTACCGGTTAATAATAAAATAGTGCAAACAGACAAGGCAACCGAAACGGATAATCACAAGACGATTATCCCGCTTTTAGACCAGTCGCATCAAAAAAAGTCCCCTGCTGGGGCGGGTCTGCTTTAATATGTATTTTTGCAAATATAGCCTTTATAGAGCAGTATTCCAATTTATTCCGGTTTTTTTATCTCTGATTCTGTGCGAAAACAGCCTGATGTGGTAGTTGGGAGAGTTACTGCGGATCGAGAAAATCTGCAAGGCGGTGCGTTTCGGTGCGGATTTAACAACGCAGATTTTACGCAGGGAATCCGTCGGATTTAGAGGTTCGCTCTATTCGCCGGAATATGAAAAATGGCTAAAGACGGATCATTCAACGGCCAAGATTGAAGCGAGTACCCAAGCTGCGGTTGATGATAGACGGGATCAGTATTTCCCGTTGGCTCAAGCAAAAATGCGAGGAGCAATACCCACGTCCACAGGTCAAAGAACCACAACGGCAAAATATAGGCAGGGGGATGAAGTGGTAAAACCAATGATAATAGTATGGCAATTGACCAGTATCGTAACAGCAATGCACCTCATCCACATATAAATTTTCTAACGGTCACTTAAATGCTGTGTGGAGATCACATGTTCAGCAAATGCCGAATCGCGGCAAGGGGATAGCAGAGCAGCATCCGCGGCCCGGCGTAGCGCATGACAGTCCTAATCTGGATGCGGCGTGCGGGGGAATAGCAATGTACCGGGCACTTCTGACACGCGGGTTTTGCGTTGCCGAATTTGCAGGCGTCGAGCCGCTTGTGCGCATAGACCAGCAGCCCGGCACAATCGATGCACAACTCCCGATTGTGCTCCTTGCGGCGGCAATAGAGTGAGACCATCTGGCCGATCGTCTTTTTTTCGCGTTCAATGCGGTTCATCGGGCGCAAAGCTACGAATAATCTGCGAGGAAACGTTGCAGTATCAGCGCATGGTTGCGGTCGGGCGATTTTGCCGCATAAAGCAGGGTTACGGTGTCGCATGGGCGGATCTCCGCGGCCAGAGCCTGTCGACGAGCACCCGATAGCCGTCGCCAGGTGTGCTTCGTAGACGCGTTTGATGCGGATTGTTGCCATGTTATGCTTTTAATTTCGCCTCCAGTGCGATTGCCCGCGGGAAGACGGTGTTATTCTCCAGGTGGATATGGTGGTGGAGCGCCTGCTCAAAAGCCTTCAGGTGCTTGAGTAGCAGGTGGTAGCTGGCACAGGCATTTTCCGGAGCGAAGTAGCTGTTCAGCAGGCGGCTGATCTCGCGGTACCGTTCTCCCTCGGCATCGTGTTCGGCCATCATCACGCGAATGGGAGCTTCGACCGTGCCGCAATGGAAGCCTCCGACGTAACCGTGAGTACGCTCGGCATCGCAGAGTTCGTAAATATAAGGAAAGAGCATCACCTCCTCTTTTTCGAGATGACTTTCCAGATCGGCCAGCGAACTCAGAAAAAGAGCTTGCACCTCAAAAAGTTCCGGATGTTTATCTCCGTGCACGTTGCAAACCTTCGTAAGCAGGTGTTCGATAGCCGGCCCTTGTGTGCGAATGTTGCGGTGGTGGTATTTGAGAATGTAGTCGGCCAGCAGGTCGGTGTCCCACGATTTGAAATCGGCAAATACGGATTCCCTCGAAGTCACTGTGGTCAAGTCAGCAACCACCTGCTCCCTATCTACTTCCGCCGCAAGGCAGGCATCGGGCAGTGAACGCGCTCCGTTGCAGCAGAAGTCGATCCCGTAACGGTCGAATACGGCGGCATTGCCGAAGTTGTCGGCCACGATCTCGCCGACGGTCATTTGTGTGTAGTCTTTCATAGCTTTGTCGATTGTTTCGACAAAGCTACAAACTCCGCACCGAATCGAATGTAACAAATGTGACGGTTGTTCCCGCAAAGGTTTCGGATCTTTATAAAACCAAAATCCATAAAACCATGAAGAAGACTATGAATCGTTTTGTGATGCGGGGTGCCGTCGCAGCGATGGCTGCAGCATTCCTTCTGCTGCCTGGAGCGGCTTCTGCCCATTGTGACTTGTTTGACGGGCCGGTTATCAAAGAGGCGCAAAAAGCTTTGCAGACCAACCAGGTGAAGCTGCTCTACAAATGGATCACACCGGCCGACGAAGCCGAAATCACCGCGCTCTTCGATAAGACCTACGCTCTGCGCGGCGGCGATGCGGAGATTTATGCCATCGTCGAAAAACATTTTCTCGAAACCCTCGTGCGTCTGCACCGCGCCTCGGAGGGTGTCCCCTATACCGGGCTGAAAGCGGCAGGGAGCGTGAAACCCATCGTTAAGATGAGCGATGAAGCGCTCGATACGGGCAATATCGACGGCCTGCTGGCCAAATTGACCGGACATATCGCCAAGGTTGTTCGGGAAAAGTATGCCAAGGCAGAGGTATTGGCCAGGCAGAAGGATCTTTCACCTGCGAAAGGACGCGAATATGTGCGCGCATATGTGGATTATGTGCATACTATCGAGGGTATCCACAGCTGGATCGACGGCACAGCCCATGTGTCGGCGGCAGCCTCGGGCGGCGTCTGCTGTGACTGATAAACGAAATGGGGAGGTATTCAGCCTCCCCATTGTTATCGGTAATAGCCTTTGCTGCGCATCTCGCAGGCACGGAGTACATCGTAGCGCTCCTCATTGAGCGGATAGTCCCAGCAGCCCATCTGGCGGAACAATTCGCCGCCGAATCCCTGCTTGAACTTGTAGAGTCCGTACATGGGGTGCGACGGATCGGGGCATGGAGCCACACCGAACAGATCGTATTCGGCACAGGAGTTTGTTTTGGCTGTGCGGATTGCTTCCCATTGCAGAGCATAGGTGGGCATCAGGTTGCGTTTCTCCGACGACGACGCGTCATAGAGGTAGGTTGCCCGGTGAGCAGACATAACCAAAAACATCGCTGCCAGCGGCACATCGTCGGCATAGGCGATCAGCAGCTTCACCTGCACGTCGCCGACTGCTTCCATGCGGGCCGCGAATACCGACTGGAAATACAATTCGTCATTGATGTTGAGTCCGTTGCGGGCCGCAGTCTCCCGGTATAATTTATACCATACTCCCAGTTTTCCGATCTCTTCGGATCGCACTTGCACTCCTTTGCGCTGTGCGACTTTGATGTTGTAACGCGTCTTGGGCTTCATCCGGGCCAATATCAGCTCCTCGCTGCATTGCAGATCGAGCAGGATCGTGTTCGAAGGCAGGATATTGCTGTTCGATTTGCGGAGATTCCATGTGCAGGTGTTGTAATTCATCTGAAACTCCTGAACCGGGGTTTCGGGGAGTCCCTTCCAATGTCCCTGTTCGTCGAAGTCGCCCTCCTTGCACCAATGCGACCGCCAATTGAGATCGTAACGCAGGGCGATGCACTCATGGGGCAGGTAGGGACGCAGGGACTCGGAAAGTTCTTCAAGAAACCGTCCCTGATTCTCTTCCGAAGGTTCGACCTCGGGGCCATAGGGAAAGTAAGCGATGCTTTCGTTGGCATTGAGGCGTTGCAGGAAAAAGATCACGTCACTGCGTGTCGAGGAATAACCGCCCACATCCAGATAGAGGTCGCGGTTGTAGGCTTTGAAATCGAATGCACGGGAGTTCACGCCCAGGCGCTGTTTGACTTTTGTCCAGAACGCAGTCTGTTGGACGATAGGCGTGTCGTAGATCTCGGTGGTTTCTTTGGGGATGATATCGAGTGTCATAGCAATGTAGAGTTCCTTTGACATACAAAGGTAGGTAAACCTTTCGGATAAGACAAACCGACGGCCGGGAGATAAAGTCCCGGCCGCCGGCTTGAATGTCTGAAATGATTAGCCGACCCATTCGGCCATATCTTTCTCCACAGTTGAAGTGCATCCGATACCAAATCTCTCGATCAACACCTTGGTCACGTTGGGTGAAAGGAATGCAGGAAGCGTCGGTCCGAGGTGGATGTTTTTCACGCCCAGCGAGAGCAATGCCAGCAGAACGATAACGGCTTTCTGCTCGTACCAGGCAATGTTGTAGACGATCGGCAGGTCGTTGACGCTCTTCAGCCCGAATGCCTTTTGCAGCGCGAGGGCGATCACCACCAGCGAATAGCTGTCGTTGCACTGCCCGGCATCGAGCACGCGGGGAATGCCGCTGATGTCGCCCAGCGGTAGTTTGTTGTAGCGGTATTTGGCGCATCCGGCCGTGAGGATCACGGTGTCCTTGGGAAGTGCTGCCGCAAAGTCGGTGTAGTAGCCGCGCGACTTCATGCGGCCGTCGCATCCGGCCATAACGATAAATTTGCGGATGGCGCCCGATTTCACAGCTTCGACCACTTTGTCAGCCAAAGCCAACACCTGTGCATGGGCGAATCCGCCGACAATCTCCCCATGCTCGATCTCAGTGGGCGGCGCACACCGCTTGGCGTGGGCGATAAGTGCTGAAAAGTCTTTTGGTTTACCCTCTTTGCGTGCAGGGATATGAGTCGCGCCAGGAAGTCCGGCCGAACCGGTAGTGTAGATACGATCCGTATAGGTTGCATTTTTGAGCGGCGGGACAATGCAGTTAGTCGTGAAGAGGATAGGACCGTTGAAGGTCGTGAACTCCTCGCGTTGCCTCCACCACGCATTGCCGTAATTGCCGACAAAATGAGGGTATTTCTTAAATGCCGGATAATAATTGGCCGGGAGCATCTCGCTGTGGGTATAGATATCCACACCCCTTCCGGCGGTCTGTTCCAGTAACTCTTCGAAATCTTTGAGATCATGACCGCTGACCAAAATAGCCGGATTTTTGCGAACGCCAATATTGACCTTTGTAATCTCGGGATTGCCGTAGGCTGTGGTGTTGGCCTTGTCCAGAAGTGCCATCGCCTTCACGCCGCATTCACCGACGTTAAGCACCAACGCTGTAAGCTCATTGGCGTCGATATCGGGACGGCAAATTTCGGCCAGCGCATTCTCGAGCATTTCATAAATATCCTCATCTTCGAATCCCAGGTTGAGCGCATGCTCCGTATAAGCCGCTGCGCCCTTCGCACCGTAGATCACCAGCTGTTTGAGCGAACGAATGTCCTCGTCGTGCATCGACAGCACGCCGACATGCGCCGCAAAAGCCTCGTATTCCGCGGGAGCAGGGTGAAACGATACTTCGGAAAACTCCGGCAGCTCGACGCCGTGTTTCTTCGCTGTGCCGATCAACTCGTTCTTGGTCGCCAGCACCTGTGCGATGCGAAGCAGAATTGCGTCATCATCGAAGTTGGCATTGGTGATGGTGCAGAATAAAGCGTCGAGCAGTTGACGGCTGGCGGCTTTGTCCGCCGCGCCCTTCTCGCGCAGAGCGCGGTTGACAAGCGCCGTGCCCCGCACGGCATAGAGCAGTACATCCATCAGTCCGGCCGTCTGCGGCTGTTTGCCGCAGACGCCCTGTACGGTGCAGCCTTTTCCTCCGGCCGCCTCCTGGCATTGAAAACAGAACATTCCCATGATTTTTCGGTTTTTGGTTGTTTATAAGTAATGCAAATTTACAACCATCGCAGCATGCTGACCGTCACTATTGTTACACTCGAAAAAAAGTCGTATGTTTGTACCGAACCCAATTTACAAAGTTTATGGATTTTACGATACTTGCCCAAACCCCGCTCTTTCAAGGCATTCCGGCCGAAGAACTGGAGAAGATCTTTGCTGTCCTGAATATTTCAAAGAGCTGTTTCCGCAAAGGCGAGATGCTGGCTATGCAGGATGAGTTGGTCAACCGCCTGATCATTCTGACCCGGGGCAGCGTCAAAGCTGAGATGACCGATCCGTCGGGCAAACTCATCAAGGTCGAGGACATCGAAGCGCCTAATCCGCTGGCTATCCTCTTTCTGTTCGGTAACCACAACCGTTTCCCGGTGCAGGCCACGGCCAGGGAGATGGTCGAAGCCGTTATCATTCCCAAGCAATGTGTCTTGCAGCTGCTTGCAGCCAATGAACTCATTCTGAAAAACTACCTCGACATCTCGGCCGACTTCGCGGCACGCCTGAGCCGCAAGCTCCATTTCATGTCGTTCCGCACCATCCGACAGAAGATTGCCATGTACCTCATCGAGCAATCCCGAAAGCAAGAGTCGGACACGGTCGAACTTATCAAAACCAAAGCTTCGCTGGCCGAGTATTTCGGCGTCTCGCGCCCGTCGCTCGAACGCGAGCTGACCAATATGCAGCAGGAGGGATTGATCGCGGCGGAGCGCCGTCGGATCACGATCCTGCGCAAAACCGATCTGATTCAGTTGGTCTGCCGCTAAATTCACTGAAAAGCGTAACATCGGTGACTAGTTTTGTGAGACAATGTTGTTAATTTTGTAACAACAAGCAATCAGCCCGTCAAGAATGAAGAAGTTGTTAGCCCTGCTGCCCGATTCGATGATCCTGCCTATCTTTATTATAGGTGGTGTTTTGGCGGGTCTGGGGGCTTATGCCATCTACATGTCGCGTCCCCATTCCTACCTCTCGGACAATCCTGCGGCCTGTGTCAACTGCCACATCATGACGCCTTATTACCAGTCGTGGAATCACTCTTCCCACGCGGCCTGGGCCACCTGCAACGACTGCCACATCCCGCACGACAACCTGGTACACACCTATGGTTTCAAGGCCATGGACGGCCTTTATCACGCCGCGGTTTTCACTTTCCGTGCCGAGCCGCAGACGATCCGCCCGCGCAGCGGCAGTTCGAACGTCATCATGAACAACTGCGTGCGCTGCCATACGCAGCTCAATACCGAGTTTGTCAAAATAGGTATGATCTCCTACACCGAAGCCGAGGCCGGAGCGGGAAAAGCCTGCTGGGAGTGTCATGCGCAGGTGCCTCATACGAATATCAGCAACCTCTCGTCGTCGCCCGCCCCGGGTATTACGCCGCTGCCTGCGTCGCCCGTGCCTACATGGCTGAAGAAAATGATGCAAAAAACCGATAAATAACCCGATTTATGTTCAAGAAATTAGCCGAAGCGATCAAGCGCAAACCCCTTATCGGATGGGGGATTCTTGCTGTTGTCATGTGCGGCGTATTCCTATTGGGACTGTTGGCCGCCTCCATCACGGAGCGCCGCGCCGAGATTGCGACCTTGTACAACAACGTCAAGGTGAAGATCACCGGGATCGAACCGCACAACGAACTGTGGGGTCAGAATTACCCCCGCGAGTACGACACCTGGAAGAAGACCTCCGAAACTGATTTCCGCAGCAAGCACTTGGGTAACGCTCCGCAGGATGTCCTGGCCGAGCGTCCCGCGATGGTGGTGCTGTGGGCAGGCTATGCTTTTGCCCGCGATTACGACGCTCCGCGTGGTCATGCCTACACGCTCGAAGACATTCGCGCGACGCTCCGCACCGGAACTCCCGATGGTATATCGCCCGACATGCAGCCCGGAACGTGCTGGACGTGCAAAAGTCCCGACGTGCCTCGCGTGATGCAGGAGCAGGGGATCGCCGAGTTCTATAAACATAAGTGGAGCGAACTGGGCACGGAGATCGTCAACCCGCTGGGCTGTGCCGACTGCCACGACCCCGAGACGATGAGCCTCACGATCACGCGTCCGGCTCTTGTCGAGGCGTTCGAGCGTCAGGGCCGTTCCGTGGACGACGCCACGCCGCAGGAGATGCGCACGCTCGTCTGTGCGCAGTGCCACGTGGAGTACTACTTCAAGGGCGAGGGCAAATACCTCACCTTCCCCTGGGACAAGGGCATGACCGTCGAGGCGATGGAGCAATATTACGACGAGGCGGAATTCTCCGACTGGACGCACGCGCTGAGCCGCACGCCGATGCTCAAGGCCCAGCACCCCGACTACGAACTGTTCCTCTTGGGGCCTCACTCCAAGCGCGGGCTGGGGTGCGCCGACTGCCATATGCCCTATGTGGCCGAGGGTGGCATCAAATACTCGAACCATCAGGTGATGAGCCCTTTGAAGAACATTTCGTCGACTTGCCAGACCTGTCATCGCGACAGCGAGGAGAAACTCCGCGGCTACGTCTACGAGTATCAGGACAAGGCCAACGAGATCCGCGTCCGCATCGAGCAGGAGCTTTCCAAAGCCCATATTATGGCCAAAGCCGCGTGGGACAACGGTGCTACGGAGGCTGAAATGAAGGATGCACAGAAACTGCTGCGTCAGGCGCAATGGCGCTGGGACTTCGGCGTGGCGTCGCACGGCGGATCGTTCCACGCTCCGGTCGAGATCCAGCGGATTCTGGCCCACAGCCTTGATAAGTCGTTACAGGCACAGTTGGCGCTGCAAAAGGTGCTGTTCAAACACGGCGTGAACGATGTGGCGATGCCCGACCTTTCGACCAAGGAGAAAGCGCAGGCCTACATCGGGCTCGATATGGCGAAACTGCGTGCCGACAAGGATAAATGGAAGCAGACCGTCCTGCCGCAATGGGTCGCCAAGGCCAAAGAAACCGGAAAATTATTGTAGCTCCGGTGGCTGATCGACAGAAGCGAGCGATGTGGCAACTCCCGTGGAGCTATGGCGAGAGTATCGCCGTGGTGACGGGCGTTGTTGCCGTCGGGTGGAGTTTGCAACTCACTGCCGGGTCGTTCGACATTGGCCTGCTGCGCTGGCCTGCGAATCTGATCTGCGGCGGTGTGCTGTTGCTTGCGGCTGTGCTGGTGGCGGTTAAAAGTGGTAATGCCTTTTGCCGCTGGCTGGCGGGAACGCCGTTGGCCGTGACGCTCGCAGGGGTTTTTGTCGTGCTGGGCGTGGTGATGGGGCTTACGCCTCAGATATTCCTCGGTGCCGAACAGCAGGGAGGTATTCCGTCACAGCTGGGCTTCGACCACATGACCGCTTCGTGGGCGTTCGTGCTAATCTATGGCATGCTGTTACTTTCGCTCGGTGCAGTGGCGCTCCATCGCCTGATTCACTTTCGAATCAAAGATTATGCATTTTACTTGAACCATTTGGGTTTGTGGCTTGCACTCTTTGCCGCAGCGGCCGGAGCGGCCGACATGAAGCGCTACGTGATGCACGTTCGTGAGGGCGAGACCGAATGGCGGGTCTACAACGAGCAAGGTGATATTCTCGACCTGCCGATAGCCATTTCGCTGAAAGATTTCCGTCTCGAAGAGTATCCGCCCAAGTTAGCCGTCATTGACCGCACGACGGGCGAGGCATTTCCGGCCGGAAAGCCGCACTATTTTGCCCTCGACGACGCCCCCGAGGGCCGTATCGGCGACTGGGAATTTCGGCTTGACGAATATATCCACGATGCCGTCCGCAACAGCGACAGCACCTATCACCAGGTCTTTATGCCCGGAGCATCACCTGCGGCGAGGGTGAGCATCCGCAACGCACAGACGGGTGCAGAGTGCGACGGATGGGTTTGTGCCGGGAATTCGGCACAACTTCCCATGACACTCAACCTCGAAGCAACGTATGCCGTGGCGATGACCGTCGCCGAACCTAAAAAATTCCTCTCCGACATCGAAGCCTATACCGAGAATGGACAGACTGTGCAAACTACATTGGAAGTCAATCGTCCGTTGCGTATCGACAGTTGGATGATCTACCAGTACGATTACGACAAACAAGCCGGGCGCATGTCCGCTTATTCGAGCTTCGAGTTGGTCTACGACCCGTGGCTTGTGCCGGCGTATGTAGGCCTTGCGATGCTGATGGCCGGTTCGGCCGCAATGCTCTGGAGCGGTCGCCGCAGAAAGGAGGAGACGCAATGACGTGGCATGAATTCGGTTGGTTCGCACTCCCGGCTGTAGTGCTGTGGCTGGCAGCCGGAACGGTCGTCTACACAAAGGTGCGCCGCATGGCCGACTACCTGATGCTGGCCGGTATTGGGGGCTTCGCGCTGTTTATCGTCCTGTTCTGGGTGGCGCTCGAACGTCCGCCCCTGCGCACGATGGGCGAAACGAGGCTGTGGTATTCGTTCTTCCTCGCTGCTGTCGGTTTTGTTACCTATAAACGATGGCGTTACCCGTGGCTGCTGTCGTTCTCGGCTGTCGTCGCCACAGTCTTCGTATGCGTCAATCTTTTCAAACCCGAAATCCACTCCAAGAGTCTGATGCCGGCTCTCCAAAGCTATTGGTTTGTGCCTCATGTAACGGTTTATATCCTCTCTTACGCCATGCTGGGAGCTGCGACGATCGCCTCGGTGCTCCAGCTTCGCAGACTCTATCGCGGAAAACCAGATGCCGAACTTTACGCCCTGACCGATAATCTCGTCTACATCGGTTACGGCCTGTTGATGCTCGGCATGCTGATGGGGTGTTTCTGGGCCAAGGCTGCCTGGGGACACTACTGGGCGTGGGATCCGAAGGAAACATGGGCGTTCGTCACGGCGGGAGCTTATCTGGCGTATATTCACCTGCGCCTGCGGAGTGACCATCCGCGTCTGACACTCTGGGTGCTGCCTGTGGCGTTTATCCTTTTGATGATCACGTGGATCGGCGTCAACTACCTTCCCTCGGCACAGGCCAGCGTACATGTTTACGGATAGTAACATCTGTTACGCTTTCTGGCACCTGTGCGCCTTAACTTTACCGACATGGAACTCGAAAAACTCTACGATAATAGTGGCGTCCGCCGTCAGGATCGCCTGCTCGGTTTCGATCGTGCGTTGGAATTACTTCGCGGTGGCGAATACGGATTTCTCGCCTTGGGCGGTAAGAGCGGCTACGGACTTCCTATCAATTTCGTGCTGCATGGCACAAGCATTTACTTTCACTGCGCCCCCGAGGGCGAGAAACTGCGACGCATTGCGCATTGCGACCGAGCCTCATTTTGCATCGTGGGGCATACGGCGCCCCAGCCCGGACAATTCACCACGGAATATGAGAGTGTCCTGATCTTCGGACGAATCGCAGTCGTTGCCGACGATACCGAGCGGATGCAAGCCCTGAAATACCTAATTGGCAAATACTCTGCGGACTTCGAGGTCACGGGGCTGAAATATGCCGAAAAATCATTTCACCGCACAGCTATTCTGCGGCTCGATATTGAGCGAATAAGCGGAAAATGCAAGAAGATGAAGTGATGACCAAAGCTATACCTTGTTTTTGCAGATTCTCCATCTTTTGTTACCGTTGTCCGGCTTCCCTGATTTCTGCCTATTTTATTGCATTTTTTTGTTGCTATTTTGTTACTCAATGCAGAATTACGATGGCATTATACCTTAATAATTAATGCTATATAGTTTATTGTATGTGCCTCTGTCGATCTTGTTCGATTTACTGTCGGTTCTCTGTCAATGCCTTATCCTGCTCCGTCCGAATTCGACCTATTGTTTTTAGGCCGTACGATAGAAAAGTCGATTATTTTATCGTATATTTGCTAATATCCAAACGAAGAGGGCGTCGTATATGCCATATGGCGGTCTTGAATGAATTATGGCGACACGGAAAGCAGACTACAGAAGAGACGACGATCGGGAAACTGCGAAAACCGCATTGGATTACAATGCGGTTTTCGATGCAAGCCCTGTCGGTTTGGAATATTATGACAAAGACGGCATTTTGGTCGATATAAATGAAAGCGCGCTGCAGATTTATGGCTGTGGGGACAAGGAGCATTTATTGAAAAGCCGGATATGTCTTTATGACAACCCGAACTACAAATCGCAGATAAAGGACGAGTCCGACAGGTATCGCCCCTGTGTCTGTGATTTCTATTACGATTTCGACCTGCTTAAAAAGGAGAATTATTATTCGAACAGTACTCGTTCGGGCAAGATCCGGATCCAGAACAACATAAAACCGATATTGAACGAACGGGGCGAAATCGAAGGGACGATTATTTCCACCCGGGACATTACGGAAGAGTCCAACCTGAGTTCCCGTTACGAACAGTTGCACAGGGAGCGGGAAACCATTGCCGAAACGCTTCCTGTCGGACTGGCCATATACGATAAAGACGGCTATCAGCAATTCATCAACCCTGCGCTGGCCTCTATTTTCGGCGTAGATGATATCGGGGCCCATTTGGCCAAACACATCAATCTGTTCGAAGACCCGATTATTCCCGACCACCTCAAGGCCGAGATTCGCACCAACGACCTTACGGAGGCAAGTCTCGAATACAACCTGCAAACCGCGGCCCGGGAACGCTATTTCGAAACCGGATTGTCCGAATCGATTTTCCTGAACTGCAAAGTCCGGAAAATAAAAGACAGCAACGGCGGCGTGCAGGCTATCATGCTGCTCGTCTCCGATGCGACCAATTATGAAAAGAAAAACCAGGAGTTGCAGGAAGCCCACCAGAACCTGACTTTGGCTTTGGATGCCGGGGATATGGCTGCCTGGATGTACGATATAGACAAGCGGATTTTCTACACCGTTCTGGGCAATGCCCTTGCCGGGGAAGGACTCACTTTTGAAGAAAACCTGAACAGGCTCCATCCCGACGATCACCGGATGCAGATTGAATTGTTGGAAGCTGTGATTCGGGGCGAAAAGGAAAAAGGGATCGCCGTATTCCGCTATTTGTCGGAGAACGGAGAATACCGTTATTACGAAAGCCAGATTATTCCAAGGAAGAAGAACGGTAAGATAATATGCCTCACCGGTACGCAGAAGGATGTTACCGAATGGTATGGCATGACCCAGGAACTTAAAAAGATCAATAAGCAGAATGCGCTGATCCTCAATAATATCAATTCTGGGTTGGTGTATATTTCACCTGATTATAAGGTCATCTGGGAAAATGTCTCTTCCATCTTCCCGGCCCAGGCGGACGGCAAGCGATACTACGAGGCCGGAAAATTGTGCTACCGAAGCAGCCGTGACGCGGACGTTCCGTGCCAGGGCTGCGCCATGATGCGGGCAATGGCGTCCAAGCATGTCGAGCATGCCGAATTTACTACTCCGGAAGGCATTTTCGAAATCTATGCCAATCCGGTGCTGAATGAACAGGGCGACGTGGAAGGTGTCATTCTCCGTATCGACAATATTACCCATCGCAAGCAGATTCAGAATGAGTTGGAAATGACCCGTAACGAAGCGCTTGCGGCCAAGGAAAAAGCGGAACAGTCGGATAAACTCAAATCGGTTTTCGTAGCCAATATGAGCCATGAAATACGGACTCCGCTCAATGCCATTGTCGGCTTTTCCGAGTTGCTCCATACGGCGGAAAGCGAGGAGGAAAAAGACGAGTTCTGGAAAATCATCTCTACCAATAACGATCTGCTGCTTACGCTCATCAACGATATTCTCGATCTTTCCAAGATCGAAGCCGGTTATGTCGACCTGGTAAAGGATGAGTTCGATT
Source organism: Alistipes sp. D31t1_170403_E11 (assembly GCF_015553985.1). Lineage (NCBI taxonomy): Bacteria > Pseudomonadati > Bacteroidota > Bacteroidia > Bacteroidales > Rikenellaceae > Alistipes > Alistipes sp. D31t1_170403_E11. The sequence continues at coordinate 394,494 of NZ_JADNHQ010000003.1, read as the reverse complement.
TGGCCGGTCTGTTCGGGGATTTGGGTGCTGTTTACAGCCAGAAGATGAATCCCGGGGTTTCTTTTGCCTGCGAGATTCCGGACGGGAATTACAATGTCTGCCTGGATAAAGGGCGCCTGAGCCAGATTGTGACCAACTTTGTCAACAATGCGATTAAATTCACGAAGAACGGTTCCATCCGAATCGGATATACCGTTGACGGTGGTCGATTGAGGGTTTATTGTACCGATACTGGAATCGGCATTCCGGAAGAGAGCCGGGAAAAAATATTCAACCGCTTCGAGAAGCTGAACGGCTTCGCCCAGGGAACCGGATTGGGACTCTCTATCTGCAAAGCGATTGTCGATGCGCAGGGCGGGAACATCGGGGTGGATTCCGAGGTCGGCAAAGGTTCTACATTCTGGGCGGAACTCCCGCTGTAACGGTAATTTTGCGGTTGCCAATCCGCTGAACAGGGCATTTATTAAATTTCGTGACCGGCGGCGTCACGATAAATCAGTGAACGGTATAGGGCTTATCCGCTAACAAGTTTTGCCTGCAACATCATTTGACCGTGCGTCCAAGAAACGCACGGTCTGCGCTTTTTTACTATTTCACATCCTGATGCCAGTTTTTTTACTTGACCTTCTCTGCGGATAACGGGACGGATACAAAGAGGCAATCGCTGAATAATTATGTTTTTTGAGGTTTTGCAACCTCGAAATCCCTCATTTAACCCTTGAAAGTGTTTGTTAGGATTTTTGTGCGCTAATATTGCTGATTGTCAAGTATTTGTCGTGTTGTTTGTTAGCGGCTGTTTTCGTCGGGCGAACGGAATAATAAATTATTTTTGGTATGGTAGACAGATGGGGTATCTTCCCGCTCTGCCGATATGTCGTATCCATAAAATTCATTCTTGACCCATGAGAAAAATCGCCGTTTTTATCTGTCTCTGCCTGTCAGGCAAGGAGGCTTATTCTCAATCGGAGGCTTTCTCGCCCACCGTAATTCCGCCCGCGACGGCGGAAATCATCAAGTTTATTGACCATCCGGTCGATCTCGCCTATGGTCTTGCAAGCGTCGAGATACCCCTGTACGTCATCAAGCAGGGCGATATCGAAATTCCCCTCTCGATAAAATACCACGGAGCGGGACTTAAGGTGAATGAACTGAACAACCGGATAGGCTCGGGCTGGAGCCTTGATTTCGGACCGTCCTTGGGCCGTAAGATAAACAGTATGCCCGATGATTATTGTTATATGCGTAATGGCGGCTGGAAGAAGTACCGCGATCGCCTTACCTATCTAAGATACCTTGCCGAAGGGGTGGAAGACGAGTATCCGGACGTATATTATTACAAACTGTTGTCCAACTCGGGAAAATTCGTCTTCAACCGGGGATCTTCCTCGGACTATAAGGATCCGGTCATCGAGACTATTCCCTTCGAGCCGGTGAAAGTAACTACCGCCAATAACAATACCGATCTTTCGGCTTTCAATATCTGGGATGACAAAGGCTATTTTTACCGGTTCGGAGTGTCGTTGAAAGGTTCGGGTATTTATGCCTACGACCGGAATGCTTCGTCCCTCTGCACTTCCTGGAAAATCATGGAGGTGGTCTCTCCGGACAAGGCCGACACCGTTTCGTTCGGATACACCAAGGAGGATTACAACATCTACCTGCCGTCGATCGACGACTATGTTACAGTGGAAGATATTTATAAGGCGACCCCGGGGTATATAGATATGGACAGGGCTGTTAAATATTACGGTATTCAGTATCTGAAGTTTCCTTTCATGACCGAGCGGACCGGGGCTTCAAGGGTACGGGTGTCCAATATCCTGGAAGACGAAAAAAATGAGGTTAGCTGTTATTCACCGCCCGAATATGCCACCCCTTCGGCCAATACCTTGTCGCATGAAAGGTATCTTACCTCTGTCGAATCCAGAACCGTGCGAGTAGATATTTTTAAGGCTGCGGGCTCGGTTACCAATCACATTGAAAAGATAACCGTTACCGACAAGGCGACCAATAAAGTTATTAAAACGATCGAGTTTACCCACTCCGCCTTCAATCCGCCCGCAGAGAACCCGTATTCGAAAAAGAAATTGGACGAAATACGTATTTACGGCGAAAATCACCGGTTGGATCAAACGTACAGTTTCGATTACTATAATCCCCAAGGTGTTCCGGCGGCCAATTGCAGGGGCGTCGACCATTGGGGGTATTACACCGGCATCAATCCATCCACGGCAGTACCCTTACAGGAGATCGACTGCCTGTATTACCACGAGGACGGCGGTTGGGCGGGGTCCGATACGCGCCATTTGCAAATAGGGAGCGCCGGCAAATCTCCGAATGACTGCTCCCAATACGGTCTTTTGAAGTCGGTGACCTTTCCGACCGGACGAAAATCGACTTTCCATTACGAGCAGAACCGGCGAAAGGATTATGACGGTGCTGTGGAGTTAACAGGAGGGAACCGTATCGGGAAGATCGAGGAGTTCGATCCGGTGAGCGGCGCTACCGTGACGCGAACCTTCAAGTACGGCCAGAACGAGGACGGAGGAGGGTATCTTAGTCGTGAAGTAACGCTGGACGATTATATGTATGAATACCTTAATTACGGATATCCGAGCGATATGGAAAGTTATACGCTGGCGGATATTACCCGGATCAGGATTTATACCCCTACGCCTTTGAACAACCTGTTTTTTCAGAACGGGGCGGTCGTTTGTTACGACTATGTTACGGAATACGTGGACGGAAAAGGGAAAACGGAATACGTTTATGATGTCGGAGGAGGTTCCTCTTCGTCCCGGATTCCCGGCACTACGCTGGTCGCAGATATCGAGTCGGGATGGATGCGTGGCAAATTGCTGCAAAAAACCGAATATAAGTACAATCCTAAAACGAGCGACTACTGTCCTATCAGAATGGAGACGAACGAATACGCGTTCTACAAAAACAAATCCATTCCGTTCGGAATGTGTTATGCTGCGGCGAGGTCGAGATACCCGGATTTCCCCGACAATGTGCTCAAAAGCGAAGGCTATGTCCTTCCCGGAGAGTACGGCTTGTCCTATTATGCGTCTTATTCGATTTCGACGGGCTGCAACAGGCTGACTAAACAGACGATCCGGACGTTCGACGAGAACAAGACTTCGACCAAAAGTATTGTCTATGTATACGGCAATCCGGATCACATGTATCCTACGAGAGAAACGGTGCAGGCCGATCCCTATCCCGTGGTGATGGACTACAAGTATCCCCAGGATCTGACGTTCGCCGATTCCCGGGAAGAGGCGGGGCGTACCGGGTTGATAAACAATAATATACTTTCAACCGTGTTGCTGGCCGAAAAATCCGTTTCCGGTAAAACGTGGTTTACCAAAACGAAATACCTGAATACGGACAGCAATCCGATACCCCGTGCCGTGAGCATTTCGGAGGGGCCCGGATTGAATCGACTGCGCATGAAACAGCGTGTCGACAAATTCGACGTGATGGGGAATCCCGTGCAGATCACCGACAATGAGAAAACGTCCGTTTACCTGTGGGGATACGGTGGCCGCCGGTTGATCGCCGAGATACAGAATGCCACCTATGCAGAGGTAAGCGCCTCGTTGGGCCAGTCTGTGATAAACCGCATGCTTACCGGACTCTTCCCGGGCGTCAGCGATCTGCTCAGCCTCAATGATTTGAGGACCCGGCTTCCCGGCGCGTTGGTAACGACCCTTGAATACAAACCTTCCGTGGGTATCAGCCGTATAACCGATCCCCGGGGGAAATGCACAAACTACGAGTACGACCATGCGGGACGATTGAGTAGAGTCCTGGATCATGAAAACAACATTCTGGAAGAGTACCAATACAACTATTGCCAATAATACCATGAAAAGATATATTGCATTTTTCATGCTCAGCCTGCCGATAGGGGCGAGTGTGGAAGTCTCGGCAGCAGTCGTTTGCCCGTCACCGGCGACCGATTCCCTCGGCAGGAGTGCAGTCTATGCCGCTTCGCCGTCTTTATCCCTTTCCGGCGATCGTAACTATGTGCTTCAAAAGAGATACACCGCAAAGCAGGCCGGAAATCCCATAAATACGATCAGTTATTACGACGCTTTCGGCCGGCTTTCCCAGACGATCGAGATGAAGTTCACTCCCGAGGGTCGGGACGCAGTCTGTTTCAACGAGTATCTGCGCACGCAATCCCTGGCGAAAGATACGCAATGGCTGCCGTGGATCATGCAAGGAAACGGCGCGTTCAATACGCTGACCTCCCCGTTGAAGGAGAGTATCTGTGACTATCACGGCGATTCGGCGCCGTTTGCGACGACCTATTACGAAGCCTCTCCGGGAAATAATCCCGTGGCGCAGTACAAGCCCGGGTACGATACGTTTACCGACGAAGAGCATATGATTCCACAGCCCGGAGAGTTATCTGTCTGGCAGCCGATCGGGGGTAATACGGAGGCGGATATTTTGAGGATTCAATCAGCTGAAAACGGCTATTATGCTTATTTCGAAGATTGCTTTTCTCCCGGAGAGTTAACCGTGAGTAAACTGGAAGGTGAAAACAGAAAAGAAATTTTTGTATACAAAGACCTGTCGTCGAAAATAGTGATGTCGAGAATGTTTGGAGAGAATGGAGAATCTCTGGATACTTATTATGTTTATAATGAATCCGGTCCGAGTCTGGTCATTACGCCAGAACTGGTTCCGCTTCTTAAAAAATATACTTATATGGATCCTTCTGATATGGAACGGGCATCATCCGGTTATGCCTATGTCTATGATCGGTATAATCGGATAACGGAGAAAAAAGTACCCGGAACGGATGTATGGACCGTGATTATTTATAACAAAGCCGGCCAGGTCGTCCTGTATTCTGCAGACGGCTGTCCGTCTGACGGTAATTTGATTTATTTTACCTATGACAACTCCGGTAAAGTGTCCGGGAAGAGCGAGGTCTCTACTTCGCTCAATATGATGTATGAAATCAGAGATCGGTTTTACGTTTCCACAGCCTCCGAGAAGCCCGATCTGTGGAACCTGTTCACCAAAAATGAATTCTCGTACGTAGGGCCGTATGACGGCGATGTGGCGATAAATACGGGTTATGAGCATCCCGATCCCGAAGATTTGTCGGGAATACCGTCCGAAAAATTGCCGGCACATCCCGGGCATTCTGCGGAATTCAGCGAAGGACTTAACGACGGCGGTTGGAATTGCGTGAAACTGGCGCTGAATGAAGCTGCCGACGGCGTCCGGATCGACGGATATTATGGGTCGGGCGAGCTTGTTGCGAGCAGATCGGCGGATGAAGACGGCCGGAAGAGTTTCCTTTTCAGGGATCAACTGGGGAGAGATGTTCTTTCGAGAAGGATCGGGGATGGCGGCGTGTATTTCGATACCTATTATGTGTATGACGAATTGGGCAATCTCGCCATGGTCTTTCCTCCGGCGCTGGATTCTTTGCTCAGGAGTCGGATTGATATGAGTGTCGACGATCCGAAGTTCGCGCAATACGGTTATGCGTACAGGTATGATCCCTATAATCGTGTCGTGGAACGCAAACTTCCGGGAGCCGGATGGATTTATCAGGTTTACGATAACGCCGACCGTCTTGTATTGACTCAAGACGGGGAGCAGCGGCTCCGGAACGAGTGGACTTATTGTGTTTATGACAAACTGGGCCGCTTCGTTTCCCGAAGTCTGGTCCGGAATGGCGGTTCGTTGTCGAGGGCGGTCCTGCAAGCCCGTTACGATGCCGCGGACTTCGATAATTCCTATCCGGTTTTGGGAGGATCGGATAATCCCTACAAACCGTTTCCGACAAACGAATTCGTATTGATCGACATTCTGTCCGACGACAGATACGGGGGCTATGAGTATCTGCCCGTTTGGAGCGGGGCATCCGTCCGTCCGTTCCAGTCCGGTATTTCGGCGTTCGAAATTCCCTCTTATCTGGCGTTTTCTCCTGTGGATGACGTAGTTATCGATTCAGATGTCGACAACCGTACGACAGGCCTGAAGGTCTATGACAGACAATTAATGCTGAACCCTGCAAACGATGGGATTTCGCAGGCGTATGTCGAGCGGGCTTATTATTACGACAGCAAAGGCCGGGTTGTTCAGACGGTCGAACGAAACCACCTGGGCGGCATCAGCCGGACGAGCGTCAAGTACGATTTCGTGGGAAATATCCTTGCGCAGTGCGAATCGCATCAAACGGAAGCCGGTGATACGCCGCCGGATACGAAGACCACCCGGTTCGGCTACGATCTTCGGGGACGGTTGTTGTCCGAGGTTTCGATTCTCGATGGCAGCGCTCCGGCTGTTGTGCGGTACGGTTATGATGATCAGGGGCGTCTCGTTACCAAGACGTGTGGCGAAACGAGCGTCAGCGCCAAAGTCCGGGTAGACAGTACCCGTTGGCTGAAGGTCGATACGTCCAAACCCCTGAAAACGAACTGGTCGGTTTCGGACATTATGGTTTACGGCTCTTCCTCCCATTTTTCCGATTACGATATTTACGATTTTGTAATCGAAGACGACAGCGACGTAATCAATCCCGAATACTTTATCTGTACGGACGCCTCCAATAGCCGGATCGAATATTACTATCTTCCGCAGATGGAGAAACTCAATTCGGAGATCGTCTCCTGGGCCATTGCGATGTACTGCGACTTTACATGGGACAAATCGCCCAGGCTCGAAGTCGTTACGATTCCGTTCCCGGGCGCAGGCGTCGGGCTCTCGGAAGTGGACGTGTATCGGGAAAGCACCGGCGCGGGTCTGACCGAAGAGTTCGGGTACACGCTTCAGGGTTGGCTCTCGGAGCAGCGCGGCGACAGGTTCGGAATGCGGCTCCGTTACTATGATCCGCAGCATTCGGATACGAAGCCGAGCTATACGGGTAATATCACCGAGTGGGATTGGCAGCACCGGGGACCCGACATTGCCGACTCCCAGCCAAACACCTATTGCTTCGCTTACGACGCTCTGTCGCGACTGACGGATACCCGGCAGTATATTGCGGGCGTTCCGGACGACCGGTTTGTTGAAAAAGGTCTGTCCTACGATCGTAACGGCAATATACTGACGCTAAAGCGGACCTCCGGCGGTGTGATTGCCGACAGCCTTGTCTATAGTTACTCGGGCAATCAGTTGACTGCGTTGTCCGGCACGATCTCTCCCTTCGACTACACTTACGACGCCAACGGAAATATGACGTACGACGGAGCGAATAACCTCGATCTTACGTACAACCTGCTGAATCTGACCGAAAAAGTTAGCGGATCGGATGGAATTGAGGCAAACTATTCGTATCTTTCGGATGGCACGAAACTCTCGGCGACGGATGCCTCCGGCAATGGGTTGTTTTATCTGGGTTCTTTGGTATATAGGAAACAGGGCGGTAAACTTTCGCTTGAAAGCGGGTCTTTCGGCGGGGGCCGGTTTGTCGCGACGGCTTCGGGGCTGTCGCCTGTCTACCATCTGACCGACCATCTGGGCAGCGTTCGTGTCGTGTTTGATGCCGACGGCGAAATCCTCGAGCGCAACGACTACTACGCCTTCGGTCTTCGCTGGGACAATTCCGCATCTCCGATCTCCGACAACCGTTACCGCTACAACGGCAAAGAAGAGCAGGCATTTGTAAATGTTCCCTATACCGATTACGGCGCACGGATGTACGATCCGAAATACCGGCTCGGTTGGGGAAGCGTAGATCCGTCGGCGGAAAAATATTATCCGGTTGGTCCGTATGTTTTTTGTTTGAATAATCCAATTCGTCTTATTGATCCGGATGGTAGAAAAGTTTATTTTGCAGATGGGGTATCTCAAGAATTTAAAGATAAATTTACTGCTACAATCAGATACATGAATAGTAAAGGAACTTCGGGGAATATGGCAAAATTAGAAGCTTCGGAGAATGTATATTACATAAACGAAGCTAAATCTGTATATAAAACAAATTTTAATACTAAGACTAAAACTATAAATTGGGATCCTAATCATTTGGTATTAACAGACGAAGGTATTCTAATGTCTCCTGCTACAGCATTGGCACATGAAGCTGATCATGCTCAGAGATATGATAAGGTTGTGCGGGAGAATGATGATTCTGCTAAAAAAGAATATAATGATTCGATAAAACCTAATTCCGATAACCAATATTCAACTAAAGAAGAAAGACGTGTTATTCAAGGGGCAGAACAAAGTGCAGCCCGTAAACATGGCGATATAAATGCAAAACAAACAACGCGAAAAAATCATAAGGGAACACAAGCTAATTTGAATGTTTCTAATATGAAACCGGGCGAAATCTCAAAAAAAATATATGAATCAAATAATCAATACATAATTAACTAAGTTCGCATGATGAAACTAATAGCTTATATAATCCCGGTGATCTGTTTTTTGCTTGCTGTAAGTTGCCGCGAGAAGAATGTCGGTGATAAAAATTTCGAGAAAGTAATTATTTATTACAATTCTAATACGGTTCCGTGGGGGCTAATGAAAGTTATTGATGTTTCAGTCGGCGATTTTCTTCAAGATAGTCTCAATCTGCGTAAATTAGTGTTGGCAGATAAGGATTCATTGCGGCATATTTCTGAAATCATAAATAGTTCCGAATTTTCTCGTCTTAAAGTAAATGATTATGTCGACACATCGATAGCCGTCTTGTTACATTTTAAAGACCGGATCGATACTCTTGCAACTGATGCTTTTCCACGGTCTCCCATTCAATATAATGATATGACTTTTACAGATAGTATGCTGATATATTATTTTATCGATATTATTCGGGAACATGACCCGTTGTGGGATAATGACGCGGAGGACTATTATTACAATGAAACGTATAATTCTCTTCCCCGATCTATATTTGACTAATACGCTTGCTTTGCCCCTTCTATATTCGAAAAAATGTAGAAAATGTTTGGTCAAAAATATTTTGACAGGCATTCAAAAGACTAAGATCAAAAAGAAATCCCATCAATCTTTCACATGATGGGATTTCTTTTTGTATAGTATTTTTGATCTTACTTACAACCGGCTGCATCTGACCGAAAAAATCTCCGGGATCGGCAGGTGTTTTTAAATGCGCTTTTGCTACCTTTGTTATCGTTGCGCTAAATTTATTGAGAACAATGGTAAAAAACAGAATTTATCCCCGTGAAGGGGACCTGCAAACCGTCTATCTGAAAGAGGTGGTCCGCAATCCGAATATTGAGGTCGGGGAATATACGATTTACAACGATTTTGTGAACGACCCCAAGGAGTTCGAGCGCAACAACGTCCTTTACCATTATCCCGTCAACGGCGACAGGCTGGCTATCGGCCGCTTTTGCTCGCTGGCCTGCTGCGTGCGGTTCCTGTTCAACAGCGCCAACCATACGCTGGGGTCGTTGTCGACCTATCCGTTCCCGATTTTCTGGGGCGAGGAGTGGGGGATCGACAAGTCGGAAGTGGCTTCGGCGTGGGATAACCGGGGCGACATCGTCGTCGGTAACGACGTGTGGATCGGTTACGAGGCCGTCGTGATGGCGGGGGTTACGATCGGCGACGGGGCGATCGTCGCTTCGCGGGCTGTCGTGACACGCGACGTACCTTCCTATGCCATTGTGGGCGGTGTGCCCGCCAAGGTGATCAAATACCGGTTCGACGACGACACGATCCGGCGCCTGCTCGAAATCCGGTGGTGGGAGTGGCCGGCCGGAAAAATCCGTAAAGCCCTGCCGTTTATCCGCAGCGGGGCCGTCGGCGAACTGTCGTTATTTGCGGAAAATGAAATAGACGGCCAGGATCAGGCAGACGAACCCTGCGACATGGTTCCACCGGAAGGTATCGGACTTCATAAAGAGTAACGCGAAGAGAGCGAATACCGTAAGCGACACCACCTCCTGTATTACTTTAAGCTCCCACAGCGAGAACGGACCGCCGAATTCGGCGCTTCCGATGCGGTTGGCCGGGACCTGGAAGCAGTATTCAAACAACGCGATGCCCCAGCTCAGCAGGACGATGGCGAGGATTCCGAACCGTTCGAGTCTGGATTTGAAGGCGATATGGCCGTACCATGCCAGCGTCATGAAGGCGTTGGAGACGACGAGCAGCAAAATGGTGGTAATTCCCTTGAACATGACACGCGTTTTTGACCGCGCAAAAGTAGCAAAATTTTGCATACGGCGTTCTTTCTGCCGCGAAAATTATTGCGACCCGTTTTCAGGCTCCGGATGGGCGCCCTTTCAGGCCAGCAGCGCGTCGATGTCGGTGATGTCGGCAAAGGTGTCGACGACGATGTCGGCCAGCGATTCGCCCTCCAGTACCTCGCGCGGAAGGGTTGTCGTAAGGGCTACGGTCCGGCCTGCGCCTGCGCGCCGGGCCGCCTCGAATCCGGCCCTGGCGTCTTCGAAGATCACACAGTCGGCGGGCGATACGCCCAGCGCTGCGGCCGCCGTCAGGTAAATCTCCGGATCGGGCTTGCAGTGCGCTACCATGTCGCCCGAAATCTTCACCCCGAACCAGGGATTCAGGCCACACTTATCGAGCACGAAATCGACGTTGGCTTTGCAGCCCGACGAACCCACGGCGCACGGAATCCCCGCGGCGTGGAGTTTTTCGAGCAATTCGACCAACCCGTCGACGGGGCGGATATCCGGGGCGTATATTTCGCGGTAGATGGCCTCCTTCTCGTCGGCCAGTGCCGCGAGTCCTTTTTCGCGGATCACCTCCTCGGGCATTACCAGGCGCATGATGTCGTCGTTGCCCATGCCGAAGCCGTTGTCGAGTTTCTCTTTCCAGCCGGTTACCCCGTAGCGGGCGCAAAAGATTTCGAACGCCCGGACGTGCACCGGGGAGTTGTCGACCAGTGTGCCGTCCATATCGAATATAGCTGCTTTCTTCATCGTGGTTCAGAGTTTTGAGCCGTAAAGATAGGCAAAATCCCCGACACGCCGGCTGCGGCCTGTCAGAATTTGAGTCGCAGGCTCAGGTTGACGGCGAAGTTCTGGATGTCCTGCCCGGGTTTCGGATCGCGGTGGGTGATTCGCCAGATGCAGTCCACGCGGAAGAGTTTGAATATATTCTCCACGCCGAACCCCGCTTCGACATACGGGTCCGACACCGAAGTCATGCCCACGGGGAAGAGCAGGTCGGCCTCGGTTGCGGCCAGCGACCCGTTGTTTTCGCGCGATAGCGTGCCCCAGACCCCTTTGCATACCAGTACTTCGCGCCATTTCAGCTTCTTGATCAGCGGCAGGCGTCCCAGCAGGATGCCGTTGAAATGGTGCTCCCAGAACCACGACACCCACGTATCCGAGGCGAACTCGTAGAAATTCATGCACGAGAAGGCATAAGGGTCGTAGAAATAGGTTCCGTTGCCTTCGTGGAGTTTGAGCAGTTGGTAGGGAACTTTGCCGAAGATGCGTCCGCCCTGCACCGTGATGTCCGAATAGCCGATCGGCGGCAGTTCGGGGCGGTAGCGGAGGGCTCCTTCGAGGCGGTAGTATTCGTAGCTGCCGCGCAGCACGTCGGGAATCCCGGCCGAGAATCCGAGTGTCAGGATCGGATAGACGGAACCCATGTGCTGCTTGTCGAAGGGCATGCGGTAGACGGTTTCATTTTTCGAGAGGCGGATGCCGACGTGCACCGCGGCGTCGGACACCGAGTTGACGAGTGTGCCGTCGGGCCGCAGCATCGGCACGTAGCGGTTGGCGAAGATACGCTGCATGCGTGCTCCGGCAAAGGTGCTTACGCCGTGACACCATTCGTGTTCGTAGACCGCTTCTCCGCGGTTGACCATCGAAAGCCGCTGGTCGCCGCGCGAGAGGATCGACGAAAGTATATTACTCTCGGTCAGGGCGTTTTGCCCGGCGCCCAACTGCATCACGTCGTGCCTGGCCGTGAAGGTCAGCTTGCGGGTCAGGTGGCGGTTGAAGGCCAGTTCGACGCTGCCTCCGCCCTTCACGTCCTCGTCGCGCGTGCCGTAGGCCACATAGCCCCCGACGCGCACCGTGCGGCTCACGTTTGTCGTCGTGCGGCCTCCCAGTTGCATGCGGAAGCCTTCGAGTTTGTTGAAACTGGCCAGTTTGTAGTAAGGGCCGATACCGATGTATTTCGTATTCCAGTAGCCGACGATCACCGTGTTGATGAACGTGTAGATATTCCGGTAGAGCGGTACGTGCTGTACCGAGTCGACCATGGCGTAGATTCCTTTCTCCTTTTCGCTCAGTTCGTAGGGGCGTATCTGTGCCCAGAACTCCTCTTTGTTGTGTTCGGGCTGTTCGTCCCGTACCACGACGTTGTTGTCCATGCGCAGAATCTCGTCGGGAAGCGGCTGGCCGATACGTACGTCGGAATAAGCTACCTCGCGCGTGCCGATAAACGAGGTGAGTTTCGACGAATCGGCCGTCGCGATAGAGAACTCCGCCGCCACGCGGTCGCGGACACGGAACCAGCGGCCTTCTGCGGTAGGGCGGTTCTCGTTGTCGAGCATCAGGTGTTTGACCCAGTTGACGTTAACGCCTTTGGGCATGCGCGCCGAAGCCGACTGGAGGGCATAGGTCGCCGAATCGATGTTGACTTCGCCGTCGAGCACCGGGGTGGTAAGGCGTTTGGGATGGAACCGGATTTTGTAGACCTTGCGTCCTTCGGTCACCACGCTGTCCACCAGGAAATAGTTGTAGAACGCCCGTCCGCCGTCGGCCAGCGGGCTGGCGAAGCGCACGTTGAAGATGTCGATGAAATTGTTGTAGAAATTCACGTCGCCGTGCATGCCGCCCGTGAACTGCGCCATGGCGAAGTTGTCCTCGACGCCCGAGATGCGGCTGGCGCGGATCACCTCGCGTTTGAATGCCGGACGGCTGCTGCGGTAGAGGTCGGCCGTGGCTTCGGAGATCATCGCCGGGAGGTAGGCCTGTCCCGTGAGCGCCGAGGTGTCCACGTAGTCGAAGACGAACCCGAAGTTGCGCTGGAGCCGCCGGCTCCGGAACTGCGGTTTGATGTTCGCGAGGTCCAGTTCCATCTTGGTGTAGGTGCGGCAGCTGTACGTGTCGTACTGATCGGGATCGTTCCGGGGTTTGTTGCGTATAACGCCGTCGAGAATGGGGTAGGCGGGGTTCGCTCCCGGGGTGATGACCACCTGCCCGATGCCGAATTCCACGGCTTCGAGGGCGAAATCCACGTGGTTGAAACTTCCCGGTGTCAGCGGCAGGGTCTGCGTGGCGTAGCCGACCATCGAGGCCTGCACGCGGCTCACGGTATCGCGGGTTTCGAGTGCGTAGATGCCCTGTTCGTCGGTCGTGATTCCTATTGTGGTTCCCGGAAATACGACGCTGACGAATTGCAGGGGTTTTCCGTCCGCGGCATCGGTCACCTGTCCGCGCACACGCGTCGTTTGCGCCGAAGCGCCGACGGCCCAGAAAAGTCCGGCCAGTAATATGATTATCCGTAGCTGCATGACCCGGCAAATGTAGCAAAAAAGCGCATATTCGGGTAATTTAAACTACCTTTGCGGCAGATAAGAAGATAAAAGGAACAATATGGCACATACGAAAGTTGAAAAGACGAATGCCGCACGGTTGCTCGACCGTGCAAAGGTTGCTTACGAACTGGTTCCCTACGAGGTCGACGAGGAACGCCTGGCCGCAACGCACGTCGCCCGGCAGTTGGGCGAAGACATCGAGTCGGTTTTCAAGACTCTCGTGCTCAGGGGCGACCGCACGGGCTATTTCGTCTGTGTCGTGCCCGGCCACCACGAAGTCGACCTGAAAGCCGCCGCAAAGGTTTCGGGGAATAAAAAAGTGGATTTGATCCCGATGAAGGACCTGCTGCCGGTGACGGGGTATATCCGCGGCGGATGCTCGCCCGTCGGCATGAAAAAGCCGTTCCCGACCTACATTCACAGCACGGCCGCCGGACATCCCTTTATCTACATCAGTGCGGGCGTGCGCGGGCTGCAATTCAAAATCGCCCCTTCCGACCTGGCGGCCTATGTACGGGCGACGCTGGCCGACATCAGCCGCGAGGGATAGTTTTCAGAAATCCGGAGTTTCCTGCATTTTTCGGGCGACGTTCCCGCGAAAGTGCCATACGGATGTTTTCGGGACTACCTCCCGGTATACATTTCTTCGTAATACCGTTCGTACTCCCCGGAGGTGATTTTATCCATCCACTTCTGGTTGGCGAGATACCACCGCACGGTCTTTTCGATGCCTTCCTCGAATTGCAGCGAAGGTTCCCAGCCCAATTCTTCCTTGAGTTTGCGCGAGTCGATCGCGTAGCGCAGGTCGTGTCCCGCACGGTCGGTGACGTAGGTGATCAGCTTCTCCGAAGTGCCCTCGGGCCGTCCCAGCAGACGGTCCACCGTCCGGATGATTACCCGGATCAGGTCGATGTTCCGCCATTCGTTGAACCCGCCGATGTTGTACGTTTCGCCGTCGCGCCCTTTGTGGAAAATCAGGTCGATGGCCCGCGCGTGGTCCTCGACGTAGAGCCAGTCGCGGACGTTCTCGCCTTTGCCGTAGACCGGCAGCGGCTTTTCGTGCCGGATGTTGTTGATGAACAGCGGGATGAGTTTCTCGGGGAACTGGTACGGTCCGTAGTTGTTCGAGCAGTTCGTCACCACAGCCGGAAGTCCGTACGTGTCGTGAAACGCCCGCACGAAGTGGTCCGACGAAGCTTTCGACGCCGAATAGGGCGAGTGCGGGTCATAACGGGTCTGTTCGGTGAAGAGCGTCCCGTCGAATTGCAGGGCTCCGTAGACCTCGTCGGTCGAGATATGGTAGAAACGTCTGCCTTTCCATGCGCCGTTCCAATGCTCTTTGGCGGCTTGCAGGAGCGCCAGCGTTCCCATCACGTTGGTCCGTGCGAAGGTGAACGGGTCGCGGATCGAGCGGTCGACGTGGCTTTCGGCCGCAAGGTGGATCACCCCGTCGAAATCGTATTTTGCAAACAGGCTGCACATTGCGTCGTAATCGCAGATGTCGGCCTTGACGAAGGTGTAGTTGGGGCGGTCCTCGATGTCCCGGAGGTTTGCGAGGTTTCCCGCATAGGTCAGCTTGTCGAGGTTGACGATGCGGTAATCGGGGTATTTTTCGACGAACAGCCGCACGACGTGCGACCCGATGAATCCGGCGCCGCCGGTGATCAGGATACTGCGTTTCATAGCCGGTTATTTGGTTGTTTTCTTGTTTTCTGCGCGTTTTTCCCGCCAGCGGCGCCAACGCCACCATCGCATCTTTGCCGCGTATTTCAAAATAAGGAAAAGACGCTGGTTTCCGATCGCCTGCCTTTTCAGGCGGTCTTTCGGGTCGAGCCAGCTTCCCGCGCAGTGGTGGAAAGCCATCGTGCGCAGGCGCAGCAGGTGGATGCAGCTCGGCAGCAGGCTGTTCCGGCCGATGTATAGTTTCTCCCCGGCGTCCGTGTCGAGTATCTGGGTTTTGTCCAGATAGCGGAATCCGTGCCGTTCGGCGATCTTGGCCGTGACCAGCGGCATGGTGAGGTCCACGCGCAGCGTGCCGTCCGGCTCGCGGAAATGGTGTCCTTCGTAATAGTCCATACACTCGCGGATGAACCGGCTTCCTTTCGCCGCGCCCATGATGGCAGCCTGCAACCCGTATGCTGGGACGAAAGCGTCGCGGTCGAAGGGGATGCCCTGTGCGTCGACCGGGACCTCGGCGCGCTTATAGTGGATCGGGCTGTATTCGCCTGCGGTGAAGAAGTCGTAGCCCAGCAGTTTGTCGAACGACTTGAGCACCTCGACATCCGAATCGAGGTAGATGCCGCCCTCGGTGTAGAGGGCGTAGAGCCGGATGTAATCCGCAGCAAAGGCCCATTTGCGCCCCTCTACGGCCTCCTCGACCCATTTGACGGCGTGGATGTCGAAGTTCTCCTGCGTCCAGCATTTGAGCGTGTAGTCCGGCAGGCGGCGTTTCCAGCTCGCCATGCACTCCTGTAAAAATGCCGGAACGGGTTCGCCGCTCAGCCAGCACCAGTGGATGATCTTGGGTATTCGGTTTTCGCGTTTCATCGCAGCATGTTTTTCAGGCAGTAGAGCATCGACTCCCGCCAGTGGGGGATTTCGACGCCGAACGTGGTTTTGACCTTGGTTTTGTCCAGCACCGAGTAGGCCGGGCGGGCGGCTTTGGTCGGAAATTCCGACGTGTGGCAGGGCATGATGCGGCATTTGTCGTGCCCGACGGCGGCCGCAATCTCCACGGCGAAGTCGTACCACGAGCATACGCCCTCGTTCGTAAAGTGGTAAAGTCCTTCGTTTCCGGCAAAATAACCGCCCTCGATGATCGAGAAGATCGTCATGGCCAGGTCGCCGGCATAGGTCGGGGTTCCCACCTGGTCGAAGACTACGTTCATGTGCTCTTTTTCGCCCGTCAGGCGCAGCATCGTTTTCAGGAAGTTGTTCCCGTACTCGGAGTAGAGCCACGCCGTGCGGAAGATCAGGTATTTGCACCCCGACGCTTCGACGGCCTTCTCCCCCGCGAGTTTCGTACGCCCGTAGGCTCCGAGCGGCGAGGTCGCCGCCTCTTCGGCGTAGGGGCGGTGGGCCGTGCCGTCGAAGACGTAGTCCGTCGAGACGTGGATCAGCGTCGCCCCGGCCGCAGCCGCGGCTTCCGCAAGGTTTTTCACGGCTTTGCAGTTCAGCCGTCCGGCGGCCTCTTCGTCCTCTTCGGCCCGCTCCACATTGGTGTAGGCCGCACAGTTGACGATCACTTCGACGGCGTTTTGTCCGACGGCCTGCCGCACGGCCCCGGCGTCGGTGATGTCCAGTTCCGCTACGTCGGTAAACAGGTAGTTGTTGGGCGATACGGCGCTGAGCCGCTGCATTTCACGGCCCAACTGGCCGTTGGCGCCCGTTACGAGTATATTCATAATTGGGAGTATTCGAATAGTTCCGGGGCGTCCTCGAGCAGCGGGTTGCGGCGGTCTTTCTCCGAAAGGAGGATGTCGCCGGCCGGAAGCTGCCAGTCGATCGCGAGCGCAGGGTCGTCCCACGCGATGCCGCCCTCGCTGCCGGGAGCGTAGTAGTTGTCGCACTTATATTGGAATATGGCCTCTTCGCTCAGCACGGCGAATCCGTGGGCGAATCCCCGGGGGATGAAGAGTAGCCGTTTGTTTTCGCCGCTGAGTTCTGCGGCGACATGCCTGCCGAAGGTCGGCGACCCGCGCCGGATGTCCACCGCTACGTCGAGTACACGGCCTTGTACGACGCATACCAGTTTGGCTTGCGCAAAGTCCCCCTTCTGGAAATGCAGTCCCCGGAGTACGCCGTAGTGCGATTTCGATTCGTTGTCCTGCACGAACCGCACCGGACCTGCCGCCTCGTCGAACTGCCGCTGCGAAAAGCGTTCGAAAAAATAACCCCGCGCATCCCCGAACACCTGCGGTTCGAAGATCACGACGCCGGGGATCGCCGTTTCCATCACTCTCATCGTTTCGATTCTTCGATTACTTTCAACAGATATCGGCCGTACTGGTTTTTGAGCATCGGCTCGGCCAGCGTACGCATCTTCTCCTCCGTGATCCAGCCGTTGCGGTAGGCGATGCCTTCGAGGCAGGCGATTTTCAGCCCCTGCCGTTTTTCAATCACTTCCACGAAGATCGAGGCCTCGGCCAGCGAGTCGTGCGTGCCTGTGTCGAGCCACGCGAAACCCCGCTGGAGGGTCTGCACCTTCAACTCCCCGGCCCGGAGAAACTCCTGGTTTACCGTGGTTATCTCCAGTTCGCCCCTTGCCGACGGTTCGATCGACTTGGCGATCCCCACGACCTTGTTCGGATAGAAATACAGGCCGACTACGGCGTAATTCGATTTGGGCTGTGCGGGTTTCTCCTCGATCGAGAGGCAGTTGCCCTGGGCGTCGAACTCTGCGACGCCGTAACGCTCCGGGTCCTCGACCCGGTAGCCGAAGATGGTTGCACAGCCCTTTTCCTCCGCATTGCGCACGGCCTCCCGGAGCATACCTGTAAATCCCGACCCGTGGAAGATGTTGTCGCCCAGGACAAGACATACCGAATCGTCGCCGATGAACTTTTCGCCGATCAGGAAAGCCTGCGCCAGCCCGTCGGGCGAAGGCTGCTCGGCATACTCGAAGCGTACGCCGTAATCCGAGCCGTCGCCCAGCAGCCGCCGGAAGCCCGGAAGGTCCGCCGGCGTCGAGATGATCAGTATCTCGCGGATGCCGGCCAGCAGCAGCGCCGACAGCGGATAGTAGACCATCGGTTTGTCGTATATCGGGAGCAGTTGTTTGCTGACTCCCTTCGTTATCGGGTAGAGGCGCGTTCCCGAGCCTCCTGCTAAAACGATACCTTTCATCTCCTTGCGTCGTTATACTGCCCCGCGGTCGTCCTGCGGGGCTGGAAAGCGGATAATTTTGATCGAAGGTACGCTTTTTTTGCGAATTTCCGATTCCCGTGTCCGTTTTTTTGCAAAGTATCGCTATCTTTACCGGGACTAATTCAAATCCTCGACACGATGATTCTCGACGATAAACTTCTGGACGAAGTAACTGCCCGGGCAAAGGACAGCGAACGCCTGCGGATGAATTTCAACCTTCACGACTCGCTCGACGCCAAGGCCCAGCGCCTGCTCAACGCGCTGGAACCGGGCACGGTGCTGCCCGTTCACCGCCATCCCCATACGGCTGAAACCTACGTTATTCTGCGCGGCCGCTTCGATGTGATTTTCTGCGACCAACGCGGCAACGAGACCGAACGCTTCGCCCTCGATCCGCGCAAAGGCGTATACGGCATCCACGTTCCGAAAGGGCAGTGGCATACGCTGGAGGTTCTCGAAAGCGGCACGGTGCTGTTCGAGGTCAAGGACGGTCCTTATACGCCGTTGGCGCCGGAGGACATGGTGCGATGACGCGGGCCGCTGAAAATCTGTTCGCCCTGCTGCGGGCGACGCTGCACGGCCGTATGGACGACGCTACGCTGTTCGAAAACTGCGATGCAGGGCTCTGGCGCGGGATTTACGACCTTTCGTCGGCCCAGGGCGTGCTGGCCCAGGCATGGGACGGGCTGCAATTCCTGCCTGAAACGATGCAGCCTCCCAAAGGGCTGCGCCTGCAATGGGCTGTCAATGTCGACCAGATCGAAAAGGTCTACCGCCTGCAGGAGAAGGTCATCGCCAAACTCGCCTCGTTCTACCGGGAACACGCCATCCCGATGATGGTGCTCAAAGGCTATGGACTGAGTCTTTTCTATCCCGTTCCGGAGCACCGCCCCTACGGGGACATCGACATCTGGCTTTTCGGCCGCCAGCCCGAGGCCGACAAACTGGTCGCCAAAGAGTGGGGCGCTCCGGTCGACGTACATAAGGAGCATCATACGACGTTCGACATCGATGGCGTCATGATCGAAAACCATTACGATTTCGTCAACACGCTGACGCATGCCTCGAACGCGCGCCTCGAACGGCTGTTCAAACAATATGCAGCGCAGCCCGGCGAGTCGGTTGCCGTCGCCGGGGTCGCCGTATACCTGCCTTCGGAGCAACTCAACGCCCTGTTCCTGCTGCGCCATGCTGCCGTCCACTTTGCTGCGATCAACATCGGACTGCGGCATGTGATCGACTGGCATGTCTTCGTTGCGCACTGCCACGACCGGATCGACTGGGAGGCTTTGTACGCTGCTGCCCGGGATGCCGGGATGACGGAGTTCCTGAACTGCCTCAATGCCATTTGTGTCGATTACCTGGGGCTCGACCCCGCGGCAGTTCCCGGTATGGTTCGCAATGCCGATCTCGAAGAGCGTGTGCTGGACGAAATCCTCAGTCCCGCATTTTCGGATAGAGCGCCGTCGGGCCTGCTGCGTGTCGTCTGGTTCAAGACCCGCCGCTGGTGGACAAACCGCTGGAAACACCGGATCGTCTTCAACGAGAGCCTCGCCGGTGCTTTTGTGCGTTCCGTCTGGGCCCACCTCAAACGCCCGCAATCCATCGGAGCGAACTGATTCCGGGAGTCGGCTTTTGCCGGCTCTTTTTTTACTACATAATCGGATAGTATGGTAAAGAAAATGAGCCACAGGGAATTCGTGCGTGCGCTGAAAGCGCAGAAGCCCAAAATCACTGTCTTCGGAACATATCGGAATAGCCTCTTCAGAGTTGCCGTGAAATGCGATGTATGCGGTTGGGAGTGGGCGCCGATTGGAGGCAGTTTATTGCGCGGACACGGTTGTCCCAAATGTGGAGGGACAATGCAGAAGTCCCACGCGGAATTCGTAGAGGACCTGAAATCCAAAAGGGATGACGTGATTATTGTCGGCCCGTATGTGAAAGCGCTCGAAAAAACCAGATTCAAATTTCTGAAATGTGGGCACGAATGCGATATCACTCCTGCGCATATCCTCAGCGGCCGGGGATGTCCGTTATGTGGACATTCCCGCCGGGGAGCCTCTCAGCGCTTGACAATAGAAACATTTTTGAAACGTCTGCATAAAATCGACCGAAATCTTGTTGTTAGGGAAGGCGGGAAGTATATAAACTATACTACATCCATACCTCTCCGCTGCGCTGTCTGCAAATATGAATACGAAATAAAACCGAGCGATGTTTTGAACAGTCGTGGTTGTCCTAACTGTCACAGAGCATGTACCTCTTTTCCGGAGCAGTTTATTTACCACGCCTTTGTCCGTATGCTCGGCGAATCGGAAGTTCTGTCGCGGGATAAGACCGCCATAGGGGCCGAATTGGACATCTATATCCCTGCCTTGAAGGCGGCCGTAGAACCCGGTTCGTGGTATTGGCACAAGAATCTGGTGGCGAGGGATCTGGAAAAACAGTTGCTGTGCAAGGATCGAGGAATCCGGCTTATAACCGTATATGATCACTATGACGCTGCGACTGTCCCTTTTGAAGATTGCCTTGTGACGCCTTGCGATCTTGCCGCCCGCCGGAATATGGATCGGCTGATCGAGATGACAAGAACCCTCTTTGCCGAATTCGGACTGGATTCAAATCTCGATATAAGCGAATGGGAGAAGATCAAAAGATGCGCTAAAAAAGATTCAAGGCGGATAACCACCGAAGAATTCAAGGCGGAGTTGGCCGGGATCAATGATAAAATTGAAGTTATCGGCGAATATACGAAAGCCAACGATAAAATCAAAGTGCGGTGTAAGGTCTGCAACCATGAATGGTCTGTGGCGCCGACTACTTTACGCCGGGGCTCGGGATGCCGCAAATGTACCGGTACTTTGCAACTTACGCATGACCAATTCGTTGAAAGATTAAACTTATTGCAACCCGGCATGATTCCACTGACAAAATACATCAACATGAAAACCAAGGTAACGATAAGATGTAAAGCATGCGGATATGAATGGCTTGTTTCTCCGATCCATCTTGTGTCGAAGTCGGACAGGACCGGCTGTCCGAGATGTTCGAATAAAACACGCAGAACCCATGATCAGAGCAGGAAGGTAAGGTGTATCACTACCGGAGAGGTATTCGATACGCTTCGGGAAGCCGCCGCCAAATACAATATAAGTAGTTCGGTGATCGGTCAATGTTGCAGCGATCCCCCGAAACTAAAGCGTGCCGGTGGTCGGGAGTGGGAGTACATCGACCTGCTTTCCGAGGGGCGTTAACCTGACGCGGCAGACGTGCGGGAACCCGCTGGAGGGACTTTGCCTCTCCCTCCCGAAAACGAAAAAAGGAAGGTGTTAACCTTCCTTTTTTGTGATCCCGCTGGGGCTCGAACCCAGGACCCCAACATTAAAAGTGTTGTGCTCTACCAGCTGAGCTACGGAATCTCCGATACCAAAATGGGAATCGCTTCCGTTTTGGTGGTGCAAATGTACGGATTTATTTTTAATATGCAACACCCGACCTGCAATTTTTGCGCAAAAGTGTGTTTTTTCTCTTTCCGATTAGCTGTTCCTGCTTTCGGCGGGCGAATCATTTTCCTGCTTGCGGCAGGCCCGGACGTGATGGGGCGGGAAATTTGATGCGCGGATTTTGATTTGCCGAAATAAAAAGATATTTTTGTAGGCATTAAAATGAATTTAAACTTTTAAAACTGAATAATTCTATGTGTAAAGCGCTAATAATCGGTGCAGGAGGCGTCGGAACGGTGGTGACGCAGAAAATTGCAGCCAATCCCGTCTTTACGGACGTGATGCTGGCCAGCCGTACCAAATCCAAATGCGATGCCGTGGCGGCAGCTATCGGCGGCAACCGCGTGAAGACCGCCGAGGTCGATGCCGACAACGTGCCGCAGTTGTGCGAGTTGTTCCGCTCGTTCAAACCCGACATCGTGGTCAACGTAGCGCTTCCGTATCAGGATCTGACGATCATGGACGCCTGTCTCGAATGCGGCTGCAACTACCTCGACACGGCCAACTACGAGCCGAAAGACGAGGCGCATTTCGAATATTCGTGGCAGTGGGCCTATCAGGACCGCTTCAAGGCTGCAGGCCTTACGGCCATCCTCGGCTGCGGTTTCGACCCGGGCGTGACGGCCATCTTCACAGCCTATGCCGCCAAACACCATTTCGACGAGATCCACTACCTCGATATCGTCGACTGCAATGCCGGCAACCACGGCATGGCCTTCGCTACGAACTTCAATCCCGAAATCAATATCCGCGAGGTGACCCAGAAGGGCCGCTACTACGAGAACGGCCAGTGGGTCGTGACCGAGCCGCACCAGATTCACCGGCCGCTCAATTACCCCGGTATCGGCGAGCGCGAGTCGTACGTCATTTACCACGAGGAGCTGGAGTCGCTCGTGAAGAACTATCCTACGATCAAGCGGGCGCGCTTCTGGATGACTTTCGGCCAGGAGTACCTCACGCACTTGCGTGTGATCCAGAACATCGGCATGGCGCGTATCGACCCGATCATCTACAACGGCGTCGAGATCGTCCCGATCCAGTTCCTCAAGGCCGTCTTGCCCGATCCCAAGTCGCTGGGCGCCAACTATCACGGCCAGACCTCGATCGGCTGCCGCATCAAGGGCCTCAAGGACGGCAAGGAGCGCACGTACTACATCTATAATAACTGCGACCACGAACAGGCTTTCAAGGAGACCGGCACGCAGGCCGTTTCGTTCACGACGGGCGTTCCCGCGGCGCTGGGCGCTTCGATGTGGGCCAAGGGGCTGTGGCGCGGCGCCGGGGTGTTCAATGTCGAGGAGTTCGATCCCGATCCTTTCCTCGCCGAACTGGGCGAACAGGGTTTGCCGTGGCACGAGTTGTTCGATGTGAACCTCGAAGTGTAGTTCTCCGGTTTTATAGGGCATTTCTGCACTTGCTTTCGCAGGGCGCGAATGGAGCGTTTAAATACGTCCCGTCCGCGCTCTGCTCTGTTAAGGGACAAACCTGCGGCCTTTGCCGTTTTGCGCGGTCTGCGTGTAAGTATAAATGCGTATTTCTCCCAAAAACCAGCCCACGCAGGGCTGTTATTCGCAATGATTTTGCTATTTTTGCAACTGTTTTGAGCTAAAAACAATTCGATGATTGACTTTCTGAAACTGCCTTCACCGTGCTACGTCCTCGACGAGGAATTGTTGGACCGGAACCTGGCGACTATCGGCCGTGTGCGCCGGGAATCCGGTGCGGAAATTATTGTCGCCCTGAAGGCCTGCGCCATGTGGAGCATTTTTCCCGAGTTGGCGAAGCATTCCGACGGTGCGACTGCAAGTTCCGCCGCCGAGGCGCGCCTCGTTTTCGAGGAGTTCGGGCGTCCCGCCCATACCTACGCCCCGGTCTACACGGACTCCAATATCGACGAAATCCTGCGTTGCAGCGACCATATCACTTTTAATTCCGTATCTCAGTTCGAGCGCTTCGGCCAGAAGGCCCTTATCAACGGCATTTCGTGCGGCCTGAGGATCAACCCGCAGTATTCGCCTGTCGAAACGGACCTCTACAACCCCTGCGTTCCCGGCTCGCGGCTGGGCGTCACGGCCGAGCAGTTGGCGGCGTACGGCGGCCTTCCGGAAGGTATCGAAGGACTTCATTTCCATGTCCTCTGCGAATCGCGCCCCGAGCACCTGCGGCTGGCCCTGGAGGCCGTCGAGAAGCATTTCGGACATCTGCTCGATCGGGTAAAGTGGCTCAATATGGGCGGCGGCCACCTGATGACGCATGCCGAATACGACTGCGACTGCCTGATCGCCCTGCTCCGCGGTTTCAAGTCCCGCCACCCGAACCTGCGGCTGATCCTCGAACCCGGCAGTGCCTTCACGTGGCGCACGGGCTATCTGGTTTCGACCGTCGAGGACATCGTCGAGAACGGCGGGGTGACGACGGCTATGCTCGACGTGTCGTTCGCCTGCCACATGCCCGACTGTCTCGAAATGCCCTACAAACCTGCTATCGTCGGCGCGCACGAGCCTGCTGAGGGTGAAAAACGCTGGCGCATGGGCGGTACGAGCTGCCTTGCGGGCGATTACTACGGCGACTGGGCTTTCGATCATGACCTGAAAGTAGGGGAGCGCATCGTTTTCGAAGACATGATCCACTACACGATGGTCAAGACTACGATGTTCAACGGCGTTCACCATCCCGCCATCGTCATCGTGCGCCGCGACGGCCGCGCGGACATCATCCGCGAATTCGGCTACGAGGATTTCAAAAACCGCATGTCGTAAACAACTATACAAAGATATCCCAAACCTTTTCATGAAAGATTTTACACCTACACCTTACACGCTGGAATGCGTTGCCACGGGCCGCGAATTCGAAGACGCCGGCTGGATGCTTGCCGACCCGCAGTGCAAAGAACCGTCGCTTGTCCGCGCCAAATACGCCCGCAAGCAGATCGACGTGAAACCTGCCGACTGGGGTCTGTACCGTTTCTCGGACTGGATGCCCGTGCGACGCATCCTCAAAGGTTCGTCGGCTCCCGTGACCTATAAGAGCAAGGGACTTGCCGGACATCTCGGGCTGGAAAACCTCTGGATCACCTTCAACGGCTACTATCCGGCCATCGGCGCGACGATGTCGACCTGTTCGTTCAAGGAGACCGAGGCTTACAGCGTCTGCGGCCGTGCCGCTGCCGACGAACAGCGCGTGCTGGTGGTGGCTTCGGCCGGAAATACCGCCCGTGCCTTCGCCAAGGTCTGCTCGGATAACAACATCAAACTGCTGCTTTCGGTTCCCTTCGACAATATCGGGGCCCTGTGGTTCGACGAGCCGCTGAACCCCTGCGTGAAACTCATTTCCTGCGAGAAGGGCGGCGACTATTTCGATGCCATCAACCTGAGCGACATCGCACTGAAAGGCCCCGGTTTCTACGCCGAGGGCGGCGCCAAGAACATCGCACGCCGCGACGGCATGGCCTGCACGGTGCTTTCTGCCGTGACGACCATCGGCCGCATTCCCGACTACTATTTTCAGGCCGTGGGCAGCGGCACGGGCGCTATCGCCGCCTGGGAGGCCAATATGCGTCTCGTGGAGGACGGCCGTTTCGGGCAGAATACGATGAAACTGATGGTGTCGCAGAACGCTCCGTTCGTTCCGATGTACGACGCCTGGCAGGCCGATTCGCGCAAATTGCTGCACTACGACGACGATAAGGCGCGCCGCGATGCGGAGATTATCGACGCCAAGGTGCTCTCGAACCGCCGTCCCCCTTACAGTATCACGGGCGGTCTGTTCGATGCCCTGAAAGCTACCGGCGGCGAGGTTTTCGTGGCTACGAACGCCATGGCCCGCAAGGCCCGCAAACTGTTCCACGAACTCGAAGGCGTCGACATCTACTCGGCGGCGGGCGTCGCGCTGGCTTCGCTCGTCAATGCGGTCGCTGCGGGCAAGATCGAGAAAGACGCTACCGTCATGCTCAACATCACGGGCGGCGGCGAGGAGCATTTCAAGGAGGGCAAGGAGCTGTGGTATCTCAAACCGAGCCATGTCTTCCCGCTTGTCCCCGACGAAAACGATGTCGTGGAGAAAGTCGAAGCGCTGTTCAACTGATTTGTTAAATAACCGGGCTTATGAAAAAGACAATCATTGCTTTAGCCGTGTCGTTAGTCACCTTTTCCGCAGGCGCTCAGCAGCCTGTTCCTACGGGGCGTTTCGCCGATGCCGTAAACCATTGGAACAAGGAGCACGGCGCGCAGGCTTACGAGCGTTATAAGCCCGATCAGTTCCGTGAGATCGCCGGCAACATCGTCGCTTACCAGAACGCCGACGGCGGCTGGCCCAAGAATCTCGACATGCTGGCCAGGCTCGATCCCGATTCGGTGAAGGCCGCCCTCAAGCCGCGCCACCGCCTTTCGACGCTCGACAACGCCAATGTCTACACGCAGGTCGAATACCTCTCGAACGTCTATGCGCTGACCGGGGATACCCTCTTCCGCAATTCAGCCCGCCGGGGTATGGAATACATGCTTGCGGCGCAGTATCCCAACGGCGGCTGGCGGGGCTGGGACGCCGACGCCGTGACGTTCAACGACGGCATCATCTACGGCGTGCTTTCGACGTGGAACGAGGTGCTCTCCGGAAAATCCCTTTATGCGTGGGTCGACGACTCCCTGAAATCCCGCATCCGTGCTTCGTGGGATCGGGGAATCGAGCTGATTCTGAAAACCCAGTGGGTGCAGGACGGCGTCCGGACCGTCTGGGCCCAGCAGTACGACCATGAGACGCTGCAGCCCGTCAAGGCCCGGGCCTATGAACTCCCTGCGCTGTCGGCCGGCGAGAGTGCCGACATCACGATGCTGCTCATGCGTATCAAAAAACCTTCGCCCGAGGTCGTCGAAGCGGTCAAAGCCGCCGCCGCGTGGTTCGACCGTACGAAAATCACGGGTAAAAAGGTCGTAACGGTCTCCGTGCCCGAAGGGCTGGAGGAGGACCGGAAGATCAAGAGGGACCGCGTGGTGGTCGACGATCCCGGGGCCGCCCCGATGTGGCCGCGTTACAGCGAACTGGCCGATAACCGTCCTTTCTTCGCCACGCGCGAGGGGGTGAAGGTCTACGACCTGCGCGAAGTCCCTGCCGAACGGCGTGTGGGCTACTCGTGGTACGGCACGTGGGGCAATAAGGTGCTGAAAAAGTATCCCGAGTGGCTGCGCCGGATTGAAAGATAGATCGTCGCTCGCCGGTTATTTCCGGTGTGTTGCGGTCGCAATTTACCGAAAACGGGCTGTACAGGCCCGTTTTTTTTGTTACCTTTGCCGCGTTTGAATGAGGGAGGACTTGCAGCCGGACCCTGGTTCAGACGCTGTTTTTTTATTCTTAATCCAAATTTAAACACATGGAAAACATCCAAGCAAAGCAGTACCCCTGCTTCAGGCGCTGGAACCGTAAGGGCTGGTCGGTCTTTGCGAGCCTTCGGCGCTACGTGACCATCGGGGTTCTCTCTGTCGGGATGTCGATCCTGCTGCTGGCGACGCAAGGTGCGTCCGCGCAGAGTGCCGACACGGCCGCTGTCCTCAGGACATTGCGGATCCGGGAGGTCGGCATTACAGGGAGCCAGGCGGCTCCCGCGCGCAACGCCCAGTCGCACACCCCGCTTTTCGACCGGAAAGCCCAGGCCCCGGCGCCTGTCCAGACTCTGGAAGCCGCCCTGCGCCTTGCGCCTTCGGTCGATGTCCGCGAACGCGGAGGCAAGGGGACGCAGGCCGACATCTTCATCCGGGGAGGCTCTTTCGACCAGACCATGGTCCTTCTCAACGGTATTGATTTTACGGACGCCCGCACCGGGCATCAGTCCCACGCGCTGCCGGTCGATCTCGACTGCATCTCGTCCGTGGAACTGATCGACGGTGTGCCCGGCGTCGGGGCTTATGCCGGAGCGGTAAACATCCGTACCGCGCCGCTGCGCCCGACTTATCTGCGTTTCGAAGGCTCGGGCGGCCAGTACGGCTACGCCTATACGAACCTTTCGGGTGCGGTGACCTCGGGCCGTTTCTCGGTGCTCGGTGCGGCCTCGTACCGCCGCAGCGACGGCTACCGGCACAATACCGATTTCTCCAACTACAATGCCTTCGTGCGGGCGACCTGCGACGGCGGGCGGGCCGGTTTTTTCGACTTGCAGGCCGGGTGGCAGGACCGCGATTTCGGCTCCAACGGCTTTTACGCCGCCTACAATCCCGACCAGTGGGAGCATACCGCAACGGCGCTGGCGTCGCTGCGGTGGCTGAAAACCGCGGGGCGGTTCTCCTTCGGGACTGCGGCGAGTTACCGCAAGAACTTCGACCGCTACGACTGGACCCGCGGCACGGCCATGAACCGCCACAACACCGATAATGCCGGGGCGAAGTTCTGGGCCGACTGCGGCTGGGCGGCAGGAACGACCTCGCTGGGAGGCGATTACGCTTTCAATCATATTTACAGTACCAACCTCGGCGAGAAATTGCGGCGTCCCGAGGGGCACTACACCCATGCCAAAGCGCGCCATACGGGCAATCTCTGGCTGCGGCACACGAAACAGTGGCGGCGTTTCGACGCGGCGGCTTCCGCGGGCGTGAGCCTCACGCCTTACGGCACTTCGGCCCTGTGGAGCCTTTCGGCGGGCTATGTCCCTGCGGCCGGGCTGCGCGTCGAAGCCGGGGCGTGGCAGTCAATGCGCCTGCCGACCTTCACGGACCTCTACTACACTTCCCCGGCCCAGATCAACAATCTCGATCTGGGACCGGAACATGCTGTTACTTATCGTTTCGGGGCTGATTACCTCAAGCGTTGCTGGAACGTTTCGGCGCAGGCTTACTACCGTGCCGGACGCGACATCATCGACTGGGTCCGGCGCGAAGACATGGACGGCAAATGGCATTCCGAACAGTCGAGCCGCCTCGATACCTACGGCGTCGAACTCGCGGGCGGTTACACCGCAGCGACGGGTTTCCTGCGCCGCATCACACTTTTCTACGGCTATATTACGACCGACCGGAATGCAGACATCATCGCCAAAAGCGCCATGGATTTCATGCGCCATAAGGCGGCGCTGGCCGTGGAGGTGCGTTTCCTGCGCCGGATGTCGCTAGCGCTGACCGGTTCGGTCTACGACCGCAACGGCAGCTATACGCATTATCCCGAGCCGGGCAATGCGTCCCTTAGCGAGGACCGCGACTACAAGCCCTATTTCCTGCTCGACGGACGCCTGCAATGGGAAAAGGGCATCTGCCGCCTCTATGTCGACACAACGAACATCACCGATACGCGCTACTGCGATATCGGCGGTATTCCCCTGCCGGGCTTCTGGTGCACGGGCGGGGTGGTGCTGACCCTCGGCAGGTAATCTTCGCTTCCGGGGGCGGGACATGTCCGTTTGCGGAATGCCTCCCGTCCCCGTCCGGCTGCAATCCCGGTCCGGCGCATTGTTGCGCCGGACCTTTCTGTTTTTCGCGAAAACTGCCTGTTTTGTTACGAATTTATCGGAATTATCCCGATTATTTTCTATCTTTGGAAGTATAAGAATTTTAAAGAGCCGATCCTATGTCCAAACGAATCATCGAGTGCGTCCCCAATTTCAGCGAGGGGCGCGATAAAACCGTAATTCGGCAAATCACCGCAGCCATCAAGGCCTCCGGAGGCGTCAAATTGCTCGACGTAGACCCCGGCGAGGCGACCAATCGTACGGTCGTAACCTTCGTCGGCGAACCGGAAGCGGTTGTCGAGGCCGCTTTCGCAGGGGTGAAGCGAGCCGCCGAACTGATTGACATGCGCCGCCACAAGGGGGCGCATCCCCGCATGGGGGCTACCGACGTGCTGCCGCTGATCCCGATTGCGGGCATTACGCTCGAAGAGTGCGCCGACCTGGCGCGCGGGCTGGCCCGGCGCATTGCCGACGAGCTGCGGATTCCGACCTACGCCTACGAGGCCGCGGCCTTTCGGCCCGAGCGGAAAAACCTGGCCGTCTGCCGTGCCGGGGAATACGAGGCCCTGCCCGAAAAACTGGCCTGCAAGGAGTCTGCGCCTGATTTCGGGGCCCGTCCCTTCGACGAGGGCATAGCCCGTACGGGCGCCACGACTGTCGGGGCCCGCGATTTTCTGATTGCTGTCAATTTCAACCTGAACACCACCTCCACGCGCCGTGCCAACGCTATTGCTTTCGACGTGCGCGAGAAGGGCCGTCCCGTCCGCGAGGGCAACCCGATCACGGGCAGGGTGGTGAAGGATGCCGCCGGCAATCCCCTGATGCAGCCCGGGACGCTTCCGGCCACGAAAGCGATCGGGTGGTTTATCGAGGAGTACGGCATCGCGCAGGTTTCGATGAACATCACCGACCTGGCCGCGACGCCCCTGCACGTCGCTTTCGACGAGGTGTGCCGTAAGGCCGACGCCCGCGGCGTGCGTGTTACGGGGACTGAGATCGTGGGCCTGGTTCCGAAGCGCGCCCTTATCGAGGCGGGCAAATACTACCTCCGCAAACAGCACCGCTCGACGGGTATCGCCGAGGAGGAGATCGTCCGCATCGCCGTCAAGTCGATGGGGCTCGACGATCTGAAACCGTTCGATCCGGCCGAAAAGGTTATCGAATACCTGCTTGAAGCGGAGGTTGAACAAAAGCGGCTTATCGATATGACTTGCAAATCGTTCGCCTTGGAGACGGCGAGCGAATCGCCCGCTCCTGGCGGCGGCTCGATTGCGGCTTATATGGGTGCGCTGGGCGCGGCCCTCGGCACGATGGTCGCCAACCTCTCGTCGCACAAGGCGGGCTGGGACGACCGCTGGGAAGAGTTTTCCGACTGGGCCGAAAAGGGACAGGCCGTCCTCGCGGAACTCCTGCACCTCGTGGATGAAGACACCGCGGCGTTCAACCGCATTATGGCGGTCTTTGCCATGCCCAAATCGACCGACGAGGAGAAGGCGGCGCGCAGTGCGGCCCTGCAACAGGCGACGCTCTATGCCACCGAGGTTCCGCTGCGAACGATGAAGGCCGCGTCGCGGGTTTTCGAAATCGTGCGTGCGATGGCCTCGGAGGGCAATCCCAATTCGGTCTCCGACGCGGGAGTGGGCGCGCTGGCGGCCCGCAGCGCCGTGCTGGGAGCTTGTCTCAATGTGAAGATCAACGCCGCGGGGCTGAAGGACCGCACGAAGGCCGACGCGCTCGTCGCCGAGGCGGATGCCCTGGCGACCGAAGCCCGGCGCGAGGAGGCCGAAATACTGAAGATCGTCGAACAGAAAATCGGATGATATGACACGCGAAGAATTCCAGAATGACATACGCGCGGGTATTCCCGACCGGCTGCCCGCCGCGAAACCCTATGACCGGCAGATCAACCATGCGCCCAAGCGCAAGGATATCCTTTCGGACGAAGAGAAGGTGCTGGCCTTGAAAAACGCCCTGCGTTACTTCCCCGTCAAGCACCACGCCGTTCTGGCGAAGGAGTTCGCCGAGGAGTTGCGCAAATACGGCCGTATCTATATGTACCGCCTGCGTCCCGATTACGAGATGTATGCGCGGCCCATCGGCGAGTATCCCGCCCGCTGCCGGCAGGCGGCGGCCATCATGCTGATGATCCAGAACAACCTCGACCCGAAGGTCGCCCAGCATCCCCACGAGCTGATCACCTACGGCGGCAACGGCGCGGTGTTCCAGAACTGGGCGCAATACCGCCTCGCAATGCAGTATTTGTCGGAGATGACCGACCGCCAGACGCTGGTGATGTACTCGGGGCATCCGCTGGGGTTGTTCCCGTCGCACCCCGACGCCCCGCGCGTGGTGGTGACCAACGGCATGGTGATCCCCAACTACTCGAAGCCCGACGACTGGGAGCGGCTCAACGCCCTCGGAGTGTCGCAGTATGGGCAGATGACCGCCGGATCGTATATGTATATCGGGCCGCAGGGCATCGTCCATGGCACGACGATCACGGTGATGAACGCCGCGCGCAAACGCTTCACGGTGGGGCGCACCGATACGCGCGGGATGCTGTTCGTCTCGTCGGGCCTCGGCGGTATGTCGGGAGCCCAGCCCAAGGCGGGTAACATTTCGGGAGTGGTGAGCGTTATTGCCGAGGTCAACCCCAAGGCGGCGCAGAAACGCTACGAGCAGGGGTGGGTCGACGAACTGCATGAAGCATTGGATGAACTGATTCCCCGTATCCGGCAGGCTGTCAAGGCAAAAGAGGTCGTATCGCTGGCTTATGTGGGCAATGTTGTGGACCTCTGGGAACGGTTGGCTGCGGAAGAGATCGCCGTCGATCTGGGCTCGGACCAGACTTCGCTCCACAACCCCTGGGCAGGCGGTTATTATCCTGTCGGGCTGAGCTGCGAGGCTTCGAACAAGATGATGGCCGAGGAACCCGGGCGCTTCCGTGAATGCGTGCAGGAGTCACTGCGGCGGCAGGTGGACGCCATCAACAAGCTGACCGCCAAGGGAATGTATTTCTTCGACTACGGCAATGCCTTCCTGCTGGAAGCCTCGCGCGCCGGGGCGGCGGTGATGGGCGAGGGCGGACGTTTCCGCTATCCTTCTTATGTGCAGGATATTATGGGGCCGATGTTCTTCGACTACGGCTTCGGGCCGTTCCGCTGGGTTTGTACCTCGGGGCTTCCCGAGGACCTCGAAACGACCGATTCGCTGGCCGCCGAAGTGTTGGAAGAGATTCGGAAGACGGCTCCCGGGGATATTCGGGGGCAGTTGGACGACAACATCCACTGGATTCGCGAGGCCGGGCGTAACAGGCTGGTCGTGGGTTCGCAGGCCCGCATCCTCTATGCTGACTGCGAGGGCCGCACGAAGATCGCCGAGGCCTTCAACCGTGCCATTGCCGACGGGCGCATTACGGCTCCCGTGGTGTTGGGGCGCGACCACCATGACGTTTCGGGAACCGACTCGCCTTACCGCGAGACCTCGAACATCTACGACGGCTCGTGCCTGACGGCAGATATGGCCGTGCAGAACGTCATCGGCGACTCGTTCCGCGGCGCTACGTGGGTTTCGATCCACAACGGCGGCGGCGTAGGCTGGGGCGAGGTCGTCAACGGCGGTTTCGGCATGGTGATCGACGGTTCGGAGGAGTCGGACCGCCATATCCGCGAAATGCTGCTGTGGGATGTCAACAACGGCATCGCCCGCCGCAGTTGGGCCCGCAACGAAGGGGCCGTCGAGGCCATCCGCCGCGAAATGGACCGCACGCCCGGATTGCGGGTTACACTCCCCAGTTTCGCCGACGAGGATGTGGTGCGAAATGCGCTGAATGATCAGGCGGCGAGTAAGGTCCTCCGGGATGATGAGCGGTATAAATAGTTGACTAATTAAATTCCGATTACTTCAAATGGAACATCACCATATCACTGCGGAACACCTTTGCGTCGGGCGTATCCGCGAAATCCTGGAACGCCGCCTGCCGCTCGCGCTGAGCGACGATGCCCGCATGCGCATCGTCCGCTGCCGCGAATACCTCGACCGCAAGATGGAGAACACCGAGCGGCCGATCTACGGAATCACGACGGGATTCGGGTCGCTGTGCGACATTTCGGTGGGCCGCGACGAATTGTCGCTCCTGCAACAGAATCTCGTGATGTCGCATGCCTGCGGAACCGGGGAACGTGTCCCCTCGCAGATCGTGAAGCTGATCCTGCTGCTGAAAATCCAGTCGCTTTCGTATGGCCATTCGGGGGTGCAGTTGGCGACGGTGGAGCGCCTCGTAGAGTTTTTCAACCGCGACATACTGCCTGTGGTTTACCAGCAGGGCTCCTTGGGTGCTTCGGGCGATCTCGCGCCGCTGGCCCACATGAGCCTGCCGCTGCTGGGGTTGGGCGAGGTGGAATACAAGGGCGAAGTGCGCCCCTCGGCCGGGGTGCTGTCCGAGCTGGGGCTGGAACCGATCCGGTTGCAGTCGAAAGAGGGGCTTGCGCTGCTGAACGGTACGCAGTTCATGAGCGCCTACGGCGTCTGGTCGCTGATCAATGCCCGCCGCCTGAGCGAATGGGCCGACCGTATCGGAGCGCTGTCGCTCGATGCGTTCGATGGCCGCATCGAGCCTTTCTGCGACGAGGTCCACCTGATCCGCGCCCACAAAGGACAGCTCACGACGGCCCGCAATATCCGGCGGTTGCTCGAAGGCAGCGAACTGATCGGCCGGGTCAAGCACCATGTGCAGGACCCCTATTCGTTCCGCTGTATGCCGCAGGTTCACGGGGCTTCAAAGGACACGATCGACTATGTCGAGAGCGTGCTGACCACCGAAATCAACTCTACGACGGACAACCCGACGGTTTTCCCCGAGGAGGACATGGTCGTCTCGGCGGGTAATTTCCACGGCCAGCCGATTGCCCTGGTGATGGATTTCCTGGCCATTGCCTTGGCCGAACTGGCCAATATCTCCGAACGCCGCACCTATAAACTGATCTCCGGGGCCCGGGAACTGCCGAAATTCCTCGTGGCGAATCCCGGGCTGAACAGCGGCTTCATGATTCCGCAGTACACCGCGGCTTCGATCGTGAGCCAGTCCAAAGGGCTTTGCATGCCCGCTTCGGTCGATTCGATCCCTTCGTCGCAGGGGCAGGAGGACCATGTAAGCATGGGTTCGAATGCCGCCACGAAACTCTGGCGGGTGGTCTGCAACACCGAACGGGTGCTGGCGATCGAACTGTTCAACGCCGCGCAGGCCATCGAGTTCCGCCGTCCGGCGCACACGTCGCCCGTATTGGAGCAAATTCTGGCCGATTACCGCCAACAGGTCCCCTTTATCGATAACGACGAGGTGATGTATCCCCATATCGAAGCCTCGGTCCGATTCCTGCAAAGCCTATGAAATTACTGGTAAAGAACATCGCCCGCATCGTCGGCATCGAGTCGACAGGCCGTATGCGGGTCTGCGGCGCCGAGATGAATACGCTCGACACGCTTGCGGATGCGTGGCTGCTGGCCGACAACGGTCGTTTTGCCGCATTCGGACGCATGGACGAACTGGGTGACATTGCCGCCGACGAAGTCGTCGATGCACAAGGGGGCATGCTCTTTCCGTCGTTCTGTGATTCGCACACCCACCTGGTTTATGCCGGAAGTCGCGAACAGGAGTTTCTCGACAAGATCAACGGCCTGAGCTACGAAGAGATCGCCCGGCGGGGCGGGGGTATTCTCAACTCCGCCGACCTGCTGCACGAAACTTCGGAGGACGAACTCTACGCACAGGCGATGGAGCGCGTGCGGGAGATTGCAGCGATGGGTACGGGCTGCGTAGAGATCAAAAGCGGTTACGGCCTTACGACCGAAGACGAACTGAAGATGCTGCGCGTAATCCGCCGCATCCGCGAAACGTCGCCGCTGGAGGTTCGCGCCACGTTCCTCGGGGCGCATGCCGTGGCGCGCGCCTACCGCGGCCGGCAGGGGGAGTACGTCGACCTGGTGTGCAACGAGATGCTGCCCGCCGTGGCGGCCGAAGGATTGGCCGATTTTGTCGACGTTTTCTGTGACGAGGGATTCTTTACCGTCGAAGAGACGGCCCGCATCCTCAAGGCCGGACGTCGGTTGGGACTGCGGGCTAAAATCCACGCCAACGAACTGGCCGTTTCGGGCGGCGTGCAGGTGGGCGTGGAGTACAACGCCCTGTCGGTCGACCACCTCGAACGCATGGGGGACGAGGAGATCGGCGCCCTGCACGGCGCGGTGACCATGCCGACGCTGCTTCCGGGAGCGGCTTTCTTCCTGGGCATGAGCTATCCCCCGGCGCGCGCGATGATCGGGGCTGGGCTGGGCGTGGCGCTGGCTTCGGACTATAATCCCGGATCGTCGCCCTCGGGCAACATGCGCATGGTGGTTTCGCTGGCCTCGATCCGCATGAAGATGACTCCTGCGGAGGCGATCAACGCCGCGACGCTCAACGGGGCCTATGCCATGGGATTGAGCCGCGAATACGGAAGCATTACTTTAGGTAAGGTAGCCAACTTTTTCATAACCAAACCGATGCCTTCCGTCGAGTTCTTCTCGTATGCCTATCAGACGCCGCTGATCCGCCGGGTGTTCCTGCGCGGGGAAGAGTACGGCTCGGGAAACAGTTTGTAGTGCAGGGACAGACCTTGCGTCCGGCCCGGTTTTCGCGACGCCGATTCGTGTAAATTCAGGCATGCGGGCAGGGTATACGGCGTAATTTTTGACTGTTGAAGCGTATGCGTATTTTATTATGGATAATTTGCCTCGCTGCGTGCGGGGCCGTAAATGGACAGAACATGAAACCGTTGACACCGGAAGAGAAGCATGTGATCGTGGACAAGGGGACCGAAGCCCCCTTCACGGGACGTTATTACAAGCACAACGAGGCCGGAACCTATCTCTGCCGGCAGTGCGGCGCGCCGTTGTACCGTTCGTCGGACAAGTTCGACGCGGGATGCGGCTGGCCGAGTTTCGACGACGAAATTCCCGGAGCCGTGAAGCGGAGCGTGGATGCCGACGGACGGCGGACGGAGATTACCTGCGCCCGGTGCGGCGGCCATCTGGGGCATGTTTTTGCAGGCGAGGGGTTTACGCCCAAGAACACGCGCCACTGCGTCAATTCCGTGTCGCTGGCGTTCCAGCCCGCCAAAAAAGAGCAGACCGAGACGGCGATCTTCGCCGGAGGTTGTTTCTGGGGTGTGGAGCACCTGCTCTCGAAGGAGCCCGGCGTGCTCGATGTCGAATCGGGTTATATTGGCGGTCACACCGAAAATCCCACTTACGAGCAGGTTTGCAGCCACCGTACGGGACATGCCGAGGCGGTGCGGGTGACGTTCGACCCTGCGAAGGTCTCCTATGAGCGGTTGGCGAAGCTCTTTTTCGAGATTCACGATCCTACGCAGGTCGACCGGCAGGGACCGGATATCGGCGATCAGTATCGCTCCGAGGTTTTCTATACGACGCCGGCCCAGCGTGAAACGGCCGAAAAACTGATTGCCGAGCTGCGCGCGAAGGGCTACGATGTCGTGACGCACGTCACGCAGGCTACGACCTTCTGGCCTGCGGAAGGGTATCACCAGGACTATTACGACCGCAAAGGAACGCAGCCTTACTGTCACGCTTACACCAAGCGTTTCTGACTGAAAACTCCCGGCCTTTCGAGGTCGGGAGTTTTTATTAGCGCCGGGATACGGCTCTTTCCGGGGAATGTGTTATTTCAGCAGGTTGTCGTCCTCGTCCTTGTATTCCGATTTCGATGTGAAAACCCCGCCGAGGCTTTTCAACGCCTTGACGGCACGCACCCGGAAGCTGTCCATCAGCGACCCGTCCTTCGAGACGGTTCCGTAGCCCGTTACGGCGCGTGCCCGGCGTTTGCGGACGAAGGCAATGCGGCCGTAGGGTTTGAGACCGAGTGCCAGCGATCCGTCCTCGCCGCGGATAATGTCGGTGCGGATGCCGACTTTGCGGGCCAGGGAGGTGTTGTAAGCGAAGACCAGTCCCCGCACGCTCAGTTCGGGGCGCTTGAACGACTGAAGCCACAGGTGCATGTCGCGGGCCAGTTCGTAGAACCAAAGCCCGAGGGCCGAGTGTGCGGCGTCGGGAATATAGCTCCACAACGAACTGACGGCTACGACGCCCTTGCGTTCCAGCGCTTCGACCATCGTTTCGACGTAGCGCGGCGGATACATCGTGTCGGCGTCGATATTGATGTGGTATTTGCCGCGGGCGCGGCCCAGTCCGCAAAGGCGTGCATGGCCGCATCCGGGCGTCGTTTCGCGTTTCCACGGCAGTCCCAGGGCTTCGAACACCTCCGCCGTGCGGTCTTTCGACATATTGTCCGTGCCGATGATCTCCATTGGGTAACGGCATTGCTGTTCGGCGAGCGACCAGAGGCACGCCGTCAGCCGCTTTTCTTCGTTGTAGGCGATGATCGACACGGTTACCAATGGTTTGTCCGACTGTCGTTCGGCGAGTTTTGTGCGCACTTCGGCGACGACATCCGCGGGGACCTCGGCGAAGGGCTTTTCATAGACGGGAAGGTATTTCGAATACCATTTCATACGAATCCGGATTTAGATTAACAAAGATACGATTAAATTCCGCACCTCCAAATGATTCGCACGTTGGTTGCAGCGTGCGCCGGTCCGGCCGGAGATGTCGTCGGATATCCGATGTGTTTGCCTATTCGCAGTAGATCATCTTCTTGGTCATACCGCCGTCGACGACGAGGTTCTGCCCGTTGATGAAGTCGTTTTTGGGGTCGGCCAGGAACAGGCATGCGCGGGCGATGTCGGCGGGCCGCCCGACGCGTCCCGACGGATGCTGGCGGCGGTCCTGCTCGGAGATGGAGCCGAAGTTCCCGTTGTCGATCCATCCGGGACTGATGCAGTTGACCGTGACGTTGTAGTCGGAAAACGAGAGGGCCAGCGCATGCGTCAGCGATACGATGCCGCCTTTCGAAGCGGCGTAACCCTCCGAGCCGGGTTCGCTCTGAAGCCAGCGCGTCGAGGCGATGTTGATAATGCGTCCGTAGCGCGTACGGCCTTCGGGCGTATTGCGCCGTGCGGCCATCCACTGTGCCGTGACGAATACGGGCCGCAGGTTGACCGCGAGGATGCGGTCGAACTGTTCGAGGGAGGTTTCCGCGAGGGGTGAAAATTCGCTGATCCCGGCATTGTTGACGAGGATGTCGACATCGCCGAAGCGTTCGCAGGCTGCTTCCAGCGCATTGCGCAGGGCGTCGGCATCGGCTACGTCGGCAGGATAGAAGTCGGCTCCGGCGGCGCGGGCCGTCGCTTCGCCCAACTCTGTATTGATGTCGCAGAATGCCGTTCGGGCGCCTGCGAGGCGCAGCGCTTCGACGATGCCGCGGCCGATGCCGTGGGCTCCGCCTGTGACGAAGGCGGTTTTTCCGGTGAGGTTTTTCAGCATAAGGCTCGGGGTTCTGGATAGGCGGCGACGCAGGCCGTCACACTGCCGCCGGCCGCCGGAACATGGAGTTCCGGGGCCGCTGCGGGCGTGATGAATCGGAATCGTATATCCTGCTTGTCCATTGCGTCGTTGTACCGATGCAAAGGTGCGAAAAAATCCGCGGATCTACTTGCCCAGGTTGAGAAAAATTCCCGCGTCGTTGAAGATTTCGACCATTCCGGGGGCGGTCGCTTCGCGGTTCCAGTCGCGCTGGAGTTCGCATGCCAGTTGGGCGATGCCCGTCAGGTGCGCTCCGGCCTGGGCGACGCGTTTCAGGGCCGCCTTGTGCGCCGCGCGCGAGGTTCCGCCTACGGCGTCGACGACGGGGTAGACCTCGTAGCCCTCGGCGAGTGCGTCGAGCGTGGGGAAGGTGAGGCACGCCTCGGTCCACAGCGCCGTCATGATCAGCTTGCTGCGGCCCGTGTCCTTGACGGCCTCGTAGAACTCCATGTCCTCCCAGGCGTTGATCGACGTGCGGTCGTAGGAGGGGATGCCGCCCAGTATGCGTTTCAGGGCGGGGATGGTGTCCTTGCTGCCGCCGGCGACGTTGACCGTCGAAAGGAGCACCGGAAGGCGGTAGTTGCGGGCGATGCGCGCCACCAGCAGGATGTTGCGCACGAGTTCGGCGCGGTTCATCGAGTTGACCGAATCGATCTGCGCCGGTTGGTAGTCGATGACCACGAGAACCGAATTTTCGGGAGTCAGGAGCCGGTCTTTTTTCGGGTCCCGGACGGGTAAACTGCTCATAGCGGTAAAATTTGAAACGTTTTGCCGGGTAGGGCGCAAAAACCGTTCCCTGCCTGCTGTTTTCGGGCCGCGGCAGCATCGAATGGCGATTTATTTCCTACTTTTGCGCTGAAATCGAAATCAGTTATGAATCGTATAAAAGGCATTCTCTGGGCGGCCCTCTCCTCGTCGACATTCGGGCTGGCTCCGCTGTTTACCCTGTTGCTGCTGGGCGTGGGTTATTCCTCGTTCGAGGTGCTGACCTACCGCTGGGGAGTCGCCTCGCTCTGCCTGGGGGCTTACGGCCTGTTGGCCGGGTGTAATTTCCGCCTCGCGGGGCCCCAGTTGCGCACGGTGTTTTTCCTGAGCCTGTTTCGTGCCGTAACGTCGCTGAGCCTGGTGTTCGCCTATCAGAACATCGCCAGCGGAGTGGCTTCCACGATTCACTTCATGTATCCGCTCGTCGTGGCCTGCGTGATGATCTGTTTTTTCCGCGAGCGCGGCTCGGTGTGGACCTTTGCGGCGATCGGCATGTCGATCGTGGGGGCGGTGTTGCTGTCGCTGGGCAATGTCGATTTCACGCGCGGCGACACGACGCTGGGAATCATTTCGGCGATCGTTTCGGTCGTCTCCTACGGCGGCTATATCGTGGGGGTGCGCCGGAGCCGGGCGGTAGAGATCAATTCGACGGTGCTGACCTGTTATGTGATGGCTTTCGGCGCGCTGTTCTTCACCGCGGGCGGATTCCTGACAGGCGGCATCCGGCTCGAAACCGACCCGCACACGTGGCTTTACATCCTCGGAGTAGCCATCCCGGCGACAGCCGTTTCGAACATGGCGCTGGTGCAGGCCATCAAGAGCATCGGACCGACGCTGACTTCGATATTCGGGGCCATGGAGCCGGTCACGGCCGTGGTGATCGGTATTTGGGTCTTTGCCGAACCCTTCACGGCGAAGGGTGCGGCGGGGATACTGTTGATCGTGGCGGCGGTGTCGATTGTCGTCCTGCGGAGCCGCAAAGAGTAGCCGAATTTCAAAACAACCGATGATATGGATGCGATATTGGAAAACGTAGCCGGTCTCCAGCGTGACGAGGCGACCTCTTACGAGGTCTACCGGCGGCTGGCGGCCATCGAGAAAGATCCGGCGAACCGCGACGTGCTGCTCCGCATTGCAGCGGACGAGAAACACCATTACGCCCTGCTGCGTGCTCGTACGGGACGCGAGGTCGCACCCGAACGGCGGAAAGTGTGGCTCTACATGTGGCTGGTGCGCCTGCTGGGACTGACCTTCACCGTGCGGCGGATGGAGCAGGACGAGACGGCTTCCGCGGAGGTCTATGCGCGGTATCCGGACATGGCGGATTTCGTGCAGATGGCCCGTGACGAAGAGCGGCACGAGCAGGACCTGATCGGAATGATCAACGAAGAGCGGCTGGAGTACATGGGGTCGGTCGTACTGGGGCTGAACGACGCGCTGGTCGAATTTACGGGCGCATTGGCGGGTTTCACGCTGGCGCTCGGCGATTCGCGGCTGATCGCCCTGACAGGAAGTATCACAGGCATTGCCGCGGCGCTTTCGATGGCCTCGTCGGAATACCTTTCGACCAAGTCCGACAACGCCCCGGGCAAGCATCCGGTCAAGGCCGCAGTCTATACCGGTATTGCTTACGTCATAACGGTCGTCGCCCTCGTGCTGCCGTTCGTGCTGATTCCGAATGCACTTGTCGCATTGGCTGTTATGCTGGCGGCGGCGCTGCTGATTATCGCACTGTTCAACTATTATTACGCCGTGGCGCGTCGGGAGAGTTTCCGCCGCCGGTTTACCGAGATGGCTGTGCTGAGTTTTTCGGTGGCCGGAATCAGTTTTCTGATCGGTTACCTGCTGAAAGCCGTGACCGGCATCGAGGCGTAAGGGTTTCGGGCAGGCATGAAAAATCCCGGAGTTTTGCGCTCCGGGATTTTTGTGTTTTACAGCGTGAAGACCATTGCGATCGGGTAGTGGTCCGAAATGAACGGCGCTCCGTAGTTGCCGTCGAGCGTGGCGAAAAGCGTGCATTTGAGCTTGCCGCGGAAATAGAGGTGGTCGATGACGATGGTGTCGGGCGCCGAGCCGAACCCGTTGAACGTTCCCTTGTGGTCGGTCGTCGCGGCCTTGGCGCGGGCCGAAGCCATGTATTTGGTCAGCGGCTTGAAGATCGGGCTGTCGACCGGGGTGTTGAAATCGCCGCCGACGATTGCCG
Source organism: Alistipes sp. D31t1_170403_E11 (assembly GCF_015553985.1). NCBI lineage: Bacteria > Pseudomonadati > Bacteroidota > Bacteroidia > Bacteroidales > Rikenellaceae > Alistipes > Alistipes sp. D31t1_170403_E11. Next base: position 352,783 of record NZ_JADNHQ010000003.1, on the reverse strand, counting down.
GGGCTTTCTTACCCGCAATTTCATGGATTTTTTCGACGAGTAGTTTTACGCCCTCTTCGCGTGCTACCTTGCCTTTGTGGTCGAGGTGGGTATTGAAGTAGAAGAACTCCTTGCCCGACTCCTTATCCTTCAGTTCGACCCACGTCACCGTGCGGTTACAGGCTCCGTCCCAGCCGCGCGACACCTTGTCGGGCGTTTCGCTGAGCCAGAACGTGCCGCTGTCGATGAGGTCGAAGCGGTCGCGGAGATAGTAGACGGCCATGGTTTCGCCCTGCTGGGCGCCGTCGTCGCGGGCTACGCCAACACGGGCGTACTGCGGACATTCGGCGTCGATGTATTGCAACTGGTCGATGAGCCCTTCCTGTACGCCGAATACGTCGGGAGCCTCCTGGCTGATCATCTGCGGCGTGGCGTGGCGGCGTTTCATCCAGGCGTTGTCGCCGTCCTTGCCGCCGCTGTTGCGCAGGTTGTAGGAGATTAGTTTGATCGGCTTTGCGCCGTTTCCGGCGAATGCCGGCATCGAGAAACAGGCTGCGAGCAGCAGCAGAAGTGTTATTTTCTTCATTGGGTTATGGATGTAGTTACTTTACAAAGTTAGGAATATTTTTCGGAATGGCAATCTTTCGTCAGTCCAGCAACGTTCTCTTCAGGCGTTCGAGACCTTCGTCCAGCAGTTTGCGCGGGCAGGCGATATTCAGGCGGATGAAACCTTCGCCCGCAGCCCCGTACATTGCACCGGAGTTCACGTGCAGGCGGCCTTCGCCGAGCAGCTTTTCGGTGAGGGCGTCGGACGACAATCCCGTGGCCCGGCAGTCGATCCAGGCGAGGTAAGTGCCTTCCAGCGGCAGCACGGGGAATTGCGGCAGGTTGCGGGCGAAATAATCCCGCAGCGCGAGGTAGTTCTCCCGGAGATAAGCATTCAGGGCGTCGAGCCACTCTGCGCCTTCGTTGTAAGCCGCGGTCAGGGCTTCGATGGCAAAGGGACTGATCATGCCCGTTTCGTTGATTTCGAGCGCCCGCGTGATCTTCTCCCGGATTTTAGCGTCGGCCGCAAAGATGTTCGCAACCTGCAATCCGGCGAGGTTAAATGCCTTGCTGGGCGAGGCGCAGGTGACCGAACGACGGCAGAACTCCTCCGAAAGCGAGGCGAACGGCGTGTAGCGGAATCCCGGCATGACCAGTTCGCAGTGGATTTCGTCGGCTACGACGAATACGTCGTGACGCAGGCAGATGTCGCCGATGCGCCGCAGCTCTTCGGGCGTCCAGACCCTTCCTGCAGGATTGTGCGGGTTGCAGAGCAGCATCAGTTTCACGCCCGGATCGGCCGCCTGACGTTCCAGAGCGTCGAAATCGACCGTATACGTATTGTCTCGGCAGATCAGTTCACACTCGGCGGGTTTGCATCCGCTGTTGTCGATGGCGATGAAGAAGTGGTTGTAAACGGGCGTCAGCATCAATACCTGGTCTCCCGGACGGGTCAGTGCCCGGAGAATAGCCGAGAGGGCCGGGATCACGCCCGTGACGGGGAGTATCCAGCCGGATTCCGGGGCCCAGTCGTGCCGCCGCGCAAACCATCCGGTAACTGCGTCGTAATAGCTCTTCGGGACTGTTGCATAGCCGTAAATGCCGTGGTCGACTTTCCGGTGCAGTGCCTCGACAACGCACGGAGCCGTGCGGAAATCCATATCGGCGACCCACATCGGCAGGATGTCGGCGGCTGGTTCCTCGTCCCACTTCACCGAGTTTGTGCCCCGGCGCGGAATGATCTCATCGAAATCGTATTTTGCCATATCGTTGTATGCTTGTCTTACAAAGTTACGAAAAAATCCGAACTGCCAGCGGTCTTGTTGCTTAGCTGTTTTTAGGTCTGTTGAAATCGGATGTATCAAAAAACGATTATATCTCCGGGATTCCGATTTTGTTTGTGAGTAGCTGATACAATCCATTGTAGAATTCGGGGAGCCGGGTTTTGTCTGTCGTAGATCCTTCAGGGATAAACAATACCATGCCCTGTCTTGCGCGAGTTAACAATACGCGGTATGCGTTTTTAAGGTAGAGTACGACTTCTTCTTTATTCGCATTTAACCACTTAGTACCCTTGAATTGCTTATATATCCACTCGTTGTTGTAGCGTAAATTGGCATCCCAAGCAACACACACCCAATCGAGTTCGAGCCCTTGAACATCAAATTCCGAGGCAACATCTTCTAAGTAGTAGGATGATCTAACATCGTCTTTATCATTCAGAAACCAATTACAGGCATTAATTTTTATTTGCGTGCACAGTCCATAAGGTTTCAAACGCATCGCTCCCGAACTGGCAATGATTCCGATGCGTTCTGTACCATGCGCCTGCTGTTTTAACCATTGGCGAGCTTGGGCCAAATTCCGCGTAACAACGATGGGGTATTTATCCGTAAGTTCTGCAAAAATGGATTGGGCAGCCTGAATCTGATTGTCTAAGAGTGCTTTTATGAAATTAGAGACGTTTTCGCTCCTAAACGAACGAATGGAGGTACTGAGATGTAGGTCGTTTATGTAAGTCACATTTAATCCTACGACCATCTGCTGGATTTGCTCGCCTCGAGTGTATTCTTCTTGGGAGATTTCTGGAGATACGTAGATATCCCAATCGGGGTAGTTGGTACGTAGTGCCGCGAACCACTCCGGAAGTCCAGCTTCGCCTTTGTTGATCTCTTGTCCACCTCCTACTAAGCATATAATTGTAGCCCAATCCTGATGCCGATCCATAATACTAATCAGGAAATTTGGCTCTGATTGGTTGAAGTTGGAAATACCTTTTTTTGACTTCATAAAGTTTGAAGTCTGTTCGAGTGTCCAAGCTCTTTGCGCTTCGTCGAAAACAACAACTTTTTCGATGGGTGGGGTAGTAACACTCAAAGCGTCGTCCCGAAAATGGTGAATTGCCTGAATGAACGCTTTTGCTTTTTTTAGCGCATCTCTTTTTTTTATTCCACTGTGTTCGATTTCGTTACGAGCCAAGGCTTCTTGAAGAACATCTACTAAGGGCCCATTTCCTGATAAAAACACGGCGTGTTCTTCTTCTTCAAATTTGTGTCGTTCGTTTGCGATATTGAGCCCAGCGAGCGTCTTACCTGCTCCGGGGACACCTGTTACAAAACAAATTGACTTTCGGTTGCTCGATTTCGAATGCTCGATTATTTTGTTTATTGCCTGGGCTGTTTTACTGAGATTGATAGCACCGCCATCCGATCGCGATATTTCTGATACATCGTGTCCGCGATAGAGTGCTTGTGCAGCCTCAATGATGGTGGGTGTTGGCTTGTAAAGTGCATTTTCCCACGCGGTTGGATCTATTTCTGGTTGCGCATGAACTGTTGCAATTTGTGATATTCGGTCTCTAAAATTATGCTTATTGCAAAGAACAACTTCCGAAACTCGGTTTTGACCTATGATTATGGTTTGCGAAAATTGAGAGGCTTTTGTTGCAACTAAAATTGGGATAACGAGTCGATCATGACTACCTGCGTGAAAGTTTTTGAGGTCGGTGGCATAATCCATTACTTGATCAATCGCATGTGCGTGATACGCAGTATCTCCGACCTTAAACTCGATTACGAAAATAATCCCGCGATAAAGTACTATATTATCGACTCGTTTGCCCATACGTGGAATTGAGTATTCAAACATTAGCTGTGCTTGAGGAAAATCTGCTAGTGTTTGCTGCAATAACTGCACTTGCTCAATCCATGCATTTTTTTGCAACTCCTCGACATTGAAAGAGTGATTGCGGCACAAGGAGCCTAATATGGAGTCTGGTGTTTCTTGGCAAAATTTGCGGATGTTATTTGAGTAATATGATCGCATGGCGGAACTTTTCTGCGTGAATAATTTTGTAAAGTCGTTTTATCCCTTGATCATCAGGTCGTCGAGGCAAACCTTCGGGACGTAATGCGTTCCGTTTTCGCGGTAATAGGCGTGACTGCCTCCTTCACGAATGGGCGTCAGTTCGATTTTTTCGAGACCCCGGCCGATGGCCAGGATCAGTAGCGGGTCCGGTTCCAACCTAAATTCCCGTTTGATCGATTCTTTGTCGAAAGCCCCGATACAGATGCCGTTCAGCCCGATCTCTGTTGCCTGCAAGAGCATGCTTTGTGCCGAAATGCCCAAATCGATATCGACATAGCGGTCTTCTTCGACCGTCGAGCAGATGATGATAAAGGCATTCGGCTCTGTGCCCGGAAAGGGTAGGTGAAGCTCGGGCAGAGCGCCTCCAAGGCGGATATGCTTCAGCACTTTGGGGGCTTCGTCCGACAGGACGGGCCGGAAGCGCAATACCTGCTGATTGCGGGCCGAGGGTGTTTTCGTATTGACCTCGATAATGCGCCGGAGTTGATCTTCGCGTACGGTGAAGCTCGTGTCGTACCCGCGATAGCTGCGGTTTTTCTGCAACAACCGGCTTAACGTCACCAGCGGGCGGCGGCCGGACTGGCCGGCTGTCCGGGTCCGGTACTCTTCCATTTTCCGTTCTAAATAGTTGTCTGCCATTTGCGATTCTTGTTACCTCTGACAAAGATACAAAACCGCGGGGAAATCACACGAGGATTTCATGACCTTTTGTAAGCCGGACTACGATATATGGGCTGCCGGAAGTGCATGGTGACGGGATAAAAACAAAAACGAGGCAGTCATCGACTACCTCGTTTCCTTTGCTGGCGGTGCGTAGGGGACTCGAACCCCTGACCCCGTGCGTGACAGGCACGTATTCTAACCAGCTGAACTAACGCACCATTTCTGGTTTGAGCCAAAGTTCCCGTATTATCGTGAACTTCACTTGCGGCCCCGGCTTTCGCTTCGACCTTTCCATCTCCCGGCTCCCGGAGTGGTTTGCGGTGCGTAGGGGACTCGAACCCCTGACCCCGTGCGTGACAGGCACGTATTCTAACCAGCTGAACTAACGCACCATTCTGGTTATTGCGAGTGCAAAGATAGTGTAATTTTTTTAATCAGCAAATGGTTTTACGGTTTTTTGAAAAAAGAAAATTGTACGCTTCCGTAACTTCTTAATTGCCAGAACTCATTATAATCTGAAAAATCCATTTTTTTCGAGTGCTCAAAAATCAGGATGCCGCCCGGACGGAGCAGATTGCGCTCCAGGACCAATTTTACGACCTCCTGGCTGCCCTCCAGGTCGTAGGGGGCGTCAGAAAAGATGAGGTCGAATTGTTTGGCACAGCTTTTCAGGTAGAGGAAAACGTTGGCTTTGACCGGATAGAGGTTTTCGATTCCTAACTGTGCCGCCGTCTGCCTGATGAAGTTGTAGTGTACGGCGTTGATCTCGACAGCCGTGACGCTCCGCGCCCCGCGCGATGCAAACTCGTAACTGATCGATCCTGTCCCGGCAAAGAGGTCCAGCACGTCGCATTCGTCGAAATCAACCAGATTGCCCAATACGTTGAAAAGGTTCTCTTTGGCGAAATCGGTCGTAGGCCGCGCCCTCAGGTTCTTGGGCGGATTGATCGCCCGGCCCTTGTATTTTCCGCTGACTATTCGCATATCACCTGTTTGAATCGTTTGCCGAGCAGTTTGCGTGCCGCTTTCGGATCGTCGCCTGCGATGCGAAGTTCATAACCTTTGAGCGGGAAACTGCTGTCCAGCCGTTCGAAAAAGTAGGCCATGTCGGTCTCCGTCACTGCGGGCAAAGCTTCGGCCAACTGCAATTCGCCGGCATCGTATACCTTTATATATAAGATGCCCGCCCTGCGGCTCATCCATACGGTTTTAGCCGTATTTGCGGGCGAATGGAGCAGCGGGGTCGTGAACCGTGCCCTGTCGCCCAGTTTCTCTTCTACCTGCCGCAGCGCCTCGCGGTTGATGGCCGTGACGGCGACGAATGCCGCTTCCGGGTCGCTGTGGACCACGCATTCCTCCGCCATGGGCGGCATGCCGTTCGCAGCCAGCAGGTCCGCCCCTTTTTCTGCGTCGAAGAGTTCGGCCGGAACGAGCATCGTACGGGGCAGCAGCAATTCGACTGTCACCGAAGCTCCGCTTACAGGAAGCTCCGAGAGCGCCGGGTCCGAAAAAGAGTGTCCATCCAACGATAGCTGAATGGACACCTTATTATTTGTTTGCGGAGTTTTACTCCCAGTTGCCTGCCTCATTGTTACCAGCTTCCATCGATCCGAACTTGACGCCGGGATAACGGTTGAAGTTATTCTGCTCGTCGTCGATCAGGTTGATCACTTCCTGGCGGTAGGCTACCGTGTCGAGGAACATCTTGTAGGGTGCGCGAACCTCCACGACCGGAATCACGACTTTCGATTCGGTAGTGATGATGCCTGCCTCCATGATGAACTGGGCCTTGTTGTCGGTTCCGGGGATGAAACGCAGGTTCTCGACATCCTGACGCGAGAGTTTTTTAGGCGCGAAAATCGTGTCGATAACGGCGATCTTGAACTTTTCCACATTCTTCTTGCCCGATTTCAGCAGCATAGCCAGAGCTGCCGAGTCGTCCTCGTCGACGATCTTGCGCTCCAATTCGAGGGTGTCGTTCAGGATGAACGACTGCAACGAGTCGAAGCTGGCGGTAAAGTGCTGATACTTCGTTTTGAAGGAGCGCTGCGCGGTACGGATGTCCTTGATGCGGTCGATAACCTTGGCTTTCTTCGCCTTCGTTTCCTGTTCGAACCGGATCGGTGTCGAGATCTGAACATAGATGACGTAGATCAGGGCCACGATCGCTACGGCAAGAATGATTTGAAAGAGTTTTTTCATTTTAAATAAATATTTGTTATTAATTTTGTGCAGCAAAAAACCGACGCATGCTCAGTACACGTATCGCGACCCAAATTTACGCTAAAATTTGTTTCGAAACAACTCCCGGACAAAAAAAAATTATAGAAAAATTGTCCGAATATCTTGCAGATGACGATTTTTCGAAGATTTTCGTGCTGAACGGCTATGCCGGAACCGGAAAAACGACGCTGATCGCCGGACTCGTCGGTGCGCTTAAGGAGTTGGGAATCAAACCCGTGCTGCTGGCCCCTACGGGCCGGGCCGCCAAGGTGCTGGCTCAATACGCTCAGGAAAAAGCACTTACCATTCATAAACGTATCTACCGCCAGCGGACGAATGCCGATTATGAATCGAAATTTTCGCTGAACCTCAATGCCGAGCGCGGGGCGGTTTTCATCGTTGACGAGGCGTCGATGCTCTCCGACAACACTTCGGGCGGGGCGGTTTTCGGCAGCGGATCGCTGCTTTCGGACCTCGTGGAGTACGTCCGCAGCGGCCGCGGGTGTCGCCTGGTATTAGTCGGCGACAGTGCGCAGTTGCCGCCTGTCGGGGCCGATTTCAGCCCGGCGCTCGACCCTGCGTCGATGGATGCCTATGGCGACATCGTTTACGGTACGATGGACGAGGTGGTGCGGCAGGAGGCCCAGTCGGGCATCCTTTTCAACGCTACGCTGGTGCGCTGCATGCTCGAAAACGGCCTCTATGAAATTCCGCATTTCGAAATGCAATATCCCGACATCGAGGCGGTCGAAGGCGGCGAGTTTCTCGAAAAATTGCAGGATTGCTATGCCAAATACGGTCGTGACGAGACGATCGTCATTACCCGCTCGAACAAGCGTGCCAACCGCTATAACGAGGGTATCCGCCGCAACGTGCTCTATGCCGAAGAGGAGATCGAGAGCGGCGACATGCTGATGGTCGTCAAGAACAACTACTATTTTCCGGAACATACCGAAGATTGTCCGATGAATTTCATCGCCAACGGCGACATTGCGCGCCTGAAACGCCTTAGGCGGTTCGAAGACTTCTACGGCTTCCGTTTCGCCGACGCCGTGCTCGAATTCCCCGACTACAACGAGGCGGAAATCGAGTGTAAAATCCTGCTGGATACGATCGCTTCGGAGTCGCCGTCGCTCACCCGGGACGAATCTTCGCGCCTTTTCTACGAGGTGGAGAAGGATTACACGGACATCAAGAGCAAGCTCAAACGCTTTAAGGAAATTCGTGAAAATCCGCATTTTAACGCCGTTCAGGTAAAGTTTTCCTACGCCGTTACGTGCCACAAGGCGCAGGGCGGCCAGTGGCGGGCGGTCTTCGTCGACCGCTGCCTGTTCGGCGACGAGCAGATGTCGCGCGACATGCTTCGCTGGCTCTATACGGCCCTGACTCGCGCCACCGATAAACTGTATCTTGTAAATTTCGACGAAAAATTCTATGAATAGCGAACAGCACCCCCTGGAGCCTTTCCTTCCTGCCAATGCCCGTGTCCTGATGCTGGGCAGTTTCCCGCCCAAGCGCATCCGCTGGTCGATGGAGTTCTTCTATCCCAATTTGCAGAACGACATGTGGCGGATCGTGGGCTACCTTGCGACGGGCGATAAAACGCACTTCCTTTGTCCTGGCGGAAAGCGCTTCGACCGGGAACGCATCGAGGCTTTCTGCCGCGAACGGGGAATTGCGCTGTACGACACGGCGGTAGAGGTTATCCGGTTGAAAGACAATGCGTCGGATAATTTTCTTCAAGTAGTGCGTGAGGTGGATCTGGAGGCTCTGCTGGCCCGTATTCCCGCGTGCCGGGCCGTCGTTACGACGGGGCAGAAAGCCACCGACACGCTGCGCGCCATCACGGGCTGCGACGAACCAGCCGTGGGGGAGAGCGTGCCGATGCCCTTTGCGGGCCGAGAGCTGCGGCTGTGGCGTATGCCCTCCTCGTCGCGGGCTTATCCCCGTCCCGTCGAGTGGAAAGCGGAGTTTTACCGCAAAGTATTCTCCGAGAACGGGATCATCTGACCTCCCGGAGGGGAAACAGACGAAATAGGCGAAAAAATTTGGTTGCCGACTTTGCACGGCATCCAAAAAAGGCCTATCTTTGTTGTATAAATTATACAATTTTTTATTTTGACATCAGACAAGAAAATCGACAAAAAATATGTCGAGACGCCCTTGATGAAGCAGTATTACTCCATCAAGGCAGTACATCCCGACGCCATCCTGCTGTTCCGCGTGGGCGACTTCTACGAGACTTTCGGCGATGATGCGATCAAGGCCAGCGGCATTCTGGGCATCACGCTCACGCGCCGCGCCAACGGTTCCGCGACGTATGTCGAGTTGGCGGGATTCCCCTACCATGCCATCGACACCTACCTCCCGAAACTGGTGCGGGCCGGCGAGCGCGTGGCTATCTGCGAGCAGTTGGAAGACCCCAAGCTGGTAAAGGGGCTTGTCAAGCGCGGTGTCATCGAACTGGTTACCCCGGGTATCGTGTTGGGTGACAATATTCTGGCCAACAAGGAGAACAATTTTATCGCCTCGGTCTATTTCGGCCGCCAGACCACGGGCGTCGCCTTTCTGGACATCTCCACGGGCGAGTTCTACGTGGCCGAAGGGTCGGACTCTTATGTCGATAAACTGATTTCGAACCTCTCGCCCAAAGAGGTCGTTTACCAACGCGGTTATGAGGACCGCTTTTCCGGTTCGTTCGGATCGAAACTCTACACCTACCGCCTCGACGAATGGGTTTTCTCGGAGGATGTCAACCGGGAAAAACTCTGCAAGCAGTTCGGGACCAAATCCCTCAAGGGTTTCGGCGTGGACCACTTCACCAGCGGCATTTCGGCTGCCGGAGCTATCCTCTATTACCTCGAATTCACCGAGCACCGCGAGACCGGGCATATCGCCTCGATTGCGCGCATCGACCAGGACGACTATGTGTGGGTCGATAAGTTTACGATCCGCAACCTGGAACTCTTTACCTCGAACGGGGCACGCGAAAAATGCGGCTTTGCCGATGTGATCGACCGTACGCTGACGCCGATGGGCGGCCGCCTGCTGAAACGCTGGATCGCCATGCCGATCAAGGACCCCGCGCGGATCAACGAGCGGCTGGACGTGGTCGAACGCTTTGTCAAAGATGCCGACCTGGCCGATGCCATCCGTGAGCAGGTGGCGCTGGTCGGCGACCTGGAACGTATCGCCGGGCGTATTGCCGCCCAGCGGGTTACGCCCCGCGAATTGGTGCAGCTCAAGAATTCGCTCGGGGCTATCGAGACCCTTAAGGCGGCGCTGGAGTCCACCGACGACGACCGCCTGCACGGACTTGCCGGGCAGATCGACGTACTGGCCGACGTTCGCGAGCGCATTGCCCGCGAAATTTATCCCGATCCGCTGAACAACCAGATTCAGAAGGGCGGCGTGATTGCCGACGGCGTCGATCCCGAACTGGACGACCTGCGCCGTATCGCGCTCCACGGCAAGGACTACCTGTCGCGTATTCAGCAGCGCGAGAGCGAAGCGACGGGGATTTCGTCGCTCAAGATCAGCTACAACAATGTTTTCGGCTATTATATCGAGGTTCGCAACGCCCATAAGGAGAAGGTTCCCGATACATGGATTCGCAAGCAGACCCTTGCCAACGCCGAACGCTATATCACCGGAGAACTGAAGGAATACGAGGAGAAAATCCTTGGCGCCGAGGAGAAGATGCTCGTGCTGGAACAGCGCATCTACGCCGAGATTATGGCCTATATCTGCGGTTCGCTCGCGCCGATGCTGCGCGACGCGGCCGTCGTGGCGCGCATCGACTGCCTCCAGTCCTTCGCGCGTATCGCCTGCGAGCGCCGTTACGTGCGTCCCGTGCTGGACGACGGCAAGCGCATCGACATCCGCCAGGGCCGCCATCCCGTCATCGAGACGCTGATGCCCGTCGGCGAGGAGTATATTCCCAACGACGTGATGCTCGACGACAAGCAGCAGCAGATCATGATGATCACCGGTCCCAACATGTCGGGTAAATCGGCCCTGCTGCGCCAGACGGCGCTGATTATTCTGATGGCCCAGATGGGATCGTTCGTGCCTGCGAAATCGGCTCACATCGGCTATGTGGACAAGATTTTTACGCGCGTCGGGGCTTCGGACAACATTTCGCAGGGCGAATCGACCTTCATGGTCGAAATGCTCGAATCGGCCAGCATCCTCAATAATATTTCCGACCGCAGCATCGTGCTGCTCGATGAAATCGGACGCGGAACGTCGACTTACGACGGTATTTCGATCGCCTGGGCGATGGTCGAGTATCTCCACAACCACCCCTCGGCCCATGCCAAGACGCTCTTTGCCACGCACTACCACGAACTGAACGAGATGGAGCAGATGTGCCCCCGGGTAAAGAACTACCACGTTTCGGTCAAGGAGATGGGCAATCAGATCGTTTTCCTGCGCAAGCTCGAACGCGGCGGTACGGAGCACTCGTTCGGTATTCATGTGGCCCGTATGGCCGGCATGCCGGCGTCGATCGTCTCGCGTGCGGACGAAATCCTGCGCAACCTCGAACTGGTCTACGGCAGCAACGAGATCGTGCCGAGCCGCAGCCTCAAGGAGCGGGGCCGCAAGCCCACGGCGCAGGCCGTGAAGGAAGCGGCCGAAAGTGCCGGTCCGCAGAACATGCAGTTGTCGATGTTCCAGTTGGACGATCCCGTGCTGGTGCAGATTCGCGACCAGATCAAGGGCCTCGACATCAACTCGCTGACTCCGATCGAGGCGCTCAATAAACTCAATGAAATCAAGAAGATAACCGGCATATGATGAAGTATTGCTTTACGTTCATTGCTGTGGCGTCGATAACGTTTGCGGCCTTTGCGCAGCAACCCGTCGTGCAACAGGAGTTCGATTACGTCGATTCGTTTTCCGAAGGGCGTGCCATTGTGGTGCGCAGCGGTAAATGCGGCTTCATTGACGAACGGGGAAATGTCGTCGTTCCGTTGCGTTATGCTTATGTGCGGCCTTTCAGCGGCGGGCTTGCCGCTGTTGTTACAGGCCACTGGCGGTCGGAAACGGAAATCGACGGGTTATACGGCTTCGTGGATCTCGACGGCAAGGAGGTCATCCCTTGCGAATATGAGGATGTCGGCAGTTTTTCCGGAGGCATTGCCGCTGTTTTCAAAAACAGGAAATGGGGCGGTATCGACCGGCAGGGCAATATGGTTATAAAACCGCAGTTCGACGACTCCTTCTGCTTCACGTCCGATATAGCCGTCGTCGGCGTCAGGACGGATAAACTGCGTTTCGGTTATATCGACAAACAGGGGCGTGTAATCGTTCCGTGCCGGTATGATGCGGCGCTCGATTTCGATGGCGATCACGCCTGGGTGGAGAAGGACGGAGAGATGTTCCGGATTGACAAAACAGGAACTCCGGTTCCCGGCGTGAAACTTCATAATTTCTCCTGGGGCGGTAAATACGGTTTCCTGTCGGGGGCGCTTGAAGATGAAGCCGGAAAACTGCATTATGGCCTGTTGAATAAGGCCGGGAAGCTCCTCATGCCTTTCGAGTTCGATTTTATCTCGGTTTACGGACTTGGCGACGAAGATTATGTCGTTGCCGACAAAGGTGCTGAAAAACAGCGGTATTTGGTCAAAGGGCCGTCTGAAATCGTAAGGGTGAAATAAATGACAATTCCCGGACTTCTTGCGAGGCCCGGGAATTATTTATTAGGCTTCCGCCTTATTTGTTGCTCTGGATCAGCGACCGGATGTTCTGGATCAGCATGGCGACGGCAACCGAGTTGAAACCGCCTTCGGGAATAATCACGTCGGCGTATTTCTTTGACGGCTCGACGAACTCCTCGTGCATCGGTTTCACGGTCGAGGTGTACTGCGTGATGACCGACTGCATCGTACGTCCGCGCTCGCAAACGTCGCGCAGGATACGCCGCGCCAGGCGGATGTCGGCGTCGGTGTCGACGTAAACCTTGATATCCATCAGTTCGCGCAGTTCCTTGTTCTCGAAGATCAGGATGCCGTCGACGATGATTACCTTCGACGGTTTCACGCTTACGGTCTCGGCCGTACGGTCGTGGTCCACGAACGAGTAGACCGGGTGTTCGACGGGAACGTTGTTTTTCAGTGCCTTGATATGCTCCACGAGCATCTCCGTGTCGAATGCCTGCGGGTGGTCGTAGTTGAGTTTCGTGCGCTCCTCGTAGGTCAGTTCGGGGTGTGCCTTGTAGTAATAGTCGTGGCAGAGCGTCACGACATCGTCGCCGACGAATGCTTCCTGCAGACGCTTGACGAGCGTCGATTTTCCCGAGCCGGTTCCTCCGGCAACGCCGATTACCGTAACTTTCATGGTGTCAATTAGTTTAGCTGTGTTTGCCGCATTCCGTTTCCGTTCGTCGCCGTTTACGGCCTGTGGCAGTTATTCAAAAAAAGGACTGCCCTTGTCGTGGGGGCAATCCTTTTTCGGTCTGTCGTTTTATGCGTCGATGTTCGCGTAATGCGCGTTGCGCTCGATGAATTCGCGGCGGGGCGGAACCTCGTCGCCCATCAGCATCGAGAAAATGCGGTCGGCTTCGGCTGCATTGTCGATGTTCACCTGGCGCAGGATGCGCGTGTCGGGGTTCATCGTCGTCTCCCACAACTGGTGGGCGTTCATCTCACCGAGACCTTTGTAACGCTGTACGTGCGCGCCTTTTCCGAATTCGGCGGTGATCTCGTCACGCTCCTTTTCGGTCCAGCAGTAACGCTCCTGCTTGCCCTTCTTTACGAGGTACAGGGGCGGGGTAGCGATATAGATATGGCCGTTCTCGATCAACTCCTTCATCTTGCGGAAGAAGAACGTCAGCATCAGCGTGGCGATGTGGCTTCCGTCGACATCGGCATCGGTCATGATGATGATTTTGTCGTAGCGCAGCTTTTCGAGGTTCAGGGCTTTGGAGTCTTCCTCGGTTCCGATCGTGACGCCCAATGCGGTGAACATGTTCTTGATCTCCTCGTTCTCCCACATGCGGTGCTCCTGGGCCTTCTCGATGTTCAGGATTTTACCGCGCAGCGGCATGATGGCCTGGAAGTTACGGTCACGGCCCGATTTGGCCGTACCGCCTGCCGAGTCACCCTCGACGAAGAAGATTTCGGCGATCGAACGGTCGCGGCTCGAACAGTCGGCGAGTTTTCCCGGAAGTCCGGCTCCCGACAATACGGTTTTGCGCTGCACCAGTTCGCGGGCGTGGCGTGCCGCGTGGCGCGCCGTAGCGGCGAGGATCACCTTCTGCACGATGGCTTTGGCGTCCTTCGGATTCTCCTCCAGGTAGTCGCCCAGCGCCGAGGCCATAGCCTGGTCGACGGCGGCGGAAACCTCGTCGTTGCCCAACTTGGTCTTGGTCTGGCCTTCGAACTGCGGCTCCTGCACCTTCACCGAAACGACAGCCGTAAGACCTTCGCGGAAGTCGTCGCCGTTGATGTCGAATTTGAGCTTGGCGAGCATGCCCGAATCCTCGGCGTATTTCTTGAGCGTACGGGTCAGCGCGCGGCGGAAACCCGTCAGGTGCGTACCGCCCTCAATGGTGTTGATGTTATTTACATAGGAGTGCACGTTCTCCGAGAAGGAGTCGTTGTACTGCATGGCCACCTCCACCGGGACGCCGTTCTTTTCGGTGTCGAGGTAGATGATCTGCTCGACGATCGGCGTGCCGCGTGTCGCGTCGAGATACTTGACGAACTCCTTGAGGCCCTCTTCCGAGTAGAAATGGTCCTCGCGCGTCTTTCCCTCCTCGTCCTTGCGCAGGTCCATGAGGTTCAGGCGGATGCCTTTGTTCAGGAACGCCAGTTCGCGCAGACGGTTGGCCAGGATGTCGTATTTGTATTCGGTGGTATGCGTAAAGATCGTGTCGTCGGGGCGGAACGTGATGGTCGTACCGCGGTCCGTACATTCGCCGACCACCTCGACCTGCGAAGTCGGGGCGCCCTTGCTGTACGTCTGGCGGTAAATCTTGCCGTCACGGCTGTGGATTTCGGCGATCAGCAGGTTCGAAAGCGCATTCACGCACGATACGCCGACGCCGTGCAGACCGCCCGAGACCTTGTAACTGCCCTTGTCGAACTTACCGCCGGCATGAAGTACCGTCAGTACGACTTCGAGCGCCGATTTGCCCTCCTTCTCGTGGTAGTCGGTCGGAATGCCTCGGCCGTTGTCCCTTACCGTGATGGAGTTATCCTCGTTGATCGTCACGTCGATGTCGGTGCAATAGCCCGCCAGCGCCTCGTCGATCGAGTTGTCCACGACCTCGTAAACCAGGTGATGGAGACCCTTCTCGCCGATGTCGCCGATGTACATGGCAGGACGCTTGCGCACCGCTTCGAGGCCCTCGAGGACCTGGATATTCGACGCGGAATATTCTTCTTCTTGTTTTTTAACGTTTTCTAATTCGGTACTCATCGTAGTCTTTAAAATATCGTACAAATATACAAAATATTTCCGGATAAAACAAGTGTCCGGAAAAGACTTTACAGTCGATTATTTCGCCTGTTTGTTTCCTCTGCGGCCGGGTGCGGAGCTTACGCAAGCTCGGCCTTGAGGTCTATTTCGCGGGTCCGGCCTTTGGAGAATAGGATGGCGCGGGCGGGGTAGTTTTCGATCAGTGCGGTGTTGTGTGTCGACATGACTACGGCGCAGCCCTGCGAGGCGATTTTCTGGAACAACTGCATGATGCCGTCGGCGGTCAGCGGGTCGAGGTTGCCCGTAGGTTCGTCGGCCAGCAATACCTGCGGATCGTTGAGCAGTGCGCGGGCGATCACCAGGCGCTGCTGCTCGCCGCCCGAGAGTTCGAAGGGCATCTTGTAGCTTTTGGCCCCGAGTTCCACCAGTCCCAGCACCCGGTCGATCCGTTCGCGGATCTCCTGTTCGCGTTTCCAGCCCGTGGCCTTCATCACGTAATAGAGGTTCATGAAGACGTTGCGGTCTGTGAGCAACTGGTAATCCTGAAAGACGATGCCGATGCGGCGGCGCAGATAGGGGATATCCCTGCGGCGCAGTTTGCGCAGGTCGTATCCCGCTACATATCCCTTTCCCGTAAGGAGTTGCACCTCGGCATATAAAGTTTTGAGTAAACTGCTTTTCCCGCTCCCGACACGGCCGATCAGGTAAACGAATTCGCCCGGAGCCACCGCAAGGTTGACTTCCGAGAGAACCATCTCGCCCTGCTGCATGAGTTTCTTTTCCGAGCAACTGCCGAAAGGATTGTCGGCGTGGTATATGGCCACGTCGCGGAGATTCACTACATATTTTTCATCCATGGTTTATCGTTGTGGTTTCGCGTAAACAAAGATAAGCAAAATATCCGGATCGACCCTTCGCGTGCGGTAAAAATGCGGGCTATTTTGTGCCGGGAGAGTGTGTTTGGCCGGAATTTGCCTCGGGGCGAGCGCATGTGTATAGAAAAACGGTGTCCATAATTTGCATATCCCGACCCCAATACCTACTTTTGTTCACGCCATTTGTTACATGGATTTGATAGACTTATGAAAGAACAAGAGATTCTGCAAACGATAATGCGGGATATGAACACGGGCTGGTGGGAAGCGGACATGTCCCGCCGGATAATCCGCATGTCCGATTTTTTGCAGAACCTGCTTCAGTTCCCGGCGCCGGAGATCGGTTTCGACGAATTCAAAAGCCATATTCCGGAGCCTTACCTGCGCTATTCCGGTTCGGAGTGCATATTCCACGGTTACGATACGCTCGAACGGACGGTTCCGCTGGTCGTGCCCGACGGACGGCAGTTGTGGCTCGTGTGGAAACTCGTTCGCCGCCAGGCGACTCCGGAGGGCGATATCCTGATCGGCTACGTACGTCCCGCGGAGACGGCGCGAGAGAGTGCGGCCGGGGTCGAATCGGCGCGGATGGACGATCTGCTTTTCCGCCTTACCGGTATTTCGCATACGCTGTTGTCGCTGCTGCATACCGGAAGGACCGAAGATACGGTGAACAAAATCCTGTTCGACGTGCTTACGATGTTCCGCGGCGGACGCGCCTATATTATAGAGTTCGACTGGGAGCGCCGCACGCACGACTGTACGTATGAAGTGACGGCGGACGGCGTTTCGAGCGAGCAGGACCGGCTCAGTTCGCTTCCGATGGAGGACTTTCCCTGGTGGACGGACCATATTCAGCGCAACCTGCCGATCATCCTTTCGAACCTCGACGAACTGCCGCCCGAAGCGGCCAGCGAGCACGATTTGCTGAAGGTGCAGGACATTAAATCGCTGATCATCATGCCGCTGGTTTCCCGCGACAGGGTATGGGGATATGCCGGGATAGACATCGTCGGGGAGCCCCGCAACTGGACCAACGAGGATTGCCAGTGGTTTGCGTCGCTGGTCAATATCATCGGTCTGTGCCTCGAACTGCAACGCTCCGAGCAGGCGGCGCAGGACGACCGGCTTTACCTGCAAAGTCTTTACCGCCACATGCCGCTGGGCTATATCCGGATGAAGATGCTCTACGACGAGTCCGGGGATGTGCGTGACTATCGTATTATCGACTCGAACGATGCGGCCGACGAGATTGTCGGCTTCCCCCGCGAAACCTATGTCGGGCGCACCGCTTCCGAATTGGGCGTTAACCTGGAGACGCATATCCGGGGGCTTACCGAGGTGATCCGGACGGGGAATTACGTAGCGAGCGACATTGTCGCCGAGCCTGTAAACCGCTACCTGCACTATGTCCTTTACTCCACGGGAGAGGATGAAATCACGGGCTTTTTCCTCGACCAGACCGATATTCACCAGGCGCATGAAACGATCCAGCGCAACGAGAAGCTGCTGCGCAACATCTTCGACAACATCCAGGTCGGCGTGGAACTTTACACCCCCGACGGCAAACTGGTCGACATCAATAACAAGGACATGGAGATTTTCGGCGTCACGAAAGAGGCCGCCCTCGGACTCAATTTCTACGACAATCCGCTCGTGCCGCAGGAGATCCGCGACGGGGTTCGCGAAGGACGGGAGCAGGCTTTCCGGCTCAACTATCCCTTCGACCGGCTGGACGGTTACTATACGTCCGGAAAAACCGGGTTCCTGGAGATATACACCACGGTCAACATGCTCTACGATACGCAGGGGCGGCTGGCGAACTTCATGCTGATCAACATCGACAATACGGAGATCAACCGGGCCCATACGCGGCTTGCGGAGTTCGAGACCTCGTTCTCGCTGGTGAGCCGCCTGGGAAAAATGGGGTACTGCCGTTTCGATTTGCTGACCAAGGAGGGCGACGGCGTTCCCCAGTGGTTCCTGAACCTCGGCGAGAAGCCCGAGACGCCGCTCAACCAAATTATCGGTATCTATCCGCATGTCGACCCGGCCGACCGCGATGCCATCATCCGGGAGATTACCCGCGTCAAGGCCAACGAGTCGGACAGCTTCAACCTCGACCTGCATATCCTGAACGACGACGGTTCGGAGAACTGGACCCGGATCAACGTGGTGCGCAACCCGATGAACAACGATCCGAAGAAGATCGAAATGGTCTGCGTCAACTACGATATTACGGAACTTAAGATGGCCGAGAAGCGCCTGATCGAGGCCAAGAACAAAGCCGAAGTCAGCGACCGCCTCAAATCGGCTTTCCTGGCCAATATGAGCCACGAAATCCGAACACCGCTCAATGCTATCGTGGGCTTCTCGAACCTGCTGGCCGAAACCGACGATCCCGAGGAACGGCGCGATTACATCCATGTGGTCGAGGAGAACAATGATCTGCTGCTCAAACTCATATCCGACATTCTCGATCTTTCGAAGATCGAGGCCGGAACGTTCGATTTCAACTACGGCACGGTCGATGTCAACCAGATGTGCGAAGAGGTCGTGCGGTCGCTGAGCATCAAGGTGCAGGATCGGCCCGTCGAACTGCGTTTTACCCGCCACGGGGAGCAGTGCTACCTGTCGGGTGACAAGAGCCGCCTGACACAGATCATTACCAATTTTATCAACAACGCCTTGAAATTCACCGCCGAGGGTAGTGTTACGCTCGATTATGCGGTCGAAGGGGAGGACGTGCGATTCTGGGTCGAGGATACCGGAACGGGTATCGACCAGGAACACCTGAGGAATATTTTCGAACGGTTTGTCAAGCTCAACAATTTCGTGCAGGGCACGGGACTGGGATTGTCGATCAGCAAGTCGATCGTCGAGCAGATGGGCGGTCATATCGGCGTAGAATCGCAGCTCGGCAAGGGTTCGCGCTTTTGGTTTACGGTTCCGATCGGTGCATGCGAGTGCACCCCGGAACAGCCTGCCGAAGCTCCGGTTCCGTTCCTGGCGGCGGCCCGCGACGGCAAACGTCCGTTGCTGTTGGTTGCCGAGGATACCGAAAGCAACTACCTGCTGGTGTCGCTGATGCTCAGGAAGGAATATGACATACTCCATGCTGCCGACGGCAAGGAGGCTGTACGGCTGTGCGAGGAGGCCCGTCCCGATGCCGTGCTGATGGATATTCAGATGCCGGTGATGGACGGATTGGAGGCCACGCGGCAGATTCGCAGCAGCGGCAGCCGGATTCCGATCATTGCCGTGACGGCGTTCGCCTACGACCGCGACCGCCAGCGGGCACTCGATGCCGGGTGCAATGAATACCTTGCAAAACCCCTTACGGGCGACAAGCTGAAACACACGTTGCACGTGCTGCTTTCAGGCGAGTAGGCCGTGAACGCTGTTTTTTGAAAGCCGGTTCCGTTGGGAGACCGGCTCTCTTTTTGAATCCCGGACCGTGCCCGGCAGAATAATTATCGGCCGAAATGGCTAAAATCCGATGTTTTTCGTTACTTTTAACCGGATTTTATGCGTCCGCTGCAAAACTGTATGAGAAGAAATATTTGCGTCGTTGTAATATGCCTGCTGACTGCCGGGCTCTATCTGCCTGTGCGTGCCGATGTTCCGCCGGCGTCGGGCAATTACGTCCTGCTGCTCAATTCGGCCAACTTCGGCGAATCGTGGTCGGATGTGATTCTCGAATCGCTCGTCAAGGGCCTCACCAAACAGGGCGTGGCGATCAGAACGGACGTGTTGCAGGTCCCGAAAATGACCACGCTCGGCGATGCACAGGCAAAGTGCGGGATGCTGCTCGAAAAGTACCCTGTGTCCCCGCGTGCCGTTATCTTTATCGGCGATCCGGGATGGCTGGTCACGCGGCCGCTTTTCGATGCGGAATGGAAAGACATTCCGACGCTCATCCTCTATTCCCGCAGCCGGATGCCTGCTCGCACCGAAGACCTGCTGTCGGGAAACCTGACTGAAAAGACGATGCTGCCTGCCGAGCAGGTGACCGAAGGATATAATGTGACCGTGCTTCGCCAGCCGTCCTATATTCGAGAAACGGTCGCCTCCATGCAGCGGCTCCTGCCCCGGATGCGGCGCGTGGCTTTCATCTCCGATCACCGTTACATCAGCCTGCGGGTGCGGGAGGAGGTCGAAAAAACGTTCCGGGAGGATTTTCCGGAATTGACGCTCGAACTGCTCAGTACGCCCGAGCTGAGCACCGAGCAACTGCTCGACCGGCTTGCCGAGTTCGACGATACGGTCGGGCTGATCTATTATTCATGGTTTGTGACCGGCAGCAGGTCGACGCACAGCTACCTCGACGACAACGTTCAAAAAGTACTCTTTGCGTTCACCCGTACGCCGGTTTTCTCGATTGCCGACCGCAGTTCCGAAGTGGGGGATTTTGCGGGCGGTTACTACATCGCCGCCGCGGATTTCGCCCCGGAAGTAATCGCCACGATGCAGGAGATACTCTCGGGAACCCCTGCCCGCGACATTCCGTGGCGCGACGGAGGAACCCCGGCCCTTTACCTGAATTATGCCCACCTCGACCGTCACAACGTGCCCGAGGAACTGTTTCCCGGCGATGCGGTCTATTCGCAGGTTCCGCCGGGATTTTTCGAAAAATACAAGTTCCAGTTCATCTCTGCGCTGTCGCTGTTGCTGCTCGTTGTGATCGGCGGAGGTTTGTGGCTGCGGTTTTCCTTCCAGCGGCAAAGCCAGCTTCGCCGCGAGTATAACCTCCTGGCCCGGTATCGCCGCCTGGTGGACAACATGCCGGTGATCTATATCCGCCGCAAACCGCTCGAGGCCGGCGGGGACTTCGTTTTCCTGGATGTGAACACCGCCTTCGAGCACGCTTTCGGATGCAGCGGCGACGAGGTCGTCGGCAAAAGACTGAGCGACCTGCTCCCTTCCCATGCGAAAATGCGCTGTCTCAGCCTGGAATCCGACATCTTCGTCGTGCCGGGCGAAACGGGCGACCGCTATTTCAAATGCCTGACGTTCCGTAGCAGCGAAGCGGGTGTCGACGACATCTTCTGCATCGACCGCACGGAGGAGCACCTCGGGCAACTGCATATGGAGGAGCACAACAGGGAGCGTGAAAAACTCTATGAGAAATACAAACTGGTCCTGCGCGCCACGGGACTTACGCCGTGGACCTGGGACAAGCGCACGGAGTTGATCGACTGCGATTTCGAATATACCCCCGGGTCCTATGACATCGAGAATAACCAGTTGATCGTCCCGTCGGACGTGTATTACGACCTGATCCATCCCGACGACCGCGAACGCATCCGCAAGGCATACGTAGACCTGCACGAAGGGCGAACGGACATCCTGCAGCAGGAATACCGTGTCTTTTATGTCCCCGGTGCGACGGAATATTACTGGGTCAAGAGTTTTGCCATCGTCATGGAGTGGGATGCCGGCCATAAGCCGCAGATGCTTGTGGGCGCATCGTTGCAGATCAACGTGCAGAAGGCCCTGGAACAGGACCTGCGCGAAGCCAAGGAGAAAGCCGAAGAGTCGAACCGCCTCAAGTCGGCCTTCCTGGCCAACATGAGCCACGAAATCCGTACGCCGCTCAATGCCATCGTGGGCTTCTCGAACCTGCTGACCGAGACCGAAGACATCGAGGAACGGCGGGAGTTCATGCACATGGTCGAGGAGAACAACGACCTGCTGCTCAAACTGATCTCCGATATCCTGGACCTTTCGAAGATCGAAGCCGGAACCTTCGAGTTCAATTACAGCGTGTTCGATGTCAACCTGATGTGCGAGGAGGCGGTACGTGCGCTCGGTTTGAAGGTCGGCGATCGTCCGGTCGAATTGCGTTTTATCCGTCGCGAGCCCCGGCGGATGATTTACGGGGATAAAAACCGGCTGACGCAGATTATCACCAACTTCATCAACAACGCCCTGAAATTTACGGAAAAGGGATCTATCTCGCTGGACTACGAAGTGACCGGCGACCGGATTCGTTTTCAGGTCGCGGATACCGGTTCGGGAATCGCCCCGGAGAAGCAGGCCGCCGTTTTCGAACGCTTCGTCAAACTCAACAGTTTTGTCCAGGGAACGGGGCTGGGACTTTCGATCTGCAAATCGATCGTCGAGCAGATGGGCGGGCAGATCGGCCTGGAGTCGGAAGTCGGCAAGGGATCGTGTTTCTGGTTTACGGTTCCCGTCGGGACCGGCGATTTCTCCGAAACGGAGGACGAAGCCGCGGAAATGGAAGCTCCGGTTATCCCCGCATCGGGAAAACGGCCGGTAGTGCTGGTAGCCGAAGATACCGAGAGCAGTTTCCTGCTCGTCATGATGACGCTTAAAAAGGAGTACGAGGTCGTGCATGCACGTGACGGGATCGAGGCTGTGCGGCTGTTCCGCGAGTTGCAGCCCGATGTGGTGCTGATGGATATCCAGATGCCCGGCATGGACGGCCTGGAGGCTACACGGCAAATCCGGCAGTGCAATACCTCGGTTCCGATCATTGCCGTGACGGCGTTTGCCTACGACCAGGACCGGCAGCGGGCGCTCGACGCCGGGTGCAACGACTACCTTCCCAAGCCGCTTACGGGCGACAAACTGCGGCAGAAACTCCGCCACCTGTTATCGAAAAGGTAGCGGGAGGGGAGTGCTGCATGCAATTTCCCGGGACGGAAGGGCGTAAATCTGAAAAAATGCACTATCTTTGCATCAGTTTCCGATTGACTTTGCACGGAAAGACCGGGGGTGCCTGGTTTTGACAGCAGGCAGAGTTTGATTGTAAGCACGCCGAGCGCTGTGTGGCGGCTCGTTAATCCCGATGCTCGAACTACAAATGGCAATAACAGCCTTGCACTCGCTGCCTAATTTTCAAGGAAAATTGGCTTAATCGCTGAAGCCCAGGCGCTTTGGCGACGAGTATCCCGAAGGGACGTTCCGCTCTTTAACGGCTCTTCATACGGGGTATCATCCATTTAGAGATAGTGCGCCGGAGTGTTCCGGCCGGTGCGCGAAAATTTAGGAACTGGGCCCCGCGTTCGGTCGCTGCCTGCCAGGCACGGGGAGAAGGATCAAATGGCGGCTAAGCGTGTAGAAAGCTTTCGGGTTCCCTGTTTGGACGCGGGTTCGACTCCCGCCACCTCCACTGAAACGCAGCGTTCCGGTTCTCCGGGGCGCTGTTTTTTTGGATGCGGGTTACCTCCGTCGCGAAACCCCGTACCGCCCTGCGGGCGACAACGGCGCTCGGTCGGTGAGGATGGCTTCGCCACGTTCGACTCCCGCCCATTTCCGCAGAATCCGGTATCCTCTCGCCGGAGCATCCCTCTTTTGTGGCGTGTTTGGACGTTTTAATGCGCTTTTTTCCACCGGAATGGTCTATATCGTCAACCCGAAATTATTATCTTTGCCGCAATGAACGAACAACTGACTCGGCGGATTGATTTCATCGACCTTACAAAGGGTCTGTGTATCATGCTGGTTGTGATGGTGCATGTCGGGGGAATCTTCGACGGTCCCACGACCGGGCGAATCCTGTCGAGTTTCGTCATGCCGCTTTATTTCTTCGTTTCGGGGCTTTTCTTCAAGTCCTACGAAGGATTTGCGGGCTTCCTCCTCCGTAAAACAGATAAACTGCTCGTGCCCTTCCTGGTCTTTTACCTGGGTTCGTTCCTGCTGATGTACGGTATTTCGAAGGCGCTGCCCGGAACGTTTCAGCTTCCGGTACGCTGGAGCGAGCTCCTGCTGGTTTTCCGGGGTCACGAATTGATCCGCTTCAATCCCCCGGTTTGGTTCCTGGTTGCGCTCTTCAACTGCAACATCCTGTTTTACATCGTTCACTACCTGCGCGACAAACACGTTCCGGCATTGTTCGCCGTGACCTTGCTGATCGGCGTCGCCGGATTCTGGCTGGGCAAAGAGCGGATCGAGCTGCCGTTTTATATCGACGTAGCCATGACGGCCATGCCGTTCTATTTCGCGGGGTTCTGGATTCGCCGTTACAACTTTTTCCTCTATCCGCACCACCGTTTCGACAAACTGATTCCGGTGTTCGTCGTGCTGGCTGTCGCGGTGATGTATTTCACGGCTACGCCCCTGGGGATGCGGACCAATAATTACCCGGGAAATATCTTTCAGGTCTACCTCGCGGCTTTCGCCGGCATCTTCGCCGTCATGCTCCTGTGCAAGGAACTGAAGAGTGTTCCTGTCGTCACCTACCTGGGCCGTTATTCGATCATCACGCTCGGCATCCACGGTCCGTTGCTCTTTTTCCTGCGGCCGCTCGTGTCGCGGTTTCTGGCCGACGGCTGGGTGCAGTCGGTCGTTCTGCTGGTGCTGACGCTCCTTGTCTGCCTCGCGCTGACGCCCGTTATCATCCGGCTCATTCCGCAGTTCGTCGCCCAGAAAGACCTGCTTAACCGCAAACCATAAAAAAACAGGCTCCTGAAGGAGCCTGTTTCGTATGATGCCTGCCTGCGGCTATTTGTACCAGTCGGCATTGTCGGCGCCGTTTGACGATGCCCAGCCCATATAAGCAGGGTAGAGCTTGTCGATGGGCGTCTTCTCGTTTACGGGGTCGAGCAGCTTGGAGAGGTCTACCTCGGTCGCACCCGAAAGGAAGAAGGCGAAGGGGTAACTCTCGGCGCGAACGTAGTAGCGTCCCGAAGCCGGATCGGACTTGTCGTCGCTTGTGCCGAAGAATTTCGTATCCGCTTTGGCGGTCGGCGCTTCGAAAGGCAGGTGTACCTCCTTGCGCAGGCCCGGGGTAAGGTCGTCGTCGTTCGTGCGATAGATGAAAGGCTTGACGACAGCGGCTTTCCCTTCGGCGATCGGCGAAGCGTACTTTGCCGTGATTTTGTAGGTAGCACCCATATCCTGCTTCACGTTGGGGGTCAGCAGGAATACGTTGCCCTCGCGCTCAACGGCATACGATTCGTATTCCGGCGACGGATTGTCCTTGCCGGCGGGACGGAGTATCGAGAACTCCAGCTCGGCCGATACGGCGTCGCCTCCGAGGGTGAAGGCCAGTCCGTTTTCGAGTCCTGCGAGGTTGTTGAAGGTCTTGAAGAGATACGACTCCTCGTAAATACCCTTGCTGCCGACCGTCTTCGCGTAGTCGAGTTTCACCATCACGTCGTTCATGTCGTAGTCGCCGCGGCTGGGCCACAGGTCTTCGAACGCATAGATGCCCTTCAGCAGGCGCACTTCGCGTTTGGTGTCGTCGGCTCCGGGTTTCTCGTCGACCGACGGAATGTCGACCACGGCGTCCACCGGGTTCGATTTCATCGTGAAGATCACGTCGCTGAAGTTCTGGTCGGTCGTGTAGTCCTCAAACGAACAGATCACCGAATTGAGCCCGAGCGACGAGTTGGTATAGCGGTAAACGGCTGTCCGGGGCTGCTTGTAGGCGACGCCCTTGTCGTTGATGCTCAGTCCGTCGGATGTGGCCGCACGGTATTTTTTGGCTCCCGTGAATCCGGGAAGCTGGTTGCCCCAGGCGTTGGTGGCAAGGACGAATCCGATGCGGTAGCCCTTCGGGAAGACCGTGGTGGCGCCTTCTTTGCTGCCCTCGGCGATTTTCGGGTAGAACATCAGTTGCACGGCGGTTCCGCGGTCCACGCCTTTGTATTTGGCGGCCTTTTTGGGGTCGTTGCTCCATTTTCCGTCCTGCGTGTTGGGGAAGATCATAATGGGATGCACGTCCTTGAGCGATGCGGGATGTTCCGCGGCATCGTAATAATAGTAGCCCATCGAGCAGTTCCAGCAGGTGTTGCTCATCAGGAACGTGATGGCTACCTCGGCGTCCTTTTCCAGGTAGAGGTCGCTCGACGAGCGATATTCTTCGGGGCAGGCCTTCGAAGTGTCGAAAACCTTGTTGGCGGCGTTGTAAAGCTTCTTCCAGTCCTTCTCGCGCAGTTCGTCGCCCGTATAGGCGTAGTCGATGCGGCCGTAGGTGTCGTCGTAAGTCCCGAGCCACGTCTTCCAGCCGTCGCCGGTGACGGCTGCCGACTCGTAACCGGCGCGGGTAGCTTTCGCTGCGGCGGCAGTTTCGGTATCGAGGGCCGAAGCCGTCAGTGCCGCACCGTTCTTGTCGGCGGTCAGCAGCGTCCGGGCGTGGACGTTGGGGGTGTAGATATAGGCTTTGGCGAAATAGGCCGGGAGGTCGATCTTTGCCGAAAAACGGCCCTCTGCATCGGTATAGCCCGCATAAAGCGGCTCGAAGCCTTCGACTTTTTCATACGCCGTGCCTTCGGCGTTCTCCCGTACGGGTGCGGCGTCGTAGACTTCGAAGTATACTTCGGCCTGTGTGCCGTAATCCACCGAAAGGGTGGTAGCTTTTACCGTCGAGAAGTCGAATTTGTTGAACTCCTCCCCGGGTTTTGTCGAACCGTTGTCCGAAATGTCCTTGACACAACCGCCCAGAAGTGTCAGTGACAAAAGTGCATAGACTGCTCTTTTCATATTTGTTTGCATGTATGGTGTTGCAGTGCGCGTCCGCCTTTGGGCCAAGATGTTTTGTCTTTGGGCGGAAATGTAAATCCTGCGACAAAGGTACGAAAAAAACGGACCGATACAAATTATCCGGTCCGTTTTTTACAAATATTGCTTTAGGACCAACTATTTAGGGATCCTGAAGAGTTTTCCTTCGGCGAAAGTCGCCCACAGCGAACCGTCGGGAGCCGCGGTGATGAAGTTCGCCGCCGAATTGCAGCACTTGACACACCACAACAATGTGCCGTCCTCGCGCACGGCGGCGACGTTGCCCGAACGGTCGGCCAGGTAGGCGATGCCGTCGCTTACGGTTACCGGACAGGCCGTGTAGTCGTAGCCGAAGCCTACGGGAGTGAGCCATAGTTGGCGGAACGAGTCCGAAGCCGTGTCTATGGCCAGCAGTTCCCCGTCCATGGTTTTGACGTAGAAGCGTTTGCCGTCGGCGCTTACGCCCGACGATTCGCGGGCCTTGTAATCCGTACAGCGCCAGACGACGCGCCCGGTCGCCAGGTCGATGCTGGTGATGGCCCGGTCGGGAGCGTCGATGAAAACGCGTCCGCCGCTGATCCGGGGGACGATGTTGCCCGGAGACTGGAACGAGCTTTTCGAGCCGTTGCTCCACTTCCAGCAAAGGGTTCCCGTTGCGGCGTCGAGGCAGTAAAGGCGGCGGTTCCAGGCCCCGAATACCAGTTTTCCGTCCGCCAGCGCGGGCTGCCCCTGCGACTGGCCGCGTCCGTAGTCGTAACGCCACAGAATACGGCCGTCGCGCACCGCGATTTTAGCCATCGTGCCGTTTCCGAGTCCGATGTAGAGTGCCGTGTTGCGGCCCCGGCCGTCGACGAGTCCCTGCCCGACGATCGGCGTCGGGGTATCTATGTGCCACCGTTCGCGGCCCGTGCGGGCGTCGTAGGCACGCAGTCCGTCGGTCGTCGTGCCGGCGATAACCAACCCCTCGGCTGCGATCGGCGTGGAGTAGAGCGCTCCGCCGAAGCGTTTCTGCCAGAGTTCCCGGCCGCGGCGCGTGTCGTAGGCGCGCAGCACGCCCTGCGTAGTGCCATAATATACGATGTCTTTGTAAAATGCCGCTCCGGTGTAGACCGTAGCGCTGTCTTGCAGGACGAATTGTGCGTGCGCCTCGTAGTCAGGCGCAGCGGGCATCGGGTCGGAGGCGATGGCGAGTACTTGCGGATCGTCCTGCATGCGGATTGCGAAACAGGTGCGCGGAGCCGCTCCCAGCACCTTCTCCCGGACGCGGACCGAGTCGCCCCAGAAATCGAGCAGTGTGTAACCCGCGTCGGTGTCGTTCTTTCCCCGCAGGGCGCGCCCCTGAATCCCCGCCACGGAGTCGAAATTATAGAGCGACGGAGCCTGGTGGTAGTGGCCGAACAGCGTGAGCGGGATGCCCAGCCGCCGGAGTGTCGCCGTCACCTCGGCCCGGTTGGTGAGATCCTTGTTGAGCGGATAGTGGCAGAGGCTCACGATCCGTTCCCCCGGCCGGGCTTTCGCGGCCTCTTCGGCCAGCCACGTGAGGTCCTCGGTGCGCACGGCTCCCATGGCCATCTTCATGAAAGGTCCCGAAGCATACCCCAGGAAGAGGTAGCCCCCGGCGCGGAAAGCGGTGCGTCCGTCGTGGCCGAACACCTTGGCAAAGGTCGTGCAGGCACTTTCGGACCACGTGCTTTCGTGGTTGCCCGGAACGGCATGCCACGGCTTTTCGAGCCGCGAGATCAGGTTGTGGACATGCCTGAGCTCGGCGTCGCTGCCCAGGTTCGTGAGGTCGCCGCCGAAGATCACGACATCGCACGGCGAGGCGTTGACCTCGGCGACCGCGACGCGGAAGAGCGAGTCCTGCACATTGCCGGGCGTTACGTGAATGTCCGTGAGGAAAGCGACGCGGAGCGTGTCGCAGGGAGCGGTTGCCGCGGTTACGGTCGAAAAAGCGATCGTTGACCACAACACACTAAAGCACAGTGAGATTTTAGGGTATTTCATCGGTTCGGGTAGTTTTATTGCTGCAAGGTACAAAATTCGACGGGAAAAAACTATCTTTGTGTCGCAAAAAAACAGAAAGCGATACTCCGGACTTTCGGCTAATGTCCGATCCGTTGCGCTCGTCTGCCGTTGCGGTCGGGAGCGGTCCGGGTTGCATATTATAAAACCTAATAACACTACATAATTTCTATGAAAAAGATACTTCTTCTGGGTTCCGGCGAGCTGGGCAAGGAGTTCGTGATTGCGGCGCAGCGACTGGGCCAGACCGTCGTGGCGTGCGATAAGTATGCGGGAGCTCCCGCTATGCAGGTGGCCGACGCCTGCGAGGTGTTCGACATGCTCGACGGCGATGCGCTGGCCGCAGCGGTCGAAAAGCACCGCCCCGACATCATCGTTCCCGAGATCGAGGCCATCCGCACCGAACGGCTTTACGATTTCGAGCGTGCCGGCGTACAGGTCGTCCCGAGTGCCCGGGCCGTGAATTTCACGATGAACCGCAAGGCCATCCGCGACCTCGCGGCGAAGGAACTGGGGCTGAAAACGGCGAAATACTTCTACGCCACGTCGTTCGACGAGTTGCGCGAGGCCGCCGGAAAGATCGGCTTCCCGTGTGTGGTAAAGCCGCTGATGTCCTCTTCGGGCAAGGGCCAGTCGCTGGTGAAAGGACCCGATGAACTGGAGCACGCCTGGCATTACGGCTGCGAAGGGTCGCGCGGAGATATCCGCGAACTGATCATCGAGGAGTTCATCCGCTTCGACAGCGAAATCACGCTGCTGACCGTCACCCAGAAGAACGGTCCGACGCTTTTCTGCCCGCCGATAGGCCATGTGCAGAAGGGCGGCGATTACCGCGAAAGTTTCCAGTCGCCCGAAGTCGCTCCCGAACACCTCGCCGAGGCGCAGCGCATGGCCGCCGCCGTCACCGAAGCCCTTACCGGGGCCGGCCTGTGGGGCGTGGAGTTCTTCCTGAGCCGCGACAACGGTGTTTACTTCTCCGAGTTGTCGCCCCGTCCGCACGACACCGGCATGGTGACGCTGGCCGGGACGCAGAATCTCAACGAGTTCGAACTGCACCTGCGGGCCGTGCTGGGGATTCCCATTCCGGCGGTTACCTTCGAACGCATGGGAGCCAGCGCCGTAATCCTTTCGGGCGTCGAGACCGCAACGCCGCATTACGAAGGGGTGGGCGAGGCCGTTGCCGCCGATCCGCGCACCGACATCCGCATCTTCGGCAAGCCCTCGGCGCGCGTGAACCGCCGTATGGGCGTCGTCGTGGGTTACGAGCCGCACGGAAGCAGTCTCGAGGCCCTGCGCGAGCGGGTAAAGGCCGCTGCTGCAAAAGTCATTGTTAAAGAGTAAAACCGATACGACCATGAAAAAGTACGCAATTATTTCGACCGAAAAAGGGGTGATGAAAGCCGAGCTGTATGCCGACGAAACCCCCGGAACAGTGGCCAATTTCGTCGAACTGGCCGGACATAATTTCTACGACGGACTGACCTTCCACCGCGTTATTCCCGATTTCGTCATCCAGGGCGGCTGTCCCAAGGGCGACGGCACGGGAGGCCCTGGCTACAAGATCAAGTGCGAGACTTCGGCCCCGCGCCAGCGTCACGACCGCGGCGTACTGTCGATGGCCCATGCCGGACGCGATACGGGCGGTTCGCAGTTCTTTATCTGCCATAACCGCGAGAACACGCAGCACCTCGACGGCCGCCATACCTGCTTCGGACAGGTGGTCGAAGGGCTGGACGTGATCGACGACATCCGTCCGGGCGATAAGATTCTCTCGATCCGCATCGTCGAAGAGTAGCCCGGTTCCCAAACTCAAATCCATGACTGCGGCTTCAACCGGTTACCTGGCTTCCAAGCCCCGCTACGAAATCCTCGACGGATTGCGCGGTGTGGCGGCGATGATCGTGGTAGCCTTCCACCTGTTCGAAACCTACTCCAAAGGCCCTGCCTTCCAGATTCTCAACCACGGCTACCTGGCCGTAGATTTCTTCTTCGTGCTTTCGGGCTTTGTGATCGGGTATGCCTACGACGACCGCTGGAACAAAATGTCGCTCAAGGACTTCTTCAAACGCCGTCTGGTGCGTCTGCACCCGATGGTCGTCATGGGGATGCTCGTCGGCGCACTATTTTTTTACTTCGGAGCCTGCGGCGCTTTTCCGGCGATCGGGGCGACGCCCTGGTGGCAGGTATTGCTGATTTTCCTGCTGGGCTGCACGCTGCTCCCTGCCCCGATGGCCTGGGACATCCGCGGCTGGGGTGAAACCTATCCCCTGAACGGTCCCGCCTGGTCGCTGTTCTACGAGTACATCGCCAATATTCTCTATGCACTTGTCATCCGCCGTTTTCCGAAATTCGTGCTGGGTTTGTTCGTGGCCGCTGCTGCGGTGCTGACGATCGATCTGACGCTGAACCTCGATCTGTTCGGCATGCTTCCCGCCGACCGCTCTGCGGCCTATACCGTCATCGGCGGCTGGAGTCTCACCCCGACGCAAGTCTACATCGGCTTCTCGCGCCTGCTCTATCCCTTCTTCGCGGGACTGCTGCTCTCGCGCCTCGGCGCGGCGATTCGGGTGCGGGGTGGATTCTGGTGGTGTTCGCTGCTCGTAGCCGCGGCACTGGTGACGCCCCATGTCGGCAGCGTTTCGATGCCGTGGATCGACGGCGGCTACCAGGCGCTGGTCATCCTGCTCATTTTCCCGCTGATCGTCTCGATGGGCGCCGGAAGCCGTGTCACGGACGTCCGGTCGATAGCCGTCTGCAAGTTCCTCGGCGAAATCTCCTTCCCGCTCTATATCACACACTATCCGCTTGTCTACATGCAGTGGGGATGGGCGGCGAACAATCCCGATGCACCGCTCGGGACGCATATTTTTGTCAGCGTTTCGGTGTTCGTCGCCTCGGTAGGGTTGGCGTGGGCCTGCCTGAAACTTTACGACCTGCCAGTCCGCGAATGGCTCAAGCGGCATTGGCTGATGAAATAACCGCCGACCGGCCTGTAAGTCCCCTCGCAAGAGGGGGCTTTTTTGTTATCCTGCCGCCTGTCCGGGCACAAAAAAGACAGCCGTCCAAAAGGACGGCTGTCTCTATCTGTAAATCGGCGTTTACTTGCCGAAAGCGATCTTGATCTTTTCGGTAGCCTTCTTCAGCAGGGCTTCGGGGCAGCAGAGCGTGATGCGGATGTAGCCGTTGCCTTCCGAACCGAAGATACCGCCGGGGGTCAGGAACACGTCGGTCTTCTCCATCACCTCGTCCGAGAACGCGAAGCTGTCGCCCTTGTAACCCTCGGGCAGTTCGGCCCAGATGAACAGGCCTGCCTGGTTCTTGCGGTAGCGGCATCCCAGTGCGTCGAGCAGTTCGTAAGCCTGCTTCTCACGGGCATAGTAGATGCCATTCAGCTCCTTGAACCACTCCTCGCCCAGCGCCAGTGCGGTGTCGGCAGCGGCCTGGATGGGGTAGAACATACCCGAGTCCATGTTCGACTTGAACGTAAGGATCGAGTCGATCCACTCCTTCTTGCCCACGACGACGCCCACGCGCCAGCCGGCCATCGAGTGGCCTTTCGACAGCGAGTTCATCTCCAGAGCCACGTCCTTTGCGCCCTCGGCCTCCATGATCGAGATCGGGTGTTCGGCGTTGCGGATGAAGCTGTACGGGTTGTCATGCACGATCAGGATGTTGTGCTTGGCTCCGAAGTCGATGATTTTCTGGAACAATTCCATCGAAGGGGTCTGTCCCGTCGGCATGTTGGGGTAGTTGACGAGCATCATCTTCACACCGTCGAGCCCTGCCTTTTCGATCGCGTCGAAATCGGGGTAGAAATTGGTCTGCTTGTTCAGCGCATAGGGGAGCATCTCGCCGCCTGCCAGACGTACGGCCGCCGAATAGGTGGGGTAGCCCGGGTTCGGGACGAGGACTTTGTCGCCCTTATTGAGGAACGTCATGCAGATGTGCATGATACCTTCCTTCGAACCGATCAGCGGCAACACCTCCGACTTGAAATCCAGTTCTGTGCGATACCATTTCTTATACCAGTCGGCAAAGGCCTTGCGCAGGATGGGCTCACCCTGGTAAGACATGTATTTATGCACGTCGGGACGCTGTGCCTCTTTCGCCAGGCGGTCGATCACGGACTGGTGGGGCGGCAGGTCGGGGCTGCCCATGGCCAGTTTTACGATCTGGCGGCCCGTTGCCGCTTCAATCTCGGCGATCTCGCGCAAACGACGCGAAAAATAGTACTCTCCGATGCCGTCCAACCGGTGTGAACGGGCGATGTTGACTGCTTTTGCCATAGTATAAGTTATGTTTGGGATTATGCTTCCGGACAAAGATAGGGAAATAATTAATAAAATTAATAAATCGGCGTGAAAAATTGTGCGCTATCGAGCCCGAATAGCGGGCGATCCGGATATTCGTCGAGTTTTCAGCCTGCCGAAATCCGCTCCGGTTCAATAGAGATACCGCTCCATCAGCGGCATGAGCAATGCTGTCGCCAGTCCCATCAGGGCCATTGCAAGACCGCTCAGGGCTCCTTCGGCAGCGCCCATCTCGATGGCCCGCGCCGTGCCGATGCCGTGTGCGGCGGCTCCGAGGGCGAAACCCCGCGCCTCGGGATCGCGGACCCCGCAGTGGCGGAGGATCCATTCGCCGAAGATACTGCCGAAAATCCCCACGCAGAAGACCACGACCGACGTTACCGACACGTTGCCACCCAGCGGGCCGGCGACCGATACGGCTATCGGCACGGTCACCGACTTTGGAGCTATGGAGTTGAGAATCTGCCGCTCGGTCCCGAACGCCATGGCGATATAGACCACGCTCAGCACCCCCGCGACGCATCCCGCAAGGGTCGCCACACCTACCGGAAGCAGGCTTCCGCGCAGGCGTTCGAGTTGCTCGTAAAGCAGGTATCCGAGCGCCACGACCGACATGCCGAGGGCGAAATTGAGGATGCCCGTCGCGTCCCGGTAACGTTCGTAACCGATTCCGGCGCAGCGCAGGAAGACGATCACGGCGATGAACGTGAGCAGCACCGGGTGGAGCAGCGGCAGCCTCGCGCGGCGGTAAATCAGCGCCCCGAGGCAGTAGAGGCCCACGGTGAGGGTCAGCAGAAAGAGGTCCGAAGAGAGAAATGCGGCGTCAAGCATCGTGGCGGAGGTGTTTGAGGTGTCGCAGGCGGGCGCGTCGGTTCAGGCTTTGGAATGTTTTGCCGGAGACGATCAGCACGAGAATCGTCGAGAGGATTCCCGAGACGACGATGGCCCAGAGGTTTTCGAGGATCACCTGATAGGAGTCCATCAGCCCCACGCCGTAGGGCACGAAGAACAGCGCCATGGCTCCCAGCAGGAAGCGCGCCGCAGGGCGTACCGTCTCGGCCCGCACCCACTTGAGGCACAACGCCGCAAAAAGCAGGATCATGCCGATGATGTTACCTGAAACATAACCTCCGGTAAGGAGGCTCAACGCATTGCCTGTCAGCCAGAAAAATAGAATATAGAAGAGTCCTGCCATAGTCGTGTGCACTTCGTCGGCCGGCCTATACATTCGAAGCCGGACTTTGCAGCCGGCTTCGGAAAACCGCCGTCGTTTGCGGCGGCAAAGATACGGTTTAATTCTTTTCGTTGAACTTTTTCAGCGGACATTGTGTCGACGCACACGACGCGCAGCCTCCCCGCCGCCGTCCGCGCACGAAGCACCACAGCCGTCTCGCGACGATCGCCGCGACTGCCAGCCCGATGGCCCATACAACATAGTCCTGCCAGCCCATCGGTTAGAATATCGATGCGATGCGATAAACGATCCACGCCACGAGCCATGCCAGCGCCGTGTTGTAGATAACCGATGCCGCGGCCCATTTCCACCCCGCTTCGGCGCCGATGGCCACCACCGTGGCGATACAGGGCACATAAAGCAGGATGAACACCAGGAACGCCAGCGCCGAGGCGGTCGTGAAGTCGCCGCTGGCGAGCAGCCGCTGCGAAAGCGACGCCATTTCCTCGTCTTCGGCCGGTTCGGGAGCCGCGGCCCGTTCTTCTGCGACGATGATCTGCGTAGGACCCTCTGCGCCGCCGATGACGTTTTCTGTCCCTGCGGGGGCGGCTTCCGTCATGGCGCCCTCGGAGTAGAGCACGCCGAGCGTCGAGACCACGATCTCCTTGGCCGGAAGCCCCGACAGCAACGCCACGCTGGCTTTCCAGTTGAATCCCAGGGGGCTGAATACCGGCTCGCAGCCTTTGCCCAGCTGGCCGAGATAGGAGTTTTCGTAGTGCGCTTCGGTTCCGGCGGTCGCATTCGTGCGGGGATAGTAGCTCAGGAACCAGACGACTACCGAGGCGATCAGGATCATGCCGCCCATCTTTTTGAGGTACTGCGCACACTTGTCCCACATGTGGCTGAGCGTGGTTTTCCATGTCGGCAGGCGGTAGGGCGGCAGTTCCATCACAAACGGCGTCTCGTCCACCGGGAAGAGGAACCGGCGCATCAGCCGGGCCGTAATTACAGCCAGCACGACGCCCAGTATGTAGAGTCCCAGCATCACCATCCCGGCGTTGGCGGCGAAAAACGTTCCCGCCAGCAACAGGTAAATCGGGATTCGGGCGCTGCATGACATGAACGGTGTAATAAGTATGGTTATCAGGCGGCTGCTGCGGCTCTCGATAGTCCGGCAGGCCATGATGGCGGGTACGTTGCAGCCGAAACCCATGATCAGCGGGATGAACGATTTTCCGTGTACCCCGATCCGGTGCATCACGCGGTCCATGATGAACGCCGCACGGGCCAGGTAGCCCGAATCCTCCATGAACGAGATGAAGAGATAAAGTATCATGATGTTCGGCAGGAAGACGATCACGGCTCCCACGCCGCCGATGATGCCGTCGACCAACAGGTCGCGGAGCGGTCCTGCGGGCAATATTGTATCCAGCCCGGTGCTGATCCAACCCACCAGCGCGTCGATCCACTCCTGCGGATAGGCCCCGAGGCTGAACGTGCACCAGAACATCAACCACATCAGCGCAAAAAAGATCGGGAATCCCCACAGTTTATGCGTGACGAAAGTGTCGATCATGGCCGTCGTCGTGACCTCCTCGCGCCGCCCGGGGGTGAAGGTCTCCTTCAGCGCGCCCTGGATAAAGCCGTATTTCTGGTTGGCGAAAGCCGTTTCGACATCCTCGCCCAGGGCCTCGGCGATGCGTTTGGCTTCCCGGTCCCGAATCTCGACCCAAGCGGGATAACGCTCACAGTTGCGGAGGCTCTCCTCGGCCTGCTTGTCGCCTTCGAGCATCTTCATCGCGTAGTAGCGGGGCGGGAAGGCTTTCGGAAGTTCGTCGCGGAAGGCGCCCATGTCGCTGTTCAGCTTGCGCAAACTTTCGTCGATCACCGGGCCCATGTTGATGTGGATGTGACGCACGCGCTCGTCGCGGTTCTCGTACACGTCGATCACCGTGTCCAGCAGGGCCTCGATGCCGCGGTTGTTGCGCGCTTCGACCGGGACCATCGGCACGCCCAGCATGCGGCCCAGGTTGTCGTAGTCGAGTTTCGCCCCGCTGTCGTTCAGTTCGTCGAACATGTTGAGCGCTACGACCATGCGCGGGTTTATATCAATCAACTCCGTAGTTAAATAGAGGTTACGCTCTAAGTTTGAGGCTACTACCGAGTTGATCACTACGTCGGGAGTCTTCGTGGCGAGGTGATTGCGCACGTAACGCTCTTCGGGCGTGTAGGCCGAAAGGGCATAAGTTCCGGGCAGGTCGGTGACTTCGAACCGATAGCCGCGGTAGATGCGGTTGCCGATTTTGGCCCCGACGGTCACGCCGCTGTAATTGCCCACATGCTCGTGGCCGCCCGATATGGCGTTGAAAAGCGACGTTTTACCGCTGTTGGGATTGCCGACCAGTGCGACATAGATGGTCCGGGTGTGGCGCGCTACGACCTCGTCGATGCTCGCGCAGCACGCCTCGCCGGGTTCCGTTGCACCGAATTCCGCTGCCGGAGCATCCGGCGACGGCGTTTCGCTCGCGGGGCATTCGCACACCCCGGATTGCAAATGGTGGTGATGATGGTGACGATGTTCGCGCCTGGCGAGGTATTCCCCGGCTTCGCTGTCGGTGAGCACGACGACCATGTCGGCTTCGCTGCGCCGCAGCGAGATGTCGTAGCCCATGATTTTATATTCGATCGGATCCTTCAGGGGCGCGTTCAGGATGACTTCGACCCGTTGTCCGCGGACGAAACCCATCTCCATGATGCGGCGGCGGAAACCTCCGTGTCCCATCACCTTGACGATCGTTGCCGACTCGCCGGTTTTCAGTTCGGATAGACGCATTTTCTTCTGTTTTGCGTCCAAAGGTACGACTTTACGGCGATATGTGCAATCCCCATAAGTAGGTATGCCCTGAATTGAAAATGAAAAATTAGGAATTGAAAATTTGCGGATTTACTGGTCTGGCCCTATTATGTCTGAATAACACGATTTTTCATTTTTCATTCTTCATTCTTAATTGCGGCAGTCCACCCGCCGCCCAGCGCTTTGCAGAGCGTAACGTAGTTGATATACTGCTGCGCCACGAGGTTGACAAGTGCCATCTGCGACTGGTAGAGGCTGCGTTCGGCGTCGATCACGTCGAGGTAGTCGGACAATCCGCTGCGGTAGAGCGCGCGGGTCATCGTGGCGATGCGGTCGTTCGAGAGCACCAGTTCGCCCGTGCGTTCGGTTTGGTCGCGGTAGGTCGTGATGGCCACCAATGCCTTCTCCACATCGGCAAAAGCCGTCAGCACGGTCTGCTCGTAGTTCTTGGCCGACTGCGTGTAGGCCGCCATCGCGGCCCGCTCGGCATTGCGCAGTTTTCCGAATCCGAATATCGGCTCGGCGATGGAGCCCAGGGCATCCCATGCCCAGGGATTCGCCGCAGTTAAACCTTTGATTGAATTGGATGCAACTCCGCCTTTGGCAGTCAGCGAGATAGACGGAAAACGAGCGCTGCGGGCCTGCCCGGCCTGCGCCGCAGCGTGGAGCATGTCGAAATGCGCCTGGCGGATGTCGGGACGGCGTTTGAGCAATTCCGAAGGCAGTCCCACGGGAATCTCCGCAGGGCGGTAGTCGGTCAGCAGGTGCAGTCCAGCACCGGAGAGTTGTGCCCGGGAAGGCGTCTCGCCCAGCAGAATCCCCATCGACAGCCACGT
Organism: Alistipes sp. D31t1_170403_E11; assembly: GCF_015553985.1. Lineage (NCBI taxonomy): Bacteria > Pseudomonadati > Bacteroidota > Bacteroidia > Bacteroidales > Rikenellaceae > Alistipes > Alistipes sp. D31t1_170403_E11. Next base: position 315,038 of record NZ_JADNHQ010000003.1, on the reverse strand, counting down.
CTGCTCCACGGCCCGCGCATACTGCGGGATGTCCGCTTCGGCGGTGTAGACCAGACTCCGGGCCTGCTCCAGCGCCACGCCGTCGGACATGCCGTAGCGGAACATCGAGTCGATCAGCGCGGCCGATTCGCGTCGCAGGCGAAGGGTCTGGCGGGCGATCAAGAGGTCGCGCTCGTACTCCAGCAGGGTGAAATAGGTCGTGGCGACCTCGGCAGCCAGCGAGAGCCGCACTCCTGCCAACGCCCATTCTGCGGAGGCTATCTCCGCCTTGGCGGCACGCTTGGCGTTGCGCAGCGCCCCGAACAACGACAACTCCCACGAGAGCGTCGGCTCGACGGCATACGACTGCACGATCTTGGTCTGGGGCGTGTATTCGCCCTCGGCGGTGGCTCCGATGCCGACCTGCGGCAGGTATTGCGCCCGGGTGACCCTGAGGTTGGCCCGCGCCTCTTCGACCCGGGCGGCGGCCGCCGCCGCATCGCGGTTGTTCGCCAGGGCCCGTCCGACCAGCGCGTTGAGCGTCGTGTCGCCGAAAAGCTCCCACCAGCGTTCGTCTACGCCCGTCGTGTCGGACGAGAATCCGTCGCCGTAGATGTAGTTTTCGGGCGTCGCGACCTGCGGCGGGTAGAATTTCGGCGTACAGGCCGCCAGCAGCAGGGCGGCGATTATGATTTTCGTTTTCATTGTACTTCCTCCTGTTTTTTGCATTCGCGGCGTTTCTCGAAACCTCCGATTTTTCCCACGAAGTAATAGAGCGCAGGGTAGACGAAGATACCCAGCAGCGTGGCGAACAGCATGCCGCCCACGAGCGCTACGCCCATGATGTTGCGGGCCGTAGCATAGACGCCGCTGGCGAAGACGAGGGGCATGACGCCCAGAATGAAGGCGAAGGCGGTCATGATGATCGGCCGCACGCGGAGTTTCGCGGCCCCGATCGCCGCATCCATCAGCGACGCACCCTGCTCGCGGAACAGCCTGTCGGCGTATTCCACCACGAGGATGGCGTTTTTGGCCGCCAGTCCGATCAGCATCACGAGTGAAATCTGCATGTAGATGTCGTTGACGTAGAGTGCATTCATCAGGTGCGAGCCGCCGATGAACAGCACTGCGCCCAGCACCGCTACGGGAACGCTCATCAGGATCGCCAGCGGAAGTCCCCACGATTCGTAGAGGGCCGCCAGTGCGAGGAACACGAATACGAGAGCCAGCACGTAGACCAGTCCCCCGGTCTTCGAGGCGTTAGCCTCCTGGTATGAGGTTCCGCTCCATGCCGTGCCGATGTCGTCGGGCAGCACGTCGGAGGCCGTCGCGGTGATTTCCTGCATGACGGTCGTCGTCGAGGCCCGCGCCGCCGGGGTGACGGTGAGCGAGATCGACCGGTAGAGGTTGAACTGCGAAACGTACTCCACGCCCACGGTGTCGACAACGTCGATGAACGATGCTACGGGGATGCTCTCTCCCGATGCCGAGGCGACGTAGTAACTGTCGAGTGACCGATGGTCGAGCCGATAATCGGGCGCAGCCTGGATGTAGGTCTGGTAGAGTTTGCCGAAACGCGTGAAATTGTTGATATACGCCCCGCCCAGCAGGGTCGTCAGTTCGCCGTAAAGCGTTCCGAGGTCCACGCCGGCGGCCAGCGCTTGCTGTTTGTCGATGCGCAGCCGCCGCTGGGGAACCCCGGCGTTGAACTGCGTGGTGACCGAAGCGATCGAGGGGCTTCGGCGCAGCGAGTCCATCAGCTTTTCGGCGTTTTCGAGCAGGTAGGCCGTGCCGCGTCCTTCGAGGTCCTGCACCTCCACCGATACGCCCGAGGTGATGCCCAGGCCCGGGATCGAAGGCGGGATGAAGGCGTAGCATTCGGCTCCCGGAACCGCGACGTAGAGTTCCCCGGTGAGCCGCTGGGCGATCTGCATGGCCGAGAGCTTGCGGTCGGAGTAGTCGACGAGCTTGGCGAAGATGATGCCGCTCGATGTCGAGGCGATGCCGGCCATCATGTTGAATCCCGCGGCGAACGAAGTCGATGCCACTTCGGGCAGCGTGCGGATCACGGCGTCGGCCTCGGCCATGGCCTGCCGGGTTATCTGTAGCGACGAGGCTTCGGGCGTCGAGACCATCACCATTACATAGCCCTGGTCCTCTTCGGGCAGGAATCCGGCGGGCAGCTTGCGCCACACGACGAAGATCACCCCGAGGACCACGGCCACGAAAATGCCCGTGCGGGCGACGTGGCGCATCAGCGTCGGGGTAAACGTACTGTAATGCTCCATCTGCCGGGCGAACCAGCGGTTGAAGGCGGCGAAGAAACCTTTTTGCGACGGTTCCCGGTGGCGCAGCAACAGGGCGCAGAGCGCCGGGGAGAGCGTCAGGGCGTTGAACGCCGAGATCACCACCGACACGGCGATCGTGACGGAGAATTGCTGGAACAGCCGTCCCGTGATGCCGCCCGTAAACGACACGGGGACGAAGACGGCCAGCAGTACGACGGTTGTAGCGACGATCGGCGAGGCGACGTTGCGCATGGCTTCCAGTGCTGCCGCACGGGGCTTCATACCCCGTTCGATATTGACCTGCGCGGCCTCGACCACGACGATGGCGTCGTCGACCACAAGGCCGATGGCCAGCACGAGGCCCAGCAGCGAGATGATGTTGATCGAGAATCCCAGCAGCGGAAACAGCGCGAACGCACCGACGAGCGACACGGGAATCGCCACGAGCGGAATGACCGTGGCCCGCCAGTCCTGCAGGAAGAGGTAGATGATGAAGATGACCAGTATCAGCGCGATGATCAGCGTGCGGAAGATGTCCTTCACGCCGGCGTCGATACTTGTGGTCGTGTCGACGATCGTGGCGGCTTCGACGCCGTCGGGGAAACGCTCCGAGAGGCGTTCCATCGCGGCTTTGACTTTGCCGCCGACAGCCACGGCGTTGCTGCCCGGCTGCTGGTAGATGACGATCATGGCCGTCGGGTCGCTTTCGAACGAAGAGCTGACCCCGTAGGTCTGGCTGCCCAGGGAGACCTCGGCGATGTCCCGCAGGCGAATCTGTTCGCCCGAGGAGGTGGTCCTGACGACGATGTCGGCAAACTCGCCGGCTGTGGAGATTTGCGGCGGCATGGTCACCGTATAGGTGTAGGCCACGCCGTCGGGAGCCGGTTCTGCGCCGAATTGCCCGGCAGGGTAGATGCCTCCCTGTTTCTCGATGGCGGCGATCACCTCGTCGACCGCAATGCCGTAGTATTTCAGCACGTCGGGTTTGAGCCAGATGCGCATGGCGTATTCGCCGGCCCCCATGATCGAGACCTTGCCCACGCCGTCGATCTTCAGCAGTTCGTTCTGGAGGTTGATGTAGGCGTAATTCGAGAGGAACTCCCCGTCGTAGCGTCCGTCGCTGTGCAGCGAGTAGACCATCAGGAATCCCGTCATGGTTTTGCGCGTGGTGACGCCTTGCTTGGTGACCGTAGCGGGCAGTTCGGCCGTGGCCGAGGCGACGTTGTTCTGGGTGAAGATGGCGTCGAGGTCGGGGTCCGACCCGATGTCGAAGGTGACTTGCAGCACCATCGCACCGTTGTTCGAACTGGTGGCCTGCATGTAGAGCATGTCGCTGACGCCCATCACGGCCTGCGCCACGGGGGTCGCGACGGCGTTGTTCACGGTCTCGGCGTCGGCGCCGTCGTAGGTGGCCGACACCTCCACGACCGGAGGCGTGATGTCGGGATACTGCTCGATCGGCAGGCTCATGATCGAGATCAGTCCGACCAGCACGATGACGATGGCCAGCGAGATGGCGAAGATCGGGCGCGATACGAAAAATTTCTCCATGGCGCTACCTCTTTTCGGGAATTACCTTCGCGCCGTTGCGCAGTTTCTGCTGTCCGGCGACCACGACCTGTTCGCCGCTGTCCAGTCCTTCGTCGATGCACCACAGCGCGCCGTAGGTTTCACCCGGCGTGACGCGGCGGTACTGCGCCGTGCTGTCGGCCGCCACGACCCACACCGACGAGATGTCCTGCGCCTGGCTTACGGCCTGCTGGGGAACGACGATCCTCGGCCGCACGGGTCCGACGTTGGCCTCGACGCGGGCGAACTGGCCCGGTTTCAGCGCTTCGTCGGGGTTGGGGAACATCACCACCAGTACGAGCGTCCCGGTAGCGGACGAAACGTCCTTGCGCGTGTAGTCGTAGAGTCCCTCGTGGGGATACTGCGAGCCGTCGGCCAGCACGAGACGGATGTCCGAGAGCAGCCCGTCGTTGTCGTAAATCGAAGTCCGGTCGCCTGCATAGCGCAGGTACTGCGACATGGGGATCGCCACGTCGACCGTCAGCGTGTCGATGTTCGATACGGTCGTCAGGACGCTGAACTGCGTGCCCGGACCCACATAGTCGCCCACATGCGCCGCTGTGTGTTCGATGATGCCGTCGATCGGCGAACGCAGTTCGGTGTAACTCACATTGAGCCGGGCGCTCAGCAGCGACTGCTCTGCGGAACGCACCGACGCCTCGGCGGCTTTCCATTGCGCCGTATACTGGTCCAACTGCGACTGGCTGATGGCGTTGATGCGGGCCAGCGGTACGGCGCGGTCGTAGTTGTTGCGGGCTTCGAGGGCCTGCGCCCGGGCCGATTCGAGCTCGGCCTCGGCCGCCAGCATCGAAGTCGACAACTGGTTGGGGTCGATGGTGAAGAGCAGCTGCCCGCGCCGGACAGGCATGCCGTTGCCGTATTGTTTCGACGAGAGGTAGCCGGTTACGCGCGGCTGGATCACGGCGTCGAAGTTGCTCGCGAGGTAACCGATGAAGCTCATGCGGTTGGGAACGCTGTCGACCGCCGACACGGCTACTCCGACCCGCAGGGGCGGCATCACCTGCTTCGGCGTGTGCTTTCCGCAGCCCGTGAGGAGCGCGGCAAATAGGCATGTTGTAAGGAAAAATCTGTCCATAAGGGTATGTTTTACCCCGGTGGAAAGGCAAAAAACGTACCGTCACCCCTCTAAAATAGGTATTTTCTTGTAAAAAAGGCTGTTTTTTCAGGCTCCCGATGGTGTGGATTAGAATAATTTTATATCTTTGCGTTGATAACAAACCCAATTTAATAAATAAAACTATGAAAGAATTAGTAGCAAAAATCAACGCAGAGTTTGAGGTATTTGCAGCCAACGCAGCTGCTCAGGTAGAGAAAAACAACAAGGCTGCAGGCACTCGCGCCCGCAAGTCGGCTCTGGAAATTTCGAAGATGATGAAGGAGTTCCGCAAGGTTTCCGTAGACGCTGCGAAATAATTCGGACCCCGAATTTAAACAATTAGGGCTGCCCCGTCAGGAGCAGCCCTAATTATTTCAGTATCGTCTAAAGTTCGATGCCGTAGCGCCGGAATACCTCCATATCTTCGGGCTTGAGGCCCGTCTTGGGGAAGGGGACGGCTTCGTTGTGGTCGTTCAGGTAACGGCGCGGAGCCGCACGGTCGAAATCGGGACTTACGAGCGACACCTTCGTCGTGAGGAACCGTCCGCGGATCGAAGCCATGTCGGCCATCGTGTGGAACAGCGCATGCGTCGTCGCAGGAGCCGTCTCGTTGGCTTCGGCGGCGGCGACCTTTTCGGGGAAATGCTGCCGGTAGTCCTCCGAGAACCACGCCAGCGACGCCACATATAGCTGGTAGGCCGTCGTTGTGGGCGATGCGTGCAGGAATCGCTCACGGGCGTCGTCGATCAGGTCTTCGCCGTGGTCGGCACAGTAGAGCAGCGCCGACGAGGTTCCCTGCTGCGAACGCAGGAAACCGATGGTCTGCGCAAGGAAATAATCCGTGTAACGGATCGAATTGTCGTAGGCGTTGACGAGCATCGGGCGGTGCTGCAAGGCGATCGCCACGTCGTCGTCGGGTTGGAAATGGGCGAATTCACGCGGGTAACGCTGGTGATAGCTGAAGTGCGAACCGTAGCAGTGGAGTATGAAAAGTATTTTCCGGGAATCGCTCTTGTCCAGCACCCGGCGCATTTCGTCGAGCAACTGCATGTCGTGACGCGGCGAACGGATGTAGATCACGTGCTTGGCATCGTGGGCCAGGTGGTCGATCATCGCCCCCTGCGGCGACTGGTTGGAGATGAACCAGGTGTCGAATCCCGCTTCGTTGAAAAGTGCCGGAAGACCCTTGCGGCGGTATAGTTCTTCGTGTTCGTCGGTAGACACGGACGAAAGGATCAGCGGCACGCTCTTGTGGGTGGTGTTGCTCTGGGTGAGCATATTGCGGAAAACCACCAGGTCACCGACCTGCGAGAGCAGGGGATTGGTCTCGCGTTCGTAGCCGTAAAGCTGCCAGTTCATCGCACGCGCCGCCTCGCCTATGATATATACGTAGACTTCGCGTCCCGGGGCCTGGGCTGTGCGCTCGGCCTCGTAGGTGAATCCCTCGGAGGTCTTCTGGAAATTGTACGATTTACGGAACTCGGAGCCGCTCAGCCCGAGGTTGTACATGATATTGAGCGGGAAAATCTCGTCGCGCAGCACATGCCGGTCTTCGCTGACGCGGTAGGCAGGCCACAGGGTCAGCAGGCCCAGCGCGAAGAGCGCCGCACCGGTCAGGCCGATGTTCATGCGCGCCGTGCGCGTGATGTAGCGTTTGTGCCCGATTTCACGCGCCGCAAGCCACAGCAGCGGCAGGTAGAGTACGCAGACGAGGATCACCGAGGGGTAGATGTTGCCCAGCAGTTCGCCCGCCTCGCCCGGATTGGTCGTCAGCAGGTTGGTGAACATGTCCGTCGCAATGATCGAGTTGCCGAAGAGGTACAGCAGCACGATCTGGAAGGCGCAGAAGAAGATGAACGGGAATGCCAGCCAGATCATCACGCCCGAACGCCGCAGCGCCACGCTCCACATCATGTAGAATCCCAAAGGCATGAGGATCAGCGCCTCGACGGTCCATATGGAGTAAGGCTCCGTATTTGCCAGCACGCAATTGGGAATAATCAGCGCTACGAAGAAGTAGACAGTCAGTAAAGTGGTAAAGCGGCTGCGGGTTTTCACGACCCGCTGTCGGTTCTTCTTGGTCGGTTCGGCACTCATAAGTCAAGTACGTTCTTAAAAAGCCTCGTTGATGTTCAGCAGGAATCCGCTCGTTTTCTTGCCGAATCCGTAATCGAGGCGTACATTCACCCGTTTTTTCAGTTCCCACCGGAAGCCTACGCCGTAGTTCGGAAGCGTCTGCGACCAGTCGAAGCGCGACAGCGAGGGAAAAACGTTACCCGCGCCGCCCCACACCGCACATCCGATCCGCCGCCAGATGCGCTGGCGCAGTTCGACCTGAACGGTTATCATATCGTTGTCCGTATAGCGGCCCTGGTAGTAGCCGCGCATCCGCTGGCTGCCGCCCATGCGGGCGAGCATCGGCCACGGAGTACCGTCGGAGTTGAATACGCCATACAAATCGGCGGCAAGAACGCCGTCTTTCCAAACCCGCTGGTAGGCGTCGGCCGTGAAGGTCGTGCGCCAGAGCGTCTTGTCGCAGTTGCCCAGTCCTTTCGGGAAAAGCGTCTCCTGGAAACTCACGTAAATCCCCCGGAACGGATTGGGGATGAAGTCGCGCGAATCGTACTCCAGGATCGCGCCGACGCCCGTGGCGGTGTATTTCAGTTTCTCCCCGCGGAGGTATTCCGGCTGGGTGAATTTCAGCCCCCGGGTGTGCTCGAAACTTACCAGTCCCCCGATATAGGCATGCGGCAGAAACTCGTGCAGGTAACGTCCCTCGACCAGGTAGTGTTTCTCGGAATAGGTACTTTCGGGATTATAGCGCCCGGCATCGTAACCGATGCCCCACAGGCTGCGGGGAGCCGAGGAGAACATCACCGTGTAGTCTATGCGCCGCTTGTTCCGCGAAAAGATCGTGTTTCCCGTGACGCCCAGCGCATAGAATCCCGATACCGAGACGCTGCCGAAGATCGAGATGTCCGACGGGGACGTAATCGAATCCGTACGGTCGAGGCGGTAAAGCCCTGCGGCCAGCAGGCCGATGCCGAAACTCGTGTTTTTCGAATAGCTGGGACCGCCGGCGAAGGTGAAGTCGATCTTTTTCTCAAAGGTCTTGTCGGTGGTCGACTCTCCGAAATAATCGACGACGCGCCGCAGAAAGGGCTTCTTTTTCGGAGCTTCCTGCGGCAGCGGGGTATAGGCGTAATGGAGTGTATCGCCGTCGGACGTGGGAATGCCGGAGCCCTGGGCGCGCACCGTAAAGTGCAGGCCAGTGATTATGATAAGCAGGACGGCGAGGCGGCGAAACATTCGGGATCGGTTTATGATCCGGTATTTCGTATCCGTCGGTTACAGGTCGGCAGTGTGAGTAAAGCCCCTCTCCGGGAGGGGTTTAGGGTGGAAGCAAACTCGCAGACACGGCACAATACCGTGAGCCGGAGACCGCCGGATTTCTCACACGGGACCGGATAACGCCGGATACGATCCGGAATATATTATTTATACTTGTCGATGGTTGCGTAAAAGGCTTGCTTGTCGGCCTCGGAGAGAACTCCCTTGCGCAGGAACACCAGTTCGCCTTCCTTCGATACGATCATCAGCACGAATTGGTTGTTGCAGTCGCCCAGCGCCCATGCCGTGCTCAGGATGCGGTCCTGGTCGGCCAGCACCGTCGCGCCGTTCTTGGCCGTGCGCTTCTTGGCCATGTTGCGGGCCATGCCGTTGGGAACCATCGGGGCGTCCTTGAGGTTCATCACCCCGAAGCCGTAAATGTTATCGCTCTCGGCGCGGTGGTTTTGCTCCAGTTCGATCGTGAAATCCTCGTTCTGTTTGTGACGGTCGGGATCCACATAGAATATCATCAGGTTCTTTTCGCCGAAATAGGGCAGCTTGGCCGGATTCCCGTCCAGGTCGAGCACTTCGACATTCTGTACTTTGCGGGGCAGCTCCTGTGCCGTGGCAACCGATGCGGTCAGCGCGAAAGCGGCCAGCATCACGATTACTTTCATCTTCATTACGTTCTGTTTTTGTTGGTTTCTAATGAAAACAAATCGCGGCAAAGGTACGATATTTCTTCGAAGATCAAGACGAAGGGGATGGTTATTATTGTTCGATTCGTTGTTTTTTTCCGTCGGGAGGGGTAAGCGCCGCGTCGAAGGCGTAGAGCCCGCCGCCCGAAACGATCAGGAATACATAGACCCCGAGCCATGTGAATTCCAATTCCCCGGCGCCGAATCCGCCCCAGGCGAATGCCAGGAGGATGCCCAGCGACATCAGGAAGGCCGACATCCGTACCCAGAGCCCCATAATGATAAGTACCGAAAGAAGTACTTCGACCACCGTGACGACGACGAATACGGCGGCGGAATTGATGTAAAGCAACGATGGATATGAATTGATTATCTCGTTGTAATTCTGTATTTTGCCGATGTTGTGAAATAACATCATGCCACCCGTGAACAGCCGCAGGTAGAGCACCGCCCAGTCCATGCACCTGTATTGTTCGATCCAGTCTGAAATTCTTTTTCTCATGCCCCCGTATCCTGCAATTTGCGTTCCGGAATTTTTCCTATCTTTGCCCTATGGATATGAAAACAAGGATTTTATTCGTCTGTTTGGGCAATATTTGCCGCTCTCCGGCCGCCGACGGCATCATGCACCGTATCGTGGAAGAAAAAGGAGTGGCCGGCAACTTCGAAATCGACTCTGCGGGAACCTACGGGGGACACCGGGGCGAACTGCCCGATTCACGCATGCGCAGTGCAGCCTCACGCCGCGGTTATGCGCTGACACACCGTTCCCGGCAGGTCCGCGAGGAGGACTTCGAACGCTTCGATATGATCGTGGCGATGGATGATATGAATTACGAGTCGCTCAACCGGCTGGCGCCGTCGCGCGAGGCCGCCCGGAAGATATTCCGCATGGCGGAGTTCTGCCGCCGTCATCCCGACCGCACGTACGTTCCCGACCCCTATTACGAGGGGCACGAAGGGTTCGAGCTGGTGCTCGACATGCTGGAGGACGGCTGCGAAGGGATTCTGGAAAGTCTTTGCCGAAAATAACCGGATCAGAAATCGAGTCCGAAACTGATGCTGTACGTATTGCGCAGCAGTGTGTGTTTTTTGGCGAAGAGGTAGGCGAAATCGAGCCGCAGGTGAAGGATGCGCAGACCCGCGCCGACGGTCCAGTAGCTCGGGTAATAGTCGCGCCGTTCGCCGTAATGGTAGCCCGTACGCAGTTGCACGAGTTGCATCAGGTTGTACTCGGCGCCCAGCGACATTTGAAACCCGCGGACCTCGGCGGGCGAAAAATAGTAGCCCAGGTCGGTTCCGACCGTGATTTCGTGGGCGTCGGAAAGGAACGTATCCAGGGCGGCGCCTACAGTGAAATCCATCGGCAGGGTATATCCCGTGCTGCGCAGATAGCCGCCCAGATTCCCCAGTTTGGCTCCCGCCCGCAGCGTCGAATAGCTGCCGACATTCTCCAGCGGCAGTTGGTAAGCGGCGCTCAGGTCCACGGCCAATGCGTCGGCCGTAGCGTCCGAACGTTTCAGGTGCATGTAGCGGCCTACGAGTCCGACGGCCCATTTGTCGCCGATGCGGCGCGAATAACCCAGATCGACGGCCATGTCGTTGTTTCCGTGTCCGCGCAGGTACTGCCGCCAGCCGGCCTGCACGAGGTTGATGTTGTCGAAGCGGCAAAATCCCGATACGGCATAGTAGTCGAAGTTCTGCTGCCCGTAGTAGGACGAGGATATCTGCGACGGCGTGTTCGAGAAAATGGCCGTCGAGGAGTTGTTGTAAATGGCGTGCGAGCCGGAAAGGGTGGTCATCATCACGCCGCCCATGCCCAGCGACTTGGCGTCGGGGCTGGGGAGCGTCGCCTCCTGGGCGTATGTGTGGAGCGCGGCCAGTGCGACCAGCAGGGTTACGAATCGTTTCATAGTTGCAAAGATAGTAAAAAGCCTGACGGGTGCAAATGCGAATCGGCGTCGTTATAGCCTCAAAGATAGCAAAAAAGATGCAAGTTGCACGGGGCAACGGGCGGTTCCGGATTATCTGCGGCGGGATTTACCTTCGCTTCGTTCCGCTCCTCCGCCCGTGACTGCTGGCGGCTCAATAACAGTAAAAGAATCGCAAAAACTCCCTGACTGCAAATAAAAACGTCCGTCCAAGTAAACTTGGCGGACGCTCTTATTTTCGGCCGATGCCTGACGGCATCTTCTCTGCGATTCTTTTGCCGTCTATTGTTTTTTAGCAGTTCATCGCGCCGCAGCAGTGGATAACCTGTCCGCTGACATACGACGAAAGGTCCGAAGCGAGGAACAACGCCACCTTGGCAACGTCTTCCGGCGTACCTCCGCGGCGAAGCGGAATCTGCTTGTACCAGCCTTCCTTCACCTCGTCGGGCAGTTTGTCGGTCATCTCGGTCATGATGAAGCCCGGAGCGATGGCGTTGGCGCGGATACCGCGGGGGCCCATCTCCTTGGCGATCGACTTCGCGAGGCCGATCATACCGGCTTTCGACGCCGAATAGTTGCACTGGCCGGCGTTGCCGCTGACTCCCACCACCGACGACATGTTGATGATCGAGCCGCTCTTCTGCTTGGCCATGACGGGCGTCACGGCATGGATGAAGTTGAACGCCGACTTGAGGTTCACCGTCAGCACGGCGTCCCACTGGGCCTCCGACATGCGCATCATCAGGCCGTCCTTCGTGATTCCGGCATTGTTTACGAGGATATCGATGCGACCGAAATCCTTCACGATCTCTTCGATGACCTTGTGCGTCTCTTCGAAGTTGGCGGCGTTCGAAGCGTAGCCCTTGGCCTTCACGCCCAGCGCTGCGATCTCGGCTTCGGTAGCCTTGCCGTTCTCGTCGATCACGAGGTCGGTGAACGCTACGTTGGCGCCTTCTTTGGCAAATTCGAGTGCAATGGCCTTGCCGATGCCGCGTGCGGCGCCGGTTACAACGGCCACTTTTCCGTCCAGTAATTTCATAATGGTTCTATTTTTAAGGTACTATCTACCAATTTTGCAGCACAAAGATAGCAAAAAATATCTTAAACCTTTGCGCAGTACTCTAATTTCGGCATTTTTGCTTATCTTTACCAGCCATAAAAGCATTTCATAAACCCTTACTATAATGAAAAGAGATTCCCAGATTTTCGATTTGATTGCCGCCGAGCGCAGCCGTCAGATGCATGGCATCGAGCTGATCGCTTCGGAGAACTTCGTCAGCGAGCAGGTGATGGAGGCCATGGGCTCGGTACTGACCAATAAATACGCCGAGGGTTATCCCGGGGCACGTTACTACGGCGGCTGCGAAGTCGTGGACAAAGTCGAGACGCTGGCTATCGAGCGCATCTGCCGTCTCTACGGCGCGGAATACGCCAACGTGCAGCCCCACTCGGGCGCGCAGGCCAACATGGCCGTTTTCTTCGCCTGCATGCAGCCGGGCGACACTTTCATGGGCCTCGACCTGTCGCACGGAGGACACCTTTCACACGGTTCGCCGGTCAACATGTCGGGTAAATATTTCGAGGCCGTAGGCTACCAGCTCGACGAGGCGACCGGTACGATCGACTACGACGCCATGGAGCGCAAAGCCCTGGAGTGCAAGCCCAAACTGATCGTCGGCGGCGCTTCGGCCTATTCGCGCGAATGGGACTACAAACGTATGCGCGAGATCGCCGACAAGGTAGGCGCTCTGCTGCTCGTGGACATGGCCCACACGGCGGGCCTGATTGCCGCCGGACTGCTGGAGAATCCCGTTAAATACGCCCATATCGTCACCTCGACGACCCACAAGACCCTGCGCGGACCGCGCGGCGGCATTATCCTGATGGGTAAGGACTTCGAAAATCCCTGGGGACAGACCACGCCGAAGGGCGCCGTGAAGATGATGTCGCAGATTCTCAATTCGGCCGTTTTCCCGGGTATTCAGGGCGGTCCGCTGGAGCATGTCATCGCTGCCAAGGCCGTCGCTTTCGGCGAAGCGCTGGAACCCGCCTACAAGGAGTACCAGGCGCAGGTGCAGAAGAACGCCGCCGCCATGGCCGCAGCCTTCGTCAAGCGCGGTTACAAGATCGTTTCGGGCGGTACGGACAACCACCTGATGCTCGTCGACCTGCGCACGAAATTCCCCGAACTGACGGGTAAGCTGGCCGAGAAGTGCCTCGTGGCAGCCGACATCACCACCAACAAGAACATGGTTCCTTTCGACAGCCGTTCGCCGTTCCAGACCTCGGGACTTCGCTTCGGTACTCCGGCCATCACGACCCGCGGCCTGAAGGAGGACAAGATGGACTACATCGTCGGGCTGATCGACCGTGTGCTGCACGATCCGGAGAACGAAGCCAATATCGCCGCCGTGCGCAAGGACGTGAACGCCCTGATGGCCGACTATCCGCTTTTCGCGTGGTAATATGAAAGAGGTCATCGATTTCTTCCGCCGGCTGCACGACAACAACACCCGGGAGTGGTTCGACGCCAATCGCGCCGAATGGACCCGGGTGAAAGGGCGGTTCGCCGATTTCACCGGGCAACTGATCGAGGGCATCGCGTCGTTCGATCCCACGGTGCGCGGCCTGCGTCCGCAGGACTGCACCTACCGCATTGCCCGCGACACGCGCTTCTCGAACGACAAGACGCCCTATAAGAACTACATCGGGGCCTACATCGCTCCGAAGGGCAAGAAATCGGGTTATGCGGGCTACTATTTCCACATCGAACCCTGTGCCGACTCACTGGTGTGGTGCAACCTGCTTTCGGCGGGAGCCGTCTGCATCGAACCGACGGTTCTGCGTTCGATCCGGGAGGAGGTTCTCGACAACGGTGCGGAAATCGAGGCGGCGGTCAAAAAGGCCAAAGGCTTCCGGTTGTGCGACAACAACAAGCTCAAACGGGTTCCGACCGGGTTTCCGGCCGACAGCGAATATGCCGAGATGCTGAAGCTGAAGGATTTTTACATCGAACAGCCGATCACCGAGGAGTTCCTGCTGGCTCCCGGCCTGCTCGACCGGACCGTCGAGGAGTTCCGCCGCACGCAGCCGTTCATCGCCATTCTGAACCGTGCGATCCAGTACGCCTACGAAGAGATGAAGTAGCATGAGACGCCTGTTTCTGATCGTTGCACTGTTCCTGGCGGCTACGGCCGGGGCGCAGAATGACGGCGCCGCGCCGTGGAAAATCGAAAAGACCACCTTCGCATATGCCGTGCACGACGCCGATACGCTGCGGCTGGACCGTTATGCTGCCCTCACGCCCGACAGCCGGTTGAAACCCTGCCTGGTGTTCCTTTTCGGCGGCGGGTTCATGACCGGAACACGGGACAACCGGCGTTTCCAGCCCTTCTTCGACTATTATGCCCGCCGGGGATTTGTCGTCGTCTCGATCGACTACCGGTTGGGGATGAAGCGGGCGAAAGCGGCCGGGCTGCTCGATGAAGCCCATTTTACGCAGGCGTTGGAATCGACGCTTTCGATGGCGACCGAGGATTTGTACGACGCTACGGCCTACATCTGCGGACACATGCCGGATGTCGATCCCGCCCGGATCGTGACGTGCGGGTCGAGCGCCGGAGCTATCACGGTGCTGATGGGTGAATACGGCATCTGCAACGCGCATCCCATGGCGGCGGAGAAATTCAAGCAGGACTTTAACTATGCAGGGGTAATCGCTTTTGCCGGAGCTATTTGCGACATGCAAGGCGAGTTGCGCTGGACTACTCGCAATCCCGCGCCGATGATGCTTTTTCACGGCGATGCCGACCGCAACGTTCCCTACGGTGTGGTCGGAGTCGACGGAGTGTATTTGTTCGGTTCGAAACACATTGCCGACGACCTCACGCGCCGCAAGGTTCCGCACTGGTTCTACTCGGTCGCCAATACGAACCATTCGATGGCGTGGCGTCCGATGACCGAGAACCGCAGCGAGATCGATTCGTTCCTCGAAAAACTGGTCTTCAAACGCCAGCCGCTCGTAATCGACACCTACGTCACGCCGCTCGATGTGCCGGAAGTGCCCAAGGACTTCGATATTTCCGACTACATCGACGCCAATTACGGTCACTGACCTGCTTGCCGCGACTGAAAAATCCGCAGCTTTCCGAAGAAGGCTGCGGATTTCTGTTTGTCGTCCGAACGGCGGTTACTCCACCGTCACCGACTTGGCCAGATTGCGCGGCTGGTCGACGTTGCGGCCTTTGTAAACCGCGATGTAGTAGGCCAGCAACTGCAACGGAACCGACACCACGACGGGCATCAGGCATTCGGTGATCACCGGGACTTCGATCACGAAATCGGCCGAGCGGCGCACATGCTCGTCGTTGCGGGCGATGACGGCGATGATCTTCCCGCCGCGGGCCCGAATCTCCTCGATGTTCGAGGCCGTTTTTTCGTAGGTGTGGTCCGGCGTGGCGATGGCTACGGTGGGCATCTCGGCGTCGATCAGCGCAATGGGGCCGTGCTTCATTTCGGCGGCCGGGTAGCCCTCGGCATGGATATACGAAATCTCCTTGAGTTTGAGCGCCCCTTCGAGCGCCGTAGGGTAGTTGTAGCCCCGTCCGAGGTAGATGAAATTATGGGCATAGGTGAAAATCTTCGCCAGGTCGGCGACCTGCGGGGCAACCTTCAGCACCTCCTCCATGGTCCCGGGCAGGTGCAGCAGGGCGGCCGACACCTCGTTGTAGTATTCGTCCGTAACGGTTCCCCGTTCGCGGCCCACGGCCAGCGCCAGCATGGCCATCACGGTCACCTGCCCGGTGAATGCCTTCGTCGAGGCGACGCCGATCTCCGGACCGACGTGGATGTAGGCCCCCGAATCCGTAGCACGGGCGATCGACGACCCTACGACGTTGCAGATGCCGAAGACGAACGCCCCGGCTTTGCGGGCCAGTTCGACGGCAGCCAGCGTGTCGGCCGTCTCGCCCGACTGCGACACGGCGATTACGATGTCGTCCCCGCGGATGATCGGGTTGCGGTAACGGAACTCCGAGGCGTATTCCACCTCGACGGGAATGCGGCAGATCGATTCGATCAGGTGCTCGCCGATCAGCGAGGCGTGCCACGACGTGCCGCACGCCACGAAGACGATGCGGCGGGCGTTCACGAACTTGTCGCGGTGGTCGATCACCCCCGACAGTTTCACCTCGCAGGTGTCGGGGTTGATCCGCCCGCGGATGCAGTCGACGATGGTCCGGGGCTGCTCGTAAATCTCCTTGAGCATGAAATGGGGATAACCGCCCTTTTCGAGCTGCGAAATCGAAAGCTGGAGTTTCCGGATGTCGATCTTCGCGTCGTGGTTGTCCAGCGTAACGATCTTCAGCGGGGCGTTGCGGTTGATCACGGCGATTTCGCCGTCGCCTACATAGACGAAATCCTGTGTGTATTCGATGATCGACGCGGCGTCGGACGAGAGGAAAAACTCGCCTTCGCCGATACCGACGACCATCGGACTGCTCTGCCGCGCGGCGATGATCTCGTCGTGGTTGCCCTTCTCGACGACGGCAATGGCATAGGCTCCGACCACCTGCTTGAGGGCCTGCCGTACGGCTTCGAGCAGCGTGCAGCCGTTTGTCGAGCGGACATATTCGATCAGGTTCACCAGCACTTCGGAGTCGGTGCTGCTGCGGAACGTATATCCGTTCTCCTCGAGCGCATCCTTCAGGACGCGATAGTTCTCGATGATGCCGTTGTGGATCAGGGCGATATTCTCCGATTCGGAATAGTGGGGATGGGCGTTGGCGTCGTTCGGGACTCCGTGCGTAGCCCAACGGGTGTGAGCGATGCCGATACTGCCGCCGAGGTCCTTCCCGTCGAGGAAGTGCTCCAGGTCGGCGACCTTGCCTTTGCATTTAAAGACGTTCAACGTACCTTCCGGGTTGACCAGCGCTACGCCGGCGCTGTCATATCCCCGGTATTCGAGGCGGTGCAGCCCCTTTATCAGAATCGGACAGGCGTTGCGCCGTCCGACATATCCAACGATTCCACACATGTGTTTTCTCTGTTTTTGTCCGGGATAAAATTAAGAAAATTTTTTAATAATCACACATGTGTAAGGGCGGGAATTTACTCCCGCCCTTTTCCGGAAACGGCTACAACGCGTATAACCGTCTGATGTTTAATGATTTTACCGAACGTATTTCCGAATCTCCCCGACGATTGTTTCATTCCCGGCGATCATCGAGATACCGCGGTCTTCGCGCAGGTCGGAAATGACGCCTCCCGCTTCCCGCAGGATCAGGTCGGCGGCGCATACGTCCCATTCGTGCAGCGCCAGTTCCCAGTAACCGTCCAGCAGTCCGGCGGCGACACAGCAGATGTCGTAAGCCGCGGACCCCAGCCGCCGTACATCCCGTACATGGGGGATAATCCGCGCGACGTTGTCGCTGTTGTTGTCGGGGTTGACATCCTTGTCGTAGGGAAATCCCGTGGCAATGACCGACGTGGAAAGGGTCTGTTTCTGTCCGACACGGAGGCGTTCCGGCGTGCGGAGAACAGTCTCCAGATAAGCCCCGCCGCCTTTCGTCGCCGTGAAAAGCTCCTTCAGGTAAGGCGCATAGACGACACCCGCGATGGTCTCGCCCTTGTATTGGAGGGCTATCGAGACGGTAAACAACGGAAGTCCCTGGCTGTAATTGGTCGTGCCGTCGAGCGGATCGACGACCCAGCGGTAGTCGCCCGAAGCGTTGCCCCGGGAGCCGCCTTCCTCGCCCAGGATGGCGTGATCGGGGTAGCACGCCGTAATGGCCTTCGCGATATACTCCTCGCTCTCCTTGTCTGCGCGCGTAACCACGTCGTAGACATTGGATTTGGTCCGGATCGACAGGTCGTCACCCCGGAAGTAGGAGAGTTGTATCCCGCCTGCACCCTTTGCCATCTGCACGGCAAATTCCAGGAACTCGTCGTACATACTATTCATTTTCAGCAAAATACTTGTAAAAAAGCGGGATCGTCTCCACGCCCTTGTCGAACTGTTCGAGGCCGTAGCTCTCGTTCGGCGAATGGATCGCATCTTCCGCCAGTCCAAAGCCGATCAGGAGAGACTTGATGCCCAGGATCGACTCGAATCCGCTGATAATCGGAATCGAACCGCCCGAATAGAAGGGCAGCGGTTTTTTGCCGAAAGTCGCCTCGACGGCCTTCTCTGCCGCTTTGTAGGCCGGCATGTCGGTCGGGGAGACATAGGGCATGCCGCCGTGGAGCGATTTTACGACCACCTTCACGCTCTTGGGCGCAATGGCGCGGAAATGCTTTTCGAACAGCTTCGAAATCTTGCGGTAGTCCTGATTCGGTACGAGACGCATCGAAATTTTCGCCGAAGCCTTCGACGGAATGACCGTCTTGGTCCCCTCGCCCGTGTAACCGCCCCAGATGCCGTTGATGTCGAGCGACGGGCGCACACCCGTACGTTCGAGCGTCGTAAAGCCGGCTTCACCCTCCACATCGCCGATATTGAGCGACTTTTTGTAGTCCGAAAGGTTGAACGGCGCTTTGTTGAACGCCTTGCGCTCGGCGGGCGTCAACTCGCGTACGTCGTCGTAGAAACCGGGAATCGTCACCCGCCCGTTTTCGTCGACCAGGCTCGCTGCCAGCCGCGTCAGCACGTTGGCCGGGTTGGCCACAGCGCCGCCGAACAGTCCCGAATGAAGGTCCTTGTCGGGCCCCGTCACCTCGACCTCCATATATGCGAGGCCCCGCAGTCCGCAGGTGATCGACGGGGTCTGCATCGAAATCATCGAGGTGTCCGATACCAATATAATATCGGCTTTGAGCATCTTCTTGTTCTGCTCGCAGAACTTGTAGAGGCTGGGTGACCCGATCTCCTCCTCGCCTTCGAGCATGAATTTCACGTTGCAGGGCAGCGAATCCGTGGCGCACATCGCCTCGAACGCCTTGGCGTGCATCCACAACTGGCCCTTGTCGTCGTCGGCGCCCCGGCCCCAGATGCGGCCGTCCTTGACGACCGGTTCGAAAGGCTCCGTACGCCATTCGCTGCGCGGGTCCACGGGCATCACGTCGTAGTGGCCGTAAACCAGCACCGTTTTGGCTTTGGGGTCGACGATCTTCTCGGCGAAAACCACCGGATTGCCTTCCGTCGGAATCACTTCGCCGCGGTCGGCGCCGGCCTTCACGAGTGCTGCCGCGAGGAACTCGGCGCAACGCTGCATGTCGGGTTTATGCTCCGATTCGGCGCTGATCGAAGGGATTCGGAGCAGGTCGAACAACTCGCTGATGAAGCGATCTTTATGGGTCTTTATATAATCTTTTGCTTTATCCATTTATTCGGCTGTTTTTTGTAAGATGAAACTCTCTGCAAGTACGCCGGTGACGGCCTGTTTTTCGGCGTCGAGACGACGCAGGCGGTTCTCTTCGACTTTATAATATTCGGGCTGCTCGCCTTCGCCGTGCGTCAGCGTCAGCAAGTTTTCCCGGACCGTATAGGTTCCCTGCTCGTCGAACTCCGAGTCCCGGTCGATGTATTTCAGGTGAAGGGCGTACGTGCCGTCGGGCTTGAGCGTCAGCGTCGTCTGGATACCCGGGCAGTCGGCCGCGGGCAGCGTACCCTTGTACGTACCCAGGTAGTCGAGCGAAGTCTCGGCGTTGTGCATGTCGGGAGCCGCCGCGGCGGTTTTCTGCGTGTCGGCGGCAGCCGTCTTTTTTTGTGCGTTTCCGCCGCAGGAGACCATTGCGACGGCTGCGGCGAGAATCAGTAATTTGCTTTTCATTGTCTTAAATGTTACAGATTTCCTTGATTTCGGCAATGAATCGCTGTGCCAGCGCGTCGGCTTCGGCCATCGACTTGGCTTCGGTGTAAACGCGGATGATCGGTTCGGTATTCGACTTGCGCAGGTGTACCCAATTTTCGGGGAAATCGATTTTTACGCCGTCGATATCATTCACGTTTTCACCGGAATAACGTTCCTTCACCTCACGCAGCACTTTATCTACGTCGATGGCGGGCGTCAGTTCGATTTTGTTTTTCGAAGCGAAGTACGAAGGGTAAGTTGCACGCAACTGGGTCATCGTCATGCCTTTCTTGGCAAGCCACGTCAAAAAGAGTGCCGTACCCACCAGCGCGTCGCGGCCGTAGTGGAGCTCGGGATAGATCACGCCGCCGTTGCCTTCGCCGCCGATCACGGCGCCGACCTCCTTCATCTTCGTCACGACATTGACCTCGCCGACGGCCGAGGCGTAGTATTTGCCGCCGTGGCGCTCGGTAACGTCCCGCAGGGCGCGCGACGACGAAAGGTTCGAAACCGTATTGCCGGGCTTCTCCGAAAGAATGTAATCGGCGACGGCCACCAGCGTATACTCCTCGACGAACATCGAACCGTCCTCGGAAACGAATGCCAGACGGTCTACATCGGGATCGACGACGATACCCAGGTCGGCCTTCTCGCGCACGATGACCTCCGAAATCTGGGTAAGGTTCTGCGGCAGGGGTTCGGGATTGTGGGCGAATTCGCCCGTGGGATCGCAGTTCAGTTCCACGACTTCACAGCCCAATTCGCGCAGCAGTTTGGGCATCACGATGCCGCCCACCGAGTTTACGGCGTCGACGACCACCTTGAAGCGGCGTTTGCGCACGGCCGCAATGTCCACTAACGGCAAATCCAACACCTGATGGATGTGGATTTCGTTGAAGTCCTCGCGCGACAGCACATGCCCGATGGCGTCGATGGCAGGGTAGTCGTAATCCTCCTCCTCGGACATGGCCAGCACCTGTTTGCCCTCGGCGTCGTTGAGAAACTCGCCGTCGGAATTGAGCAGTTTCAGGGCGTTCCACTGGCGGGGATTGTGCGACGCGGTGATGATGATGCCGCCGTCGGCCTTTTTGGTGATCACGGCCATTTCTGTTCCGGGCGTGGTGCACAGTCCGACGTTGATGACATCGGCGCCACAGGCCAGAAGGGTCCCTTCGACCAGGTTCGAAACCATTTCGCCCGAAATACGGGCGTCGCGTCCTACGACTATGGTAAGTTTTTTGCCCGGACTGCGCTGGGCGATCAGACGCACGTAGGCCGTGGTGAATTTCACAACGTCGGGCGGCGTCAGGTTCTCGCCCGTGGGCCCGCCGATGGTGCCGCGGATGCCCGAGATGGATTTGATGAGTGTCATGTTGTATTCGGTTTTATGTATACTTATATTTATGAAAAATTCACCCCGATGTTTTGATATTCGAGGTAAATATATTACTTTTATGCCAATTATGGAAATTAAAAAACGACAATTATGAGAACCATTCCCGCTTCCGAATTGATTATCAACGATGACGGTTCGATTTTCCATCTGCACCTCCAACCCGGCCAATTGGCCGATACGGTGATCCTGGTAGGCGACCCCGGCCGCGTGGCCCTGGTTGCCGAATATTTCGATACGAAGGAGTGTGAAGTTGCGAACCGCGAGTTCAAAACAGTGACGGGTTCCTATAAAGGCAAACGCATGACGGTCCTCTCGACCGGCATCGGCATCGGTAACATCGACATCTGCGTCACGGAACTGGACGCCCTGGCCAACGTCGATTTTGCCACACGGCAGGAGAAAGCCGTGAAAAAGCAGCTTACACTGGTCCGCCTCGGCACTTCGGGGGCCATCCAGCCCGACATCGAGGTCGGCGAATTCGTCTTTTCGCGCACTTCGTGCGGCTTCGACGGCCTGCTGAGCTACTACAAGGGCCGCGACGCGGTCTGCGACCTGGGCCTCGAAGAGGCGTTCGTGAAGCATACGGGCTGGTATGAGAAGATGCCGCGTCCCTATTTCGTCAATGCCGACAAGGCGCTTTTCGAGCATTTCCGCGACGTTACGCGCGAAGGTATCACCATCGCCGCTCCGGGCTTCTATGCCCCGCAGGGCCGCTGGGTGCGCCTCGAACCGCACGACGTGCACCTGAACGAAAAAATCGAGTCGTTCGACTACGAAGGACGCCGTGTCACCAACTTCGAGATGGAGGGTTCGGCCCTGGCCGGTCTGGCTGCCCTGATGGGCCACCGCGCCGCCACGATCTGCACGATCATCGCGCAGCGTATCGCGCAGGACGTGAATACCGATTACAAGCCGTTCGTACGGAAGATGATCGAAACGGCCCTCGACAAACTGGCTATTTTAAAGTAAGAAACCATAAACAGACAAAAACAGAAACAACGTATGAAATTTTCCGTATCAAGCTCGGCCCTGCTCTCGCTTCTGGCTACGACCGGCAAGGTTATCAGCAATAAAAACACGCTGCCCATCCTGGACTACTTCCTCATGGAACTCAACGGCAGTACGCTGCAGGTTACTACTTCGGACCTCGAAACGACGCTCGTCGGTTCGATCGAGGTAGACAGCGTCGAGAACGAAGGTACGATCGCCGCTCCGGCCAAACTGATGCTCGACTCGCTGAAGGAGTTCCCCGAACTGCCGCTGACCATCGAGGTCAACGACAAAAACTGGGAGATTAAGATCAACTGGAAGAGCGGATCGCTCTCGATTCCCGGAGCCAGCGCCGTAAGCTATCCCGCCGTGCCGGTGCTGAGTGCCGAGAAGAAGGAACTCCGCCTCGACGTGGACACGCTCGTGAACGGTATCAACAAGACGATTTTCGCCACGGCGGACGATGAACTCCGTCCCGTGATGAACGGCATCTATATCAACCTGGCGCCCAATGCACTCACGTTCGTGGGAACCGACGCTCACAAACTCGTGAAATACGAAGCCGAGACCGAAAACGACGTAACGGCATCGTTCATCCTTCCGAAGAAGCCCGCCAACCTGTTGAAATCGGTGCTGCTCAAGGAGGACGACGCCATCGAAGTGGCGTTCGACTCGAAGAACGCCCTGTTCAAACTCAAGAGCCACACGCTCGTCTGCCGCCTGATCGAGGGCAACTACCCGAACTACAACGCCGTGATTCCGGCCAACAACCCCAACAAGGTGCTCGTGGACCGGATCGAACTGGTCAACGGCATCAAGCGTGTCGCCGTCTGCTCGAACCCCACGACGAACCTCATCCGCATGGACATCGCCGGTAACCAGATCACCCTCACGGCCCAGGACATCGACTTTTCGGTGTCGGCCAACGAGACGATTTCGTGCAGCTACGACGGACAGGCCATTTCGATCGGCTTCAAATCGACGTTCCTCGTCGAAATCCTTTCGAACATGGACACCCCGACCGTGGTGGTGGAACTGGCCGATTCGACCCGCGCAGGCGTTTTCAAACCCATTTATGACGACAAGCAGTCGAGCGCGACGCTGATGCTGCTGATGCCGATGATGATCAACGCATAACGGCAGTCAACGGATGAAGTTAAACCTCAAACGCCCGATCATATTTTTCGACCTCGAAACCACCGGCGTGGATACCGCACGGGACCGCATCGTGGAAATTTCGATGATAAAGGTCATGCCCGACGGCGAAGAGATCACCAAAACCCGGCGGCTCAACCCCGAGATGCACATTCCCGAGGAAGCTACCGCCGTACACGGAATCACGGACGAGGACGTGAAGGACTGCCCGACGTTCGCGCAGGTGGCGCGTTCGCTCGAACAGTTCGTCCGCGGCTGCGATTTCGGCGGTTTCAACTCGAACCGCTTCGACCTGCCGGTGCTGGTCGAGGAGTTCCTGCGCGCCGGTGTGGACGTGGATTTCAAACGCCGCAAGTTCATCGACGTGCAGAATATCTTCCACAAGAAGGAACAGCGTACGCTGGTAGCGGCCTATAAGTTCTACTGCGACCGCAACCTGGAGGACGCCCACTCGGCCGAAGCCGACACGAAGGCTACCTACGAGGTGCTGATGGCCCAGTTGGACCGGTACGACGATTTGGAGAACGACATCGACAAGCTGGCCGAATACTCGTGCCGCGCCGAGGCGGCCGACTATGCCGGGCGCATCCTCTTCAACGAGAAGGGCGAGGAGGTCTTCGGGTTCGGCAAGCACAAGGGGCGTTCGGTCGCCGAGGTATTCCGCATCGAACCCAGTTATTACGCCTGGATGATGAACGGCGATTTCCCGCTCTACACCAAGAAGGTCATCACCGAAATCCGGATGCGCGAAAAAATGAAATGACGATGAAACGACTCTTTGCCACACTCCTGCTGATCGCGTGGGGACTTTGCGCCCTGGCGGCCGGGAAGTCCCAGACGATCGTCTACATCAACGGTGCGAAGTATTATATCCACACGGTGCAGGCGGGCGAGACGCTCTACGGACTTTCGAAAACCTACGGGGTGGGCGAGAAGGTGATTCTCGAAAACAACCCCTCGATTGCCCGCGGCCTGAAAACCGCCGAGAACATCAAGATTCCCTTCGTGGCCGATGTTCCCGAACCCAAATCGGACAAGAAGCTGCGCAAGACCTTCGATTTCCACTTCATCTCGAAGGGCGAGACGCTCTACGCTATTTCGCGTCAGTATGAAATTCCGGTAAAAACCATCCTGGAGGACAATCCGAACCTCGATCCGCTACACATGCGCCTCGGCGAACGGATTCTGATCCGCAAGAAACAGATCGGATCGGAGGACGAAGCCGGCACGAAAGAGCAGTGGGAGGAGTACCGCCAGTCGCTGAACAGCGTAGCCGACAAGGGAACGGCCTACCACATCGTCCATCCGGGCGAAACGTTCTATTCGCTTTCGCGCCGCTTCGGGATTACGGAAGCCGAGTTCAGTGCGCTCAACGGGGGGCTGAAACCCGCGGACCTCAAGGCCGGGGCCATGGTCAAGATTCCTGCACCCGAGGCCGGACAGGCCCCTGCGAGCGCCGACAGCCTCCAGCACCGGGACAGTGTTCCGGATGCAGAGCCCCAGGCCGTACAGATCGACTTCAGGGCGCTCCGGGCCAGCGAGCCGCTCAATGTGGCGCTGCTGCTGCCCCTTGCCGTCGACGGCGAAGCCAACGGCAACTACCTGGAGTTTTACCAAGGTTTCCTGCTGGGACTGGACAGCGTAAAGACCAAATACGGCCGTTCGGTGAACGTGGACCTCTACAACACGGCCCGCGATTCGGCACGCATCCGCGAGATCGTCGAAAGCGACGCTTTCCGGAAAGCGAACCTGATCGTCGGTCCCGTCTACGAAGAGGGACTGGCCCCGGTGCTCCGTTTCGCCGAGCGCAAACAGGTCCCCGTGGTATCGCCGCTGGCCAATATCGAAGCGATGAACAGCGACGCGCTGTTCCAGCTCGCTCCCGACCCTTCGCGCAAGTACGAGAAGGCGGGCGACCTGATCAACGGCGACAGGCGTGTGACGCTGATCTACACCGAGACGACCGACAAGGAGTTCGAACGCGAGATGCTCGCGCTGCTGGGCGATTCGGAATACCGCCGGTACACCTATAAATACGAGCATCCTTCATCCCGCTCGGCCAACAGCCCGAGCGACCTCACACCGCTGCTGGAAAATACGGACGACAACGTCTTCATCATTCTCTCCGACAGCGAGGTGGACATCGACCGCATTCTCGCGGCCCTCGCGTCGGCCGATACGAGCCTCACGAGCCGCGGCCGCACGGCCCCGCGTTTCGTGGTGCTGGGCAATACCCGCTGGAACCGCTACAACACCGTCGATCGCGCGATGTTCTTCAAAGACCGTGTGATCTTCTTCTCGACCTACCACGCCAAGCGCGATTCGCAGACCGTGAAGGCGTTCGACAACGCCTATATCCGTTCGTTCGGCGCGCTTCCGACACTCTTCTCATACCGGGGTTACGACACGGCGATGATCTTCGCCCCGGCCATGTACGGCGACCTCGAAGGCCGCCGCTATACGCCGTTGCAGACGACCTACCTGTTCGGACAGGACGAAGGCCGCGACAACCACGTTAACCGCAACTGGACACGGGTCAACTACAACAGCGATTTCACCATAACCATCGAATAGAGAACCATGGCATCCTTGACGAATACGATTCCGGAGAAAACCATCGAACGGCTGAGCGAATACCGCCGTACGCTGCTTGCCAGCCACCGGCAGGGTATCACGCACATTTTTTCGCATGTGCTGGCGGGTATCCACGGCATCACCGCCGTGCAGGTCCGTCGCGATCTGATGCTGATCGGTTTTTCGAGCGATACGAAGAAGGGCTACGACGTGCAGGTGCTGATCGAGTACATCAGCCGCATCCTCGACAGCCCCTCAGCGATGAACATCGCTGTGCTGGGCATGGGCCACCTGGGCCAGGCCATCACCAAATACTTCAACGGCAAAGGCCTCAAGCTGCGGATCACGGCGGCGTTCGATGTCGACCCCGGGAAGGTCGGCAAGACCATCGACGGCATTCCGTGCTACCACATGGACACCTTCGAAGAGGTGGTCGAGGACAAGGATATTTCGATCGTCATCGTTTCGTCGCCGACGAAAGTGGCCCCGAGCCTCGTGCTGCCGATCATCAACGCCGGCATACGGGGCGTGTTGAACTTCACCTCCACGCCGCTGAATTTCCCCCAGGGAATCATCGTCGAGAACTACGACATCACCACGCTGCTCGAAAAAGTCGCCTACTTCGTCAAGGAAAGCGACGGCAGCAACTCGTAAACGCGTGCCGGGAGAGGGAGAGATGAGGGTTTTTCACGGTTTCGATACGCTTCCGCAATTCGTCCGTCCGGCGGTGACCGTCGGGTCGTACGACGGCGTACACCTGGGCCACCGGGCTTTGATCGGGCGGCTGGTCGCCGAAGCCCGCGCCAACGGCGGCGAGAGTATCGTACTGACCTTCGAGCCGCATCCGCGCATCACGCTGGGCCGGGCCGAAGGGCTGCGCCTGCTGACGACGCTCGACGAGAAACTGTCCCTGCTGGCGGAACTGGGAGTCGACAATGTAATCGTCATACCGTTCGACCGAACGTTCAGTGCCCTCTCCGGCGAGGAGTTCGTGAACGACTACCTGATCGGCCGGGTCGGAGCCGAAACCCTCGTTGCAGGTTTCAACCACCGCTTCGGCCATGACCGGATCGACTGCGAGGCGCTCGCAGCGCCGGGACGGCTGAAGGTCGTGAAAGTCGAACCGTGCAGCGTCGGCGGTATGAACGTCAGTTCGACAAAGATCCGGCGCCTGTTGGAAGAGGGAAAAACCGCAGAGGCCGAATTGCTGTTAGGCCCCCGGCCCGGGAAGCCGGTTTCAGAGGCGATGGACCGCTCCGATGCTGCCGGCCCGAATCCGTACCCCGGAAAATTAAAAACGAAAAAATAGAGAAGCCATGTTAAGCCACGATTGTCAGATACGCGTGTGGTACAAACACACCGACCAGATGGCCATTTGCCACCATTCGAATTACATCTGCTACTACGAAGCCGCCCGCAGCGAGTTCCTGCGCGAGTTAGGCATGTCGTTTGCCGAAGTCGAACGCCGGGGGATCATGATGCCGATCCTCGAAGTGCAGTCGAAATACCGCAAACCTGCCTATTTCGACGAACTGCTGACGGTGCGCATCATCCTCAGGGAGATTCCCAGCACACGCATCAATTTCTTCTACGAAATCTACAACGAGAAGGGCGACCTGCTGAACACGGGCATGACGCAGTTGGGTTTTATACACAGCGATTCGCGGCGTCCGTGCCGCTGTCCGGAGTGGTTCCTGGAACTGATCCAAAACCGCTGGACCGAATAAGAATCCAATTTCCGACCCTCTTTACACCGCTTCGCTGTCCGAGGCGGTTTTTTCAGGCCGTTCAGAACAGGGCTTTCGACCCCGGCAAAGTCCGAATAAATTGCTATCTTTGCGGTTCAATTTGCGATAACTTATGATTTCAATAGACTCGCTGACCGTAGAGTTCAGCGGCACGACGCTTTTCAAAGATATTTCGTTCGTCATCGGCGACAAGGACCGGATCGCCCTGATGGGTAAGAACGGAGCCGGCAAATCGACCCTGCTGAAGATCATCGCCGGAGTGCGAACCCCAACGCGCGGCCGTGTAACGGTAAGCGAGGGCGGCAAAGTGGGGTATCTGCCCCAGCACCTGACGGTAGAAGACGGCCGCACGCTCGTCGAAGAGACCTCGCGGGCTTTCGAACACCTGTTCGAGATCGAGCGGCAGATCGCGGCACTCAACGAGCAGCTCACGACCCGCACCGACTATGAAAGCGAATCGTACATGCGCCTGATCGAGGAGGTGACGGCCATTTCCGAGAAATTCTATGCCGTGGACCTCACCAACTATCAGGAGGATGTGGAACGCATCCTTTTGGGTCTGGGTTTCGAACGCTCGGACTTCACGCGGCAGACTTCCGAATTTTCGGGCGGATGGCGCATGCGCATCGAGCTGGCCAAACTGCTGCTTCAGAAACCCGACCTGCTGTTGCTGGACGAGCCTACGAACCACCTTGACATCGAATCCATCGAATGGCTGGAGGATTTTCTGATGAACAACGCCAAGGCCGTGATGGTCATTTCACACGACAAGGCCTTCGTGGATCACATCACAACACGTACCATCGAGATCACGCGCGGACGCATCTACGACTACAAGGTCAACTATTCGCATTACCTCGAACTACGGCGCGAACGGCGCGAGCAGCAGCAGGCGGCCTACGACAACCAGCAGAAGATGATCGCCGAAACCCGGGAGTTTATCGAGCGGTTCAAGGGAACCTATTCGAAGACCAACCAGGTGCAGTCGCGTGTGCGGATGCTCGAAAAACTGGAACTTATCGAGGTGGACGAGGAGGATACGTCGGCATTGAACCTGCGTTTCCCGCCTGCTCCGCGGTCGGGTTCCTATCCCGTTATCACGACCGAGCTGGGCAAAGCATACGGCAACCACCGTGTATTCAGCGACGTGTCGATCACCATCGAGCGGGGCGACAAAGTCGCCTTCGTGGGCCGCAACGGCGAAGGTAAGTCCACGATGGTTAAGGCAATCATGGGCCAGATCGACTTCGAAGGTGCGATCCAGATGGGCCACAACGTCAAGATCGGCTATTTCGCGCAGAACGAAGCGTCGGGGCTCGACGAGTCGATCACCGTCTTCAAAACCATCGACGACATCGCCGTGGGCGACATCCGGACCCGTATTCGCGATATCCTCGGCGCTTTCATGTTCGGCAAGGATGCCAGCGAAAAACTCGTCAAGGTGCTCTCCGGCGGCGAGCGGACCCGTCTGGCGATGATCAAACTGCTGCTGGAGCCCGTCAACCTGCTGATTCTCGACGAGCCGACCAACCACCTCGACCTGAAGACCAAGGAAATTCTCAAGGAAGCGCTGATGGCGTTCGACGGCACGCTGATCATCGTTTCCCACGACCGTGACTTTCTCGACGGACTGACGCACAAGATCTACGAATTTTCACACGGCCGCGTCATCGAGCACCTCGACGGCGTTTACGGCTTCCTCCGGAAGAAAAAGATCGAAAATATCAGCGAGATCGAGCGGCGAAACGCATAAGGACCGGACACTTTGGGTTTTCGCCCTGCCCGTTCCCGCCTTCAACGGAACGACCGCCCCGGAAGGAGGCGGTCGTTTTCGTTATTCGATCATTGCTTTGAGCGTCTTTTTCAGTTTGCCGTGGTCCCGCAGGTCGTTGCGCAGTTTGTAGGTTCCGTCCCTGTCGACCACCACGTAGGAGGGGATGCCGTCGACTTTGAACTGCTTGCACAGGTATTCCCACTGTTTGTCGTTCAGCCGGTAGTGCTTGCCGGCGATTTTACCGATCTGGGTCTTGTAGGTCACCAGCGGCGAAGTCTCGTTGGCGATGTAAATCCAGACCAAATCGTTGCTCTTCAACTCTCCGGTTTTGAGCGGCTCGTTGGCCTTGATCGCGGCCTGGCACGGTCCGCACCAGGTGTTCCAGAAATCGACCATCACGACCTTGCCCTTGTAGGGCGCGACGATGGCGTCGAAGAGTTTATCGAGGCTTACGTCGGGCGCCTGCTCGATCTTTACCGTACCTTCCAGCGCAGCCAGGTCTTTGCGCACCTTGGCCTGGATGGCTTCGCAGGCCTCGGCATAGAAGGGATTTTTCAGCGACCGGAGTTCGGCGAGATCCTCTTCCGTGAGTTCGTTATTCTCGGCTTTGGAGGGCATGAGGCCAGTTTTATGCAGGTCGGCCAACGGGCCTTCGGTGATGTTCGCGGTTTTCGTCCAGTCTACATTCGGATTCACCGCCGCAAGACGGTAATCGCCGATATTGGAACCCATCACCAGTTTGGGATCGGTAGCGTCGAAAAGGTTGCAGACTGCGGCGATATGCTCCGGACCGATCTCTGCGAATTTGTAATCGATTTTGTCGCTGCGTTCCCATTTGTTGTTCACCGCCCGGTAGTTATGCTCCATCAGGAACGTGCCGGATGCGATAGCTAGAAGTGTTTCCTGCTGCAATGAAAGTAACGACATTTCCTTGACCATCTCCGACATGCCGCTGCGGGCGACGCTGTCGGAGAGCGCCTTGTATTTCGACACGATCATCTGCGTATATTCGTCCGCCGTCATCCGGTAGTCGGCGAATTCACCCGTGTATTTGTTGAGCGCGATCCTTCCGCATTCGTTCCGGTCGCAGAGCATGTTCAGATCGGCATAGGTTCCCGTTGCATACAGAGTGTGGTTATGCGGGGCTTTGTGCTCCTTGTCGCGGCGCTGGACGATGGATTTTCCTTTCTCCGCAAGGTCGATGTAGATATCCGCCGTCTCCCCGGGGGCCGTCCAGAAACTCACGAACATCGAGCTGGGACTGACGGGTTCGCCAAAGATCAGCGACGTACCGTATTGTTCGAACCGGAAGGTCGCAACGCCGCTTTCGGGGTCTACCGGCGCATCGTACTGTTTCTGTCTGTCGAGCAGCGAATTGACATAAAGCGTCGCCTCCTTGAACATCCCTTCGCGGAACCCTAAGAAATGAACGTTTACGGTCGTCTCGCCGACCGTAAAAATCGGATCGGGCACAGGACCGTCCTTCGGGGCTTTGCGCAGTGCCTTCGGCAAGCCTTCGGGATATTCGGGATACTCCTTTTTACCCGTCAGGTCTATGCCGTAGAGTTTGAAACAGTCGTCGCAGTCCGATTCGATAAAGTCGAACGATTTCGTGCCGCGGGGCAGGGGCGGGAACTTGAGTACGAACGACGTTTCGCCCGAATCGGGCATCCAGAACAGCGAATCGGGTGTGATTCCTTCGGCTCCGGTCAGGCGGAATTTCATGGCGGGAACCTGCAGGTAGCTGTCCGACGAAATGACGATCCAGTTTTTGGGCCGGAAGTAGGCGTTCACATGCAGCACGGTCGCCGTGTCGCTCAGTTCGACTTTCACGATGTCGAGCGTTCGCGTGTTGGCCGTTTCGATCAGCGGGTTTTCCACGACGCGGTCGGCCGGGGTACAGGACGACAGGAACGTTCCGGCCGCCGCGGTAATCAGGATCAGGAGGTTTTTCATAAGGGTTGGATTTGTAGTGATAAAACAAATATAACGATTTGTTTCTCAGATTATACCGTTTGGACGCAATAATCGCGGAAAAAGTTACGGAATAAGTACGGCGAAAACAAAAAAAAGGCCGCACCCGAAAGTGCAGCCTCTCCCACAAAAGTTTTTCGGAACCTATTTTTCGATCAGCGAAATCGAACGCTGGATGAAATCCGTCAGGTTCTTGCCCTTGAGCATGCCGTTGGTCAGCAGCGCCAGGTCGATGATCTGCTTGACAAGGCGGTTTTCATTGCCGATCTCGCGCAGGCGTTCGTTGCGCTCGTCGCGCAGGGAAACGATCTTCTTCGACAACTCCTCGCGGGTCGATTTCTCCTCCGCCGAGAGATCTTCTTCCTTCTTGTCCTTCACGACCTCGTCGAATCGCTTCTCCTCGGCCACCGCCGCGTCGATCTTCTTGGTGATCGTCTTGAGCTTGTCGCCGTAGGATTTCTCCACGTCGGCCAGGATGTCGATGACGATAGGGTGGTTGCCGTTCACCGCAATGGTGAAGTTGTCGGGCATCTGGCCGTAGAACTGGCTCATACCGCCACCGCCCGTCTGGGCCATCTCCTTCATGCGACGCATGAACTCGTTCTGCGTGATGACCACCGGCGCCTCGTCGGGCGACATGGCCTCGAACGAAATGTTGTAGTGTATCTTGTCGTCCTTGGGCATCTGGCTCTCGAACACGGGCGTCAGCACCTCCTGCTGACCTTCGCTGAGCGACATCTTGACGTTCTCCTCCTTCTGGATCAGTTTGTCGATCACGTCGCTGTCCACGCGCACGAAACGGCTCTCCTTGTTCTTCGACTCGTACCAGTTGACGTAGTGGTTGTCCAACTGGCCGTCCATGACGAGCACGTCGTACCCCTTGCCTTTGGCCGCTTCGAGGAACGTGTGTTTCTCCACGGGGTCGTCGACGTAAAGGAAAATCACCGTCTTGTTTTTGTCGGTCTGGTTCTCCTTGACCTTCTCGACATACTCTTTGGGAGTAAAGTACTTGCCTTCGATGTTCTTCCAGAGCATGATCTCCGCGGCTTTCTCGGCGAACTTCTCGTCGGTGAGGATGCCGTACTGGATGAAGATTTTCAGGTCGTCCCACTTCGATTCATAGTCCGAACGCATCGTCGTGAACAACTCCTGCAGGCGGTCTGCGACCTTGCGGGTGATGTAGCTCGAAATCTTCTTCACATTGGCGTCGCTCTGCAGGTAGCTGCGCGAAACGTTCAGCGGAATGTCCGGCGAGTCGATCACGCCGTGCAGCAGCGTCAGGTACTCCGGTACGATGCCCTCGACCTGGTCGGTCACATACACCTGATTCGAGTAGAGCTGTATCTTGTTCTTCTGAATCTCGAAATTGTTGTGAATCTTCGGGAAATAGAGGATACCCGTCAGGTGGAACGGATAGTCGATGTTCAGGTGGATCGAGAACAGCGGTTCGTCGCTCATCGGGTACAGTTCGTGGTAGAACTCCTTGTATTGCTCCTCAGTGATCTCCGCGGGCTTGCGGGTCCACAGCGGATCGATGTTGTTAATGATGTTGTCTTTGTCGGTATCGACATATTTACCGTCCTTCCACTCCTTGACCTTGCCGAAGGCGATGGGCACGGGCAGGAAGCGGCAGTATTTCTTCAGCAGGCCTTCGATCTTCGAATCCTCGGCATACTCCAGCGTGTCTTCCGCAAGGTGCAGGACGATCGTCGTACCGCGGTCACGGGCCTCGTCGGTCTCCTCCATTTCGAACTCGGGCGAACCGGTGCAGCTCCAATGTACCGTTTTGGCTCCCTCCTTAAAGGATTTCGTGAAGATTTCGACCTTGTCGGCGACCATGAACGAAGAGTAGAAGCCCAGTCCGAAGTGCCCGATGATGGCCTGGTTCTTATATTTCTCCATAAACTCCTCGGCTCCCGAGAAAGCGATCTGGTTGATGTATTTGTCCACCTCTTCGGCCGTCATGCCCACGCCGCGGTCCGTCACCGTGAGCGTCTTTTTATCCTTGTCCGCGGCTACATGGATCGTCAGGTCGCCCAGTTCGCCCTTGGCCTCGCCGATCGACGAGAGGGTCTTCAGTTTCTGGGTGGCGTCCACGGCATTCGAGATCAACTCACGCAGGAAAATTTCATGGTCTGAGTAAAGGAATTTTTTGATCACGGGGAAAATGTTCTCCGTTGTAACTCCGATTTTTCCGTTTTTCATAGTTTTTATCGTTGTTGTTTTTATGATTTCCTGCTTCTGATTCAACAAACGGTGTGCCAGCGCCTTTTTTCTGACAGAATGTCAGTGCGGACTGACAAATTCTGCCGCAGGGAGGGATTGCCGTGGCCCGATTTTTATTACCTTTGCCTTTGTAAACTGAAAAAGCATGGATTTTCTAGCATTGGCGAAGAAGCGGTACGCCTGCCGCAAATACCTCGACAAACAGGTCGAGCCGGAGAAACTGGCCCTTATCCTCGAAGCCGGCCGTGTAGCTCCCACGGGAGCCAACCGCCAGCCCCAGCGGCTGGTAGTCGTGCAATCGAAAGAAGGGATGGAGCGCCTTGCGCGCTGTACGCGTAATTTCGGAGCTCCGACGGCTATCATCGTCTGCGCCGATACTGACGAGGTGTGGACCCGCAAGTACGACGACAAGAAGATCGGCGACATCGACGCTTCGATCGTCACCGACCACATGATGCTCGCCGCGGCATCGCTGGACCTCGACACGCTGTGGATCTGTATGTTCAAGCCCGAAGCCGTGCGCGAGGAGTTCTCGCTGCCCGAACATGTGGAACCCGTCAATATCCTGCTCGTCGGCTACGGGGAGGGCATTCCGTCCGATCCCGACCGTCACGACATGCTGCGCAAACCGCTGTCGGAAACGGTGTTCAACGAGTCGTTCTAAATAAAAGAGGAGGTCTTCGGACCTCCTCTTTTATTATTTAGCGTAGAGCCGGAAAGTCATGCGCCACGATTCGCCCGGGGCGATGGACCGGAATCCTTCGGCCGCGGGTGCGGCGAGGTTGGGGGCGTTCGTAGTCCACGACTGCGGTTCGGGACAACAGTAGGGGACCTGCCCGCCGTTGTTCCAGATCGTCCAGTAGGTCGTCTGGGAATCCACCTCGTAAAAGGTCCTCACACCCGTACGGATATTCTCGACCAATGCGCCGCGGAAATGCTTGCCGTCCACGTCGATTTCGCTCAGCGTAAACCCGGCTTCGATCGGTTCGCAGCCGGTGACCCGAAGGCCTCCGCTGCGCAGTTTGGCAAATTTCTCCGACAACGGCAACTTCCTTCCTGTCGGCAGGTTACGTTCGCTGAGTTCAACCTGTTCTCCAACTGCGGCGCGCATCACGTAATCAGCGTCCGAGCCTCCTGCAAACGGAATCGACAGCGGGGTATGGAAGCCTACGCCCACGGGCATGCGCATCTTGCTGCGGTTCGAAAACATCACCTCCTGCTCCAGCCCTTCGGCCGAGAGCCAATAGGTGATTTTGCACTTGAACTCGTGCGGAAAATCGCGGAAAATCGCATCGTTGCCCGCATTGGCATAATAACGGCACTCGATCATCACCTCTTCGTCCGTCTCACGGGCTTTCGACACCATGAACGCCTCGCTCTTGAGGACGCCGTGGTGGTAGTTGTGTTCCTTCTCGATGGTGATCGGGTACTGGTACGTGCGACCTTCGAACGTATAACGGCCGTCAGCGATGCGGTTGGGCGGGAACAGGATGGGCAGTCCGAAGACCTGGGGACGGGCCTTGAAAGTCCCGACCTCGTCGGCTCCGGGCGTACGCAGAATCTCCGCGCCCAGCCTGGTGTTGGCCAGCCGCACGAGGTTGGCCCCCATCTCCGGAATCAGGATCGCCGTATAATCGCCCTTGGAAAACTCCACGCCTTTCAGTCCGTGGAAGTCGATGGTACGCAGCATCGCTTAGAGCAGTTTCTCGATTTTGGCTTTCAGGGCGTCCTTCGAGCAGGCGCCGACCTGTTTGTCGACGAGTTCGCCGCCCTTGAGGAAGATGATCGTCGGGATGTTCCTCACGCCGTACTTTATCGTGATGTCGTCGTTTTCCTCCACATCGCACTTGCCGATGACGACTTTGCCTTCGAACTCCGCAGCCAGTTCATCCACGATGGGCGACATCGTACGGCAGGGACCGCACCATTCGGCCCAGAAGTCGATAACTACCGGCTGATCGCCTGCGACCAGCGCCTCGAAATTGTCTTTGTTGATTGCTAATGCCATTGTTTCACAGTTTTAAATTATGATTTTATGTCCGATTATGCGATTGAATAGTGAATGTGGTTGTCATCCAGGAATCCGACCAAAGACGGCGAGAGACTCACCTTGTGACTCTTCGAAAAGAGGCCCAGCGAAACCTGCGCTTCGCGGTCGTAGACGCTCAGCCGCAGCAGCGTGTCGCCCTTCGACTCCTTGACCTTCTGCGTAAGTTCGCGGATCAGCTTTTCGGTCACATCCTCGATCGGCAGGTGCACGTACATCTCCTTGATCATCGTGTCGCGCATCTCCTGGAGCTGGACCATCGAAATGATCTTGAACTCGAGTTCCTGGTCGTTGTAGGGCTTAGGCTGCACACGGCCCCGGATAAAGAGAAAATAGTCCGGAAACAGGTATTTGCGGAAGTTCTCGTAATCCTTGCCGAAGAGGGCGAACTCGTGGCCGCCGTTATAATCTTCGAGTTTGAACTTGCCCCACGGTTTGCCGGTTTTGGTCATCAGGTTCGAGACGCTTACGACCATGCCGGCCACAGCGATCTCCTGCCCTTTGATAGCGTCGAGGTTCTCCAGTTCCGAAAGCTGGGTCTTGCACATATGGTCGATGATGACCTTATAGTCGTCCAGCGGGTGTGCCGAAAGGTAGAGTCCCACCATTTCGCGCTCCTTCGTAAGTTTCTCCAACTGGCTCCAGTCGGCACAGGACGGAAGTACCGGGCGCTGGATGTCGACGTGCTCGCCGCCGCCGAACAGACTTTGCTGGGCGTTGTTCTGCTCGGTCTGGAAGCGCTGTCCGTAACGCATCAACTGCTCGATAAAGGTGATGCCGCTCGAATCGCGCAGGTCGATGCCGAAGAACTTGCAGCGGGCGAAATCCGTGATCGAGTCGAACGCCCCGGCATAAGCGAGGTTTTCGAGGCATTTGCGGTTGACGAGCGAATAGTTAACCCGCTCGATGAAGTCGTAGATATCCTTGAACGGACCGTTGGCCTTACGTTCGGCGATGATGCTCTCCACGGCTGCTGCGCCGACGCCCTTCACGGCCGCGAGACCGAAACGCACGTCACCGGCTGCGTTGGACGAGAACTGCCGCATCGATTCGTTGATGTCAGGCCCCATAACACTGATGCCCATGCGCTTACACTCGTTCATGTAAAGCGTCAACTGCTCGATGTTCGTGAGGTTTCGGCTCAGCACGGCGGCCATATACTCCGAAGGGTAGTTGGCCTTGAGGTACGCCGTCTGGTAAGCTACCCACGAGTAGCACGTGGCGTGCGACTTGTTGAACGCATAGGAGGCGAATTTCTCCCAGTCGCCCCAGATCTTTTCGAGCACCTTCGCGTCGTGGCCGTTCTTCTTGCCGCCCTCGATGAACTTGGGCTTCAGGTGGTCCAGCTTGTCCTTGAGTTTCTTACCCATCGCCTTACGCAGCGTGTCCGACTCGCCGCGGGTGAAGTTGGCCAAAAGACGCGACAAGAGCATGACCTGCTCCTGGTAGACCGTGATGCCGTAGGTGTCCTTCAGGTACTTCTCCATGACGGGGATGTCGTACACGATGGGACTGCGGCCGTGCTTACGGGCGATGAAGTCGGGGATATAGTCCATCGGGCCGGGCCGGTAGAGGGCATTCATGGCGATCAGGTCCTCGAAGGTCGAGGGCTGTAATTCGCGGAGGTATTTCTGCATACCCGCGGACTCGAACTGGAACGTTCCGACGGTGCGGCCCTCGCCGTAGAGTTTATAGGTCACAGGGTCGTTGATGATCGTGAAATCGTCGATGTCGACCGCAATACCCTTGGTCTGGCGGACGTTCTCCACGGCATCCTTGATGATCGAAAGGGTCTTCAGACCGAGGAAGTCCATCTTGATAAGGCCCGTGTCCTCGATCACCGAACCTTCATACTGCGTGACGAGCATCTTCTCGCCGGTCTCCTTGTCGTCGGCCGTCGAGACGGGGACCCAGTCGGTGATGTCGTCGCGGCAGATGATCGTACCGCAGGCATGCACGCCCGTATTGCGGACGTTGCCTTCCAACATCTTGGCATAACGGATCGTGTCGCGCAGGATCGGGTTGTCCGACTGCTCGGCGGCTTTCAGCTCGGGAACATAGTCGATGGCGGTCTGCAGGTTGAGCTTCTTGTCCGGAATCTTGTCCGGAACCAGTTTGCAGAGGCGGTCCGACTCCGAGAGCATCAGCTTCTGCACGCGCGCCACGTCCTTGATGGCCAGTTTGGTGGCCATCGTACCGTAGGTGATGATATGCGCGACCTTTTCCTTGCCGTATTTCTGCGTCACCCAGTTCAGGACGCGTCCGCGTCCGTCGTCGTCGAAATCAACGTCGATATCGGGGAGCGAGATACGGTCGGGATTCAGGAAACGCTCGAACAGCAGGTCGTAGGCGATCGGGTCGATCTGCGTGATGCCGAGGCAGTAGGCCACAGCCGAACCTGCGGCCGAACCGCGGCCCGGTCCCACCGACACGTCCAACTCTTCGCGTGCGGCGCGTATGAAGTCCTGCACGATCAGGAAGTAGCCCGGGAAACCCATCGTCTTCATGATGTGCAGCTCGAATTTCAGTCGTTCCTCCTGCTCTTCGGTCAACTGATCGCCATAGCGCTTATGCGCGCCGTCCATCGTCAGCTTGGCCAGGTAGTCGGCTTCGAACTTGATGCGGTAGAGTTTGTCGTATCCGCCCAGTTTCTGGATTTTCTTGAGCCCGTCCTCCTCCGACATCACCACGTTGCCGTTTTCGTCGCGCGTGAATTCGTCGAAAAGGTCTTTCTCCGTGAGGCGGGCGCGGTATTCGGCTTCGGTTCCGAACTCGACGGGAATTTCGAATTCGGGCATGATCGGCGCATGGTCGATCGAGTAGCACTCGACCTGGTTGCAGATGTCCACGGTCGTGGCCATCGCTTCGGGGTCGGTCTCGCCGAAGATCGCGGCCATCTCGGCCGTGGTTTTCAGCCACTCCTGCTTGGAGTAGAGCATGCGCTTGGGGTCGTCGAGGTCCTTGCCCGTCGAAAGGCAGATCAGACGGTCGTGCGCCTCGGCGTTGTCCTCGTCCACGAAATGCACGTCGTTGGTGCAGACCATCCGCACGTTGTGCTTCGCGGCCAGTTCACGCAGGTATTTGTTGACATGCAACTGCATGGGGTAGGCTTCGTGGTTGGCCCGCTCGACGGTAGCCTTGTGGAGCTGCAACTCCAGGTAATAGTCGTCGCCGAAGACCTTCTTGTGCCATTGGATCGACTCGTCGGCCTTTTCGAGGTCGTTCGCCGTAATGGCGCGCGGAACCTCACCGGCCAGACAGGCCGAACAGCAGATCAGGCCCTCGTGGTATTTCTCGATCTCCGCACGGTCGGTTCGCGGACGCATGTAGAAACCGTCGGTCCACGCTTTCGAAACGATCTTGATGAGGTTGTGGTAACCCTTGAGGTTCTTGGCCAGCAGGATCAGGTGGTAGCCGCTCTGGTCGGGCTTGCCTTCCTTGTCGTGCAGCCGGCGGCGCGCCACGTAGACCTCGCAGCCGATGATCGGTTTGAAGGCCAGCCGGCGCTTGCACTCCGCCAACTGTTTCTCACATTTGGCGATCTCCGCAGCGGGGTCGGCACAGGCCTCCGTGCCGTCGCGCAGGGCGGCGATGCGGGCTTCGCATTCGGCGGCCTTGTCTTTATTCTTGCCTTTGACCTTCTGGACGTAATTGAAAAACTCCTTGATACCGAACATGTCGCCGTGGTCTGTCACGGCGATGCCGGGCTGGCCGTCGGCCATGGCTTTGTCCACGAGTCGGGGGATGCTGGCCTGACCGTCCAGAATCGAATATTGGGTATGTACGTGAAGATGTACGAACTGGGGCATTGCGTCAAAATTTTGCGTATGCAAAGATAATACAAAGCGAGGGCAAAATCAAGTGCCGGGCAACTTGTTTTGCCGAAGTGCAGTCTATCTGTGCCTGAAGTTATCGTCAGACAAAGATAACGTATTTATTGAAGATTCGTGGCAGGGCTCTTGCATTTTATCAACAAAATGCTTAACTTTAAATACCGAACCAAAACCGAAAAAATATGAAAGACGACTCGTTGGTTGTACTGGCGGAGTACAACACCATTACAGAGGCCGAAATAGCCAAGTCGATGCTCGACAGCGCCGGCATCTGGTCGACTATCCGCAACGAATACATGTCGGCCATCTATCCGATCGGGACCATGCCTGCCCAGGTAGTCGTCCGCGAAGAGGAGTTCGAAAAAGCCAAAGCGATGCTGCGGCACCGATGAAACAGCGCCCCGCCATCCGCTACAAACCGACATACTGGGAAGAAACCGGGCGGGAGCAAGGCGCTTATCGCTTTATCCTGGAGCAAGCCGGGGAGAGGATGCTTTTCGTCATAGGGCTCAACCCCAGCACGGCGAACGAGTTGCGTCCGGACCCTACGCTGCGCAAGGTTACGCGGTTCGCCGCCAATGCCGGGTATGACGGATTCACCATGCTGAACCTCTCGTCCGAACGCGCCACGGACAAATGGAGCATGTCCCCGGCGCTCGACGAAGCGATGCACCAGCGCAATCTGGAGGGGATAACCCGTCTCGCGAAACGCTATCCGGCCGCCGACATCCTGGTGGCGTTCGGCAACGACATTGCCGTAAAGCCCTATTTAAAGCAGTGTTTCCGGGATATTCACTCCGTTTTAAGTACCCATCGCGGCCGTTGGCTGAAAATCGGGGAACCTACGGCAAAAGGCAATCCCCGCCATCCGCTTTACGCTCCTTATGCATACGGGCTGACCACCTTCGACGTTATCGGCTACATCGCAAAACTCCAATAAAAAAACTCCGCCGTCGGGCGGAGTTTCTCGTTATCAGTTGCCACCGTAATTGACCCGGTAGTCGAAGGCCGTACGCTGAGGAACGCCGCGCACCTTGCGGGGCGTCCATTTCCCCTTGCTGTTGCGGATGACGCGAATCATCTCCTTCGCCAGCTTGTCGTTGGGAGTCTGCACGACCTTGTCGATCGTGATCCGTCCGTCCGGCTCGACATAGAAGCGTACGTGCGCAACTCCGTCTACGCCCTTTTCCGTAAAGCGTTCGTCGTAACGGATACGCACTTTGGCCCATTCATGGAAACTCTTCTCCGGATTCCCGCCCATAAACAACAGCGGATCGGGATTCAGTGCCCGCTCGACCTTCTCGACGGGAATGCGGATCGTCATCCGCGAAGTGTAAGAGGCCGGACGCCCGTCCGCCGTGGTTGCAGGGTTCCATTTTCCGCCCAGGCGGGCATAGGCTTCTTTCAGCACCCGGCGTGTGGCGGCCGTTGCAGGAGCGAACTCCGCACGGTCGCGACCTTCGCGTGTATTGTCCATATACGTCCATTCGGCCACATTTCCCGTTTTGTCAATGTGCAGGGCGATCCTTACGACCGGCGA
This sequence comes from Alistipes sp. D31t1_170403_E11, assembly GCF_015553985.1. Lineage (NCBI taxonomy): Bacteria > Pseudomonadati > Bacteroidota > Bacteroidia > Bacteroidales > Rikenellaceae > Alistipes > Alistipes sp. D31t1_170403_E11. Next base: position 274,080 of record NZ_JADNHQ010000003.1, on the reverse strand, counting down.
GAGCGAGTCGGCCGGAATCTGCTGCTCGACGGCGATCTTTTCAGCCATAGCGGCCATGCGCGTCATGAAAACCTGAATTACGGCTCCGTCGAAACGGGGCGGCGTCAAATCCTGCGCGAAGGCCCCGGCCCAGCAGGCGACGATTGCGCAGAGAGTCAATAAGATGTTTTTCATGCGATTATAGGTTTTAGTTAAGGCGTCGCTTTAAGCATTCCAGATACGCCACGAGGCTTCGGCCTGCTCCACGAACATCGTTCGTCCGTTCAGGATATGCGCCCCGCGCTGGCGGCCATAGTCGAGAAACTGCGTCAGCGACGGATTGTAGACCAGATCGAGCAAATAGTGTTCCGGCGTGACATAGGCGTAGGGGATACGCGGCGCGGCATCGACATTGGGATAGGTCCCCACGGGCGATGCGTTGATAATCAGCCGACTGGTCTCCACGACTTCACAAGGCAGGTTGTCGTAGGTATAGTTGCCTTTCGACGCCTCGCGCGAAACCAGCGCAAAGGGAATGTCGCGTTCGGCAAGGGCATACTGAACAGCCTGCGAAGCGCCTCCCGTGCCGAGCACCAAAGCCTGTTCCGGCACGGCGGTTCCCAATAACTCGTTCAATGCGGCCCGGAGACCGATAACGTCCGTATTATGCCCCGCGAGGCGTCCGTCCGCGCTGCGGCGGATGCAGTTGACCGCCCCGATAGCCTGTGCTTCGTGTGAAACCGAGTCCAGAAAGGCGATCACGTCGCGTTTATAGGGAATCGTGACGTTCAGCCCGCAGAGTTCCGGGACCCGGGCCAGCAGGCCGGGCAGCTCCTCGATCGAAGGCAACTCGTAAAGCGAATATTCACAATCGCTTATACCCTCCCTGTTAAACTTCTCCGTGAAGTAGGCCGCCGAAGCCGAATGGCCCAACGGGCGACCGATCAGTCCGAAACGACGCATGGTTTATTTCTCCTCTTTTTTAACGATGATACGGGCCAGCAACTCGATGCCGTAGATAGCCAGGAATCCGACGGCGCAGAGCAAAATAGCCTGCACGAGCAGCGACGGCTGTCCCGTAAGTTGTTCGAACGCCCCGGGGGCAACGTTGTGCTGAACGAGCGGCTGTGCGACGCCATGACTGTCGAGGTAGGTCTCCACGGTCTCCTTCCAGGGCCAGACCTTGTTGAGCGAACCGACCATGAAACCCATCAGCACGGCCACCGTGATGTCGTGCAGGTGCTTGAGCAGCCAGGACAGCAGGTGCGAGAAAGAGATGATACCCGCCACGGCTCCGATGACGAAGACCGCGATAACGGGGATATTGAAGTCTCCGACGGCCTGCATGATGTACTGGTATTTACCCAGCAGCAGCAGGATGAAAGCCCCGGAGATGCCGGGCAGGATCATGGCGCAAATTGCAATGGCCCCGGACAGCATCACGAACCACCAGTCGTTGGGCGTTTCGGCGGGCGTAGCGACGGTAATCCACCACGCGGCGACGGCCCCGACGGCAAAGGCCAGGACAGTCCGCCAGTTCCAGTGTCCGATCTGCCGGGCGACAAGCACCGATGAAGCGATGATCAGACCGAAAAAAAACGACCAGATGGCAATAGGGTGGTAAGTCAGCAGATAGGTCATCAGCCGCGCCAGCGAGAAGATAGCAATGGCGATCCCCAGCAGCACGGGCAGCAGGAAACTGCCGTTGACATGGCGCCAGAACTCGCCGAGGCGGAGTTTCAGCAACAGTTTGAGCGCCGTGGCATTGACGCTGCGAATCGAATCGAGCAATTCTTCGTAGATACCCGAGATAAAGGCGATCGTACCGCCCGAAACGCCGGGAACGACATCGGCCATACCCATGGCGCATCCTTTCAGTGCGAGTACGATGTACCGGGAGAAATTCATAGTCTGTTTGCGTATTTGGTTTTGCACGCAAAGATACGAATAAGCGAGGGCAAAAGCAAGCTTGCTTGCACTTTGCCGGGCGGGAGTATCTTCGGCGAAGTCAAAGGTAGCGATAAAAGGCGAAAGCCCGCAACCTGAAAATTAAGTTTTCATCAATTTTTCAGGCTATACGGCCGTTACGAAACAATCGCAGATGAATTTATCAGGCAAGGGCTTGCGGCTCAACAGATTTGCCCGTCTCCCAAAAGACAGGACAGCACGATCCCCGACAATAACCGAACAGGATGGCACAATGACAGGATCGCCCCGGAGGCTGTTTGTGAAACAGCCGGAACCAGGGGCTATTTCACCGGCTCGGGACACTCCTTCGAGCGGCGAATGAACTCGACGACTTCGTTCAGCCCTTCGGCGAATTTCGAGAAATCTTCCTTGTAAAGGAATATTTTGTGGCGGTCGTAACTCGACGTGCCGTCGGGGGCTGTGATTTTGCGGCTCTCGGTGATGGTCAGAAAGTAGTCGTCGCCGCGCGTGGAGCGAACATCGAAGAAATAGGTTCGTCGGCCCGCTTTTACGGCCTTGGAAAGAATCTGGTCTCCGTAATCCTCGCTTTCGCGACGGGGCTGGGTAGGGGGAAGCATAGGAGTCGTTTTTGGGTTAGTTTCAGTATATCAATTCGCATCTCGTATCAACGAATATACGAAAAGAAATGGAAATTTCCAAAAACAGAGACGCTATTTTTACGGCTCCAGGACGGGTTGTCCCGACTTGTCCCAATCTTCGAGAATCGCCACGGCCCGGGCATACGCAGGACTCATGGCCGGGTTAATGACCTGGAAATAAGCGCCAGTACCGAATAGGCGCTGGGCTGCGAGGGCCTTGAGCTGCATCCGCATCAGGGGTTCGGAAACGGCGAACCCTTCCGCATCGAACTTCACGCCCCGGGTTTCGCCGAGCGCCGTAAGGGCGTCGAGCACTTCGTCCGAAGGGGTATATCCCGCATCGAACGCGCCGAAGGTCGTATAACGGCGCGAAAGGCTGTCACGCGATCCGTCGAGCCAGTCGCCCACGAAATCGGCCACGACGCCGCGGCGGATCAGTTCGGCGTAATAATTCGAATAGCCCGCCGTGTCGGCTTCGACAAGAACGTCGGGACGAATCCCGCCGCCGCCGTAAACCGTACGTCCGGTGCGAAGCGTGCGGTAAGCCGGAGCCTCCGCGTCGAGCGAATCGCGCGCAGCGTCGTCGTAGCGGCGCAGGTGGTCGAGGTAATATTCGCGGCGTTTGCCCTTTTCATAAGGCCGCTGAATAACGCGGCCCGAAGGGGTGTGGTAGCGGGCTACGGTAATACGCACGGCCGACCCGTCGGGCAGCCCGATCTGGCGCTGCACGAGTCCCTTGCCGAAACTCGGACGGCCTACGACCACGCCGCGGTCCCAGTCCTGCACAGCCCCCGCGACGATCTCCGAGGCCGAAGCCGACGACTCGTCGATCAGCACCACGAGGCGACCCTTGAGGTCCTCGCCGTTGTTCTGGGCGCGGAACGACGAAGCCGGGACGGCGCGCCCCTCCGTAGAGACGATCACGGCCCCGCGCGGCAGGAAAAATCCCGCCATCTCGATCGCCTGCTCCAGCAGGCCGCCGCCGTTGCCCCTCAGGTCGAGGATCAGGCCTCCGGGTTTACCCAGTTTGCGGAAAGCCTCGGTAAATTCCTCCATCGTGGTACGGCCGAAACGGTTGACCTTGATGTAGCCGATGTCGTCGGCTACCTTGTAGGAAGCATCGACGGTGTTCAGGGGAATTTTGTCACGGACGATCACGAAATGAAGCTGCCCGGGCGTGCCGTGGCGCACAACGTCGATCTCGACCTTCGTGCCGGTCTTTCCGCGCAGGTATTTGGGCACGTCGGCACGTCCCATACCCACGGAACTCAGCGTATCGATGCGCACGATACGGTCGTTGGCACGCACGCCGACCCTTTCGGCAGGGCCTCCGGCGATGGTGTTGACCACGATCACCGTGTCGCGCAGCACGTTGAACTCCACACCGATGCCGCTGAATTCGCCGTCGAAACTCTCCTGCACGCCTTTCATCTCCTCGGCTCCGATATAGGCCGAGTGGGGGTCGAGCTCTTCGAGCATGCCCGTGATGGCTCCTTCGACGACGGGTTTCATGTCCACGTCATCGACATAAAGGCCCGAAAGGTAACGGAAAACCTGCGCGAACTTCTGGAGTTGGCGCACGTCGTCTTCGTTCTGCGCCGCGAGGGGCAGGACGGAAAGGGTAGCGAGTATGACGAACAATCGGCGCATGGCGTAATGATTTTAGGGTATTTAACCCGGGCGGTCCGGAATGCCGTCAAAGACCGCATTCACCTCCGCCCGGGATTTGTCGCCGCAGTGCACGAAAGCGGCGTTGAGTGTCTTTATTGAACCGCTCCGGCCAGTTCGGCAAAGGCCACCTGGCGCTGTTCGCCCGAGCGCATGTCCTTGACGGTTGCGGCTCCGGACTCCAGCTCCTGCGATCCCACGATCACCACGTAGGGGATGCCGCGGCGGTTGGCGTATTCCATCTGCTTCTTCATTTTACCCGCTTCGGGGTAGATTTCGGCGGCGATTTCACGGCCGCGCAAATCGCGCAGCAACGGCAGCACGGCGGCCTCCTCCTCGGCGCCCAGGTTGACGAACAGCACCCGGGTCGAGCAGTTGACATCCTCGGGGAAAAGCCCGAGGCCCGTCATCACGTCGTAGATGCGGTCCGCGCCGAACGAGATGCCCACGCCCGACATGTTGGGCATACCGAAGATGCCCGTCAGATCGTCGTAACGGCCGCCGCCGCAGATCGAGCCGATGGCGAAATCGAGGGCCTTGACCTCGAAAATCGCTCCCGTATAGTAGTTCAAACCGCGTGCCAGCGAAAGGTCCAGCTCGACCGTAAGGTCGATACCTAACCGGTCGACATAGCCGAAAACGGTTTCCATCTCTTCGATGCCTTTCATGCCCGTCTCCGAGACGGAAAGAACATCGCGCAGTTGTTTAATTTTCTGCAGATTGTCGCCACTCAGTTCGAGTATCGGTTGAAGTTTGTCGACAGCCTCCTGCCCCAATCCGCGCTCCATCAGTTCGGCCTTCACGTTGTCCAGTCCGATCTTTTCGAGTTTGTCGATGGCGATGGTAATATCCATCATCTTGTCGGCGTGACCAATGGCCTCGGCGATGCCGAACAGGATCTTGCGGTTGTTCATCTTCAGTGCGACACGGATACCGAGGGCCTTGAAAACCCGCTCGACGATCTCGATCAGCTCGACCTCGCACAGCAGCGACCGCGTGCCGATCACGTCGACATCGCACTGGTAAAACTCACGGTAACGGCCCTTCTGAGGGCGGTCGGCGCGCCATACGGGCTGAATCTGATAGCGTTTGAAGGGGAACGTCAGTTCGCCCTGGTGCTGCACGACGTAACGCGCGAAGGGGACCGTGAGGTCGTAGCGGAGCCCCTTTTCACAGATTTTCGATGCGTTGCGCACCTCCTCGTCCGAAAGGCCCGCGGCGTAGTCGCCCGAATTGAGAATCTTGAACAGGAGTTTGTCGCCCTCGTCGCCGTATTTGCCCAGCAGGGTCGAAAGGTTTTCCATCGACGGGGTTTCCAGCGGCGCAAAGCCGTAAGAGCGGAAGACCCGGCGAATCGAGTCGAAAATATATTGGCGGCGCATCATCTCCGCAGGGGAGAAGTCGCGCGTGCCTTTGGGAATGGAAGGTTTCTGTGCCATTGTATATTTATGCCATTAATTTCTTGTAACGTACGCGGTGGGGCGCCGTATCGCCGCCCTGCGCCTTCTTCCAGGCCTCGTACTCCGAGTAGGAACCTTCGTAGAAGACCACCTTCGAATCACCCTCGAACGAGAGGATATGCGTGGCGATACGGTCGAGGAACCAACGGTCGTGCGAGATCACAACGGCGCAGCCCGCAAAGTTTTCGAGACCTTCCTCCAGGGCGCGCAGCGTGTTCACGTCGATGTCGTTGGTCGGCTCGTCCAACAGCAGGACATTGCCTTCCTCCTTCAACGCAAGAGCCAGGTGCAGACGGTTCCGCTCGCCGCCCGACAGCATGCCGCACTTCTTCTCCTGGTCGGCGCCCGAGAAGTTGAAACGGGCCACATAAGCGCGGGCGTTGACCTGCCGGTTGCCCAGCGTCATGAGGTCCAAACCGCCCGAGATCACCTCGAAGACCGTTTTTTCGGGGTCGATCGACTTGTGCTGCTGGTCCACATAGGCCAGTTTCACGGTCGGCCCCACGCGGAACGAACCGCTCGTAGGCTCTTCGAGGCCCATGATCATCCGGAAGAGGGTAGTCTTACCCGTTCCGTTGGGACCGATCACGCCCACGATACCCGCAGGGGGCAGCGAGAACTCCAACCCTTCGTACAGTACGCGGTCGCCGAAGGCTTTCGAAACCTCGTGGGCCTCGATCACCACGTCGCCCAGACGCGGACCGTTGGGAATGAAGATTTCGAGCTTCTCCTCCTTCTGCTTTGTATCCTCGTTCATCATCTTGTCGTAAGCCGACAGACGGGCTTTCGACTTGGCGTGGCGGCCCGAAGGCGACATGCGCACCCACTCCAACTCGCGTTCGAGGGTCTTGCGGCGCTTCGACTCCTGCTTCTCTTCCATGGCCATGCGGGTGGTCTTCTGGTCGAGCCAGCCCGAGTAGTTGCCCTTCCAGGGAATGCCTTCGCCGCGGTCGAGTTCGAGAATCCACCCGGCGACATTGTCGAGGAAATATCGGTCGTGGGTCACGGCGATTACCGTACCCTTGTACTGCTGGAGGTGCTGTTCGAGCCAGTCGATCGACTCGGCGTCGAGGTGGTTGGTCGGCTCGTCCAGAAGCAGCACGTCGGGCTGCTGCAACAAGAGGCGGCACAGGGCCACGCGGCGGCGTTCGCCGCCCGAGAGGTGCTTGACCGATTCGTCGGGATCGGGACACCGCAGGGCGTCCATCGCGCGTTCCAGCACGCTGTCCAGTTCCCAGCCGTTGCACTGGTCGATCTTCTCGTACAGCTCGCCCTGACGGTCGATCAGTTTGGCCATCGCGTCGTCGTCCATCGGCTCGCACATCTTCATGTTGATCTCCTCGTACTCCTTGAGCAGAGCGACCGTAGCCGCACAGCCCTCCTCGACGATCTCGCGGACCGTCTTCGTGTCGTCGAGTTTGGGTTCCTGCTCCAGGTAACCCACCGTATAGCCCGGCGAGAAGACCACTTCACCGTCGAAGTTCTTGTCCAGCCCGGCGATGATCTTCATCAGGGTCGATTTACCCGAACCGTTCAGGCCGATGATGCCGATCTTGGCGCCGTAGAAAAAAGAGAGGTAGATGTTGTTGAGCACCCGTTTCTGGTTGGTGAAGGTCTTGCTTACGCCGACCATCGAAAAGATGATTTTTTCGTCTGCCATATTTATGTTTTGTTGTATTTCCGGATAATCGTACAAAGATACAACAAAGAATTAAAATTTAAGAATCGTGAAATAAAAATTATCGGGGCGGAATCAAGCCGTCAATATGGTCCGGCAAAACACAGGAAACGCTTTCAGGCGTGTGTTCATCCATCGTATAATCGCCCAGTTTTGCTCTGTTTTTGCAATAAATATTTGTAAAAACAAATAACATATACTAACTTTACGTAGAGCCCCAAATGCAACGAAGTTCCACGCGGGCTCCGAACCTCAAGCAGCAAAGCAGAGAAATCTGCAATTATAAACATCCAACCAAAACCAAAAGCTTATGAAAAAGATTCTTTTCGGAGTTCTGATCGCATTTTTCGCTCCATTCACACTCTCGGCCCAGAGTCCCATCGTAGTCAGCAAGCCCATGATCCAATCTTTCGTTTCGACCGCAGAAATAACTATTCCCAAAACCGGCGGAACGTTCCAGATCGGCTTTACCATGAAAGACGGCTGGCAGAACGAATACAGGGATGCAAACGGTTTGCGTAGTTTCATCACCCAGGAGCTTGCCGAAGATGAACTTTTTTGGCTGTCGCTTCCGAGCGTCGCAATTTTGCCCTATGCAAACGAAGGAACAATGACATTTGCACTGACGGCCTATAATAACGGCTCCCCGCGTGTTGTGGAATTGCAAAGCGCCACGAACTCCGTAATAATACGGCAAGCTACGAAATAACGGAACGGCGGCGGGGCCTGCGACAAGTTGGCCTATGTAATGTCTGCTCAACGTAAAAATTACATCCCGAAATACAAAATTATTTCGGGATGTTGTTTGTTGTCTCCGCAAAAAAGCCGCACCCTTTGCAGGATGCGGCCGGTCGTCGTGTCGTATGCGACTAATAGTTCTCTTTCTTGGGCTCGAAATAGGCCTGGGGGTGCTTGCACGCAGGGCAGAGCTTCGGAGCCTCCTCGGCCTCGATGATGAAACCGCAGTTGCGGCACTGCCACCAGATTTTGCCGTCGCGCTTGAAGAAGTTGCCGTCCGTCAGGCGGCTCAGCAGCTTCAGGTAGCGGCGCTCGTGCTCGGCCTCGACGGTCGAAATCATCTTGAACGCCGTAGCGATCTCCATGAAGCCCTCCTCTTCGGCGACCTTGCCGAATTCACGGTAGAGTACGTCCCACTCCTCGTTCTCGCCCTTGGCGGCAGCGAGCAGGTTCTCGGCCGTCGTACCGATGGGGCCGGTGGGGTAGCTGGCCGTGATCTCCACGTCGCCGCCCTCGAGGAACTTGAAGAAACGCTCGGCGTGCTCCTTCTCCTGCTCTGCGGTCTCGGCGAAAACGCCTGCTATCTGCTCGTAGCCCTCTTTTTTGGCTTTGCTTGCGAAAAATACGTAACGGCTGCGTGCCTGGCTTTCACCGGCGAATGCCTTCAGCAGATTCTGTTCGGTGCGTGTGCCTTTGATGCTCTTTTCCATAATCTTATATTGTTTAATGTGTGTGCGTTTTTACTGTTACAAAGATAACAATTTCCGGAAACAATCTCCAAAAAAATCCCATCGTTTCTTCCTATGGGACTATTCGGTTTACCTATAAGCCGTTTCCGGTCAGTGCGTCGAAGTCGTCGCGGAACGTGCGGTAGGCTGCGGGCAGCGCCATCGTGTCGGCGGCTTCGGGCGTCAGGATGCGGTAACCCGGTACGCCGACCCACACGGGCGTCGTTTCGAGCCGGTAAGTCATCCGCCCCTCGGGATGCCGGACGGCTTCGACGGCGGCCACCAGTCCGCCGTCGGTGTAACGGCGGCGCTGGCCCGAAACGAGGTTGCCCAGCGAATAAAGCACCACGTGCGACGAATCGGCCGTCCAGGGCTGAATCACGTGCGGATGGCTCCCGACCACCACGTCGGTTCCGTGACGACGCAAAAATGCGGCCAAACTCCGCTGTGCGGCATTCTCGCGCCGCTGGTACTCGTCGCCCCAGTGGACGCACGCGACAATGAAATCGACCCCGGCGGTGCGCGCTGCCGCAAGATCCGCGGCAATGCGTACGGTGTCGATCAGGTTCACGATCGTGCCCTTCGGGACGGGCATACCGTTGGTTCCGTAGGTGTAGTTCACGATCGCCAGCCGCATGCTGCAATACGTGAGGTAGAGCGGATTATTCGCCTTGTAATCAACGCTGTCCGCAAACACACCCGTGTGACGTATTCCACAGCGGTCCAACTCCTCGATGCTCGTGCGGATACCCTCGGCCCCGCCGTCGCAGCAGTGGTTGTTGGCCAGTACGGCGACATCCACACCGGCGTCGCGCAGGGCGTCGGCCAACGCCACGGGCGACCGGAAGAGCGGATAGCCCGTATAAGTATTTCGGCGCGTGAGGGTGGTTTCGAGGTTGACGACAGCCAGGTCGGCGGCCTTTATACGGGGTTCGAGCGCCCGGAAAACGGGTTCGTAGTCGAATCCGTCGCCGCGGCGCACGGCGTTGACCTGCGGCATGTGCTGCATCACGTCGCCGCCGAAAAACAGCCGCATCCGCCGGGGCGGCGGCACGGGGCCCGGTCCCGTCCAGCCGGCAGGCGGGGAAGGCGCGAACTGCACAGGGCCTCCCGCGGGCGTACAACACGTCGCGGCGAACGTCAGGGCGATCAGGATATGTATTCGACGTATTCGCATGGTAATTGCGGTGTAAAGTTACGCTAAAAAAGAATCCATGCACAATTTCAAGGGTATATTTTACGCCGTAGTCTCTTCGGCGACCTTCGGGCTGGTCCCGCTGTTCTCGATTCCGCTCCTGCAGGCAGGCATGGCGTCGCCGGCAATCCTTTTCTACCGCATGCTCATCGCAGCGCTGATGACGGGGGCCGTGGTACTTTTCACGCGGCGCACCCTGCGTATCTCGGGACGCGACGCCGCCGTGCTGGCCCTGCTGGCCGTGATGTATGCCGCCACGGCGCTGGGCCTGCTCCGCTCCTACGACTACATCCCGAGCGGGGTGGCTACGACCGTAAATTTCCTCTATCCGCTGGTGGTGACGCTCGCGATGACGCTCTTTTTCCGCGAACGCAGTTCGGTGTGGATCGCCGTCGCCGTCTTCATCTCACTGGTAGGCGTAGCCCTGCTGGCCTGGGGCGACGCCGGGCAGAACGATCCGGCCCGCGGACTGGCATTCGCCGCGATGACGGTCGCGACCTATGCCGTCTACATTATAGGCGTGATGAAAAGCCGGGCTGCGAGGCTCGATCCGCTGGTCGTGGCGTTTTACGTGCTGATCTTCTCGGCGGTCCTGTTCCTCGTTTACGCCCTCGCGAGTTCGGGCTTAGAGGTAGCCGGGACATGGCCGGCATGGCGCAACCTGCTGTTGCTGGCGTTACTGCCGACGGTGCTTTCGAACCTCACCCTCGTGCTGGCCGTCCAGCGGATCGGGCCGACGATGACCTCGATCCTGGGGTCGATGGAGCCGCTGACGGCGGTGCTGGTCGGGGTAGTGCATTTCGGCGAGCAATTCTCGTTCGACGACACGATAGGGCTGATCCTCGTCGTCACGGCCGTCGTCATCGTCATTCTCCAAACTCCGCAGGCATCGCCCTGTCCCCGGACCGATACGCCCGCGCAGAGGCGGGAATAACCGCTATTTGCGGTTGGGATTTTTGGGGAACCAGCCCTTGGCGACACGCTCGCGCTGTTCGAACAGTTCGCCGATCGACCAGAGCGACGAAGCGCCCCACACGGCCAGCAGCGTCGACCAAAGGATGTGCCGCACGGCGATCGAACCGACGATCGCGGCGATACCCATCACCAGGAACAGCCACCAGATTTTCACGCCGAAATAGTATTCGCCCTTGGTGACCATCGGGTGAAAGATGCCGATGATCAGAAAGGTGGCTATGCCGATGACGATGCCCGTCAGATTGTATTGCGCTAAAAATTCCATTTTATTTTCGGTTTTGAATTTGGCAAATATACGAAACCCGTCCGGTTCGCGTCCCGTCAGGACTCCCCGGGCTGCGAATCCCGGTCGGAGGAGCGCTGGTAGGCCCGCAGTCCGAATTGGGGAAGGACGGCGAACAAGTGGTCGAAAACAGCCCCCTGAACCCTTTCGTAGGTGACCCAGTCCGTCTCCCGGGTGAAGCAGTAAACCTCGATCGGAATGCCCTCGGGGGTGGATTGGAGCATGCGGACCATCTGCATCAGGTCGGGATGGATGCCCGGGTGATTTTTTATATAACGCGCCGCATACTCCCGCAGCGCGTAGAGGTTGACGACGGGTTCCGCACTGTCGGTAACCTCGGCCAATCCGATTTTGCGAAGCCTCGCCAACTCGTCCTCCGAACAGACGCGCACCGAACTCGCATCGATCAGCAGCGACCGTTTGATGCGCCGTCCGCCGCTGTCCCACATGCCCCGCCAGTTCTGGAACGAATCGCTGACCAGCGCATAGGGAGGGATCGTAGTGATGGTCTTATCGAAATTCTGCACCTTGACCGTCGTCAGCGTCACCTCCGTGACGTAACCGTCGGCGCCGTATTTGGCCATCGTGATCCAGTCGCCGGGGCGCAGCATGTCGTTGGCCGAAAGCTGTACGCCCGCGACAAGTCCCAGGATACTGTCCCGGAAAATCAGCATGATGATGGCCGCCGAGGCGCCCAGTCCGGCCAGGATAGTCGTGGCGTCGCGGCCGATGAGGATACTGATGATGAGAATGCCCCCGACACAGACCGCCAGCAGTTTGATCATCTGATAAACGCCTTTCAGCGGACGGTTGCGCAGGGTTTCGTGCTGGCTGGAAATGTCGTAGAGCGTATCGAGGAATGCCCCGACGAGCTGCAGGAAAACGACGATAAAATAGATCAGGCAGCCTTTGTGCAGAACGTCGAGCAGCAGGGGCATGTCGTAAAAGGCGGCCCGAAGCAGGACGTACCAGACGACGGGCGGGATCAGCCGCGCGGCGGAGCGCATCACCTTGTCGCTGAAAAGGTAGTCGTCCCAGGTCACTTTTGTCCGGGCGCTGATTTTTTGCAGGGCCGGGACGACCAGACGGCGGAACAACATCGTCGTCACATAGGCGACGAGGAGTATTCCGAGCACAATGATCGACTTGGCGGTCAAGCCGATATAGGCTTCGTTCCATCCGTATTCCGTCAGCCAGCCGGCTATCGTGTCGTTGAGTTCTCCCATACTTCAGTCAATTAGTCCGATGGCAAAGATAACAAAATTCCGGTCGGTTGCCGCCGGGGAGCGGAGAAAGAAAACCGGGGGCGGGGCCTTGACGGCTGCGGTTGAGCTTATTTTAGATTGGTCGGACGTTCCGCACTGCCGCCCCCGGAAGAAAAAAGGACCGGCGGCAACTTACTCCATGAAGAATCAGAAAGCAGTGACGCAACATCCAGCCGCCGGTCCGTATGCCGGGCCGGCGCTTTCGAAAAAGAAAGGCGCAGGCCCCAAGATACCCATACTCACGTGAAGGCCTGCAACAGCCCATGTCGAATACAGATACAAGGAACCCACGCCCGTAACGCGCAGTTTCGATAAAAAAGCAGGTAACTCCCCGTCGCCGGGCCGTGGGCCGACAACTCGCGGAGCATCCTTGCACCTTTGCCTCGACATTTGAAAGTTGCAGTTTTCACGTGAAGCAAAGCAAACAATCCGCACGCAGGCGAATCGTCAAGACAAAGGTAGTAAAAAAAACGTTTCATGCAACAGTCGGGCCGTTTTTTCGGTCCGAAGGAAATTCGTTGTACTTTTAGAGGCACAGGATGAAACCGCAGTCTGCGACTGGTGTTCTCTGCCGCTTTTTGGTCGGCTATTAACCGCGGCTTTCATCCGCGGAGATTCTTTGTACTTTTGATGTCAAAAGTACATAAAACCGGTGTCTTCGCCGCGAAGTGTTGCCGCTTTTTGGTCGTCAAAAAGCGGCGTAAAAACCGACCCGCCGACAAAAAAGGCTGAAAGACGCGGCCTAACGCTGGCTCCGGGCGACTATTCGCGGGTTTGCAAGCAAACCGTCCCCTCCGCTCGCGCTTTTAGTCCGCATCTTTCTTGACGCCTTTTTTGCCAAGCGGGGATTATTCGCCGCCGTTGGCGGCGTGAATGGTCCGCATTCTCGTTCGGAGCGGGAAAAGAGCGGCTGACGGCCCGTGCGCCCGGGGCGGGAGGCTGTAAAGGCTCGATCTTACTGCGCCCGCTCAGCACGGGCCGGAAGACGATCCCGCGGAGAACGACATGCGGATGGTTTTGGTACTTTTGACACCAAAAGTACAAAGAATCCCCGCGGATAGATTCGCAAAAAAGGCGGTTCCCGAAGAAACCGCCCGAAAAATACTCAATACTATTTATTATACAGCATCGTCAGAAACTGTATTGCAGCATTACGTTCACCCGGTTGGCGTGACCCTTGTCGTCGTTCATGTCCTTGCGCGAACCGTAAAGATACTCGCCGGCCACCTTGCAGCGCGGGGTGATCGAATAGAAGATATTGCCGAAGATGTAGTCGCCCTGCTTATACTGGTCGTCGGCATAGAAACCGTGGCTGCGCTGCACGCGGACCATCGAATAACCACCCGAGATAAACAGCCGCCGGGTCAGGTTGATCTGGGCTGCGGCCTGCCATCCCCACATCGGCATTGTCTGGATCTGGTCGGCATTTTCCGGATTGGGCGTGAAGTCGAGCCCCGAACCGGTCAGGTCCTGGATGTAAGGGGTGATGCCCTTGCCGTAAACGCCGTTCATGAAGAGTTGCAGGGGGCGCGCTACCTTGATCGTGCCGCTGAACTGTACGCCCCAGCCCAACAGCGAGGTGTTATTGCCCGTGCGGAGGTTGTGGAGGTACATGTTGCGCACGACGCCCGAAGCGCGGATGTGGCTGTCGCGGTTGGCGCCCCAGGCATACTGGAAGTAGGCCGGGAAGTCGGGAACGCGCTGCTTCAGGGTGGCGAAATTGTCGTTGTACGTGCCGCTCACCTGGGGCATTTCGGCCGCAACGCCGAATTTGAGGTGGTTGTTCGCAAAGGCGTGCTCGTAGCGGATCATCGTCGCGAAGTTGAAATTATAGGCGTTGGGACCCTGGAAGTCGATGGTCGTCGGGGCTGCCGAAAGGTCGCAGAAAGTCGTCACGTCGCGGCCCAGCGTAAAGCCCAGGAACGATACGTAAGCCGACCGCAGGCGGGGCGTATAGCTGCCCTCGGCGCCGCCGCGGAAGTCGGCGTCCATGAATACGACCACGCGGCCCAGTGCACGGGTGTTGGTGATGGCCTTCAGGAAAAGACGCGAGGTCGAAGCGTCCATCATCAGTTTCTGCTTGGTGTCGTAATTGCCGTGGACGGGGATGTCGTAGGTCACGAAGTCGATATTGTCGACGCTGCCGTCGAAATCGTAGCCCGCACGAAGGCTGACGAAGCCGCCCAGCGAGAACGAGAACCGGTTGTTCTTCGTGGCGAAGACGAACTGGGGTTTCTCAACCTGCTGGAAACCGGGACGGTGCGTGTCGATATAGTCCTGCGTGGCATTGTCCATCGCCATGCGGTTGAGCGCCGCCGCCTGCCGCATGGCAGCCGGTCCGTAGTAGATGGTGTCCACCTCCTGCGCGGAGATCAGGTAGACCGTAGGAGAATACTCGCCCCGCATGGCCTTGCGTTCGAAGCGTTGCGCCGATGCGGAACCCGCAAGCAGCAGAGCCACAATCAGAAGTCGAAATGTTTTCATAAGCTGAATAAATTTGGTTTATACGAATGTTCTTGCTAGTTCTCAGTGAGTTAAAACTCACCGGAAAAATCAGCAAGTTGTATGCCAAAGGGTCGGTGCGAATAACAAAATTTACTATCTTTGCAGACATAAATAAAAGGTATATATGCTGTTTTTAATGACTTTGTTCCTCTCCCTGCTGGCTATTGCCGCCGACTGCGTCCATTTTTACCGTCGCCGGCGGCGCAAAAACCCCGCAAGCCGTACGCTCATCGCATGGATTGTCGTGACCGACGCCCTGCCGGTCATTTCGTCGGTCATCAGCGCCCTGAGCCGCGACAACGGAACGGGATTGATGTACGTCTACATGTGGCTGTTCTGGGGATGGATCATAACGGTCCTGCCGCGCCTTGCATTCTACGTTTTCAACTTCATACACCTGCGCCGCACGGGATACGCCGTCGCCGGGGCATTGGTCCTTTTCTTCCTCTGGGGCACGACCTGGGGCCGCACGCGCATCCATGTAAACCGGGTGGAAATCTGCTCCGAACGCATTCCCGAAGCCTTCGACGGCTACCGGTTCGTTCAGATTACGGACACGCACGTCGGAACGCTCGTCCGTCCCGGACGCGAACTGACGCGGCTGGCAGACAGCGTGAACGCCCTGCGGCCCGACGCCGTGTTCTTCACGGGCGACCTGGTGAACATCCGCGCCGAAGAGCTCGACGAGCGCGTCATGGCGCTCCTGCGGCGGATCGAAGGTCCGGTGTGGTCGGTCACGGGCAATCACGACGCGGGAACTTACATCAAGGATTCGGTGCGTTTTCCGGCGGCCGATGAGGCCCGCGAGGTGGTTGCGCGCCAGCGGTCGATGGGGTGGAACGTACTGGAAGATACGACCGTCTACCTGCGGCGCGGCGCCGACAGCATTTCGCTCACGGGGCTGTCGTTCGATCCCGCGCTGCGCGAACGCCGCCACGACCGCGACCTGCCGGGCACAGCGATTCCGTCGGCCTACAACGGTATTCCGGATTCGCTCTACAACATCACCCTCGTGCACATTCCGCAGCTCTGGGAACAGATCGTGGAGGCCGGCTACGGCGATCTGACGCTCGTGGGGCACGTACATTCGATGCAGTTCAAAATCCGCCCCTGGGGCCGCGGATGGTCGCCTGCAGAGTGGATTTACAAACACTGGAGCGGCCGTTACGACACGGGCCGCCACACACTTTATGTCAACGACGGCACGGGATATGTTGCATATCCGATGCGGCTGGGCGCATGGCCCGAAGTCACCCTGTTTACCTTGAGGTGTAAAACGAACTAAATTCCGGCAACGGCCGGATTACATAAAACCGATACGCCGAACCTGCGTTATATGCGAATAACACTCTCTTTTGCCACGACGGCCGACGGCTACCTGGACGACAACACCCCCCGGCGGCTGATGATCTCGACTCCCGAAGACTGGGAAGCGATGCTTCGCCTGCGCGCCGAACACGACGCCATCCTGGTGGGAGCCGAAACGCTGCGCCGCGATAATCCGGCGCTGCTCCTGCGCGATCCTGCGGCCCGCGAACGGCGGACGGCGAGGGGGCTGCGCCCCGACCTGACGAAAGTCACCGTCACCCGCTCGGGAGAACTCGCTCCCGCCCTGCGGTTCTTCACGGAAGGGGATGCGGACCGCTATGTTTTTTCACAGTCTGAAATGCCCGATTTAAAGGATATTGCGGAGGTTATATCAACCGAAGGTTCAATTACGGCGGCCTTTATCGTCACCGAACTCGAAAAGCGCGGAATCGAAAGCCTGCTGGTCGAAGGGGGAGCCGCGATCCTCGGCATGTTCCTCGCCGAAGGGATGGCCGACACGGTGCGCCGGGCGGTCAACCCGCAGTTGACGCTGGGGCAGGAGAAGGGTGGCGCGCGGTTCGACTTCGAGGTTCCGGAAGGAGCCCGATGCCGGCACGAAAACCTCGGCGGCATGGAGGTTGCGACCTGTGTGCTGCACCCCGACACCTCGGCCGAAGACCGCCGCTACCTGGTGCTGGCAGTCGCCGAGGGATTCCGCTGCACACCCGGCCCCGGTTCCTATTGCGTCGGGGCTGTAATAGTACTTCCCGACGGACGGACTTTCACGGGCTACACCCACGAAACGTCGCCCACGCACCACGCCGAACAGGAGGCGATCCGCAAGGCCCTCGATGCGGGCGCAGAGTTGCGCGGGGCGGCGATTTACTCCTCGATGGAGCCCTGTTCGCAGCGGAAAAGCGAACCCGAGAGCTGCACGCGGCTGATTCTGCGCCACGGATTCGCACGCGTAGCCTTTGCGTCGTACGAACCCGACCGTTTCGTCTGCTGCCGCGGGGCGCAGACACTGCGCGAAGCAGGGGTGGACGTGCGGGTTTATCCCGAAATGGCCGGGGGAGTACGTGAGGCCAATGCGCATCTGTGGTGATGAAACAGGCGCAATTTGTGTCCATAAGGGCCTAAAAATGTCCTAAATGCCGGCACAGCAGCAGAAGATATTGCAAGAAAATCTATATTTGCCGAATAAACGCATGAATACTATGAAAATAGCAGTCAAGATCGCCTTCATGGCGGCGGCGATGGCCCCGGCGGCAATGTCCGCACAGGAGACCGGGCAGATGCTCTCGCTCGACGAAGCGATCGCCGTCACCCTCACGGAGAACCCTGCGCTGAAGGCCGCCGCCTACGAGGAGCGCGCCGCCCAGCAGGAACGCCGCGCGGCTATCGGTCTCCGCATGCCGCAGATCAACGTCTCGGGTGCATACGCCTATATGGCCAAGGACATCGGATTCGATTTCAACGACCTGAAAGGTCCGGCCAAGGACCTCGCGGGCAAAGTGCTGGGCAGCGGCCTGATTACCGACCCGGCCATTATCCAGGGCATCCAGGGGCTTCTGAACCCGATGATGGGCGCCGACTGGTTCCTCAAGGTGCAGGACCAGAGCCTGGGATTCGTGGGCGGCGAAGTGACCGTTCCGATCTGGATGGGCGGCAAGATCAACGCCGCGAACCGCGCTGCGAAGATCAACGAGAAAACAGCCGTCGAGCAGGGCAACCAGACCCGCAACGCGCTGATATCCGAATTGGTGGAACGCTATTTCGGCCTGGCTCTCGCCACGCAGGTCGTCGAGGTGCGCCAGCAGGTGGTGGACGGGGTGCGCAAACACCTCGAGGACGCCCGGGCCCTCGAGAAGAACGGCATGATCGCCCAGACCGAACGCCTCTACGTGGAGTTCAAGATGGCCGAGGCCGAGCGCGAACTGGCAAACGCCAAACTGCAGGCCGAAACCATTGCCAGCGCCTTGTCGAACACGCTGGGACGCGAAAACGACTGGCGTCCGGTGACGGCGATGTTTATCCTCGGAAAAGTCGAGGAACTCGCTTATTACCAGGACCTCGCACAGACGCGCAACCCGCTGCTGAGCCAGGTGTCGCTCAAGCGCGAACTGGCGCAGGAGGGCGTACGCGCCCAGCGCGCCAACTTCCTGCCGCAGGTGGCAGCCATAGGCGGCGGATCGTTCTACAACTACCAGGTGGCAGGGCTCGTGCCCCGCTGGGCCGTAGGCGTGGGCGTCAACATCAAGATTTTCGACGGACTGAACCGCGAATACAAATACTCGGCGGCCAAGCAGACCGTACGCCGCGTGGGTGAATTGCAGAACAAGGCCGGGAAAGACATTTCGGTGCTGGTGGAGAAACTCTACAACCAGATGATGAACTACCGTAACCAGATGACCTCGATCGACTCGTCGCTGAAATTCGCAGAGGAATACCTGCGGATGAAAAACGCCGCATTCCTCGAAGGGATGAGCTCTTCGTCGGATCTGATCGACGCCGAACTGAACCTCGCGGGCGTCCGCACCGAGCGTTTGCAGGCCGCCTACAACTACGACCTGCTGCTGGCCCAACTGCTCGAAGCGGCAGGTATCAGCGACGAATTTCCGGCCTATGCGCGCCGCAACGACGCACAGGCGATCCACTTCGCCCCGCTGAAAACGGATTTATAGGAGGGTAGAGATTCCTCCGACCCGGCTCCCGAAGCCCCCATAAACGAAATTATAAAGACAGCAAACGATATGAAACGAAGCAACGTAATCGGAATCTTAGCGGCCGCAGCGGTCATCGTCCTCTCGGTCGTACTGATCAGCTGGTACCTCACCAAACGGACCCCGACGCTGATTCAGGGCACGGTGGAGTGCACCACCTACAAGGCCTCGTCGAAGGTCCCGGGCCGCATCGACGACATGAAGGTCGCACAGGGCGACCGCGTAGAGAAGGGACAACTCCTCTACACGCTTTCGACGCCCGAACTGGAGGCTAAACTCCAGCAGGCCGAAGCCGTGAAGAGCGCAGCCGCCGCATTGGATGCCGCAGCCCTCGCCGGGGCCCGCGTGCAGCAGATCGAGGCCGCCATGAACATGTGGCAGAAGGCGCAGGCCGGGCTGGAACTGGCCCGCAAGACCTATGAGCGCGTGCAGAACCTCTACAACGACGGGGTAGTTCCGGCACAGAAGCTCGACGAAGCCACGGCCAACTACAAGGCCATGGAAGCGACGGCCCTGGCCGCCAAGGCGCAGTACGATCTGGCGACAGACGGCGCCCGCAAGGAGGACAAGGAGGCTGCCGCAGCCCGCGTCCGCCAGGCCGAAGGAGCCGTGAGCGAAGTCGAGTCGTACATCAGCGACGCGATGGTTTATTCGCCCGTGACGGGTGAAATCTCGACGATCATCGCCGAACAGGGCGAGCTGGTCGGCAGCGGTTATCCGGTGGTCGCCATCCTCGACATGAGCGACATGTGGGTGACGTTCAACATAAAAGAGACGCTGCTTCCGGGCCTGAAGATGGGAACCCGCATGAGCGGATACGTCCCGGCGCTGGACAAGGATGTGGAGTTCGAAGTGACCTACATCTCGCCGCAGGCCGATTTCGCAACGTGGTCGGCGACCCGCACGCAGGGCGGTTTCGACATCCGCACCTTCGCCATCAAGGCCAAAGCCGTTTCCGAAGCGGAGAACATGCGCCCCGGCATGAGCGTACTCGTCGACTGGGACCAAATCGGGAAGTAAGCGATGCCCGGATTCCTGCACAATACCTACGCCGTAATGCGGCGCGAGTTGGGCCGACTGACACATCAGCCGATGTATTTCGTGCTGATGATCATCCTGCCCGTGGTGTCGTTCGCGTTTTTCGCCCTGCTGTTCAACCAGGGTGCGATCCGCAACATCCCGATCGCCGTCCTGGACGAGGACAACACGACGCTCTCGCGCAAGGCCGTGCAGATGATCGACGACACCCCGACGGCGATGGTGGCCTACGGCATTCAGGGCATGGACGAGGGCGAACGGCTGATGCGCGAAGGGAAGATCATGTGCATCGTGCAGATTCCGGCCTTCTTCGAAAAGAACATCCTGAGCAACAGCCAGACCCACCTCGAAAACTATGTTTCGGGAACGAACATCACAGTCAACGGCCTGTTGTCGAAAGACATACAGACCGCCGTGACGACCTTTACGGCCGGCATCCAGCTCCAGGTGCTCATGAAACAGGGGCTTACGCAGCGGCAGGCCATGGCGCAGCTGATGCCCGTACGTTTCGACAAACACGTGCTCTTCAATCCGCACATCAACTACGGCTATTACCTCTCGCCGAGTTTCATGCCGATGATGCTGATGATCTTCGTCGTGATGGTGACCGTCTTCGCCATCGGTACGGAACTCAAGCACGCTACGGCGCGCGAATGGCTCGGCACGGGCAACGGATCGGTGGTGGCGGCGCTGCTGGGCAAGGTACTGCCCATCACGGCGGTGATGTTCATGATCTCGCTGGTAATGCTCCTTATCAATTTCAAGATCGTGGGCACACCCTTGAACGGCAGCCTCACGGTCATCCTCGTCGGCACGCTGCTGTTTATCCTCAGCTACCAGTCGATCTCGGTGCTGATCGTCTCGCTGCTCGCGAACCTGCGCCTGTCGCTTTCGATCGGCGGCGGATATTCGGTACTGGCCTTTACCTTTTCGGGACTGACGTTCCCGATCATGGCCATGTGGGAGCCGATGCAATGGGTGAGCAAGATTTTTCCGTTCACCTTCTACACCGACATCTTCGTCGACCAGATGCTGCGCGGAACGCCGTGGGTCTACTCGCTGCCCGACCTATGTTACATGTCGCTGTTCATCGTTTTACCGCTCCTGTGCCTGCCGCGCCTGAAAAAGGTATGCACGGAGGAAAAATTCTGGGGGAGGTTATAATATGAGTCGTTTCACACACCAGATAGCCTCCTATTGGAAGCAGTTGGGGGCGGTCGTCCGCAACGAGTTCCGGACGATCTTCAAAGATGCAGGCGTCATGCTGATCCTAATCTTCGCGCTGATCATCTACGCCACGGCCTACTCGCTGGCCTACGGATCGCAGGTGCTCCGCAACGTGCCGATCGGCGTGGTGGACGAATGCCGCACGCCGACGAGCCGCAGTCTGATCGACACCTTCAACGCCGGGCCGAACACCTATGTGGCTTACAACCCGACCTCAATGGAGGAGGCCAAAGAACTGTTTTACAGCCGCAAGATATACGGCGTGGTCTACATACCGTCCGACTACGAAGAAAAACTCTACGGCGGAGAGCAGGCCAACGTGGCGATCTACGCCGACGCCAGCTATTTCCTGATGTACCGGCAGGTATTCCAGGAGGTCGTAACCTCGATCGGCAAGACGGGGGCGATGGTCGAGTTTCAGCGCCTGATCGCCAAGGGGGCCAACATCCCGCAGGCGCAGGCCACGACGCAGCCCGTGATCTACCAATCGCACAACCTGTT
This sequence comes from Alistipes sp. D31t1_170403_E11, assembly GCF_015553985.1. Lineage (NCBI taxonomy): Bacteria > Pseudomonadati > Bacteroidota > Bacteroidia > Bacteroidales > Rikenellaceae > Alistipes > Alistipes sp. D31t1_170403_E11. The sequence continues at coordinate 252,242 of NZ_JADNHQ010000003.1, read as the reverse complement.
CAATCCCTACCTGGGTTACGGCACGTTCGTCATGCCGGCGATTATCATGGTCATCATCCAGCAGACGATGCTTATCGGCATCGGCATGATCGGCGGTACGTGGCGCGAATTCGGGCTTTACCACAAACTTTGTCCCGCGGGACGGCGGCGGATGTCGACGCTACCCGTGGTGCTGGGCCGCGCGCTGGTTTACGGACTGATTTACGCCGTGACCTGTACCTATATTCTCGGACTGCACTACCGGCTGTTCCACTTCCCGATGAACGGTGCGACAGGAGCCGTCATGCTCTTCATGGCGGCATACCTGGCAGCCTGCATCGCCATGGGTATCGCCGTATCGACGCTGTTCCGCTACCGCGAAAACTCATTGCTGCTGCTGCTCTGGACCTCGATTCCGGTACTGATGCTCAGCGGTGTGTCGTACCCGCGCGAAGGCATTCCCGACTGGCTGTTCAACCTCGGGCAACTCTTCCCGAGCAGCCACGGCGTCAACGGATTCATCCGCATCCAGACCATGGGGGCTTCGATCCCCGAGGTATTCGCCGAGATCAAATGGCTCGTCATTCTCACGGTCGTTTACGGCGGACTGGCCTGCATCGGCATTCACCAGGTGATCGGCCGCGAACAGCGCGAACGCCTCGCGGAGAAGGAGAAAACGAACGAAGGGTGCTGAGCATCCCGGTTGCATAATAACAAAGACGTCGGGTTTCAGCCCGGCGTCTTTGTTTGTGGAAATATATTAGAACTTACCTCAAACGCAAAGCAGGTTGATGAAATATATTCATCAACCTGCCATGTAATCGGATTTCGGATTGGTTACCGCGGACCGTGGAACATCCCCGGAGGAGGTCCGCCCGGGCCGCCGGGACCCATGCGGCGCGAACCGGAGGAGGATTCGACGCCGTCGTAATCCTTCATATTGCGCGAACCCTTCTTGCCGAAGCGACGCAGGTTATAGGTGAACTGCACCATGTAATAACGGCCGATGACGCTGTTGGTGGAGTTCTGCGTATAACCCGAGCCCGTCGAGCGGGAGAAGGCCCGGTTCTGGTTGAAGAGGTCGTTGACGCCGACCATCACTTCGCCGCGCCGGTTCTTGAAAACCTTCTTGCCCAGCCAGGCGTTGCAGAGCAGGTAATCCTCGGTATAGTCGTTCGTAAAACCGATATACTGCGTATAGGCGGCGCTGGCCGTGAAGGTGAAGCCCAGCGGGAAGACGACCTTCAGGTTGCCCTGCGCCGTGTGGTTGAAATAGCGGTTCTTCGACTTGTCCGTATTCAGCGAGTTGGTGGCCTCGTTGTAGGTTCCGTTCCACGAGAGGGTGAAGTCGACGTTCTCCGAAATGTTGCTGCCCAGCACGGCCCTAAAATCGTAACCCATGTTCTTGGTGTCGTTGCGCTCGCCGCCCGAGATCATACCCGTACTCTCGTCTATCGTGCCGCCCAGCATGCTGGGGGTCTTGGTGTAGATGACGCCCGCCATGACGTTGAAATTCGACTTGAGGAACCCGATCGGCAGGCCGTAGCTCAGGTGGGTCCGCAACTGCCAGTAACCGTTGAGATTGGTGGTCGTCGAATAGAAATTGGGCGTATAGGACACTCCGTCAATGGTGATGGCGCTGGGCCTTTGCACCAGATGCGAAGCCGTGTAGTCCTGCGTCGTGTTCATCGAGAACATCCACATGAAGGTCCGGCCCTTTTCGACGTTGGAATTGGTGTAGTGGAAATTCACCCGGTGCGAGTAGGTCGGTTTCAGGTTCGGATTACCGTGGCTGATATTCTGGGCGTCGGAAACGTCGTAAACGCTCTGCAGGTCGGTGATCGACGGACTGTCGGTGTAGGACGAGACGAAGAGCCGCAGCGAATTCTCGCGGTTGATGTTCAACTGGCCCATCATGAAATAGGTCACATTGTTATAGGCGTGCTTGATCTTCTCGGCATCGTCGCGCACGATCTGTCCGTCGAGGGCCGAACGCTGGTAGTAGACGTTGGCCACGAACGTGTTGCGCTCTTTCGAATAGCGGAATCCGGGACCCACGCTCTGCGTCAGATAACCGCTCTCGTAGGAGTTCGACAGCGAACGGTCGGGAATAAGCCCGGCGATCGAGAAGTCGTCGCCCGTGATGTAAGAACGCTTGTCGCGCTCCTGCGAATTGTACGACGCACGGTACTGGAAGCTCACCTGCGCATACTTGGACACGGGTTCGGTGTAGGTGAAATTACCCCGCAGGCTGTACGACGACGAAGGCGCCAGGTTGCGCAGGTAGCGTAATTGCAGGTAATCGGCCGGGTCCCAGGCTCCGGTCTCCGGGTCGATCGCCGGACGATCCTGCTGCGTGCCGAGGATATTCGACCACGAATTGGAATTGTTCGTATTGTCCGAGTAGCTGAACGACCCGTCGAGGGTGATCGTACGGCCGTTCTTACCCAGTTTGGCCCGGTAAACGGCGCTCGTCCCGACGTTGTAACCGTGGCGCAGGGCGTCGCTGAAATTGTCCGTACGGCTGTAACCGCTGCCGCCATCCGCGGGAGCACCGAACTGCCATCCGGTCGTGCGGCTCCACGGATCGTTGGACTGGTAGCTGAAACGCGGACGGACCATCAGGTTCTGGTTCTCGGAGATTTTCCACTCCAGACGGGCGTTGAAACGATGGTTGTAGCCCTTCGTGTCGGAATAGCCGTTAGTCATCAGCGTGTCGGGGATCATCGGAGCTTCATACCATTTTTCCACCGTCGATCGGTTCTCCGTATTGGTGTTGTTGAAGAAATAGCTGCCCTGGAAAGTCACCTGGTCGCGTTTGCCCCACGAATCGGAGTAGTTGATGCCGATGGCGTTGACGGTTGCCACACCGCTCTGTGGACGCACCATATACTGACCTACGCCGCCGCGCCGGCCGCCGCCACCGCCACCCGAAACACCCAGGATGTCCTCGAACGAGAAATTCTGCTGGTTGACGTTGTTGAACAGGCCGATCAGCGAAATACGGCTGTCGCCGCTGAATATATTGGCATTACCGCCCGCGAGGTATTTGACCTTGTCCTCGGTCTTGGTGTCGGCGTCGTAGCCCATACCGGCGTAGAGTTTACCGAACTGGCCCTGGCGCATGTTGGCGTGGGTCACGATGTTGAGCGCTTTATAGCCCTCGCCGTCGTCCATGCCCGAAAACTCGGCGGCGTCGGAGAGTTTGTTGTAGACTTCTACGCGGTCGACGGCCTCGGCCGGAAGCGACTTGATGGCCGTGGTAACGTCCTCGCCGAAGAACTCCTTGCCGTCGACGAAAATCTTCTTGACCGTCTCGCCCTGCGCCTCGACCGTGCCGTCGCTGACGGTGATGCCGGGCATCTTCTTGAGCAGGCCCTCGACATCGGCGTCGGCGACGACCTTGAACGCCCCGGCGTTATAGCTCACCGTGTCGCCCTTCTGCGAGGTGCGCAGCGCCTTGGCTTCCTTGACAACGGTTTCGATCTGCACCCCCGCCTTGAGCCTCAGCTGGCCGAGGTTGACTTTCGACACCGAGACCCGGAAGGTCGTGTCGAAATTGTTGTAGCCCAGGAACGCCACCGACAGCGAGTATTCGCCGTAAGCGAGCGACGGAATCGACACGGCGCCCTTGAAGGCCGAGGTGAAATACTGTTTCTTCTCCGGGTTTTTTACGGGAGCCACGGTCAGCACGGCTCCGGCGACGGTCTCCCCGGTGTCGGCGTCGACGACCGTTGCCGTGACGCTGCCTTTCTGGGCGAAAGCCGCGGCGGCGAAAAGCATCAGCAGGGTAGTGAGTAGTATTCGTTTCATCTTGTTCTGTTTGTATGCGTCTACGTGTTTGTGCGGTGTATTTCGGTTTGCGCACGCGAAGTTAACCTTTTTGCAGCTATTTTACGCCTGCTGCGGGGCGAATCGACAAAAAAAGGGCGTCAGTCGACCGGACCGACGCCCCCGGCTGCAACTAGCCGCAGAGAGACCTAACCTCACTCCTTTCCCTTCTTGCCCTTTTCGGGACAAGGCTTGTTGCAGCATTCCTTACCGGCTTTCGGCCGATCTCCTTTGTGCATCATCTGCGGACCGTGGCCGTGCTGTCCGCCCGGACGCTTGGCCTGCATCTGCGACCACTGCACGAACTGCTCGGTCGTCAGGATCGACTTCATCTTCTCAGCCTCGGCCTTACGTGCCTCGGCCATCTTCTCGCGCATGGCCATCATCTCCTTTATCTGCTGGAAATTGACGTTGTAAACCTCCTTGGCCTGGGCCTCCGTAAGTTTCAGTTCCTTCTGCATGCGCTCGGTCATACGCTGGGCCATCTGCTCCGTGGTCGGACGCTCCTTGGGGGCCGCAGCCGGTTTTTTATCCTGCGCAAAAGCGCTCGTTCCCGCCATCAGGCAGAGGGCCATAGCAGCCGCAAAAATCTTCTTTTTCATAATTTTTCGAATTTGGTTTGCGTCATTGATTACATTTCGGGAATCCGTTTTCCCGGAGTTCCTGATGCAAAGGTAAGACCAAAACGAAGACCCGGAGCGGGGCTCCGGGTAAAACGGCAGAACGACGGGGTCAACCGCCTATTCAACGGGGTGAAGCGACCTCAGCCACGCTTTGAATTCGGGGACACGGGCTTTGGAGATGATGATTCGCTCGGGAGTTTCGACCACGAGATGCAGCAAAAGACGGCTGCCGAACCACACGGCGATCTCTTTCACGGCGCGGCGCGAGACGATAAACTGACGGTTGGCACGGAAAAAGTCCACCTCGGGCAGCAGGGTTTGCAGCGCTTCGAGGGTCTTGTCCATGGGGTAGACCGTGCCGTCGAAACCGCAGGCCGTGACCTTTTCGTTGCTGGTATAGCAATAGGCGATCTGTTCGCGTTGCAGGGGAATGATTTTGTCGCGCACGTGCACCAGGAAAACATCCTCGCGGCGGCTGGCGGCCATCGTACGGACGCGGGAGCCGTAATCGCGGCGTTCGACCGACGTGAGGCGATGCAGTTTCGACAGCGCACGGCCGACATCCGAAGCGTTGAGCGGTTTGAGCAGGTAGTCGATGCTGTTGACCTTGAAGGCTTCGAGGGCATACTGGTCGTAGGCCGTCGTAAAAATCACCGGGGCGGTGATCTCCACGGCGTCGAAGATGCGGAACGAATCGCCGTCGGCCAGGTGGATGTCCATGAACAACAGGTCGGGGTGGGGATTCGAGCGCAGCCATTCGACGCTCTCCTCGACGCTTTCGAGCGTCGCGACGATCTCCATATCGGGCGCCGCCTGCCGCAGGATTGCCGCGAGGTTGCGGGCGGCGGCGGTTTCGTCTTCGATAATGAGGGCTTTCATCATACGGCAGGATTTTGAAGCGGCATACGCACGGAGAAGGTTTCGCCGTCGTCGACGATTTCGATGTCGCTGCCGGTGATCAGATGCCAGCGGTTACGCAGGTTTTCCAGCCCGATGCCGGTCGAAGGTTCGGATTCGAGCTTGGGAACCTTGGGGTTCGACACGACGAGCAGGTCCCCTTCGGTGCGCACCGAGATGTGGAACGGCTTGTTGCGGGTGATCGAGTTGTGCTTGACGGCGTTGTCGATCAGCGGTTGCAGCGAGAAGGCCGGGAGTTTCCACGTCAGGAACCGGTCGTCCACGTCGATGTCGAAAAAGAGCTTGTCGGCATAGCGTATTTTAAAGAGGTAGCTGTAAGCTTCGAGGAATTTCAATTCCTCGTCGAGCGTCATCAGCATGCTCTGCCCGTTCTGGATGATGTAGCGGAACGTATACGAAAGCTGGTCGATATAGATCAGAGCTTTCTGGTCGTGCTTCTCGCGCACGAGCATCGCCAGCGAGTTGAGCGAATTGAAGAAAAAATGGGGGTTGATCTGCCCGACAAGCATGTTGTAGCGCGTCGTGAGGTTTTCGTTCTTGAGTTGTTCGTTCTCGACGACGACAGCCTGCCGCTGCGAGATCAGCACGTAGATACGCCCGTAGAGCATCGCCGCCACCACGGCGAACGAGCATTTGAGCAGCAGCATGTAGTCGAACATCCGCCCGCCCATGAAATTCATCTGGATGCGGCCCGTGTGCCAATCCGTGACGGGCGCCACGCAGTAGAGGGCCACCGCGGCGACGCAGCACCACAGGCAGCGGCGCACGAAACGCGGCATCGAATAGTTGCGCCTTACGGAGGTGAGGATCGAAAGCATTACGAACGACACGACGAGGTAATAGAACAACTGCAAAAGCAGTTCGGTCATTTTCGAAGGTCCGTTGTAGAGTTTGCTGTAATCGAACTCCATGCCGTTGTGCATGCGCACCTCGCCCAGCATCGGATGCGCCCGCTCGTTGCGGGGCGGCATGATGTTGGCCACGATCCTGTCGCCGGAGGCGATTCCCAGCCAGCGCATCCGCCGCGTCGGGACATAGACGCTGTCGCCGTTCTCGTAGATCAGGTAGCCGTAGCCGTCGGGATGTACCGAAAGGATGCCCTCGTCGCTCCGTTCGACAGACCGTTCGCCGGCAGGACGAGACTGCGTGTCGGTGTTCAGGTCCACGAGCATCAACAATACGTAGGAGAAGTTGACCACCAGGCTGATAGCCACGGCAACCATCAGGTTGAGTACCAGATCGGCATATTTCGATTGCAGTTTCATGGGCGAAAATATTTAGTTCGGTTTCGTACGGCGGCCGGAAAACGCTTCCTGCCGCCCGGCATACAGGCCTCCGCCGGAGCGGCCCGGGCAGATCGGACTGCATACGCGCAACTCCGGGTTGCAACAGCCGTCGTGCGTCAGCGCCGGCGAGGCTACTCTTCCTCCTTATACCAGGAGGCGTAGAGCATATAGTCGTGGGCCGTGCGGCGGATAATCTCTTCGCGCTGCTCTTCGGTCACCTCCTTGACCTTCTTGGCCGGAACGCCCGCGTAGACCGAATTGGGCTCCAACCGGGCATTCGAAAGCACCAGCGCATTGGCCGCGATGATGCAGCCCGAAGGGATGTGGGCGTTGTCCAGAAGGGTAGCACCCATGCCGATCAGGCAGTTGTCTTCGATGACGGCGCCGTGGATGATGGCGTTGTGGCCCACCGAAACGTCGCTGCCGATAATCGTCTGCGAAGGGTGCTTCGCCTTGTCGTAGATCGTGTGGAGCACCACGCCGTCCTGGATATTCGTACGGTCGCCGATGACGATCCGGTTCACGTCGCCGCGCAGCACGGCGTTGTACCAGATCGAGCAGTCGCGGCCGATGGTCACATCGCCCAGGATAACGGCCGTTTCGGCCAGGAACGTGTTTTCTCCGATAACGGGCTCATGCCCGCGGACTTTTCGTATAAGCGCCATAATAAATTTTAATTCTTAATTTTTCATTTTTCATTCCCCTTGGCTTCCTGCCACAGTTCCTCCATTGCGTCGAGCGGCATTTCATGGAGCGTATTTCCCTTTGCGGCAGCCTGCTGCTCCATGTAATTAAAGCGACGGATGAACTTCTTGTTCGTGCGTTCCAAGGCCGATTCGGGGTCTACGCCGTAGAGGCGGCAGGCGTTGATCAGCGCAAAAAACAGGTCGCCGAACTCGCCTTCGAGATCGGTTTTGCGGCCCGACTTCATTTCGGCCTCGACCTCGCCCAACTCTTCGCGGACCTTCTTCCAGACATCCTCCTTTTTCTCCCAGTCGAAACCCGCACCTGCGGCCTTCTCGCCCACACGGTAGGCCTTGACCATCGCCGGAAGCGACCGCGGAACACCGCCCAGCGTGCCGGTTTTGCGGTTCTTCTTGCGGAGTTTCAGCGCTTCCCAGTTCTCCTTGACCTCGTCGGGCGTATTGGCGTGAATATCGCCGTAGACGTGCGGATGACGGTAAATCAGTTTGTCGCACAGCGCATCGGCGACTTCGCCGAAGTCGAAAGCGCCCTGCTCCTCACCCAGTTTCGAATAGAACACCACGTGCAGAAGCAGGTCGCCCAACTCCTCCTTGATGCCCTCCATATTGTGGTCGGTGATGGCATCGGCCAGTTCGTAGGTCTCTTCGATGGTATTGCTCCGCAGCGAGTCGAAAGTCTGTTCGCGGTCCCAGGGACATTCGCGTCGCAGGGTATTCATCACCTCCAAAAGACGGGCCGTAGCCTCCAAACGTTTGTCTTCCATTTACGATTCTATTTTTCAGATATACCGAGGTTTTACCCCCGCAAAGTTAGCATATTCGGCGAAAAATAGTAATTTTGTTTTCAATAAAATCTTTCCGTCGCATGAAACTACGACTTCTGATTTCCTTTACGGCGACCCTATACGGGTTGTTTTCCGCTACGGCGCAACCCGCCGCCGGGCGGCATACGTCCCGACCCGGCGTCTACGCCATCACACCGCAAACGGCCCTCAGCTACGAATCGGGGCTGGCCCCGCTGGCCAATTACCTGCGCAGTTACATCGACGTGGAAACGACCGGGGAACGCATGTCGGCCGACAGGGCGATCGTTTTGTCGACCGACACGACGCTCGGCGGGGAAGCCTACCGGCTGACGGTAGGGACAGACCACATCGAAATCGCCGGAGGAACTTACGGGGGCGTTTTCAACGGCATCCAGGCCCTCTTCCGCATGCTTCCGCCCGAGGTATACGCCCGCAAGTGCCCGCTGCCCGCAGAGATTCCCTGCGGCGTGACGGAGGACGCTCCGCGGTTCGCCTACCGAGGGATGATGCTCGACGTGGCGCGCACGTGGATCGGAGTACCGGAAGTAAAGCGTTATATAGACCTGTTTTCTTATCACAATATCAACAAATTACACCTACACCTTTCGGACGACGAAGGGTGGCGTATCGAGATCAAGTCGCATCCCGAGCTGACCGAGATCGGCGGCTTTCGCGGCGGCGATTCGCCCGTACGGCCCGTATACGGCAAGTGGTCGGAGAAATACGGAGGCTATTTCAAGCAGAGCGAGATGCGTGACCTGATCCGCTACGCCGCCGAGCGCAACATCGAAATCATCCCCGAAATCGACCTGCCGGGGCACAGCCGCAACATCGCCTCGGTGCATCCCGAAATCCGCTGCAACTATCCGCCCGATACGGTGTCGACCAACGGTTACGACTATCGCTCGGCGTGGTGTGTGGCCCGCGAGGAAAACTACAAACTGCTGGGTGACATCCTGGGCGAACTCTGCGAACTCTTCCCGTCGGAATACATTCACGTGGGCGGCGACGAGGTCGACATGTCGCAATGGGAGCAGTGCCCCGACTGCCGGGCGCTGATGAAGCGGCGCGGCATGACGGATACCCACCAGTTGGAGGACCTCTTCATGGAGCGCATGGCCTCGATCCTCCGTTCGCACGGCAAGCAGCCCGCCGTCTGGAACGAAGCGGTACGCACGGGGGCCTTCACCAAGGAGTGCCGCGTACACGGCTGGGAGAGCGTCAAAGCCTGCCAGGATGCTACGACGAAGGGTTACCGGACCGTCGTGATGCCGGGCCAGTATTTCTATTTCGACATGCGCCAGTCGCCGCGCGAAGACGGACACGACTGGGCGGCGATCTTCGACGCCAAAAAGGTCTACGGATTCGATTTCAGCGCATTCACCCCGGAGCAGATGCGCAACGTCGAGGGATTGCAGGGGGCTTTCTTCAGCGAAGCTTACATTTCGCACGAACCGGAAAAGCCCGACTACCTCGATTACATGCTTTTCCCGCGCGTCTGCGCCTTGTCGCGAATCGCATGGAGCGGCAACGCCGAAGGATGGGACGCTTATTACAAGGAACTGAAAGAACGGCATTACCCCCGCATGGCGGCCATGGACATCCGCTTCAGGCTGTTCCCGCCGAAGCTCAACTACAAGGACGGGGTATTCACCGCCTCGGCGGACGACGGTTCGAAGGTCTTCTACACACGGGACGACGAGCCCGGGGAGCTGCGCCTGACGCGCCCGCTACGGACCGACAAACCGCATCTCTACCGCTTTTACTCGCGTTACAAGACCGCCCGCAGCCCCTATGTGACCGACAAATCTTATTGGCGGACCCTTGCGCCGGCCGTTACGATCACGACCTCGATGGGCGAAAGCGAGAAATTCCCCTATACGAATGCCGCGACCTACAAGGGCCTTTCACGCACACGCCGCGCGTGCCGCCAGAAGGACTGGATACTTTACACGTTCGACGAGCCGGTAAAGTGCCGGGAAATGTATCTCCAGACGGGTAATCGCCAGTTGCCGAAGACGATCGTGACGACAGGTTACGCCGAGGTATCGTACGACGGCGTAAAGTTCGAACAGGCCGGAGAGTTGGAAATGGGCAGCATCACGCTTCGGCCCGGACGCCCGGTGAAGGCCGTGCGGATCGTCTCGACATGCGACGACAACGGGACGCCTTACGTGACGATCCAGCCGCCGCAGGTAAAACCGGTGTTATAAACTCAAAGCCGGGACGCGGCGCCGCGCTCCAGGGATTTGAGAGCAAAGCAGAAAAACAGGTACTGCGCCAGGTAATAGGTGACCATGATGACATAGGTCCGGGCCGGAACAGGCCCGATGAAACGGTTCCAGGCGATCACCGAATCGGAAAAGACGAACAGCAGGGCCGCACAGCGGAAACCGACGCTGTAAACGCCTTCGTATTGCAGCACCGAATAGAGCATGCCGGCGATAACCAGCCCGTAGACGGCTACACCGATAAATTCGGCCGGAAACGGAGCGTTGGGAACAACGCCGATAAACAGAAACAGCAGCAGCGGAACGATGATGGCCAGCGACAGGACGCGGGGAGCACGCTGCGCCCGGGGCAGGAACCACCAGATATAGGCGACGTGGGCCAGTGCGAAAAAGGCCATCTGCGCAATGAACAGGTGTTTTGCACCCATCACGTCGCCGGCGGCCGACAGCAGAAACGCAACCCCGATCGGGTACAGCTCCCTGCGGCGGAGCAGGAGCGTAGACAGCCCCAGCAGCAGGACGGGGTAGGCGACTTTGTACGGAAGCGCCGCCGTTTTCGAAAAGAACAATACGGCGCCCGCCGCAAAGAGCAGCGTCGTCCAGACGAATATTTCCGATAATCGTTTCATTGTCGTATTCAAATAACAGCCGCCCGACTCTTTGCAGGGTCGGGCGGCTGTTCGGTTGCCAAAACTTCGTTAAGCCCGGACCTGAGCGCCGCAGCGCTCCTCGAACTGCCGGGTGAGGTTCGACATCACACGCTCGATGGTCTTGTCGTCCAACGTGCGGGTCTTGTCCTCCAGGATAAAACTCAGGGCATAGGATTTCTTGCCTTCGGGGAGTTTGTCGCCTTCGTAAACGTCGAACAGCGAAACGCTCTTCAACAGTTTCCGCTCGGCAACGAAAGCCACGTCGCGCAGCGCCGAGAAAGTCACCTGCTTATCCACCAGCAGGGCCAGGTCGCGTTTCACCTCGGGGAACTTCGAGAGTTCCTCGGCGACGATCCGGTTTTTCTTCGTGGATTTTACGAGGGTGTCGAAGTTCATCTCCAGGTAGTACACATCCTGCTTGACATCGGCCTGGCGACGGATTTTCGCAGCGACAGAACCGATCTGCAACAACTCCTTGCCGTTAAGCGACAGCGTGAGGCCCTCGCTGAAGAGGTCGGTTTGCAGGGTTTCGGTTTTCAGCGAATAGATGTCGATGCCGAAACGGCGCAGCAGCTTTTCGGCAACGGCGCGCAGGGTGAAGAACGACGCTTTTTCCGGCTTGGCGTTCCACGACTGGGGCGTGGAAACACCCGTAACGGCGATGGCAAGGCGGTATTGCTCGGAGTAGGCCGCGAGGCGGTTCTCCTCCGTACGCTTCGATTCGTCGTAGAAATAGCAGTTGCCGAACTCGTAAAGGCAGAGGTCGCCGTTGCGGCGGTTGGCGTTGAGTTCGACGGCCTCCAGCATGTTGAACAGCAAGGTCTGACGCATCACGTTCAAATCGGCGCTCAGCGGATTGAGGATGCGCACGCAATGCTCCGCAGGGTAGGATTGCAGGCCCTCGTAATAGGCCGCCTTCGTCAGCGAATTGGACATGATCTCCGTAAACCCGTTGGCCGTCAGGAAATCGGCGGCGAGGTTCATCAGCTTATTGCGGTCGGGTTTGGGTGCATAGGAGAGCGTCGAACGGACCTGCACGGGTATCTCGACATTGTTGTAGCCATAGATGCGGAGGATGTCTTCGATGAGGTCGGCTTCGCGCTGCACGTCCACACGGTAGGGAGGCACGGAGACGGTCAGCACGCCGTCCTTCTCGGCAAGGATTTTCACCTCCAGCGCCGCGATGATCGTACGGACGACGGTTTCGGGAATCTGCTTGCCGATCAAGGCGTCGACACGCGCCAGCGAGAGGTCGAAGACGAAATCTCCGATCGGTGCAGGGTAGATGTCGGTAATGTCGCTCGCGATCGTACCGCCGGCCAGCTCCTTCATCAGCAGGGCGGCGCGCTTGGCGGCGTAGACCTGCATGTTGGGGTCGATACCGCGTTCGAAGCGGAACGACGAATCGGTATTCAAGCCGAAGCGTTTGGCCGTCTTGCGGACCCAGACGGGATTGAAATAGGCGCTCTCGATAAATACGTCGGTCGTGGTGTCGCTGATGCCCGAATCCAAACCGCCGAAAACACCGGCGATGCACATCGGACGCTCCGCGGAACAGATCATCAGGTCCTTGTCGGTCAGCTTGCGCTCCACGCCGTCCAGCGTCACGAAAGGCGTACCCTCGGCGCAGGTGCGGACCACGACTTCGCGGCCCTCGATCTTGTCGGCGTCGAAGGCGTGCAGGGGCTGGCCCAGCTCGAACAGCACGAAATTGGTGATGTCGACGAGGTTGTTCTTGGGATTGATGCCCGCGGCGCGCAGGCAGTTCTGCATCCATTCGGGCGAAGGGGCGATCTTGCAGCCCTTAACCGTCACACCGACATAGCGGGGAGCGGCTTCGGGATTCTCGACGCGAATCTTTACCTCCAGGCTGTGGTCGTCGGGAGCGAAAGCCGACACGTCGGGCAGCTTCATTGCGACATTCTCGCCGCGGCTCTTCAGGTAGGCGGCCAGATCGCGCGCCACGCCGATATGCGAAGCGGCGTCGACACGGTTGGGCGTCAGGCCGATCTCGATCAGGTAGTCGTCCTCGATATGTAGGTATTCCTTGGCTGTCATGCCCACGGGGGCATCCGCCGGAAGTTCCATGATGCCGTCGTGCGAAGCTCCGATGCCCAGTTCGTCCTCGGCGCAGAGCATGCCCAGCGACTCCACGCCGCGGATTTTCGAGCGTTTGATTTTGAACTCCTCGTCGCCGCCGTCGGGGTAGAGCACCGCACCGACCGTAGCGCATAACACCTTGAGCCCCGCCCGGCAGTTGGGCGCGCCGCAGACGATCTGCAACGGCTCGACGGCCCCGACATCGACCGTAGTGATGTGGAGATGGTCCGAATCGGGATGGTCCGCCGAGGTCAGGACCTCACCGACGACAACGCCCGCAAGGCCTCCTTTCACGGTTTCGATCTTCTCGAAACCTTCGACTTCGAGGCCGATGTCCGTGAGGATTTCAGCGACCTTTTCGGCCGGAAGATCGGTGTCGATATAACGTTTGAGCCAGTTATACGAAATATTCATGGTAGGATAAATTATTTTCTAAAATCAAGCAAAGATAAGTATTTTTCCGCAAAACGTGGAAAAACACCTCATATAACTCGCACGAGCAAAAGAAAAAAGCCTCGGGGCTACTGCTCCGAGGGCTTAACGTCGATTCGTGAAGGAAAGAAACGGATTTTACTTTCCAGTTATTTTATAGCTTGCTGTCAAAACCCGCCCGGTTTCCATTGTCACCGAAACCGTAATCGTCTGAGGCTTCGTTATCGGCAATCCTTCGTCGAAGAAAGCCAACTTTACCGATTTGGTACTCAATAATTCCAAATCAGCGGCGGTCAATTCATTCACCCGTTTTTTAACCCAAGACAAGGCCCCGTATGAATGCTCCTCTTTCAGGGCCGAAGCGTATGAATAGGCCATAAAATAACATAGGTCATTTAAAGAATCTCCGGCAGAATGCTTGTCGTCCCAGGCTATATTACTGGAGATATGAATCTCTTTGAAATTCTCGGCAAAGCATTCATAATCACCGATTGAATAGCAATCGTCAACGGCTGCATCCTGTTTGAAATTATCATTCTTTTCAGCGGCCAGTTCTTTGAATCGTGCAACATTTGCAGCATCATCCGATATTATGCTGTAAATAGGGCCAATACCATCGATTACAAAGGTTATCTCATTTATTAGAGATATGCTTATCCGATCAACGCTCAGATAGGAATCTATGAGATATTCTTTATAGATTAGATGAGTTCCGGTCAGTCCAGTTTCATTTGAACATCGCAAGAAAGCGAGGCACATGGCAGAAAAAAATATCAATCTTTTCATACTTAATCACTTTTTGTTAATGATCATCTTCATATCTGATACGATACAATCTCCATTATGCGATCGCGCTGTTTATTATAGTACCTCAAATATAACTAATTATTTATCCAAACAAGAATAATGACACATCAGAGTTTGAATATTTTCGGCTGAAAATTTGTTTTTTCGCTTCCGAGGGCATATATTTGCACGAGCAAAACGAAACATGAATTACAATTTCAACATACAGGCATGGTGGTGGCGCCCCGAGACTCTCGTGAACAATGAGTGCGGAACCGCGCGTGTATAGTGAAAACCTGAAAATACACAAGCCCGTTGTTTACGAGAAAGTAAACAGCGGGCTTTTTCTTTAGCACTTTAAATTCAAATACAAATAACGACAATGGAAACCAAGAAATTCTGCCTCTCCGAAAATCAAATGCCCACGCAATGGTACAACATCGTGGCCGACATGCCCACCAAACCGCTGCCGCCGCTGCATCCCGGAACGAAGCAGCCCGTCACGAAAGAGCAGATGTCGGCCATCTTCGCCGAGGAACTGATCGACCAGGAGATGTCGACCGAACGTTATATCGACATACCCGAAGAGGTGCAGGAAATCTATAAAATATGGCGTCCGACGCCGCTCGTACGCGCAACGGGGCTGGAAAAAGCCCTCGGGACGCCGGCGAAAATCTATTTCAAGAACGAAAGCGTGTCGCCCGCAGGCTCGCACAAGCCCAACACCGCCGTGCCGCAGGCTTACTACAACTACAAGCAGGGCATCAAGCACCTGACGACCGAGACAGGCGCAGGGCAGTGGGGCGCCTCGATCGCCTTTGCGGCGAAGCATTTCGGCATCGACCTGCAGGTTTTCATGGTCAAGGTCAGCTACGATCAGAAGCCCTACCGCCGTCTGATGATGAACACCTGGGGTGCGGAGTGCGTGGCGTCGCCTTCGACGCTGACCGAATCGGGACGTGCGGCCCTGGCGCGCGACCCGCACTGCTCGGGAAGCCTCGGACTGGCGATCTCGGAGGCCGTGGAAATGGCGCTGCGCCGTCCCGAAGATACGCGTTACTGCCTGGGCAGCGTGCTGAACCACGTCGCACTGCACCAAACCGTGATCGGACAGGAGGCCGTGAAGCAGATGGAGATGGCCGACGCAGAACCGGACATGGTGATCGGCTGTTTCGGCGGCGGCAGTAACTTCGCGGGGATCGGATTCCCGTTCCTGCAGAAGAACCTTACGGAGGGGAAGAAAATCCGCGTAATCGCCGTGGAGCCGGCGGGATGCCCGAAGCTCACGCGCGGAGAATTCCAATACGACTTCGGCGACGTAGCCGGCTTCACGCCCCTGATTCCGATGTATACGCTGGGCCACGACTTCCAGCCGTCGGACATTCACGCCGGAGGTCTCCGTTACCACGGGGCGGGTTCGATCGTCAGCCAACTGCTCAAGGACGGGCTGATCGAGGCACAGTCGCTGCCGCAGGTCGAAACCCTCGCCGCAGGCGTATTGTTCGCCCAGACCGAAGGTATCATTCCGGCCCCGGAATCGACGCACGCCATTGCCGCAACGATCCGCGAGGCACTGAAAGCCAAGGAGGAAGGCGTGTCGAAAACCATCCTGTTCAACCTCTCGGGCAACGGCGTGATCGATCTTTACGCTTATGAGCAGTATCTGGCCGGAGCGCTGAAGGACTTTTCGCCCAGCGACGAAGAGATTCGCAAGACGGTCAACCAGTTAGAACAGCTTATTTAAAGCGAAAATTCAGATAGAAAAGACGAACCTTTGCGGGTTCGTCTTTTCTGTTTTAATAGTATTTTTCAATTCCTCCGAATCCTTTTATTTGCTTATTTTCCCTCGTCTTGCCGATGAAGTGGTTTAACCGCTTCTTAAATTCTTCGGGCCGCGTTCGCGCCGCTTCAATGTATGCAATCCGAATACGCTTATATGATTCGGAAAAACGCCGATAGTTTTCCCAGACGGTTTCTTCTTCTTTCAACTTGTCGATTATATCATTCGGGAAGACAAAAGGTTCCGACAAAACAGTCTGTATTTTATCCTTAAATTCAGGATGTATCATCCCATTCGCCGACAGCCATTCAAGTCTTTCCTTGTTGGCTTGCGAATAGGTGCTTTTGGGGTTTCTGGGAGTGAAGCGCTGAATTTTATGTTCCCGGTCGAGCGATTTAATCGTGCTGTCAATCCAATCGAAACAAAGGGCTTCTTCAACCGCATCGTTGTATAAAACGCTTTTTTCGCCTGACGACTTACCGGGAAATACAAACCAAATTTCATCGGCAGTGTCAAAGTTGTCGGTCAGCCACTTTCGCCAGGCATCCCGATTTTCAAAATACTTTATTTTCTTTTCTGTCGCCATAACAACTCATTTAAAATACCCTGCGGACCGCATAATTCGCAGGGTATTTTGTTTTAGACCCGGCCCCCGGAAACCTACAAATCGTATGCTACGAATGTGTATTGCTCCTGCTCGTCGACCGCCAGGGCGATCAGCTGGCTGCGGGTTTCATTGCAGGCTATGGCCTGGACCCTACGGCCGAGATCCAATTTCTTCCGGGGATTTCCGTCCCAGTCGAAAAAATAGACCGTCGACATCCGCCAATCTTTGTCGGAGACCAGTTTTCCCTCTTCGCACAAAACGAAAAAACCGTCTTTATCGAAAGCCGTTGCAAGCGCTCCTTTCCGGCAATCTTTTTCCCAGCGGACGAAATAGCTCTGCTGCCCCGGATCGGACACCGGCAGATAGGAGGGTTCGGCGAAGCGGTACTCCCGGGTAAGGCGGATATTCCGGGGATCGGAACTGTCGAAAAACTGAAAGACGGAACCGAAAAAAGAAGCGTAGGCGATCCGCGTCCCGTCGCCGTTCATATTGAGAACTCCCTGGTAGGCGAGCTGCAATTCGTTGCGGCCAGTCCCGGAGTCGGAATCGCGGTAAGCCCCGAAACCGCTGATTTTACCGCCGTCTCCGCCGAGCAGGCTGAACGGAGCATCCGACGGCTCTCCGCCCAAGACAGCCATTCCCGCATAACGATCAGCTCGGGCGCATGCCGCCAGCCCGAAATAGCCCCGCTGGAAAGGAACGGCAGTTATGGAAGGATTCGGAAGAAACAACTCATCCGACGGAATGCGCAGTATTTTACCGGAATTGGCGTCGTATACGTGCAGCGCATTCCCGGAAAGCCAGATCGACGCTACATTCAAGAGTTCGTTCCCGGCCCGGCCCAAAGAAACCAGATCGTTCCAGCGCCCGTCGTTCAGGTTGTAAACCCGTATCGCTTTCGGGGTCCTGTGATTCGTGCAGATCAGCACGCTGTCCGCACTGAGCAGCAGAACCGGTTCCTGAATAGCGTCCGGACCGATACACAGGGATGCAGGCGTCGGGGTTTCCGTTTTCGGAAACAGCGATGTCAGGGAGTCCGCCGGATCGGTTTTACAACTGGTAAGCAGCCAGAGGAAGGCCGCCAGGGAAATGATTTTTTTCATTGTATTCAAATTAAGACAAACCGCAGAAACTCAAAGTTAACGCTGAAACTCTACCGTGATCCCAGCCAGAGGAAGACCATGCCGACCAGGATAAAGGCCAGGTCGACGGCTTTGGAACACAGGTTGCGCTCGCGGAACAGTACGGCGCCGCAGAGGAACGATACCACAACCGAACTGCGGCGAACCATCGACACGATGGAAATCATCGCATCGGGCTGGTGCAGGGCGTAAAAGTAGGCGAAATCGGCCAGTACCAGAAAGACCGAAATCAGCGGAATAGCCCAATTCCAATGGAACGGAGTGGTCGTGCGGCGGCGCGGCCACCAGAGAATGCCGATGACCACCGACATCAGGCCGAACAGATAGAGGTTGCACCATCCCTGCACGAAGACCGGATCGAGGCGCGACATGATAAATTTATCGTACAAGCCGCTCGCGACAGCCGCAACAGCCGCCACCGCAATGAAAATTATCCAGATGTTGTGACGGAAATCGACACCTTCGCGCCGACCCGAACGACTCAGCAGGAAGAGCGACACGAGTGCAAGGGCGACGCCGGTCCACTGGTAGGCGTTGAGCCGCTCGCCGAAGATCAGGAGCGCACCGATGAGCACCATAACGGGGCGCGTGGCGTTGATCGGGCCGACGATGGTGATGGGCAGGTGCTTCATGGCGAAATAGCCGAAAATCCACGAGGTGAGGACGATGGAGGATTTGAGCAGCACCAGTCCGTGGGCGGAAAGCGTACCGGGCGAAGCAGCCAGCACCGTACCGTCGAACCATCCGAAGCCGCATTCTGCCGAAATGATCATCGGCAGCAGGAAAAGCGCTGAAAAAAAGGTGTTGAGCAGCAGTACGGGCAGCACGGCGTTCCCGGTGAGGGCCTTTTTCTTGGCCGCATCGTAGAAGCCGAGCAGCGCTGCGGAAGTGAATGCGAGGGTGAGCCACATACGAAAGGAAAGGCGGCCGGAGCCGCCTTCATCTATTTGATCTCGTCGCTGTAAACGGCGCCGGGAAGGTCGTGTAAATTATAGCGCGAAGCCATCGACATGCCGTAGGCTCCGGCGGATTTGATCGTCAGCAGGTCGCCGCGGTGCGTCTTGCGCAGGGTGACGTTTTCGTCGAACACGTCCGTCGATTCGCAGGCCGTACCGACCACCGTATATTTATCGCGCACTTCGTCGTCCTTGGCCGTGATATTCTCGATGTTGTGGTAGGAGCCGTACATGGCCGGACGGACCAGCTCGGTCATCGAAGCGTCGACGATCACCAGTTTGCGGCCCGTGGCGGTGGTCTTGTTGAAGAGCACCGTCGTGATCAGTTCGCCGCATTCGGCGACGATCGAACGGCCGAACTCGAAGTGCACCTCGCGGTCGCCGATGCGAAGGTGGTTGTGGACGATCGAGAACAACGAAGCAAAATTGGGAATCGGCTCGTTCTCGGGAACGTCGTAGTTGACGCCCAAACCGCCGCCCACGTCGACGAACCGGAACTTGCAGCCCAGTTTCTCGAGGTTTTCGACGATGACGTTCACCTTGTTGCACATGTTTTCGAAGACGTGCAGTTCGCGGATCTGCGAACCGATGTGCAGGTGAATGCCGATGATGTTGACGTTCTTGAGCGACTTGATCTCCTTGGCGTGTTCGAGAACCTCTTCGTAGGAGATGCCGAACTTACTGTCGGCCTGGCCCGTGTCGATACAGTGGTTGGTCTTGGGGTCGATGTCGGGGTTGATGCGCAGCGCGATGTCGGTCACCTTGCCGGCCTCGGCCGAAAGGGCGTCGACGAGTTCCAGTTCCTGGATCGACTCGCAGTTGATGGCCAGGATATTCTGCTCGATGGCATACTTCAGCTCCTTATCGCGTTTGCCCACACCCGCATAGACGATACCCTTGGGATCGAAGCCCGACTCGATGGCTTTGCGCAGTTCGTTGCCCGAGGCGCAGTCGATACCCAGCCCGTATTCGCGGATGACTGCGAGCAGGTGGTCGTCGTAGTTGGCCTTGATGGCGTAGTGGACTTTATAGCCGTATTTTTTCGACTCGTAGACGACGCTTTCGAGGGTCTGGCGCAGCAGCGCCATGTCATAGAGGTAGAACGGGGTTTCATAGCCCCGGAGCTTGGATGCGATTTGTCTGCTTAACATGTATACCTAACTGCTTGATTGAAGTCGCAAATATAAGTGTTTCGGTTCAATTCAGCAAATCGAATCCTACTTAAATGGATGGGAGACCGATAAAACCGGATAAAAACACCCGCGAAACGAACTTCCGTAAATTCAAAATAATTCGTATATTTGCGACCAAATAAACAGCCGCCAGGCAGGCGGCTCTCCGGAACAGCCCGAACAAAGGCCGTTCCGGGAGAGGGCCGGGACTGCCTTCGCACACATTTTTACATATGAAAAATATCCGAAATTTCTGCATCATAGCCCACATCGACCATGGTAAGTCGACGCTCGCCGACCGCCTGTTGGAAAAGACCAACACGCTCAACCAGCGCGAAATGCAGTCGCAGGTGCTCGACGACATGGACCTCGAACGCGAGAAAGGAATTACGATCAAGAGCCATGCTATCCAGATGGAATACACGGCCCGCGACGGGCAGCAGTACACGCTCAACCTGATCGATACCCCGGGGCACGTAGACTTCTCGTACGAGGTGTCGCGCGCAATCGCTTCGTGCGAGGGGGCGCTGCTGGTGGTCGACGCGACGCAGGGCATTCAGGCGCAGACGATTTCGAACCTCTACCTCGCCGTGGGGCACGACCTGGAGATCATCCCCGTGCTGAACAAGATCGACATGGATTCGGCGATGATCGACGAAGTGAAGGACCAGGTGATCGACCTCATAGGCTGCAAAGACGAAGACATCCTGCTCGCCTCGGGCAAGACAGGACTGGGTGTCGAAGAGGTGCTGGAGGCTATCGTGCACCGGATTCCCGCTCCCAAGGGCGACGAGAACGCACCGTTGCAGGCGTTGATTTTCGACTCAGTATTCAATCCCTTCCGCGGCATTATCGCCTATTACCGGGTATTCAACGGCACGATGCGCAAAGGCGACCACGTGAAATTCTTCAACTCGGGCAGCGAATACGACGCCGACGAGGTGGGCGTGCTGAAACTCAAGATGCAGCCCCGGCAGCAGATCAAGGCCGGGGACGTGGGGTATATCTGTTCGGGGATCAAGACCTCGGCGGACGTGAAGGTCGGTGACACGATCACCTCGGTGACCAATCCCGCCAAGGAGGCCATCGCAGGTTTCGAGGATGTCAAGCCGATGGTCTTCGCGGGTGTTTACCCCGTCGAGGCCGACCAATATGAAGACCTGCGCGCCTCGCTCGAAAAGTTGCAGCTCAACGATGCTTCGCTCACGTTCGAGCCGGAGAGTTCACTGGCGCTGGGCTTCGGATTCCGCTGCGGATTCCTCGGACTGCTGCACATGGAGATCATCCAGGAGCGGTTGTACCGCGAATTCGACATGGACGTTATCACGACCGTTCCCAACGTATCGTACCGCATCACCACGACCCTGGGCGACATCGTCGAAGTGCACAACCCCTCGGGGCTTCCGGAAGTGACGAAGATCGACAAAATCGAAGAACCTTATATTCAGGCGCAGATCATTACCAAAGCGGAATTCCTGGGCAACGTCATCAAGTTGTGCATCGACAAGCGCGGGGTGATGAAAAACCAGACATTCCTCACACAGGACCGCGTGGAGGTCAATTTCGACATGCCCCTCTCGGAGATCGTCTTCGACTTTTACGACAAACTCAAAAGCATTTCGAAAGGTTACGCCTCGTTCGACTACCACCGCACGGGATTCCAGCCTTCGAAACTGGTCAAGCTGGATATTCTGCTCAACAGCGAACCGGTGGACGCGCTTTCGTCGCTCACCTACACGGACCACGCCTATGATTTCGGACGCAAGATGTGCGAGAAGCTCAAGGAGCTGATCCCGCGCCAGCAGTTCGACATCGCCATACAGGCCGCCATCGGCGCCAAAATCATCGCCCGCGAAACGGTGAAAGCCGTACGCAAGGACGTGACGGCGAAGTGCTACGGCGGCGACATTTCGCGTAAGCGCAAACTGCTCGAAAAACAGAAGAAAGGCAAGAAGCGCATGCGCCAGATCGGTAACGTCGAAGTACCCCAGTCGGCATTCCTCGCCGTGCTGAAAATGGATTAGAGCCATGAAAAAGACCATCATCGACCTCTTCGAAGCCTCCGTATGGAAATACGGGGCCAAAACATTCCTGCTGGAAAAGCGACACCGCAAATTCGAACCCACGACTTACGCTGAAACCCGGGAACAGGCGTTGGAAGTCGGAGCGGGACTTGCCTCGATGGGCATCCGCCCCGCAGACAAAGTGGCGATCCTGGCCGAAGGCAGCAACGCATGGATCATCTCGGAACTGGGATTGTTCTACGCCGGAGCCATCAGCGTACCCCTGTCGGTGAAACTCGAAGAGTCGAACGACCTGCTGTTCCGGCTGCGGCACGCCGAGGTCAAGGCCATTTTCGTATCTAAACACCAACTGCCGAAAATTCGCCGCATCCGCGCCGAACTGCCGCAGTTGGAACATGTGATCGTTCTCGGGCACATTCCGCTGGAGTCGGGTGAGACGGCCTACGGGACGCTGAAACGCATGGGGCGCGATTATCTCGCCAAGAACAAGGAGGAATTCATGAAGATCGGGCAGGCCATCCAGAACGACGACTACGCCTCGATCACCTATACGTCGGGAACGACGGCCGACCCGAAGGGCGTCGTGCTGACGCACCGCAACTACACGGCCAATGTCGAGCAGTCGCTGTCGCGCATCGACATCCCGTCCCATTACCGCACGCTGATCATCCTGCCGCTGGACCATTGCTTCGCGCATGTCGCAGGATTCTACATCGTGATCGCCTGCGGCGCATCGGTGGCAACGGTTCAGATCGGCTCGACGCCGATGGAGACGCTCAAGAATATTCCGCAGAACATCCGCGAGGTGCAGCCGCACTTCCTGCTGTCGGTTCCGGCGCTGGCCAAGAATTTCCGCAAAGGCATCGAAAGTTCGATACGCGCCAAAGGCAAGTTCACCGAAGGACTGTTCAACCTGGCGCTCCGCACGGCATATATCTACAACCGGGACGGATACAGCAAAGGGCGCGGCTGGCGCATCGTGCTCAAACCCGCCGTTGCGCTGTTCGATGCCATCCTGTTCCGAAAGGTGCGGAAAGCGTTCGGCGGCAGCTTGCAGTTCTTCGTCGGCGGAGGGGCGCTGCTCGACACGGAGTTACAGCGTTTCTACTATGCCATCGGCATCCCGATGTATCAGGGCTACGGACTCTCGGAAGCGACGCCCGTGATCTCGGCCAATTCGGGCAAATATCACGGACACAAATTCGGTTCATCGGGCAAGATACTCATTCCGCTCGATCTGAAGATTCTCGACGAAGAGGGGAATGAAGTTCCCCGCGGACAGAAGGGCGAAATCGTGATCCGCGGCGAGAACGTCATGGCCGGATATTGGAAAAATCCCGAAGCTACGGCCGACACCGTGCGCGACGGATGGCTGCACACGGGCGACATGGGCTATGTCACGGAGGACGATTTCCTGTATGTATTGGGACGCTTCAAAAGCCTGCTGATCGCATCGGACGGCGAGAAATACAGCCCCGAGGGGATGGAAGAGGCGATTGTGGACAAATCGCCGTATATCGACCAGATCATCATCCACAACAACCAAAGTCCGTTTACGGGGGCGATCGTGGTTCCCAACCGCGAGGCGCTGCGCCGCGAACTGGAAGCCCGCAAAACGCCCGAAGCGGAGCGCGCCGCCGTTGCAGCGGAGATCATCGGGGGTGAGATCGACCGTTACCGGGCCGGAGGTCCTTACGCCGGAGAGTTCCCCGAGCGGTGGCTGCCCGTAGGGCTGGCTATTGTAGACGAGGCCTTCACGGAGCAGAACGGGTTGGTGAACAGCACGATGAAAGTCGTCCGCGGGAAGGTCGAAGAGCATTTCCGCAGCCGGATCGACTATCTCTACTCAGCCGACGGACGCAACCTGAAAAATCCCGAAAACCTCGCATCGCTGAAAAAAATCGTGGATTAAGCGCTATTTTCGGGGGCCGAAAACTTGACAAATAAAAAAAACGGAGTAACTTTGTACTCCGTAATGCGGAAATAGCTCAGTCGGTAGAGCATCAGCTTCCCAAGCTGAGGGTCGCGGGTTCGAATCCCGTTTTCCGCTCTGGAAGCCTTGAGAAAGAGGCGGCAATAAAGAGCAAAAACCTTATGTATCAATGACATGTAAGGTTTTTTTCGTTTTTTGGGTCTTACGGAAAGACGCATTTGGGAGCAGGTTTATACGAGCCGATTCGTGACTTGTTTTGCTCGAGCCTGAATAGGTCATTAGCACAGGTTATTGCATTAACACTCAATACGTATCACCTCATAAGAATAAAACTCACTGATCGCGTCATATAGTGATAAGGAATTATCCCAAATCTCCGGGATACTACTATTTTATGCCTGGCTCCATTCTTTTATTAGCAAACAACCATTACAATATCATATTCTTAAATTTACAAAATTCCACCAACTGCTTTTATCTTAGTTGTTGATTATATATGGATTATATCATTCATTCGTTTACATTTTTTTACTATATATTGTATTGAATGATATCTATTATTATATTGTCAATATCCACAACCATCTAAATTTAACCGTCTTATGAAAAAACTTCAACTTTGGATTGCATTTGTAATCCCCCTACTCCTTTATTCATGTATTAACGATCCTGGATTAGAGTACACGAATTGTGCGGCACAGCCTTATATAGTAGATGTTGCGGTGAAACTGGTTGTTTTGCAAAAATTCGGTTTGAAAAGCCATTTATCTCAATATCTGATGCTGCTGTTCCAGTTCGCGCATATTATGCAAATCACAAAAACGGGATGGATGAAATCGTTCCGGAATCCGATGATATGAAGAATTATAGTGGATATGCGATCTATTACCAATTATATTCAAATAAGCCGTCTTATATTAGCAAATATAGCAAAGGAGGTATCGTCGAACATTTGGGGTTAACCAATATGAAGAGCGGGTAAAACAAATGCAAATTATATTAAGTCAGATCCGTTTTGCAAAATCATCTTGTGTCCAGACACGCATGGGTGGAGAAATTGATGCTTTTCCTGGACAAGACGAAGACTTCTACGAGTATGGGAAATGGGGTGGAGGAGCAATGAATTCGGATGAATTTACCCAATTACCTAAATATAAACAACACAATACAGAGGTTTATTTAAAAAAACATGACTTACTAAAATGAAACAGCTCTTATTAATCTTCGTCACGTTGGTGGCCATCGCATCAACGACCCATGCACAAGTGCCCGTATATTTAGTTTTTACCTCTACGGATGTTCCAACCAATGAGGCTGATCAAACAGAACCAAGTGGGGTTTGGCATTCGAAAGTAACGCCAGCAGACTCGCAAACAGAATGGAGGAACATACCTCGTGTAATATCATTATTTTATGATCAAGATAATCTCTGCTTAACATTCATATCGAAAGATATTGTCCCGATAACAACAAAGCACAAGAATTTTTTGAAGACCGTAACATATATCGATTGGGATATTATCGGTCCGACGCTTACTTCATCTCAAGCGAAAGCGAAATATCAGGAAATATTACAGCACAATGAAATCTATTGCATCGACAGGAGGGATATTCGAAATGATCAAATTGAGTTAATTCCTGTTGGCAAGCCCCAAAGCAGATTTTAATCTGTTATAATAAAAGAAGTGCTCATCCCAGAACTCAACATAAAATAATGCAACCATGAAAAATCTGTTTATTAAAACTATATTCGCCGGATTGTTTCTTTGTATAGCTACGGCAATCCAGGCGCAGCCTTATTTCGACCGCGACGGTATCTATAATCCCGATCGTCGGGCTTATCTGACGGCTGCATACAATTTGACATCCGAACAGTTGGCGCAGTACGATGCCGCTTTGGCCGAAAAAGCTGCGCAGTCGCATGTCTTTTTCGATACGCCCCATCCCCGCAAAGAGTGGATTGCAGGACATATCGACCTTTGCAAACAGTTTCAAAACAAGGTGAAGACATTCTTTAGCCCCGATCAATATGCGAAGTGGGCAGCAGACAATCGCAACAGCGATCAGATTCGAAGGTATCGTGAAAACCTGAATCTGTCGGACATGTCACTGACTCAAATGCTGCAGATTATCGAAGACGGTAAAAAAGAGTTGCGTGGGATTGCCCAGCAAAAGATTCCGGAAAAAGATAAAAAGGCATTGCAGCGCAAAACGCTGGATAAACGGAACAAGGCATTGAAGGCTCTCGTCGGAGAGATGAAAGGCGAGGAGTTGATTCGCTATATTGATCTTGAGGATAAAGCCGCTTTCGTGCGAACCTATTTTCCGCAGTTCAGCTACAATCTGTCGTATGTAGTGGGACAAAATTATCTGGACTTCACCTATGCGACACGGGCTGCCGAATGGTCGGATAAAGATGCGAAAACCATAACGGCTGAAAAGCATACGGCGCACATGAAACTGTTGGCGGATATGAAAGCCTCGCTGACTTCCGAGCAGTATGCTCAATGGCACGAATATCATTTCCGTTACCACGATAACTACATTCGTTATACACATGATATGACCCCTCAGCAGTATGAAATCTATAAAGATGTGATGAACAGTCGCGCTATCGGTCGTCTTGCTGTCGTTAAAACGGGGGCAACGGGAGATGACAAGGCCATGAAACTCGATTCAGTCGACCGGATTACCTACAATGCCCTTTCGGAAAAAATCTCGACGCAATGTGCCGATATGTGGATTAAAAACGCCTATCCGAATAAGTAAAAGTCGTATTTATGGCAGCGCATGGTTTGAAATACGTTTGGCCATTCCTGTTTGCAGGACTATTGGGATGCACCAATGACGCGAAGCGAACTGTCGACCGAAGCGGTTCTCCGGAGTTGGCTGCATTCTATGAACAAGCCACCCGATCGGACGATAAATCGCTGCGAAAGCGGGCATTGTATCTGATCGAGAATATGGCCGGAAAATATGCCATGCTGGACGGCGGAAAGGGTGCGGTTTTCGGCGCATATCTCGACTCTCTGGAACGATCCAATGCGAAGAGTTCAACCCGGGATTTTTCGCATACTACGATGTCCGGAGGCAACGAGGTAACTGAAACATGGTTTCAGGTATACGATACAACCCGAATAAAGGCGGATTCCCTGTGGCTGGATTTACAGTTGGCAAGCCGGATTTGGGACAACAGCCCTTGGCGGGATATGTATTCGGAGGCTGTTTTCAGAGAGTATGTAATGCCGTATCGTATCAGCACTGAACCGCTGGACTACGGCTGGCGCCGATCGGCTTACAACGACCATAAACACTTCTTGTCCGAGACCGATCCGTTAGTACTTTGCCGGAATATCGAAAAGCAACTGCCATTCGGCATCTATTCCATATTTCGGGATTCCGGCCGGCAATCGTATGAATTCTATACGAAAACGAAACGCGGGACCTGCGACGATCAGTGCCTGTACACGGCAATGGTTATGCGCTCGGTAGGGCTGCCCGTGGCTTTCGACATCATTCCGCGTTGGGGGAATCATAATCTCGGTCACTCGCTCAATGCCCTGTTGCTGCCCGATGGCACTTCTGTCGGGTTCAATACCTGCAATGACTTGCAGAATGGTTTGAAGTTGGCCAATAAGGTCCCTAAGATTTATCGCAGAACATACGGCTTACAGAAAACCACGCTCTACGAATTTCGGGAATCGGAATTCATACCGCCTGTTTTCGATAAATTCGATTTGTACGATGTAACGGCTGAATACGGAGCCCCCACAACGGATGTGGATATTCCGATCCGATCCGATAAAGCGGAATCCCGGCTTGCATATCTTGCAGTTCCCAATCGGTGGAATTGGGGGATCGTAGCTTGGGGAGTGCGCAAGGGGAATACTTATCGGTTTGCGGATGTCGGAACGGATTTCCATGCCGGGCAACGTGGCGAAGAGAAAGGCGAGAGTCTCGGAAAGGGAATTGTTTACCTGCCGGTCGTTGCCGATCAATTCGGCCAATATCCGGTCAATGCCCCGTTCGTTCTTGCGTCCGGCTGTGAACCCCGCTATCTGATTCCGGATACGACCCGGAAAAGACGAGTCGTTTTGTCCCGCAAGTATCCGCGGCTGGAACGTATTGTCAAATTCGCCGAGAGCCTGGAACTCTGCGTTGTCGAAGGGGCGAATCGGCCCGATTTTTCGGACGCAAAAACGCTATATACCGTTACGTCTACGCCATCGAGCTATTTGCAGAAAGTTCCTGTCGATGATGCATCCTGTTACCGGTATGTTCGTCTCCGGAAACGTAGCGGCGGATTCTCGATCGGCGAACTCGTATTTTACGATGAGGGCGGCACGCGTCTGTCCGGCGCAACTATTGCGGCTCCGGCCATTGCATCCGAAACGACACTTATCCATATTTTCGACGGAAACCCGCTGACCTTTTTTACCTGTACGGGAGGATTCAACGATCTGTGGATCGGATTGAAATTTCCTGTTTCCCGGCGGATCGGCAGCATCGGTATCTGTCCGCGAACGGACGACAACGATATTTCGCCGGGCGATACCTACGAACTTTTTTACTGGGACAATCGGTGGATCAGTCTCGGCCGGCAGACAGCCGACTGCGAATCGTTGACCTACGATCATGTTCCGGACAATGCGCTGCTGTATCTTCGCAACCTTACCAAGGGCATCGAAGAGCGGCCTTTTACCTATGAAAACAACATCCAGATTTGGTGGTAACCTAAAACCTTTATCGTTATGAGAAATTTATATTTGGCCCTGCTATTGCCGTTTTTGCTCGGAGGATGTTCTTCCGAACCGAGCATTGAGCAATTCCAAACACAAGAATCCGCATCATTTACAATTGAAGACGCGCGATCAGCATTTCAGAATCAATTTATAAAAAGCCAAACACGGACAGGACAAAAGGATAATTTAAGCCCGTTATCTCCCGGGGAATTTACACCTCAGTGGTCTGATGGTGTTCATTCTGCGAATAATTCTATTATATCATATGATATTCCTATTTTGTCAGATAGAAAACTGGCTGCTTTTAGGGCGACATATAGGGATTGCGCTGCAATAGCTACGCATGTGAATGTTTATCAAAAGTTAATCGTGGTAAAGGATATTAAAACAGATATGATTTCGAGTTATATTCTGACTCTTATTCCTGATACAAAAAATGCTAACGAAAAAGACATTTTATCCCAATTTTTAAATTGTACAAATAAAGGGGCATTTTCGGGATTAGCAATTTATAGCTTACCTCAATCCAATATGTTAGTACGAATTAATAAATATGAACAGGGAAAGAAAACTTATGGAGTATTTTTACCTGGATGCAATAAAGAAAAATTTGAAAGCGTTAAACTAATATTAAAAAATACGTATCTTGCGAATAAAGCATGTGTTACAACACGGGCTGGCGGTGAAGATGATTGGGATTTTGGAAATAAGGATTATGAGGATTTGGGCAATGGCTTTTATTACGATGAGCAAGGCAACATATTCTACGATTATGACGGAGATGGCGTTCCAGATTCGGTGTGGATTCCACCTGTTATAGTAGATCCAGATCCTACTCCTGATCCTGGTCAACCAGAGGAAAATTATTGTCCCTTTTGTGGAAGTATGTTTTGTAGCGGAGACTGCCAAAATTCCGGCACGGGAGATTGGGGAGGTGGAGGAGGTAACCCCGGTGAAACAACTCCCCCAAATCCCACAACGGATATGCGTGCAATTGGGAAGAAAGGGGTAGATAAGATGATGGAAGATTTATCAAAAGGGAATGTTGAATGTAAAACAATAAAGCGGACAAGCGCCTTTACAGGTTTTGTAAATGGTTTTGGGGTAGGTGTTAACACGTATGGAATTTTTACATCTTGCACTAATTTTTTGAAAAATGTGGATGATTCGGCATTGACAAAATTCGGTTATGGATTATCTGGACTCGGATGTGCAATTGGAACATATCAAACTATTGTTGCTGTTTCTGACGGGAATATTTCAACAGCAGATATGTTAACGATAACATCCACGGTATTGGGGTCTATGGCGATAGGATTTGCAATCATCGGAGTTGCGCCAGTTGCAGGTGTTTTAGGAGTTGCAAGTGCCGTGATAGGATTAGCTTCAACTTTCTTTACATATAGTCCCATGCTCTTGGAGATTCCTCATGAAAACGGAGGTCATATATATATTTATATTCCGGCATCGGTATCAATAGCATAATTCTTTTTTGTCATGAAAATTTATAAGCGTTCAATTTGGAGTTCGGTAACGATCTGGGCTTGTTTTATCCCTATTTTGATTTCTGTATGCATAATTCCATTAGTAATCCTTTATGTTCCTGAAAAAAACTCCTTATTGCTCATCCCGTTTATCCCGCTGATCATACTGTTAGCGGCATCGGCCTGTGCTTTCTTTTATATTGAATTGACCGACAATGAATTGATTTTGAAAAATGCGGTATGCCGATTCTGGCATAAGGCATACCCTTATCAAACAATAACCCGGATAAAATTGAAAAATTCAGGAGGATTAACGCAGACTCGATTGCAAATTATAAATGGACAAAAAAAATCATGGTACTATGTAATAGACCTGGTTAGCCCTAACGACTATAAAATGTTAATTGAGGATCTGCAAAAAAAAGGTATCGTTGTCGAAGTATCCCATAACATTACAGTATAGATCGATATTGAAGTTTCTCAAAGAAAGACGATGATCTTCCGTGCACTTCATCCGACAGCCTCAGACGTGTGTCTGGGGCTGTTTTATTGAGGCGTTGTCATAAATTGCCTGACTTCAGCCTTCATTTTCAGCGTGCGGGTCCCTTCGAGCCGGATCGGCATGTCAAGGATTTTTGCAGCCTGACGCCTCGCTGAACATGTATCGCCCATATCCCGGAACAATACGAAAAGCTTGTATTTCGGAGTCAACCGCCTCGGTATCATATTGCCGGCGGTCCGGTAACAATCGCGTGCACTGTTAAAATCGCCGAGGGCTTTATGCAGGTCTCCCAGATCGCAGTAAAGTTCCGATGTGGGCACGACCTTTTTGACATCGCTGAGTATCGCCAGCGCCTCTTGGGGATCGTAATGCTGGAATGCATACTGGGCATATACATCGGCAATCCGGGGATAGGCCAGTAAACGCCGATAATGGTCCGCCGCGAACTTCCTGGCCTCGGCGATTTCCGATGCAGAGGATGAGAATAGACCCTGGATTGTAGTCCTGCATTGTTTCCGAAAAACATATTCTTTTCCGACATATCCGGCACAGCATAACGCTGCGGCAACGAATCCCCAGTAAACGCCTTTCGAAATATGAATGGATAGCGGCCGGCTTTGGATTGCGGCCAACAGAATTGGGAATAGGGCCAATAGTCCGGGAACATATGACGGGTAAGAAAACAGTGCGACGACCAGATATGCGATCAATGGTCCTTTGTATGCGTTTCTCTCTGCCGGCACAAGTAATGCTCCTCCGATCAGTACGATGGACAATATAAGTCCGATCACACCTTGATCCACCCAGATATGTAGAAACTCGTTGTAAGCATATTGGACGTTGTCTGCATATTGCTGATAAGCGGAATCGGGATGTTTTTCGAAAAAGGCTGCTTGATAATGCATGTAGTTCCGGTTGAATCCACCTATTCCATGTCCTAAGAGCGGTTTGTCTGCGATCATATCTGCACTGACTCTCCAGACTAACATACGCCCATTTGCTGAATCGGGTTTGTAACAATACAGCCCCCAGAGGAAGACCGCAACCAATATGCAGAGAATAATCTTAACGGGAAGCGATGTCCTGAATTTGGGCCATGCCCCGGGCGGACGATTCCAGAGCAGGAATAATCCTCCGCAGACGGCAGCTATCCATCCGGCTCTTGAATCTGAAAGCCATAGAGCATAGGCTTGCAGCAAAAATAAGGGAAAAAGGTAAACCCGGCCTTTTCGTCTTTGCATGACCAAGCACACCATGCAAACCATACTTACAGCCAACAGACCGCCGAGCTGTCCCGGG
Source organism: Alistipes sp. D31t1_170403_E11 (assembly GCF_015553985.1). Classification (NCBI taxonomy): domain Bacteria; kingdom Pseudomonadati; phylum Bacteroidota; class Bacteroidia; order Bacteroidales; family Rikenellaceae; genus Alistipes; species Alistipes sp. D31t1_170403_E11. The sequence continues at coordinate 220,255 of NZ_JADNHQ010000003.1, read as the reverse complement.
TTTCCGAATGAGCCTGTAACATCAAATAATTGATGACGGCTTGCAATCCAACCGATATGTTGCATGAGGGCGAGTACAGACTGCCAGATGCCGACAATACTGATCCCCCATAACAACGACGCATATCTTCGGAAGACCCGGGCTGCAACATAGCATGAAAAAACGAATAAATAAGGAGTCATATTGCTGATGCCTCCCGTACTCCATACATTCCTCAAAGCACAATAAATCAACCATGATACCAGCAACAAATCAGTTGCTGTAATAGCCGCATATCTTGTGTGGGTAGATCGCATTATCGTTTATTTATATGCAAGATATAAAATTATCAGGAAGAGGCTGTTCATTCCGAGGACTTTTCTTTGCAATTCAGAGACCTTTATTTTGCTTCAAGGGGTGCTGCGACGATAAAATCAGGGATAAAAGCCTATGGCTTTTATCTGTTCGAAAACAGTTTTGGGTTCAATGGGTTTTCGCGAAAGGTTTTTATTCTGATTTTCAGCGCAAAAGCAGTTTCCTTCTCCCCTCACAAAAAAATGGAAGGGGTAGTCGTCGGCCCCTCCCTCCTGCAATAAATCGCGTCACAACAGGTGCATGGATGCTGAACAAAGGTAACAAAAGACGAAGAATCTGCAAAAGCAAGGTACAGGCTTGATCATCACTTCATCTTCTTGCATTTACCACTTATGCGCTCTATATCAAGCCGCATGACGGCTGTACGTTGAAATGATTTTTCGGCTTTAGTCCGTGGCCTCAAAGTCCGGGGAGTATTTACCGATGAGAGCGTGGAATCACTTGATGGATTTCGACGGATACGAAAAATGCTCCGCCAAAATAGATAGAATAAAAGATTTGTTTCTGTCTAAAAAATTGTGTATCTTTATATTGACGCATAGAAATGCAGCAAGGCACTATTTCCCGCACTCGACAGCGATCTTGATCACACCGTCCGACCGGTTTTCGAAGAGGCGGTAGGCATCGTCAATGCGGCTCAGCGGGAAGCGGTGCGTGATAAGCGGGGTAGTGTCGATCCGGTCCGCCGCTATCAGTTGCAGGATTTCGGCACAGTCGCAGCCGTCCACTCCGCCGGTTCTGAACGTCAGGTTCTTGCCGTACATCTCCGGCAGGGGAAGCGTCTGCGGTTTGTCATAGAGTGCCACAACTGTAACGATGGCATTGGGACGGGCGCACTCCCACGCCAGGCGGAACGTATCCTCCGCACCGGCCGCCTCCAACACCACATCAGCTCCTCCGTGGTCGCTGTTAAGAAGCACGAAATCCCGGCACATCGCCGGCTCGCAGACCAGCACGTCGGGGTAATGTTCCCGGACAAAGCGGATGCGCTCAGGGGACTTCTCGCAGACAACGATGCGTTTCGGTCGTTTCAGCATCGCGCAGAGCAGGGTACAGATACCCGTCGGCCCGGCCCCGATAATGAGAACCGTATCTTCCGCCCCGATTTCCGAGATGCGGGCGGCCCAGAAACCCGTGGACAGGATGTCGCCCACGAACAACGCCTGCTCGTCGCTTACCGTGTCGGGAATGAGATCGAGTCCCTGGTCGGCATAAGGCACCCGGACATATTCCGCCTGCCCGCCGTCGATGCGGCAGCCCAACGCCCAGCCGCCGTTCGGGTCGGTACAGTTGTTCACGTATCCGTGTCGGCAGAAGAAACATTCGCCGCAGAAGGTCTCGACATTGACCGTAACGCGGTCGCCGGGGCTGACCGTGGAGACATTCGCACCGACCTGCTCCACGACGCCCACCATTTCGTGTCCGACGGTGATTCCCGGCACGGCGCGCGGTACGCTGCCGTGTTTGATGTGCAGGTCGCTGGTGCAGATGCTGCCGAGCGTAACCCGCACGATGGCATCGCGCGGATGGAGAAGCCCGGGCTCCGGCTTTTCGCGGAGTTCGAATCGTCCGCGTTCGATGTAGGTATAGGTTTGCATGGACAGATTCGGTCAACGGTTTACCCGGGCGTGGTCCGCAAGGAATTTCGCCAGTCCCTGATCCGTCAGAGGATGGTTGAGCAGCCCTTCAATGGCCGCCAGGGGACAGGTCGCTACGTCGGCCCCGGCGTCGAGGCACTGGATGATGTGCTGCGTGTGGCGGATCGACGCGGCAAGTACCTGCGTTCGGTAACCGTAATAGCGGTAGACGCGCACGATATGGGCCACGAGCGCCACACCGTCCTCGGAAATATCGTCCAGACGCCCGACGAAAGGCGAAACATAGGTAGCTCCGGCCTTTGCGGCCAACAAGGCCTGTCCGATGGAGAAGACCAGCGTACAGTTGGTGCGGATGCCCTTTCCAGCGAAATAGTTCACGGCGCGGATTCCATCGGCCGTGCAGGGGAGTTTCACGACGATGCGGGGATGCAGTCCGGCGAGGTGTTCACCCTCGCGGACCATGCCGTCGAAATCCGTCGAGATCACCTCGGCGCTGACATCGCCGTCCACAATGTTGCATATTTCGATGTAATGACGGAAGCAGGCCTCCTCACCCCGGATGTTCTCTTTAGCCATCAGCGAAGGATTGGTCGTCACACCGTCGAGAACGCCCAGCGAATGAGCGCGCCGGATCTGCTCCGGATTGGCCGTGTCGATAAAGAATTTCATAAGCGCATTTTTTAGGTTGTTCGGCAGAATAAAGGTAGGAAAAATATCGTATATTTCCGCATCCCCGGGTATTTATACCTGCCGCATATGCACTGAACATGCCGATGAACGATTTGTCCGGTGTTTTGACAGGATGTTTCCGATAGAATCTCCCCGGATGGATTATTTTTGTTTCGAATTAAATTTGCAACAAAACTGCTCATGGAATTAAAACGAACTATCGGATCATGGACGGCCGCCGGGATGCTGGCCGCAACGCTCGTTTCGTGTGGCGCCGCCGAAACTCCGCAGAACATCAATTACAGGGGAACCCGCGCGCCCCTGCAGCCGCAGGCTTTCGTGGAACTGCCGCTCGGCAGCATCTCGCCGTCGGGATGGCTGCGCGAAATGCTGACGGCCCAGCGCGACGGAGCGACGGGGCGTCTCGACGAAATCTATCCGCTGGTGATGGGGCCCCGCAACGGCTGGCTGGGCGGCGACGGCGATCAATGGGAACGGGGTCCGTACTGGATAGACGGACTGGTGCCGCTGGCCTATATCCTGCAAGATTCGGCGCTGATCGCCAAAGCACGTCCATGGATCGAATGGACGCTCGCCAGCCAGCAGGAGGACGGCTATTTCGGACCGGTGACCGATTACGAATTCGAACCCGGTCTGCAGCGCGACAACTGCCGCGACTGGTGGCCCAAAATGGTAATGCTCAAAGTGCTGATGCAGTATCATTCGGCGACGGGCGATGAGCGCGTAGTCGATTTCATGACCCGTTATTTCCACTATCAGCTGGCCCATCTCGACCGGTATCCGCTCGACAACTGGAGTTTCTGGGCGCGTTTCCGCGGCGGCGACAACATGATGGCCGTGTACTGGCTCTATAATATTACGGGCGACGAGACGTTATTGGAGTTAGGACGCAAACTCTATACGCAGACGACGCCTTATACGGAGATGTTCCTCGCAGGCGACAAGTTGACGCGCGTGGGAACGATCCACGCCGTGAACCTCGCCCAGGGTATCAAAACCCCGATCGTCTACTGGCAAGCCGATCCGCAGCAGAAGTACCTCGATGCGCTGGACCGCGCACTGGACGACCTGCGCCGTTACCACGGCTATCCGACGGGCATGTTCAGCGGCGACGAGGCGATTCACGGCACCGACCCGACGCAGGGCGTCGAACTGTGTACCATCGTAGAGTATATGTTCTCGCTGGAGACGATGTACCGCATCACGGGCGACCCGAAATTCGCCGAACTGCTGGAGAAGATTGCCTACAACGCGCTGCCGGCGCAGGTGGACGACGAGTTCGTCACCCGTCAGTATTTCCAGCAGGTCAATCAGGTGAAGCTGACGAGCGGAATGCGGAATTTCGATGTCAACCACGACGGTCTCGACTGTTGTTTCGGCATCCTGACCGGTTATCCCTGCTGTACGTCGAACATGCATCAGGGGTGGCCAAAATTCACGCAGAACCTCTGGTATGCGACGCCCGCGAACGGGGTGGCCGTCACGCAGTACGCCCCCTCGGAGGTGCGGATGAAGGTGGCTGAAGGCGTCGGTGTCCGTATCGAAGAGCGGACGAACTACCCGTTCAGCGAGACGGTGGCGTTCCGTATCGAAGAGCTGGCGCGCCCGGCGCAGTTCCCCTTTACGGTACGCATTCCCTCATGGAGCGCCGACACGGAAATCCGGCTCAACGGCGAGGCCGTGGAGTTCTCCGTCGGGGAGGACCGTCTGGCAACCATCGAACGCAAATGGACCGCGGGCGACGAACTCGAACTGAGATTCTCGCCGCGCGTGCGGCTGACGACCTGGAAGGAGAATGCCCGGACCGTCGAGCGGGGACCGTTGGTGTACGCCCTGAAGATGGAGACCGAATGCCGGAAAGTGCCCAACGACTGCGATCCGGTCTATCAGGGGGAGTGGCATTATGAACACACGTCGCCAACGCCCTGGAACTACGCCCTGATCCAGTGTTCCGACGATAAATTGGAAACGCATTACGCGGTGAGCGTCGATACGGCCAAGGCCGCGGCGGCGCGTCCGTGGAGCGAGGAGGCCGCACCGGTCACGATACGGACCCGGGCCGTGCGCATTCCTTCATGGAAAGAATACAACCAGATGGCCGGACCGCTGCCTTACAGTATCATGTACGGTCTCAGCACGGCGGAAGAGGCCGAAATCGAACTGATTCCTTACGGCTGCACGACCCTCCGCGTGACCGAATTCCCGATGGCGGGGCGGCACTCGGCCGAATAACGACCAAAAAACGACCCATGCGACTTCGTTCGTCATACCGAATCCTGGCACTCCTGCTGGCATCCCTGCTGATGCCGGCAGGATTCAGCCTTTCTGCGGCCCGTGCCGCGGCGGACGGAACGGACTCCCGTTACCGGTTCCGGCATATCACGAACCAGAACGGGCTGAAATACACCTGGATATGGAACATCGACCAGGACAGCCACGGCTACCTCTGGTTCTCAACCATGTACGGGACCTATCGTTACGACGGCTATGAATTTGAGGAGTACGCCTTCAGCAACCGCCGCAACGGTACGGCAGCCAATGTGACCTTCGTCAAAGAGAATGCCGCCGGCGACCTCTGGTTCGGGACCGACGACGGCCTTTACCGCCACAACCGCCGCTACAACACCTACACGTGCTATGCCTCCAGCGAGGAGAGTCCTTGCCGGCTTTCGTCCGACGACGTGCTCTGCATGGATGAAACGGCGGACGGCGCGCTGTGGGTGGGTACGGGCAACGGACTGAACCGGATCGACCCGGCACGGAACACCTGCACGGTCGTCCCGCCTCCGTCGGAGGGATTTCCGGCGATCACGGCCGTGATCTGCCGGCGTGACGGCACGGTCTGGTTCGGCGACAACGGCGGCAGTCTGTGGCGTATGGGCGAGGGCGGCGAATGCGAACGCATTCCGCTCACCGGGTCACATCACGCCGTCAAGGCGCTGGCCGAAGACGGCGCAGAGCGGTTGTGGGCCGCGACCGAGGGTTCCGGTCTTTTCCGGGTGGATGCGGCCGGTACGGCGGAACATTTCAGCGAACGGCAGGGCACGCTGAGCAACGACATCGTTCGCGCCCTGGGAACGGACCGCGACGGAAAGATGTGGGCCGGGACCGAAAAGGGCATCACAATCTTCCCGGACACGGGAACGGAGTTCCTGTACAGCCGCGAAAACGACATGTGGGGACTGAACGACAATGCGGTGTACAGCCTTTGCCGCGACCGCGACGGCACGATGTGGGTCGGAACGTTCTTCGGAGGCGTCAATGTGATGAACGACCGTTACGGCATGTTCGCCGATCTGGTCTCGGCGTCGGGCCGCAACGAACTGAAAGGGTGTGCAGTCAGCTCCATCACCTCGGTCGGCGACCGTATCTATATCGGTACTGAGAACCGGGGATTGTTCGTCTACGACACCGCCACATCGCATTTCCGGAACTACAACAGCCGCAACAGCGGCTTGAACAACGACAACGTGCACGCTGTCTGCATCGACGACCGCAAAAACCTCTGGGTCGGGAACTTTTACGGCGGCCTGAACCGCATGCGGCCGGGCGAGAGCGCATTCAACCGGAACGAAACGGGCGCCACGACACCCTCGAACAGCGTTTACAGCCTGCTGCAGGACGGCGCCGACAATCTCTGGGCGGGGACCTTTTACGACGGCCTGTTCCGCTACGACTATGCTTCGGAGCGTTTCGAACGCTTCGCGGCGGTGCCGTCGTGGGTCTTCGTATGGGACATCCTCGAAGATTACAAAGGCAATATCTGGCTGGCTTGCTACGGCGAGGGGATCTTCAAACTCGACCGGTCGCGCAATTACGAGCCCGTGCACATCGAAACCGGAGCCCGCAAATACGTCACATTGTGCGAACTGGCCGACGGGCGCATCCTAGCAGGCACAGAAAAGGAGGGGCTGACGGCCGTCGGAATCGACGACCTCGCCGTCCGCCGCTGGACCACGACCGAAGGGCTGCCCGACAATACGGTTTACGGCATCCTGCAAGACGGGTTCGGCAATGTCTGGTTCTCGTCCAATTCGGGCATTTACAAATGCGACGCCGGGCTAACCCGCTTCACCAACTATACCATCGCCGACGGATTGCCGGTCAACCGGTTCAACTACAACGCCTGCGCCCGCATCGGCGGCAAACTCTGGTTCGGCAGCACCGACGGAATCGTGGCCATCGACCCAGCCCGCGAAGGAACACCCGTCGGGGAGCATCCGATCCGGTTCGGCAGCCTTTATATCTACAACGAAAAGCAGTATATAAACACACAGAAGGGGAGTGCGCTGCCCGAAGACCTCAATACGGTCGGGGAGCTGGTGCTGCGCAGCAACCGTCTCTCGTGGGGCGTCGATTTCACGTGCAATGTCTTCGACAACAACGCCCTGAACTACGCCTACCGGCTGGAAGGCATGGACGACGGCTGGCACCGGCTCGGGACACAGCGCCGCATCGATTTCACGGGGCTCGGGTTCGGCCGATACCGGCTGACGGTCTGCACGCTCGCTCCCGACGGAACGCCCTCGGACAACAGCCGCTCGCTGGCCATATTCATCCGTCCGCCCTGGTGGCGGAGCCTCGCGGCCAGGCTCTCGTACCTGGTGCTGGCCCTGTCGGTCGCAGGCTACCTGCTCTGGCTGCTGATGAACAACGCCCGCACGCGACACGCCTTCGAGCTGGAACGGCTCGCCCGCGAGAAGGACAAGGAGATGAACGAACTGAAACTGCGCTTCTTCGTCAATATCTCGCACGAGTTCAAAACGCCGCTGTCGCTGATCATCGGTCCCATCACCAGTTTCCTCGAAGGCAACGTCCCGGCCGCGCTGCGCGAAAAGTATTTCAACATCATCAAGCGCAACGCCGACAAACTGCTGGGACTGATCAACGAACTGCTGGCCTTCCGCGAACTGGAGCACCTCAAACTGCGCATCCAGCCCTTCTACTACCGGCCGTTCGTCGAATCTGCGCTCGGGCGTTACACGTGGCTTTTCGAGAGCAAGAACATCCGTGTCGAATTGCAGGAGTTCGACAAAGGGCTGATCATATGGGCCGACATCGACAAGTTGGAGAAGATGCTCAGCAACCTGCTGTCGAACGCCTGCAAATACACGCCCGTCGGCGGACATGTCGAGATCGGCGCGGCAGAGCGCGACGGCAGGGTATACACCACAGTCACCAATTCGGGACCCGGTATCGCGCCCGACAAACTGCCGCATATCTTCGAACGATTTTTCACGGGCCACACCTATGACCGCTACTCCTCGGGCGTGGGACTTTCGTATGTGAAATCGCTCGTCGAACTGCACGACGGAGCCATCGAGGTCGAGTCCCGCGAGAACGAATACACGCGCTTCATCTTCTGGCTGCCCGTGCGCGCCGGAGTCAGCGAGGTACATCCCGTTGACATCACCCGTTACAATCCCGAAATATTCGACGAGTCGCGGCTGACGCCCGAGATCGAGACCGAGATCGAAGACCCGGCCTATCTCGAAATGGAGCGTCAGACCGTCGTGCTGGTCGTCGACGACGCTGCCGACATGCGCAACATGGTCGTCGAGTCACTCCGCGGAAAGTTCTGCATGGAGGGCGTCGCCAATGCGGAACAGGCGTTGGAGACGATCGGGTCGAGACGGGTCGACATCCTCGTCACGGATGTCATGCTGGGCGACGGCATGAACGGCTTCGAACTGTGCAAGGCTGTGAAAGGCAACATCGAAACCAGCCATATCCGCGTCATCCTGACGACCGTGCTGTCGGAGAACAACTACCGGGAACGCGGCTACAAGGCCGGGGCCGACGCCTATGTGGTCAAACCGTTCGAATTTTCGCTGCTGACGCTGCGCATCCGCAACCTGATATACAATGCGTGGAAGGCGCGCGAAGCCTATAAGATAGATATTGACCTCTCGAACGTCGACATCACGCACTCCGATTCCGACGAGCAGTGGCTCAAACGGGCCGTGGCACTGGTGTTCGACCGGCTGTCCGACCCGGATTTCAGCGTCGACGACCTGTGCGCCGGGCTGAACATGAGCCAGTCGACACTCTACCGCAAGCTGAAAGTAACCGCCGGGCAGTCGGCCAACGAATTTATCCAGAACATCCGGCTCAAATACGCCGCACGCCTGCTGCGCGAGACCTCGCAGACCGTCTCCGAGATTACGTTCGATGTCGGATTTTCCGACTCCTCCTACTTCAGCCGCGCTTTCCGCAAGTGCTTCGGTGTCTCGCCCAAGCAATGGCGCGAGCAGGTGGCTCCCGAAAAGGAGTAATCGCCCTTCAAACAGGCTGAATCCATGTTTTGTCCATGTTTTTGACGGAATAATGCTGTTCCGCAGAGATGCTAATCCTTAATTTTGTGTTGAAACTTTAACCTATTTTGTATATGAACAACTTTACAATTTCCAGGATGTTCCTGTGCATTTTGTTCGCAGGCTTCGCGCTTTCGGCCGCAGCCCAAGGGCAAACCGTTGCGGGCGTCGTGTCGGGAACCGACGGGCAGCCGCTGCCGGGTGTCACAGTCATCGAGAAGGGCACGACGAACGGCGTGTCGACCGCCGCCGACGGAAGTTATTCGCTCCGGTTGCAGAAGAGCCCCGCGGTGCTGGTCTTCTCCTACATCGGGTATGAATCCGCAGAACGCAACGTGCCGGCCGGACAGACCCAGCTGTCGGTCACGCTGAACAACGCCGAGATCGCCATGGACGACGTGGTGGTGGTCGGCTACGGCTCCGTCAAGCGGAGCACGCTGACCAGTTCAGTGGCTTCGGTCAAGAGCGACGAGTTCGTGCAGGGCGCCGTGACCTCCCCGCTGCAACTGCTGCAAGGCCGCGTGGCCGGTCTGGCCGTCAACACGACCTCGGGCGACCCCAACAACAGCGGGGTGCAGGTGATGCTGCGCGGCGTCTCGACGCTGACGGGCAGTCAGGAGCCGCTGATCGTCATCGACGGCATTTCGGGCGGCAGCCTGTCGAACGTCTCGGTCGACGACATCGAGTCGATCGACATCCTCAAAGACGGTTCCGCCGCCGCCATATACGGTACGCGCGGCACGAACGGCGTGATCCTGATCACGACCAAGAAAGGAGCCGAAGCCGGGGACAAATTCTCAATCGACTACCACGGATACGCTTCGGCGGAGACCATCTCCAACCAGATCGACATCTTCTCGGCCGACGAATACCGCAACCTCGGCAGGACGACCAACGGATTCTTCACGCCCACCGACAAGGGCGCTTCGACCGACTGGTCGGACGAGGTGTTCCGGACGGCATTCTCGCACACGCACCACCTGGCGCTCAAAAGCGGCAACGCCAAGTCTAATTATTACGCCAGCGTCGACTACCGTTCGCGCGACGGCATCATCCGCAACACGGGACAGGAGCGGACCAACCTCAAATTCGGCTTCAACCGCTCGCTCTTCAACGACAAGATGACCCTCAGCGCCAACATCAACGACGTATTCACCGTAGGTCACACGGTATCGACCGACGAAGTGCTGTTCGCCACGCTGGTCACCAATCCCACCGAACCGATCTACGGCCCGACGGGCGATTACTCGATCTTCGTCGATTCGACCAACCCGGTGAAACTCATCAACGAGTACAATAACACCACCCGCTGGAACGAGATACAGGCTTCGGGCAAAGTGACCTACACGCCGATCGGGCCCCTGACGTTCACGATGATCGGCGGCTACCGCTATTTCGGCAACATCGACGGCAGCTATGCCACCCGCAAGTTCGACACCAATTACAAGGGGCAGGCGTGGCGCCAGAGCAGCATGAACCAAACCAAGACCCTCGAACTGTACGGCCAGTATGCCGAACGCTGGAACAAGCACGATTTCTCGGCGCTCGCCGGTTACAGTTACAACGACTATCTGACCGACGGATTCAACATGTACAACTACAACTTCCCGACCGACATCCTCGGCGAGAACATCATCGGAACGGGTATGGCTCTCAAGGACGGATTCGCCACGATGGGAGGGTTCAAAAACATGAGCCGCCTGGTCTCGTTCTTCGGGCGCGCCAACTACGGTTACGACGACCGCTACCTCTTCTCGGCGAGCCTCCGCTACGAGGGGTCCTCGAAATTCGGCGCCAACCACAAGTGGGGACTCTTCTACGCCGCGTCGGGCGCATGGCGCATTTCGAAGGAGAAGTTCATGAAGGACGTACGCTGGGTCGACGAACTGAAACTCCGCGTCGGCTATGGCGTGACCGGCAGCGAGCCCTCGTCGCCCTATCTTTCGCACCTGAAATATGCGTTCGGATCGCCCGTACTGATCGACGGCAAGTACGTTTACACGATAGCCCCGCACATGAACGCCAATCCCGACCTGAAATGGGAGGAGAAGCATGAGCTGAGCGCCGGCCTCGACTTCGCGCTGTTCGACTACCGCCTGTCGGGATCGGTCGACTTCTACAACCGGACTACGGACGGCCTGCTCTACGAGTACAACGTTCCCGTGCCGCCCAACCTCGCGTCGACCACGCTGGCCAACGTCGGCAAGGTGAGCAATACGGGCGTCGAGGTGATGCTTAGCGGCGGCATCATCCGCACCAAGGATGTACGCTTCGATGTGACGGGCAACTTCTCGTACAACACCAACAGGATGAAACGCCTCTCGAACGAAATGTACCAGCGCGACTTCCTCGAACTGGGCTCCACAGGCGCTCCCGTACAAAAGAGCACGCATATCGTGCGCGAGGGCGGCCGCATCGGCGACTTCTACGGCTGGAAGAGTATCGGCATGAACGAGAACGGTTCGTGGATCGTCGAGGGCGGCGAATACGGCGACAACGCCAGCCGGCAGGTGATCGGCAACGGCATCCCGACGATGCACGCCGCGCTGACGGCCAACCTGCAGGTGAAGAACTTCGACCTCTCGGTCACCCTGCGCGGCTCGTTCGACTTCCAGATTCTCAACCAGTACCGGATGCTGTGGGAGAACTTCGCACGCGGCGCCGACCACAACTTCCCGCGGTCGATCCTGCGCAACAAGTACAACCACTACGTAGCCACAGCCCCGGCCTACGTGAGCTATTACGTCGAGGACGGCGACTTCGTGAAGATCGATAACATCACCCTCGGCTACACGTTCCGTTTCAAGAACCCCAAGAACCCGATCCGCACGCTGCGCCTCTACGCGTCGGGGCTGAACCTCTACACCTTCACCCGCTACCAGGGCGTCGATCCCGAGATCAACTTCAACGGCCTGACCCCGGGCGTCGATTACGTCGCGGGATATCCGACCACGCGGACCTTTACTTTCGGTGTCAAACTGGGATTTTAAATTGCTGCAACAATGAAAAAACTGATCTACATACTGACGGCGGCGGCTCTCGTGCAGGCAGCCTGCACCAATCTCGACGAGCGGGTCTACGACCAGCTTACCGCCGACGATTATTTCGACAATTTTACCGAAGAGGATATTCCCGCGGCGCTGGGCTCGGTCTACTCCGACCTGCGGACGCTCTATGCCGGCGACAACGTCCACATCGAGGGCTGCTGGCTCTACACCAACGAAGAGGCCGGCGACTGCTGGGTGACCCCGAGCCGCGGCGGTTCGTGGTACGACGGCGGCATCTACCAGCGCCTGAACAACCATACGTGGAACATCGACGACGCCCACATCCTAGGCAACTGGCGCAAGGCTTATGCGGCTATCAATACCTGCAACCGCCTGTTGTACGAGTTCGGGAACGCCGAGATCAAACCCGAGAGCAAGGAGAAACTGATGGCCGAACTGCATGTGGCGCGCGCCTTCTGGTATTACGTGCTCTGCGACATGTACGGCAACGTGCCCCTGGTGACCAGATACGACGTTCCGAAGGGCTGGCTGCCGGAGACCGCTCCGCGCAAGGAAATTTTCGAATTCGTGGTGAAGGAGATTCGGGACAACCGCGGCCTGCTGACCGAAAAGGGTTACGGACGCTGGGACTACTACGCCGCGACGATGCTGCTGGCCAAGGTCTACCTCAATGCCGAGGTGTGGGTGGGCGAGAGCCACTGGCAGGAGGTCACGGACCTCTGCGACGAGATCATCAATTCGAAGAAGTATTCGCTCGACAGCGACTACAAGCAGATATTCGTCACCGAGAACCAGAATTCGCCCGAGATCATCCTCGCGGGCTGCAACGATGAGATCTACGACTCGGCGCTGCCGTTCCGCATCCATCTCTGGACCCACCACTGGAATTACCGCTACCACCACGACACCGAGACGTTCTTCTGGGGCGGCTGCTGCGCCACGCCCGATCTGGCGAACAGCTACGATCCGGCCGACACCCGTTTCGAGGATTCGTGGGCCGAAGGTCCGCTCTATGACAACACGGGCGAGTTGACCGGCGTGCCGGGCTCCCCGATCCTGTGCGACCCCAAGGACCCGAAGGATCAGGGGCTGCCGCTGGTCTATACGCGCAACATCCCGATCTACAACCCCGGCAAACCCGAGTCGATGACGGGCGAGGGCGCCGGCGTGCGGATGAACAAATACGAGATCAAGAAGAAAGCCAAAAATCTGCTGAGCAACGATTTCGTCATTTTCCGTTATGCCGATGTGCTCTTCATGAAGGCCGAAGCCTTGTGGCGTCAGAAAGGCAAGACGGCCGACGGGACCATCGTGGGGCTGATAAACGACGTGCGCCGCCGCGCTTTTGCGGATTTCACGTCGACCAAGATGCTGCAGGTGTCGCAACTGGACGACGAGCGTTTCCTGCAGGAGTATGCCTGGGAGTTCTGTCAGGAGGGACACCGCCGCCAACAACTGATCCGCTTCGGGGTCTTCACAACCAAAAAGTGGTTCCAGCACGAGGGCACGGGTGAAGACGCCCACCTGAACGTCTTCCCGATCCCACGCGACGAGTTGCTCGCCAACGAAAAACTCCAGCAGAACGAAGGATATCCGAGATTATAACCTAAAAATCAACAGCCATGAACATTTTTAAATACAGTTTTATGCTCCTTTCGTCCGTGACGCTGGCCATGAACGCCTGCGGCAACGACGAACCGTTGGTGCGGTACGAACCTGCGGAACCCGGGCCGGGTCCCGACCCCGGCGACGAGTATGTCGTCGTGTGCGACTTCGAGACCACGGACCTCGGATTCAAGACCAACGACGCACTCGAATACAGCGTCGTGGAGAATCCCGACAAGCAGGGCGGCAACACGAGCGACCACTACGGTCAGGTGATCTCCGGAGGCGGCCAGTGGGAACTCATTTACAGCGAGGAACTGACCGCTCCGTTCGACTTCACGAAGGACGGCGCCAAGTTCACCATGAAGGTCTGCTCGCCCAAGGTCGGCGGCAAGATCTATTTCAAGCTGGAAGGCAACGGCGTCAATGCGCAGGAGATCACCGATGTAATTTCGGTCTCGGCGAACCGCTGGGAGACGCTGACCTACGATTTCACCGACCGCAGCCTGCCCGACGGCAAGTACAACAAGATCGTGCTGCTGTTCGATGCCGGAGAGACCGGATCGGGCGAGAAATGGCTGTTCGACGATATCTTCCGGATGAAGGGCGAGGGCGCCGATCCCGGTCCCGGCCCGACACCCGGCGAGGGAGAGGAGAATTACAGCGATTTCGAGACCTCTGATCTCGAATTCCAGATCGCCGGCAGCGAAGACATGCAGTACGAGGTCATTCCCAATCCGGTGACCGACGGCAACAACAGCGACCACGTAGGGCGCGTCGTCACGGGCAGCGCACAGTGGGAGCTGCTTTACAGCAAGACCCTGGAAAAGCCCTTTGCATTCAGCAAATACGGCGCAAAATTCTCGGTGAAGGTCTATGCGCCGAAAACCGGGGCGTCGATCTACCTCAAACTCGAAAGTTCGGCGGGCGCCGAGGCCAGGGAGATCACCTCGGTCGCCTCGACCCAAACCGGAAAGTGGGTGACATACACCTATGACTTCGCGTCGATGAACCTGCCCGATTACACCTACGACCGCATCCTGCTGTTGTTCGACGCCGGGGTCGCAGTTCCGGGCGAAACGTGGTATTTCGACGATGTGACGGGACCGAAGGGCGAAAAGAAGCCCGAACCCCAACCGGCGCAAGTGATCGACTTCTGCAATTTCGAGGATGTGAGCATGCAGTTCAACATCAACGATTCGGATCGGCCGATGAGCTTCGAGGTGATCGAGAATCCCTACAAGACGGGCATCAACACGAGCGACCATGTGGGACATGTGGTCTCCGGCGGCCATCAGTGGGAGCTGCTGTGGAGCGATCCGATCTCCGATCCGATGGTGTTCAGCAGCAGCGCGGTCTTCACGATGAAGGTCTGGTCGCCCAAGGCCAACGGCAAGGTCTACTTCAAACTGGAAGGCAACGGCGCTACCCCGCAGGAGATCACCAACGTCGTGGTGCCGAACGCCAACGAGTGGACCGAACTGACGTTCGATTTCTCGACGCGCAACCTGCCCGACGGCAAATATACCCAGATCATCCTGCTGTTCGACGCCGGGGAGACCGGGTCGGGTGAACACTGGTACTTCGACGATATCAAGGGTCCGGACAACAAGGCCGGAACGCTGATGCAGCGCGTCGGCAACGGTCCCGTGCTGACCTATGGGGCCGGTATGCCCGACTGGCGCCGCGAACATATCGCTAATGCGGCCATCCTGACCCCTGCGGAATCCCCGGACGGCAAGTGGCGCATGTACATCCGCGGCAGCGGCTATAACCCCTACGGATTCTACCACGACCAGATCGGTCTTTTCACGCAGGAGACGGCCGACTTCAAACCCGCCGGACCGTGGAGCGAGTATCCCGCCAATCCAGTGATCGCCCACGGCGAGGCCGGGACCTGCGACGAACTGCACCTGCTCGACTGTGCTCCCTGCGTGGGAGCGAACGGCGAAGTGTGGTTCTTCTACCAGGCCGTACGCGGGACACTCGACAACAAGCAGGGTTCGCTGGCCTGCCGTAAATCCACGGACGGAGGCTTCAGCTTCTCGGCCGGCAAAATGCTCCGCGACGGAGTAGGGTGCAGCGACGCCGTCTACCACGACGGAAAGTACTACATCTATTACGGTTACGGCTACGGCGACGGACAATTGAAGATCGACTGCGCCGTGACGAGCAACCCCGAAACGCTGGCCGGAGCAGATATACACACGGTCCTGCTGCCGGGCGGTGGCCCCGGGGATTTCGACCTCAAGTCGGTCAACGGATCGCGGATATTCCGCCTCGACGGTATCGACAAATGGTTCATGGTCTATCAGGGCAGCGACCGCCATTTCGATTTTCCGGAACGTTTCCACGTCGCTTACTCCGACGACCTGCTCAATTGGACGAAGGTGCGCAACTCCCGGCCATTCTTCGAACGCGGCGACGCCGGACGCTGGGACCAGGGCGGCATCTGGTTCGGCGAAGTCTTCGAACTCGCCGGAACGCTCTACATGTATTACGAAGGATGGGGCTGCGAGGGCAGTGTACCCGACCGCGACGAGCCCTATTTCGCCGGAGGACACTCCTCGACGGGCTGCGCCTCGGTCGACAAAGAGGCCTTTCTGAAATGGTGCGGACTCGAATAGAGGGCTCCCGGCCGACAGCCGCCCGGAACGACAACGATCGTTCCGGGCGTTTTTCGTCGTATTTCGAAAAAAAACTTTTCAGTTTTGATTCGAAATACGGATTTTTTTGGTAGATTTGTAAACGGGCGGCTTCAAAGTTGTCCGGCTGGATTCGAAGCAACGATAAAACCGAAAAAAATATGGAGCAATACATTTTGTCACTGGATCAGGGAACGAGCAGTTCCCGTGCGATTGTTTTCGACCATAAGGGGCAGATTTGCTCGATGGCCCAGCGGGAATTCACCCAGTATTTCCCCAAACCGGGGTGGGTGGAGCACAATCCGCACGAAATCTGGTCGTCGCAGGCCTCGGTCGTCGCCGAAGCCATCGCAGCCATCGGCATCAACGGCCTGAACATCGCCGGAATCGGCATTACCAACCAGCGCGAGACGACGATCGTGTGGGACTCGGAGAGCGAAGAGCCGGTATACAACGCCATCGTGTGGCAGGACCGCCGCACGTCGGAGTATTGCGACCAGTTGAAAGCCGAGGGGAAAACCGAATACATCCGTGAAAAGACGGGCCTGATCATCGACGCCTATTTCAGCGCCACGAAAATCAAATGGATACTCGACAATGTGCCGGGCGCACGCGAACGGGCCGAAAAGGGCAAACTGATGTTCGGCACGGTGGACACATGGCTGATCTGGCGGCTGACGCGCGGCGAGGTGCACGTGACGGACGTGAGCAACGCCTCGCGCACGATGCTTTTCAATATCCACACGCTCCAATGGGACGAAGAACTGCTGAAGCTGTTCGGCATTCCGGCCTCGATGATGCCCGAAGTGAAATCGTCGAGCGAGGTTTACGGAGCTACGAAAACCACGATTTTCGCCCACAAAGTTCCCATTGCGGGCATTGCCGGCGACCAGCAGGCAGCCCTGTTCGGGCAGATGTGCGTCGAGCCGGGTTCGGTGAAAAACACCTACGGAACCGGGTGTTTCCTGCTGATGAACAGCGGCGAAAAGCCTATCGTTTCGAAAAACAACCTGCTGACGACCATTGCCTGGAAAATCGGCGACAAAGTCAACTATGCCCTCGAAGGAAGCATCTTCGTCGGCGGCTCGGTCGTACAGTGGCTGCGCGACGGGCTGGGCATTATCCGTTCGTCGTCGGAAATAGAGGCGCTGGCGGCATCGGTTCCCGACACCAACGGCGTTTATTTCGTGCCCGCACTGACCGGACTGGCGGCTCCGCACTGGGACCAGTACGCCCGGGGTGCGATCAGCGGCATCAGCCGCGGTACGACGGCAGCGCACATCGCCCGCGCGGCGCTGGAGGGGATTGCCTACCAGACGCTCGACATCGTGACAGCGATGCAGCGCGACGCGGAAGTCACGCTGGTCGAACTGAAAGTCGACGGCGGCGCGGCGCGCAACAACCTGCTCATGCAGTTCCAGGCCGACCTGCTCGACACGAAAGTCATCCGCCCCTGCGTGACGGAGACCACGGCGCTGGGAGCCGCCTACCTGGCGGGACTGGCCGTAGGGTACTGGTCGAGCATCGACGAGATCAGGCAGCAGTGGCAGGCGGAGCACGTCTTCGAACCGGCCGCCGACCGCAAGCCGATCGAGACGGCCATAGCAGGCTGGGAAGACGCCGTAAAGCGGGTATTACACAACAGGAACGACTAAACGGAAACGGATATGGAAATCACATTCTTCACCAAATGCCTGTTCGAGTTCATCGGGACGCTGGTGCTCGTACTGCTGGGCGACGGGGTGGTCGCATCGACCGTCCTCAAACGATCGAAAGGCTTCGAAGGCGGCTGGGTCGTGATCACGATAGCCTGGGGCCTGGCCGTGATGTGCGGCGTGCTGATCGCAGGGCCTTACTCGGGCGCACACCTCAATCCCGCGGTTTCGGTCGGGCTGGCCGTGGCTGGATCGTTTCCGTGGGCATATGTCCCGGGCTACATCGCAGCGCAACTGCTCGGCGGATTTTGCGGAGCCGTATTGGTATACATGTATTATAAGGACCATTTCGACGCGACGGACGACCCGGCATCGAAACTCGGCGTCTTCTGCACGATGCCTGCCATCATGAACAAGCCGCGCAACCTCTTCTGCGAAGTTGTCGGCACGTTCCTGCTGGTGTTCGTGATCCTTGCCATCGGCAACGAGCAGAACACCCCGGAGATCGGGTTGGGCAGCCTGGGAAGTTTCCCGGTGACGATGCTGATCATGGCGATCGGCATGTCGCTGGGCGGCACGACGGGTTATGCGATCAATCCGGCCCGCGACCTGCCGCCGCGGCTGGCGCACGCCGTCCTGCCGATCCGGGGCAAAGGCCCGAGCGGATGGGGTTACAGTTGGGTTCCCGTGGCGGGGCCGCTGCTGGGCGCATTGGCCGCCGGATTGATATACGGCTGCGTCTACTTTTGCAGTTGATAAAAAAAGAGCTTCGGTTTTCCGAAGCTCTTTTTCATTATTTGCCCAGCCCGAGGCCCCGGACCCATTTGTCAACGGCGTCTTTCGAATTGCGCACCGCACCGCCGCGGACAGGAAGCCCGTCGGCAACGGCGGACTGCGGACAGAGTTTACGGATGTCGGCCTCGCTGTGGCCCATGCGGCTGCCTTCGTGGGTCATGAACGGCACGATGGTCTTGCCCGCAAAATCATAGGAGGCAAGGAACGTCGCCACGGGAGGTGCGACAGTGGCCCACCAGCAGGGCGAGCCGACGAAAATCACGTCGTACTGCGACATGTCGCCGACCCGGGTTTTCAGGTCAGGCCGGGCTCCCGCCTCGATTTCCCGCTTGCCCTGGTCGACCACGGCCTGGTAGTCCGAAGGATAGGGTTTGACAGGGACGATTTCGAAAAGTTCCCCGCCCGCGGCCTCGCCGATCTGCCGCGCCAATTCGCGGGTGTTGCCGCTGTGGGAGAAATAGGCTACCAATACTTTTTTGGCAGGCGCCGGCTGCGGCTGGGCCCCGGCCCCGGAAGCGGCGAAAGCCGCCATCGTTGCTAAAATCAATTTTGTTTTCATCGTTTTTCCATTTACACAATTCCACTTGACAAAAGTAGGGCCCAGTATACCCGGCAACCTTACCCGGATTACGGTTCGTCGTACCATAATTACCGATTCGGCGTCAGGGGCGGAGCAGAGGCCGAAAATTATGCTATCTTTGCCGTAAACAAAACGAACGGATTATGGATACGGTGGTTAAATACGACAACATCTTCCAGTACAACGAATCGCGCGGCATCGAGACGCTGCATCCGCTGGTGAGCGTCATCGACTTCTCGAAGTGCGGACCGGCCCATTACGAACGGCAGGTGTACGGGTTCTACACGATCTTCCTCAAGGACGTGAAATGCGGCGACCTGCGTTACGGGCGCAACTACTACGACTACCAGGAGGGCACGCTCGTCTTCCTGGCCCCGGGACAGGTGATCGGCTATGAAAACAACGGCCAGACCTACCAGCCCAAAGGCTGGGCCCTGCTGTTTCACCCCGACCTGCTGCGGGGCACGTCGCTCGGGCGCAACATCTCGGGTTACACGTTTTTCACCTACGAAGTGAGCGAGGCCCTGCATCTTTCGGAGCAGGAGCGGCAGGTCGTGCTGGACTGCCTGCAAAATATCCAGTCGGAGCTGAAACACGCCATCGACAACCACAGCCGCACGCTGATCGTCTCGAACATCGAGCTGCTGCTCAATTACAGCACGCGGTTCTACGAACGGCAGTTCATCACGCGCAACAACATCAACCGCGACGTGCTGGCGGGATTCGAACGCCTGCTGGGCGACTATTTCCAGGGAGACCGGCCCGAGCAGGAGGGAGTGCCGTCGGTACGCTGGTGTGCGGAGCAGCTGCACCTGTCGGCGAACTATTTCGGCGACCTGGTGAAGAAGGAGACCGGCAAGTCGGCGCAGGAGTACATCCAACTCAAAGTCATCGACATCGCCAAAGAGCGCATCTTCGACACCAGCCGTTCGATCAGCGAAGTGGCCTATTCGCTGGGGTTCCGTTACCCGCAGCACTTCACGCGCCTGTTCAAGAAGGTAGTAGGGTGTTCGCCCAACGAATACCGGACCGCAAACTGACACAAAAACCCTTCCGTGACACGGAAGGGTTTTTCACACACAAACATTAACAATACAAACAATGCGACGGCAGAAATTCCTGTTTTCATTGTTTCCGGGACAAAGGTCGTGCAAAATTCCGGGGCGCGCAATCGCTATTAGTAGGTATTTCGCCTTCGGAGATTACCGTTTCACCTGCCGTTCAGGGGAGTAAGGCGTTTTTTTATTTTGTAATTCAAAATAATGCACTATCTTTGCAGGCGAATTCCAACGAACAGGGCGACCGTCCTGTTTTTGACAATCACATTCAACCGGAAATAAATTATGCAAGATCTGAAAGCGCTGGAAGGGAAAAGCCTTGCCGAACTGCGTGAAATAGCTAAAGCACTGGGCATCACCAATGTTATGGTGAAGAAGCGTGACCTGATAGCGAAAATAGCCGGAAGTGACTCCACGGAGGAGGCTCCCGCAAAAGATAAAAACGAAGAAATACACCAGGCTCCCGCAGCAGCCGCAGAACCGGCGCAGGAAACGGAGCCCCAGGCCGCCGAGGCCAAAGGCAAAGCGCCGCGCGGACGCCGTCCGCGGTTGTCGAAAACCGAAAGTGCAGCTCCCGCACCCAAGCAGGAGGTGATGCCCGAGCTCGAACTGCCGATGGAGATTACTCCCGAGGAAGAGCCGCAACCCATGCCCGCAGAGACCGGGACCGCAGAGCCGCAGCCCGAAGTACAGGCCGCGGAGCCGGTCAAGGCCGAGCCCAAGCGCCGGGGCCGCAAGCCCAAGGCACAGGAGGGGCAGGAAGAGGGTTCGACCGCATCCGTACAGGCGCAGAACGCCCATGCGGAACACGCTCCCCGCCACACCGAAGAGGAGGTCATCACCAAGGACGACTTCGCCGGAGAGATCGAAGGCGAAGGCGTGCTGGAAGTCATGCCCGACGGCTACGGATTCCTCCGCTCGGCCGATTACAACTACCTCAATTCCCCCGACGACATTTACGTTTCGCCTTCGCAGATCAAGCTCTTCGGTCTGAAACCCGGCGACACGGTGAACGGTGCGATACGTCCCCCGAAGGAGGGCGAAAAATATTTCCCGCTGGTGCGCGTGAACGAAATCAACGGCCTCAAACCCGAGTACATCCGCGACCGCGTGCAGTTCGAATACATGACGCCGCTGTTCCCCAGCGAGAAATTCTGCCTCACGGGCAACGGACACAACAACATGTCGACGCGTGTCGTAGACCTGTTTTCACCGATCGGCAAGGGCCAGCGCGCACTGATCGTGGCGCAGCCCAAGACCGGTAAAACGATGCTGTTGCAGTCGATCGCCAACGCCATTGCCGACAACCATCCGGAAGTCTACATGATCGTGCTGCTGATCGACGAACGCCCCGAGGAAGTAACTGAAATGGCCCGCAACGTAAAGGCGGAAGTCGTGGCTTCGACCTTCGACGAGCAGGCTTCGCGCCACGTGAAGGTGGCCGAAATGGTATTGGACAAGGCCAAGCGCATGGTCGAAAGCGGACACGATGTCGTGATTTTCCTCGATTCGATCACCCGTCTGGCACGCGCCTACAACTCCGTGCAGCCCGCATCGGGCAAGGTGCTTTCGGGAGGTGTCGACGCCAATGCGCTGCACAAACCCAAGCGTTTCTTCGGTGCGGCCCGCAACACGGAGGAAAAAGGTTCGCTGACGATTATCGCCACGGCGCTGATCGACACCGGTTCGAAGATGGACGAAGTGATCTTCGAGGAGTTCAAGGGTACGGGTAACATGGAGTTGCAGCTGGACCGCAAGCTGGCCAACAAGCGCGTCTACCCGGCAGTCGACGTGATCGCCTCGGGAACCCGCCGCGAAGACCTGCTCTTGCCGCGCGACGTGATGAACCGCACGTGGGTGCTGCGCAAGTATCTTTCGGATATGACGCCCGTCGAAGCCATGGAGTTCCTCCAGAAGCAAATGGGCCTTACCGACACCAACGAGGAGTTCCTCGCAACGATGAACCACTAAGCGCGCCGCCCCACGAACTGCAAACACCCCGGATAGATGAAAAAACTGTTTCTGATAAGTTTGTGCCTCCTTTTCGCCCGCGGGGCTTTTGCGTGGGGACAGAAGGGACACGACGTGACGGCCTACATCGCCGAATGCCATCTGACGCCCGAAGCGGCGGATAAGGTCCATAAAGCCCTCGACGGTTATTCGCCCGTATATATCGCCAACTGGCTCGACTTCGCCAGCTACTGGCCCGAATACGCCTACTCGAAGACCTGGCATTACCTGAACATCGACGAAGGCCAGACGCTGGAAACAATGCCCCGGAATCCCAAAGGCGACGTGCTGACGGCGGTAACGGAGATCACCGAAAAGCTCAAATCGGGAAAACTCACGCCCGAAGAGGAGACGCTGAACCTCAAAATGCTGATCCATCTGGTCGGGGACATGCACTGCCCGATGCACCTCGGACGGCTGAGCGACCTGGGCGGCAACAAGCGTCCCGTGCGTTTTTTCGGCCGCGAGACGAACCTGCACTCAGCCTGGGATACGAACATTCCCGAAGCGGTGCACAACTGGAGTTACAGCGAGTGGCAGCAGCAGATCGACCGGCTGACGGACGAAGAGGCTGCACAGATCGTAGCGGGGGAGCCTGCCGACTGGGTGAAGGAGACGCACGAAATCTGCAAAGAAATTTACGACTTCAGCCCCGAGGGGACGAAAATCTCGTACGACTACATTTTCAAGTATACGCCCGTCGTTGAAAAGCAGTTCCTGCGCGGCGGACGCCGCCTGGCACGCCTGCTAAACGAGATATACCAATAAATAAACACGAAACAGCGGGGCAGCCCGCATTACGAAAAAGCCGTCGTCCTTCGGGAACGATGGCTTTTTCGGTGTCGGCACGGGTTATTCGCCCGGTTTGTGGCGGTAACCCTCTTCGTCATAAACCGGACGGTCGTCCTCGACGATCTCGTCGATCCCGTCCGGAATACGGTCGTCGACCGGAATCTCGGTATCCACCAAATCGTCTTCGACCAGGGTCTCGTCGCGTTCGTCGCGGGCGTAGCCGTTGTTTTCGGTGGAAAGGACCGTGCGGTCGTTCCGGATTTCTATCTTTCCCATGGTTTTCAGTTTTTTAAATCGTTCCACCGATCTGCGGCAACAACAATACCACATTTATGCGACGACACGGTCACGGCCCGAACTCCCCCGGGAGGCATGCACAGCTACGCCGGATAGCTTTTGTTCACAAAATGTTCATTAAAAGCCCCGGAGGGTATTCGCTTTCCAGGGAACTATCCCTATATTTGTTTCCGTGCAAGGTTCTCCGCCGGCGGCTGCCGGCATGAGATCAAAAGGGAACTCCTGTGAAAATCAGGGACTATTCCCGTAGCTGTAAGCTCCGTTGCGTTCCGCACACTCTTTATGCCACTGTCCGCAGGGACGGGAAGGCGTGCGGGAGGAGCGAGTCAGAAGACCTGCCTTGCCGGGAACGGTATCCGCCTTCGGGATTTAGGGCGATACCCGGACCATTTTACACTGTCAATGTTTTCGACGAAAGAACGCCTCTCCCACGGTCACCGCAGGAGGGAACGGGACTTCGCACAGCGCCGGCACATAACAAATATGGGATAGATATGGGTATTTCGGAGATTTACATCGTCAAACGCGACGGCAAACGCGCAGCCTTCTCGGTCGAGAAGATCAAACGCGCGATCAGCAAAGCATTTCTCTCCGTAGGCGGATATGCCACGGACGACGACCTCACGTCGGTGCTGAGCCGCGTGCATGTGGCCGACGGCATGAACGTCGAGGAGATTCAGAACCAGGTGGAAGTGGCCCTGATGGCCGAACGTTATTTCGCCGTAGCCAAGAGCTACATGCTCTACCGCCAGAAACACACCGAGGACCGCGAAGACCGCGAAAAACTCGAATTCCTGATCAACTACTGCGATGCGTCGAACCCCGCGACGGGTTCGAAATACGATGCCAACGCCAACGTCGAAAACAAGAACATCGCCACGCTGATCGGAGAACTTCCGAAGCAGAACTTCATCCGCCTGAACCGCCGCCTGCTGACCGACCGCATCAAGGAGATGTACGGCAAAGAACTGTCGGACAAATACATGCGCCTGCTGAAAAACCATTTCATCTACAAAAACGACGAGACATCGATGGCCAACTACTGCGCCTCGATCACGATGTACCCGTGGCTGCTGGGCGGCACGCTGTCGGTGGGCGGCAATTCGACGCGCCCGACGAACCTCAAATCGTTCTGCGGCGGGTTCGTCAACATGGTCTTCATCGTCTCGTCGATGTTGTCGGGAGCCTGCGCCACACCCGAATTCCTGATGTACATGAATTATTTCGTCGAGCAGGAATACGGCGAAGACTACTACAAGCATGCGGACAAGGTCGTCGACCTCTCGAAAAAACAGCGTACGATCGACAAGATGATCACCGACTGCTTCGAGCAGATCGTTTACTCGATCAACCAGCCCACCGGGGCGCGCAACTTCCAGGCCGTGTTCTGGAACGTCGCCTACTACGACCGTTACTATTTCGAATCGCTCTTCGGGGAATTCGTCTTCCCGGACGGTTCGAAACCCCACTGGGAGTCGTTGTCATGGTTGCAGAAGCGCTTTATGACGTGGTTCAACCGCGAGCGCACGAAAACCGTCCTGACGTTCCCCGTCGAGACGATGGCACTGCTGACTAAAGACGGCGACGCGATGGACCGGGAGTGGGGCGACTTCACGGCCGAGATGTACGCCGCAGGGCACTCGTTCTTCACCTACATCAGCGACAACGCCGATTCGCTGTCGTCGTGCTGCCGCCTGCGAAACGAGATCCAGGACAACGGGTTCAGCTACACGCTGGGCGCGGGCGGCGTTTCGACC
Organism: Alistipes sp. D31t1_170403_E11; assembly: GCF_015553985.1. Classification (NCBI taxonomy): domain Bacteria; kingdom Pseudomonadati; phylum Bacteroidota; class Bacteroidia; order Bacteroidales; family Rikenellaceae; genus Alistipes; species Alistipes sp. D31t1_170403_E11. Next base: position 195,097 of record NZ_JADNHQ010000003.1, on the reverse strand, counting down.
GGCTCGAAGAGCGTACTGACGATCAACCTCAATCGCTGCATCCAGTATGCCGCAAAGAACGGCATGCACTACATGACTTACCTGGAAGAGGTCGTGGACCTGGTCCACAAGGTGCAGATGGCCTACAACGAGAACCTCAAGGAGCTGAAGGCCAAAGGCATGCTGCCGCTCTTCGATGCGGGTTACATCAACCTCGCACGCCAATACCTCACGATCGGCGTCAACGGGCTGGTCGAGGCGGCGGAGGCACTCGGCATCCGGATCGACGACAACGACGACTATGCGGCATTCGTGCAGCAGGTGCTCGGGCTGATCGAGCGCTACAACAAGAAATACCGCTCGAAGGAGGTGATGTTCAACTGCGAGATGATTCCGGCGGAAAACGTCGGCGTGAAGCATGCCAAGTGGGATCGCGAAGACGGATATGCCGTGCCGCGCGACTGTTACAACTCCTATTTCTACGTCGTCGAGGACGAGTCGCTGAACGTCATCGACAAGTTCCGCCTCCACGGCCGCAAATATATCGACCATCTCACGGGCGGCTCGGCGCTGCACATGAACCTCGAAGAGCATCTCTCGAAGGAGCAGTACCGCCACCTGCTGCGCGTAGCGGCCACCGAAGGGTGCAACTACTTTACGTTCAACATCCCCAACACGGTCTGCAACAAGTGCGGGCACATCGACAAACGCTACCTGAAGGAGTGTCCCGAGTGCCACTCGGACAACCTGGATTACCTGACGCGCGTGATCGGCTACATGAAGCGCGTCTCGAACTTCTCGGCGGCGCGTCAGCAGGAGGCGTCGCGGCGCTTCTACGCAAAAGCTGAGTAAATGGTAAAGTATCACAATTTCGACGTGGTGTTCGCGGAAATCCCGGGCGAAACGACGCTGGCGTTCAACATCACGAACTGCCCCAACCGCTGCCCGGGATGCCACAGTCCGCACCTTGCGGCTGACGAAGGCCGCGAACTCGACGACGCGGAACTGCTGGCCCTGCTGGCCTGCTACGGGCGTTCGGTAACCTGCGTCTGCTTCATGGGCGGCGACGCCGAGCCGCACACGATCGCCCGGCTGGCGGGTATCGTGCGGAAGACCTATCCGATCCTGCATACGGGCTGGTACTCGGGGCGGGAGACGCTGCCGGAAGGCTTCGAGACCACGGCGTTCGATTTCATCAAACTGGGCGGCTGGGTCGAAGCGCAGGGTCCGCTCTCGTCGCCGACGACCAACCAGCGGCTCTACCGGATAGGACCGGACGGCGGGATGGAGGACATCACGGAGCGATTCCGGCGCAAGCCGTGACACACATACTTTGTCGGTGGGAGCCGGAAAATTAGAGATTAGTTCAACGTTGTCTGCCATACAACGATTTACTGCCGGCTCCCACAGGCAAAAAAAATCCGTCCTCAATGGACGGATTTTATTAATTTTGCACCATGGATTTTTCAGCTCACTACATTGCAGAAGATTTTACGGCGGAACTTCCCGTCGCCGACTACATCGCCCGCTTCCGCGACGCCGGGCGAATAGCCCGTTATTGCCAGGATTGCAGCAACTACGGACGAAGCTGGGGCTGCCCGCCGTTCAACTTCAACGAGGCCGAGTACCTCACACGCTACGAAACGGCATTGATCATAGCCACGAAGATCACGCCGAAAAAGCCCGGCATCCCGATTTCGGAGGCAAAGCACCTGATCCGTCCCGAACGACAACGGCTCGAACGGCGGCTGCTCGAAATGGAAGGGCAGTACGGCGGACGGTCGTTCGCCTATGTCGGAACGTGTCTTTACTGCCCTGAAGGGGAGTGCACGCGCCCTGAAGGCAGGCCCTGCCGCCATCCGCAACTGGTACGGCCATCGCTCGAAGCCTGCGGGTTCGACATCGAACGCACGACCTCCGAACTGTTCGGCATCCACCTGAAATGGGGCAGCGAAGGGTTGATACCCGAATACCTGACGCTCGTATGCGGGTTCTTCCACGACACGAAAAAGATCGTATGGAACGGATAAAGGCCGTTTTCAACTGGAGCGGCGGCAAAGATTCGGCCCATGCCCTGTGGCGGGCCGTCCGGTCGGACCGATATGAAATCGCAGCCCTGCTGACGACGGTAAACCGCGACACGCACCGCTCGACGATGCACGGGATTCCGATGCCGTTGTTACAGGCGCAGGCCGAAAGCATCGGCATTCCGCTCCGTGTAGCCGACCTGACGCCCAAAGGCAATATGGAGGATTATGCAGAAGCGATGTCCCGTGCCGTGGAGCAGTTCAAGGCCCAGGGTGTGACGCATTTCATTTTCGGCGACATCTTCCTGCACGACGTGCGGAAATACCGCGAACAGCAACTTGCGCCGCATGGAATCGAGGTCGTGGAACCGCTGTGGGGTCAATCGTCGGAGGCAGTCATGCGCGATTACCTCGCGACGGGACTGAAAACAGTCGTCGTGACGACCATGGCCGACGGTCTCGGAGCCAGCGCTATCGGCCAGGTGATCGACGCCGGGTTCGTCGCATCGCTGCCCGCCGGGACCGACCCCAACGGGGAAAACGGCGAATACCACACCTTCTGCTACGACGGTCCGATCTTCCGCTCGCCCGTGCCGTTCCGGCTCGGGAAACCCTTCAGCGAGAGCTACGACATCCGCCTCGACGACGGAAAGACGAAGACCTACACCTACTGGTTCGCCGACCTGAAGGAAGCGTAATTCGTCAGAGGTTGATCTGGTTGCCTTCGGCAAAAAGAGAGTCGAGGATCAGACACAACTCGGAGACGAGTTCGTCCTTTTCCAGTTCGCCGCTGAGGGAGAAGAATTTGCCCTGGGGCGTGCAATACTGCACCGTACTGGCGACTTCACACGATTCGATGCCGCAGATAATAACCGCATCGACATCGTTTTCGTGGCGCAGCATGGCGTTGTAGAATGCCAGCAGATAGCGCGGTGTGCTGATCGCAGGAACGAGTATCATCGTTCCCGACGCGTCGAATTTATCAGGGGAATTCACCACTTTCAGGCCGTACTTGCCTGCAATGCGTCCGGCGGTCTCGGCCGACGCTCCATACAGTACAATATTCATAACTGTCGTTTTTAAGAAAAGACGCGGCCAATGCAGGTTTCTATACTTGGGGATGGCGATTAAGGTATTCTCTTCACCGCGTCTTTCGGTTTATACAAATAGCAAGATCAAAAGCTGCGCCGCCAGCACCCGCAGGAACATCGACAGCGGATAAACGGTCGCATAGCCGACCGACGGAGCGTCGGACGACGTTTGCTCGGCCGAATAGGCCAGCGCAGGCGGGTTGGTCGACGCCCCCGAGAGGACGCCGATCAGCGTATAATAGTTGAGTTTATAGTAAAAACGCCCGAAAAGTCCCGCCAGCAGCAACGGCACGACGGTAATCACGGCTCCGTAGGCGATCCAGACGTATCCGCCCGCGAGGAGCGTCGGGACGAAATCCTCGCCCGCGCCCAGCCCCACACCCGCCAGGAAAAGCGAAATGCCCACTTCGCGCAGCATCAGGTTGGCCGACATCGTAGTATAGGTGACCAGTTTGTAGTGCGGTCCGTAGCGGCCGATCAGGATGGCGACGATCAGCGGGCCGCCGGCCAGTCCCAGTTTGACTGGCTGCGGAACGCCCGGAATCCAGAACGAGATGCTGCCCAGCACCACGCCCAGCGCAATGCCGATAAAAATAGGGATCAGATTGGGATGGTTGAGCCGCTTGAGCGAATTGCCGAAAAGCCGCTCGGCATGGGCTACCGACAATTCGGGGCCCACGACCGTCACGCGGTCGCCGATTTGCAGTTGCAGGTTCCCGGAAGCTACCAGGTCGATGCCCGAACGGTTGATGCGCGTGATGGTCACTCCGCAGGTGTTGCGGACGCGCAGTTCGGCGAGGGTCTTGCCGTTGAGTTCGGGCTTGGTGATCAGGATGCGGCGCGAAATCATCGTCTTGTCCTGGATCATCGGCGCGGCGTCGACCTCCCGGCCGAGCAGGGCGACCAGCGCTTCGACATCACGCGGCGCAGCTACCAGCAGGATCCGGTCGCCGCAGTGGAGCGCCGTATCAGCGTCGGCCAGTTCGGGACTTCCGCCGGGACGGCTGATGCGCGAGATGACGAAATCGCGCAGCGCAAGGCTGTGGATATCGGCAATGGTTTTTCCATCGACGGCCGCATTGGTGATCTCGACGGAAAGACGACGGGATACCGCGTCTTTCTGTACATCCATGCCCTGTCCGGCGGCGGCTTCTTCCTTCTGCACATTGATACGCAGCAGGTAGCGAAGTCCGACCAGCGTGAGGATGGCCCCGATGACACCCAGCGGGTAGGCCACGGCATAACCCGTGGCGATGTCCGGCGCATCGGCCCCGGCATGCAGGTCGCTGAAAGCCTGCTGGGCGGCGCCCAGGCCCGGCGTATTCGTAACAGCGCCCGACATCACGCCGACCATCGTCGTTATGGAAAGGCCTGTGATATAATAAAGCGCGACCGTCGTGGCGACGCCGAGCAGCACTACCAGCACAGCCAGCTTATTCAGGGTAATACCGCCTTTGCGGAAAGACGAAAAGAATCCGGGGCCGACCTGCAGACCGATGGAATAGACGAAAAGGATGAGTCCGAACTCCTTGAGAAAGTGCATCAGGTGCTGGTCGATATTCATTCCGAAGTAGCCGAAGGCGATGCCGACGAACAGGATGCCCGTCACTCCCAGCGACACACCGGCGACTTTCAGTTTGCCCAACATGATGCCCAATGCAACGACCAGTGCCAGGATCAGCACCGAGTGGGCAACTCCGCCGCCCCAAAGCGACTCGGACCCAAATAATAATCGTTCGAGTAATTCCATAAGCGTCATCCTCATCAAACCGACCCTGATCCGGTAAAAACCGCGTGCCGGAAAGGCACGAATCCGGAGGCAGGCCGAAACAAAAACCATTCAGTAATTACAGCCGATATCAAATGCCCATTCCGCGGGGTTACCTGATGTCGAATCGATCTGGCAGGTCTTCTGACTGACTCCCGTTCCGAAGCCTTCCCGATCCCCTTAGGGACCAGTGGCCGAGATGTTCGGAACGAAAACGGAGCTACACAGCAGCGGGTCTGTCCGGGACTTACACCCGATTCCCTTTTCACTCCCTCCCGCATCCGGGAACAGGAGAACCAAACCTGTGGCAAAGATAGCGGTTATTCCCGAAAAACTGGTCGAAAGTCCGGATTATTTTCGCAAAACGGCGTCACGACGCGCTGAGGCAGGCATTTCCAGACCCGGAAACAAATTACCCCCGTTCCGGAAAAAACAGGCCGGAACCGGGGTAAGGGAAAAGACCGGCATGTCACAGCTCGACAGCCGAAAGATCGGCAAAAGCCTGCCGGTAGTCCCGTTCGGCAGACAAAGCCTGATTGACCGTATCGTAATACAGCCCTATCTCGACGATGTAATCCAACAACGATATTTCGCCTGCGTTCAAGGCTTTGGCCAGCAATTCCGTGTTGTTGAGCGACGACAGCGAAGCACGGTATTTGGCCGCCGTCTGCCGCAGCCCGTCGGCACGCAGGTAGAGCGTTTGCAGTTGGTCGTAAAACTGCTGCCGGGCCTCCTCCTGCCGGGCTTCCGCCGCAATGACAGCGGTTTTGGCCTGCTTCACCTTGTTCTTGTTGCCCCACAGGGGAATCGACATTCCGACCGTGACGCCCTGGTAAGCCTGTCCCAGCGTCTTTTCACGCATATAACCCGCCGAAAAGGTCGGCAGGGCCTGCGTCTTGTTGAGCTTCACCTCCTTTTTACTCACTTCGACCTGGGTGCGGACGTATTGCAGCAGCGGATTCTGCTGCTCGGCATCGGCATACCACGCCTCGAAATCGGCGGGCAGCTCCTGTGCGCCGTAAAGCATATCGTCGAACTGCACGGGAGCACCGCCGTTGAGCCGCGCCAGTTGCGAGAGCAGGGCGGCGCGTTCAACCTCGATGCGCGCCATTTCACCCTCGACGGCCGAGAGGTTCAACTGTACCTTGTTGTACTCCAACCGGTTGGCGTCGCCGCGTTCCAGCCGTTCGCCATAGCCTTCGGCCAGCGTTCGGGCGTATCGGAGCCGTTTGGCGACCTCCGCCCGAAGAGCATTGTAATAGGTGAGTTCGATGCAGTATCGCTTCGCTTCCAGCAGCACCTTGATCCGCTCCGACTTGTATTGCAGTCCGACAAGGCGGTTCCTGTCATCGGCCAACCGGTTTTTCATGCCGCTGATCGTGGCGATGTCGAACGACTGCGTGACGCGAATGTCGTTGCGGTTGCCGATGCCGCCCGGCGACCCCCACAGGTAGCTGAACTCCACATCGGGACCGGGCAGGAAAATGTCGGTTTTATTGGCCAGTTGTTCCGCGGCGACCTCCTCGCGGAGCGCCCGGAGCGTCGTGTTGTTCTCTTCGACCGAGCGCAGCACGGCGTCGGTCGCGTTCTGGGCCGCAAGCGGGGAAACCGCCAGCAATGCCGCTGCAATCCATAGTATCTTTTTCATGGTCTTATTCTTCGGTTAAGGTTTCCGCGGCCACGGTTTCGCGCCGACTGTACATATAGGAATACATGATGGGGATGATGAAGCCGTTGAGCAGCGTCGAACTCATCAGTCCGCCGAGAATCACCTTGGCCATCGGACTCTGGATTTCGTTGCCGGGCAGATCGCCGCCCAACGCCAGGGGGATCAGCGCCAGCCCCGACGTAAGGGCGGTCATCAGGATCGGGTTCAGGCGATCGAGCGAACCGCGGACGACGCTTTCGCGGACCGATGCGCCCGAAGCATGCAGGGAGTTGTAACGGTCGATCAACAGCATACCGTTGCGCGTCGCAATGCCGAACAGCGAGATGAAGCCGATGATGGCCGGGATACTCATGACGCCCTGCGTGAAGAAGATGCTCACCACGCCGCCGATCAGCGCCAACGGCAGGTTCAACAGGATCACCAACGACAGCCGGACGCTTCGAAACTCTTTGAACAGCAGCAGGAAAATTACGAGGATCGAAAATACCGAAACGATCAGGATCGTCCGCGAAGCCGCCTGCTCGCTTTCGAACTGCCCGCCGTACTCGACATGATAACCTTCCGGAAGTGTAATCCGGGTGTCGATGCGGTCGCGGATGTCGTTCACCACGCCCCGCAGGTCACGCCCTGCGACGTTGGCCGAAACGACGATCTTGCGCGACACGTTCTCGCGGCTGATCGTGTTGGGACCGGAAGCCGAAACCACCTCGGCGATATTTTCGAGCGGAACCTTGCGGCCGTTGGCATCGACGATGAGTTTGCGGATGCGTTCGGCGCTCTCGCGGCTGGGATCGTCCACCTTCAGCGTGAGGTCGAACGAACGATTGCCCTCGTAAACCTGCGAGACGACCTCGCCGCCCAGCATCACGCGGACGATTTCGGCAAATTCGGGCAGCGTCACGCCGTATTTGGCCAGCATTTCGCGCCTGGGTTCGATGCGCAGCTGCGGCCGCTCGACCTGCTGCTCGACGTTCAGGTCGGCAATACCCGGGACATCGGCCACGGCGGCCTTGATCTCGTTGCCCAGTTCGTACATCTTGGTGAGGTCCGAGCCGAAGAGCTTGACGGCGATATTGGCCCGCGTACCGGACAGCATGGCGTCGATACGGTGGGTGATCGGTGCGCCTATTTCGATGTTCGCACCCGGAATGACCTTGATCTTTTCGCGGACCTCGGCCAGCACCTCGTCCTTCGACCGCTTGCCGAGCACGAACGGGGCTTCGATCTCCGAGGTATTCACACCCAATGCGTGTTCGTCGAGTTCGGCGCGGCCGGTCTTGCGGCCTACGGTCTGAATCTCGGGAACCGAGAGCAGAATCTCCTCGGCCATGCGGCCGATGCGGTCGGACTCTTCGAGGGAAATGCCGGGCAGGGTGCTGACGTTGATCGTAAACGAACCTTCGTTGAACGGCGGCAGGAAACTGCGCCCGAAGGTCGAGAGCATGACTACGGCGGCGACGAATACCGCGGCGGTCGATCCCAGCACGATGCGTTTGTGGCACAACGCCCATTCGAGCGCCTTTTCATAACCGGCCTTGAGCTTGCGCGCCACATAGGGCTCCTTGCCGCCCCGGTCCGCTTTGGGATTGCCCAGCAGGTAGCTCGACAGCACGGGCGTAAGGGTCAGCGCCACGAACGTCGAGGCAAAGAGCGCGATGACGAACGTGATGCCCAGCGGCGCCAGCATGCGGCCCTCCATGCCCGAGAGAAAGAACAGCGGTGCGAAGCTGGCCACGATGATGAGCGTCGAATTGAGGATCGGCATACGCACCTCCTTCGAGGCTTCGTAAACCACCTCGATAACGCCGAGCTGCTCCGCCTTCGGTTTGCGGCGGTTCTCGCGCAGGCGTTTGTAGACGTTCTCCACATCGACAATCGCATCGTCGACGAGCGACCCGATGGCGATGGCGATACCTCCGAGGCTCATGGTGTTGATGGTCAGCCCCAGGAGTTTGAGCGTCAGGATGGCCACGAGGATCGAAATGGGAATCGTGACGAGCGAAATGACCGTCGTACGGACGTTCATCAGGAAGATGAACAGCACGATGACGACGAAAACGGCGCCTTCGTAAAGCGATTTTTGGACGTTGTCGATCGAACTGTCGATGAAACGCGCCTGCCGGAAAATGTCGGTCGAAACTTTCACGTCGGCGGGAAGCGACTTTTGCAGCTCGGCCAGCGAGCGGTCGAGCTTTTCGGTCAGTTCGAGCGTACTGGTCGACGGCTGTTTGGTGACGGTCATCAGCACGGCCGGAATGCCGCGTTCGGATGCGACGCCCAGCTTGGGGGCTTTGGCGCCGATGCGGACTTCGGCGATGTCGTCCAGCGTCACCGGAATGTCGCCCGGACTTTTTACGACCGCTTTTTTCAACTCCTCGACCTTATCGGTCGAAAGCACGCCGCGGACGATGTATTCGTTGCCGAATTCATACAGCACGCCGCCCGAAGCATTGCGGTTCATCTCCTGCACCACGGCGATCACCTCGTCCAGCCCGACGCCGAAGTGCTTCATCCGGCCCGGGTCGAGCAGAATCTGGTACTCCTTGATATCGCCGCCCATAACCGTGACCTGCGCCACGCCGCCCGTGGACAAAAGGCGCGGACGGATCGTCCAGTCGGCCAGCGTACGCAGCTCCCGCAGCGAAGTGGTGTCGGCCGTGAGGCCGATGATCATCAGCTCGCCGAGGATCGACGACTGGGGTCCGAGCGTCGGCTGGCCCACGTTCGAGGGCAGCGATTCGCCCACGACGGCCAGTTTTTCGGAGACGATCTGACGGGCGCGGTAGATGTCCGTGCCCCAGTCGAACTCGACCCAGACGATCGAGAATCCGGTGGTCGACGACGACCGCACACGGCGGACATCGGTAGCGCCGTTTACGGCGGTTTCTACGGGGAAAGTCACCAGCCGCTCGACCTCTTCGGGAGCCATGCCCTTGGCCTCGGTCATCACAACGACCGTCGGGGCATTGAGGTCGGGAAATACGTCTACCTCCATCCGGCTCGCGGTATATCCGCCCGCGAGGATCAGCAGCACCGCGCCGACAAGTACGACGATGCGGTTATCGAGTGAAAAACGAATTATTCGGTTCAGCATGGAAGCAGGGGATTAGTGGGTGTGACCTTCGGGAACGATCGAAGAGGTGGCCGCCAGCTTGACCTGATAGGCTCCTTTCGACACGACGCGTTCACCGCCGGAAAGCCCCGAAAGGATGCGGACCCGCTCGCCGTCGCTCTGGCCGGGTTTGACTTCGCGTTTGAGATACCCGTCATCGTCGACCTGCACGTAGACGAAATAGACGCCCTGCTCCTCGGTGAGCGCCGTAACGGGAACGGAAATAACGTCCTGCTGCGGTGCGCCGAGCAGGAACACCTCGACGAACGAGCCGGGAACCACCTCGCCCGTGTTGTCGAACTCGAAAGTCACGGGGATATAGAACGACGTTTTGTCGGAACTTTTACCCACCGAAAGCAGGCGGCCGCCGAGCGCGGCCAGTTCATAGGTTTTGTTATCGTAAGGCGTGACGAAATTCGCCCCGGCGACGGTTTTCAGTTCGCCGAACCGGCTGGGCGGCACGTCGGCGCGGAGTTGAAGGCGGCGGTTCTGCGACACGGTGGCAACAGGCTGTCCGACGGTCACATAGTCGCCCTGACCGACCAGCCGGCTGGTGATGTATCCCCCGATGGGCGACGTGACGCGCACGCCCGAGGCCGTCATGTCGGCAGCCTGCGCCTCGTAAGTCGTCCGGGCGTTCTCATAGCGCAGGCGCACCTGCTCGAACTCTTTGGCCGAAATGATCTGGTCGGCAACCAGTCCTTTGGCACGTTCATACTCCTTGAGCGCCGTTTCGTAGGCGATCTTCGCCTTGGCGGCAGGGTCGCCGTCGGCGAGGTTCTTCGCCGAGATCGTCACGACGGTTGCTCCCGCCGCGACCGGGGCGCCGACAGTCATGGTTTGCCGGGGGAACGACACGACACCGTTGGCCGTTGCCACGATCGTCGCTTCGTCGCCCTGGGCGGCGCGTATTTCGCCGCTCGTACGGATAACATTTCTGAATGCAGCGGGCTTCACGGTATCGATCTTCAAACCGGCAAAGGCTGCCTGTTCCTTGCTGAAAACGATTTCATCCGCATGGCCTTCATTTGTGTGATCGTGCCCGTCACCTTCGGTATGAGTTTCCGCGCCGTGGTCGTGCCCGTCGCCTTCGGTGTGTTCGACAGCCTGTCCGCTGTTGCATCCGGCAAGCAGGAGTGCAGCAACAGCCGCCGCTCCGAGAATCTGTTTTTTCATCTTTCGGTCGTTTATATACGGATGCGGTTCGTGCATCCGGTTTCAGTTTAACTACAAGAGGATTATGCAATTATCATGCATAAGAAATTCCGCCCCGGGAAATGCCGGAACAGAACATGCGTGCGGAGAAAAACAGGATTTTCCGCTTATGAAAGGGTGGGAGGGGCACGCAATCCGCCGCCCGCAACGGGCACGACGGAGGTATAGGCGATGATACAGAGACCGTATCCCGCATGCCGGAGCGAGACCGCAGGGGCAGGCAGGGTCGGTGAAACGGCCTGCAAGGCAGGTTGTACGCAGGGAGCCGCAACGCCCGTCAACACATCCGACGGAGCATAGGACGCATGGACAACGCATCCTTCGGATTCGCTCTCGCCGGAAGCGTCATGCCCCGTGTGGCGGTCGTTATAGATTGAATCGGCCTTGCATAACTCCGCAACCGTACACACCGCATTTCCGTGATGATGATGCGGCACGAGCGACAGCGCAGTTAAAACCAGCGCCGCCGCCGACAGGAACAGTATGGAGACGATTCGTTTCACTGGGGCAAAGATAGATGTATTTTCGTGCAACCTGATTGCAAAAGCATTATTTTTTTGCAGTGCAAGCAGGGCAGAGGCCTTTCAGAACACAGTTAACACTCTGAAGCGTAAAGCCTTCGGGCAGCGCGACCCATCGGTTTATTTTATCATGTTCTGTATCCGGACGGCATTCAGGATGGCGATCAGGGCTGCACCCCGGTTGCAAAGAGGGCGATGCCAGTCTACCGGCGGCCGGAGAAGAGATCGAGCAACTGTTTCCGCTTCACAGGTTTGGCCAGGAAGGCATTGCATCCCGCATCCATGGCGCTGACCCTGTCGGAATCGAAAGCATTAGCCGTCAGTGCGACGATCGGAACTTCGGCGTTGAACTCCCGGATCTTCCGGGTCGCCTCCAAACCTCCCATGACGGGCATCTTCAGGTCCATCAGCACGAGGTCGAAATTCCGGCTGCGAACCTCCTCGACGGCCTCCACGCCGTTAGCCGCCCGCGTGAGATCGTAGTTCTTGAGGATATGCCGCACCAGCGAATAGTTGCTGTCGTTGTCCTCGGCGACCAGGATTTTCAGCTTCCGGTCCGGGGCTCCGCCGTCCGACAGACAGGCGTTCGGAAGGGACGGATCGGACGGGCCTGTGTATCCCGGCCTCGATACCTCACACGGCACCCAGGCCCAGAAGGTCGATCCCACGCCCGGTTCAGAAGTGAATCCGATCTCGCCGCCCGCAGCCTCGACGATAGCCTTGGAGATCGCCAGCCCGAGCCCCGTACCCTGCGCGAATTCGTTGAGTTTCTGGAACCGGCCGAAAACCCGGTCCTGGAGCTTCTTCGGAATACCCGTTCCGGTATCCTCTACATAAACCCGGATGCCCTCCCTTTCGACGGAATATCCCATCCGAATATGTCCGGACCTGGTGCATTTCACCGCATTGGTCAGAAAATTCATCCACACCTGCTTGAGACGGTTGCAATCGAGTACGATCCAGCAGCCCGAACAGGGGTTGTCCTGCAGCAACTCGACATCCGGACTGGTGATCTTGGCCCGGATCATCGTGTACAGTTCGCTGCAGACCTGCGACAGGTCGAATTTCTCCCGCTTGCGTTCGAGAGTTCCCGATTCGATCCTCGAGAGGTCCAGAATATCGTTGATGAGCCGCAGCAGCAGTTCGTTGTTGGACTCGATAACGCGCCAGTACTCGGCCTTCTCATCCGGATCGTCGCAGTCGACCAGCAATTCGGAAAAACCGACAATGGCGTTCAGCGGCGTGCGTATCTCGTGGCTCATATTGGCCAGGAAGGCCGATTTGAGCCGGTCGGAAAGCTCGGCCCGGTCTTTCATATCCTTCAGGTCCTGGGCCATCTTTTCCCATTTGGTATTGTTGAAGGCGATACCGGTGTAACGAATGACGTTCCCCTTTTTATCCCAATCGGAAGGGAGCCCCGTAACGATCAGGGTCTGCCACTCCTGGTCCCATTTGGTCCGGGAACGGTATTGCAGACTGAACTCCTTGTTCGTACCCCGGAACATGCTTTCGATATTTTCCCGGACACGCTCCGTATCGTCGGGATGGGCGGCATTCAGGTAATCTTCGGGCGAAATACTCTTTTCGGACCTGTAATCGTTCACCGGATCGTTGAACGACCGGTATTGCCCGGTCTTCACGTCGAAGTCCCAGTAGGACATGCCGACGGTCTTGAACGTAAGGTCCATCTTATAGTTCCGCTCCTTGAGCTCCTCGTTCAACTGGTGGAGTTTGGAGATGTTCTGCCGGAATCCCGTGAACCGCGAGACTCCGCCGTTTTCATCCCTCTCAAACGGAACGCCCGTGACGTTCCAGTACTGCCACACATTGTCGTATTTGGTTTGCATACGGCAGGAGAAGTCGACGTTGAGCTGTTTGCCCGACAACATGGTCTGGATGGCATCGTTGACCGAAGAGCGGTCTTCGGGATGGACCACGGCCAGGTAATCGTCCACGGAGACCAGACGGTCCGAAGCGTAATCGTTGACCGGATCGTTGTAAGACTCGAATTTCTGCGTCCGCACGTCGAAATCCCAATGGACGATGTCGTTGATCTTCATGGCCAATTCGCGCTTGGCCAGAAGGTCATGGGTCCGCTTGGTCATCCGGATCTTTTCGGTCACGTCCAGTTGAGTGCCGATGATCTGCAGTTTGCCCCGGTGTTCGGTAGAGAGACGCATTCGGCTCTCGTAATGGCGGTACTGCCCTTCGTCTTTATTGAAGACGCGTACGGTGATCTGCCCCTGCAAAACCTCCCGGCGAGCCAGCCGGTCAAAGAGTTCCGCCACGGGAACACGGTCCTGCGGATAGAGTTTGGCCAGCAATTCGTCCAGCGTCATGCCGTTGCCGATGATCGGGGTCCCGTAGAGCGATCCGAACACACCTTTGCGCACATCGTAGACCCACGAAGACATGTTTGCCGCAGCCATAGCCATCTCCAGGTTCTTCTTGCTCTCTTCGGTGCGGTACTCGGCCTCTTTGGTGGAGGTCACGTCGTTGGTGAGAAGTATGTGTCCGACAATAGCGCCGTCCCGGTTGCGAATGGCGAAAACCTTGACTTCGTAAATGATGGTATTCTTGTTCCGTGTCGAGAAATACTCCTGGTTGATCCGGTCGAAGTCGTATTCGAATTCCAGGACGATCTCTTCGCCGGATCTGATCTTCGCATCGAGCTGTTCGTCGACGTAGGGGCTGTCGAACAGGTTTACCTTATCGACCACCGCAGCCCGCTCGACGCCGTACATCAGCCGCGCCCGTTCGTTCAGCGCGCGCAGAATTCCGTCGGCATCATAAATCTCGACTCCCATCGGCAGGGAGGCATATACACGTTCCGTAAAGAATATCTGTTCGTGCAGCAATTCGGACATATTCTTCTCAAATAACATTTTGCCCGCTTTTCGGGCGGCGGCTTCAGTTTGCTTCATTTATAAGGTATTGTTTCTATCGTATGATATGGACCGTTCGCCGGTATTCCGAGGGAGACATCTTCGTATGCAGGCGGAAAAAGCGGCTCAGCGAAGACTGGTTGGCGAACCCTGCTTTCCGGGCCACATCCTTTATGTCGAAGGTTGCGTTCCGGAGCAGTTTCTTTATTTCAAGGACGACATGATCTGCGATCACCTCACGCGCAGACTGGCCGTTCATCTCCTGAACGACCCGGGTCAGGTAAGAAGTCGATATGCACAACTTGTCGGCGTAAAACGGAATCTCCCGGTGCGTTTTGAAATGCTCGGAAACCAGCATGACGAATTTGAAGGCGATGTTCTCCTTGTTGGAGTTCGCGAGCGGCTTCTCCCCGGCGGCCATGACCTTCTGGAAATGGACGTAGAAATCCCAGAAATAGATGCGCAGCAGGTGCAGGATGGTCTCCCGGCGGAAATTGGAATCGTCGCTGCGGCCCCGGAAATCGATTACGCGGCAAAAACCCAGGAACCGCACGGCTTCGCTCCGGTTCAGGCGGAGCTGGAAATTCTTCCGCATGTAAAAAAAGAAATCGGGAGTGATCTTTCCCAGCCCGCTCATAATATCGAGAAACATATCCTTGTCGAACCTGAAAAAGGTCATTGCAAAATCATCGCTGACATCACGGATCGACACCTGTTGCAACGGCAGGACGGTCACCAGATCGTTCCTGGATATCCGGCGGCTCACCGAAAAAACCTTTATTACGGCGGTCCCCCGGGTACAGATTCCCCCGAACCCTTCCTCCATGTACGCGTCATGTTCGCCGGCCGGAAGGGCCGATATGTCGGTATATATATGAAAACTGTCGTGCATCTGCAGTAAATCGCCCAAACGGGAGAATAAAAATAGGGCATTCGTATTTTATTGCACGATTTACTGCAAAAATTGAACGCAAATCACCTGTTTCGGTGCCAAAAACAGGAAGAGGCCGGAATCATATCCAGCCTCCCTCTGTACGAACGTGGCGGCATCCGCCGCCACGAAACCGCCTGTCAGCCGAGTTCGGCCAGGATCTGCCGGACAATCGCCTCGTCGGTATCGGTGACGGAGTATTCGGGAACACCGGCGCACCCGCCCATCGAAACCTGCGGATTGCGGAAGCGCATCGCGCTCTCCCGTTCCCTGCGGGCACTGAAGTGCAGGGCGTCCACCCCCGCGGCGGTCAACAGGCGGGCGTTCGACGGACCGACGCCGCTTCCCGCCATGATCTCGATACGTCCGGCCGCCTGAGCCACCAATGCGCGCAGCGTTCCGAGCCCCTCCTGCGCCGTATTACGGCCCCCGGAGGTGAGCACCCGGCGGCATCCGGTCCGGACGACCGCTTCGAGCGCCCGCAACGGATCGCTCGCCATGTCAAACGCGCGATGGAACGTCACCTCCATCCCCGCCGCTTCGCGCACGAGCTGCGCCGTGCGCGCCTCGTCCACCTCTCCCTCCGGGGTCAGCAGTCCGAAAACTACGCCGTCGGCCCCGCATTCGCGGGCGAAGCGTATCTCTTCGGCCATCAGCGCCGTTTCGGCATCCGTATAGAGGAAATCCCCGCCCCGGGGCCGTATCATCACACTCAGCCGCAGGCCGGGCAGGCGCCGGGCATAGCGGATCAGCCCGGCAGAAGGAGTCGTACCGCCTTCGAGGGGCGCAGCGCAGAGTTCGATGCGCGTGACGCCCGTCCGCCGGGCAATGTCGCACGCATCGCAGGTATAGGCACAAAGTTCCGTTGTCATGGTTTTCAGTTATAATTGGCGTACCGTGTGCAGGAGGCGGTCGCCGAGACCGATCGTATAGCCGTGCGATTCGAACACGACGCGGTTGAACGTGTCGCCGACGATAAAAACCGGAAGCGGAACGGTCTCCGGCAGATGCATCGCTTCGAGGAGGTGTCTGCGGACGGAGCCACCGCGGTCGATGCCGAACGTAACGGTTCGCGGAAGCGGAGCGGCGGGCGAGGCCGCATATTTCCGGTAGGCCCGCTCGTCGGGAAAGAGCAGGATGATCGAACGCCCCCATTTTTCCAGTTCCGCGGCTTTCACGGCGATGTCCTTCAGCGCATGATCGGTAGGCTCCTGCCCGACACCGACGAGGCCGACTGCGAAATAGCCGCGCCCTGCGGTGAGCAGTACCGAAGTTTCCGTCCCCGTCGCAGCGTCGATGAATTTCGACTCGGAATCGAAACTCCCGATCACACGGACCGCTTCCGAGTTGTCACGCATCACCAGGCCGGTTTGGGTCGTGCTGTCCGGCCGGACATTGAAGAACGACACGTTTGCGAGCACGCTGCCGTCGGCGAGCCGGCTGCCCGTCACGAGCATATAATAGCCGATTTCCAGATCGGCGGGAGTGCGGAACAATTTGCTCCAATTCTCAAAATCGGGATAGTTCAGCAACGAGAAGGAGTTTCCGTCGAAACGCGACAGGGTATAATGCCTGAAATATTCCGGATCGTCGAGACGCGGAATCGGCGCATAGCCGAGCTTCAGCCTGCCGGTTTCCAGCCGCCGGTCGTCCGCCGCTTCGAAATCGACGAGCACCTCCTTTCCGGCATAGCGGTAGAAGAGGTTTCCCGTCACGCGGTCGATCCACGCCGGAATGCCGAGCGAGCGGGCCGCGGCCACGAAAAAGATAGCGCGAGATGGCCCGTCTGCCGTTCTGCTGCGCCATACGCCTTCGGGCGAAACGGTTGTGGAGACGGTACAGAACTCGGGACGCAGCGTCAGGCTGTCGCGACACCACCCGACAAGACGCTGCGGATCATCGCGGAAAGCAGCGGCATCGGCGGCCGGAATTTCACGCTGCAGGAACGACCGATAGGGCGTAAGCATCTCATTGGCCGCACGCGGAGCCAGCACGGTCGCGGCATCGGCATCCTTGTCCGTGTTATAAAGATGGTCCGCAAGCACCGCCGCCGGAGTGTCGCGCAGATCCTTTTCCGGCAGGGTCGCGAGCAGTTGCAGGGCACGCCTGGCATATCCTTTCCGGCTCGCTTCGCGCAGGAAATCCATGACCTCGGCGTGATTGCCGCGCGAAGCGGCGATAAATCCGGCCACATCGTCCGGCTTCATGCCAACGGAGCGAGCAAACTCCGCGACGGCGGGTTTCGCCGGGAAAGTAGCGATATAGGCGTTGCGGATGGAGTCTTCGCAGTTGAAGCGGCGGTCGTTCTCTGTACGCTGTGCAGCTGTCACGTCCGGCAAGTCGGCGTTCCCGGCCGGGGGAACCACATCGACAGAAAACGAAAATTCATCGCCGATTGCGTGATCGAGGACAACCGTCACCTGCGGCTCCCTGCCGAACGAGACCTTCCGGAGGCCGAACCGTCCGTCGCAGGCGGCCGTAACGAGCATATCGCCCAGCCCCGCCGACAGCGATGTCCGTCCCTGTTCGTCGGTTGTTTTGCGCGAAACGGTATAAAACTCGGCATAGTTGTAGAGCTTGAACTCCACAACCGCACCCGCCACCGGATTCCCCGCGGTATCGGAGACAGTCACCGCAAGCGGGGCGCAGGCGGCATAATTCGAGATCACGTTGATTTCGGTATAGTTAGCCGTGGTTTTCATCACCTCCTCCGGACCGTCGTAATAGCCGAATACCTTGGTGTGCATCAGCATTCCGCGGCTGGCCGGGGCGTTGAACCACCCGAGGTTCAGCACCGGTTCCGGCTCGCAGGCCCCGAGGAAATACCACCGCCCGTCGGCCCAGGCCTCGACCCAGGCGTGGTTGTCGTCGGTATGCGCCCAGCGGGGCGTGTAAACCTGCCGGGCCGGGATGCCCACCGACCGCAGGGCCGCGACGAGCAGGGTAGACTCCTCGCCGCAACGGCCGTAGGCCGTGCGCACCGTGGCCAGCGGCGAGCTGGTCCGCGCGTCCGACGGCTGGTAGTTGGCCTTCTCGTGACACCAGTGATTCACTTCCAGAACGGCGTCGTACATCGACAGCCCAGCAACACGCGGTTTGAGACAGTCGTGAAATACCCGGCGCGAATCGTCGAGGTGCTCGTTGTTCACCCGCACGGGAAGCACGAAATGCCGAAACAGGTCGTCGGAAACGGCACGCCCCCAAGGCATCTCCTGCCGGGTAGCCAGCGTGCTGCGCACGTTTTCAAGGTAGAAGCCGCCCGGATAGTCGGTAATATCTCCCACGGGCATGTAGGCATAAAGGAACATCATGGCTTCGCGTTCCTGCCGCGTCATCGGGTCGCCGAACACCCGGAACAGGTCGCCCCGGGGCAGTAATTCCTGCTTGTAGCGGAAATCGGCCTCTACCCGCCGCATGAAGCGGCTGTCGCCGGCCGAAGAACACGCCGACAAGATCCCCACAAGCATCAGCAGGCCGGCAAACAACTGTAATTTTCGTTTCATCGGATCGTAAGTTCTATGATTCGGTCTGTGTCCTGCGGGATATCCTGCAGGTGCAGGACGATCCCTTTTCCCCGGAGCGCGTCAAACTTCACCCGTTCGCCGTTGTTCAGACACCGGGCGCTCCCAACCTTTTCCGCGAGCGGCAGGTACAGCGCATCGTCCTGCAAATCGAGCACATGCACATAGAGTTTGTCGTCCTTGCGCGTCGTCACGCCCCAGTCGTGCGGCGGGATGTCGCCGCCGCGGGTTCCGTAGATGCTTTTGCCGTACCGCGCGAGCCATTCGCCCATCTCCCGCAACCGTTCGACCGCTTTTGCAGGCAGCTTCCCGTCGGGTTGGGGACCGATATTGAGCAACAGGTTCCCGTTGCGCCCCGCAGCCCGCACGAGGTAGCGGATCAGCGTTCGGGCCGGTTTGTAGTCGAGGTCGGTAATCTTGTAACCCCACATGCCGTTCATCGTCTGGCACGTTTCGAGCGGTAGACGGCCGATCTCCTGCCCCGAAAGCCCGGCAGTATTCTCGCCGGGAAGGTCGCGCTCGAAAATCTGAATATCCTCCCCCTCGAACGGGACGAGGTGGTGGTTGTTACCCACCAGACAGGCTGGCTGGATGCCGTGGATATGGTCGTACAGCCCTCGGAGTTTCCAGTCGAAACCGGGATTTCGGTCCTGGTCCCACACCCCGTCGAACCACACGGCTCCGATCGGGCCGTAACCGGTCAGCAGTTCCGTGAGCTGGTTTTTCATGAAGTCGTAATAGTGCGCATAGTCGATCGCCGTTCCGGGACGCCCCGTCCCGAGCCCCGTCCTGCCGCGCGGACAATCGTCGCGGAACCAGTCGATCAGCGAGTAATAAAGGTGCAGTTTTATTCCCTGCCGGCCGCACTCGTCACAGAGGGCTTTCACGATGTCCCGCCCGTAAGGGGTGGCGTCCACGATGTCGTAATCCGACTGCGCGGTGTCCCACATCGAAAAACCGTCGTGGTGGCGCGTCGTGAAGCAAACATACCCCGCGCCCGAAGACTTGATCGCCGACACCCATTCCGAAGCATCGAAATCGTGCGGATAGAACGCATTGGCCAGCTTGGCGTACTCCTGATAATTGATGTCGCGGTTGGTCATCGTCCATTCGCCCGTACCGAGCAGGGAGTAGAGCCCCCAGTGCAGGAAGATGCCGAATTTGGCATCCTGAAACTCCTTCCGCGCCCGAAGATTCTCCCCGGCAGGCACGTAAGGGGGCGCCGGCCGGGCCGGGCCAATCCAGCAAATGACGGCGCAGACCGCCGTAAGCAACAGTTTATTCATCGTATTTCAGTTTTCGGTTGTTTGCAGATCTAAAGTTAACATAAATCCGCGAAAATCACACCGGTCGTTCTTTTTTTTCAACGCTGCAAATTACCGCATGCCGGCTGCCGCAGCCGAAGCGCTCCTGCAAAAAAACTCTTTGTCGTATAAATTATACTTTTCTCCGTATATATTATAATAGGTATAACCGGGACCGAACTTCGCCCGGATGCCCCGGACCGACGCAAAACGAGGATTCGAATTACAAAAAACAACAATTATGCAGGATTAAAATTACATTTTTTATAGTCAATATTGATTTTCACAAACATTTTTACGATTTTTGTATCAGTAACAACTCCTAAACAAGAAGATAATTCTTGCATATTTCAAATATGTTTTCTATTTTTGGGCGACATATATGAAAGTGTAAGTTTATTCTCACAGTGGAATCTGGAAAATTCAATTGGAGAGAGAATAAGCAGGTTTTTTCTTCTTGCGTCATATCCATATCTATCGGATATAGCGTGGAGTTGTTGCTTATTTTATCTCCCAGGTCTTCCAGAACCTCACTGTTAAAATAATCTTCAGCACCACGCTTTCTTTTTTTAATCCTGCTTTCGAGGTGCGGTGAGCAATTATCTCCGTCGTTCCGGGCAACGACGACGGATGAGCAATGCAAACTGAAATTTCGGCCGGTCACGCCCCGGCCCCTTTAAATCTCACCTCTATGAAAAAATTCTATCCATTCCGTATGCTGCTTCCTGTCCTGGGAATATGTAGCCTGCTATTGCCGTCGTGCTCTTCGGACGATGGCGGCACCCCGACACCCGGACCATCGGACAATGCCCTCGTGTACAACGGAGTGCAGAGCAAGATCGAATCCGTGGTCTATACGGTCGACGAGCAGAAGGTCTATACCTTCTATTTCTCGCCGACCCAGGGCCTCGTCGATCTCGACGCGATGCTGCTGGCCGACGACTACATGAAGATTTCGACAACCACCCCGACGGGGAACGTCGACCTGCTCTCTGCCAGTAACAGCTTGGTTTACAAAAAAGTAAACATATCCTCCGCAGCCGCGGACAATGTCGAAAAAGCGACGCTGTCGCTGCAGCTCACCTCCCTCACCACGGCGAAGATGAACCTCGACGTAACCCTGAAATCCGGCGAGACGCTCCAGGCCGGGTACAACGGAACCTGCATTAAGCAGCAGGGACAGCAGCAGGGCGATGTCTACGACGTAACCCTTACCAACCGGATTTTCGGCTACTACATGGGACCCGACGAAGGGAATGCCGGGACCGACGGATATTACGCAGCCCTGACCAATGCCGAGTTCGAGGTCAAAGGCACGCAGTTCAGCCTCACTTCGGAAGGGTATGCGATCGTGGTGAATTTCTACGGGACCCAAGGCGAAACCTGGAAGAACATGCCCACGGGCTCTTTCTTCGAGAGCGGGAACCACGGGGACCACACCTTCGACGGCGAATACAGCGGCGTCTATTACCGGGATGCCGACGGCAAGATGCAACTGTTCACGCTCCTGGACCCGGTGAAAATCTCCCGTGACCAGGCAGGCATCGTAACCCTCACGGCCTCGTTCCTCGACAAGAACTACGAGGAGCACACACTCGTCTACCAAGGCGAACTGCCAATCGGCAACGGAACGCTCAACGTGGCCATGCCGCAAATCGAGCGCGATATCGTCATCGAAGGAGCCTATGCCCAGGCCGTGTATAACGGCGACATCATGGAGAACGGAACCGGACTTACAGAGATTACCATCTACGACCAGAAGGCGGAGAACAGCGAACCCAACGCCTACGCCATGAAAATCGCCGTATTCGCCGAGAAGTTCACCAATCCCAAGGTGGACCGCCGCCTTATCCCAGGAACCTACAAGGCCGCCGATACGTATGCGCAGTTTACCTGGATGAAGACCGTGGAGGTCCCGATCATGGGCATAATCATCCCGATGGGAACCTACGGAGCCTACGACAACGGTACGCAGCAGGGTGAATACGCTTACGCCGTTTCGGGCGATATCGTGATCCGGCAGGGCAGCAGCAAAACGCATTATACGATCGAATTCGATCTTCAGTCCATTGCAGGCTACTCGATCCGGGGTTCATACACGGGCGAAATCTACCTCGAAGACCAGTCGAGCGACAACGAGAACGACGGTACTTCGAGCCTGAAGGACGACTACGAACTGAATTTCGACTATCTCAAAACACACGGCGTAAACCGTGCCGACTGCTATCCGCAGAGCGAAATCTGGGTCCGGGGCCTGGGAACCGTACCCGTCTCCACGGCCTGCGACTACTCGGGCCGCGAATACGGGTTCCAGCATATCGTAATAGGCAGCCGGGAAATCTATGAGATTACGGACGAATACCCGTTAGGCGGAGGCTGGGACGGCAAGGGCAAAGGCAAACTCGTCGAGAGCGACATGCTCGGGATCGACCTGCTCGTTAAGAAAGGCGACGAGGAGAAGATCGCCCCGGGTATCTATTCGATCACGCCCGAACGTTATCCGGCCCATTTCTATCCCGGCGTCTGCGTCCGCGGCTACAACTGCTACTACGGAACCTCCATGACGTTCACGACGAGCGCCATCGGTTACGGCTACCCGGCCGGATATTTCGACCCGGAATATACGGTGCAGAACGGGTGGCTCAACATTCCCACGTTCGGCGAATTCGCCTCGATCTATTCGGGGACGATCACCGTCGAGAAAGCCGACGGAGGTGACAACTGGTACATAATCACCGTGGACGGACACGACGTGCTCAAGCACCGCATCACGGGATCGTGGACCGGTCCGATCTACCTCGCAGGTTCGGATACGCCGGTCGTGCAGTCCGGAGTTGCCGAACAGGCGGCAGCAAGACGGCACTTCCCGTCGTTCCGTGAGATCCAGTCCCGCAACGGAGGAAAACTGCCTCTTTTGACGAGCCGTCAAATATACAGATAAACCGACTAAAGGCGTGGGTGGGCGCACCCACGCCTTTTTTTACCCTTAACCCTCAATCTTATGAAAAAACTGAATTCTTCGAGACTACGCGTCCTGACGTGGGCAGTGTTGTTCGCTGCTGGAGGTTTCGCATCCTGTTCCGACGACGGGAATGACGACAATCCTCCTCCTCCCGTCGAGCTGAAAAACCAGATCGAATACGACGGAGGAAAACTCATCGACATCAAATCGGCGATCTTCGATGTCGAAGATACAGATCTCTATACGTTCTACCTCTCTCCCTCGGCGGGCATTACCGACCTCGCAGGCATGAGCGCGGCAAAGGATTACCTCAAGGTAGTCGTCCGCAATCCCAAAGGCACGGTCAACACGGCGTCCGACACGTTTGAAATCTCCTACAAGGACATCTCCGTGAAGAAGCAAACCATGAACGATGCCGAGAAAGTACAACTCTCGGCCGACCTCGTGGCCGAGACTTCGCAGCTCAACCTCTACACGGAGGTGACGCTCAAGTCGGGCAAGACTCTGCTGGCGCGTTACAACAGCACCTGCACCGAGGCCATTCCGCAGAAGCTCGAAAACCAGTTCGAACTCGACAAGAGCATTACGCAGATCGGCAGCGTCGTGGAATGGCTCGATCCCGCCGACGGCTCGGCAACCTGGTATTTCTACGCCCAGAGCGACGTGACAGCCCCGTCGGACGCAATGCCCGCGGGATTGCAGATCACCTTCGCCGAGGGTGTCGAAACCGCGAATATTGACCTTTCAACAGCCGATCCCGCAAAAGTCAGGGTACTCTGCGGAGCGTTTAAAAACGGCGAAGGTACGACCGGCGCACTCGGCTTTTCGAAGAACGCCGACGGGACGGGCCTGACCGTTTCACTCGACGCCCGTCATAAGGCCGGCAGCCGTCTGCGCGCAGCCTATGCCGGAGCGTTCGTCTCGGGCTACAAGAGCAGCGACCGCATCCAGGTAACCGTCGCCGGAACACCGGAGCAGGCCGGCATGAAGCGCGTGTTCCGCTACAAGGAGTCGCTGATGAACAACTTTGCGTTCGGTCTTGCGGATGCCGCGGCGCCCGCCGGCCTTATGACGGGCAATTACGCCGTGCAGATGGGCCTGAGCGACCTCAACATCGGGAAGACGATCGACCTGGCGACGCAGGGCAGCATGTGTACGTTCGCACTCTACGACTACCTCACTTACAAGACCTATGACATCGCCAAATCTTCGGGTGCAGGCGTTACAGGTACGATTACCACGGCCGGAACGGCCCAGCGGCTGTACCTGCGCCTCTCGGTCGTATTCCCCGACGGTCCGGCGGTCGAAGGTGAATGGTTCGGCGACGTAACGACCGTTCAGGAAGCGTTCGACCTGACCCCCGTAAAGCCCTTTGTTCCTCATATCAAGGTGCTCTCGCCCGACGGCGAAACGGTACTGGAGCGAAATCTGTCAAACATGGAGGTGCGTCTAGAGAAAAATTACCGGCTGCGCGGCGGCGATCCGCAGTACGGCGGAGCCACATTCGACGCCTACTTCCTTTACTTCCGCCACGAAGGTTCGGCCGAACCTATCGAAACGCTCACGTATTATCCCCAGTTGATGATTCCCGCCTCGTACCTCGGCTCCGCAGACCTCGACCTGGCCGCACCGCAGGACGGTCTGCACTGGAGTTTCACGTACCACAACAACAGTGTCGTTCTGCAGAACGAGTATACGGAGCGATATACGATGTACGGTATGACCTACGGAACCTGTCCCGACGAAGTGAAGGCCACCGTGGTCCGAAACACGGACAAAACATGGAAAGTCTCCTTCACGATGACGGATTCGTATCCTTCAGCGTATAATCCCGACCGCAAGGAGGGCAGCAAAAACTCGATCTCGATCGAATGGGAAGGCGCCGCAACCAAGTATTCGGGCTCGAAGAAGAACGATCTCACCGACGCAGACTATTGATACAAAAGGCGGTCGGCGAAAGCCGCCGACACCTTCGTTTTCTTTCCCGGCATCGACGTATGCGGGGAAAGAAAACGGGGGTGAAGGGGATTTTCGGGCCTTTTCGGACGAAAATCGGCTGTCCGGACCGTCGTCAAAATACATTTTAAGCGTATAACTCCATTCTTTTATGATCAGAAAACTACTTGTAACCCTATTGGTTGCGCTGGGAGCGTGTCTTCAGTCCCTTGCACAGCAACTCCAGGTAACCGGTACGGTCAAGGACCACGCCGGAAAGCCCGTCGCAGGTGCGACAATCCTGGTCCAGAGCACGACCGCAGGCACCACCTCCAATGCGGACGGCAGCTACGCCATCGCGGCTCCCGCCAACGGCACGCTGCTCGTATCATTCATCGGCTATCAGTCGCAGCAGATCGCCGTCGGCAGCAAAACCCGCATCGACATCGTTCTTAAAGAGGACACGCAGGCCATCGACGACGTGATCGTCGTGGCGTTCGGTACGGCCAAGAAAGAGGCTTTCACCGGCTCCGCGGCAGTCCTCAAAGCCGACGACATCGCCAAAACACAGCAATCCAATGTGGCGCAGGCGCTGGCAGGCAAGGTTGCGGGCGTACAGCTAACCAACACCTCGGGCCAGCCCGGCAAGAGTCCCGAAATCCGTATCCGCGGTTTCAGTTCGCTCAATGCCGACAACAAGCCGCTATGGATCGTCGACGGTATGCCGTACTCGGGGGATCTCAACAACCTCAACCCCAACGATGTCGAATCGATGACCGTACTCAAGGACGCCGCATCGAACTCCCTGTACGGCGCCCGCGGCGCCAACGGCGTGGTGATGATTACCACGAAGAAAGCCAAATCGAACGAAGAGGTCATCACCGTGGACGCCAAGTGGGGCATCAATTCGCGCGCTGTCAAGGATTACGAATACATCACCAACCCGGCGCAGTTCTACGAGACGCATTACGGCGCCCTGAAGAACTACTACCTTGGCTCGGACATGAGTGCCGTGCAGGCCCACGCCAAGGCCAACCAGAATGTAGCGGGTCCGGCCAGCGACGGCGGACTGGGATACATGGTCTACACGGTTCCCGCCGGACAGGAGTTCATCGGCTCCAACGGCAAGGTCAATCCGCAAGCTACACTGGGACGCCGCCTCGTCTATGCCGGCGAAGAGTACTACGTGCGGCCCGACAACTGGACCGATGCCGCATTCCGCACGTCGCTTCGCCAGGAATATAACGTCAGCATAGGCGGCTCGGGAGACAAAACATCGGTCTACGCATCGTTCGGTTACCTCAACAACGAGGGTATCGCCTACAATTCGGACATGGACCGCTTCACGGCCCGCGCGAAGTTGGACTATCAGGCAAAAAAATGGCTCAAGATGGGTATCAACGCCAATTACGCCCGTTTCCACTACAACCAGATCGACGACAGCGGCGCCGGCAACAATTCGGGCAACGTCTTCGCCTACACGACGCTGGTCGGCCCGATCTATCCGCTCTATATCCGCGGCGGCGACGGACAGATACTCTATACCGAAGAGGGGATCAAGCGTTACGACTACGGCGAGAATGCCGGTATGGAGCGTTCGATTTTCCCCAACAGCAACGCCCTCTCGGAGTCACGGCTCAATACGCAGGCGTCGGAAGGAAACGCCTTCAACGGTACGGGTTATTTCGACATCTCGTTCCTCAAGGACTTCAAGTTCACATTCAACGCCGGTGTTTCGCTCGACGAAACGCGCTCGACGGATATCAAAAATCCCTACTTCGGGCAGTTCGCCGGCGAAGAGGGACTTGTCTCGAAGGGACACCAGCGCCAGTTGGAATACAACTCGCAGCAGATTCTCAACTACACGAAGCAGATCGGCGGGCATAATGTAAATGTCATGGTCGGCCACGAGTACTACAATACGACCATCTATGTGCTTGCAGCGGCCAAAAGCCACATGCTCACGCAGGACAACGACGAACTGGCCGGTGCCATCATCGACAAGCAGAACGCCAACTCCTACCGCAGCGAATACAACAACGAAGGTTATTTCGCGCGCGTGATGTACGATTACAGCAACAAATACTTCTTCTCGGCATCGTTCCGCCGCGACGCATCGTCGCGTTTCCACACCAAACACCGCTGGGGCAACTTCTGGTCGCTGGGCGGAGCCTGGATCGTCACGCGCGAAAACTTCATGGCCGGGACCCAGAAATGGCTCGACAACCTCAAATTCAAGGTTTCGATCGGCTCGCAGGGCAACGACAACATCGGCAACTTCCGTTACACGAACACCTACACGATCGAAAACGCAAACGGCGAGGTTTCGACGGTTTTCAAGAATAAAGGCTCCGAGAACATCACCTGGGAGACCAACTCCAACTTCAACACCGGCATAGAATTCAGCATCTTCCGGGGAGTGCTTTCCGGCGGCATCGAATATTTCCTGCGCCGCACGACCGACATGTTGCTTTCGTTCCCCACGCCGCCGTCGATGGGCTATTCGTCGTACTACGCCAACGTCGGCGACATGCGCAACAGCGGCGTCGAGATCGAACTCAACTTCATGCCCATTAACCGCGAGCACGTGCAGTGGAACATCAACCTCAACATGACGCACCTGCGCAACAAGATCACCATGCTGCCTCCCGAGCGCCGCAACAAGGAGGTCGACGGATATTACGGCTACACCAGCGGCTCCACGTTCTACGGCGAAGGCCTGCCGATGTACACTTTCTACATGAAGAAATACGCCGGGGTTTCGGACGAGGGAAAGTCCATGTGGTATATGAATGAATTGGACAAAGACAAAAAGCCCACGGGACGCCGCGTCACGACAACCGAATATGCCAAAGCCTCGGATTACCTCTGCGGCAACCCGATTCCCGATCTTTACGGCGGCTTCGGAACGGGCCTCAACTTCTACGGCTTCGACCTGAGCGCAGCCTTCACCTACCAGATCGGCGGTCTGGCCTACGATTCGGGATATGCCGCCGCGATGTACTCGCCGGCCAACAAATCGACGGGGCAGAACTGGCACAAGGACATCCTGAAAGCTTGGAGCCCGGAGAATCCCGCGTCGAACATCCCGCGCCTGCAATACGAGGACCAGGACCAGAATGGCATGTCGGACCGTTTTCTGTTGAACGCCAGCTACCTGAACCTGCAGAACATCAATTTCGGCTACACGCTGCCCAAGTCGTGGACCGCAAAGTTCGGCGTGGACAAACTGCGCATTTACCTCTCCTGCGAAAACGTATGGTACTGGTCCAAGCGCCAGGGATTCGATCCCCGCTACTCTTATTCGGGTACTACCTCCCAAGCCTCGTATTCGCCTGTCCGTACGATTTCGGGCGGTATCAAACTCCAATTCTAACGTCCTATGAAAAACATTTTGAAAATATCGGCGGCGGCCTGCTGTGTCCTGCTCGGCAGCTGCATCAAAGACGCCACACCCACGGATATTGCCATCGAGGACCAGGTAACCCTCGAAACGATGGTCGGCGGTATCCCGGCAGCGCTCGTAAAGGCCGGTTCGGCCGGCTATGCCAAGGATGGCCAGGCCTGGGACTTCGCGCTTCCGGCCATCCACCTCGCTACGGAGTCCATGACGGGCGATATCGCCATTACGGGCAATATCGGTTACGACTGGTTCCAGCAGTGGGGGACCAACGATGCGCTCGGATCGGACTATGCCGTATGCGCACTCACCTGGAACAACTACTACACCTGGATCATGATGGCCAACAACGTCATCAGCCTGATCGACGAAACGAACGTTGCGACGCTGGGCGCCACGGAGCGGTCCTACCTGGGCTTCGCCTACACCTACCGGGCCATGTTCTACCTCGACCTGGTACGTCTGTACGAATTCAAGGAGAATACGATCACCCGGGCCGACGAACTGCTCGGACTGGGCGTTCCGATCGTACTGCCCGAAACCACGGAGGCTCAGGCCAAGAACAATCCCCGTGCGACGGTCGACAACGTGTACGATACGGTGATCTTCCCCGACCTGGAGAAAGCCGAGAAGCTGCTTGAGAACTACACCGCGTCCGACAAATACACCATCAGCCTGGCATTGGTCTACGGTCTGAAAGCCCGCGCGTACCTCGAACGGGGTACAGCCAAGAACGACGCCAGGGCATACCAATCGGCCGCGGAGTATGCCCGCAAAGCCATTACCGCGAGCGGCCGCACGCCGTTGACGCAGGAGGAGTGGGAGGATCCCACGAACGGATTCAACAACGCCGAATCGAACAATGCCTGGATCTGGGGCCTTGCGCTCCCGAGCGAAAGCGTCGCCAACCTCTTTTGTTTCACGGCACACATGAGCTGCGAAAACGACTGGTCGGCCTACAATGCCGGCCGCGCCATCAACCGCAACCTCTACAACAGTATCGACATCCGCGACTTCCGCCGCCACTCGTGGCTCGACCCGGACCGCAGATCCTATGCCTACAAGAGTTGCCGTCCGGACAGCAAGGAGTATTTCGCCGAAAAGCTCGCCGACTATGTCAACATCAAGTTCCGGCCGGCGCAGGGCGCATACAAGGAATCCAAGGTCGGCGGCGCAGCGGACCACTGCTGTATGCGCGTCGAGGAGATGTACTTCATCGAAGCCGAAGCCACGGCGCAGGCCGGGGATATTCCGGGAGGCATCCGGCTGCTCAACGAGTTCATGAACTCATACCGCATGATGAACGGCGCCGTCTACGACTGCTCGGCCAAATCGACGCTCAAGAGTTTCGTCAACGAACTGATGCTCCAGAAGCGCATCGAGTTCTGGGGCGAAGGTATCGTCATGTTCGACATGAAGCGGCTCGACATGTCCAGCAAACGCGGATATGTCGGCACGAACGCCCCGGCGTCGTACCGTCTCAACGTTGACGGCCGCGCCCCGTACTGGAATCTGGTAATCGGCCGCAACGAGGCCCAGAACAATACCGCCATCGCCAATCAGAACAACCCGGACCCTTCGGGCCTGGTGGAGCCGTGGAAAGGTTAGCCGAATCGTAAATATCTAAATAAGCGTACAGTGAAGACACTCAAACATATCTTATGGGCATTTCTGGCGGCCGCCGTATTCGCCGGCTGCTCGGACGATCCGACCTATACGGGCGGTTCCGAAGAAGACCCCGACAATTACGGCGTCTATTTCCCGGAACAGAGCTCCCCGACGGAGGTGGAGCGGGATCCTGCCGACGAAGCGACGGTAACCTACAAGGTTCGCCGCGCCAAATACCTCGATGCGATCACGGTTCCCGTCGAGATCACAACCAGTGAAGAGGGTATCCTCGAAATCGAGCCGATCACGTTCGGTCCCGGTGAACAGGAGACCGAATTCACGGTCTCTTTCCCCAAGGCTGTGGAGGGCGTGAAATACACCTGCGACATCCGTATCGAAGACCCGCATTACATCTCGCTTTACGGCCCCCGTGCGACCGGGCTTTCGTTCTCGGTCATCCGTGCGGGCTGGGGGCTCGTGAAGAGCGCCGACGGCACTCAGACCAAGGGCAAATGGCGCGATGAAGTGGTCGGCGACATGTATTCGCTCCCGTCCGCGGGATTCAATCCCTATCCGGAGATCGAAGTGGAAATTTACCAGCGCAACGACATTCCGGGCTACTACCGCATGAAGGTCTACGGCGACGCACTGCTTACGGCATTGGCCGGCGGTCCGGTGAATTTCCAGGGCCGGGATCTCTACACGATCGTCGACGCCCGCGACCCCGAAAAGGTTTTCATTCCCTACCAGTCCACCGGACTGACGCTGGTGAACGACGACGGTGAACTCAGGTTCGGGTCCGATGTCCCGGAAAATTTCATGATGGACGAATCGGCAGGACAGTACGGAACGCTCAAAGACGGCATCATCACTTTCCCGGCCCAAAGTATCCTGCTCGAACAGGAAAAAAATGCCGGTAAGTTCTACTACGGCAACCGCAACGGCATGCTCCGCATCCTGCTTCCGGGCATCGTGGTTCCCGATTACAAGGTAACGCTTGCGAAGAGCGAACCCGCAGACGGCATCGTGGAAATCGCCGCGACGTTCGTGGCCGATGCCCGGGCGATGAAGTTCTCGGTATTCGAGGGCGTGCTCGACGACGGACAGGCCAGCCTCGCTGCGCAAGATATGGACGCCGAAAAGCGGTTCGACGGGGAGATTACCGGGTCAGGGACCATCCGGATTGAGAATAAGGCGACCGGAAAATACACGCTTGTGGGCTGCATCTACGATGAAAAGGGGACCATGCGCGACTATGCATCGATCAGCTTCGGCTACATCGCCCGCGACGACGAAAAACCGGTGATTCTGACCATCGGCCTCGAAGCCACCAACGAGTTTGCCGGACAAGGTATCACGCCGGACAACTCGGTGAAATTCTACGCCTTCGGCGAAGATATCGAATCGGCAACCTACGGGCTTTTCCGTACCGACCGGATCAAGGACAAGGACTACGGCGAACTGCTGGACGCAAAGGGCATAAATTTTACCCCGGAGCAACTTGCGGCGCTCAACGACGGCCATTTCAGCACGATGCTCACGGGACTGAACGGCGGCAGCGGCTACACGCTGCTGCTTCGCGCCAACAACGGTTACGTCCGCAAAATCATGCAGGCGGACTACCGGACCACGGGAACGTACAATCCGGCGCTGGATACCTTCGAGTACACCGATTTCCTTCCCTCCGCACAACAGCCTTCGCTCGACTACCTGAAATCGACGGTGTGGAATTATTACGCGATCGACTACAATGAAACGCACCCGGTTCGCCGGAAGATCGGACAGGTAACGATCGAAGAGAACACCACCCAAAGTTCGGCGGACCTGCCGGTTATGGATGTCAAGGGCTTCTCGGGCATCGAGTTCCAGGAGGGCGGCGCGCTCCTCGGCATGTACATGCCCGGCGTCAGCATGTTTAAGGGTTACAACGGCGCACTGGCGCTCTTCACCGACCAGAAACTGACAACAGGCATTTACGACGGCCAGACCACGACAATGGGATTCATCCCGCTGGAGAACATGAACATCTACTTCGGATACGGCATGTTCATGGGCGCCGTGGCCGACGGGTACCTCTATTGCGTACCGTCGCCCCTGGCCATCGAACAGGGCCTCACGTTCAGTTTCCTGTTTACGGGAACGCCCTCCGCACTGTTCAGCCTGATGGGCGAAATGATGCTCGTAGACCCCGCCAAGGACCTCGGAGGACTTTCGGGTGCGGCTCTGGAGCGCATCGCGGCCTTGCGCAAACAAGCGGTCGAAGCGTTTACCCCGCGCAATTTCGTCGAACTGCCCGGATTCAACTGTCCGGCCGGTTACGTACCGGCGGCAACGGCCGGAATGCCCGAAAACCTCGTCATCAAACCGATGCCCGCTTCGGCTCCAAGCATAAAGCATGCGGAAGCCCGAATCACCGTCGCAATGGCAACTCCGGCTCCTGCGGCAGCAGGGGAAGGGGCGTTCCGGAACGTGGGAGTAAAGGCCGCAAAAACCGTAAAGGCTGTAAAATAGACGACCGGCGGGAGACCGGTACTTCGGCATGACGCCGGTCTCCCTCTTTTTTCAGACAAAAAGAACATGCCGACCATTCAACTCAAGAATTATATGAGGAACCTGAATAAATTTCTGATCCTTGCATCCGTCCTGTTTGCGGCCTGTACGACAGCCCCCCTGCAGGAGTCACCGGATGCGACCGGCGGCAGGGAAGAAGCGGCCGCACCCAAAATATGCAACACCTCCGACGATGCCGTCCGGGGAACGCTGATCGCCAAATTCAGCGATGAGGCCATTCCTGCCCTCGAACAGGCCGCTGCCAGATATGCTGCGACCCGCGGGAGCATGACCCGGTCGGGCATCCAAAGCGTAGACGAGATTCTTACCGACCTGCACGTCACCTCGCTCAAACGGGTGTTCCCCGATGCCGGGGAGCACGAAGCCCGCACGCGCGCGGCTGGACTGCACAAGTGGTACGTGCTCCATTTCGACGAGGATCAGAACCTCGACGAAGCCGCCGAAAGGCTCGCCGCAGTGGCCGAAATCGCGACCATCCAGTTCAGCGCCAAACGCCAGATGGCTTTCGACGGCAAAGCCTATCCGTTCCGGGAGAGCGCACCCGGCAAGACCCGTTCGCTGATCCGTTCGGATTTCAACGATCCCAACCTCTTCTGGCAGTGGCACTACATCAACAACGCCGACCAGGCGATCGCCACGACTTCGTGCGTCGGGGCCGACGTCAACGTGGCCGAGGCGTGGAAACTCACCGGAGGCGACCCGCGCATCATTGTGGCCATCATCGATGAGGGGGTGAAATACACCCATCCCGATTTGGCCGCCAACATGTGGACCAACCCCAATCCCTCACCCGAGTACAACAACCAGGACATCCACGGCTGGAACTTCGTGGACGACGGCCCCATTACGTGGGATCAGTTTACGGTAGGCGCCAGCGGCAAGAAGGATGGTGACAGCGGCCACGGAACGCATGTCGCAGGCACTGTAGCCGCCGTCAACAACAACGGCATCGGCGTAGGAGGCGTGGCGGGCGGAACAGGACACAACGACGGAGTGCGTCTGATGTCGTGCCAGATTTTCTCGGGCAAGAATCAATCCACCGACTATGTCGTGAGCCGTGCCATCAAATACGCCGCAGACCACGGAGCCTCTATTCTTCAGTGCTCGTACGGGTACCAGGGAGCGGATATCACTTCGGACCGGGTCTACGAAAGAACCTCTCCGCTGGAGTATGAAGCCATCAGCTATTTTATCTCGCAGAACAACTGTCCCGCGCTGGAAGGCGGTCTGGCCATCTTCGCCGCAGGCAACGAATCCAGATCCATCTCCAACTACCCGGGCGGCCATCGCAACTGCATCTCCGTCACTTCGATCGGACCGGACGGCCTGCCGGCTCCCTACACCTGCTACGGCCCCGGCTGCAACATCGCCGCCCCCGGCGGCGAAACGAGCGGCCTGAGCGGCGGCGAAAAGGCCGGTGTGCTCTCGACGCTCTGTTCGGAAATCAGCGACATAGACTACGGCTACATGCAGGGGACCTCGATGGCCTGTCCGCACGTCTCGGGCGTAGCCGCGCTGGGACTCTCCTATGCGCTCAAGAAAGGCAAGCATTTTTCGCGCGAGGAGTTTATCTCGATGCTGCTCACGTCGGTGAACGACATTGAGTCGCGGCTCGAAGGAACCAAAACCTCCGGCGGAAAGATCAGCATGGAAAAGTATCGCGGGAAAATGGGTACAGGCCTGACCGATGCCTACCAACTACTGATGCAGATCGAAGGAACTCCCTGTCTGAAAATCACGACCGATAAACTGGAACTCGTCACCCTCACGAAGCATTTCGGCGGTTCGGCCCAGGAACTGACCTACACAGGCGTCGAAATATCCGCGGAAGACATGCAAAAACTCGGTATGACCGCGGCCCCGAAGATGTACAACGGCCAGTTAATGCTCAAATGCACCAAGCCGGGCGTCGCGCACATCACCGTGAAAGCGGTAGGCGGAGGCAACAGACCCGGAACGGGAACGGTTATGGGCGGCATCGAAATCTCCAAGGAATTCGCCGTCATTGCGCGTGAGACAGAGACGGAAAACGGAGGTTGGTTATAAACTATAGAGCTAAAATACAATGAAAAAGTATATTTATTTCCTGTTTGCGGCCGCGTTGCTCATACTCTCAGCCGGATGTTCGAAAGACGACGACGGCCCTGCAGTCATCGATTCGGGCATAGTAGGCGAGTGGCGCCAGACGAAATGGAACAACGAAGCGCAGGCGGATTTCGATATTTACATCGAGTTCCTGTCCGACGGAACATTCAACATCTATCAGAAAGTGGAAACTTCGGCTTATATGCGGTATTCCGGCAACTTCACGATCGAAGGTACGCGTCTTTCGGGCCGTTACAACGACGGTGAGTCCTGGGGCGCCGACTACACCTTCGAGCTGAGTGACAACGGCAAAACGCTGACGATGACCAGCAACACCGATACCGCCGTGGTAAGCATTTACACGAAGACCTCCATTCCCGAAGAGGTCCGGAACGCTCCCGAAGTACGGTCCGCCCTTCCCGGCGGATTCCGACGGATTCTCTAATCCGTTACTTCTGAAAACCAAACGCTGCTTAATCAGTTGATTAAGCAGCGTTTTCCGTACCCGGAGCCGGGATCGAACCGGCACGGCCATTACTGGCCACAGGATTTTAAGTCCGGCGTGTCTACCGATTCCACCATCCGGGCGCACTCTTTCAGCGAAAGATGCCCGCAAAAGTACGAAAATATTTGCGATTTGCAAAAATCCAGGCTGCTTAACGCGCTTCCGAACCAATATATTCCAGAATTGCGTCGTCGTCATCGGGCCGGAACCAGCGGATTTCCGGATCACGACGAAACCACGTAAGCTGTCGCTTGGCATAGCGGCGCGAATTGCGCTTGATCAACTCAACAGCCTCGTCATAACCCGTACGACCATCGAAATAATCGAAAAATTCACGATAGCCGACCGTTTGGAGCGCATTCAACTCCCGGTAGGGGTACATCGCCCGCGCCTCGGCCTCCAAACCGTCGGCAAGCATCTGGTCCACCCGGCGGTTGATACGGTCGTAAAGTTCGGTTCGCGGCAGGTCCACACCTATTTTCACGATTCCGAACGGCCGGGAACGACGTTCCCCGGTACGCTGTTCGGAGTAGGGGCGTCCGGTTTGGAGACAAACCTCCAATGCCCGCACGACACGCGCCGGATTACTGCGGTCCACGACTTCGTAATAGACGGGATCAAGTTCCCGGAGTTGCTCCGCCAGTGCCCCGACGCCCTCGGCTTCGAGCCTCCGGCCCAGTTCGGCACGCAGCGATTCGTCGGCCTGCGGCAGGTCGTCCATGCCTTCGCACAACGCCCGGACATAAAGTCCCGAACCGCCGACAGCGACGACATAATCGTGATCGGCAAAGAGTTTTTCGAGCCGCTCAAGAGCCTGCACCTCGTATTCGCCGCAGCTCAAGTTATC
The DNA here is from genome assembly GCF_015553985.1 of Alistipes sp. D31t1_170403_E11. NCBI lineage: Bacteria > Pseudomonadati > Bacteroidota > Bacteroidia > Bacteroidales > Rikenellaceae > Alistipes > Alistipes sp. D31t1_170403_E11. The sequence continues at coordinate 159,161 of NZ_JADNHQ010000003.1, read as the reverse complement.
CTTTATATCATGCGAGGCAATAAAATGATGTTCAGCGACTTGAAGCTGATAGTCAGAAGGCTGTGCCGTGCCGATCGGCATGCCCCGGTAAACCTGCCGGGAATCGGTAGAAAGAACCGGCGCAGCATAGCGGCGGGCAAGCCGGATGCTCAGGTCGGTTTTACCCGAACCCGTCGGCCCGACGACAACAAGCAGCCGTTTACTACTCATCTTCGTAATTCTCGTCGCCTTCGAAATCGCTGAATTCGCTCATTACGTCGCCGAAGATCGACCCTTCGTCCCCGACTCGCGTCTTCGACGGGTCGTATTGGTCGGGAGCATCGGCCTGTGCATAGATTTCACGCGGATAGGAGGCTTCTTTCTCCGCCTCGAAAGCTCCGGTAAGTTCCAGAAAATAAGCCCGGTCGCCGAACAGGTCGAAAAGATAGATCAGGCGGTCGCGGCGATTGTGAATAACCTGTCCGAGCGTCACGCTCTCCATCGCTACGGGCGCATCTTCCGTACCGTCACCCATATCCACGATCGTAAATTCACGCTGTTTCTCCCAACGGTCATCAGCCGTGAAGAACGAGGCCATGCAATCCTCGTATTCGAGTGTCTGGAGAATGAAATTATGAAAATCGAGCAGCGTCATGTCGTACAACACTTCGTAATCGCGCACGAAGTTGTCGTTCTCGTCGCTCAACATCCGGAATCGAAAAACCATCGACATTGCAGTAATATTTTAAAATTTATTTCTCAATAGCAAATATAGTACTTTTTGTCAATTCAGTGCCGTGAGCCATGCAAGAACATCGCAGTCGTCGGGATAATCGGTCAGGGCCGGAGACTGGGCACGGCCGAAACCGGCACGGCGGCTGTGGGGGAGGGACTCGGTGACGACGCATTGCAATTCGTCGTCGTGTCCGGCAAGCCACACGGCGACTTCTTCCAAAGTTTTGTAATGCGTATAGGCGATCCGGCTCAACGCCGCCGGGAAAGCCCGCTGTTCGACAGCCACGGCGCTCCCCAGATCGACAAACGACTGTCCCTGCATCTCCAGCAACGCCCGTTCCTGTCGATAATTATTTTTATATTTGACATTTACAGACGGCATCTGCAACATTGGTTCATATCCTTCCGGCATGAAGATCAGCGATACATTGCGGCATCCCAATCCCGAATAGGCCCAGATGTCGTCGGCCAATCCGGCCAGTTGTTCCGGCGTTTCCCGGCCCGAAAGCACGGCGACCGACTGGCGGCTACCCCGAAGCAGCGAAGGAATCCCGGCATAGTGTGCACGAAAATAACGGTTGGCATTATCGCTTCCGGTAGCGATAACGGCGTCGACGGCCGATTCTCCGTCGTACAACCCGACAGGCACAGACGGGTCGATTTCATGCAGCAGGCCGATCACGTATTCCATCAGCACCGAATCCTTGGCCGAGGGTTTTACCAGGCAATGATGACCGCTCGCAAGCACGCACAACAGGTCGAAAAATCCGACGAGCGGGATATTCCCGGCCATCACCACCAGCACGCGGCGCGGCATGGCGACAGGAACGGCAGGGTAGGCTGCCAACCACGCTTCGAGCTTTTCACGTTGCAGCATGTCCCCGGCAATCGCACGTACGGCACGGCAGATATCGGCAGGTGTAAACCAACCGTTGGCCTGGCATGCGGCAGCTATAACCGCACGCGTCGCATCGTCGCCACCAAAATCGAGCAAACGCACACCCAATGCAGAAAACGTTTCAATTCTGTTTTTCATGGCTACAAAGATACTATTTCACGTTGTAATCCGCACGTTTTTCCCAAAGTTGTGTTATTTTTGCAAGAGGGCATACAATAACATGCCAATGACTATGGAGAAAAATCTGAAAGACGCGCTGCAACACCGCCGCAGCTATTATGAACTGACGCCCGAATCCCCGATCGACGACGCTCAGATCGAGGAGATCGTGCGTTTTGCCGTAAAACACATTCCGTCGGCTTTCAACTCGCAGTCGGCACGGCTCGTGCTCCTGCTGCACGAGCACCACGGGGCATTCTGGGAAATCGTAAAACAAACCCTGCAGGCAGTCGTCTCCCCGGAGGCGTTCGTTGCCACGAAGCAGAAAATCGACACCAGCTTTGCATCGGGTTACGGCACGGTACTCTTTTACGAAGACACAACCGTCGTCCGGAACCTCCAGGACCGCTTTCCACGCTATGCGGATAATTTCCCGACCTGGTCGGAACATACTTCGGCCATGCATCAACTGGCAGTGTGGACGATGCTCGAAGATGCCGGATTCGGGGCATCGCTCCAGCATTACAATCCGCTCATCGACAGGGATGTGCGCGAACGCTGGGCACTGCCCGGCAGTTGGCGGCTGATCGCACAGATGCCGTTCGGGCTTCCGGCCGGGAAACCCCAGGAAAGGAGTTTCGAGCCGCTGGAAGAGCGCATCCGGATATTCAAATAGGATAATCGGCAGCAAGGCATATCGTAAAAAATTTGCAGAATGCGGTTAAAAAATTTGGAGTATCGAATTTTTTAGCTATCTTTGCACTCGCAATTACGAAATATGCTTTTGCGGAAATAGCTCAGTTGGTAGAGCGCAACCTTGCCAAGGTTGAGGTCGCGGGTCCGAGTCCCGTTTTCCGCTCTCGAAGCCTTGAGAAAGAGGCAGCAATAAAGAGCAAAAACCTTATGTATCAATGACATGTAAGGTTTTTTCGTTTTTAGGTTGAAGCCGGAAAAAGCAACGAAAAGCAGGTTTTTAATCCTTATTCGTGACCTAATTTTCAGGTCTTTAAAATACAATATCCGGGACATGTTTTTCAATCAGCGCAGGTTCCCGGCTGTTTCGGCCGTGCCCTCATCGGCGTCGCCGAGGCTGAACTCCTTGTCGGCAAAGAGTTCGGCAAGGCCCGTGATCTGTTTGAGGCGCAGCAGTTCGTCGCGGTCCATGCCGATATGACGCATGATCCACTGGTCGGACATCCGCGCGCGGGTCAGTTCGGCAACGATTTCGCTCATCAGTTCGACGTTGTGCGTCCCGCGCGCCCGGTTGTGGCGAATGGTCGAGGCCATGCGGTTCGAAAGGTCCTTTTCGATCACGGCAACGGGCAACAGTCCCCGTTCACGTTCGTAGATACGTTTCGAGGTTTTGAGCACCAGATAGCGGTGGTAGCCGTCCACCAGTTCGTAGCGGTCTTTTTCGGCGTCGTAATAGCAGACGCACGGCATCGTGTAGCCGTCTTCCCAGATCGACAGTTCCAGCAGTTTCATTTCGGGCGGCGCGACGACGTTAGGATTGTAACTGTTCGCCACGACCTTCTCCACCGGCACGGCACGAACGTTATAGACAGGGCTCCGGTAGGTGTTCTTCGTTTGAGATTCGTAGTAACGATTCATATTTTTCCATGATTTTCTTGCGGCGCTGCGTTTCGCTCCTGCTGGGCGAAAATCCCATGTATTTACAGGCGTGGTCGTTCTTCAGAATGCAGATACAGATACGTTTGAATGTGGGCAGCTGGCTGAATTCCGGAAGGTCTATGTCGTCGAGATACTCCATGCGTACCGGCCGCTTGTCGGTGCGGTAGGCAGTGCGGCCGCCGACTTCGATCCGGACGCCGGCCTTTTGCAGTTTCCCGATGGTAGCCTCGGAGAGACATCCGCCTTTTTCGCGCCAGAAACGGATGCTTACGGAGAGTTTTTCCAGGTAGTTGCGCCGCGTCGGCTCGGGCAGGGTAGAGAGCAGGAAATACATGTAGCGCTCCCAGGTCATCCCTTTCGGCAGGCGCACCGCCTGCCAGCCGACAGCCGTCGTCCGGCCGTACAGCGCCGCGAAATTGGCCCCGTTGACCCGACCGACCATGCGTCCCCACGTATCCGGGTCGATGGCTTTGTAGAGGTGCAGACTGGCGATGGCCGGCGAGATAAACGGACTGGCCACACGCTGGCTGTCGAGCGGCACGCCGGCCCGGTAGAAAAGGTCGTACAGCCGGTTGTAGGGCCAGCCGAAGCGTCCGTTGGCCGTCCATATATCGGTCGTCAGCCAGTCGTAGAGCGGATAGGCGTTGCAGATGCCGCCGCCGACCCATTGGCGTATCCACCGTTTGCCGGAGAACCGGTGGTGGTTGCGGTCGCTGTAAATCGTACGCCAGCGGTTGAAGCTCTCCTGCGTGCGGATGCCGATCAGACAGCACGTGCGCGCCGCGCCGCTGCGCTCGTGGAGCCATTCGGCGAAGCGGTTCTGGAACTCGTAATCCCACATTTCTTCGGTGAAGAACGGAAAGTCGCGCAGTGTGAGGCTCCCCGCAGGTATTTCCCGGACCCAAAGCTCCCGTTTCGACTCCTCCCAAGGCCGCCAGTATCGCTGGAACATCGAGGTACAGGTCTGAACCTTGAACGGGACACAGACCCGGTAAATGTCGAGAATATCGGCGTTCGCGGCCAGCGTCCGGTCGACGTAGTCGATCGTGTCGCGGTACTGGATTTCATAATCCATGTGAAACACCCCGATCCGGCGCCGCAATCCGTGCCGCCGGATGTAGTCGATGCAGAGGTTGAGCAGCACACCGCTGTCCTTGCCGCCGGAAAAAGAGACGTAGATGTTGTCGAAAAGGTCGAAAACCGTTTTCAGCCGCTGCTGTGTCCGCTCGTAGACGTTCATGGCTGCCGGTTTTTCCCGTACTGCATCGCCACGTACTCTTTCCATTCCCGGACCTGCGCGAATCCTTCGGTCCGAAATATCTCCGCATGGCGGATCAGCGTCACGGAACGTATCGTATAGTCGCGGTGGTAATATTGGATTATTTCGCGCAGGAAGCGCGACAACAACTGCGGATCATCGCCCGAAACATAGTAGTTGTTGATCTTGGCCACGCCACTGTCGGTGATCTCCACCGGCATGAATCCGAAAACGGTCTCACCTTCCCACGCCACGAACCACGTATGCGAACGCGAGGTCCAGAACGGGTAGTTATTGTTCTGGCGCAACACGCTGCGCCGCATGACCAGCGGTGCGACGAGCGTGTAAAGTCGGGGCGAAGTTCCGTCCAGTTTCTCGATTGTCATATCCGAAAGGCTACAAAACGACCGAATGTTATATACCAGAGACCGAATGTATTAAAAACACATTCAATCCTTACAAATATAAAAAATATCGGCTGTTTTCTCAAATTTTCCGGCAAAGATAACCGAGGTTCACGCTCGTCAGTCGAGCCGACGCCAGACCGGAGTTGTCGGCCGACAGTCCAAAACCAGTAATCGGGGTAAGAATATCCGTAATCCGCATACTGTCCCGGTGCTTTCGGGATCGTAATTTTGCAGTGTGAAAAATCTCAAACACGATCGGATTATGAAAACGAAAATGAATTTCGACATGTGGATTCCGACCCGGATACTTTTCGGGGCCGGTGAATTGCAGAACCTGCACAGGCAGGCGATGCCCGGCAGCAAGGCGCTGCTGGTAATCTCGAACGGGACGTCGACCCGTGCAAACGGCTATCTGGCTGCGACGGAAGAGCAACTCCGGATGGCCGGGATCGAGACGGTCGTCTTCGACCGGATCGAAGCGAATCCCCTGAAATCGACCGTCATGGCCGGAGCCGCCGCGGCTCGCGGAAACGGATGCGATCTGGTTGTCGCACTCGGCGGCGGCAGTGTGATGGATGCAGCCAAGGCCATTGCCCTGATGGCGGTCAACGACGGCGACCTGTGGGACTACGTTTCCGGCGGAACGGGCAAAGGCATGAAGCCTGCACACGAACCGCTACCGCTCGTGGCTATTTCGACGACGGCCGGAACCGGCTCCGAGGCCGATGCCTGGGGCGTTGTCACCAACTCCGAAACACACGAAAAGATCGGCGTCAAAGGTGCGTTTCCCGTGCTGTCGGTCGTCGATCCCCGACTGATGCTCACCGTGCCGCCTGCGTTCACGGCCTATCAGGGTTTCGATGCGCTGTTCCACAGCGTCGAGAGTTATATCTCGAAATTCGCAAACCTCGTAAGCGACATGTATGCCCTGACGGCTATCGAAAACGTCGCCCGCAACCTGCCGCGTGCCGTCGCCGACGGAAATGACCTGGAAGCCCGTACCCGCGTAGCGTTCGGCAACACCCTTTCGGGCGTGGTGATGTGTCTGAGCGCGACCACCAGCCAGCACTCGATGGAGCACGCCATGTCGGCCTACCATCAGGCGTTGCCCCACGGTGCGGGGTTGATCATGCTTTCGAAAGCCTACTTCTCGTTCTTCGTCGAAAAACATGTTTGCGACGACCGGTTCGTGCGGATGGCCCGTGCGATGGGCATGGAGGATGCCTCGAAACCCGGGGATTTCATCACGGCGCTCACCCGCCTGCAGGAGGCCTGCGGGGTGTCCGATCTGAAAATGTCCGATTTCGGTATCACGCCCGACGAATTGCGGCAAATGACGTTCAACGCTTTCGATACGATGCCTGCCCTGTTCGAATCGGACCGGCATCGGCTGAGTATCGACGAATGCCTGGGAATCTACAAGGCGGCTTACCGGTAAACCGATTAAAAAACAACGAATATGAAGCGAATACTTATTTTAACGACAATCCTTTTTATGATACACGGTATTTCTTCCGCACAAACCGATGCGGACAACTTTTATAAGAGCGATAAGGTGAATGTGGAAAAAGTCTCGTTCCCGAACCTGTATAAGATGAAGGTGGGTGCAAACCTCTTCCTGCCCCGGGATATGAAGCCGGGCGAGAAGCGTTCTGCAGTCATCGTGGGTCATCCGATGGGAGCCGTCAAGGAGCAGAGCGCCGATCTGTATGCCACGAAGCTGGCCGAACAGGGTTTCGTGACGCTGTCCATCGACCTCTCGTTCTGGGGCGACAGCGGCGGGGAACCGCGCAACGCTGTCCTGCCGGACGTTTATGCGGAGGATTTCAGTGCAGCGGTCGATTTCCTCGGAACGCGGGAGTTCGTCGACCGGGAACGCATCGGTGCGGTAGGCATCTGCGGCAGCGGCAGTTTTGCCATCAGTGCGGCGAAGATCGATCCGCGGCTGAAGGCGATCGCTACCGTAAGCATGTACGACATGGGAACGGCCAAACGCAACGGACTGAAAAATGCGGTGACGCCCGAACAGCGGAAACAGGCCCTCATTGAAGCCGCCGAACAGCGTTACGTCGAATTTTTGGGTGGTGAAACCCGCTACACCGGCGGCACGGTACACGAACTGACTGAACAATCGACGCCGATCGAGCGGGAGTTCTACGAATTTTACCGCACGCCCCGCGGCGAATATACACCCCGGGGAGCAACGCCCCGGACTACGACACATCCGACGCTGACGAGCGAAGTGAAGTTTATGAACTTCTATCCGTTCGACGATATCGAAACCATTTCGCCGCGCGCCCTGCTCTTCATTGCCGGGGAGAATGCCCATTCGCGCGAATTCAGCGAGGATGCCTGCCGGCGGGCAGCCGAACCGAAGGAGCTTTACATCGTACCGGGCGCAGGCCATGTCGACCTTTACGACCGAACCGACGTGATTCCTTTCGGCAAACTAACGGCATTCTTCCAGGAACGGCTGTAAGCGATGAAAAGGTTATCCGCACATAGGCCGGGATTGCTGGTCCTGATCCTGACGTTCGGGGTTTTCGGCATCATCAACACCGAGATGGGGGTGGTGGGAATTATTCCCCGGATTGCGGAAACGTTCGGAGTTACGGTTCCCGAGGCGGGCTGGACGGTAAGTGTATTCGCACTTATCGTCGCCCTCTCGGCCCCGGTGATGCCGCTGCTGTTTTCGGGCGTCAACCGCCGGACGGCGATGCTGCTGGCGCTGGGGCTTTTTACGGTCGGCAACATCGTTTCCGCGCTGACCGACGACTTCGCCGTGCTGCTCGTCGCCCGCGCTGTGCCCGCATTCCTTCACCCGGTCTATTTGTCGATGGCCTTTTCGGTCGCTGCGGCATCCGTACCCCAGGAGATGGCCCCGAAAGCGGTTTCGAAAGTATTCGTCGGCGTTTCGGCCGGCATGGTGCTGGGCGTTCCGGTCACCGGTTTTATCGCCGGACATACCTCCGTTTCCGTGGCGATGGCGTTTTTTGCGATCGTGAACGCATCGGTACTGATCGCAACGATCTTCTGCATACCGTCGCTGCCTGTTCAGCGAAAACTCTCCTACGGCGCACAGTTGGGGGTCCTGAGGAAAGCCGTAACGTGGCACTCCGTCATCGCCTTTACGTTTATAAACGGCGCGATGTTCGGTTTCTTCAGCTATATGTCCGATTTCCTGGATACGGTCACGGAACTGCCTTTCGATGCGGTCAGCGTCCTGCTGCTGGTTTACGGCGGGGCGAACATCGTCGGCAACGTCGTTGCCGGGCGGCTGCTCTTCAGGAACGCCCGTCGCTGCATGATCGTCGTGCCGTTCCTGCTATCGGCGGCCTACCTGCTGCTCTTCGCGACCGGTTCGCAAACCATCCCGGCGAGTGTGCTTATTTTGGTATTGGGTATTTTGGCGGGCATAGCCAGCAATACCGGGCAATACATGATCTCCGACGCCGCACCCGAGGCTCCCGATTTTGCCAACGGCCTGTTCCTCACCTCGGCCAACCTGGGCACGACGGTCGGCACGGCTGTCTGCGGGGTGTTTATCACAGGATTCGGCTCCCGGTATTCGCTGATGGGAGCCCTGCTGTTCCTGGCGGCAGGCATCGGGTTTGTCCTTGTACGGAACCACATTGTCAAACTTAAAAAAGTCCCGTTATGAAACGTATTCTCACAATAGCGATGGCTTTCATCGTTATGGCCGTATCGCCGGCATTCACGGCATGCAGCCCGGATGACACGGCCCCTGTTCCCGGCAATCAAACGCCCGGGCCGACACCTGATCCCGGGCCCGGCCCGTCGGCAGGCAACCGTTTGCGGATTGCCGTCGGGACGGTATCCTTTACGGCTACCTTGTCCGACAATGCCGCCTCCCGGGCATTCAGGGCGATGCTGCCGATGACCGTCCGGATGGGCGAACTGAACGGCAATGAAAAATACTATTATTTGCCGGACCGTTTGCAGACATCGGCGTCCAATCCCGGCACGATCCATACCGGCGATTTGATGCTTTACGGGTCCGACTGCCTGGTGTTGTTTTACAAAACGTTTGCGACCTCTTACAGTTACACCCGCCTCGGGCGTCTGGACGATACTTCCGGCCTTGAAGCCGCCCTCGGACGGAGTGAGGTGACGGTTTCATTCGAGCCGGCCGAATAATCCGCTCCCGGTTTTCCGTATGCCGCCGGGAAAGTGCGTTCATCCCGCGGTCCGGCTTGTTTATTCCGGTTAAATAGTCTACTTTTGCACGGATTTTAGCGGTCGATGCCTATGAATACCACTCCTGCCTCCGCGCAGCCACTTCGGATTACGGCAAGCCGGACGGTCTATCCGATCCTTTTGATGGTGTGCGCCACCCACCTGCTCAACGACATGATGCAGTCGGTCATCCCGGCGGTCTATCCGCTCCTCAAGGAGAAATTCGGGTTTACATTCGCCCAGATCGGTATCATCACGCTGGTCTTCCAGATGACTTCGTCGCTCCTGCAACCCGTTGCCGGGATGATGGCAGACCGCCATCCGCGGCCTTATTCGCTGGCCGTGGGCATGTGCTTCACGCTGGCCGGGCTGCTTGCTCTCTCCATCGCTCCGGGCTTTTCCCTCATTCTGGTGTCGGTGGGCCTGATCGGCTGCGGATCGTCGGTCTTCCATCCCGAGTCTTCGCGTGTGGCGCAGCTCGCTTCGGGAGGCCGCAAAGGGCTGGCGCAGTCGATCTTCCAGGTCGGAGGCAATGCCGGAAGCGCCATGGGGCCCCTGCTGGCCGCCTTGATCGTGATTCCTTTCGGACAGGCTTCGATCGGCTGGTTTGCATTGACCGCCCTGCTCGCCATTTTCATACTCATAAGAATCGGAAACTGGTATAAACGGCAACTGGCCGCCGCGGCCCGCAAATCCGCCGTAACGACGACGGTTGCTGCACACGGCCTCCCGAAACGGAAAGTCCGGGCGGCGCTCGTCATCCTGGGTGTGCTGGTATTCTCGAAATACTTCTACATCGCCTCCATGACCAACTATTTCACATTCTTTCTGATGGATAAGTTTTCGATGTCGGTGCAGGGGGCGCAATACTGTCTTTTTGCATTCCTGGCCGCTTCGGCAGCGGGGACGCTTATCGGCGGGCCGCTGGGCGACCGTATCGGACGCAAGTACGTCATCTGGGGATCGATTCTCGGCGCGGCGCCTTTCACGCTGCTGCTGCCCTATGCCGGGCTGAGCGCGACCATTGTGCTGGCGGTGATTATCGGCCTCGTCATTTCGTCGGCCTTCTCGGCCATCCTGGTCTATGCGACCGACCTGATGCCCGGAAAAGTCGGAATGATCGCCGGGGTATTCTTCGGACTGATGTTCGGACTGGGCGGCCTCGGCTCGGCCTTTTTCGGCTGGCTGGCCGACCGGACGAGTATCGAGTTTATTTTCCAGATCAGCACCCTGCTGCCTCTGTTGGGAATAATCACGGGCTTTTTGCCCAATATAGAGACCCGGTTATAACTTTTGTTTGGGCAAAAGGCGCTTCGTCAAGAAACGGCGCACCGGCTCGTCGTACAATTTCAGGCACAGATAAGCTAGGATCACCGACCCCGCGACGAGGGCCGCAGCACCGGGCAGCGACTGCTCGAAGGTGAGGTTTTCATTTTTAACCCAGGCATAGTAGAGGTAAATGAAAGGATAATGCACCATGTACAGCGGATAGGATATATCGCCCAGGAATTTACAAACCCGGGTGGTTATTTTATCCGTCGTCTTTCCCGATGCCCCGAGGTATACGAGCAGAGGAAAGAAGACAACGGCGCAGACCGTATCGTATAAACCGTTCATCCACAGATGTTCGCTCCCGCCGATGCGGGGAACCGACAACAGCGCAACGACAGCCAGACTGCAAATCCAGAACGCGCCTTTTATATGAATCGGCTTGAACACGCGGGACAGCAGCAGTCCCGCCGAGAAAGCGAACAGCAGGCGCAGGGAACCGCCCGTCATATTGACGCCGTCCATGGCGAATCCGACGCAGATATCGCCCAGAGGGCCCCAGATGGCGAACGCGGCCAATCCGCAGCCGGCAAGCAATACCAATACGGAAAGGGCCCTGGTCGGAAGTTTCCGGATAAAGAATGCATAGAGGATATTACCGATATACTCGAAAAACAGCGACCAGCTCGGACCGTTGAGCGGATACATCTCACCGAGGCCCCGGATTTCGGAACCGGGCGCAGCCGGGATCAGCAGCGCATTGAGCAGCGTCGCTACCAGCAGCATGGACATGGATACCGTCGAAACGTCCCAGACCGAACAACCCTGGAAGTAGAACATGACGGCTCCGATGACAGCCCCCATGACGACCATGGGATGCAGGCGGATAAAACGGCGCTTGAGAAATTCCGCTACCGTCATCTTTTTCCACCGGTCGTCGTAAGCATAACCGACGACGAAGCCGGAAAGGATAAAGAAAAAATCGACCGCCAGATAGCCGTGATTAATCCGCTGGTCGAGATGGCTGGTTGCGAAGGCTTCGAACAGGTGGAAACATACGACCGTAAGGGCGGCTATTCCCCGCAATCCGTCGAGAATGTTGTAATGGGGTTTGGTATCTGCAAATGCGGTCGCTGAGATATTCGACATCGGCCAGTAAGGTTGGGTTCTTAAAATACAGGTTGAAACAAATGCTTATCGGACAAAGATAACAAAATATCCTGTTTTTTGCGTTTCACACCATGCAGGAATCAGGGATTCACCTGCATCACCTGCTTCCAGTTCAGTTTCGCGGGATAGCCCCAGTCGGGTTTTTCGGGATCGCAGAAATCGCCTGCGGCCTTCATCCGGGCATAGAGCAGCCCGGTCAGTTCCTCGCGTTTCTCACGGTAGGCGGGGTCGTCGTAGCGGTTTTTTAGCTCCATCGGATCGGCCTTGAGGTCGAAAAGCTGCGGATGACGCTGCCCGTCGACATTGTAGAGGATGAGTTTGAAACCGTCCTTCTTGATGGCGCGCTGGAGGTTGATATACGTCAGCAGGATGTCTTCGCGTTTTTTCACCCCGGGATCACGCAGGGTCTCTTCCAGCGAAATGCCCTTCACGGTAGCCGGAACCCCGATGCCCGCAAGGTCGCAAAGCGTGGGGTAGAGGTCGTAGAGGTAACAATAGGCGTCGCGCACCGTATTCTGCGGAATGCCGGGCCCGCAGATCACCATCGGAACCCTCACCGCCGCCTCGTAGAGATTCTGCTTGCCCAGCAGGCCGTGCTCGCCGACGCATAAGCCGTTGTCCGACGTGAAAACGATAATCGTGTTATCGGCTTTGCCGCTCTTCTCCAGCGCATCGAGAAGCCGTCCGATCTGGAAATCGACTTCGCTGACCATCCCGTAGTAATTGGCTCTTTCGGCCAGCACCTGCTCCGGGACTCGCGGCGTGGGAAGCAGTTTCTCGTCGCGCTCGTTCAGGTCGCCGTTATCAAAGGGATGCTGTGCGACGAAGTTCGCAGGCATCCGCAATCCGGCGCCGTCGTACTTGCGGCCGTAGCCCGGCAGCACGTTGCGCGGATCGTGCGGCGAGGTGAATGCAACGTACATCAGAAACGGCGCGTCGTCCGAGGACGCAGTTTCCAGGAACCCGATGGCGGCATCGGCGTAAAGCTCCGACGAGAAGGTGTCGAGCGAAGCATCCACCCACACGCCGTTGGTATTGTCGTAGCGTCCCGCAGGATCGTATTGGTGGAGATAGGGACGCCTGTGGCCCAATTCGTTATTCCGCCCGTAGGGGTGCATTCCCCCGAAAAAGATGTTCGCACCCGTGGAGAACGAACGGTTGAACGAGGCGTTGTCGCTATGCCATTTCCCGGTCGCAAAGGTCGTATAACCGTTCTCGCGGAACAGTTCCGGGAAGGTTTTTTCCGTCTCGGGAATGAGGCCGCCGTTGCGGTGTACATCCATCAGGCCGCGGCCCGTGAGGAGCATCGCGCGGCTGGGCTGCGAAATGGCGCCGTTGAAACCGCCCATCACATGGGTCTGGGTGAACGACACGCCCCGCCGCACGAGCCGGTCCATGTTCGGGGTGTGAATATCGCTGTTGCCCCATGCCCGAATCGTACTGAACGTCTGATCGTCGGTCAGCAGGAAGAGTACATTGGGGCGCCCGGCCGTCCCGTTACCGTCTCTTTCCGGAGTCTCTTTCCCCGAAGCGTGAGCCCCGAACGACGGCGCGCCCAGAATCGCCGGAAGGCAGCACAATAAGGTTTTATTATTCATATTGCATTCATTTAAGTTGATGCAAATAACGTAATTCCGACCCGGAATCCGGGGCGACAACTATTCAAAAAACAACAGAAAATGGTCATGCCGTGCCGACGCAGCCTGAATTTGTCTTACCTTTGCCCGAAAAGAAAGAGTCTGAGAACTACATGGCGAAAATTCTGATTATCGACGACGAAGAACAGTTGCGCCGGCTGCTGGCGCGGATCATCGGACTGGAGGGTTACGACGTAGCCGAGGCTTCGGACTGCATTTCGGGACTAAAAAAACTCCGTCAGTACGATCCCGACGTAGTGCTGTGCGATGTCAAACTCCCCGACGGCAACGGCGTCGAGATGGTAGGCCGGATCAAGGAAGCCGCGCCCGCCGCCGAGGTGATTCTGCTGACAGCCTACGGCAATATCCCCGACGGGGTGCAGGCCATCAAGAACGGCGCGTTCGACTACATCACCAAAGGCGACGACAACAACAAGATACTGCCCCTGCTGAGCCGGGCGGCCGAAAAAGCCGAAATGCAGCGGCGGCTGGCCCGCATCGAAAACCAGCTCTCCGAGGAACACTCCTTCGACCGGATCGCCGGGGAATCGGCCCCCTTGCGCCGAGCCGTCGACCTGGCGCGTAAAGTCGCGGTCACGGACACCTCGGTATTACTCACGGGGGAAACGGGAACCGGCAAGGAGGTATTCGCACAGGCCATCCACCACGCCAGCCGCCGGGCAAAAGGGGCTTTCGTAGCGATCAACTGCTCGGCATTCTCGCGCGAACTGCTCGAAAGCGAACTGTTCGGCCACCGCGCCGGCAGTTTCACGGGAGCCGCCAAGGACAAGAAAGGACTTTTCGAGGAGGCCGACAAAGGCACGCTGTTCCTCGACGAGATCGGGGAGATGCCCGTCGAGCTGCAAGCCAAACTGCTCCGCGTGCTCGAAAGCGGCGAATTTATCAAAATCGGCGAAACGCGCCCCACACGGGTGGATCTGCGTCTGATCGCCGCCACCAACCGCGACCTCGAAAAAGAGATCGCCGCGGGAAACTTCCGCGAGGACCTCTATTTCCGCCTCTCGGTGTTCCACATCCACCTTCCCGCACTGCGCGAACGGCCCGGCGACATTGCCGGGTATATCCGCTTCTTCGCGGCGCAGTTCGCCGATAAAATGGGGCGCCGGATCGACTCCGTCGACGATGCTTATATCGCCGCCCTCGAACGCCACACATGGCACGGCAACGTCCGCGAACTGCGCAATGTCGTGGAACGCAGCATGATCATGGCCGACGGCAACCGGCTCACGGTCGACTGTCTTTCGCCCGAATTCCATACGGCGGGCGACTGCGCCGGTTCCGATTCGCTGGCGCTCGACGAACTCGAACGCCACCACATCCTCAAAGTCCTCGAACACACGAAAGGCAACAAGGCCGAAGCCGCCCGCCTGCTGGGCATCGGCATCGCTACGCTTTACCGCAAACTGGAGAGTTACGGGGTAAAATAATCTCCGCACCGTCTCATTCCGAGAGGGCCGCCTTATCATTTTGATAGGGCGGCCCTCTTTTCCGGCACGCATACCAAACCTATAAACAACACTTTATCAGCGAATTAAACCCGAAAACGACTTTCTGGCATCCCCTTCGTATGCTTATCGGCAACAAAACCCGACGGCAAAATGGCAATCGTTATCCTGATACTGATTTTCTGCGGCGCAATGCTGCTGTTAGACCTGATGCTGTGCGGGTTCGTAAAAAAAATGTCTAATTCAAAAAAGCGAAGAGATGAATGAAATCATGCTGTTCCTGCTGCTCTGCACGCTCGGCGTGCTGTGCTACGGATTTTATTTTAAATGTGTGGACTGGTTCGAAAAAATTTAACGCCTTATGTTTACAAGCCTCCTTATCCTGAGCATCCTCGGATTCGTCTATCTGATGTACGTGCTCATCAAACCCGAGAAATTCTGATTGTCTGACTTATTAACCCCGCAATAAATGAATACGGAACTATACGGTGTAATCCTGCAATGGACCCTTCTGGTGGCGCTGAGCTACCCGCTGGGGCGTTATATTGCCAAAGTATACCGGGGCGAACGCACCTGGCTCGACTTCATGGCCCCCGTCGAACGGGCCCTCTACCGTTTCTGCGGCATCGACCCCGCCGCAGAGATGAACTGGAAACAATTCCTCAAGGCGCTGCTGACAGTCAACCTCTTCTGGTTCTTCTGGGGGATGCTGCTGCTGGTCCTCCAGGGCTGGCTGCCGCTCAACCCCGACGCCAACCCCGGACAGTCGCCCGACCTGGCGTTCAACAGTTGCATCTCGTTTATGGTCAACTGCAACCTCCAGCATTACAGCGGTGAAACGGGCCTGAGCTACTTCACGCAACTGTTCGTCATCATGCTCTTCCAGTTCGTCACTGCCGCCTGCGGCATGGCGGCCATGGCCGGAATGATGAAAGCGCTGGCCGGCAAAACCACCAAAACCATCGGCAACTTCTGGGTGCTGCTCACCCGCAGCGTAACGCGCATTCTGATGCCGCTGTCGCTCGTCGTCGGCGTCCTGCTCATCGTCAACGGCACACCGATGTCTTTCGACGGCAAACAGTCGCTCACGACGCTCGAAGGCGCCGAACAAGTCATCTCGCAAGGTCCTACGGCGGCCATCGTACCCATCAAGCAACTGGGAACCAACGGCGGCGGCTACTTCGGCACGAACTCGGCGCACCCGCTCGAAAACCCCAATGCCTTCACCAACATCCTCGAATGCTGGTCGATCCTGATCCTGCCCATGGCGATGGTTTTCGCCTTCGGGTTCTTCGTCCGCCGCCGCAAACTCGCAGCCTGGATCTTCGGGGTGATGCTCTTCGCCTATACCGCGGGCGTGGTCTTCTCCGTCTGGCAGGAGACAAGCGGCAGCATGCAGATCGACAAGATGGGTATTGCACAGGAAACAGGCTCGATGGAAGGCAAGGAGATCCGCATCGGCTCTGCCGCCTCGGCCATGTGGGGTATGACGACGACCGTCACGTCGAACGGTTCGGTCAACTCGATGCACGACTCGCAGACCCCCTTGAGCGGCATGATGCAGATGCTCAACATGCAGATCAACTGCTGGTTCGGCGGCGTCGGAGTAGGGTGGATGAACTATTTCGCATTCCTCATCATCGCAGTCTTCATCAGCGGCCTGATGGTCGGCCGTACGCCCGAATTCCTCGGCCGGAAGGTCGAGGCCCGGGAAATGAAAATCGCCACGCTGGTCGTGCTGATGCATCCCTTCCTGATCCTCGTCGGCACGGGCATTTCGGCAGCCGTCGCCGCCGCCAATCCCGAAATAGGGTGGCTCAACAACCCTTCGTTCCACGGCCTGAGCGAAATGCTCTACGAATACACCTCCTCGGCAGCCAACAACGGCTCGGGCTTCGAAGGGCTCGCCGACAACACGCCGTTCTGGAACATCTCGACGGGCATCGCACTGATCATGGGCCGCTATTTCCCGATCGTGGGACAAATCGCCATCGCAGGACTCCTCGCCTCGAAGAAGTATATCCCCCAGAGCGCCGGAACACTCAAGACCGACACGGGAACCTTCTCGCTGATGACCTTCGCCGTCATCATCATCGTCGCGGCCCTTTCGTTCTTCCCCGCGCTGGCGCTGGGACCCATCGCCGATTACCTGACTTTCTAAATCGTTATTTCCATGAAACAAAATCGCAATAATTCACTGTTCGACCGCACGTTACTGCGTCAGAGCCTGCGTGCTTCGTTCACGAAACTCGACCCGCGCACGATGGTCAAAAACCCGATCATGTTCACCGTCGAAGCCGTCACCTTCGCCATGCTGCTGCTGATCGTCTGGATCGCCGTGACGGGCAACACGTCACAGGGTTCGCTGCTCTACAACCTCGTGATTTTCGCCGTGCTCCTGCTCACGGTGCTGTTCGCCAACTTCGCCGAAGCCATCGCCGAAGCGCGCGGCAAGGCACAGGCCGACAGCCTGCGCAAAACCCGCGAAGAGACCCCCGCCAAACGCATCGATCCCGACGGACAATCGCACATCGTGAGCAGTTCGGCGCTCCGCCAGGGCGATGTTTTCGAATGCGTCGCCGGCGACACGGTAGCTGCCGACGGCGAAATCGTCGAGGGACTGGCTTCGATAGACGAAAGTGCCATCACGGGCGAGTCCGCCCCGGTGATCCGCGAAGCGGGCGGTGACAAAAGTTCCGTCACGGGCGGCACGAAGGTGCTTTCCGACCGTATCCTGGTGAAAGTCACGGCCAAACCCGGCGAGAGTTTCCTCGACAGGATGATCGCCCTCGTCGAAGGCTCCTCGCGCCAGAAAACGCCGAATGAAATCGCCCTGACAATCCTGCTGGCAGGGTTCACGCTCGTTTTCGTCATCGTCTGCGCCTCGCTCAAACCCTTCGCCGACTACGTCGGTGCGAACATCACCGTCGCGGCGTTCATCTCGTTGTTCGTCTGCCTGATCCCGACGACCATCGGCGGCCTTTTGTCGGCCATCGGCATCGCCGGCATGGACCGCGCGCTGCGGGCCAATGTCATCACCAAGTCGGGCAAGGCCGTCGAAACCGCGGGCGACATCGACACGCTGCTGCTCGACAAGACGGGCACGATCACTATCGGCAACCGCAAAGCCACGCGCTTTTACCCGGCCGAAGGCGTCGACCCCAAGGCTTTCGTCCGCATGTGCGTACTCTCGTCGGTCGCCGACCCGACGCCCGAAGGCAAGTCTGTCGTCGAACTGGGCGCGGCCGAAGGCGTCCGCGTCGACCCGATGACGATGGTCGGCGTACGAATGGTGAAATTCACCGCCGAGACCAAATGTTCGGGTGTCGACATGCCCGACGGCCGCCGCATCCGCAAGGGAGCCGCCGAGGCGATTCTCCGCATTGCCGCCGAACATGAAAACCCCTGCCCGGCCGGCATCGAAGCCTCGGCCCGTACGATTTCCGAGAACGGCGGCACGCCGCTCGTAGTCTGCGAAAACGAGTGCATCACAGGTGTCATCGAGTTACAGGACATCATCAAAACCGGTATCCGCGAACGCTTCGAGCGCCTGCGCCGGATGGGCGTCAAAACCGTGATGGTCACGGGCGACAATCCGCTGACGGCGAAATATATCGCCGAAAAGGCCGGTGTCGACGACTTCATCGCCGAAGCCCGGCCCGAGGACAAACTCGAATACATCCGCCGCGAACAGCAGGCCGGCAAACTGGTGGCCATGATGGGCGACGGCACGAACGACGCCCCGGCGCTGGCGCAGGCCGACGTAGGCGTCGCAATGAACAGCGGCACACAGGCCGCCAAGGAGGCGGGCAACATGGTCGACCTGGATAACGACCCCACCAAACTGATCGAGATCGTCGAGATCGGCAAGCAGCTCCTGATGACGCGCGGCACGCTCACGACCTTCTCCATCGCCAACGACGTAGCCAAGTATTTCGCCATCGTCCCGGCGCTGTTCATCGCTTCGATTCCGTCGTTGCAAGCCCTGAACGTCATGCACCTGCATTCGCCCGAAAGCGCCATCCTCTCGGCGGTGATCTTCAACGCCCTGATCATCCCGCTGCTTATTCCGCTGGCCCTGCGCGGCGTGACGTACAAACCGATCGGAGCTTCGGCGCTGCTGCGCCGCAACCTCTTTATCTACGGCCTGGGCGGCATGATCGTACCGTTCATAGGCATCAAACTGATAGACATGTTAATAAGCGTATTTTTCTAAAGCATTGCTTCAACTATGAAAAACCTCTGGATTTCACTCAAAATAACGCTGGCCATGTGCCTGCTGCTCGGCGTGGGCTATGTGCTCGTATTGCGCGGCGTATCGGCCGTCGCAGGCCCCAACGGCGGCGAGGCCGAAACAGTCATGCTCGACGGACGAATCGTCGGCGCGGCGAACGTCGGGCAGGCATTCGCCGACAACACCCATTTCTGGAGCCGTCCTTCGGCCGTCGACTACAACGGCGGCGGATCGGGCGGCAGCAACAAGGCTACCACCAACCCCGAATACCTTGCCCAAGTCGAACAGCGCGTACAAGATTTCCTCGCTGCGCATCCTTACCTCACCCGTGCCGAGGTTCCCGCAGAGATGGTAACAGCAAGCGGGTCGGGACTCGATCCCGACATCTCGCCCCGCGGTGCACAGGTACAGGTGCAGCGCGTGGCCCGGGCCCGCGGACTGGACGCCGCAACCGTACAGCGCCTGGTCGACTCGCTGACCCGAAAACCGTGGCTGGGGCTCTTCGGCACGGAGAAAGTCAATGTGCTCCGCCTGAACGTCGCATTGGAAGAACTGAACAATAACAAACTGTAAACCATGAAATTATACAAAACGATGAAACGCTGGCTATTTATTTTGACGGCTGCCCTGGCGGTCTTCCAGACAACCGACCTCTGCGCCCAGGAGCGCGGCGTACGCTTCTCGGGCGGCACGGACGTAGTGAGCGCCTACATCTGGCGCGGGGTCTGGGAAAGCGGTTCGGCCTTACAACCCACGCTGACGATGACCGCCGGAAACTTCTCGGCGACAGCCTGGGGTTCGGTAGACTTCGCCGCAACCTCCTACAAAGAGATGGACCTCACACTGGCCTACACGCTCGGTCCCGTAACCTTCTCGCTGGCCGACCTTTACTGGGAAGGCGGAGCCGCCGACCGCGGCACGGTCAGCCGCAACTACTTCCGCTTCGGAAACGATTCGCCCCACCGCGTCGAGGCAGGCATCGCATGGCGTATCGACGAGAAAATCCCCGTCACGCTGGCCTGGAACACCGTACTGTTCGGTCCCGCCGACGTGAATGCAACCGGGGAGCGGGCCTACGCCACCTACGCCGAAGTTTCGTATCCCTTCGCTGTCAAGGACGTGGAAATGAAGGCCGGGGTGGGCATCGTGCCGTGGAACGCCCTCGGAACCTACGGCATCGACCGCGATTTCTACGTGCAGAACGTCTTTCTGAATGTCGGAAAGAGCTGGACCGTGTTCCAATCGCTGCAACTGGGCGTCTTCACCTCGCTGAGCTGGAATCCCGCAGCGGAAGATGTCAATTTCGTGGGCGGATTCTCATTGAGGATGTAACGATGGAAAAAGAAGACAGCGTCCAGCGGTTCCTGGAACTGATCCGGCGTTCGCACCGCGGGAAGTTCAAGGTCTACATCGGCATGAGCGCCGGCGTAGGCAAGACCTACCGCATGCTGCAGGAGGCCCGTCAACTGCACGATGCAGGCGTCGATGTCTGCATCGGCTACGTCGAAACGCACGGCCGCACCGAAACGGAAGCCCTCGTCGAAGGACTTCCGCTCGTGCCGCGCCGCAGGCTCTTCTACAAGGGCAAGGAACTGGAGGAGATGGACACGCAGGCCATCGTCAACCTGCACCCCGAGATCGTCGTCGTGGACGAACTGGCCCACACCAACATCGAAGGCAGCGGCAACCCCAAGCGCTGGCAGGACGTGATGCAAATTCTCAACGCGGGAATCAGCGTCATCTCCGCCGTCAACATCCAGCACATCGAGGGACTGAACGAGTCCGTCGAGGAGATCACGGGCGTCGAAATCCGCGAGCGGGTTCCCGACAGCGTGCTGGCCATGGCCGACGAGGTGGTGAATATCGACCTCACGGCCGACGAACTGATCGAACGCCTGAAAGCCGGAAAAATCTACCGTCCCGACAAGATCGCCGCGGCGCTCGGCAACTTCTTCACGCAGGACAACCTGCTGCAACTGCGCGAACTGGCGCTCAAGGAGGTAGCGCTGCGCGTGGAAAAGAAGGTAGACAGTGAAGTGACCGGTTCCGAGGTGTTCCGGCGCGACAAACTGCTGGCGGTGATCGACTCCTCCGAAAAGCGCGCCCGCCGCATCATCCGCAAGACGGCACGCATGGCCACGCATCTGAACGCCGCATTCACGGTACTCTACGTGCAGGGCGACCACGAAGCTGACGACCGTATTCCGCTCGCCCGGCAGCGCTACCTGATCAACAACCTGAACCTCGCCACGGAACTCGGCGGCGAGGCGCGCCGGATACGCTCCAATTCCCCGGTGGAGAGCATCGTAGGATTGTGCCGGGAACAAAAAATAAACATCGTCTGCGTCGGGCGTCCCGAATTTTCATTACTTTCGCTGCTGAAAAGTACAATCTACCTGCGGCGGCTGACCGGACTGCTGTCGCGCATGAACATCGACCTTTTTATCTTTTCATAAGCCATGAGAATACAAAGGAGAATCACCCTGGGCATCGGTATCCTCTTCGCCATGATCCTGCTGCTGGGCATCCAGTCGGTCAGTTACGTCCGCCAGCTCTCGCGGGCAACCGGAACCATTCTCGCCGACAACTACAATTCGCTACAATACGCCGGGGACATGCTGCGGTCGCTCAACGACATCGGCGCCGACTCCGTGTCGCGGCACGCCCTGCGCCAGAGCCTCGCGCTCCAGCAGGAGAACATCACCGAAATCAGCGAGAAAGAGACCACTGCGGCGCTCGAACGGCATGTCGCCTCGCTGAGCGATCCCGTCACCGAGGCCGAAATACGTACCGTGCGCCAGGACCTGTTCCGGATTATGGAACTGAACATGGCAGCTATCCGCGCCAAAAGCGCCGGGGTAGAGCAGCGCGCCGATTACGTAATGTGGTGGCTGATCGCCGCCGCAGCCCTTTGCGCCCTGATCGCCGGGGGCTTTCTGGTCTGGTTTCCGCAACTGGTGCTGCGTCCGATCGACGCCCTGAAAAAGGGTATCACCGAGATTGCCAACCACAACTACCGGCAGCGGCTCGATTTCTCGGGCAACCGCGAATTCGAATCGGTAGCCGAGTCGTTCAACAACATGGCCGCCAAACTCGACGAATACCGCCGCAGTTCGCTCGACGACCTGATGACGGCAAAAAAACGCATCGAAGCGATCGTGAATACCCTCCACGAGCCGATCGTAGGGCTGGGTCCCGACCGTAAAATCCTCTTCATGAACCGCGAGGCGCTCTCGGTGCTGAACCTCCGGGAAGACGCCGTCGGGCGCAACGCTACCGAAGTAGCCCTCTCGAACGACCTGCTGCGGCGACTGATCCGCGGACTTTACGACGAGGCGAAGAAAGCCGTCGACGAGCCGCTGAAAATCTATGCCGACAACAAGGAGAGCTATTTCCAGGTGGAAAACACGCCGCTCTACATCACGCCCGTGGGCGGGCGCGATCAGCAGTTCGTCGGCAACCTGATCATCCTGAACAACATCACCAAATTCAAGGAACTGGATTCGGCCAAGACCAACTTCATTTCGACGGTTTCGCATGAAATGAAAACCCCGATCTCGTCGATCCTGATGAGCCTGCAACTGCTCGGCGACAACCGCCTGGGAGAACTTAACGGCGAACAGAAGCAACTCGTCACCAGCATCAAAGAGAGCAGCGACCGCCTGCTTTCGATCACGGGCGAACTGCTGAACATGACCCAGATCGAAACCGGCAAACTTAAACTGATACCTAAAGTAACCAAGCCTATCGAGCTAATAGACTATGCAGTAAAGGCCACGCAGGTGCTCGCCGAACGGTTCTGCTGTTTCGTCGAAGTCGATTATCCCGAGAAAATTGCAAAACTATTCGTCGACAACGAAAAGATCGCCTGGGTCATCACCAACCTGCTGTCGAACGCCATCCACCATTCGCCCGAACGGTCGCGCATCATCATCGGGGCCGTACAACGCGAAAAGGCCGTCGAAATCTACGTCCAGGACTTCGGCCGCGGCATCGACCCGCGCTACCACAAGAGCATTTTCGAACGCTATTTCCGTGTTCCGGGAACCAAGGTGCAGGGCAGCGGGTTAGGATTGGCCATCTCGAAGGAGTTCGTCGAAGCGCATGGAGGTTCGATCTCGGTCGAAAGCGAAATCGGCCGCGGCAGCCGCTTCTCGATCCTGCTGCCGGCATAAAGCCGTTTCCCGGACAAAGAATACCGCCAGTCGTTTCCGGCTTCCTGGCCCGGCGTTCGCCAATGCCCAAAGGCGCGCGGCCGGGCTTGGCGGTCCTCCCCGGAAAGAGCGGCTATTCGTCCTCCGCGAGGGTTTCTTTCAGTTGTCGCAGGCGCTGCATCTCCAGCCAGCCCTTTTCGGTCGAGGAGCCGCGCAGGAACATGAACAGCGCCTTGCCGGCGGCGTCCCGGCCGGCTGTCATTCCCGGCCAAAACAACTCCCCGAACATGTCGAAATACTCCGTTCCGAGCAGATATCCCTGCCGTACGCCGTCGTCGAAAAGGTCGCGCAGCCGCTCCTGCAACGTGTGCCGTTCGTAGCCGATCACGTCGACCACCGCCGGGTAATATTCCGCATCGTCGATAAACAGGTCACTCACCTTTCCGAAGGTGTCGTAGATTCCCGCCGCCAGGCGGACGAACGCCTCGAGGGGCGTTGCTGCCGTACGGCAGGCCGCATCCATCCGTTCGTTCAACAGCGACAGCGCCCGCTCGACACTCTGTGTCACGAGGTCCTGCTTGTTTGCGAAACATGCGTCCAGCTCCTGCTTCGTGATTCCGATCTTCCCGGCAAGCGTACGCATGCGCAAATCCTGAATGCCTTCGCGGATAAAAATCCGGTAGGCAGCGTCCAACATCTGATTCCGTTCCATAGTCTTTTATGCTTGTTTTTTGTAACTCAATGCCGCCCAACTGTTGAACAGGAGGGCAAAAACAGCCAACGACGCATAGTTGACCCACAGTTCGCCGATCGTCGTGCCTTTGAGGTAAACCGAACGCATCACCTCGACGAAATAGCTCGGCGGCAGCATGCGGGTGATCCACTGCGCCCACACGGGCATCGACTCGACCGGAGTGACCAGGCCGCTCATCAGCACGAAAATCATCACGAAGAAAAACATCACGAACATCGTCTGCTGCATGTTCGAAGAGCCGTTGGCGATCCCGACGCCGAGGCCCGACATTGTGAAAATGAAGAGTCCGGCCGCAAGGAACAGCGCCCCGATGCTGCCGGCCGGGATCAGCCCGTAAACGATCCAGGCCACCAGCATCACCGCCGCCAGCACGGCCAGGCCGATGATCCAGAACGGGATCAACTTGGCGAGCGTGAAGGTCAGTGCGCTGACGGGCGTAACGTTGATCTGCTCGATGGTTCCCGTCTCCTTCTCGCCCACGAGGTTCAGGGCCGGAAGAAATCCGCAGAGCATCACCAGCAGCATGATCATCAGTGCAGGAATCATGTAATGACGGTATTCGAGCGTAGGGTTGTAGCGGTTCTGCACCGTAATCAGATCCGGCGACGCCGGCGCGCCCCGCTCGCCGCTCAGCTCGGCGACGGTCTGCGTCACCACGGCCATAAGATACTGCCCGCCGAGACTGCCTTTGACGGCATTCACGCCGTTCGCCGCGATGGCGACCCGCTCGGGACGCCCGAGGGTAAGTCCGCGCTCGAAATCGCGGGGAATCTCCAGGATAACGTCCGAAGCCCCCGCGTCGAGGTTTTCGAGCGACGCAACATAATCGGCCGTAATCTCCTGCAGAGAGAAGTAATCCGAAGCGGCGATCTTCTGCACGATCCGCCGCGAAGCGTCCGAACGGTCGTGGTCGACCACCGCGACATTGATATGGCGCACGTCCATCGTCGTCACCCACGGCATCACGAACATGATCATCAAGGGAAATATCACGACCATTCGCGGCAGGAACGGGTTCCGGAAAAACTGCCGGAACTCCTTATCGAGCAAAACTAACAGCGTACGCATCGTTATTCGAGTTTATCGTTGAACTTTTTAAGCGCCACGACGACCAGCGCAGCCGTCATGACCAGCAGGATCGAGAACTCTTTCAGGACAGCCCCGAACGGCAGGCCTTCGATCATCAGCTTACGCACGGCTTCGATATACCACCGGGCCGGGATGATGCACGAGATACCCCGCAGGATGCCGGGCATGTTCTCGACCGGGAATGCCATGCCCGAAAGCATGATGATCGGCAGGAGCATCAGCATTCCCGAAATAATCAGCGCCGTGGACTGCTTGTCGGAAACCGTGGAGATAAAGAGCCCCAGCGCCAGCGCCAGCACGAGGTAGAGCAGCGACAGCCCCACCAGCCCCGCGAGACTGCCCGACATCGGTACATCCAGCACGTAGCGGGCCAGCAACAGGATCGTAACCAGGTTGAAACACGACAGCAGGAAATAGGGGATCATCTTGGCAAAGACGATCCACACGGGCCGCACGGGCGACACCAGCAACACCTCCATCGTCCCGGTCTCCTTTTCGCGGACGATCGAGACAGAGGTCATGATGGCGCAGATCAGAATGAAAATCAGTCCCATGATGCCCGGCACGAAGTTGTAAGCGCTCTTCATCTGCGGATTGTACAACAACCGCATCTCGGGCATCAGGGCCGAAGCCGGCCCGTCGGACAGCAGTATCTGCTGCAAATAACCCATCCCGGCGGACGCCGTGTTGGGATTCGAAGCGTCGAAAATCAACTGCACGGCGCTTTGCGCGGGTTCCCCATGCACCGCGGCAAGCATCTGCCGGTCGAAATCGGCAGCGAACACGACCACCACGTCGGCGTCTCCCGCACGCAGCGTACGGTCGATTTCCGGCTGGGTGACGTAGCCTCTGAAGGTAAAATATTCGTTGGCCCCGACGGTCTCCACCGCGCGGCGCACCGCCTCGGTCGGATGCGGCGCCACGACGGCGAAGTCGATGTTCCGGATTTCGGTCGATATGGCGAATCCGAACAACAGCATCTGCACGACGGGCATCCCCAGCACGATGAGCATCGTGCGGGAATCGCGCAGGATATGCAGCGCCTCTTTTTTGACGAATGACAGAAAACTTCCCATCTCTATTCGGTTCGTTTAGCTTCGCGGGCCAGCCGGCGGAACACCTCGTCCATCGAGTCGGCGGCGAATTGTTTTTTGAGGTCGGCAGGCCTTCCCAGTGCGCTGATCCGGCCGTCGACCATGATCGACACGCGCGAACAGTACTCCGCCTCGTCCATGTAGTGCGTCGTCACGAAGACCGTCGTGCCTCCGGCCGCCGCCTCGTAAATCAGTTCCCAGAACTGGCGGCGCGTCACGGGATCGACGCCTCCGGTCGGCTCGTCGAGAAACACCACCTCGGGACGGTGCAGCGTCGCCACCGAGAACGCCAGCTTCTGTTTCCAGCCCAGCGGCAGCGATCCCACCAGCGTATCGATCTCCGACCGGAAATCCAGCCGCCGGAGGATCTCGACCGTACGGCGGAGTATCTGCATCCGCCCCAGGCCGTAGATGCCGCCGTAGAGGCGGATATTTTCCATCACCGTCAGGTCGTCGTAAAGCGAGAACCGCTGGCTCATGTAGCCGATGCGGCGTTTGATCCGCTCGCCGTCGCGCATCACGTCGAAACCCGCGACCGTGCCGCTGCCCGAAGTGGGGTAGCTCAGCCCGCAGAGCATGCGCATCGCCGTGGTTTTCCCGGCTCCGTTGGCCCCGAGGAAACCGAATATCTCGCCGCGCGCTACTTCGAACGTAATGCCGTCGACAGCCGTAAAGCCGCCGAAACGTTTGGTCAGGCCCCTGACCGATATGATCGCATCATTCATGGCGCATCCGTTTTATAAATACGTCTTCAATCCCCGGCTCGGCCCGCCGTACCCCGACGCCGCGAAAACCCGCATCCGCCAGTTTGCGGGCAAACGCACCGGCATCGAACCCCTCGCGGACGATCAGGTGGTGCTCCGCTCCGAAAGGGTAGCTTTCGGCCACCTCCGCCGAGTTGCGGGCCGCTTTCAGCAGGCCGTACATGTCTTCGCCCGAAAGGGCATACAGCGGTTCCCCGAACGAAGAGACCACCCCTTCGGGCGTGTCGATACTCAGCAACCGGCCTTTATCGCAGAGGGCGATGCGGTCGCATCGCCGCGCTTCGTCCATGTAGGGCGTCGATACGAGCATCGAAATGCCCTCGCGTTTGAGTTCGGAAAGCATGTCCCAGAACTCGCTGCGCGAAACGGGGTCGACGCCCGTCGTCGGCTCGTCGAGCAACAGCACCGAGGGACGGTGGATCAATGCACAGCACAGGGCCAGTTTCTGCTTCATGCCGCCCGAAAGTTTCCCGGCGCGACGCGTGCGGAACGGCTCTATCTGACGGTAGATCGGGGCGATCAGGCCGTAGTTGTCCCGCACCCCGACACCGAACAGAGCCGCGAAGAACGCGAGGTTCTCCTCGACCGACAGGTCGGGGTAGAGCGAGAAACGCCCCGGCATGTAGCCCACCCGCGAACGGATCGTCCGGTAGTCCGACACGATGTCGCAGCCGTCGACCGACGCACGCCCCGAATCGGGATTCAGCAACGTCGCCAGCAGGCGGAACAGCGTGGTCTTGCCTGCACCGTCGGGGCCGATCAGCCCGAACAGTTCGCCTCGGGCTACCGAGAACGACACCCCGTCCAGCGCCGTCAATGCGCCGTACCGCTTGGTCAGTTTATCGACTTCGATGGCATTCATAATTTCACTTCGCCGTACATGCCGATTTTCAGCCGTCCATCGTTCTCGACGGCAATCTTCGCAGCATAAACCAGGTTGGCGCGCGTGTCGCGGGTCTGGATCGTCTTGGGCGTAAATTCGCTTTCGGAAGCGACCCACGTCACCCGTCCCGGATATTCGAACCGTTCGCCGCCTCCGAAATCGGCCGTAACGGTCACCTGCCGGCCGAGCGTCAGTTCCGCCAACTGGTCCGAGGTGAAATAGGCCCGCAGGTAGATCCGTCCCAGGTCGGCGACCTTCATCAGCGGACGCCCCACGGAGGCCAGTTCGCCAGCCTCGGCATATTTGGCCAGCACGGTCCCCGCTATGGGTGACGCGAGGCGGCATTTTGCAAGCCGATCCTCGACCTGCGCGATCTGCAACTCGATGGCCGACGAGTTTTCGTCGATCGACGCCGCATTGTTGCCCAGCGTCGAAAGCTGGGCGTCCAACTGCTGCTGGAGCACCTTCAACTGCGAGTCGATGTCGTCCAGCTGCTTGGTCGCGGCGGCTCCGTCCCTGAGCAGGTTTTCGACACGGCGGCGTTCGGTCTGCTGTTTGGCGATCTGCTCGCGCAGCGACGACACCTGTTTGGCGATGTCGGGGCGCGACGAGCGCACCGAAGCCTGCTGGCGCTCCAACTGCAACTTCTGCAAATAGAGCTGCACGGTGTCGATGGCCCCGATTTGCTTCCCGGCAGCCAGATCGTCGCCCTCCTCGATGTCGAAAGAAAGAATCCGCCCGGCAGCTTCGGCTGAAACCGTCACCTCCGTGGCTTCGAAGGTTCCCGTAGCGTCGAAATCCCCGCCGCGGCCGCACGCTACGGCCGACAGGGCCGTAACACCATAAATAACAATCCGTTTCATTGGTTTATCGTGTGTTTTAATTCGTAAATCGCTTTCAGCAGTTCGATCTCCCGGGCACTGCGGGCCGCGGCGGCGGCATCTTCCTCGGTAATCTTACCCAACAGGTCGTTGGTGTCGATCACACCGTTGCGGAGCCGCGATTCGGCGGCTTCCCGCACACGGCGGCGCAGGGCGACGATCCGGTCGTCGTCCGCAAGGGCTTTGCGCAGGCGGGCGATCTCCCCGTTATCCTCCGTCGTTTCCAACCGATTGTTGAACAAGAAAATATCCCGCTGTACTTCAACCTGTTCTTTAGCCGTACGCAGTTGGTTCAGCGAATTCTTCCGCGTGTAATAGCCGCCGAAATTCCACGACATCTTCACGCCGACCATCGTGTTCCACGACCAGTCGGAAGAGGTCATACTCCGAAAATAGTCGAGTCCCGGATAACCGTAATACCCCTGCGCAAAAAGCCCGAAGCGGGGCCGCGTCGACGACTTCACCAGCCGCTCCTGCGCCGAGAGTTTGTCGATACGGGCGTCGAACAGTGCCAGCTCGGGGCGCGCAGGCTCCGCGGCGGCCGGCGACACCATGTCGGGCTTCACCAACCGCTCGCCTTCCGGATCGCGGCCGATGAAAACGCCGAGCATCCGGCGGTAACTGTCGCGCATCGATTCGGACTGGGTCAACTGTTGGTTCACGGCGAGCAGTTCGGCCTCCACGGCATCGGCGTCGGACTGCATCGCAACGCCGTTGCGAAGGTACGAACGGACCTTTTCGAGATTGCTTTGCAGCAGGCCGATCGTCAGTCGCGTCTGCGCGATACGCTCGTCGAGCAGCAGAATCCCGAAATACAAGCCGTCAACACGTCCTTCGAGCGCATAAAGGTCGACATCCGCAGAGCGTTGCTGTTCGGCCGACTCAGCTTCGGCAATTCGTTTGTCGGCGCTCGTCTTACCTCCGTCCCAGATGGTCTGGCTGAGTTCAAGCATCACTTTATATTGATCCTTGTTCATCCCTGGAATCGAGACTTTTTGCTGGGAGAGCATACCTGTAAGCGCATCGGGAAATTCCGGCACGGCCGTCTGCCACGCAGCCTGCGCCGAGAAAGAGAGTTGGGGCAGGTAGGAGCGTGCGGCATTCGAAAGGGTATAGGCCTCGGTCCGGCGGATCAGGTCGTACTGCCTGATTTCGGGGTAGTGCTCCCGTGCCAGCGCCCGGCACTCGCCGAGCGTCAGTTGCGCCTGCGCCGAAAAGCCCGCCAGCAGGCATCCGCACAAAAGAAGGATTCGTTTCATGGTTTATTGTTTTTTCAGTCGTCGCATGATGGTTTCGATGTTCTCCTGCTTGCGCAGTTCGAAAAACCGCTCCCGATCGGCCGTCAGGTCGCCGAGGATCGGTTCGATAATGGGGTAGGCGATGAATATGAAGACATTGAGCGAAATGATGTCGAGCATCAGCATCCGCGCATCCATCGGTTCGGTCTCGCCCCGGGCCGCCGATTCGTCCAGTTGGCTTTGCATGCCGCTCAACAGGTCGTCCATGATTTTCCGGAGACGCTGCCGCATGACTTCGTGGCGTTCCGGCCGGGCAAAAACCTCATTGACGATAAAGCGCGGCAAATCGGGATTGACGACGATAAAATCGAAGTGCCGTGCAACGCCGTCCCGCAATCGCTCCAACAGGGGCAGTCCCGGACGGCCGAAGGTCGTCATCACCAATTCGCCCATCAGGCGCATTTTCTCGTCGAGGATGCGCTCGAAGATATTCTCCTTCGTACGGAAATAGTAGTGGAGCATGGCATGCGTCACACCCGCAGCCCGGGCTATCGAAATCGTGCGCGCCCCGTCGAACCCCTTGGCGAGAAACTCCCGTTCGGCCGCTTCAAGGATCGCTTGTTCCTTATTCTGAGTCTGTTCCGTCATCATTCCTTTGTTTTAACAAACTTATTTAACAATCTTGTTAATGCAAATATACACAGAGAATCGAATTGTCCAACAATTTTGTTAATAAAAATTTCGCACATAAAAAATGCTACCAACAGAGTTGGTAGCAAAATCAAGTTCCGGGAACAAAAGCCTTAGTTCGGCCGCGCCGGCGAACCGCTCGTCAGCCGGGGAGCGTTTTTTGCCGCATCGGGCAGGCGGCAGGGGACAGCGCTGTCCGCCTCGGAAGTAATGATCACGACCGGCATGCCGACATAGACATATTTTTTAACGAGTTCGAGCAGATCGCTGTTATTCAAACGGATGCATCCTTCGGTAGCACGCGTGCCGATCGAAGCGGGATCGTGTGTACCGTGAATGCCGATACCGCGGTGGCCCGGCGTCTTCAGACGGATGAAATGCGAACCGTAAGCCCCTTTGATCTCTCCCTTGCCGTCACCGAAATCATGCGTCCACGCACTTGCGTCCTGCACCTGCTGGACGGAAAAAAGGCCCTCGGGGGTCTTCATGTCGCCCGGCTTCTCCTTGTTGCCCAGCGCCCGGCCGCAGGCTATGGGATAGGCGGCCAGCAGGCGGCTGTTGAAATCGTAGACCGCAAGGGTCATCGACTCTTTGGAAATGGCGATAAGGGCCGCACCGGAAGGCGGGGCCTGCTGGGCCAGTGCGTCGTTGCTGAAAAACAGCACAGAGAGGATAAGAATATGCAGAATTGTTTTCATAGGCACAAATATACGATTTTCCCGGGCAAAATCCGCCGCACTGATCGAAAAAGCCGCCCTGCATTTTCCGAAAAGTCGTCAATAGCCTCCGACCAAACAAAAATAGGCATTGCGGCATCATATTCGTCTAACTTCTGTCGTTAGGATAATATGTTGGCAAAAAAATTCATAATTTTACGCCGAAAAACCGGACGACACAGGCAAACAATCCGGAACCTTAGTTAGAAAGACAACATGAAACTATCACGCGAGAAAATCATGCAGCAGGCGACCCATGCCGGCCGCCGCACCTTGCAATTCGGAGAAAATGCAGGTAACAAAATACGCGGTCTGTCGAAACGCTCCTGGCTGATCCTGGCCGCAATAGCCCTACTGATCGCCGGAGGACTCTGGTGGTGGCTGCGCCCCGAGCCCCAGCAGCCCATACTGCCCGTGGTCCAGGTCGACCCGGTACAGACCGACGACATCGAAATCTACGGCGAATACGTGGGCCGCATCCGCGCCCAGCAGTTCGTCGAAATCCGCGCCCGGGTGGAGGGCTTCCTTGAAAAAATGCTTTTCGAAGAGGGAACCTACGTCAAAAAAGGGCAGCCGCTGTTCATCATCGACCCCCTGCTCTACGAGGCCCGTGTAAATAAAGCAAAAGCTCAGCTGAACAAGGATAAGGCCATGGCCCTCAAGGCAGACCGCGACCTGAAACGAATCCGCCCGCTCTACGAGCAGAACGCCGCGAGCCAGCTGGACCTCGACAACGCCATCGCCTCCTACGAAAGCGCTACGGCTGCCGTGGCGATGAGCGAAGCCGACCTCACGCAGGCTGAAACCGCCTTGAGCTATACCACCGTCAGTTCGCCGCTGTCGGGCTACATCTCCGAACGCAGCGTCGACATCGGCACGATCGTCAGCCCCAACGGCAAGTCGCTGCTGGCAACGGTCGTCAAGAGCGACACCGTGCGCGTGGACTTCAGCATGACGGGCCTCGACTACCTGAAAAGCAAGGCCCGCAACGTCAACCTGGGACAAAAGGACTCCACCCGCAAGTGGGACCCCTACATCACCATCACGCTGGCCGACAACACGCAGTATCCGCTGCGCGGACTGGTCGACTTCGCCGACCCGCAGGTAGACCCCGAAACGGGAACCTTTTCCGTGCGCGCCGAAATGGCCAATCCCGACCGCATCCTGCTGCCGGGACAGTTCACCAAAGTGCGCCTGCTGCTCGACGTACGAGAGAAAGCCACGGTCGTTCCGACCAAATCGGTCATTATCGAGAAGGGCGGCGCCTATGTCTTCGTCATACGGCGCGACAGCATCGCCGAACGCCGCCTGGTCGAACTCGGTCCCGAAGTCAACAACCGGGTAATCGTCGAGCGCGGCGTCGTTCCGGGCGAAATGATCGTCGTGGAGGGCTTCCACAAGCTGACGCACGGCGACAAGGTCGACCCCGTACGCGCCCCGGAGAAAAACCATAATACCGAGGCGGAAACGTCCGAAAAATAGCGAGTTATGAAGTTGGATTTCTTTATCGACCGGCCCATATTCTCGACCGTCCTGTCCGTAATCATCGTGATCGTCGGACTGCTGGGACTGGTGATGCTCCCCGTGGACCAGTATCCGCGCATTGTGCCCCCGGTAGTCAAAATCTCGGCCTCGTATCCCGGCGCCAGCGCCCAGACGGTGACGCAGGCCGTGGCAACACCCATCGAGCAGGAACTGAACGGAACGCCCGGCATGCTCTATATGGAGTCGACGAGCAGCAACTCGGGCGGATTCTCCGCTACCGTAACCTTCGACATCGACACGGACGCCGACCTGGCGGCCGTCGAGATTCAGAACCGCGTGAAGCAGGCCGAGGCACGCCTCCCGGCCGAGGTCATACAGAACGGCATTTCGGTCCAGAAGCAGGCGTCGAGCCGCCTGATGACCATCACGCTCCTGTCGACCGACCCCAAGTTCGACGAAATTTATCTTTCGAACTACGCTACGCTCAACGTGCTGGACATGCTGCGCCGCGTGAAGGGCGTCGGCAGCGTTTCGAACGTCGGCAGCCGTTACTATGCCATGCAGATCTGGGTACAGCCCGACCGGCTGGCCAACCTCGGACTGACGGTGCAGGACCTGCAAAAGGCCCTCAAGGACCAGAACCGCGAATCGGCGGCAGGCGTGCTGGGCCAGCAGCCCATCACAGACCTCGACGTTACAATTCCGATCACCGCCCGCGGGCGTCTTTCGTCGGTAGGCGAATTCGAGGAAATCGTCATCCGGGCCAATCCCGACGGATCGCTCATCCGCCTGCGCGACGTGGCACGCGTATCGCTCGAAGCCTCGTCGTACAGCACCGAAAGCGGCATCAACGGCGGCAACGCGGCCGTTATGAACATCAACATGCTGCCGGGCGCAAACGCCATGGAGGTGGCACGCGCCGTCCGGGAGACGATGGACGAGATCAGCCGCAACTTCCCGGAGGGAATCTCCTACAAGATTCCGTTCGACATGACCTCCTACATCTCGCAGTCGATCAAGGAGGTTTACCACACGTTGTTCGAAGCGCTGCTGCTCGTGATCCTCGTCGTTTTCCTTTCGTTGCAGAACTGGCGTGCGACGCTGATCCCGACCATCGCCGTGCCGATCTCGCTGATCGGAACCTTCGGCGTGATGCTCGCATTCGGATTCTCGCTCAACATGATGACCCTGCTGGGACTTATTCTCGCGATCGGTATCGTCGTGGACGACGCGATCGTGGTCGTGGAAGCCGTGGAGCGCACGATGGACGAAGAGGGGCTTTCGCCCTACGAGGCGACCAAGAAAGCCATGGGCGGACTGGGAAGCGCCATTATCGCTACGTCGCTGGTGCTGTGCGCCGTATTCGTTCCGGTAAGTTTCCTCTCGGGCATCACGGGACAACTCTACCGGCAGTTTACCATCACGATCGCCGTGTCGGTGCTGATCTCGACCTTCGTGGCCCTGACGCTTTCGCCGGCATTGTGCGCCCTGATCCTGCGCCCCGAATCGGGCAAAAAGAAAAACCGGCTGTTCCGCCGCATCAACCTCTGGCTGGCAGGCGGCAACAAGTTTTACGAAAAGATGATCCGCGGCGGCGTGCGCCATTCGAAACGCATGCTCACGCTCTTCGGGCTGACACTCGTGGCGTTGTGGCTGCTCAATAAAGTCGTCCCCCAGAGCTTCATGCCGCAGGAGGACCAGGGATATTTCACCGTCGAACTGGAGTTGCCCGAAGGGGCCACGCTCGAACGCACGCGCCGCGTGACGGAGCGCGCCATGGAATTCCTGATGTCGTGCGAGGATGTGGAATATGTGCTCAACGTTACGGGATCGAGCCCGCGTGTGGGAACCAACCAGTCGCGCAGCCAACTGACCGTCATCCTCAAACCGTGGGACGAACGCAAAACCTCGGATATCCGCAAACTGATGGGCCGCGTGCGCGAAGAGATGCGGCGCTATCCCGAAAGCAAGGTCTACCTCTCGACACCGCCCGTCATTCCGGGACTGGGAGCCTCGGGCGGCTTCGAGTTGGTGCTCGAAGCGCGCGGAAACGCCTCTTACAGCGACCTGCAACACGCCGTCGACACACTGCTGCACTATGCGGCGCAGCGTAAGGAACTGACGGGGCTTTCGTCGTCGATGCAGAAAGACATTCCCCAGCTCTATTTCGACGTGGACCGCGACAAAGCCCAGATGCTGGGCGTGCCGATGGCCGACATTTTCTCGACGGTCAAAACCTTCACGGGATCGGTTTACGTCAACGACTTCAACCTGTTCAACCGTATCTACCGCGTCTACATCCAGGCCGAAGCGCCGTACCGCGCCCACCAGGAAAACCTCGGGCTCTTCTTCGTCCGGAGCGCCGATAAAGCGATGATCCCCATCACGGCGCTCGGTACGACCTCCTACACCACGGGCCCCGGCACGATCCGCCGTTTCAACATGTTCAATGCGGCGACCATCTCGGGCGAAGCGGCGCAGGGGTACAGTTCGGGACAGGCGATGGCCATCCTCGAACAGATCGCACGCCGCCACCTGCCGCCGACGATCGGCGTCGAGTGGAGCGGCCTTTCCTACCAGGAAAAACACGTCAGCGGACAAGCCGGGTATGTGCTGGCGCTGGCTTTCCTCTTCGTCTTCCTGTTCCTCGCGGCGCAGTACGAAAGTTGGCTGATTCCCGTGGCGGTGATTCTCTCGCTGCCGATCGCCGGCATCGGGGCCTACCTGGGCAACTGGGTATGCGGACTGGAAAACAACATCTATTTCCAGATCGGACTAGTGATGCTGGTGGGCCTCGTGGCCAAGAACGCCATCCTGATCGTCGAATTCGCCAAAGACGAGGTCGAAAAGGGGCACGACACGCTGACGGCCGTCATCATGGCGGCACACCTGCGCTTCCGGCCCATCGTCATGACCTCGCTGGCCTTCATCCTCGGCATGCTGCCGCTGGTCTTCGCCAGCGGACCCGGATCGGCCAGCCGCCAGGGCATCGGTACGGGCGTATTCTTCGGCATGTTAGTGGCGATCACCGTCGGTATCGTCTTCGTACCGCTCTTCTTCGTCTGGGTTTACAAAGTGAAAGAAAAATGGTCAAAACGATGAAACGAAGCACAACCTATATTTTCGGCGCGCTCCTGCTGCTGGCGGCAGGCAGTTGCTCCGTGCAGAAGAAGTGCAAGGCTCCGGAGTTCGACATGCCCGCCGAGATCGTCGCCGGGCAAAGCGACTCGCTGACGCTGAGCGACCGGAAGTGGTGGGAGGTTTACACCGATACGACGCTCTGTTCGCTGATCGGACGAACACTCGACCGCAACCGCAACATGCTCTCGGCCGAAGCGCGCATCCGCCAGTTGGAAGAACTCTACCGCGTAAGCAAAGCCGCACGCCTGCCGTCGCTCAGCGGACTGGTTCTCGCCGACAACGAAACCAACGATTACTACGGCGAAGCGCACAAAAGCGACGCCGAATTCAGCGTCAAAGCCACCCTGAGCTGGGAGGCCGACCTGTGGGGCAGCCTGCGCTGGGCCAAACGCAAGGGCGCGGCCGAATACCTCGCTTCGGTCGAGGCGGCACGCGCCGTGCAGATGACGCTCATCGCCGAAGTCGCCACAGCCTATTTCGAACTGACGGCCCTGGACCATGAACTGGGCGTCGTACGCCGCACGGTGGAGACCCGAGAGGAGAGCGTGCGCCAGGCAAAACTGCGTTTCGAAGGCGGTCTGACCTCCGAGACGGCTTACCAGCAGGCGAAGGTCGAACTGGCGAGCGCCGCGGCGCTGATCCCCGACCTCGAACTGCGCATCGCCCAGAAGGAGAACCAGATTTCGGTGCTCGCAGGCAACTATCCTTCACGCGTGGCGCGCAGCAAGATGAACATGAACGTCAGGATGCCCGACTCGCTGCCTGTCGGCCTGCCCTCGACACTGTTGCAGCGCCGTCCCGACGTACGGCAGTCGGAACAGCAGTTGCGCGCGGCAATGGCCGCTGCGGGCATGGCCTATGCCGACCGTTTCCCGCGGCTGACGATCTCACTGACGGGAGGACTGGAAAACGACGCGCTCAAGGGACTGATCAATTCGCCCTTCTCCTACGCCGTCGGCAGCCTCACCGCTCCGCTGTTCGCCTTCGGGTCGAAACGAGCGAAATACCGGGCGTCGCTGGCGGCCTACGACCAGGCACGGCTGGCTTACGAACAGAAGGTGCTGGAGGTTTTCCGCGAGGTGAACGACGCCGTGGTCGCCTACCGCAACATGCGCAAGACGGCCGAACTGAAATTCAACCTCAAGGAGGCGGCCCGGCAGTATGTCGTACTGGCCAAATTGCAGTATATCAACGGTGTAATCCGCTACATAGACGTGCTCGACGCCCAGCGTAAGTTCTTCGACGCACAAGTCGAGGAGGGTAAGGCGGTGCGCAACGAGCACCTCGCGCTGGTCGGGCTTTACAAAGCCCTCGGCGGCGGGTGGCAACCGTCGGACATCGAAAAAAAGGGTTGACCGCACGGTCAACCCTTTTTCTTTCCCAGTTTGGCGCGGATGCGGCTCAGCGACTGCGGCGTAATCCAAAGGTAGGAGGCGATGTGCTTCAGCGGCACATATTGCAACAACTCGGGACTCTCCGCCATCAATGTCCGGTAACGCTCTTCGGCCCGCGGGGCGCCGCCCGAGAGTATCCAGTTTTCGAGGCCGAGGAACTGCTGTTCGAAAAGCCTCCGCCCGAAGTTGGCCGCCTCGACCGATTCGGCAAAAAAGGCCTCCAGGTCGGCTTTGGAGATGCGGTAAAGTTCGGCGTCGCACATCGCTTCGATCGAAATCCGCGAAATTTCGTTTTCGACATATCCCCACGTCGAAAAGAGCGCTTCGCCTTCGGCGGCGAACCAGACCGAGACATCCACGCCGTCGTCGAAATAGTGGCCCAGCCAGATGCCGCGGCTCACGATGTAGAAATCGGGATTCCGCTCGCCCTGACGAACGACGCATTCCCCCTTGCGGAACGTACAGCGCGCCATCCGGCCGATCAGCCGTCCGCAGTCCGCCGCCGGCAGGTTGTATTTCCTGCTGAATTTCTCGATAAATGCCTCCATGCCTTACAAGTTTGAGAAGGCAAAGATAGTGAAATTATCGAGTCGGGACGAGATGCCGCCCGCGCCAGTAAATCGCGCCAACGACCGCAAAGGTAAGCACCTCGGCCAGCGGCACGGCCAGCCAGATACCTTCCACGCCGAACAACAGGGGCAGTCCGAAGAAGCAGAGGATCATGAAAACGAATCCCCGCAGGAGGGTCACCGCCATTGCCGGACGCGGCCGCTCGACGCTCTGGAAATAACCGATCGAAACGATATTAACCGCGAAAAAGACGAATCCCGAAGCAAAGAGCGGAAGTCCCTTGACGGCAATGGCATACGCCGGGTAGGAACTGTCGATGAACATCGCCACAATCCAGTGGCTGAACAGCGCCGTGACGCCGAAAAACGCCAGTCCCGTCACCACGGCCGTCACCAGCGACAACCGGAAGGCCTTTCGCACCCGCACACCGTTACCGGCGCCGAAATTGTAGCTCAGAATCGGCTGGGCCGACTGCCCGATGGCGTTGTAGACCATGAAGATGATCGGGAAGAAGTAGCAGGCGATGCTGAATGCCGCCACGCCGTCCTCACCCAGATAGCGGATAAAGACGTAATTCCCGGCGAACATCATCGTGGCGATAGCCCCCTCGCAAAGGAAGGTCGAAAGCCCCAGCCGGCACATATAACCCACGTTGCGGAGGGTCAGGCGCATGCTTTTGCAGCTCGTCTTCACCCGGCAGAAACGCACGACGTTGCGGCGGCGGCCCAGGTAGCCGAGGATCATGGCCGCACCCACGATATAGCCCAGGCTCGTAGCCAGCGCCGCACCCATCATGCCCCAGCCGAAGATGAAAATGAAAACGTAGTCCAGTACGATGTTGATGACGGCGGGAACCGCATTGCAGAGCATCGCATAATTGGGCGACCCGTCGAGCCGGATGAAGAACATGCCCGAACTCAGCAGTGCGCTGAACGGCAGGAACGGTGCGAACCAGTGCATATATTCCACCGCCAGCGGGAGGAGCCGCTCGGAACTGCCCAGCAGCAGCGCTACTTCGCGGGCGTAAAAGGTGATCAGGAAACTGTACACCGCCAGCAGGAGCGACGACACCACGACGGCCTGCGTGACGTTGATACGCGCCGCCTTGACCTTCCCCTGCGAGAGGTGGATCGACGCCACGACCGAAGCCCCGACACCGAACATCAGCCCGACGCCCGTGCTGATCAGGAACAGCGGCGCGGCGATGTTGACCGCCGCCAGCGCATCGCTGCCGATGCCGCGTCCCACGAAAATCCCGTCCGTGATTACGAAAACGGCCGAGAAAACCATCCCCAGGACGGTGGGGATCAGCAGTTTCCGAAATAACTTCGGAATCTCCATGCTGCCGAAATCGATACTGTCTTTCATTGCATTCATTTTTTGGGTGTGCAAAGATACGCGCTTCCCGACGGACAAAAGTTACCATTTGGTAAAAAGTGCCCTAAAAAAGCCCCTCCGGAACGAAGGGGCTTTACACGGCGGGAATCAGAGCGTTTCCTGCTTGAGTTGTTCGACGAAATGGTCGATGCGGCGCAGTTGCTGCGGAATTTTGATCGACTGCGGGCAATGCGACACACACTGGTCGCAGCCGATGCAATGGCTTGCCTGCCGAAGTTTGGGAACCGAACGGTCATACCCGACGAGGAACGCCCGCCGGGATGCCCGGTAAGCGGGGTCCTGCCGGTCCTTGGGAACGTTGCCCTCGTTCACGCAGCGGTTGTAGTGGGCGAAGATCGCCGGAATGTCGAGCCCATAGGGACAGGGCATGCAGTACTGACATTCGGTGCAGGGCACGGTAGGGTATTTGAGCATCAGCTGCGCCGTATCCTCCAACAGTTCGAACTCCGCAGGGGTCAGGGGTTCCAGCGGCGAATAGGTGCGGATATTGTCCTGCAGGTGCTCCATGTAGGTCATACCGCTCAGCACGGTCAGCACCCCGGGATAGGACCCTGCATAACGGAATGCCCACGAAGCGGTGCTCAGCGTCGGGCGGCGCTCCTTGAGCCGCTCGACCAGGTGGTCGTTCAGCCGCGA
Source organism: Alistipes sp. D31t1_170403_E11 (assembly GCF_015553985.1). Lineage (NCBI taxonomy): Bacteria > Pseudomonadati > Bacteroidota > Bacteroidia > Bacteroidales > Rikenellaceae > Alistipes > Alistipes sp. D31t1_170403_E11. The sequence continues at coordinate 119,233 of NZ_JADNHQ010000003.1, read as the reverse complement.
CAGACGGCCGCCGAGCAGGGGTTCCATGATGACGGCCGGAATGCCGCGCTTCTCCAACTCGCCGTAGAGGTACTCGGCATTGACGTTGCGGCCCGAAGCGTGCTTCCAATCGACATAGTTCATCTGGATCTGCACGAAATCCCACTTGATATCCATCGCCAGCAGGTGATCGAAAACCTTCTGGTCGCCGTGAAACGACCACCCGAGGTTGCGGATACGCCCGGCCTCACGCTCACGCAGGAGGAAATCGAGGACGCCGCTGTCGACAAAGCGTTCGTTGAAGGTCTCGACGCCCTTATCGCCGCCCACCGAGTGAAGCAGGTAGTAATCCAGGTAGTCCGTCTGCAAATCGCGGAGCGAACGTCGGTACATCTCCTTCGAATCCTTTAATATCTGAGCGGGAGACATTCCGCGCCCTGCCATGCGGTGATTGGACATCTTGGTGGCGATGAACACCTTGTCGCGCGGATGGCGTTTAAGGGCGATACCCGTCGATTTCTCGGAAAAACCCTGGATGTAGACGGGCGCCGTATCGAAATAGTTGACTCCGTGGGCGATGGCGTAGTCGACGAGGTCGTTGACGGCCTCCTGGTCGATCGGGTTACCGTCGGCGGCAGGGGTTTCCAGCAGCGGCCAGCGCATACACCCGTAGCCCAGCAGCGATACCCGGTCGCCCGTCGAGGGGCATTCCCGGTAAGTCATCGCACCGGTCGGAACTTCGCCGACAGCGGCAGTCTTTTCCGACGCACCTTTCGTTTTGCAGCCGTAAAGCCCGGCAGTCGCGGCGGCGGCGCCGAGGCCGAACGTTTTCAGGAATACCCGGCGGTCTATCTTTTTCTTTTCCATGGATTGACGTTTTTAAACAGTTCTGTGGCGCTCGTGGCCTTCGACGTAAATGGCGCTGAACGGTCGCGCCGGACAGAGGTTTTCGCAGGCTCCGCAGCCGATGCAGCGCTCCTCGTTCACAGCGGGAATGCGCGGCGATTTCGGGTCGTCGGGGTCCCTGTGCACCATTTTGATCGCTCCGGCAGGACAATGCCGCGCGCAGTTGTTGCAGGTTACACCGTCGGTATTGACCACACAATTGGCCGCAATCCATACGGCGTGGCCGATCTGGATCGACGATTTTTCGGCAAGGTCGGTCAGGCGGATGGCATCCGTAGGGCACACTTCGGCACACTTGGCGCACTCCGGGCGGCAATAACCGCGCTCGAACGACATCTCGGGCTGCATCAGGGTCATCAGCTTACCCGACGGGCGCAGCACCTGGTTGGGACACACCGAGACGCAGAGCTGACAGCCCGTGCAATGGGCGTTGAAGTGGCGCAGGCTCCGCGCGCCCGGCGGCACGATGGGAGTAGCGCGGTTCGGAACCTTCTTGTCGACGATCACGGCCAGTCCGCCGTCGACCTTCTTCTCCTGCGCTCGGAGCGCGGAGTAGGCGAGTACGCCCGCCAGCCCCAGGAACTTACGGCGTGCGGCGTCGGTCTCCGGCTTCGGGGCCTCGGGAACTACGGGGGACTCCGATCGCCGCAGCGTATAGGTAATAGCCCCTTGGCGGCAGTTTTCGAGACAGTCCATGCAGGCCACGCAACGACTGTAATCGATCTTATGCGCCGCCGGGTCGATACACGACGCCTTGCAGTTGCGGGCGCAGAGTTTGCAGCCGTTACACTTCGACGTATCGAAACGCGGCTTGAACAGCGAGTAGCGGGAGAGGAATCCCAGCACCGTACCCACGGGACAGATCGTATTGCAGTAAGTACGCCCGCTGCGCCAGGCAAGGATAAAGAGCACGACGAACGTTACGACGGCAACGAGGAACGTAGAGAGGCCCTTCATCCACACGTCGACCGAATAGAAAGCATAGCTGTCCATGCGTTCGGCGATGTATGCCAGCAGGTTGTTGCCCCACGCGTAGACCGGGGCCAGCAGGTTCGAAGCGATGCGTCCATAGGCGCTGTAAGGCGCGAGCAGCGAACCGACGCCTGCGAGCATCGCTGCGATGAACACCACGAGCATCGCCCGGCGCAGCCAGGTGAGCGCCGGGGAGTAGCTGAAGCGGTTGCGATGCTTTTTGCGTTTCCCGGAGGCCCACGAAACGATGTCCTGCATCACGCCCAGCGGGCAGATGACCGAACAATAGATACGGCCGAAGAGAAGCGTCAGGATCACGAGGAACGCCACAACGCCGACGTTGAGGGCCAGCAGGGCAGGCAGGAACTGGATTTTGGCCATCCAGCCGAACCACGCATGGAGCGTCCCGGTAAAATCGAGAAACAGCAGCGTGATCAGCACGAAGAATAGGGCCGCAGCCGCAATTCGGATTTTTCGTAACATAGATTAAGTCTGGTAGTTTATTATTGTCGTTCCGGATTCAACGCCGTTTGCCCATTCCGGCGCCGTTGATAAATCCGCCCCTCGCGGGGCTTTATTCATCCGGCAGCCGGCGTTTTCGCCGACCGCCGGATGCTGGTTCCGTTATGCGTTACGCCCGCAGGCCCAGTTCGTAAGCCTCCTGCATCGCAGGCGAGGATTTGATCTCGCCCGCGTGCCAGGCTCCGACACCGTAGATAACGCCTTTCTCCGCAGGCCCTTCGAGGCAGTCGAGGAAGCCGCGGAAGCACTCCACCGTGCGCTGCATCATGTCGATGCTCTCTTCGGCAGCCGTCAGGATGAAGTAGAACTCCTTGTCGTTCATCTCGGTATAGCGGGCGCAGGCGCGGTCGATCAGGGTCTTCATCTGCCCGCACACGGTGTAAAAATAGACCGGCGAGGCCATCACGATCACATCCGCTTCGACCATTTTTCCGACGACCTCAGCGGCATCGTCACGCTGCGGGCAGGGATGCTCGCCGTTATAACAGCGGTTGCAGCCCATACAATAGTTAATCGTCTTGTCTTTCAGGAATATCTTCTCGACCTCGAGGCCCGCCTCACGGGCGCCCTCCATAAAGCGGTCGCACAGCAGGTCGGAATTTCCGCCGCGGCGCGGGCTGGAGGAGAGAATCAAAACTTTCTTTGCCATATTATCCTAATGTAAATTACTCAGCCATTCAACAATTTCAGGATCACGGTGATCGAGGAAGCTGCTCTCGGGACGGTCCAGCGTGGCGATCACGGCCATGTCTTCGGCGTCGAGTTCGAAGCCGAACACATCGAAATTCTCCGCAATACGCTCCGCATGCACCGATTTGGGAATGCAGACCACCTCGCGCTGGATCAGCCAGCGCAGCACCACCTGCGCCACCGTTTTCCGATACCGGGCAGCGATCGCCAGCAGCAATTCGTTCGTAAACAATCCGTTCCTGCCCTCGGCGAACGGCGCCCACGACTCGATCTGCACGCCTTTCGAACGCATGAACTCCGCAGGGACGGTCTGCTGGTGGAAGGGATGGGTCTCGACCTGGTTGACGGCCGGCACGACCTCGTTGTGAAGGATCAGGTCCGCAAGGCGGTCGGGATAGAAGTTCGAAACGCCGATGGCCCGGATGCGGCCCTCCCGGTACAACTCCTCCATGGCACGCCACGAGCCGTAAACGTCGCCGTAAGGCTGGTGGATCAGGTAAAGGTCGAGATAGTCCAGGCCCAGCTTCGACATCGACTCTTCGAACGCCTTCTTCGCCGGTTCATAACCCGCGCCGCTGATCCACAGTTTCGTGGTGATGAAAAGTTCCTCGCGGGGAATGCCGCTGCGGCGGATCGCACGGCCCACGGCCTCCTCGTTGTCATAGGCCGCGGCAGTGTCGATCGAGCGGTAACCGATCTTCAGGGCATCGCCGACAGCCTGCTCGCAAACGGCAGGGTCCGGAATCTGATAAACGCCGAAACCGAGGATCGGCATTTCGACGCCGTTATTCAATTTTACGTATTTCATTTTTTTTACTTTTTCATTATTCGGGTATAACTTCGTTCAGGCATGCAATGCCGTTCAGCGTGCGCGGATAGCCGATGTAGGGCAGCAATTGGGTCACAACGGCCAGCAGGGTAGCCTTGTCGTTGCCGACGTTCACGTTTCCGGCGATATGCCCCCTGACCTGCGGCTCGCAGCCCCCGAGCGACACGAGCATCGAGAACGTCAGCAGTTCGCGCATCTTCACGTCCAGGCCCCGGCGGGTCAGAAAATCGCCGAAGCAGTTATCCGACAGGTAACGCTGGATGTGCTTCTGGTTCTCCGGAGCCGTCCGGTGCATCCCGTCGATACGCTCCGCGCCGAAAATCGACTTCTGCACGGCCAGCCCCTTTTCAAAACGGTCCGCAGGCGTCGTCGTCGACTGTCCTTCGAGCGGCAGCGTCACGCCGTGCACCGCCAATACCTCGTTGGTCAGGCCGATAAAATCGGCCACACGGGCCATACCGACGTAAGGAACAGCCTGATAAAGCACCTCTTTCACCTCGACCGGCGTAACGCCTGCCTGCAACGCACCTTCGAGCATCGTCCGATAGGCGGCCCGCCCCTGTGAGGCAATATTCGAGGCCAGGATGCACAGCAGACGCGTCCGGGTGTCGAGGTTCCCGTAATCCGGGACTTCGCCGAGCGCAAAGTTACCAAAAATTTCAAATAATTCGGGGTCCGCATCCCCAAGTTCCGGTATTCCGCCCGGAAACAATTCGGCCAGGCGGCGCCGGGCGTCTTCACCCAGGCGGGACGCCGGGGCCGGGGCGGAAGCCGTCGCTGCCGCATACTGCGCGTCGTCGACCGGTTCGAGCCATGTGTTCTCGTTGGTCTGCGGATTGCATTCGACGGCCAGATGCGAAAACCAACTGTCGGGAGCCGCACCGTGCCAGTGCACCGCGTCGGGCGCGATCTCCACAACGTCGCCCGGCAGCAGGACCCGGGCCGGCTCTCCCCGCTCCTGGTAATAGCCCCGGCCGCCGACGGCAATCAGGAGCTGGCCGCCCGTATGGCTGTGCCAGTTGTTGCGGCATCCGGGCGAGAACGTGACGTTCGACACGGGAACGTTCAGCGCCCTGTCGGTCGTCAGCGGAGCCAGCCAGGCCTGCCCGGTAAAATACTTCGAAAACCGTTCGGGGAGTTTCTCCCCCACGGGAAAAGGACTGACTTTTTTTGCTTCTTCCATATTCTGTGCATTTAAGGATTGCAGGATTCCGCCCGAAAACAGGGCAGCGGCGGCCACGGCCGCAATGAGGATTCGTTTCATCGGTTCAAAAGAGATGGTTTCACGATGCAAAAATAGAACGTCTCCCGCAACAAATCCGTACCCGGATTACGGTTCCGCTTACCATTATTACGCATTATGGGCCGGTTCTACGCACGACAGCGTAAAACCGGCCCAAGGACAGATCATCGAATCGGGCAGGGAGCAGGTATCCGGCCCGAAAGAAAAAGAGCCGCGACTGCCTATAAAACGGGGCTTTCAGCCCCGCGGCCCTGATTGGCGACAGCCTCCATCAGTTTGGCGATTTCGGCCGGATCGCCCAAAAAATAGTCCCTGACATAACCCAGTCCTTCGTCGAACTCGAAAACATAGGGCACGGCGGTCGGAAGGTTGAACTCCGAGATGGCCTCGTCCGAGATGCCTTTCAGTTTCTTGATGATGCCCCGCAGGCTGTTGCCGTGGGCTACGACCAGCAGTTCGTCGTGCCGGAAGAGCGCAGGGAGTATTTCGCACTCCCAGTAGGGCATCGTACGGGCCACGGTATCCTGCAAAGATTCGGTACGGGGCAGCGCCGCATCGGGAATCCCGGCGTAACGGGGATCGAGGCGCGGATTGCGGGGATCATCCTCGGCCAAAGGCGCAGGGGCCACGTCGTAACTGCGACGCCAGATGTGGACCTGCTCGTCACCGTATTTTTCGGCCGTTTCGCGTTTGTTCAATCCTTGCAGCATCCCGTAATGCTTTTCGTTCAGCCGCCAGTTTTTCGTCACCGGAATCCAATCCTGATCCATTTTGTCGAGCACGACATCGAGGGTCTTTACAGCCCGTTTTAAATAGGAAGTATAGGCGTGCCCGAAGTGAAAACCCTCCTTCCGGAGCGTCTCGCCGGCCTTGACGGCTTCGGCAACACCCTTTTCGCTCAGGTCCACGTCGGTCCAGCCCGTAAACCGGTTTTCCTTGTTCCAAACGCTCTCGCCGTGGCGGAGCAAAACAATCTTTTTCATAGTTATGCAGGTGTATTTTCCGGTTCGGCACGCACTTCGTTATCCAGGTGGCGATGCTCGGCGAAATCTTTGATATTCTGCATCGTAGTGCGTGCTATATTATCCAATGCTTCACGTGTGAAGAATCCCTGGTGCGAAGTCACGATCACGTTGTTGAACGACAAGAGGCGAGCCAGCACGTCGTCGTCCATGATGCGGTCCGAAGTGTCCTCGTAGAAATACCCGGCCTCCTCCTCGTAAACGTCGAGCCCCGCGGCCCCGATCTTCTTCTCCTTCAGGCCGTCGATCAGCGCTTCGGTATGGATCAACTGGCCGCGGCCCGTGTTGATGATGATCACACCCGGCTTCATGTGCGAAATAGCCACGTCGCCGATCATGTAGCGCGTCTGATCGGTCAGCGGACAGTGGAGCGAAATGATGTCCGAACGGGCATAAAGCTCGTCGAGCGGCACATAGGTGATTCCGGCCTGCGCGGCATATGCCTGATCGGGGAAAAGGTCGTTGGCCAGCACCTCCATCCCGAAACCCTTGAGGATGCGGATCAGTTCGCGGGCGATCTTACCCGTACCGACGATACCCGCGGTCTTGCCGTACATGTCGAATCCCATCAGCCCGTGCAACGAGAAGTTGCCGTCGCGCGTGCGCCAGTAGGCGCGGTGTATCTTGCGGTTGAGCGCCAGCATCAGCGCCACGGCGTGTTCCGCGACGGCATGCGGCGAATAGGCCGGAACCCGCACCACGGGAATGCCGTAGCGGGCCGCAGCAGGCAGGTCGACGTTGTTGAAGCCCGCACAGCGCAGCGCGATCAGTTTCACGCCCATGCCGGCCAGTTGGCGGATGGTCTCGGCGTCGGCCGTGTCGTTGACGAAGATGCAGACCGCGTCGGAGCCTTGCGCAAGGGCCACGTTGTTGGCATTCAGATGGCTGCGATGGTAGCAGATGTCGAACCCGTAGGCGTCGCGGATGCGGTCGAACGACTCCCGGTCGTAGGGTTGCGTACCGAATAACGTTATTTTCATAATTGCACTTTTTACCTTATACAGAAACGTTTCCAGACCTTCGGATATTATGCGATCGTCACTTCGTCGTCGAGGTAAACGTCCTGGATGGCGTGCAGCAACGCAATACCGTCCTTCATCGGGCGCTGGAAGGCTTTACGGCCGCTGATCAGGCCCATGCCTCCGGCGCGTTTGTTGATCACGGCCGTCGTGACGGCCTCCTGCAGGTCCGAAGCGCCGCGCGACTCGCCGCCCGAGTTGATCAGTCCCACGCGGCCCATATAACCGTTGGCCACCTGATAGCGGCAAAGGTCGATAGGGTGGTCGGAGGTCAGTTCCGAGTAAACTTTGTCGCTGGTCTTGGCAAAGCCGATCGCCCTGAAACCGCCGTTATTGGTCGGAAGTTTCTGCTTCACGATGTCGGCTTTGATCGTCACGCCCAGGTGATCGGCCTGTCCCGTAAGGTCGGCCGAGGCATGGTAGTCCACACCGTCCTTCCTGAAGCCCTCGTTGCGCAGGTAGCACCACAGGATCGTCGCCATGCCCAGTTCGTGCGCCAAATCGAATGCCTGCGCAATCTCGACCAATTGGCGGCGGCTCTCCGCCGAACCGAAATAGATCGTGGCCCCGACGGCCTGCGCACCCATGTTCCAGGCGTCGCGCACCGTGCCGAACAACACCTGGTCGTAAGTGTTGGGGTAGGACAACAGTTCGTTATGGTTGATCTTGACGATAAACGGAATTTTATGCGCATATTTGCGCGCCACGGCGCCCAGCACGCCGAAGGTCGAAGCGACGGCGTTGCAGCCGCCTTCGATGGCGAGTTTCACGATGTTCTCGGGATCGAAATAGGCCGGATTGGGTGCAAACGAAGCTCCCGCAGTGTGCTCGATACCCTGGTCTACGGGCAGGATCGAGACATAACCCGTACCACCCAGCCGCCCGTTGGCCAGAATCCATTGCAGGCTGCCCAGCGTACGGATATTGCGGTCGGACGCGGTCCAGATGCGGTCCACAGTATCGGGTCCCGGCAGGTACAACGACTTCTTGTCGATGGTGCGACATACATGCGAGAGGTAATAGCCGGCCTCGCTCCCTAAAATTTCAACTGTCTTGCTCATATTATAATAGTTTCAATTTGTACCAACGTTCTTTTTGAATAGTATTATCACGACAACTTATCCAAAAGCCGGGCCAAATAGCTCTCGGCCTGAGCAAGATCCCCTTTGTAAATGATATTCCTTTGTTTGTCGAGAATAAAAACCATAGGGAACCGTAAAACGCCCCATTCTTCTATAATTTCATCGTTGTTATCAAGTGACAAAGAAGGGAATTCATATGATCTCGTAGATAAAATTACATAACCGATATTATATTTTTCATATTCAGTCCTGCAATGTACGGCATATATCCCAACACGATCTTCATCTTTGTATTTCTCATACATCTCCTGTAATTTGGGAAACTGTTCATAACATACACGGCATGACGTATACCACATATCAAGAAGTAAGTACGCCTTGTCCAGCTCGTTTAACGAAATATATTCCCCAGAATAATTTTGCATTTTAATTTCGCTTTTACATTCCTGATAGACACGCCCATTGATGGTTCCGTAATTCAATTTATGTGTCCACATACTGTAACCGGATGTACTAATCCAAAGCGCACAGATTAGAGATAGTCCGACAAATATTATTTTATGCGTTATTTTGCGAACTTTAAAAAAGAAATAACCGACACCTATTCCCAACCACCATATTAACAAATTAAGGAATGAAATCATCGCATCCCCGAAATGTATAATCCGAAATGGGAGCTCCAATATTGAAGCTCCCAACCATACCAACAAAACAATATATCCGGAGAATGTTGTATTTCTATATTTTTCTAATGCCAAGGTCGTCATTAAACCATAAACAATAAAACCAATAAATGACGAAAGAGGAAGTCCCGTAAGAGTCAATATTGAAATATATCCTCCTCGCAGCCAAGCAAGAAAAAGCGACCAAACAAAAGAAATCAAAAAAACTATACCCAACTTTTTCATTTTTTCAATTCTATTAAATACGGTTCAACCTTATTCCCTATTTCAACAAGTATATTTAATATACTGTTCCTACTTCTTGCCGTTGCGATACTCCGTCGGCGATTCCCCCGTATGCTTCTTGAAAAAACGCCCGAGATAGGACTGGTCGGGGAATTTGAGCCGGTAGGCGATCTCCTGAACCGACAGGTCGGTCGACTGGAGCATCATCTTGATTTCGAGGACCACCGAACGGTCGATGAACTCCTTGGCCGAACTGCGTGCCACGGAGCGCACGATGGTAGAGAGGTAGCGGGTCGAGATGCAGAGTTTATCGGCGTAAAAGGCCACTTCGCGCTCCTGCGAGCTGTGGGCCTGAACAAGCGTTACGAAACGATGGAACAATTCGGTTTGCCGCGTGGTCGTCTCCGGCCCGCGGTGCTGCCGGGCGGCAAAGCGCTGCATCTTGTCGAAACTCTCCAGCAAGAGGTTCTGCAGACGGTTTTTGATGATCGTATTGCGGAACACGTTGCCGCGGTCACGGTAGGTATAGGCCGCCATCTCGAACCAGATCGCAGCCCCCTCGACGACGCGGTGGGGCGGATAGGAGATCGGACGCTCACGCAACGCATGGAAAAACGAAGGTTCGAGACGAAAGGCCGCTTCGGCGAAAAGGTCCCGCGAAAAGGCACAGAAAGTCATCTGAAAATCTTCCGTCCGGTCGGTGAGCATCAGGATCGAGCCGGGCAGCAGCAACACCATCGTATTGCGGCGCACATGCCCTCGGTATTGGTTGACCGTAGCATCCGCACTGCCGCTGCGGCAAAAAAGGATCGCACCTCCATCGGTACGGCAGGCGTAATTGCTGAAAAAGGCGAAATCGGATTCGCCGACGACAAATTGCTCTTCGGAAGTAGTAATTATCGGATTAACCGGCGTCATATATTTCTTTTTTCGAACAAAAATAATGATTATTTCGATAATAACAGAACCTTTGTGCCGAAAAGTACCAATACTGTTCGCAATATAATGGCACAAATGGACCTAATTTAGAATACTTTTGCACCTGAAAAAGTTTTTTAGTATAAAATTCAAATGGAAGTTATGAAGCAAACATTTGTGAAAGCTGCCGCTTTGGCATGCTGCATGGCAGCCGTCGGATGCAAACAGGCTCCGATGACAATGGGTCCCGGCGAATACGCCGTAATGACCATCGCCACCACCGACCGCGAAATTCCGAGCAACTACTCGGCAACGATCCGCGGCCGTCAGGACATCGACATCTATCCGCAGGTTTCGGGAACGATCTCGCAACTCTGTGTCAACGAAGGCCAGAACGTAACGAAGGGACAGACCCTTTTCATCATCGACCAGGTTCCCTACCAGGCAGCCCTCCAGACCGCCGAAGCCAACGTCGAGGCAGCCAAAGCCGGGGTAGCCACCGCACAGCTCACCTACGACAGCAAAAAGGAACTTTTCGCCCGGAACGTCGTTTCGCAGTACGACCTCTCGACGGCCAACAACACCCTGCTGACCGCCAAGGCACAGCTTGCCCAGGCCGAGGCCCAGCGTGTAAACGCAGCCAACAACCTCTCCTACACGGTCGTAAAGGCTCCGGCCAACGGTGTCGTAGGTACGCTGCCGTACCGCGTGGGCGCACTGGTGAGTGCATCGCTCCCGCAGCCGCTGACCACCGTGTCGGACAACTCGGAGATGTACGTCTATTTTTCGATGACCGAGAACCAGTTCCTGGGCCTGACGCGCCAGTACGGCTCGATCGCCGAAACGCTCAAGAGCATGCCCGACGTACAGTTGCAGCTCAGCGACGGTTCGATCTACGACCAGCCGGGCCGCGTCGAGTCGATCAGCGGCGTCATCGACCTCTCGACGGGCAGCGTGTCGCTCCGCGCGGCGTTCCCCAACAAGGGAGGACTGCTGCACAGCGGCGGCGCAGGCAACGTCATCCTGCCGAGCATCTACAAGGATTGCATCGCCGTTCCGCAGGCCGCAACGTTCGAACTCCAGGACAAAGTATACGTATATAAAGTAGTGGACGGCAAGGCCGCTTCGACGATGATCGAGGTCGAGAAAATCTCGAACGGCCAGGAATACATCGCCCGCAAGGGCCTCGTACCGGGCGACGTGATCGTAGCCGAGGGCGTAGGTCTGCTGCGCGAAGGTACGCCCATCCGCATAAAGGGTCAGGCCGCGGCCGAAACTGCCGCTCCTGCAACCGATGAGGCTGCCGCTCAGTCCCAAACCGAAAAAGAAGAGTAATCCATGACACTGAAACATTTTATCGAACGACCCGTACTGGCGTCGGTCGTATCAATCGTAATCGTAATCGCCGGTATCATCGGTCTCGCGACGCTGCCCGTCGAGCAGTATCCCGACATCGCTCCCCCGACGGTTATGGTGCGCGCCTCGTATCCGGGCGCCAGCGCCGAGACCATTCAGAAGTCGGTCATCGCACCGCTCGAACAGGCCATCAACGGTGTGGAGGACATGACTTACATGACTTCCAGCGCCGCTGTCGGCAGTGCTTCCGTAACGATCTATTTCCGGCAGGGAATCAACGCCGACATGGCAGCCGTGAACGTGCAGAACAAAGTATCGCGCGCTACCGGTCAGCTGCCTTCGGAAGTTACGCAAATCGGCGTTACGACCATGAAGCGTCAGACCTCCATGGTGAAAATCTTCTCGCTTTACAGCCCCGACGACTCCTACGACGAGACGTTCCTGTCGAACTACTCGAAAATCAATATCGAGCCCCGTATCCAGCGTATCCACGGCGTCGGCGAGGTATTCACCCTCGGCGCCGACTACTCGATGCGCGTCTGGCTGAAACCCGACGTAATGGCCCAGTACAAGCTCATCCCGTCGGACGTTACGGCGGCACTGGCCGAGCAGAATATCGAGTCGGCGACCGGTACGCTGGGCGAGAACTCGCAGAACACGTTCCAGTACACGATGAAATACCGCGGACGCCACCAGACGCCCGAAGAGTTCGGAGAGATCGTGCTCCTTTCGAAGCCCGACGGAACGCTCCTGCGGCTGAAAGACATCGCCGACATCGAACTGGGCAGCGAGTCCTATGCCTATAAAGGCTACACCAACGGCCACCCGGGCGTCAGCACCATGATCTTCCAGACCGCCGGCTCGAATGCCACGCAGGTCGTGAACGATGTCAACGCCCTGCTCGACGAAGTGCAGGCCGAACTGCCGAAAGGTATCGCCGTCGCCCACCTGCAAAGTGTGAACGACTTCCTCTACGCCTCGATGAAGGAGGTAATGAAGACCCTGTTCGAGGCTATCCTCCTCGTGATCCTGGTGGTATACGTCTTCCTGCAGGACATCCGCTCGACGCTCATCCCGACGGCCTCGATCCTCGTCTCATTGGTCGGTACGTTCGGTTTCCTCGCTCTGGCCGGATTCTCGATCAACCTGCTGACCCTCTTCGCGCTGGTTCTTGCCATCGGTACGGTCGTCGACGACGCCATTATCGTGGTGGAGGCCGTCCAGGCGCGTTTCGACGTGGGATATAAGTCCTCCTATATGGCTACCGTCGATGCCATGTCAGGCATTACGTCGGCTATCGTAACCTCGACGCTGGTCTTCATGGCCGTGTTCATCCCCGTCTCCATGATGGGCGGAACGTCGGGTGTGTTCTACACCCAGTTCGGTATCACGATGGCCGTAGCCGTGGGTATTTCGGCCGTCAACGCACTTACGCTGTCGCCGGCCCTCTGTGCCATCATCCTCAAACCGTACCTCGACGAGAACGGCGAGATGCGCGACAACTTCGCCGCTCGCTTCCGCAAGGCCTTCAACACGGCGTTCAGCGCTTTGGTCAACAAGTACAAGCACGGCGTGCTGCTCTTCATCAAGCACAAGTGGCTGATGTGGTCGACGCTCGGACTCGCCATTGCTGCGCTGGTCCTGCTGATGAACACCACCAAGACGGGTCTGGTTCCCGACGAGGACCAGGGTACGATCATGGTCAACGTTACCACGGCTCCGGGCTCCTCGCTCGCCGAGACCCACAAGGTCATGCAGCGGGTATCGGAGCGTATCCAGGGTATCCCCCAGATCCGGGATTTCATGGAGGTAGCCGGTTACGGTATGATCGCCGGACAGGGACCGTCGTACGGTATGGCCATCATCAAACTGAAAGACTGGGAGGAGCGCCCGAACAAGGAGGATGCCGTGAATGCCGTCATCGGCCAGATCTACGGCCGCACCGCCGACATCAAGGACGCGCAGATTTTCGCCGTGGCTCCGCCGATGATCTCGGGCTACGGAACCTCGACCGGTTTCTCGATGAACCTGCAGGACAAGGCAGGCGGCGAGCTGAAAGACTTCTACAACATCTACCTGCAATTCATCGGAGCGCTGAACCAGCGTCCGGAGATTGCCCAGGCCTACTCGACCTTCAACATCAACTTCCCGCAGTACATGGTGGACATCGATGCAGCGAAGGCCAAGCGTGCCGGCGTATCGCCCAACGCGATCCTCTCGACCCTGGCAGGTTACTACGGCGGCCAGTACGTCTCGAACATCAACCGTTTCTCGAAAATGTACTACGTAACGTTGCAGGCCGACCCGAAATACCGTCTCGACACCGAATCGCTCAACAACGTCTACGTGCGTTCGAACAACGGCGAGATGGCTCCCCTGGGCCAGTTCGTGAACCTGACGAGGGTTTACAGTTCCGAGGTGCTCAGCCGCTTCAACATGTACAGTTCGATCGCCGTGAACGGCACGGCCGCCGCAGGCTATTCGTCGGGTGACGCCATCAAGGCCATCCAGGAAGTCGCCGCACAGGTACTCCCGAAAGGCTACGGCTACGAATTCGACGGCATCACGCGCGAGGAGGCACAGACCGGCAGCAACACCGCCATCATCTTCGGTATCTGCATCCTGCTGATCTACCTTATCCTGAGCGCCCTGTACGAGAGTTTCCTCATTCCGTTCGCCGTCATCCTGTCGGTTCCGTGCGGTCTGATGGGTTCGTTCCTGCTGGCCAAGATGATGGGCATGGAGAACAACATCTACCTCCAGACGGGTATCATCATGCTGATCGGTCTGCTGTCGAAGACGGCCATTCTGATCACCGAGTACGCCGCCGACCGCCGCGCCGCAGGCATGAGCCTCTCGCAGGCCGCCGTATCGGCCGCCAAAGCCCGTCTGCGTCCTATCCTGATGACCGTCCTTACCTGCGTGTTCGGTATGATCCCGCTGGTGCTCTCGCACGGCGTAGGCGCTAACGGCAACTCGACCCTCGGCGCGGGTGTCATCGGCGGTATGATCGTCGGAACGCTGGCTCTGCTGTTCCTCGTTCCGACGCTGTTCATCGTCTTCCAGACGTTGCAGGAGAAGATCAAACCGCTGGAGTTCGATCCCGATCCGCAGTGGGCCGTACGCGCCGAGCTGGAAGAATGTAAAAATGAGAAAGAGGAGGAGTAACACATGAAAAAGATCCTGATTATATGCGCTGCGGCGGCGCTGACCGGCTGCGGCATCTACAAACCCTATACCCGTCCCGAGGTAACGACCGCAGGGCTGTACGGTACGGCGGAGACCGCCGACACGACGACCCTGGGCGACATCAGTTGGCAGGAAATGTTCACCGATCCCCAGTTGCAGGCGCTTATCGCGCTGGCACTGGAGAACAACACCGACCTGCAATCGGCAGGCTGGCGCGTCAAGGAGGCCGAAGCTACGCTCAAATCGGCACGCCTGGCTTACCTGCCGTCGTTCAACTTCGCACCGCAGGGCAGCCTGAGCAGTTTCGACGGCTCGCCGACGGCGAAAGCCTATTCGATCCCCGTAACGGCAAGCTGGCAGATCGACATCTTCAACGGCCTTACCAACGCCAAACGCAAAGCCAAGGCGCTCCATGCCCAGAGCAAGGAGTACGAGCAGGCGGTGAAGACCCAGCTCATTTCGAGCGTGGCCAATCTCTACTACACGCTGCTGATGCTCGACAGCCAGTATGAGGTGACGGAGCAAACGGCCGTGAAATGGCGCGAGAGCGTCCGCACGATGCGCGCCATGAAGGAGGCCGGCATGGCCAATGAGGCCGGCGTGGCCCAGTACGAAGGCAACACGCTGGCGATCGAGGCATCGCTGCACGACCTGGCCTACCAGCGTACGCAGGTGGAAAACAGCCTCTGCTCGATGCTGGCCCAGGCTCCGCATACGATCGTCCGCGGCCGTCTCGAAGGCCAGCAGTTGCCCGACGACCTGACGGTCGGCGTACCTCTGCAAATGCTGGCGAACCGTCCCGACGTACGTTCGGCCGAGTATTCGCTCATGCAGTCGTACTACGCCACGGCCGAGGCCCGTTCGGCCCTCTATCCCTCGATCACGCTGAGCGGAACACTGGGATGGACCAACAACGGCAGTGGAAGGATCGCCGATCCCGGCAAGCTGCTCTGGAACGCCGCGGCATCGCTCCTGCAGCCGATCTTCAACGCCAACGCCAACCGCGCCCGGGTGAAGATCGCCAAGGCACAGCAGGAGGAGACCCGGCTGGCATTCCAGCAGGCGCTGCTCAACGCCGGCGCCGAGGTCAACAACGCCCTCACACAGTGCCAGTCGTCGCGCGCCAAAGCCGACCTTCGCGTACGGCAGATTTCGGCCCTGGAGCGCGCCGTGGAGTCGACCGAACTGCTGATGCAGCACGGTTCTACCACTTACCTCGAAGTCCTGACCGCACAGCAGTCGCTGCTTTCGGCACAACTGTCGCAGATCGCAGACCGTTTCGACGAAATCCAGGGAACCGTGAACCTCTACCAGGCTCTCGGCGGCGGACGTGACATTACGGAGGAAAAATAATGAAACGGGGAGTGA
Source organism: Alistipes sp. D31t1_170403_E11 (assembly GCF_015553985.1). Classification (NCBI taxonomy): domain Bacteria; kingdom Pseudomonadati; phylum Bacteroidota; class Bacteroidia; order Bacteroidales; family Rikenellaceae; genus Alistipes; species Alistipes sp. D31t1_170403_E11. The sequence continues at coordinate 103,230 of NZ_JADNHQ010000003.1, read as the reverse complement.
CCAAAGAAGAGGTTATCCACGCTACGCAGGAGCTTATCGCCCGGAACGGCATTCGTGCCGTCCGGGTCGATGAGATCGCGCAGACGCTGGGAATCTCGAAACGCACCCTGTACGAAATGTTCGCCGACAAAAACGACCTCGTCGGCGCATGCCTCGACGCCATGAGCCAGCAGCAGCAACAGCGCATCGTCGCCTGCCGCAAGCGGCGCGGCGGCAATCCGTTGCAGAAGGTGCTCCGGCTGACAAACGAATATATCGAAAACCTCTATACGGTAGACCACTGTTTCCTGTCGGACATCCGCCGCAAGATCACCTTTGCGGAACATTACGACGAACACAGGGAGTTCTGGCGCAAAGAGTTGACCGATTACCTCGAAACCTGCCGTGAGGAACAACTCCTGCTGCCCGAAATCGACGCCCCGGCATTTGCCGAGCAGTTGATGAGCACAATGACCGACCTGCGCCTGAACGGCACGATCCGCGAAGAGCTCAGCCTCTTCTGCCGGACGATTCTCCGCGGGGCGGCAACCCGCCAGGGCATCGAACTGATCGACCGCAAAGGATAAGATCCCACTACGCATGAAAAGCTCCGCAGATTGTCTCTGCGGAGCTTTTTTTTACACCGGAAGGCCCCCGATCGGACATAACCGAATCCGTTTCACGCCCGCCGGCAGGAGGTACGGACCGCAAAAGAGAGCTACAAAAAAGGCCGCTTCTTTCGAAGCAGCCTTTTTACAGAATACAGGTTCTTTAATAAATCTTGTCAGCGTCGGCGCTCTCCTGATACCACTCCGGATGCTGCGTGCCGTTGGACGAAGCCCACGTCATGAAGTGCTCGTAGACGCCGCGGATGTCGTTGTTCTCGGCAGGGTAGCGGAACTCGCCCGGAATCACCAGCGCCCACATCATGTAGTTGTTCTTGACCTGGTCGCCGTCCGTTACATAGAATTTGTAAGGCTCCGAAGGCTGGAACGAACCCTTGCCGATGAGACCCGAAGCAGTCACGGCATAGCCCGGCATGTGAATCTCGTTCGTGCGCTGTTTCGGCGTGATAAAGAAGTTCATCTCCGAATCCAGGACCGCAGCGATGTCCACCGGCTGCGAGAAAGTCACCGTCGTCGTGTGCTTTTGCGTAGCGGAAGCAGGGTGTCCCTTCCACGTATTCGAAGTGCTCAGCAACTCTTTCGTGTTGTTGAAGAACGGAATCACGGCATACTGACTGTCGGATTCGAGGCCCTGCGATGCGAACATGCCGCTGCCGAAGCCCTTGTGCGAAGACTCGACGTTCGCCACGTCCGAAGCCTGCACCTTGTCCATCTGCACGGCTCCGGCAATGTCGTAGGTCGTTCCCGCAGCCCGCAGTTCCCAGTTGATCGTAAGCGCCGAAACCTTGCTGCCGTCCTTCGAAACCATGCGGTCGATGCGGCTCTCGATAACCACGTCGTTCATGTCATAATCGCCCAGCCACGGCCAGTTATCCTCGAAGCAGTAGGTGTAGACCTGTCCGGGAACGTTCGTATATGCGTCGGGCTCCGGTTCCGGATCGGGCGTAATCTGGCCCTTACCGCCGTTGCACTCGCTCTTCGGGATGTTCGTCAACTGCTCAGCCGTCAGGAAAGCGCCGTTGCTGAAACACTTGGCCACATAGAACTTGTTTTCGGCTTCGGCCTGCGGGTCTACGACCTCCATCGGACCGCTGAAAGTCGTACGGGCCGCACTCCAATACTGGTTACCCTCGGAGTAGAACGCCGACTGTTCGAAACGAACGACCGGAATCACAGTTCCTGCTGCGGCAGTAAAGGTGTTATTGCCGCCCTTATTCTTATTGTACTGCTGCGCAATGAAGAGCGAACCGGCTGCCATCTCGACCTTCGCATTGTTGAAATCGGCCTCGCCGGTCTCCAGGCACGCATCCGCCGCAATGTAAAGTTTGGCGCCCTCCAGGCCGAGGTCATCGACATAGGTATAGCAGTTCACATAAAATTCACCGCGGCAGGTCATTTCGCCGATCTCAGCAACGCCCTTCTGGTAGAATTTGGTCGTCGTATTCGCCATTATCATCTCTTCGACCTTCAGGTCGCCGTTCTCGCAGTTCTCAAACGCCGCCGTCGAGTTGAATTCCAATTCGTCGGCCGAAATCGCACCGTCGTTGAAAAGGCCTCCCGTGTTGGAGTACTTGAAAGTGGCCGACGTAAGCACGGCGCCCGCACCGTTGTAGAATTTCAGGTCGTTGTTCAGGTCGAGTTTGCCCGAAACATTTACGGTTCCGAGGTTCACGGCGACTTTGCCGGAGAAGTTGACCTCGGCCGCCGTGAGCTTGCCGCCCGGGAAAACATACAGCGCAGGAAGGTCCTTGGCGACATTCTGGGCTGTGAGTTTGCCCGAAACCGACACTTCGCCGCCCGGCAGGACAGCCAGCGTCGCATAACCGATATTGGGCGACGAAAGCACGAGTTTGCCCGCAACGTACAGCACCGGCTGCTTGTTGGGTGCATAATTGCCGTTGAGATTGATATTGCCCTCAATCACGGCTCCGGCCGGAATATAATATGCCGCCGCCGCATACTGCGACTCCTGTGCGCCGAGGTTGAAGTTCTTCGACGGCGTCGTGGCTATCACGGCCTGCGGATCGAACGAACCGGCATCGGGGGCGGTCATCGTCGGGAATGCAGGCATCGAACTGGCGCTTCGCGTAATCGCCGCAGCGCGAACCTTCGGCATTGCCGCAGTCGTCACCGATGCACCGGCCACATCGACCGAACTGCGGACCTCGGCCGTCTTCACCGATTTCGTGCCGTCGGGCAGGGTAGTTACTACATAGAGGGTTTCAACTCCGGCAGGCAAGGTGAATGCCGACCGGAAAGGAGTTGCCGATTTAGTAGCACCCCCGGTCACCAAATTTTCCGCCGAAAGGATCGGCGAAGAGTAAACATTGATTACGGCATAGGCGGGTGCTGCGCCGTTTACAGTGGGAGCCGCGACCGAAACGTTTACGTCGCGAGTCGTTTTCCAACTGAAATCAGCCGGGATTGCACCTGGAACATCCGGCGTGTCGGGGCTTCCCCCCGTGTCTTTCTGACAGGAGGAAGCGACCAGTGCCACCGCCATCAAAGCCGTGTAAAGTCTTTTCATACCATGAATTTCTTAAAATGTGTTTGTATTGCGTCGTCTTCGCAACAAATATAGGTATTATTTTCACAATTACCAAATCCGTGTTTTTTATTTAACAAAAAAGTCCACTTTTATCAAAACACAAAATTCCGACCGAAAAAAGGGTTTTCCAAAAAAAATTCCTATATTTGCACCGTAAGAGCAACAGAAGCGAATGACCAAGCCTGCAACATACGACTGTCAGCGCCGCGAAAACCATCGCGGCACGATGATGATGTCCATGTGCATGTGCAACCGTTTTCGCCGGGTGTAGCTCCTTCATGCACTGAAACGACACAATCCGGCTTCACTGAGGTCGGATTTTTTTGTGAACGAATTAACGATAAGATATATGAATCCGAAAAATTACCGCTTCGAAACCCTGCAGGTACATGCAGGCCAGCAGCCCGATCCCGTGACCGGTTCACGTGCGCTGCCCATCTACCAGACGACTTCCTATGTCTTCGAGAGCGCCGAACAGGGCGCCGCACGCTTCGCGCTCAAGGAACCCGGCAACATCTACACCCGTCTGGGCAACCCCACGACCGATGTTTTCGAACAGCGCATCGCAGCCCTCGAAGGCGGTACGGCAGCCGTAGCGGCAGCCTCGGGCATGGCGGCACAGTTCCTGGCCATCGGCAACATCGCCTCCCTGGGCGACAATATCGTCAGCACCTCGTTCCTCTACGGAGGCACGTTCAGCCAGTTCAAGCACACGCTTTCGCGCATGGGCATAGAGGTGCGCTTCGCCGACGGCGACGACATCGCGAGCATCGCCTCGCTGATCGACGCGCGCACGAAGGCGATCTACATCGAAACCATCGGCAACCCCGAATTCAACGTTCCCGATTTCGAGCCCATCGTCTCCCTGGCCCGCAAGCACGGCATCGCCGTGGTGACGGACAACACGTTCGGAGCCGGAGGCTACCTCTGCCGCCCGATCGAATGGGGTGTCAACGTGGTGACGCACTCGGCGACCAAGTGGATCGGCGGCCACGGCACAAGTCTGGGCGGGGTAGTGGTCGACGGCGGTAATTTCGACTGGGGCAACGGTAAATACCCGGCCCTGAGCGAACCTTCGGAGGGTTACCACGGATTCAATTTCTGGAAGGAGTGCGGTCCGACGGCCTTCGCAACCCGTACCCGCTGCGAAGGTCTGCGCGACATCGGTTCGTGCATCAGCCCGTTCAATTCGTTCCTGCTGGCGCTGGGTCTCGAAACCCTCTCGCTGCGCGTGCAGCGGAGCGTGGACAACGCCCTCGAAATCGCGGAATGGCTCGAAAAGCACCCCAAGATCGAGCATGTCAGCTACCCGGGCCTCAAAAGCAGCAAATACCACACGCTGGCGAAGAAATACCTCCGCAACGGATTCGGCGGCGTACTGACGTTCCGTGTGAAGGGCAGTGCCGCGCAGGCTTCGAAGATCGTGGATAACCTCGGGCTGATCAGTCACCTGGCCAACGTCGGCGACGCCAAAACACTGTTGATCCACCCGGCTTCGACGACCCACGCCCAGCTCAACGAGCAGGAGCTCGTTGCCTCGGGCGTTTATCCCAACCTGTTGCGGCTCTCGCTGGGAATCGAACATGTCGAGGATATCAAGGAGGACCTGAACGAAGCACTGAAAACGCTGTAATGGAACCACAGATTTACATAGCCCCCGGGCCGTTCGAACTCGAAACGGGACATACGCTGCCTGAACTGCGCATCGCCTACCACACCTACGGCAAGCTGAACGCCGCGAAAGACAACGTGGCGTGGGTTTGCCACGCGCTGACGGCCAATTCGGACGTGGCGGACTGGTGGCCCCATACGGTCGAAACGGGGCGGTTCCTCGACCCGGCGCGCCACTACGTCGTCTGCGCCAACATCATCGGATCGCATTACGGCTCGACAGGGCCTCTGCACGTAAATCCCGCCACGGGAAAACCCTGGTACAAGGATTTCCCGCCCTTTACGATCCGCGACATCGTGCGGGCACACCGTCTGCTGGCCGATGCACTCGGCATCGGCCGCATCGGAACGCTGGTGGGCAGTTCGGTAGGAGGGTTTCAGGCCGTGGAATGGGCCGTCACGGAACCGGAACGGATCGAACGGCTGGTGCTGATCGCCACCGCTGCCAAGGCTTCGCCCTGGGCTATCGCCATCGATGAGACGCAGCGCATGGCCATCGAGGCCGACGCCACTTTCGGCGAGCCGCGCGACGACGCCGGGATGAAGGGGCTCGCAGCGGCACGGGCCATCGGCCTGCTGAGCTACCGCGGTCCCGAAGGTTACAACCTCACCCAGCAGGACCGCGAGGAGTGTCCCGCAGTGCATCGCGCATGCACTTACCAGCAGTACCAGGGCGAGAAACTCCGCCGCCGCTACAACGCCTACTCCTATTATGCGATACTCAACACCTTCGACACCCACGATACGGGCCGCGGGCGGGGCGGGGTAGCACAGGCACTGGCCGCGATAACGGCCCGGACGCTGGTAGTCGGCATCACGACCGACATCATCTTCACCCCCGCCGAAATGCGCTGCCTGCATGCGATGATACCCGGCAGCAGCTACCACGAAATCGACTCGCCGTTCGGCCACGACGGATTCCTCGTAGAATACGAACAGTTGAACGATATACTGTTGCCGTTTATGGAAAAGTGAAAGGTGAAAAATTTTGCGAAAAGCAATACCCGATTATAACTTTAACCTGTTACTGTCCAAAAAGTTCACCATCTCCCTCCCTGAGGGAGGGCCGGGGTGGGGTCAGATTTGCAAACGACGCCGAAGGCGGCGACGACAGCATCCCGAAATGCAAGACAAAACAATAACAGACAACAAACCTATACGTTTATGACCAAAATCAAAATCGGACTGTTCGGATTCGGCGTCGTCGGACAGGGCATCTACGAAGTGGTGCGCAAATCGAAAAACGCCCACGCCGAAATCGTGAAAATCTGCGTCCGCGACCCCAAAAAGCCGCGCAAAATCGAAGTCGACCCGTCGCTTTTCACGACCTCGGTGGACGATATTCTCGACAACCAGAACATCAACCTGGTCGTGGAGGTTATCGACGACGCAAACGCTGCCTACAACATCGTAAAACGAGCCCTGCTGCGGGGTATTCCGGTCGTTTCGGGCAGTAAAACGATGCTGGCCCACCATCTCCCGGAGTTGATCGAGATTCAGAAAACCCGCAACGTGGCGTTGCTGTACGACGCCTCGTCGTGCGGCTCGATCCCCGTGATCCGCAACCTCGAAGAGTATTACGACAACGACCTGCTGCTGGAGGTAAAGGGCATTCTGAACGGTTCGTCGAACTACATCCTTTCGCGGGTTTTCGACCACAAGGACACCTATGCCAACGGACTCGCACAGGCACAGGCGCTGGGTTTCGCCGAGAGCGACCCCTCGTTCGACATCGAGGGCTACGATTCGCTGTTCAAACTGGTAATCATCACCGTGCACGCGCTGGGAACCTACGTCGCCCCGGAACGCATCTTCACCTACGGCATCTCGACAATACACGACTCGGACATCCAGTATGCACGCGAAAAGAACGTGAAAATCAAACTGGTAGCACAGGTGGTCAAAGTGAGCGACGCGCATTTTACGATGTTCGTCATGCCGGAGTTCGTGACCCCCGCCAAGTACATTTACAGCGTCGACGACGAGTATAACGGCGTAGTGATCCGCGGCGAATGCTACGACCGGCAGTTCATGTTCGGCAAGGGCGCGGGCAGCCTGCCCACGGCGTCGTCGATCCTGAGCGACATCATGGCGCGGCTGAACAACTACCGCTACGAGTACAAGAAGATGAACTACATCGAGAAACCCGACTACACGACGGACATCACACTCAAAATCTACGCACGCTACAAGGACACGGACGTGCAGGGCATCCTGAACTTCTCGAAAATCCACGAACAGTTCACCAGCGACGAGAGCAACTACGTCATCGGCGAGATCAAGCTGAGCGAACTGCTCGCAAAAAGGCCGCAACTGTCGGGCAAAGACGTTTTCCTGGCCAATATCCCGATCTTCTTCCTGAACCGCGACTAAACACGAAAAAAGGTCCCGCAAATGCGGGACCTTTTCAATTCTCTCCGGGCGGCCTAATCCTTTACACATCGGACCGAAACACCGTATGCTACCGGCACCTGATCCGTTACCGGAGCGGTCGTCGTCGTATAGGACAGGCAGTCGTTCCGCTCGCCCGTAACCTCGCTGCTCAGCAGATAACCTTTGTCCGCATTTCCGTATTTGTTGATCGTGCCCGTCATAATCCAAAAGCCGGCACAATTGAAAAATCCGGCCGCAGGCCCGGCCGCAACGAGCGCTTCGAGTTCGGCGAGTGCAGGAATATGCCATCCCTCGGGGCAGATACCCCGCAACGAAGCGTTCGCCCGGGCTGAAACTCCGCCCGTCGCTGTCGCATAATTATACAGCAGACCCTTTTCCGCCACAGTGGAAAGGTCGCTTCCGGGATACCACACCCCGTTCCCGACCGTTGCTCCGGCAGGCATATAGCGCAGGTTCTCAGCCATCCAAACCCGGTCGCCGACCGTCACCGTGCGATAGGTCTCGCCCCCGTATTCCAGTTCGGCAGCCCCTCCGCCTCCATCCTCGCCGCCGCTGCTGCCGCCTTCGCCGAGCGAACCGCCGTCGCCCCAGTCGCTGACATCGCCGCTCAGCGTCAATTCAATATCGACGTTGGTCACAAGAACCGCCATGTCGTATTTCTTGCCGCTCTCGAGTGTTGCGGAAGAGAGGGTTTTACTTCGGCTCTTGCCGTCGCGCGTCGAGACCGTAACGGTCAGCGCACCTTGCTGCGGCACGAGTATCACGCGGTAGGAGGTGTTCGCCGTCACTTCCCGGGCTTTGATTTCCGCCGTCGCAGCGCCGGTTTTCGCCGTTGCCGCAGGAACGGTGAGGTCTACCGAGGCCGTCGGGACAAATCCGCTCACGACAACCCCCGAAACAGCTGCATCGGAATTATTGGTAATGACGATGGTAAGCTGCGACATAAGGTGGTAAAACAACATCCCGACGGCTGCGTTCCCGGGCGTAACGTCCTTTTTTACGGCTCCCAGCAGGTCCGAAGAGGCGTTGCCTCCGGTCTGGTCATTGGCCACGGAGAATTCGGCAGGGACACCCGAAGCCGAATAGGGATAATAGGCCGTAAGCGTCGACTTTTCGTTCAGGTCGTTGTACCACAGCAGGCCGGAACCCGTGAATACCGAACCGTCAAAAGTCATCGGTTGGTTGTGAACGTAGTCTTCACCTCCCTTCGTAACAGTCAGACCGATGCAGTCGCCCGTGTCGAAATGGAGTTCCGTGACACGGGTTTTGATCGCAGGCGTAATCGTAATACCGGAAACCGCATCCTGTTTTTCGGCACAACCGGGTGCAACGGAGAGGCTTGCCGCCAAAGCGGCAGAAAGGAGGAGTTGTTTTTTCATCGATCAGTTTACTTTCGAGTGACTTAATACTACAAAAATAAACCTTTTTATGTTATTGCCAAGTAATTCCGTCAGTTTTTATAATACGACTCGTCGAGTCCGAGCGTGAAATTGCCGCGCCTAAACCAGGTAACGACGGCCAGCACGAACACCAGTGCGGCATTGAAGAAAAACGGAAACCGGTCGCTATGGGTGTGAAACAGGTGGCGGAACATATCCATGATAAAGGGACAAACCATCACGGCAAGGTAATTCATCGACATGACGAACGACAGCGCGAGCGTCGCCGAACGGGGCGGGGCGATGGTTGCAGCCTTATCGTAGATAACAGGCTGAATTATCCCGTAACCGAGGCCCGAAAGCAGGGCCCCGACGGCCAGCATCGTTTTGTCACGGAAGATGCCGACACACAACAGCCCCAAACAAATCAGTCCCAGCGATGCGAAGTTGACGTTCTGTTTCAAGGTGCGGATAATCCGGTCGATAAACAATCCCGGCAGCATGATCGCCAGGAAGAAGAGCGAAATCAGCACCCCGGAAAACGAACTGCGGATTTTGTAGTCGTCGACCAGGAACGAGGCGTAGAAGGCGATGGCCAGTACGGCGTATGTTGCGAAGAAGTAAAAAAGCATCAGGCCGATGAGCTTGCCCCGGTCGATCTGTTTGTGCCGCAACTGAATGCTTTGTTCGGGCTCAGGGACCGAACGGCTGCGCCGGAGGAAGAACGACAGCACGAGCGAGATGCCCGGCAGGGTATAGACCAGGAAGGGAAGATGCCAGTTGACCTCAGCCAGGTAACCCGTTACGGCAGTCGCTATGACGAGCGTCAGGTTGTTGATCGCCGAGCTGTAACCCAGTTGCCGGACGCGGTAGTCGCCCGTGAAATAATCGACGATCAGGCCCGTCGAGAGGGGAATGACCATACCGGCCCCGATACCCAAAATGCAACTGATAACGATCAGCCACGCCATGCTCCGGGCGAAGATGCAGGCCACGCCGCTCAGGAAAAAGATCGAAAGTCCGGTAATCAGGATTTTGAGTTTGTCCTTACCCACCGACAGTTTTCCGGAGAGCAGCACGAAGGGAATGATCAGCAGCGACGGTAGCGACGTAAGCATCTGGATTTCGAGGTCCGTGACCTTGGGGAACACCTTGTTCAGGTCGCCCAGAATAGGGGAGATAGCCAGTCCGGGCAGCGACGCAATGGCCGACACGGACCAGATAGCCAACAGCACGACGAGCGTAATGGAGCCTTTTCCTGTTTTGATTTTCATTGTCGGGGTTTTTATTAACCCCGATTCCCGCAACTGTTATACCAAACGAAACGGGCCGGCAATATGCCGGCCCGTAATTCGTATATAGGTGTGGATTACCTGTTCCGGACTTTCACGCAGCGTACCGACATGCCGTTGGCACGGGCATATGCCACGCCGTTTTCGAGGCCGCCGGTGGTGGTTTTCTTCTCGAACCAGAAGTGGAAAGCCGAAGACTTCGTGCCCGACTGCGTGCCCGTGGTCCAGTAAAGACCCTCCCAGGGCTGTGCCTCCTCGGCCACACTGCGCACGGTGACGGGGTTGTAAACGTTCAGGATCGAACTGTTGTCGTAGCGGCGGCGGCCTGCTGCGATGAACAGCGACTCGGCGCCGTCACGGCCCAGGGTCCAGCCGTATTTGTCATAATCGCCCTCCGAAGGAGTTCCGACGATCGACAAGCCGTCGAAGGCTGCCGAAGGAGCTACGCACCAGCCATAGGGGCAGGGATCGTTGACCGTCTTGGAGCCGACATTGTTGTCGGGCGACCACAAATCGTCGGAATGTGCGCTCCACAGCCAATCGTTCTCCGAAGCGGAAACGCCCGTGATAAACGTCAGCGGATGCTGCACGGCGTAGCCCATCGTACCGGTCTCGGCACTCGAAGCGACCGTCTGCAGGTAAACCCGGCTGCCACCGCCGTCGTACATGGATGCCGACGAACCGTTGCTGGCCTGATAGGTGCTCGGACCGATGAACGGGTCCTTACGGCCCCACTGATAATAGAGTCCGTAGGAAGCGAGGATTTTCGCCGTCGTCGAATTGTCGTCGGCCAGAGCCCCCAGGCTGCGGGTCATCATCGTATAACCGTTGAAATCGACCGAGCCGCCTGCGGCCTCGGGATCGTAGTCCGCAGCCCAGATGTGCCAGCTCCAGATCAGCGTCCCGCCGGCGTCGTAAGCGCCGATCACGGCATTGCCTTCCTTGATCTTATCCCCGTCGTCGCTGTCGGCGGCTACATAGAACGACACCTTGCCGTCCTTCAGCTCCACATATTGAATCAGGTTCGTCTGGCTCTGCCAGATCACGCCGACCGAAGTCGTCGCCAGTGCGGTCAGGTCGCCCTTGTACATGGCGTCCAGCAGGTAGTTCGTCTCTTTTTCGTTGACCAGATAACTGTTGGCCGGCTTATCGCTCAAGTCTACGGTGTTGACTACGCCCACGAAAAGCGTCGCCGAAACCGTCGATCCGCCATGGACCTTTCCGGTCATGATCACCGAACCCGACTTGACGACATCGTCGTCGAACGTCACGGGTGAAACGATCGTAATGGTGTGATTCGCCTCGTCGATGATCGGATCGTTCCAACCCGTCGGTTTGCTGGTTACGGAGAAACTTTCGATGTTGGAAGCCGTAAATCCCAACGTCACTTCACTGCCCGCCTGGAGGAAAACAGCCGGAGAATTGAACGTCAAACTCCCCGATTCCTTGTCCTTGCTGCACGAAGCGATGAGAACAACCGCGGCCATAACTGCACAGACCAACCCTGCGAATCTTTTCATATAGCTCAAATTTACCTTGTTTCAGTTTAAAAATCAGTTGCAAAGATACCAAAAAGCGGGATAATTCCTACAAGCCCCTCCCAAATAATTGCATTCGGGAACAATTATTGCCGCTTATTCCCTAACGAATCAGAAACGTATATAGTATGTCGAAATTGAAAATTGAGACGGGAAGTTCTCCCGCCGAAGCGCGCTTCAGCATCACGGTAACCGAAAAGGGTCCTTTTCTGGTCTACGGACGCCCGCCGCTGGCCGAGCAGTTCATCATGCCCAACGAGCGAAACGAAAGCTGGTATTTCCAGGAAGGGAGGCACTTTTCGACCGAAGCGGAACCTACGGCGCTCTGCCGCTGCGGAGCTTCGAAGCGCAAACCCTATTGCGACGGAACCCATGAAACAGCCGCCTGGAATCCCGAGCTCACAGCACCCGACGAATCGCTGCTCGATGCCGCCGAGACCATCGAGGGAGAAGCCCTGACGATGACCGACAACCCGAAATACTGCGTTTTTGCGCGGTTCTGCCATCCGCAGGGCGACGCATGGACACTGACCGAGCAGTCGGAGGACCCCGAAGCCCGCCAACTGGCCATCCGCGAAGCATCGATGTGCCCCAGCGGCCGCCTGATGGCGTGGAACCGGGAGACCATGCAGCCCTATGAATTCCGGTTCAAACCGAGCCTCGGGCTGATCGAGGATGTTACCATCGGCAGCAGCGGGGGACTGTGGATCCGCGGCGGAATTCCCCTGCGGCGCGAGGACGGCCGCACCTACGAAATCCGCAACCGCGTAGTCGCATGCCGCTGCGGCCAGTCGGCCAACAAGCCCTATTGCGACGGCACGCATGCGGCGATCAAGTGGCGCGACAACCTCGAGGGCGAGCCTGTCGGCGAAACGCTGCCCGAGAAGGTCTATTAAACCCGCACTAAACGAAAAGAGAGCCCCGCAAGGCTCTCTTTTCGTTATTCCATCGCTCCGCTGCGGGCTGCGGCCCCGATCCAGCAGTCGGCCATCAGGCGCTGCCCGGCAGGCGTGGGGTGGATGCCGTCCCACACCCAGTAGGTCTCGTCACCGTTCGGCAGCCGCGATTCGAGCCCGGCGATAAGCCGGTGGAACGGAACCAGCGTCGCGCCGTAGTCCCGGGCGATTTCCGCTACGATCGCGCAGCATTGCGCCAGCATCTGCTGACGCAGGGGATAGTACGCCCCCAGCTCTCCTTCGACGATCTTCCCGCAGGGTGCGGCGAACGGCGTGCAAAGCACGATCCGCAGCGCCGGGTTGGCCTGCCGGGCTTCGTCGAGCAGGCGGCGGTAGGTCTTCTCCCAGCCGGCGAAGTCAAAATCGGAAACTGCCTGCGGATCGTCGGCGCGCAACAGTTTGCGCAGGTGGCGTTCCACGTCGTTCGTCCCGATCAGCACCGACAGCACGTCGGGCCGCAGGTCGAGGACATCCTCCTGCCAGCGGGCCGCAAGGTCGCCCAACGCATTACCTCCCGTGCCGCGGTTGAAGAACAGGTAGTCGCGGTCAGGGAAATAACCCTGGTAATAGGTGGCGCACAGGTACATGTACCCGCTGCCGAAAAGGTGGTTGCGGTCCCAGAGGTTCCGCTGCGACGAAGGTTTTCCGTCGGCCTTGCCCCAGTTTCCGTCGGTAATCGAATCGCCTGTGAAGACCACGCGCAGCCCCTTGGCGGCAGTAGCGGCCTGCGGCGCATTTTGTGCGAACCAGCGCTGGAAGAAAAGCATCTGGTAGGGAAGCGAAGTCGACCAATAGGCCGCGGTATGCCCCCCGGGACGCACCAGGAAATCGTGGCCCACCCCCTGCCGCATCAACTGTTCGTGCAGGTTCGTGTTGACCTGAAAGAAGAAATCCTCGTAACCGCAGTCGAAGATGAGCGCCAGTTCGCCGTCCCGGAGCGACGCGGCCTGGTTGATCACCGTATGCGCGTCCCAGCGCTCCGGGTTGTCTTTCAGTTCGCCCAGTTGGGCCTTCATCTCCCACGAATCGGGGAAGGGACGTATATCCACGCCGCCCGAGGTCGAACCCGCGGCCCCGAAACGGTCTTTGTGCCGCAATGCGACCCAAAGGGCGCCGTGACCGCCCATGCTGAGCCCCGTAATAGCGCGCCCCTCGCGTGAGGGAATCGTCAGGTAGCGGGCGTCGATCCTGTCGGGAAGTTCCTGCGCCACGAAAGTTTCGAATTGCGAGGCCGGGTCGAGCGGACTGTCCCAATACCAACTGTTCCTGCCGTCGGGACAGACGACGATCATCCCGCAGGCATCGGCCAGCGGACGCAGGTCGGTGATCCGGGACCACGACAGGTAGTCCCCGCCGTAGCCGTGGAGCAGATAGAGCACGGGCATACGCTGCCCGACGCCCGCATCGGGAACCACGACCAGCGCCGGAATCTCGCGCTGCATCTTCGCGCTGAAAACCGCCACGGTGTCGATCTGCGCGGCAAAGGTTCCCGTCGCCGCAAAGAGGAAAAGCAGAGTCAGAAGGTGTTTTTTCATAGCTGTCGGAATATTTCACGAAAAAGGGCGCGCACGATGCGCACCCCCTGATAACAAATCCGTTAAAATTATTTTTTCTCCGGTTTGGCGATGGTCTCACGCATCTGCGTATCGGCCATGATGTTCTTCATCTTGTAGTAATCCATAATACCCAGGTTTCCGCTGCGGAACGCTTCGGCCATAGCCAGAGGCACTTCGGCTTCGGCGAGGATCACCTTGGCGCGGGCGTCCTGCGCCTTGGCCTTGTTCTCCTGTTCGAGGGCCACAGCCATCGCACGCCGCTCCTCGGCCTTCGCCTGGGCGATATTTTTGTCGGCCTGGGCCTGATCCATCTGCAACTGGGCGCCGATGTTCTTACCAACGTCGATGTCGGCGATGTCGATCGACAGAATTTCGAAAGCCGTCCCGGCGTCGAGGCCCTTTTCGAGCACTACACGCGAAATCGAGTCGGGATTTTCGAGTACGATCTTATGCGATCCGGCCGAGCCGATCGACGAGACGATACCTTCGCCGACACGGGCCAGTACGGTCTCCTCGCCGGCGCCGCCGACCAACTGTTTGATGTTGGCGCGCACCGTGACGCGGGCTTTGGCGATCAACTGGATACCGTCCTTAGCCACAGCGGCTACGGGAGGGGTGTTGATTACCTTGGGATTCACCGACATCTGCACGGCCTCGAACACGTCGCGGCCCGCCAGGTCGATGGCTGTGGCCATTTTGAAATCCAGCATGATGTTGGCCTTCTGTGCCGAAACCAGTGCGTGGACTACGCTCGTGACATTACCGCCTGCAAGATAGTGGGCTTCCAGTTCGTTGGGATTGAGCGACAGACCGGCTTTCGTGCTCTCGATCATCGAAGAAACGATGGTCGAAGGCGGAACCTTGCGCCAGCGCATCAGGACCAGTTGCAGCAGGCTGATGCGCACGCCCGACACCAACGCCGAGAACCACAGTCCCACCGGAATAAAATAGAAGAGGAGCCAAATCGCAAAAAGGCTCACGAAGACGATCAGTACGATCATTCCACCCTGAAAATCCATAATTGAAGTTTATTTGATAGTTTTTACAATGACGCTGAAATTCTCGAAACCCACGACCTCGACATCGCGCTGCGGATCGACATAAGCCCCGAGCGATTTGGCTTCGTAAATACGGCCGCCGATCTCGACCTTACCCATCGGGGAGAGGCGCGAGACGGTCACGCCCCGGTCGCCGACCTGCAACTCCTCGGCGGGAGTGACCGGCATCGACGACGAGCGGATTTCCTGTTTGAGCGAAAAACGCTGCCAGGTTTTGGCCCGCAGGGAAATGACGGTAGCTATTATCGACAGGACAAGGATGACAATGACAACAACGGCGCCCGTCAGCGGGCCGAAATCGCGGAATGCGAGATAGATGGAACTGCCGTAGCAGACCAGCGCCAGTACGCCTCCGATCGACACGCCGGGCAGCAGGACCAATTCAGCCACCAGGAACAGCAGGCCGAAGACAACGAGCAATACAATATAGAACATCTCCATAGGGCTTTGTAGAATATTGCACTAAAGATAGATAAAAAAATCGAATCCGGATGAATTTGCCGATAAATTTCATCCGGATTCCGATTTATTCTGCTATTTCGGCGACTTTTAGTTCCAGCGCCGCGTCCGCCAGCCGTATCGCTTCGGCCAAACGGTCGGCGACGGCTTTGTCGACGAAAGTCCCCACGACGAAAAGCTGGTTGCCCACGCGCGAAAGTTCGTAGCCTTCGGCCGTGGCGGCGATCACCTGCTTCACATCGTCCGACAAAGCGTCGGTCCCGGTGATTTCGACACGGTAGACGATTTTCGGGGCCTCGGAGTCGAGCGAAAGATTGCGCGCGACGCCATCGGTCCACACCACGATCTCAGGCCGCACGAATCCGTGTTTCTTCAGCATCGCCTGCGCCGCTTCGGCTTCGGCCAGTGTGGCGAAACCGCCCGTATAATAACACCACTTGCCGTCGTCATTGATCTGATAGCAAAGCGGATAGGCCCCCCGGAAAGTCGCGGCGGCGCGCTTGGTATTGAACGTTCCGAGCAGGATGCGGTAGATCGTACCGTTCGCATAGACCTTGCACTCGGGAATAGGTTTCTGGTAGGAGTACATCTGTTTCGACAAGATGGCCACACTGTCGTAATCGAGGAAATAACGCTCCGCGACCTCGATCCTCGGCAGGCGGAAGTCGATGGATTCGAGCTGCGCCGCAACGCCGCGCAGCGAATCGCGCGCGGCATCCAGCGCCAGGACTCCGGCCACGGCGGTTTCGTAGTCGACGATGACACGTTTGCGCAGGAAATAATCCGCCACGGCGTCCGAAGCCGTCTCGCCCTGCAATGCCGTCAGTTGCCGCACAGCCTCCGAGAGCGCCTCCTCCTCACGGGCCAGCACCTCCTCCTTGCCCATCTTGTCGAGCAGGTAACCATAGGCGTAACTCTTGTTGTCGAAGATATCGTTCCACACCGCAGCGAGCGAGTCGGCCAGCGCGCGGTTCAGGCCCTGCAGGGCGTTGTAACGTTCGAAAACCTCGATCGCTTCGGGTTCGGTCTGTACCGCGGCGTAAGTTTCGGCCAACTGGGCAAGCGTGCTGTGGTTGGCGAAATAGCGGTCGACGTAATCCACCGCCTGCAACTCCTGCTTCTGGGCCTCCCGCAGGGCGGCGTAATCCTCCGCAGGGAGGTGCTCGCGGAAATAGAGGTTGTCCACCAGGTTGCGGACCTTCAGCGAGTCGGGAACCGCCGCCGGGCTCGTTTCAACCGGCCCCGCAGGCTGCTGCGCCGCACCGTTCAGGTTGGCGAGCACCCACTCCTGCTCGATGGTATTGATGCGGTCGATCAGACGCCCTTTGGCATTGCGGATTTCGAAGATTTTACTTTCAAGCTGCAAAATATCCTGCGAATACTGCTGGCGTTTGGCAGGGTCCTCACGCAACTGCCGGCGCATCTGCTCCACGGCGTTGACGATCGAATCCTCGCGAATCTGCAACTGCGCATCCTGGTTCAGCAGCGACATGTATTCGGCGTTGCCTTCCAATCCTGCAATACGGGCCTCGACTTTGGGTTGCTGCGCCTGCAACACGCCGACGGTCAGGAAAATCGCGCCCAGCGCGTATATGTAAATCTTGCGAAACATAGCTTGGTTTATCTCCACCATTTAATAAAAAAGATCTGTATGAGTCCGAAAATTTCCAGACGCCCCAGCAACATCAGCAACGAATTGGAAATCTTGAACCCCACGGGCATCGCCGAAAAGTTATCCATCGAACCGACCTGCCCGAAACCGGGCCCCACATTGCCCATCGAGGCTACCGCCCCGGTAAAACTGGTCGTCAGGTCGACGCCGAGCATCGTACCGAAGACCGTGCCGGCAAGTATGAACATCAGGTAGGTGACGATGAAAATCATCACCGCGTGCAAGGCTTCGTTCTCCTGAATGACGCCGTCGAGACGGATGCGGATGATGGCATTGGGATGCTGCTGCTGGCGCAGGCGCGTGCGCATCATCTTTCCGGCCAGCACCAGACGGTTGACCTTGATACCGCCCGCCGTGGAACCCGCACAGGCACAGACTATCGAACCGAAAATCAGCAGGATGACGGCGAACGAAGTCCACGTATTGGAATCGGCCGTGGCAAATCCCGTCGTCGTCACGAGGGATACGAACTGGAACATCGCATAACGGAACGAAGCGGTCAGCGTAGGGTAGAGGTCCGCGGCGAAAAGGCTTACGGCGATCAGCACGCCGCCCGCGAGCAGCATCCCGAAATACCAGCGCGTCACCTCCGAACGGAAAATATTGTTACGCTTGCCGGTCACCGTGGCGTAGATCAGCCCGAAGTGAACGCCCGCGGTCGCCATCGTGAAAATCAGGATCGTGTCGATCATCGGGCTGTTGAAGTAAGCGATGCTGGCGTTTTTGGTCGAGAATCCGCTCGTGGCGCACGCCGACATGGCGTGGCACAGGGCGTCGAACCAGTTCATGCCCGCCATTTTGAGCAGCACGGTGGAGAGCACGGTAAGCCCGACATAGACCACCAGCAGAATCTGCACGATGATCTGCGCCCGGTAGCGGTAATTGTCCTTGGCCATCGTCGAAAGTTCGACGTTGGAAAGCATCATCTTGCTGCGCCCCATCGACGGCAGGACCACCAGCGCGAACATCACCACGCCCATACCGCCGATCCACGTCGACGCCATGCGCCAGAACTGCAGCCCGCGCGGCAGGGCTTCCACATCGTTCAGGATCGTCGATCCGGTGGTCGTAAGCCCCGAAACGCTCTCGAACCAGGCATTTACCAGGCTGAACTCGCCGCCCCAGATCAGGTAAGGGAACATCGACACGACGCAGGCCACGAGCCACGCCCCGACGACGATGCAGAAACCCTCCTTGTTGGTGATCTGCTCACGCTTGCTGACGAAGATCAGCGGAAACGCCCCCAGCAGGGCCGTAAGCAGCGACGAAAGCAGCAGGGGATAAAACGCCGAATCCATGCCGCTCAGGTAGGAGATTCCCGCCGAAAGCAGCATGAACATCGCAATGAAGAGCATCACGACTCCGACATATCGTAAAACCACGTCTACCCGCATCGCCGCATCAAGATTTGGTCTGTTTGGAAAGGTTGATCAGCGCCTCGATCTTCTCCTTGAGTTCCAGCACCTCGTCCTTGAGGTCGCCCTTCACGGCGAAAGGCACGCGGAACGAAAGGTAATCGCCGAGTCCCTTGTTCATCCGCTCGATGGGCGTCACGCAGTAGATCGACATGAAATAGAAGAGCATCAGCACGATGGCGATCATCACGACCAGCGAAATAAGCACGGGAGTCACAGCACGGTAGGCGTTCTTCTTCATCTGCTCGGCACGCGGGACCAGCGAACTCTGCGTCGAGGTCATATAACTCTTGATAGCCGCGGTGAGACGGCCGTAAATAGCTTCGTATTCATCGTTATACCACTTGCCGCCCACCGAATCGACGCGCCCCGCAGCCGCGGCAAGCGAATCGGGCCGCCCGGAGGCTCCAAAGGCGAGGAAGTTATCCGTCAGCAGGCGCAATTCCGTCGTAGCAAAGGCCAGCGAATCGAGGAACGATTTTTCGAGCGCTTCGTTCTGGGCCACGAGCAATGCGCTTTCGAGCCGCTCCAAACTGGAGCGGCAAAGACTGTCGCACGACTTGTCGCCGAAGACCGAAAGGTGGATGAGCGCGATGTTCTGCTCATGCGCGGCGTCGAGCATCTCCTTGGCCAGCTCGATGTTCCGTTTGTTGGCCTTGAGAATTTCGCCCGTATCGCGGCTCAGGTGGCTCAGTTCGAGGAACGAGACCATGCCCGAAAAAAACAGCAGGCAGACGATGCTTAGAAACCCGACCGTCACCCGTTTGCGCAAACCCGTCATAATGTTTTTAAATTTCTTATCCGCAAATATAATGATTAATCCAGAATTTCCCCCAACAAATCGTGAGATTCATCCATCGCACCGAGTTTCACGCGGCAGATCGTGTTGACTTTCGACCGGTCGTAGGGGACTTTCACACGGCGGTAACTGCCCGTAAAGCCGAACATCATACCGTCGCGGCGCGTGCTTTCGAACAACACCGTATCCTCCGTGCCCGCCGCCCGGGCGCAGAACGCGCCGTGCAGCCGGTCGCAGAGGGCCTCCAGTTCGGCGACGCGCTGCGTAGCCACCGACGACTGCACCTTTCCGGGCAGGTCGACGGCCGGGGTCCCGGGGCGTTCCGAGAAGGGGAAAATATGCAGGAATGCAGGTTCGAGACCCGCCAGGAAATCGTACGTAGTCCGGAAATCGGCGTCCGTCTCGCCCGGAAAACCGACGATCACATCGATACCGATAAAAGCGTCGGGCATCAGCCGCCTCACCGCCGCGATCCGCTCGGCGAAGCGGGCCGTGGTATAGCGGCGGCGCATCAGGCCCAGAATCCGGTCCGAACCGCTCTGCAACGGAATATGGAAGTGATGCTGGAATTTAGGCGACGCGGCGCAAAAGGCTATTATTTCGTCGGTCAGGAGATTCGGCTCGATCGACGAAATACGGTAGCGTTCGATCCCGTCCACTTCGTCGAGCGCCCGCAGCAGGTCGATGAACTTTTCGCCTGTCGTACGGCCGAAATCCCCCGTATTGATACCCGTGATGACGATCTCTTTCTGCCCCCCGGCAGCGATCTGCCCCGCTTCGGCGACCAGGTCGGCAATGGGCTGGTTGCGACTGCCGCCGCGGGCGTAGTGGATCGTGCAGTAGGAACAGCAGTAGTCGCACCCGTCCTGCACCTTGAGGAAAGCACGCGTACGGTCGCCGCTCGAAAAAGCCGCAAAGAACGACGTGAGCGACGCGGTATCGCAACTGTACACCTGCGCCCGGCCTTTGCCCGAGAGTTCAACCACTCGTTTAAATAACGCGCCCTTATCATTGTTGCTCAACACGATATCCACACCTTCGATCCCGGCTATCTCCTGCGGTTTGAGCTGGGCATAACATCCCGTCACGGCAATGATCGCAGCGGGATTGCGGCGGTGGAGTTTGCGGATCAGATTGCGGCATTTTTTATCGGCATGCTCCGTGACAGAACAACTGTTGATGACGCAAATGTCGGCTTCGGCCGTAGGGGCCACGCGCACGAAACCGCCGCGCTCGAATTCACGGGCGAGGGTCGACGACTCCGAAAAATTGAGCTTACAGCCCAAGGTATGAAAATTGACTCTGCGAGGTTGCATAGATTCGTGTTTTTCCGGCACGAAATTACGAAAACTGTACGAAAGGAGGAGGGTTTTCCGATAAAAAAGCGTAAATTTGCGCGCAATTGTTAAGAAGTGACATGGGATTTTTCAGTGACCTGATTCAATACGGCTACCTGGCCAATGCGCTCACGGCGTGCGTCCTCTCGGGCATAACGTGCGGAGTGATAGGAACCTATGTCGTTTGCCGCCGCATGGTATTCCTCGCGGGCGGTATTACACACGCTTCATTCGGCGGGCTGGGCATCGCCTTTTACCTGGGAATCAACCCGATCGCCGGAGCAATGCTTTTCGCCGTGATGTCTGCGCTGGGCATCGAATGGGCCGGCAGCCGGGGGCGCATCCGCGAGGATTCGGCCATCGGCATCATCTGGTCGGTGGGCATGGCCGTCGGCGCGCTCTTCATGAGCCTGCGCCCGGGCTACACCTCGGGCGACCTGTCGGCCTACCTGTTCGGAAGCATCGTGACGGTCACCGACAGCGATGTCGCAGCGCTCGCCGCGCTGACGCTGCTGATCATCGCGGGAGCGCTGCTGTGGCTGCGTCCGGTGATGTATGTGGCCTTCGACCGCGATTTTGCCCGCAGCCGGGGTATCCCGACACGCGTGATCTCCTACCTGATGGCCGCGCTCGTGGCGGTGACGATCGTCCTTTCGATCCGCATTATGGGGATCGTACTGCTGATTTCGCTCGTGACGATGCCCGTGGTGATCGTCAACACGCTCTCGCGTTCGTACCGCACCATCGCCTTTACAGCGCCGCTGGTCGCCGTCGCCGCCAACGTCGCAGGGCTGGTCGCCAGCTACAATTTCGAAGTTCCGCCCGGCGCCGCCATAATATTTACGCTCACTCTTACGCTTATAATAGTAAAACTGTTATCTTTGCGTAGCAAAAAATTGCGACCCGCCGCATGAAAACCATTCACAGACTCGTTCTGAAGTCCTACCTGGGGCCTATGGTCCTCACGTTCTTCATCGTCATGTTCGTGCTGATGATGAACATCGTATGGCGTTATATCGACGAGTTGGTGGGCAAGGGTCTGAGCGCCGGCATCATCATCGAGCTGATGACCTACTTCATGGCCAACATGATCCCGATGGGGCTGCCGCTTTCGATGCTGCTGGCGGCGATCATGACCATGGGCAACCTGGGCGAGAACTACGAACTGCTGGCCATGAAATCGGCAGGCATGTCGCTGGTACAGATCACCAAGCCGCTGATCATCCTGGTGAGCCTCGTTTCGATCGGCAGCTTCTTCATCGGCAACAACCTCGTCCCGAACGCCAACAAAAAGCTCTTCAGCACGCTCTACGACATCCGGCAGCAGAAACAGGCCCTCGAATTCCAGGACGGACTCTTTTTCAACGGCATCGACAACATGTCGATTCGCGTGAGCCACCAGGAGCCCGACACCCACCTGCTGCGCGACGTGCTGATCTACGACAACCGCGCCACCAACGGCAACATGAACACCATCGTGGCCGACTCGGGCTACATCCGCCTTTCGGACGACAAACGGTTCCTGCTGGTCACGCTTTTCCACGGCGAGACCTACGAGCAGACCCGCAACAGCCAGTGGTTCACGAAAAGCGCCCTGCGCCACCATACATTCGACCTGCAAAAACAGGTCATCCCCATGTCGGGATTCGCCATGGGGCGCACCGACGCCGACATGTTCTCAAGCAGCCAGACCAAGAATATCAGTGAATTGCAACACGACATCGACTCGCTCGAAATCAAGGTCAACGCCGCCACGACAAGTTCCTACGAACCGTTGCTGAAGGAGCAGATTTTCGCACGCGACAACTCCGTACTGCCGCTGCCCGACAGCCTGAAGGTGGATAAACGCGATTTCGGCAACCTGCTGGCAACGGATTCGGTCTCCACGTTGCCCATACGCGACAAGGAACGGGTATGGAACCAGGCGCGCACGCTGGCCAAGAACTCCCGCAACATGTTCGCATTCGACGAATCGACGGCCAAGGAGGCGCTCAACCAATTATACCGGTCGAAGGTCGAATGGCACAAAAAGATGTCGCTCCCGGTATCGATCCTGATCTTCTTCCTGATCGGCGCGCCGCTGGGCGCGATCATCCGCAAGGGCGGCCTGGGCCTTCCCGTAGTGGTGTCGGTGATCTTCTTCGTCATCTACTACATGATCAGCCTTTCGGGCGAAAAGCTGGCCAAGGAGGGCAACTGGGAAGCCGTCTACGGCATGTGGCTGTCGACCTTCATCCTCACGCCGATAGCCATCTACCTCACCTACAAGGCCACCAACGACTCGGCGCTGCTCGACACGGACTGGTACGTCGGAAAGTTCAAGGCGCTGCGCGATAAACTGGTCCCGAAATTAAAAAATCTGACGAAAGCAATAAAACTCAAACGAAATGGCAAAAGAGACTGTGCTCAATAGTGTAGAGGAGGTCATCGAAGACTTCCGCATCGGCAAACCCGTTATCGTCGTGGACGACGAGGACCGAGAGAACGAAGGCGACTTCATCGTCGCCGCGGAGAAGATCACCCCCGAAATCGTAAACTTCATGCTCAAAGAGGGCCGCGGCGTGCTGTGCGCACCCTTGTCGGAGAAACGCTGCGCCGAACTGGGTCTCAATATGATGGAGGAAAACAACACCTCGCTGCTCGGCACGCCCTTCACCGTAACGGTCGACCTGCTGGGCAACGACTGCACTACGGGCGTCTCGATCCACGACCGCGCCGCGACCATCCGTGCGCTGGCCGACCCTGCGACGAAGGCGACCGACCTGGGCCGTCCGGGACATATCAATCCCCTGCGCGCGCGGGACAAAGGCGTGCTGCGCCGTCCGGGACACACCGAGGCCGCTATCGACCTGGCCCGTCTGGCCGGATTGCAACCCGCAGGCGCGTTGATCGAAATCATGAACGAGGACGGCACGATGGCCCGTCTGCCGCAGCTTCAGGAGATTGCCAAAAAATTCGACCTGAAAATCATCTCGATCGCTTCGCTGATCGCTTACCGCCTCCAGCAGGAGTCGATCATCGAGAAGGGCGTAACGGTTCCCCTGCCCACGGAGTGGGGCGATTTCCGGATCACTCCGTTCCGCCAGAAATCGAACGGCGTAGAGCATGTCGCCCTCACCAAAGGCGAGTGGACCGAGGATGAACCCGTACTGGTGCGCGTACACTCGTCGTGCGCCACGGGCGATATTTTCGGGTCGTACCGCTGCGACTGCGGCGAACAGTTGCACAAGGCAATGGAGATGATCGACAAAGAGGGCAAAGGCGCCGTCATCTACCTCAATCAGGAGGGCCGCGGCATCGGCCTCTGCAACAAGATCCACGCCTACAAATTACAGGACGAGGGACTCGACACGGTAGACGCCAACCTCAAGCTGGGCTTCAAGGCCGACGAACGCGACTACGGCGTGGGCGCAAGCATCATCCGCGAACTGGGCATTCGCCACATGCGCCTGATGACCAACAACCCGCTCAAGCGGGCCGGACTGGAGGGTTACGGTCTTTGCATCGACGAAATCGTACCCATCGTGATCGCCCCGAACCCCTTCAACGCACATTATCTGGAGACCAAGCAGGAGCGCATGCACCATACGCTGGGGCTGGAGAAGAAATAATTCCGGTCCGGTCTAAAACGAAATTCGATGAATAAAGCCAAGGACCTTCGTATCGTCTTTATGGGCACGCCCGAATTTGCCGTGCCGTCGCTGCGGACGCTCGTCGCCGGTGGCTACAACGTCGTGGGTGTGGTCACATCGCCCGACAAACCCGCAGGACGCGGGCAGAAGCTCCACCAGAGCGAGGTCAAAATCGCCGCTCTGGAACTGGGAATCCCGGTATTGCAGCCCGAAAAACTCAAAGCCCCGGAGTTCGTCGAGGCCATGCAGGCGCTGCAACCCGACCTGGGTATCGTGATCGCATTCCGCATGCTGCCCGAGGTGATCTGGACCATGCCGCGGCTGGGAACCTTCAACCTCCACGCCTCGCTGCTGCCGCAGTACCGCGGAGCCGCGCCGATCAACTGGGCGATTATCAACGGCGAGACCGAAACGGGTGTCACGACGTTTCTGCTGAACCACGAAATCGACAAGGGCGGTATCATCGGACAAATCCGGGTTCCGATCCTTCCCGAAGACAATATCGGCACGCTCTACGACAAACTGATGACAACAGGCACGTCGCTGGTGACCGAGACCGTCGACCGCATTGCGGCGGGAGACATCCGGCCCATCGAACAACAGCATATCGACGAAGCGACATTGCGCCCGGCGCCGAAAATCTTCAAGGAGGATTGCCGGATAGACTGGGAAAAACCGGGCCGCGACATCGTGAATTTCGTCCGCGGGCTGTCGCCCTATCCGGCGGCATGGACCGAAATGTACCGGGAGGGCAGCGACGAGGCGTCGAGCGCCAAAATCTTCTCGGCGGCGTTCGAAGCCGCGGCTCACGGCGAAACGTGCGGCACGCTCCAGAGCGACGGGAGGACTTTTGTCCGCGTGGCGTGCGCCGACGGATGGATCGTCCCCGGCGAGTTGCAGATCGCGGGCAAGAAACGGCTTGCGGTGCACGAGCTGCTCCTGGGATGGCGCGACGTTCACCAATACCGTTTTCGCAAATAGCATGGGGCTGCAGCCTTTGCGGGACCATCTCGAATTGCAGGAGAAAGCGGCCCGGTGGTTCAGCGACAAGTGGGGTATTCCCGCTGCGGCTTATCACGCAAGCATCGGGGAGTGCATTGCCCGGAAAACCGGGATTCCGCAATGGTACGCGATACTGGACGAACGACGGGAGATCGTCGCCGGAGCCGGAGTTATCGAAAACGACTTCCACGACCGGAAGGATTTGACGCCCAATCTGTGCGCGCTCTTCGTCGAAGAGACCTGCCGGGGCAGGGGACTCGCCCGGAAGTTGCTGGATTTCATTCGGGAAGAGATGCGGGAACAGGGATTCCCGGCGCTCTACCTGGTGACCGACCTCACGGATTTTTACGAGAAATGCGACTGGCGGTTCCTGACGACCGCAACCGGAGACGACGGCAATCCGATACGGATTTACGTTACAGAATAAAAACAGAGGCTTCCTTCGGGAAGCCTCTGCTGCTTTACAATCGAAGGGATTTAAACCTTCTCGCCGAGTTTTTGTTTGATCTCCTCCTTCGGCAGCGGTTTGGTGCAGAAGAACCAGTCGTAGCACTTGGCTCCGGCAGGAACCTGCTCCTCGTCGTCGCCCTTCATCGGTACGATCACCTCGTCGCCCGGATGCCAGTCGGCTGGGAGCGCAATGCCGAAAGCATCGATGGTCTGCAAACCGACCAGCACACGCTTGATTTCGTCGAAATTGCGGCCCAGAGCCAGCGGATAGTAGATCATCGCCCGCAGGACGCCCTTCGGGTCGACAAAGAAAACGGCACGCACGGCGGCGGTCTGGCTCTCGCCCGGCTGGATCATGCCGTAGAGCGACGCAACCTTCATCGAAACGTCGTCGATAATCGGGAAGGCGACCTTTACGCCCTTCATGCCTTTGTATTCGATCTTTTCACGGATGGTCTTCAACCATGCGATATGGCTGTTGCGGCTGTCTACCGAAAGGCCGACCAACTCGCAGTTCAGGGCCCGGAACTCCTCGGTGCGGGCTCCGAACGTAAGTATTTCGGTCGTACAAATCGGTGTAAAGTCGGCAGGATGGCTGAAAAGAATCACCCATTTGCCTTTGTAATCGGCCGGGAAACTGATCTTCCCGCGCGTCGTCATCGCTTCGAATGCCGGAACCGGCTCGCCCAGCCGCGGCATCTGCTGTTCGTTCTTTTCCATAAATCAGAGTTTAAAAAGTTTAATATTCGGACTCGCAAAGTTGATGCCCCGAATATTCCATTTTCCAAGATACGACATTTATCGGTACGTTGTCCCCTGTTTTTCCCTTCTGACCCAAAAGCGTATACATAAACGGCGGATTTGATAACGTTCTGCCAGAGACCGTTACAACGTTCAGGCCTTCCGATGAAACGAAAAGGCGTCCTGCGAAGGACGCCTTTCGGTTTCAGGTATATCGCTAAAATTACCGTTTGCGGATAATCTCGCCGCCGTGGCGGATGGCTTCTTCGTTGGCCGGAAGCATCTTCCAGGCACGTTCGGGAAGCGACTTTTTCAGGCCTACCATCACGTTCTCCATCCCGACCACCGGGCGCACCTTGAGGTATCCGCCCAGAATCATCGTGTTGAACAGCTTGGCCTGGCCCATCCTGGCACATTCGGCCGTAGCGTCGATCGCGTAGACCTCGATGTCCTTGCGGACCGGATGCCGCGTGATGCCGTTCGTATCGTAAATCAGAATCCCGCCGGGCTTGACCATCGGCTCGAATTTCTCCATCGACTGCTGGTTCAGAATGATCGCCGTGTCGAACTCGTGGGCGATGGGCGACGAAATCTTCCGGTCGGAGAGGATCACCGTCACGTTGGCCGTGCCGCCGCGCATTTCGGGGCCGTAGGAGGGCATCCACGTCACCTCGAAATCCTGCATCACGCCCGAGTAAGCCAGTATTTTTCCCATCGAGAGGACGCCCTGTCCTCCGAATCCTGCAATTATCAACGTCTCTTTCATAGCCTTACTCTTTTTTTACGTCCTTGATATCGCCCAGCGGATAGTAGGGCAGCATGTTCTCGGCAAGCCAGTCGTTCGAAGCCACGGGCGAAAGTTTCCAGCCGCTGTTGCAGGTCGAGACGACCTCCACGAGCGAGAAACCGTTTCCGGCCATCGAATTTTCGAACGCCTTGCGGATCGCCTTCTTACATTTGCGTACGTTGGCCGCCGTATGCACGCTCTGGCGTGTGATGTAAGTCGTACCGTCGAGGTGGGCCATCATTTCGGCGATCTTGTAGGGATAGCCGTTCAGGCGCGGGTCGCGGCCATAGGGGGTCGTCGCGGTCTTCATGCCCACGAGCGTCGTCGGGGCCATCTGCCCGCCGGTCATGCCGTAGATCGCATTGTTGATATAGATAGCCACGACATTCTCGCCGCGCGCCGCCGCATGGATCGACTCCGCCGTGCCGATGGCCGACAGGTCGCCGTCGCCCTGGTAGGTGAATACCAGGTTATTCGGCCACAAGCGCTTCACGGCCGTAGCCACGGCCAGCGCACGGCCGTGCGCCGCCTCGATCCAGTCGATGTCGATATAGTTGTAGGCGAATACCGAGCAGCCCACGGGCGAAACGCCCACGGTCTTCTCTTCGAGGCCCATCTCCTCGACGACCTCGGCGATGAGTTTATGCACCGTGCCATGGCTGCAACCGGGGCAATAGTGCATGACATTATCGGTAATGAGTTTCGGTTTTGCGTAAACCAGATTCTCCTTCTTCATTTCAACCTCTGCCATCGTCTTCTACTTTTTAATCAGTTTTTCCTTGAGCGCTTCGAGGACTTCATCCGGGTTGAACAGCATGCCGCCCTGACGGCCGTAATGCTCGACGGGAGCCTTGCCGTTCACGGCCAGACGCACATCCTCGACCATCTGCCCGGCATTGAGCTCGGCCGAGAGGAATCCCTTCACCCCGCGGGCTGCCAGTTCGGCTAATTTCTTCTTGGGGAAAGGGTAGAGCGTGATCGGGCGCAGCAGGCCGACCTTCAGGCCCTCGGCGCGGGCCATTTCGACCGTCGCCGAGCAGATGCGGGCCGACGAACCGAACGCCACGATGACGTAATCGGCATCGTCGCACTCGATGGCTTCGTAACGCACCTCGTTCTCTTCGAGCGCCTTGTATTTGTCCTGAAGGCGTTTGTTGATGACCTCCATCTTCTCGGACTGCAATTCGAGCGAGGTCACGATGTTGCGCGGACGGCCGGCAGGTTTGCCCTGCGTAGCCCACGAACCGCACTCGGCCTTCAACTCCTCGTCGGTCTTGCGCGGACGCTGGGGTGCGAGCACCACCTTCTCCATCATCTGTCCGATGGCGCCGTCGGCGAGGATCAGCGCCGGATTGCGGTATTTGAATGCGAGGTCGAAAGCCTCGAACACATGGTCGTGCATCTCCTGCACCGAATTGGGAGCCAATACGATCAGGTGGAAGTCGCCGTGGCCGCCGCCCTTGCAGGCCTGGAAATAGTCGCCCTGCGAAGGCTGGATCGTACCCAGACCCGGGCCGCCGCGCTGCACGTTGACGATCAGGCAGGGCAGTTCGGCGCCGGCCAAATAGCTCAGCCCCTCCGACATCAGGCTGATGCCGGGGCTGGACGACGAGGTCATCACCCGTTTTCCGCTCGAAGCGCCGCCGTAGACCATGTTGATCGAAGATATCTCCGATTCGGCCTGCAGCACGACCATACCCGTCGTCTCCCACGGTTTGAGTTCCATCAATGTCTCCATCACCTCCGACTGCGGGGTAATGGGGTAGCCGAAATATCCGTCGCAACCGTAGCGAATCGCCGCATGGGCGATCACTTCGTTGCCTTTCATCAGTTTCACTTCCTTCTCTGCCATAGCTTACTCGAATTTTTGACGATAAACCGTAATGCAGCTATCCGGACAAATCACCGCGCAGGAGGCACAGCCCGTACACGCATCGGGATTGGCCATCCACGAAACGGGATAGCCCTTGCTGTTCACCTCGGCCGACAGTGCAAGCACGTCGCACGGACACACGGATACACAGACCCCGCACCCCTTGCAGCGCTCCTTGTCGACAACGATTGTTCCTTTGATTTTTGCCATAACGTCCTAATATTGATAAGTTGCTTACAAATATACGAAATAATCGGATAAAACCCGTCCGGATTGCAACATTTCTTTCGGCAGAAACGACAAACAAGAAGCAGGGTATCCGCATCCGGGCCTGCGAACTCCCTGCATACAAAACCGTTCGGCCGTCACTCGGCCTTCGGGTCGGAACCGTATTTATTTTCGCCCTGCATGCCAGGCGTACAGAACCAAACGAGAAAGACGATGCCCCAAACCAGAAATACCAGGCCGCCGCCACACAGCAGCACCAGCAATCCGACGGGCAGCGAACTGCCCCCGCTGTTCAGAACACTCAGCACACTCGAAAATCCCATAAAGAACAGGGCCATAAACCAAACGAAGCCCAACGCATAATACCATACCACAACGGCGCCGCCGCGACCGATATCGTGCAAACGGCGCACCATTACGGATAGCTGGAGAACGAGCATATACAGTGATAAAAGCCATTTTATCGGGGTGAAAGTCGGACTGAAAAGCAACATGTCCAGAATATTCGCAACCACCAGTAAAATAAAGGAAAAGAGTATGAAATACCAATACTCCTTCCGGCGGGCGCGCCCTTCGAAATTCGCATAATCGGGGCCGAGGCATTTGAGGAACCATTTCATGACAGGGTAAATTTAAGGGGTTGATTTGCATATAAAGATAGTAAAAAATGCGTATTCCGACGCATCCGGAAGCCTGAATTTTGCACAACATCCGGTTTTTCGACGCGTAGGCCCACCAAATACACACAAATCACAGTACTGTTCGAACTGTGGCAAACAGATTGCCGACAATGTGCCCTGCCTGCGGTACGACTGCCCAATATGGCCCCGCCAACGCCAGCGACAAGGACTGGCTCACGACGCTGCCGCTCTGCCTCTTCCTCGGAGGGCCTGCCTCCTGGCAATTCCGGCCGAACGGATCATGCACGGGCATTCGATTTGCCTGTTCCGCAACCTGTTCGGTACGGAGTGTTACGGGTGCGGAATGACGCGGGCGCTTTTCTCACTGCTGCACCTCGATTTCGGGGCGGCGTGGGGATATAACCGGCTGGCGATCGTCGCAGCGCCGCTGCTGGCATACCTCTATCTGAAAGAAGTCCTAAAAACGACCGGAGAGCCTTTGAGCTCTCCGATTGTTTTTTACTCCGTAACAGCCTTGGGATCGGGTCCGTACTTGTTATCGCCCGGCGTTCCCGGCGTGCAAAACCATACCAGGAAGAAGATCGCCCAGACCAGGATGCCTAAAAATCCAAGCCCCATAATCACGCCGAGAAGATCCGGTATATTGGCCATGAAAATAACAAGGCAGAGGATAGCCAGGACAACCCATGCGACCACAACAATATAATACCACATAAGTTTCTTGCCGCTACGGTCCGTATCGTGCAGGCGGCGCACCGAGACGGCGAGGTTGGGCAGGAAGATAAAGAGGGAGAAGAGCGTCGAAAAGATAGATAACTTCGACCCGCTTAATACGTCAGCCCCAAACAGGAGCAGATCCACAAGATAAAACACCACAGTAAAAATAGTTGCGAACAGGACAAAATTCCAATATTCCGCCCGGCGTGCACGTCCACTGAAGTTCACATAATTCCGAATACCTTTGATAAACCATTTCATAAAATAAGAATTTAGTTTGTTTGAAACGGTGTAAAGATCGGGAGTAATTTCCGGTGTTCGGTTATCCAAAACGCTCAAAAAGTTATCCTGCCAGGGTACATGCCATTTCCCCGCTTTACCGACCCGCACCGGGACGATTCGACCCGGAAAGAAAAGAGAAGCCGGGGCAGACATATCAGTGATATGTCTGCCCCGGCTTTGCAAGGGATATGCGGCAACCGCGGTCGCAATAACCGAAAACTATTCGAAAGAGTGGATCACGACACCGGAGCGCAGCTTCGGTTCGAACCACGTAGTCTTCGGCGGCATGATGTTGCCCGTGTCGGCGATGTTGATCAGTTGCTGCATCGAGACAGGGTAGAGGGCGAAGGCCGCCTTCATCTCCCCGCTGTCCACCCGGCGCTTCAACTCGCCGAGGCCCCGGATACCACCCACGAAGTCGATTCGTTTCGAGGTACGCAGGTCCTTGATGTCCAGAACTTTGTCGAGGACCAGATTCGACAGCACCGTAACGTCCAGCACGCCGATCGGGTCGTTGTCGTCGTACGTCCCCGGCTTGGCTGTCAGACTGTACCAGCGGCCTTCGAGGTACATCGAGAAATTGTGGAGGGCCACAGGGCGGTACTCCTCCGTGCCTTTATCCTCGACTGTGAACGACTCTTTCAGCTTTTCGAGAAGTTCGGCGGGCGTCAGGCCGTTCAGGTCCTTCACCACGCGGTTGTAGTCGATGATGCGGAGCTGGTTGGCCGGAAAGGTCACGGCAAGGAAATAACAATACTCCTCACAACCCGTATGCCCCGGATTATTGGCGCGGCACTCCTGTCCCACACGCGCAGCGGCGGCCGTGCGGTGATGTCCGTCGGCAACATAGAGCGCCGGAATGCCCGCAAAAATCTCTGTAATGCGGTCGTTGGTCTTCTTGTCGCGGATCACCCACAACTGGTGTCCGAAGCCGTCGTCGGCCGTGAAATCGTACTCCGGAGCGTTGTTTTTCACCACGTCGGCGACAATGGCGTCGATCTCGGCATCGTCGGGATAAGCGAAGAACACCGGTTCGATATTGGCTTTCTGGTTGCGCACGTGGATCATGCGGTCCTCCTCCTTGTCGGGACGCGTCAGTTCGTGCTTCTTGATGGCTCCCGAAAGGTAATCCTCGAAATGGCAGCACATCGCAAGGCCGTACTGCGTGCGGCCGTCCATCGTCTGCGCGTATATATAATAGTACTCTTCGGGGTCCTGGCGGAGCCAGCCTTCGGACTGCCATTTGCGGAAATTCTCAACCGCTTTGTCGTAAACGGGCTGCGAATGCTCGTCGGCGATAGGCTCGAAGTCGATCTCGGGTTTGATGATGTGCAGCAGCGAACGCTCCGTGGCCTCGGATTTCGCCTCGGCGGAGTTGAGCACATCGTAAGGGCGCGAAGCCACCTCAGGAGCGTGCTCCTTCGGGGGACGGACTGCGCGGAAAGGTTTGATACGTACCATATAGTTATCGTTTTAAGTAAAAAAGGCGGGCGTTTCCGCACCCGCCTTCTTTCATAGATTATCGACTATTTGTTGACCTGGAAACGGGTGTTGCCGTTTTTCAGGAAATCCACGATCTGGCTGGCTGCCGCAAGACCCGCGTTGATATTGGCCTCGGCGGTCTCGGCGCCCATCTTCTTCGCCGTAGCGAAAACCCGCTTGCCGAACTTCTCGTCCAGCTCGGCCTGATTGCCGGCGGCGATGTCGGTGATGTATTTCAGGTCCTCGCGTTCGGTCATGGCACGCACTACACCCGCTTCGTCGATCACCTCCTTACGGGCGGTATTCACCAGCGTCGCACCCTTGGGCATCGACATCAGCAGATCATACCCGATCGAGCCTTTGGTCTCGGCCGTGGCGGGAATGTGCAGCGAAAGAAAGTCGGAAACCTTGTACAGTTCCTCGACCGTCGCCACCTTCTTCACGCCGTCGGCTTCGAAAACCGCATCGTCGGTGATGAACGGATCGAAAGCGACAACATTCATGCCGAGCGCCTTTCCCTTGCGGCCTACCAGCTTGCCGACATTGCCGTAGGCGTGGATGCCGAGGGTCTTGCCCTGGATTTCGGAACCCGTACCCGGGGTAAAGCGGTTGCGCGACATGTAGACCATCATGGCCAGCGCCAGCTCAGCGACAGCGTTGGAGTTCTGTCCCGGGGTGTTCATCACCACGATGCCCCGCGCCGAAGCGGCCGCGAGGTCCACGTTGTCATACCCCGCACCGGCACGTACCACGATCTTGAGGTTTTTAGCCGCTGCAATGACCTCGGCAGTCACCTTGTCGCTGCGGATAATCAGCGCGTCCACATCGGCTACGGCTTCGAGCAGTTGGCTCTTGTCGGTATATTTTTCGAGCAGCGCCAGTTCGTATCCGGCGTCCTCCACGATCTTACGGATTCCGTCCACGGCCTTTTTGGCGAAGGGTTTCTCCGTTGCAACCAGTATTTTCATAGTTTCGATCAATGACGTGAAATAAATATCCTGTTCTTTTTTTGTCTCCCGCATAAACGGGACGATCGTCGGACACATAAATTATTTCTTATGCGTCTGGGCGAACTCCTGCATGCAGGCCACCAACGCCTCGACGCTCTCCTTCGGGAGGGCGTTGTAGCACGAAGCGCGGAAACCGCCTACCAGACGGTGGCCCTTGATGCCGACCATGCCGCGGCCCTTGGCAAAAGCCATGAACTCGTCGGCCAGGCCTTCGTAACCCTCGGCCATCACGAAGCAGATGTTCATCAGCGAGCGGTCCTCCTTCACGGCCGTACCGCGGAACAACGGGTTGCGGTCGATTTCGTCGTAAAGCAGGGCGGCCTTCTCCTTGTTGCGGCGGTAAATTTCCGGAACGCCGCCGATCGACTTGAGCCACTTGAGGGTCTCCTTGAGCACGAAGATCGGGAACACGGGAGGCGTATTGAACATCGAGTCGTTGTCGACATGGGTACGGAACGACATCATCGTCGGCAGGTCGCGCACGATCTTGTCGAGCATGTCCTCGCGGATGATGGCGAACGCCACGCCGGCAGGAGCCAGGTTCTTCTGCGCGCCGCCGTAGATCATGGCGTATTTCGAAACATCGAGCGGACGCGAAAGAATGTCGGACGACATGTCGGCGATCAGGGGTACGGGCGACGAGAGGTCCTCGTGGTACTCCGTACCGTAGATCGTATTATTAGAGGTAATATGCAGATAATCCAGATCGGCCGGAATCGCGAAACCCTTGGGAATGTAGGTGAAATTCTTATCCTCGGACGAAGCCAGCACTTCAACTTCGCCGTAACGTTTCGCCTCCTTGATGGCCTTCTTCGCCCAGACACCCGTATTCACATAACCTGCCTTCTTACCCAGGAAGTTAGCGGGAATCTCAAAGAAATAGGTACTAGCACCGCCGCCCAGATAGATGATCTTGTAGTTGTCGGGAATGTGGAGCAACTCGCGGAAAAGGGCGTCGGCCTCGGCCATCACGTCCTCGAAATCCTTCGTCCGGTGCGAGATCGAAAGCAGCGAAAGACCCGATCCGTTGAAATCGAGAATTGCCTTGGCTGCATTTTCGATGACCTCGTCCGCCAGAATGGAAGGTCCCGCATTGAAATTGTGCTTTTTCATAATAATTTCGTATGTGATTTGAATGATCTAACTCCTAACTGTTAGTTTACTAACACAAATATAATTAAAAAAATTTTATAATTACAAAGATAGCCAAATAAATTTCACTCGACGCCAATAATACGTCTATTTTTGGATAGTTTTTATTAATTTTGCCGGGAATAAACCCCGGCCCGGGCAGCCCGCGCTACCTTTGCCGAAACTTAAGATCATCGTCTATGGTAAAATCCATGACCGGCTTCGGCAAAAGCGAAGCCACACTCCAGAATAAGAAAATTTCGGTCGAAATCCGCTCCCTGAACTCCAAGCAGCTGGACCTCGGGCTGCGGCTCCCGGCCGTTTACCGCCAGTCGGAATACGAAATCCGCAACGTCATTGCCCGCACGATCCAGCGGGGCAAGGTCGACGTTTTCGTCAACGTCGAGTCCCAGGCCGTCGAAACGTCGGCCCGCATCAACCGCGAGGTATTCCGCGAATACCTCCGCCAGATGACCGACACGCTCGCGTTCTCGGGCATCGACGCCGACTACGACGCCATCGTTCCGGTGATCATGCGCCTTCCGGACGTGGTGGCCACCGAAACCGAGGCCATTCCCGAAGAAGAGCACGCCGCGCTGATTGCAGCCGTGGAGGCCGCCGCAGCCCAGCTGGACGCCTTCCGCGCGCAGGAGGGCGCCATCCTGATCGCCGACCTGCTGCGCCGCGTGGAACTGATCGAGCAATACAAGGAAGAGGTCGTACCGTTCGAGAAGGCCCGTACCGAAACGGTCAAGGCCCGTATTCTGGACAACCTTTCGAAACTGGCCGTCGACGTGGACCGCAACCGGCTGGAGCAGGAGATGATTTTCTACCTCGAAAAACTCGACATCACCGAGGAGAAAGTACGCCTCACCAACCACTGCAACTACTTCCGCGAAGTCGCCTCCGCCGAGGAGGGCGCCGGCCGTAAACTGGGTTTCATCGCCCAGGAAATGGGCCGCGAAATCAACACCATGGGATCGAAGGCCAACGAACCGAACATCCAGATCCTCGTCGTCAAGATGAAGGACGAGCTGGAGAAGATCAAGGAACAGGTACTGAACATATTATAAAGCATATAACCGTTCGCATCGAAAAGCAGCCCGGCCGGCCGTACTCACGGCTTTCAGCCGTGTATGCAAGTCTGACCCTCCCCTAAATCCCCTCCTCGGAGGGGACTTAATGCCGCTTTGCGGCAAGCCGGGAGACCTGGCGCCGATGCGGAACAACACATTCGCAATGGGTAAGGTAATCATATTTTCAGCCCCGAGCGGGTCGGGCAAGACCACTATCGTCCGCCAGTTGCTGGAACGCTATCCGCAGCTCGAATTTTCCATTTCGGCGACCAGCCGCGCACCCCGCGGCCAGGAACGCGACGGAGTGGATTACTACTTCTTTTCGCACGAAGAGTTCATGAAGGCCGTGGCCGAAAATCGCTTCGTAGAGTGGGAGGAGGTTTACAAGGGAACCTGTTACGGAACGCTGCGCAGCGAAGTGGAACGCATCTGGTCCAAGGGCCACGTGATCGTCTTCGATGTCGACGTGATCGGCGGCATCAACCTCAAGCGCATTTTCGGCGACGACGCCTGCTCGATGTTCATCATGCCGCCCTCGGTCGAGGAACTGCGCCGCAGGCTCGTTGCCCGCGGCACGGACGCCCCGGAGGTGATCGACCGCCGCGTGGCCAAAGCCGAGTTCGAACTGACGAAGGCCCCGGAATTCGATCACGTGATCGTCAACGACTGCCTCGACGACGCCGTATGCGGCACATGCAACGTCCTCGACCAATTCATTATGCGGTAGGATGAAACGCGTCATGCTTTACTTCGGGTCGTTCAACCCCGTGCACAAAGGCCACATCGCGCTGGCGGAATATGCCGTCACGCAGGACCTTTGCGACGAGGTCGTGCTCGTCGTTTCACCCCGGAGTCCCTACAAGGAGGCCGCGGAACTGGCTCCCGAAATGGACCGTTTCGAGATGGCCGAGATCGCCTGTGCAGCCTCGGAATACCCGGACAAAATCAAACCTTCGGCCATAGAGTTTCTGCTCCCGAAGCCCTCATACACAATAGATACCCTGCGTTACCTCCAGCAAAACTTCGGGTCGGAGATGCAATTTTCGATCCTGATGGGCAGCGACCAGATCGCACGGCTCGACGGCTGGAAAGAGTATGAAAAAATCCTCGAATATCCCGTTTACGTCTACCCGCGCCGCGGCGAGCCCGCCGCCGGGTTCGAAGGCCGTATCACGGTGCTCGAAAACGCTCCGTTGCAGGATTTTTCTTCGACCGACGTTCGCGAACGGATCGGGCGGGGCGAAGACATCGGCGGAATGCTCGACGAAGGCGTCGCCGCCTATATCCGCCGCAAAGGGCTGTGGAGCCCCGCGGTGCGCATTATGACCCTCACGGCACAACTCGCAGCCGATCCGGAGAACACGGCGCTCTACATCGAGCGCGGAAAACTCCATTACCGGATGGGGGAGTGGGGCCCGGCCCTCAACGACTTCAACAGCGTGCTGCGTATCGATGCGGAACACGTCGAAGCGCAGCAGTTCGCCCAAATGGTGCAGGAGATACTCGAATTCCGATACAAAGACATCTACAATCCCTGAAATAGAACAGAATGACACGCCTGAAGATAGCCCTCCTGGCGGGCGGAGACTCGCCCGAACGGGAAATAGCCCTCCAGAGCGCCGCCCAGATCGAAGCGGCCCTCGACCACACGAAATACGACATCACGGTCATCGACCTCCATCACCGCGACTGGCACTATACGGCGCCCGACGGCCGCATGTGGCAGGTCGACAAGAACGACTTTTCGATTACGATAGACGGCGCACACAAGGTGTTCGACTATGCGCTGATCATCATCCACGGCACGCCCGGCGAGGACGGCAAGTTACAAGGATACCTCGACATGATGGGCGTTCCCTATTCGTCGTGCTCGATGACCTCGTCGGTCATCACGTTCGACAAGATCACCACCAAACGGACGCTCGCAGGGCGCGTCAACCTCGCCCGCGAGGTGTTCCTGCGGCGCGGCGAAGCATTCGATGCGGAAAAGATCGTCGCAGAACTGGGCATGCCCCTGTTCGTGAAACCCAATGCCAACGGCTCGTCGTTCGGCGTGACGAAAGTGCACGCCCCGGAGGAGTTCGCCGCGGCCGTCGACGCGGCATTCGCCCAGGGCGATGAAATCCTCGTCGAAGAGTGCATCACGGGGCGCGAAATGGGTTGCGGCATGCTGATCGCCGGAGGAAAGGAGTATGTTTTCCCGATCACGGAGATCGTCTCCAAGAAAGACTTTTTCGATTACCAGGCCAAGTATACTGCCGGATATTCCGACGAAATCACCCCTGCGGACATCACGCCCGAAGTAAAGGCCGAACTGAACCGCATGACGCGCGAAGCCTACCGGACCTGCCGCTGCTCGGGAGTCGTAAGGGTCGATTTCATCGTAACCCCTTCGGGAAAGCCCTATTTCATCGAGTTGAACTCGATTCCCGGCATGAGCGGGGGCAGCATCGTCCCCAAGCAGGCCCGCGAAATGGGTATGTCGCTCGGGGAATTGTATGACATCATCATCGCTGACACGTGCCGCAAATGATTGAGATCGACGATAAAATCGTAAGCGCCGACCTGCTGCGCGAGTGTTTCGCCTGCGACATCGCGCAATGCAAAGGAATCTGTTGCGTCGAAGGCAACGCCGGGGCGCCGCTCGAAGCCGAAGAGGTCGAGATACTCGAACGCGAATATCCGGCTTACAAGCCCTACATGACGCCCGAAGGCATCGAGGCCGTCGAACGGCAGGGATTCATGGTTATCGACGAAGACGGCGATTTGACGACACCGCTCGTCGGCGACGCCGAATGCGCCTACACCTACGAAGAGAACGGAATAACGCTCTGCGCCGTCGAGAAGGCGTGGATGGAGGGCAAGACCGCCTTCCGCAAACCGATTTCATGCCACCTCTATCCCATCCGCGTGATGCGTTTTTCGAACGGTACGGTGGGGCTTAACTACCACCGCTGGTCGGTGTGCGCACCCGCCCGGAAATGCGGCGCCAAGCTGGGCATCCCGGTCTACAAAGCCCTCCGGGAGCCGATTATCCGCCGCTTCGGCGAGGAGTTTTACAAGGCGCTGGAGACAGCCGAAGATTTACTGCGCAAACAATAACGTTGGCGAGGCGGCCAACAGGGCCGGCGGCAGCGACAACGTCACGGCGGTCGTCATCCGCAGAAACAACTGATCAGACAACAACAAGAGACTATGAAAAAATACATCCTTACAGGCATCGCCCTCTCGCTGGTTTTTACCGCGATGGCCCGCAAACCGAAAAACACGCGGACGCAACCCGCCGCGACACCCAGCGAAATCGCTGCGGCCGACTCGCTCCGCTCGGTTGCGTCCCGCCAGGCCGCACTGATCGACTCGCTGCAAAGCATCCTCTACATCGCCGATCAAAGCGCCGGGAAAACCGAAGCCGCAGAACCCGTTCCCGCCGCAGTCGTCGACCCGGAGCAGGCCGCAGCGGATTCCGTCGCAGCCCTGCGCCTGCGTTTACAGCCCAAGGAGATCGAATCCATCTTCGATACCAACGGGCTCACGGTGATCGACACCCTCTCGACCGAGAACGACGCCGTGCAAGTGATCCTTTACAGCAACAACTCCTGGAAATATGTCCTCAACCGCGAGGTGGCCAAGGACAGCACGATCTTCGAAAAATACTGGGACACGACGACGCTCTTCCCGTACAAGGATGTCGACATGTCGGGCATGCCCAAATCGGTGGTCATCGACCTCGTGGATTCGCTGACCAGCTACCACTGCCCCTATCAGGGCTCGGTGCATCCGCGCGGCAAATACGGTCCGCGCCGCAGGCGCCAGCACCAGGGCGTCGACCTGCCGCTCAAGATGGGCGATCCGGTTTACGCCACTTTCTGCGGCCGTGTGCGCATCTCGGAATACAACAAGGGCGGTTACGGCAACCTGGTGATCATCCGCCACGACAACGGGCTGGAAACCTACTACGGCCACCTGTCGGAACGCATGGTCGAACCCGACCAATGGGTCGAGGCGGGACAGATCATCGGCCTGGGCGGTTCGACGGGACGTTCGACGGGTCCGCATCTCCACTTCGAAACCCGCTATTACGGGCAGTCGTTCGACCCCGAACGCCTGATCGACTTCAAGAACGGAACGCTGAGCCGCGAAACGTTCCTGCTCAAAAAATCGTTCTTCAGCATCTACTCCAACGCCGGACAGGACTTCGACGACGAGATCGCCAACGAGGAGCTGGACAAGAAGGAGGCCGCCGAAAAAGCCGCCATGCAGTACCACCGCATCAAGTCGGGCGACACGCTGGGCGCCATTGCCCGCCGTTACGGCACGACAGTGACAAACATCTGCCGCCTGAACGGAATCAAGTCGACCACGATCCTGCGGCTGGGCAAAAGCCTGCGGGTACGATAGGACGAATCCTCGGCCTCAACAGAAAGCGCCGGACTTTTCGAAAAGTCCGGCGCTTTCTGATAACACCCGGGGACGAAGTAGCCGGAGAACGGCCAAACCTGCGCCCCTGTTATTTTTTGTTCTGAATGGCGTCGACAGCGTCGATCACCGCACCACGGAAGCCCTTGCGTTCCAGTTCGGCAACACCCACGATCGTCGTACCGCCGGGCGAGCAGACCGCGTCCTTCATCGCCCCGGGATGCAGTCCCGTTGCAAGCTGGAGTTTTCCGGTCCCGACGATCATCTGGCTCGCCATGCGGTAAGCGTCGGCGCGGGGAATGCCGTGTTTGACGCCTGCATCCCCGAGCGCCTCGATGAACATGGCGACGAATGCCGGGCCACAGCCGCAGACGGCACTCGAAATGTTGAGCAGGGCGGTATCCATTTGCAGCACGAGACCGATTTTCGACAACAACGCCTTCACCTCCTGCCACTCCGCATCCGAAAGCGAATGGCGGCGTTCGCAGACGACGATGCCTTCGCAGACCGAAACCGGCGTATTGGGAATCGTACTCAGATGGCGTGTGCCGGGAGCGAGTATACGTTCGTAGTCGTCGAAAGTAACGCCGGCGGCTACCGAAACAACGATTTTTCCGGCCAGCAAATCCTTAACAGGGGCAAGCACCGCTTCGACCTGATAGGGCTTTACGGCGACGATCACCACGTCGGCAAACCCGGCGACCGCCGCAACATCGTCGAAAGCACGGAAACCCTGCGGTTCCGTATTACGCTGCAATTTCGCACGGTCGCGCGCGCATGCGCCGATATCCCCGGGCTGCACGGCCCCCGAGCGGACAAATCCGCCGGCCATGGCCTGCGCCATATTTCCGAATCCGATAAAACCGATATGCATATCTGAAAGATTTAGTTTATTTTTCAAAGTTTCTCCGTTCCTGCCGGTCACTGGCCGCCTTCGGCGCCGTTTACAAGGCTGGCCTTCTCCTAAATCCCCTCCGGGGAGGGGGCTTGCCGCATCGCAACCGGGCATCTGGCCAAATACCTATTTCGAATAATCCCGATCGCCGAAAATCAGCGAGCCGACACGCACCATCGTCGAACCGCACTCGACGGCCAGCGGGTAGTCGTGCGACATGCCCATCGAGAGGGTGTTGAACCGGGGCCCGAAGTAGGGTTGCAGCAGGTCGAAACAGCGCTTCAACTCCTTGAAATCGCGGCTTATCGCTTCGCCGTCATCGGTATTGGTGGCGATGCCCATCACACCGCGCACGCAGATATCGGGCATCTGCGCAAACGGCGCCGTACGGACGTACTGCATCAGTTCGGCCATGTCCCAACCCGTTTTGGTCTCCTCCTCGGCGACATGGATTTCCAAAAGGATTTCGAGCATCCGCCCACACTTGGCCGCCTCCCGCTGGATGGCTTCGGCCAGCCGCGCGCTGTCGACCGAATGGATCAGTGCAACGAACGGTGCGATGTATTTGATCTTGTTGGTCTGCAGGTGGCCGATCATATGCCACTCGATATCCTTGGGCAGGGCTTCGTATTTTTCGCGCAGTTCCTGCGGACGGCTTTCGCCGAAAATGCGGTGACCGGCATCGTAGGCCTCGCGGATCATCTCCGCGGGATGGGTTTTCGACACGGCGACCAGCGTGACATCTTCGGGCAGCGTTTGCCGCACGAACGACAGTTGACAAGCTATTGACGACATAAGTTTCTCTGTTTTCCCGGTAAAAATACGCAAAATTCGTACAACACGAAACAGGCCCGGGAAAAATCGCTATTTCGCCAGGACGATTTCCGAGCAGCCGAACGCTCCGGGAAGCGTCCGCTGCGTCTTCTTCAGCGCATCGTAAACATGAATCCGCCGCTGGCCGCCTGTCTCGCAAAGCAGGTAAATCTCCAGTCTATTTTCATCGGGAGCGTACTCCGTTACCGAAAGCACCGTACCCGGGACTTCGGCCAGCGTTTCCCCGAAAAGGCCGTCCCCGGCGGTATCGAACAGCCGCAACTGCGTTTTACCCTCCGCCGAAACGGCATAGCCCCCGACCTGGACCAATTTCTCCGGTTCGGCCGCCGAAGCAGCCACCGTCCAGAAAGGAATCATCGCAT
The DNA here is from genome assembly GCF_015553985.1 of Alistipes sp. D31t1_170403_E11. Taxonomy (NCBI): domain Bacteria; kingdom Pseudomonadati; phylum Bacteroidota; class Bacteroidia; order Bacteroidales; family Rikenellaceae; genus Alistipes; species Alistipes sp. D31t1_170403_E11. Next base: position 60,992 of record NZ_JADNHQ010000003.1, on the reverse strand, counting down.
CGGCCTCGACGGCCTCGCCCGCCCCCGCTCCGCCGTAAACCGCCAACACCAGCGGAGCACAGGTCCCGTCGGCATTGCGCAGCGCCAGCAGCAACCTGGATTCGACCCGGACAAACGGCCGCCCGACGATCGTACGCACGACCTCTTCGGGCAGCGTCCAAAGAACCGGCGAAGGGGAGTAGCTGCGCGTCGCGGTCTGCATGGTCAGCATCAGGCGTTCTCCGTCGTAGCCCAGGAAACCGAGGGCGGAGTCGGATACCTGCCCGGCAAACAGGCAATCCCCGAACCCGAAATCGTTCCAATAACGCATCGTGAGGTCGACGCCGACCATCGAACCGGAGTAAACGCCGAAAATCCAACCCGAGCCGGGAATGCCCACCGTGCAGGCGAGCCCCTGCCCGACGCCGAGCGTTTTGACCCGCGTTTGCGCACCCGTCGCCGGGTCGATGCGGTCGATCAGGGTTTCGTCGGTATCGACTGCCGAAATACCATAGAGCGCCGCGGCTTTCGGGAGTCCGTCGGCAACACGGATTTTACCCAACGCCATCATCCGGCCTCCGCGGAACAACAGCACCCGGACCGTCGAAGCAGGGTAGTGCCCCGGGGCCAGGAACGTGATGCTCGCAGCCGTGCGCGAGGTTATGATTCCCCACACGCCTCTGGCTGAACCGTTCGGGGCGAACGATTCGGCTCCCTCCTCCCAGTAAACCTCGAACATGATCCGGTCGTCGGCCTCGAACCCCCGGGCCGAGACAGTCACTTCGTCCCCCGGTGTAAAGACCTGCGATTGGGACGGCATGACGATGTCGGTCACGAAGACGAGGCGCTCGTTCTTGTCGGCGCAGGCGCACAGAATCGTCCCGAAAAGCAGCAACAGCAAAGATTTCTTCATACGAATAGTCTGATAAACAATTTCTTACCTCCACACCGGGAGGGGGTAAATCCGGGATACGAGACCTTCGTATCCAATTACAAATATAGCGTTTTTTTACTGTTTCCGAATAGGTTCCGATCTTTGACGCCGTAACGATGCTTTTAGCAGCCGGAAAGGTTTTGCCCGGCCGTATGCAATTCGGGTTTGCACCCATCCGACTTTTTTATTATCTTTGGTGTCAAAACCTGAAAAACAATGAAAAAACTCCGATTGATTCTTGCAGCGACTGGCGTACTGGCATACGGCGCGGCATCGGCCTGCACCAATTTCATCGTCACCAAAGGAGCTTCGACCGACGGTTCGGTGATGGTCACCTATGCGGCGGACTCCCACGCGCTCTACGGCGCACTTTACCACACTCCCGCCGGCAAATACAAGGCCGGAACGATGCTTCCCGTTTACGAATGGGACACGGGCCGCTACCTCACGGACATCCCGCAGGTGAAGGAGACCTATTCGACCATCGGCAATATGAACGAACATTCGCTCATCATCGGCGAAACGACCTACGGAGGACGCCGTGAACTGGAGGATTCGACAGGCCGCATGGACTACGGATCGCTGATCTACATCACGCTCCAGCGAGCCAAAACAGCCCGCGAGGCCATCGGCGTGATCGCCGAACTGGCCAACACCTACGGCTATGCTTCGAGCGGCGAATCGTTCTCGATCGCCGACCCCGACGAAGCGTGGATCATGGAGCTCATCGGCAAGGGCTGCAAACTCGACGCCAAGGGTGAAAACACCCGCAAGGGCATTGTCTGGGTGGCACGCCGTATTCCCGACGGCTATGTTTCGGCACACGCCAACCAGGCCCGCATCACCACCTTCCCGAAGGACGATCCCGAAAACTGCCTCTACTCCCCGGACGTGGTTTCGTTCGCCCGTGAGATGGGCTACTACGACGGCCCGGACGCCGATTTCAGCTTCTGCGACGCCTACGCACCGCTCGATTTCGGCGCACTGCGCGCCTGCGAAGCCCGCGTGTGGGCCTTCTTCCGCGCGGTGGCCGACGACATGGATCAATATGTCGACTATGCGATGGGCCACAACAAGGAAAACCGCATGCCGCTGTGGGTGAAACCCCGCGCAAAAGTATCGCCTAAAACGGTCTTCGACTGCATGCGCGACCACTACGAGGGAACCCCGATGGACATGACCACCGACATCGGCGCGGGAGGCCACAACTGCCCTTACCGCTGGCGGCCGATGGAGTTCGAGGTGGACGGCGTGAAATATGTCAACGAGCGGGCTACGGCCACCCAGCAGACCGGATTCTGGTTCGTGGCGCAGGCCCGGCCCGGTGTAACGGACGACATGGGCATCCTCTGGTTCGGCGTGGACGACGCAGCGACCTCGTGCCTGACGCCGATCTTCTGCTCGGCGCAGGAGGTTCCCGAGTGTTTCCGCGAGGGCAACGGCTCGATGCTGGAATATTCGCCCACGTCGGCTTTCTGGCTCTTCAACCGCACGACCAACTTCGCCTACATGCGCTACGACATGATCGCGGCCGACATCCGCAAAGTCGTGGACAAGTGGGAAAACGAGATGCTGGAAAACGTACAGCAGGTCAACGCCCGGGTGGGCCGGATGTCACCTGCCGCACGGCGCAACTACCTCACGCAGTTGAGCGTGGAGACGGCACAGCAGCTTTTCGACCGCTGGCAGAAACTCAACGGCTACCTGCTGGTGAAATACGTCGACGGCAACGTGAAGAGCGAACACGGCGACGTGCTGTCGTTCCTCGACGGCGAGGGCGGTCCGGCGCACTTCGTAGACAACGGCAGCGGCAGGCAGATTCCCGATAAAATCCAGTTCCCGGGTTACAACGAGAAGTGGAAGCGCGCCGTGGCAGCCGACAACGGTGAAGTACTGAAAGTCATCAACTAAAACTCCACAGAGAAAATGAACAGGAGAACCACGATCCTCGTCGCTCTGTTTTTAATAACAACGGTTTTCATCGCTGCATCTTTATACACCGTCTCAAATCGGCCTGCAGAAAACGCTAACCGGATAAGCGCATGCGACGGTCCTACGCCGGACTCACTGCATGCAGGTCCGGTATTCGAACAGGACTACGCCCGGTTACCCGTCGATGAAGAGACGGAAATCGATATTTTGCTACCGGCGGGATACAGGGGTTCCCAGGCCTCGGACTTCGACCATATGTATTCGGAATCTTGGTATGACTTTTATGAGGATGGCGCTGGTAATTTCGACCTGAAAAAAGCGGATTTAGAGATCGGAAACTCCTACTGACGACTGCAGTGGGGATTCGGTCGCGTATGTCGGTTCCGCCAGAGACGGTTTGCTGCTGATAAAGGGGATAAAACCTGCAGCAAGCGGTGTGGAAACCATGAAAGCGGAACAGGACAATGTCCCGGCAGGCGAGTAAATGGAATTTGAATTTCACGGCCGGAAGTATCGGCTGCGTGCAAGCGGAGTCAATACGGGCAACCAACCTGAGGGAGATGAAAGTTCGTGGGATACGGTAAAAAACTACAAACTCTATCTGTCGGAAGCAGGGTCGGGAAACGAGCAATTATTAATCGCCATGCCGGGATTCTGGGACACCAAAGCGCTCATTCTCTGGATCGGAGATTTGGATGCCGACGCAAAGCCGGACTTCGTCTTCGATGTTTCGGACGACTACGAATCCAAATGCGTAGTCTTGTTCCTGTCGTCGAAAGCCGACGAATCCCAAATCGTAAAATGCGTAGGCCGTTCATTTTATGCATTCGACTGTTAATACCGGGCCTCACAACCCGATAAAAGATCCGGGAGAGGGAAACGGTGCATGGCAGGAGTGGGAACGCCATATACTATTTAAAACCGCACGGATTTCCATGAAACGAGTATGAAGATATCACTTAATAAAACCTCACAGACTCCATGAAATACGACATCATCATCGTGGGCAGCGGCCCGGGCGGTTATGTAGCGGCGATACGCGCTGCGCAGTTAGGTAAAAAGGTGGCGCTCGTGGAGCGTTCGGAACCGGGAGGCGTCTGCCTCAACTGGGGCTGCATCCCGACCAAAGCCCTGCTCAAAAGCGCACAGGTATACGGCTACTGCAAAAGCGCAGAGCACTACGGGCTGAAACTTGAAGGCGAAGTGAGACCCGACCTCGAAGCCATCGTGGCACGTTCGCGCGGTGTGGCCGAAACCATGTCGAAAGGCGTGCTGTTCCTGCTGAAAAAGAACGAAATCGACCTGATCGCCGGATTCGGACGCCTCACGGCCCCGGGGAAACTCGACGTGGACGGAACGGAATACGAGGCCGACCACATCATCCTCGCCACAGGGGCGCGTCCCCGCGAAATGCCGTTCATGCCCATCGACGGCGAGCGCGTGATCTCCTCGCGGCAGGCGCTGACGCTCAGCCGTCTGCCCGAATCGATGATCGTAGTGGGTTCGGGAGCCATCGGCAGCGAGTTCGCCTGGTTCTATGCCGCACTGGGTGTCAAAGTCACCGTCATCGAATACATGTCCCGCATGATGCCGCTCGAGGACGAGGAGGTGTCGAAGACCATGGAACGCGCGTTCCGCAAGCTGCGTGCGCAGGTACTCACATCGACCTCAGTAAAAGCCGTGAAAATCAATCCCGAAGGAATCTGCGAAGTAGAGACGGAAGGCAAGAAAGGCACGGAAACGCTCAAGGCGGAAATCGTGTTGTCGGCCGTGGGCATCAAATCCAACATCGAAAACATCGGGCTCGAAGCGGCGGGCGTCGCCGTCGAACGCGACAAAATCCTCGTGGACCGGTTCTACCGCACCAACGTCCCGGGCGTCTACGCCATCGGCGACATCGTGCCGGGTCCGGCGCTGGCTCACGTAGCCTCGGCCGAAGCCATTTGCTGCGTGGAAAACATCTGCGGTCTCAACCCGGCCCCAGTGGACTATTCGACCATCCCGTCGTGCATCTTCACGCAGCCCGAAGTGGCGTCGGTCGGCATGACCGAGCAACAGGCGCAGGAGCACGGCATCGCCTACAAAGCAGGGCGTTTCCCCTTCACCGCATCGGGCAAGGCGACGGCCGCCGGCGACCGCGACGGATTCGTCAAACTGCTCTTCGACGAAGAGGACCGTCTGCTGGGTGCACACATGGTCGGCGCATCGGTTACCGAAATGCTGGCCGAACCGACGCTGGCCCGCGCCTTAGGCGCTACGGCCCACCAGCTAGCCCGCACGATCCACGCCCATCCGACGATGAACGAAGGCGTCATGGAGGCTGCCGAAGCCGCCCTGGGAGCTGCGATCCATCTATAAAAACAAGTTTCCCACCGTTAAAGGAGAATTTCTGCCGAAATTCTCCTTTTTTTTGTTTTGCTGCCGAAAAGCAGTATATTTACCTGAGTAAAATCATTATCCGCAGGCTCTCGGGGTCTATTTTCATCGACCCGGACTACACCGGCGGAACCCGGATGATAGTCATCCTGCCTCTGGAATAAAAAAGAGGTCCCGGAATATTCCGGGACCTCTTCATTTATACGGTTCCTTTTACACGGCCAGTACCACAACGAAGCGGGCTCCCCGGGTATAAGAGGTGTCGAGACGGATTTTTCCGCCCGACTTTTCGGCGATCAGCCGGCAGAGGCTCAGTCCCAGTCCGAGACCCTGCGCGAAAGGATCGGCTTTGTAGAAGCGTTCGAAGACCTTTTCTGCATCAGCCTCGCCGATACCGCAGCCGGTATCGGTCACCGAGATAGTCAGCATGCCGTTTTCGACACGGCTGCACGCGATTGTCACCGATCCCGCCGGGGTAAATTTCACGGCGTTCTTGAGCAGTTCACGGATCAGTTCCGTCACATAACCGCGGTGAAGCGGAACGACAATCTCCGGTTCTGCGAAATCCGTCCGGTATTCGACGCCTTCCTTCTGGGGAAGGCGTTCGACTTCGGTGCGGATAATCTGGCAAATATCCATCGGAGTCCGGGGCAACTCCTCCAGGGTATTATCCAACTGCGAGACTTCGAGCATGTCGTTGATCAGCGCGGTGAACAGTTGGGTATTGTCGCGGATGATCTGCGCGAACTCGGAACTCTCCTCCTTCGAAAGGCCGCCCTCGGCGATCAGTTCGGCAAAGCCGTTGATGGCGTTCAGCGGCGTGCGTATTTCGTGGCTCATCGAGCCCATAAAGTCGCGTTTGAGGCGGTCGCTCTCCAGCGCACGGTGCGACTCGATGCGGAGTTTGTTCTGCAAACGTTTGATATGGGATAGGTTACGCCACAGGTAAACGACGGCTATGATGGCGAATACAAGAATGACGACAATGAACCACAGCATGTTACGGCGTTTCTGGGCCAGCAGCAGCGCCCGGTCGCGCTCGGCCTTGTCCAGCCCGTACCGGACCTCGAGTTCGCCGACACGCCGGGCATATTGCTGTGAAGAGAGGGAGTCGCGCACGCCGATCACATCGCTGTATGCCCGGCATGCCTCCTTGTAATGCCCCATGCGCTCGTAAAACTGCGCCCGCCGGACATACATATCCGCCAACTGGGCCGACAGGCCGTTGGGACGCGAAATCAGGATCAGCGAATCGTTGTAACTCATCGCCTTGTCGTAATCACCCCAATGTTCGTAGTAGGAAACACTGATCAGGTAGAACCAGTATTTGTCGAGCAGCATATTGTCCTCCGACTGCGAATCCTCCACGAAACGGCGGTAACGGTCGTAATAGACCTGCGCCTGCCGGCGTTCGATCAGCGGCGAAGTACACATCGCATAGTAGCATGTCAGGTAGGACATCTCCTTGGGAATGTAAGGACGGCGCCGCGCAACCTCCGGATCGAGGTAATAACTGTCGAGCATCGCCAGGTAATCGTCGGCAGTACGCACCAGTGCGTCGCGGTCCCCCTTCGAACCATAAACCGAAATCAGACAGGTAATGAGGTTGGCATGGAAATTCCGGCGCGCCGTGGGCTTCATCTTCGGCAGCAGAGCCATTTCGTCGACCCAGTAGGGGAGTCCGCGCTCCATGTGCATCTTACCCTCGGCCGAGCCCAGTTTATAGGCGGCGATACCTTTCAGGAAAAGCTGCGAAGCCTCCTCGTAGATCGTCCGCGGCGGACAAGAACGGATCGAATCGACGTAATTCTGGCTGAGCCGCACGGCCTCCTCCGTTCCGGCGACCTGAATCCGGCGTGCGACATCCACCATGCGGTAATAGGCCGGAAGTCCCTCCATACTGCTGCCTTCCAGCAGCGGCTCCACCTCCCGGAGCACGATTTCGAGCGAATCGGCCGCCTCGGGGCGGGCAATGTAGTAGGAGGCCAGCGAACCGAGCGAGGCTCCGGCAGCAAAAGGATCGCCAACAGCACGAGCCTCCGAAAACAACCTGCGCGTATAGAACATTTCGTCCCCGGAGGAATCGGTAAGATCTTTGAGATTCAGCAGGATATCCACTCGTTTTCGGGCATCGTCCTCAACGGCATATGCACCTTCGAGCGAGTCGATCAACCGGTCTTTGGGAAACGCGGATGCCGAGGCAGTACAGCCGACGCAAAGCAGCACCCACAGCAATTTATTCATAAGCAGGGAATTGGTTTTCAAAAGTAGGCAAAAAAAGAGAGGTTCACAAATCTGAACCCCTCTTTTTGCTACTTGAACCACTCCTGCAAGTGGTCGCGGCCGTAGAAGTAGTAGACCGCAAGTCCCAGCCAACTGGTAAGCAGCACCACGATAGACGTGATGACCTTACCGGCCGTGGAGATGTTCTTTTTGAAAATGTCGAGCACGCACCAGATGGCGCACACGAGGCCGATCAGCCAAATAATCGTTCCTATCATAACAATTTGTATTTAGAAAAACATTGAGGTTCGAATATGTCCGCCGGGTAGACCACGTCGCTCAGGAACAATCCCTGCGGCGGGGCTCCGCCGCTCGACCGCGACAAGTCGCGGCTCTCGACGATCGCACGGAACTCATCGGGCGTATAACGTCCGCGGCCCACGTCGACCAGCGTACCGACCAGCGACCGTACCATATTGCGCAAAAACCGGTCCGCACGGATCGTAAAACAGAGGACGCCCTGTTCATCAACCGTCCACGCGGCCTGCTTCACATGGCAGATATTGGTCTTGTTGTTGGAGTTGAGCTTGGCGAAGGAGGTGAAATCGTCGAATCCGGGCAGCATGGCCGCTGCTTCGTTCATACGCACTATATCGAGCGGCACGTAGTATTGCCAGGTCGTACCGCGCGTAAAAGGATTCTTACTCGGTTCGATGTAGTAGCGGTACTCGCGTTCACGGGCGCTGAAACGCGCATGGGCTTCGTCCGCGACAGGTGTCACCGAGCCGACGGCGATACTCCCCGGAAGCAGGAAGTTAAGTTTATAAACCGTCTGTACGGGGTCCGCAACGGGTTTTACGGTATCGAAATGCGCCACATAATAAGATGCGTTGACGCCCGTATCGGTGCGCCCGGCTCCCACGACCTCGATCGGTTCGCGCAGCAGGGTAGCGAGCGCCCGTTCGAGCGTCTGCTGCACCGAAGGCTGATCGGGCTGCCGCTGCCAGCCGCAATAGGCTGCACCGTCGTATCTCAGTTCGAGGAAATAGCGCATGTGGTAATGGTTTCTGCTCACAAATATACAAAAAATTTCCTCCGGTATAACTTCCCGGCATCTTTCCGGATTCGGGTATACTATAATACCTGCCGCCGCGTTTAGATTTCAAATAAATTCGTATCTTTGCGGAACGCTCAAAACAAGACAACCATGAAAGCAGCAATCATAGGATACGGCAAGATGGGCCGTGAAATCGAACGAATCCTCAAGGAAAGAGGGCACGAAGTGGCTCTGATTATCGACACGGACAACGCGCACGAACTCAACGCCGCACATCTGGCGGATATCGACGTGGCGCTGGAGTTCACGATGCCCGAGACGGCATACGGCAACATCCGCACCTGCATCGAATGCGGCACGGCGGTGGTGAGCGGCACGACGGGCTGGACCGAGCGCCTCAAAGAATTGCAGAAGTTGTGCAGCGAACGGGGCGGAGCGCTGTTTTACGCTTCGAACTACTGCCTGGGGGTCAACCTGATGTTCCGCCTCAACCGGCAACTGGCGGCGATGATCGACCGCGTGGGCGGTTACGACGTACGCATCGAGGAGGTGCACCACACCCAGAAGAAGGACGCTCCGAGCGGCACGGCCATCACGCTGGCCGAAGGCATCGTCGAAAACCTCGGCCGCAAGCAGGGCTGGGTCAACCTGGCTCCGGGCATCGAGCATGCCACAAACCGCATCGAACGCAGCGGGGAAGCCCCTGCCGACCGGATCGAAATCCGTTCCGTGCGCGAAGGCGCGGTTCCGGGTATTCACACCGTGACCTACGAATCGGAGGACGACGTGCTGGAACTGAAACATACGATCAAGAACCGCCGCACGCTGGCGATGGGGGCCGTCGTAGCTGCCGAATTCCTCTGCGGCAAACAAGGAGTCTACTCGATGGACGACCTGCTGAAATAATTGAAATAAACGATATAAAATGGGCAAGATCAAAGATTTACTCCATAACAAATGGGTCGGCTTTTCGCTGGCAGCATTGCTTTATACGCTCTGGTTCGTAGTCTGGACGGGAAACCTCTGGATGCTGCTGGGACTGCCGGTCATCTTCGACCTCTACATCACGAAGTTCTTCTACCGCTACGTGTGGAGCCACAACGCGAAGATGTGCCAGCGCAGCAAAACCTATAAAACGGTATACGAGTGGGTCAACGCCATCATTTTCGCGACGGTCGTGGCGACGCTGGTGCATATTTTCGTCTTCCAGATGTACGTTATCCCCACCTCGTCGATGGAACGGACGCTGCTGATCGGCGACTACCTCTACGTGAGCAAGGTGACTTACGGACCGCAGATGCCCAACACGCCGCTGTCGTTCCCCTTCGTGCACCACACGATGCCTTTCTCGCAGACCAAGAAATCGTTCTCCGAAGCGATCAAATGGCCTTACCACCGCCTCAAGGGCCTCAAGCCGATCCGCCGCAACGACGTAGTGGTCTTCAACTTTCCGGCGGGCGACACGGTGCTGCTCGAAAACCAGAATGTGACCTATTACGACACGCTGCGCAGTTTCGAGGAGTCGTTCGGCAAGACGGAAGGGCGCAAACGCCTCAACGAAAAATACACGGTAATCAGCCGTCCTGTGGATAAGCGCGAGAACTACATCAAACGCTGCGTGGGGATTCCGGGCGATTCGCTCGAAGTCCGCAACGGACAGGTGTGGGTCAACGGAGAACCGCAGGAACCGATCCCCGGCATACAGTTCAACTACGTCGTGCAGACCTCGGCGCCCTTCACGCAATATGCCATCGACAACCTCGGCATCCGGGATTACAGCGGTTACGGTTCGGGCTACTACATGAACCTCACGAATGAACTCGCCGAGAAGGTCAAGGGCCTCAGCAACGTCATTTCGGTCAACCGCTACATCTATACCCCCAACGACGAAGTGTTCCCGCATTGGGGCGCTCCCCGCTGGAGCCAGGACAATTACGGTCCGATCTGGATTCCGAAAAAGGGCGATACGGTACAGCTCACCGCAGAAAACCTGCCGCTCTACCGTCGTATTATCGAAGCGTATGAAAACCACACGCTCGAAGAGCGCGACGGCGTAATCTTGATCGACGGCAAAGAGGCCACGGAGTATACCTTCGGCATGAACTATTATTGGATGATGGGTGACAACCGCCACAACTCGGCCGACTCGCGTTTCTGGGGCTTCGTCCCCGAGGACCACATCGTGGGCAAGGCCTCGTTCGTCTGGCTGTCGCTCGACGCGAACAAGAGTTTCCCCTCGAATATCCGCTGGGAGCGGCTCTTCAGAAAGGTACGATAGGCGTGGCCGGCGACAGTTACCGAACCGTCGCGGCTCCTGCCGAAGCCGCCTGCAGGGAGCGGAGCAGCAAGTTTCTCTCCTGGATTTACCCTGTGCAGACGGAGGAGGAGATTCGCGAGCGACTCGACGCGCTGCGTAAAAAATATTACGACGCCACACACCACTGTTACGCCTGGCGGCTCGGCCCCCGCGGCGAAGCGTTCCGCTCCAACGACGACGGGGAACCGTCGGGGACAGCCGGCAAGCCGATCCTGGGACAGATGCTCTCGAACGACATCACGGACTGCCTCGTGGTCGTGGTCCGCTACTTCGGCGGCACGAAGCTGGGGGTTCCGGGACTGATCGCAGCCTACAAGGAGTCGGCGGCCGAGGCCATTGCAGCGGCCGAAATCGTAGAAATGACGGTAGACCGCACGGTCCGGGTGGATTTCCCCTATGTGGCGATGAACGACATCATGCGGGTCGTCAAGGAGGAGCAGCCGCGCATCGCGGAGCAGACCTTCGACAACCTCTGCACCATGCGCCTCACGATCCGCGAAAGCCGCGCGGCGGCACTCATTGAAAAATTAACGAAAGCAGGCGGCAGCATAGGCAATGAAAATTGAGCTGCGCCTGCGTGCAAACCGGTCCAGCAAGCATAGAAAATGGAAGAACACAAAAACTCCATATATATAAAAGGAGCACGGGTCCACAATCTCCGCAACATCGAGGTTGAAATTCCGCATAACAAACTCATCGTCATAACGGGCCTCTCGGGTTCGGGCAAATCGACGCTGGCCTTCGACACGATTTTCGCCGAAGGACAACGCCGCTACGTCGAGAGCCTCTCGGCCTACGCCCGCCAGTTCCTCGGGAAGATCAACAAGCCCGACGTGGACATCATCACGGGCATCGCACCGGCCATCGCCATCGAGCAGAAGGTCAACACGCGCAATCCCCGTTCGACCGTGGGGACGACGACCGAAATTTACGATTACCTCAAACTGCTGTTCGCCCGCACGGGACACACCTTTTCGCCCGTCTCGGGACAGGAGGTGCGCTGTTTCAGCGTGGACGACGTGGCGGCCTACGTCCTCGGCCACGACGGAGAACGGGTGGCGATCGGGGCTCCGCTGGTGCTCGGTCAAGGGCAGGGTATCATCGAAAAACTGACATTGCTGCTCTCGGAGGGTCTGATGAGGGTCTACACGAACGGCGAAGTGCGGCTGATCGAGGACGTACTGCCCGGAATCGGCCCCGACACCAAGGCCGACGAGATCCGGATCGTGGTCGACCGCATGCGCGTCGCCGCGGACGACGACTCGCAGACCCGCATCCGCGACTCGGTGGCCCGCGCCTTTTCCTACGGCAACGGCATCTGCGAGATCGTGACCGACGAGGGCGTAAGGGAGTTCTCGTCGCGCTTCGAGGCCGACGGCATCGAGTTCGAACACCCCTCGGAACACCTCTTCAGCTTCAACAACCCACTGGGAGCCTGTCCCCGGTGCGAGGGTTACGGCAAAGTGATCGGCATCGACGAAGACCTGGTGATTCCCGACAAGAGCAAGACCATCTACGAGGACGCCATAGCCTGCTGGCGCGGCGAGACGATGCGCAAATGGAAGCAAAAACTCGTCGAAAACGCCTATAAATTCGATTTCCCGATCCACACGCCGTTCCACGAACTGACGCAGGAGCAGAAACGCCTGCTGTGGCGCGGCAACGAATATTTCCACGGACTCGACGAGTTCTTCGCCTACATCGACTCGGAGCGGCGCAAAATTCAGTTCCGCGTGATGAAGGCCCGCTACACGGGCAAGACCACCTGCCCCGAGTGCGGCGGCTCGCGCCTCAGGAAAGAGGCGCAGTATGTACGTGTCGGCGGCAAGACGATCGCCGACCTGGTGACGATGCCCGTGGACGAGCTGATCGTTTTCTTCAATGCCATCGAACTGGACGAACACGACACGAAGACCGCATCGCGCATCCTCGTGGAGATTCGCAACCGCCTGCAATACCTCGCCGACGTGGGGCTGGGTTACCTGACGCTCGACCGGTTGTCGTCGACCCTCTCGGGCGGCGAGAGCCAGCGCATCAACCTCTCGACCTCGCTGGGCAGCAACCTCACCGGTTCGCTCTACATCCTCGACGAGCCGTCCATAGGCCTGCATCCGCGCGACACGAACCGCCTGATCGGCGTACTGAAACAGTTGCGCGACCTGGGCAACACGGTGATCGTCGTGGAGCACGAAGAGGAGGTGATCCGCGCCGCGGACTGGATTGTCGACATCGGCCCCAAGGCGGGTTACAACGGCGGCGAAGTGGTCTTCAGCGGGACGTTGCCCCAACTGCTGAAAAACAAGAAAAGCCTCACGGCCGATTACCTCACGGGCCGGCGCGAAATAGCCGTCCCCACGACTGCCCGCGGGTGGAGCAACTCGATAACCGTCAAAGGCGCACGCGAGAATAACCTCCGCAACATCGACGTACGGATTCCGCTGGCGGTGATGACCTGCATCACGGGCGTCAGCGGCTCGGGAAAATCGTCACTGGCAAAAGGAATCCTCTACCCGGCGCTGCGGCGCCTGCTCTACGACACAGGCGTAAAACCCGGCGACTTCGACGGTCTGACGGGCGATGTCCAGATGCTGAAATCGGTCGAGATGGTCGACCAGAACCCCATCGGCAAGTCGTCGCGGTCAAATCCGGTGACTTACATAAAAGCATACGACGAAATTAGAAAACTCTACGCCGACCAGCCTTATGCGCAGCATACGGGCGTGGGAGCTTCGGCCTTCTCGTTCAACATTGCCGGAGGGCGCTGCGAGGAGTGCCAGGGCGAAGGCGTGATCAAAGTGTCGATGCAGTTCATGGCCGATGTCGAACTGGTTTGCGAGGCGTGCGGCGGGCGGCGTTTCCGCGATGAAATACTGGAAGTGAAATACCGCGACAAGTCGATCTACGACGTGCTGGAGATGACCGTGGACGATGCCATCGCCTTTTTCGGCGAAGACAGCAAGAAAAACGCCACCTGCCGACGGATCGTCGAACGGCTGCAACCGTTGCAGGACGTGGGACTGGGCTACATCAAACTGGGACAGTCGTCGTCGACGCTTTCGGGCGGCGAGAGCCAGCGTGTGAAACTCGCCTCGTTCCTCACGAAGGACTCGGCGCAGGGCGGTGTCATGTTCATTTTCGACGAACCGACGACGGGACTGCATTTCCACGACATTTCGAAACTGCTGGCGGCGTTCAACGCCCTGATCAAACGCGGCCACACGATCGTAATCGTCGAGCACAACATGGACATCATCAAATGCGCCGACTGGGTCGTGGACCTCGGACCCGAAGCGGGTACGGCGGGCGGACAGGTCGTATTCGAAGGCACGCCGCGCGGACTGGAACAGTGTTCCGAAAGCCATACGGGGCAATTTTTGGAGTTGCGCTCCAAACTAATTAAGAATGAAAACTGAAAAATTAAGAACTGCCGTACACATGCGCAAGAATAGCCGCGCGGCCCAATTTTTCATTTTTAATCTTTAATTTTTAATTGAATGGAATTCCAAACCTATACTCTTCCCAACGGCATCCGCGGTATCCACCGCCAGGTGCGCAACACCGTAGCGCACTGCGCGCTGGTGATCGACGCCGGAAGCCGCGACGAACACCCCGACCAGTACGGGCTGGCGCATTTCGCAGAGCATGCCTTCTTCAAGGGCACAGAGCGCCGGAAAGCGTGGCAGGTGAACTGCCGGCTGGAAAACCTCGGCGGGGAGCTCAACGCATTCACGACCAAGGAAGATACGACGATCCACGCCACAACGCTGAAAGGCGATTTTGCGAAAGCCGCGGAGCTGATCGCCGACATCGCCTTCCGCTCGACCTTCCCCGACCGGGAACTGGAACGCGAAAAGGAGGTGATCGTCGACGAGATAAACACCTACAAGGATTCGCCCGCCGACCTGATTTACGACACGTTCGAGGACATGCTGTTCGACGGTTCGGAGTTGGGACACAACATCCTGGGCCGCAAAGCGGCGCTGATGCGCTACGACGGCGATGCAATCCGCGCCTTCACGGCCCGCACGCACACCACGGACAGGATGGTTTTCTCGTCGATCGGCAACTTTTCGGCCAAGACTGCGGAGGCAATCGCCACACGCTATTTTGCCGGTCAGCCCGCATCGCAGCGCCGTTTCGAAAGGGCAGCGCCCGCACCGTACACGGCTTTCGAAAAGACGGTCACGAAGCATACCCACCAGACCCACTGCATCATCGGCAACCGGGCCTTCGGTATCGGCGAGGAGCGGCGGCTGCCGCTGGCACTCGTGGTAAACATCCTCGGGGGACCGTGCGCCAACTCGCTGCTGAATGTCGTGGTACGCGAGAAAAACGGGCTTTCGTACAACATCGAGGCTTCCTATACGCCCTATGGCGACACAGGCGTCGTAGCTATCTATTTCAGCTCGGACCACAGCAATGCAGAACAGTGCATCTCGCTGATCGAAGAGCAGTTGCGCAAACTGCGGACGACGCCGCTGACGGCACGCCAACTGTCGATGGCCAAGAAGCAGTTCATCGCCCAACTGGCCATATCGAGCGAAAGCAACGAAAGTTACATGCTCGGGGCAGGCAAAAGCCTGCTGACCCACGACGGCATCGACACGATGGAGCAGGTTTACGCCAAGGTCCGCGCCCTGACGGCGACACAGTTGACGGAAGTGGCGGAGGAAGTCTTTGCAAATATGTCACGGCTGATATACAAATGATATGAAAAAGGTACTGTTCGTTTTACTCGACGATTTCGCAGACTGGGAAGGAGCATTCCTCGCATCGGCCCTCCGGGCAGGCGTCATGCCGGGGCGCCCGGGAAGCTACGAGGTCGAATACGCCACTCCCGGGGGCCGAGAAGTCCGCTCGATCGGCGGCATGACGGTGACGCCCGACCGCGGCACGGCAGAACTGCCGGCAGCGTGTGCGGCCCTGGTCCTCATCGGCGGCATGAGTTGGAATACGCCCCAGGCCGAAACGATTGTCCCGCTGGTGCGGGAGGCCCTTTCGCGGGGAATCCTCGTGGGGGCCATCTGCAACGCTTCGGCGTTTTTGGCGGCGCACGGGTTCCTGAACAACGTAAAGCACACCGGAAATACCCCCAAACTGCTCCGGGAATGGGGCGGCGCGAAGTACACAGGCGGAGACCTCTACGAGGAGCGGCAGGCGGTACGCGACAGGAATATCGTGACGGCCAACGGCACGGGCTACCTCGAATTTACACGCGAATGCCTGCTGTGGCTCGAAGCCGACACCCCGGAATCGGTCGCCGCGTCGTACGAATTCAACAAACACGGATTTTACAGGGAATAATGGAAGCCCTCGAACGATACATCCACGATCTCTCGGAACCCGAGGAGGCGTTGCTCCACGAACTGGACCGCGAAACCAACCTGCGGGCCATTGCGCCGCGGATGATTTCGGGGCACATCCAGGGACGCCTGCTGGAGATGCTCGTGCGAATGCTCCGGCCGCGGCGGGTGCTCGAAATCGGGACTTTCACGGGCTACTCGGCGCTTTCGATGGCCGCAGGGCTGGAGGACGGAGCCGAACTGCACACCGTCGAGGTGGACGACGAGTTGGAAGAGTTTATCCGGTCGTATTTCGACCGCAGTGAATACGGACATAAAATCCGCCTGCACATCGGTTCAGCGCTGGAGATCGCCCCAAGGCTGGGCGGGGAGTTCGACCTCGTGTTCATCGACGGCGACAAGCGCGAATACCCGGCTTATTACCGGATGCTGATGGGCGACGACAACGGCAAGCCGTTGGTTCACAGCGGCTCGGTATTGATCGCCGACAACATCCTCTGGTCGGGAAAGGTCGTGCAGCCCGTGGCGCACAACGACCGCCACACACAGGCGCTTATCGAATTCAACCGCCTGGTAACCGACGATCCGCGCGTCGTGAACGTCATCCTCCCGCTGCGCGACGGACTTAACCTAATCCGCATCCGATAGTATGGAAATCAAAGAATTACAGGAACGCGTAGACGCCTGGATCAAGGAGTACGGCGTACGCTATTTCTCGGAACTGACCAACATGGCCGTATTGACCGAAGAGGTGGGGGAGTTGGCCCGCGTGATGGCCCGCAAATACGGCGACCAGTCGTTCAAGGCAGGCGAGAAGGAGAATCTCGCCGACGAAATGGCCGACGTGCTGTGGGTATTGGTGTGCCTCGCCAACCAGACGGGCGTCGACCTGACGGCAGCCCTCGAAGCCAACTTCGCCAAGAAAACAGCCCGCGACAAGGAACGCCACCACAGCAATCCGAAGTTATAAAAATGAGGAAACGTCCCGGGCCGCAAGTGGCCCGGGACGTTTCGCTTATTCGGCGGGGGATTCCGTGATCTTCAGCGGCACGGCACGGACGACCACCTGCCGTTCGGTCTCGGTGAGCGAAGCGCAGTCACGGCCGAAATGCCGCCGCGACAACTCGTCCCGAACCTCGCCGAAAGCCTGCGCAACGAGCCGCTGTACCTCGACATAACGCCCGAACGAAGCCTCGCGCGCAACTTGCAGGGAGACGATCCCCTCGCTGACCGGATAGCTCATCGTGCCGCCGCCGGGAAGGGCGAACTCCTGCATCCGTTTGGCGGAGAGGCCGGGATCGTCCGAAGCGTTGAGGATAAACGCTTTGATCAGCGCGGGCAATTTCCGGACGGAAACCGGTTCCTCCCCGCCGCCCCGGCAGACCGCAACCTTACCGGCAGCATCGATCCGAACCCCGAACAGGTTCCGGTCCTGAATCTTTAGCATTCCCATATTCCCCTGTTCATCAGGCACGAGTATCTTCACGCTGCCGTCCGCGGGCAAACGCGACGGGTCGGGCGGCAGCATGCGCAATACGCCGGGACCCGACGGCCCGGTGCGGCATTCCAGGCGCAGGGCGTTCGCACGCCGCAGCGCCGTCATCGCACGGGCGACGCTGTCCATCGGCGTATTCTTTTCGGCCTGCAAGACAACCACCATTTGCGCACGGTCCGCTTCGGCGAGTTTTTCGCGCTCGGCGGCAACCAGCCGCTCCAGTTCCGCGATCGTGACGGGCTGTCCGTCGAGCAGAATCTTCCCGCCGGCAGCGAACTGGACCGTGACGGCCGGAGGACCGGATTCACCGGTCGCAGCCGGTTCGGGAGTTCGGACGGTAAAACTGCAAAGCAACATCATTCCGGTCACTACGGGAACGGCGGCGCCGAGCCGCAACACGGTGTAACGGCGCTTTTTAAATTGAGTCATCATGGCAAATCGTTTTTTAGTGAGTGAATGATTCAACCCGCAGGCTATATCCGGATTATAGCCGAAGAGCTGATAAAAAATAACCGTTCTGTATTCGGTAAGGTCGTAACCGGCATCGAGCACGTCACGGTCGGCCTCCCATTCGTGAACCTCCTGCAACCACCTTCCGGCGATCCAGAAAAACGGATTGACCCAGAAAAGACGGCGAAACAATTCGACAGCGATACGCTCGGCAGAATGACGATGACGAACATGGCTCCCCTCGTGACAAAGAACAATCTCACGTCGGCTCCCTTCGTATCCTTCGCCCAGAAAAACCGTATGCAGAAAGGAAAAAGGAGTAGCGACCTGCGGATGTTCGGCAAGGGTATACGCCCCGCAGTCAGTCAGAGAGGAATGTTGCCGCGGGATAAAGCGGAATATCGAGCGCCGGGACAACCGCTGCAAGGAACACGCTAACAACCAGATAACGGCGGCATACAGCAAACGAGACCTTACGGACCAGTAGCAAGCGATAAAACGCCAACAGCAATCCACTGCAAAAGAGCATTTCAACGACGTAGAGCAACGGGGATTTCATAGCCGGAATTATTTGCGTTCGCGCAACATCTCAAGAATAGCATCGGTCTCCTCGACCGAAATCGCCTTGTTCTCGGAAAAAAACGAAACCATCCGGCTCACGGAACCTCCGAAAAAATTGTTCAGTACAGTGTCCATATAACGACGCGCATAAGCATCCTTCGAGACAAGCGGGTAATATTCATGGGTCTTGCCGTAAGCTTTATGACCGACGAACCCCTTCTTCTCCAAGATGCGGACAATCGTCGATACGGTATTGTAGGCCGGCTTCGGGTCCTCCATATCGTCGAGGATTCCATGTACGACCGCCGCTCCCTTATTCCACAGTACCTGCATGATTTCCAACTCGGCGCGAGTCAATTCCTGCGGACGTTTTTTTACGATTTCTACCATAACTATAATTTTAGTTTATCCACAGGCAAACATACAACTAGTATTTTAATTATACAACTAAATAATTAGTTAAATGCAAAAAAAAATAAAAATAGCTCCCATAACGACATGCAGGCAGGGTAGTAGTACATCCGAACGACCTGACACGGCTTTGCTTTCCGTAAAGCCATTACTAAAAACTCAGACACACGATCCGGAAACAAAAAATCCCCCGGACAAATTGTCCAGGGGAGAAATAATCACAGAAGCGACCGATCGCTCCAAAAGCAGGAATTACTCCAGTTTGAGGTCTCTCTTGATGCCTTCGATCTTGGCGTCGAGCTCGGCGAGAACTTCGTCGAAGTCGGCAACCGAAGCCAGCGGTTCCTTGACGCCAAAGTAGAACTTGATCTTGGGCTCCGTGCCCGACGGACGCACCGAAACCGTCGTGCCGTCCTCGGTGAACCATTGCAGCACGTTGCTGCTGTCCTGTTCGATCGCGGTCTTCGCACCGGTTTTCACATCGAGCGTTTCGAGCGACTGGAAGTCGTTGATCTTCACCACAGGCGATCCCAGGATCGTCTTGGGCGGGTTCTGGCGGAAATCGACCATCATCTTCTGGATCAGTTCAGCGCCCTCCTTGCCCTTGCGGACCACCGAAACCAGGCCTTCGCGGTAGAAACCGTACTTCACGTAGAGTTCCTGCAACCACTCGTAGAGCGTCAGGCCCATCGTATCCATAGCCCATGCGGCAGCCTCGGCAGCCAGCGAGCAGGCCGACACGGCATCCTTGTCGCGCACGTAGTCGCCGGCGAGGTAGCCGAACGACTCTTCGCCGCCGCCGATATATTTAGCTTTGCCTTCGTTCTCGCGGATGATCTTGGCGATATACTTGAAGCCCGTGAGGCAGTCGTAGCACTTCACCTTGAAGTAGTCGGCCACGGCATTGGCCATCTGCGACGTTACGATGGTTTTCACGACATACTGGTTGCCGTCCAGCTCGCCGCGCTCGGCCCAGCGGGTCAACTGGTAGCTCAGCAACAGCACGAGCGTCTGGTTACCGTTGAGCAGCACGTACTCGCCCTTCTTGTTGCGCAGCGCAACGCCGATACGGTCCGAGTCGGGGTCCGTAGCCAGCACCAGGTCGGCCCCCTCCTTCGCGGCGAGGTCGATGGCCATCGACATGGTCTTGCGCTCCTCGGGATTGGGAGACTCGACGGTGGGGAAGTTGCCGTCGATGACAGCCTGCTCCTTCACCATGATCACGTTCGTGAAGCCGAATTTCTTCAGCGACTCCGGAACCAGGCGGACGCCTGCGCCGTGCATCGGCGAATAGACGATCTTCATGTCGTGATGCTTCTTCACGCTTTCGGGCGAAAGCGAGAGTTCGTGCACCTTATTTAAATAAATTTCGTCGAACTTCTCGTCCAGGATGGTGATGTTTCCCGGATTCTTCCCCGTGAGGATCATGTTCACGTCGGTAATCTTCGCAACTTCGGCGATGATATTCTTGTCGTGGGGCTCGGTAACCTGCGAACCGTCGGTCCAGTAGGCCTTGTAACCGTTGTACTCCTTGGGGTTGTGTGAGGCCGTAACGACCACGCCCGAATGGCATTTCAACTCGCGGATCGCGAAGCTCAGTTCAGGCGTCGGACGCAGTGTGTCGAAGAGGAAAACGGTGAAGCCGTTCGAGGCGAAAATGTCGGCCACACGCTCGGCAAACATGCGTGAATTATTGCGGCTGTCGTGGGCCACGGCCACACGCACCTGCTCGCCTGCGAAGTTCTTCTTGAGGTAGTTCGAAAGCCCCTGCGTAGCAGCACCCACGGTGTAGACGTTCATACGGTTGGAACCTACGCCCATGATGCCGCGCAGGCCGCCCGTACCGAATTCGAGGTCTTTGTAGAAACTCTCCACAAGCTCTTTCATATCGTTATCTATCAGGTATTTAACCTGCTTTTTCGTCGCTTCGTCATAGTGGCCGTCCAGCCAGCTCTGCGCTTTCTTGAGAACCAATTGTTCCAGTTCGTTTGCCATAAGTTTTATTAGTTTTATTTATAGTTTGACTTCGGGTGTCCCAAAAATTTTATATGCAAATGTACGAAATAAAAATCGATTATTCACTATCAAGGAGTTAAAATTGAGACATCGGAAACCGTTGTTTTTCTATATATAAAAAAAGGATATTTGCAACATAAAAACCAAAATCTTTTTGCAAAATTATTCACAACTTTGTCACATCAAAAATAGTGCAACCCTTATCATGTTAAACAACACACGGACATATAGCGATATGTGGCAAAACTGCTTGGACCAGATCAAGGCCCGGACCTCCGCCGAGGAGTTCGAGAAGTGGTTTCAGCCCATCGTTCCGCTCGAATTCGACGGCACGACGCTTCGTCTGAGGGTTCCCAACGAAAGTTACGTCCGCCAGATCGAGAAGAACTACATCCCGTTCCTCAAGCCGATCATTTCGCAGCTCTACGGACAGCAAACCCGTCTCCACTACGCCGTGCCCCGCACGACGGCTCCGGCGGCGGTCCCCGTGGCGGCCGATTCGGACACGACGGCCATCTCGCGCTTCAATACGCAGACCAACACTGCAAATATAAAGAATCCCTTCGTAATTCCGGGACTCAAGAAGATAATTATCGACCCGCAGCTGAATCCGAACCTCACGTTCGCGACCTTCATCGAGGGCGAGTGCAACCGACTGGCCCGCTCGGCGGGTATGTCCGTCGCGGTAAATCCGGGCAACAACCCCTTCAATCCCCTGTATATATATGGAGATTCGGGGCTGGGGAAAACCCACATCGTGCAGTCGATCGGCCACGAGGTGCGCCAGCGCCATCCGGAGTTGCAGGTGCTCTACGTCTCGATGAACAAGTTCCAGGCGCAGTTCCAGACAGCCTACAAGAACGGCGAGATTCCCGACTTCATCCATTTCTACCAGATGATCGACGTGCTGATTATCGACGACATCCAGGAGTTGACCGGAAAGACGGGCACGCAGAACGCCTTCTTCAATATCTTCAACCACCTGCAGCTCGCAGGCAAGCAGTTGATCCTCACGTCGGACAAACCGCCCGTGGAGTTGAAGGACATCGAGCAGCGGCTGCTGACCCGCTTCAAGTGGGGGTTGTCGGCCCAGCTCAACACACCGGACTACGACACGAAGCTCAAGATCATCCGCGCCAAGGCGCAGAAACTCGGAGCGCAGATCACGGACGACGTGGTGGCGTACCTCGCGGACAACATCTCGGCGAACGTGCGTGAAATCGAAGGAGCGCTCTCGTCGCTGGTGGCGAACGCCTCGTTCCTCGGACGCAAGATCACCACGTCGCTGGCCAAGGAGATCCTGAAGGTTTACGTGAAACTCTACCAGAAGGAGATCACCATCGACCACATCATCGAGGTCGTATGCGAATACCTCAACCTGGACTTCGCACGCTTCAACTCTACGGAGCGTACGCGCGAAATCGCCCAGGCCCGGCAGATTGCCATGTATCTGGCCAAGCAGCACACCAAAGCGCCGCTCACGACGATCGGATCGGCGATCGGCGGCCGCAACCACGCCACGGTGCTCCACTCGTGCAAGGCCGTGTCGAACCTCATCGAGACCGACAAGGCATTCCGCCGCCAGGTCGAGGAGATCGAAAAGAAAGTGCTCGCCCAATAGGGTACACATACCGCCGATGCAAACAGAGGGTCGTGACAGATTTTGTCACGACTTTTTTTGTATATCCCGGTATCGTAACACACTTTTGGAAACCGGTTCGTTATCCGGAGCCGGCTGCAATCCGGTTTTGCTCCGTACCCGGTTTTTCGTATCTTTGTAAGGCCGGCGCCGGTCGTTCCGGCCCCCAAAACAGGAATCGAATGGATTTTCACGCAAAAATGATCGCCCCGTGCGGCCTCGATTGCAGCGTTTGCATCGGGGCGCTGCGCGAAGAGAACCCCTGCACCGGATGCTGGGGTCCCGACGACGCGAAACCGGAATTTTGTTCCTCGCGATGCAGGATCGCAACTTGCGCAGTCCGCAAAACGCTGCCCGACGGCTTCTGCGACGAGTGTCCGCAATATCCCTGCGCCGAAACGTCGGAGCGGGAAAACCGCTATATGAACGATTATCCGCTGAGCGAATCGCCGATGGATAACCTGGCGTTCATCCGCAAAGAGGGAATGGCCGCATTCCTGGAGCGCGAACGGGCAAAATGGAGCTGCCCCTCGTGCGGCGGCACGATCTGCGTCCACACGGGATGCTGCGCCGCCTGCGGAACGGACCATGCGCACCGAAAATCCCGACCGGAACAGCCTTGAAATCACTGAACATAAGATACATGGACCAACCCAAACTCGAACGCCTGCTGCGGCTGATGAAACTGCTGACGGCAAACACCACCTACAACGTCGACCAACTGGCCGAACGGCTCGACATGTCGCGCCGAACGGTGTACCGGTATATCGACACCTTCCGCGAAGCGGGGTTCGTCATCAAGAAATCGGGCGACTGCATTCGTCTCGACAAGGAGTCGCCGCACTTCCGCGACATCTCGCAGTTGGTACACTTCACCGAGGAGGAGGCCGTGATCCTGAAAAACGCCATCGAGAACATCGACGACACCAACATGCTCAAACAGAACCTCAAGCGCAAACTCTACTCGGTCTACGACAACAAGACGCTGGCCGACACGGTCGTGCGGGGCAAGAATGCCCCGAATATCCGGCGGTTGATCGAAGCCATCGAAGAGCGGCGCCAGGCGGTACTGCACGGCTATCAGTCGGCGCACGGCGGGGAGGTCCGCGACCGTATCGTAGAGCCTTTCGCCTTCACGACCAACTACGTACAGGTATGGTGCTACGACCTGGAGGATTGCAGCAACAAACTCTTCAAAACCTCGCGCATCGGGTCCGTAGAACTGGCCGGAACAGCGTGGGAGCACGACGGGGAGCATCGCGAGGGATTCATCGACGCCTTCCGCATGCACGGCGGGGCGCGCCATCGTGTGCGGCTGGAGCTGGGAATACTGGCTTACAACTTGCTGTGCGAGGAGTATCCGCTGGCCGAACGGGACCTCAAACCGTTGGGCCGGGGACGCTGGTCGCTCGACACGGAGGTAGCCGGGATGGCCGGGGTAGGACGCTTCGTCATGGGACTGCTGGACGACATCCGCATCGTCGATTCCCCGGAACTGAAGAACTACATCCGCGAATATATTGCGGTAAACACCCCGAAAGCGTAAATTTTTCACTATATTTAGACACACACAACAATTAAATGCAAGCGATATGAAACAAAACCACTTACTGACCGCCGGCGTACTGTGCCTGACATTCGCGGCCGCATCCTGCTGCCGGCAGACGCCTGCGCCACCTGAAAAAACCGCATCCGAACCCGTCTCCCTGAAAGATTACGGAGCCGAGCCCACGGTGCTGAATATCGAGACTTACACGCTCTCGAACGAAAATTTCCGGACTGCGCTGTGGACGGGCGGCAACCTGCAGGTAACGCTGATGTCAATTCCCGCGGGCGGCGACGTAGGCCTGGAGCAGCACCACGACATCGACCAGTTCCTGCGCGTGGAGGAAGGCACGGGCCAGGTGATGATGGGCGACAGCGAGGACAACCTCGACTTCGTGCGGGAAGTATCGGACGATTTCGCCATCATGGTTCCGGCCGGAAAGTGGCACAACATTGTCAACAAAGGCGACAAACCGCTGAAAATCTATTCGATATACGCTCCGGCGGAACATCCCCACGGCACGGTCCACAAAACCCAGCAGGAGGCCATGGAGGCCGAACACCATCATTAAACAGCCAATGGAATTAAAATCCCTGGCCGGTATCGGCTTCGAAACGCTATACGACGCTTTCGCGAAAGCTTTTGCCGACTACGAAGTCCGGATCGACGGGCCGCAACTCCAGAAAATGCTGCGGCGGCGCGGTTTTGTGCCGGAACTGTCGTTCGCGGCGTTCGAAGGGGAGCAGATCACAGCCTTCACGCTGAACGGCATCGGAAATTACGACGGTGTTCCGACGGCTTACGACACGGGAACCGGGACACTCGAAGCCTACCGGGGGCAGGGTCTCGCTACGCGGATTTTCGAACACTCGATCCCTTATCTGAAGAAGGCAGGTATCGGCCGATACCTGCTGGAGGTTCTCCAGCACAACGCAAAAGCCGTTTCGGTCTACCGGAAACTCGGATTCGAGGTCACGCGCGAATTCAATTATTTTTCACAGGAAACGGCCCGAATCGACCTTCCGGCAAAGGTTCCGGATTTCCCGTACTCCGTCCGCCGGATCGACATCGCCGAACACGACACGATTCCCGGATTCTGGGATTTCCGGCCCTCGTGGCAAAACAGCCCCGAATCCGTCGAAAGGGCATCGGGCGACCTGGTCAGCCTCGGGGTATTCGACGGGGATACGCTGGCAGGGTACTGCGTTTTCGAACCCAGCTCGGGGGATGTTACCCAGATCGGAGTAGACAGAAGACGGAGAAGACAGGGTATCGGATCGGCCCTGCTCCGGGAAATGGCCGGACTGAGCCGAAGCGGTATCCTGAAGGTTGTCAATACGGATACCGGCTGCGAGGCGATCACCCGCTTGCTCGAAAACCGGAACATTCCCGTCCGGGGAAAACAGTTCGAAATGATCAAAACACTCTGAAAAATCCGATCCCTGCCGTCTTGCCGATGGCAGGGATTGTTCCCAAAAAACGGCTACAACCCAAAAATCTCCGGTTCATTCGGGTAAAGCGATGCGTTCAGATTGCCGATTTCGCATATTTTTTTAGACGTGTCACAAGTTGACACAAACAAGCCGTTCCTTTGTAACGTGAACCAAAAACAAAACGACAATGGGAACAGCTTACAAAATCAAGTGCAAGCACTGCGGAGCGCAGTTCGAGCACTCCATGCAGCCGGGGTACGGCCTGCTGCCGATGTGCGTCGGATGCGGCGAATACGTCGAGACCGAGACAGCCATCCGGTGTCCGGCCTGCCTGCACCGGCTCAACACCACACAGGAGGAATTCAACGCGCAGATCGAAGTGACCTACCAGTGGGATTAGGCCGCAAAAAAGTCGCCGAGGAAGCGTGGAAATCGCCGGAAATTTCATATCTTTGAAAAATAATTCCTTTTCCCGAAAACGCTATGACACAGTTACAGGTGGGGGAGATGGCCCCCGATTTCAAGTCCACGACCCAAGACGGTGAAGCACTGACGCTTGCCGACCTTCGCGGACAGCGTACGATACTTTACTTCTACCCAAAGGACAACACTTCGGGTTGTACGCTCGAAGCCAAAAGCCTGCGCGACGGCAAGGCCGAGCTGGCGCGGATGGGATTCAGGATCATCGGCGTAAGCCCCGACAGCGAGAAGTCGCACCGCAGCTTCTGCGACAAACACGAGCTGAATTTCACGCTGCTCTCCGACACCGACCACTCGGTTTGCGAGGCATACAGCGTGTGGGCCGAGAAGTCGATGTACGGACGTAAATACATGGGCGTGCTGCGCACGACGTTCGTAATCGACGCCGAAGGCCGCATCGAGAAGATTTTCACCAAGGTGGACACCAAGAACCACTACCAGCAAATTATCGATTCCTATAAATAGCAAACAACAAAACGCAATATGGCAGAAAAAGCACAGGTAAATGCGGACAAGCTCAAAGTCTTGGACGCAGTAATGCAGAAAATAGAGAAGGACTTCGGCAAAGGCTCGATCATGCGCATGAACAGCACCGAGGTGAACGACATCCCGGTCATTCCGACGGGTTCGATCACGCTCGACATGGCGCTCGGGGTAGGCGGCTACCCCAAAGGCCGCGTCGTGGAGATTTACGGCCCCGAGTCGTCGGGTAAGACCACGCTGGCAATCCACGCCATCGCCGAAGCACAGAAGGCCGGCGGCATCGCGGCTTTCATCGACGCCGAGCACGCCTTCGACAGTTTCTACGCCCAAAAACTCGGCGTAGATGTCGACAACCTGCTGATTTCGCAGCCCGACAACGGCGAGCAGGCGCTCGAAATCGCCGATTCGCTGATCCGCTCGAGCGCCATCGACATCATCGTCATCGACTCCGTAGCGGCACTGACGCCGAAGGCCGAGATCGAAGGCGAGATGGGCGACTCGAAAATGGGCCTCCAGGCGCGACTGATGTCGCAGGCGCTGCGTAAACTCACGTCGAGTATTTCGAAGACCAAGACCGTCTGCATCTTCATTAACCAGCTGCGCGACAAGATCGGCGTCGTTTACGGCAATCCCGAGACCACGACGGGCGGTAACGCACTGAAATTTTACGCCTCGGTGCGTATCGATATCCGCCGCATGTCGGTCATCAAGGACGGCGAGGACCAGCTGGGAACCCGCACCAAGGTCAAAGTGGTGAAGAACAAGGTGGCGCCCCCGTTCAAACGCGCGGAGTTCGACATCATG
Source organism: Alistipes sp. D31t1_170403_E11 (assembly GCF_015553985.1). Taxonomy (NCBI): domain Bacteria; kingdom Pseudomonadati; phylum Bacteroidota; class Bacteroidia; order Bacteroidales; family Rikenellaceae; genus Alistipes; species Alistipes sp. D31t1_170403_E11. Next base: position 33,553 of record NZ_JADNHQ010000003.1, on the reverse strand, counting down.
TTCAGCGAAGGCATTTCGAAGATCGGCGAAATCGTCGACCTGGGCGTCGACTACGGCGTCGTCAAGAAGGCCGGTTCGTGGTTCTCCTACGGCGACCGCAAGATCGGACAGGGCCGCGACGCGGTCAAGGAGCTGCTGAAAACCGACGAGGAACTGCGCAACGAGATCGAAGCGAAGGTCCGCGAGGCCATGAAGAACAAAAAGGAGTAATGTATGGGGTATACTGCCGAGGATGAAGTACTTATAAAGGAAAAATGGGAGGACCTCCTGCTGTCGTGCACCAAGATTTGCAAGAACGACGAGGACTGGAACTTTATCAAACGTGCATTTTTCCTGGCCAAGGAGGCACATGAGGGGGTAAGGCGCCGCTCCGGCGAGCCATACCTCCTGCATCCTATTGCAGTAGCCAAGATTGTCATCGAGGAGATCGGACTGGGCGTGAAATCGGTCGTAGCAGCGCTGCTGCACGACGTTGTGGAGGATACGGAGTATTCCGTGGAGGACATGGAACGCATCTTCGGCCCCAAAATCGCCTCGATGGTCGACGGACTGACGAAGATGTCGGGCGTGTTCAACGCCGACACCTCCGAGCAGGCCGAATATTTCCGCAAGGTGCTCCTCACGCTCTCCGACGACGTGCGGGTTATCCTGATAAAGATCGCCGACCGACTGCACAACATGCGCACGCTGGGGGCGATGCCCATGAACAAGCAGATCAAGATCACGGGCGAGACAATCTACCTCTTCGCACCGCTGGCTTACCGGCTGGGCCTCTACTCGATCAAAAGCGAACTGGAGGACCTCTGTATGAAGTACCGTTTTCCGCAGCAGTACGCCGAAATCACGCAGAAACTGCGCGAAAGCGAGGCTTCACGCCGGGAGTTCATCGACAAATTCAATGCCCCGATCATCGCGGCGCTCAACCGCGACAATATTAATTACGAGATTTCGGGACGCGTGAAGAGCGTCTACTCGATCTGGAGCAAGATGCAACGCAAACAGATTACCTTCGAGGAGATTTACGACCTGTTCGCCATCCGCATTGTCTTCAAGTCGCTGCCTTTTCCCTCGGAAAAGACCCAATGCTGGCAGATTTACTCCACGATCACCGATATTTACACCCCCAAGCCCGACCGGTTGCGGGATTGGATTTCGATGCCCAAGGCCAATGGCTACGAGGCGCTGCATTCGACCGTAATGGGTCCCGACGGGGTATGGGTCGAGGTGCAGATTCGCACGCAGCGCATGGAGGACATCGCCGAACGCGGATTCGCCGCCCACTGGAAATACAAGCATGCGACCATTTCGCAGGACGAAGACGAATTCGACAAGTGGCTGAAACAAATCCGCGCGGCACTGAACAGCCCGACGGAGAATGCCGTGGACTTCCTGGACAACTTTAAGTTATCGCTGTACACATCGGAAATAGTGGTATTTACGCCGAAGGGCGAAGCCCGGAAAATGCCGTTCGGAGCCACCGCCCTCGACTTTGCATACGACATCCACTCGAAGATCGGCAACAGCGCCATCAGCGCTAAGATCAACCACAAACTCGAACCGATCACCACACAGATCAACAGCGGCGACCAAATCGAGATCATCACGGCCGACAATGCCCGGCCCAAGCCCGAATGGCTCGAAATAGCGACCACGGCGAAGGCCAAGCAGTCGATCAAGAGTTTTCTGAAACGCGAGCGGCAAAATAACATCGAGCGGGGTATGCAGATGCTGGACGAGAAGATGAAGTCGCTGAATGTCAAGCTCAGCGGCCGCGTTCTGCGCAAGATCACCCCTATTTACGACAGCAAAAACAAGGAGGAGTTATACAGCAAAATCGGCGCGGGAATCGTCTCGCTCGACAACCTGGACAAAGCCCTCAAAGTCAACTCCAAGAGCAAGATACTCAAGTTCTGGACCCTCTTCATCCCCAAAAAGGAGGAGGAAGAAGCGGACGACATGCCCATTCCGGGCGAAATCGCCCCGGCGGAAGAGGCTCCGGCCGCAGATCCTCAATTCGAGATCGCAGAGTGCTGTAAACCCATTCCGGGCGATAAAGTGGTAGGGTATCGCGACCCTGCAAGCGGGAACATCATCGTCCACAAGGCAACGTGCGACGAACTCAACCGCCTTGCGACACAGTTCGGCCGCAACATTGTCAAGGAGGAGATCAAATGGTCGCAGCACAAGGCGATGTCCTACCTGGTAACCATGGAGTTGCGCGGCATCGACCGGCAGGGTATCCTGTTGGACCTGGCAAAGCTCGTAAGCGCCGATTTCAACATCAACATCCGCGAAGTGAACATCCACAGCCACGACGGCATCTTCGAAGGCAGCATAAGTCTCTACGTAAAAGACGCCGAAGGCCTGCATGCCGTAATGGACAAGGTACGCAAAATAAAGGGTATAGAGAGTGTCAAACGAACATTAAGCTAAACGGTTATGGAGGATTTTGCATCTGTCATATGGATCGTAATCATCGTAGGCGCGATGATATTCAACGTCGTATCGCAATCGCGCAAAGCCCGCGGAAAGGGCGGTCACGCCCCCCAGCACGGCGAAGCCTGGCCTTCGTCCGCGACCCAGACGCCCGAATCGGCTCCGAGACCGGCGCTCCGCCCGGAATTGCAGCCCGTTACGCCCGCTTTTCCGGACGAATGCCAGAGCCTGGAGGAGATTCCCGCCCAGGAGTATATACCCGAATATACAGAGCTGAAAGCCGCCGATTCCAAGCATTTCCGGCATCAGGCCACCGATCTGTCCAAGCGCAACGCAGAAACGGACGAAATTGCAGCCCATTCCCTGACGAACAACGCGCCGGAAACGGCGGCAACAGGCCTGGTCGAAGAATTCAACCTCCGGCAGGCAGTGATTTACTCGGAGATACTGAAGCCCAAGTTCGAGGAACATCTTTAATATGCAGCCATGACACCCGAGGAATTACGCTGGCGGGCAAGTGCTTATGACCCGGACAAGGCGAAACGCAATCTGAAACTGCAATACATCCTGCTCGGATGCGCTATCGCCGCAAGTATCGGATGGGGAATTTACTTATTCTGTACCGATGTCATCTCCCGGGCGGACTGGTTTGGAGCGTTAGGGATCGCCCTCTCCCTCATCAGCATCCTTCTCGGCATTGTCAATAACAGGCGCATTCTCTCGAAAAAAAAGCCGTGGGGCGACATTTAGCAGCCACACACTCTTTCCATAGCAGAAAAATCTCAATAAACAGCAACGATATGACACCCCAAGAAGAGAAATGGCTGGAGGAATACCGACGGCGGAAAGCCGCAGAAACGGCCAAGATGCAATCCCGGGTACTTTGGATCTGTGGAGTGCTGTTCGCGGTATGGGCGATTATCCTGCTTTTTTCGGAACCGGGCAGCAAGTTTACATTTTCGGACAGCCTGCTTCTGATGACGATCGTCATCAACGCAGGCATGGCCATACGGGAACTTATCCGCAGTAAACGAATCGCCGCAGGCAAAAAAAACGCCGAAACGACGGGCAACGACACGGAAGAATCACGATAACTTTAAAATCAAGTAATATGGCAACTATTTTTTCACGTATCATTGCGGGGGAGATCCCGTCGTACAAAGTAGCCGAAAATGAGGACTACTACGCATTTCTCGACATCAATCCGCTCACGAAAGGCCACACGCTGGTCGTCCCCAAAAAAGAGGTAGACTACATTTTCGACCTCGACGATCGGACATTAGCGGGTATGATGGTCTTCGCCAAAGAGGTTGCAGGTAAAATCAAGCGGGAAATAGCATGCGCAAGGGTCGCAGTGGTCGTTTTAGGGCTCGAAGTACCCCATGCACACATCCATTTAATCCCCATTCAAAGCGAAAATGACGTGGATTTCCACCGCGAAAAGCTCAAATTAACACCGGAAGAGTTCCGCGAAATCGCCGATAAACTCTCGAAATAAGAGATTGTTAACAAATATATAACAGGCTGAATTTAAGCCGGATAGTGAGTTATAAACACTATCCGGCTCTTTTTTATTTAACATAATATATCCGAAATCCTCAGATGTTAATAATTTGTTAGATAAGGATTCGGAAATACTCCAAAAATACCTCAAATTTTACAAAATAGGGCAGGATATTTACAAATGTAAATAACAACTCCCTGCTTAAATCCCTGCATTGATTACATTTGTAAACCATGCGATCGTACAACATCTGTTAATAGTTACATTTGGAAGAAATCTGCAAAACCCTTGTAAACTTTCCTAAAAGGGATATATCGTACGGGTTAAAACATTAAACACCGCACAATATATATATTAATTATCAGTAATTTATATAATTTAATTAAAGCTACGCAACACCTAACAGCAAGGTTATGGATCGTTAGTGCGTATATACCGTAATTTGGCATCATATCACATAATAAACAAAGAAAAACCAGCTACTTAAGTATTATTATATAAAATAATACTTCAATAGATTGATTAGGGTCATATTTAACCATATTGTTTTATTTACACTTGTAAACTTTATCCACACTTATTAACATTTTACAAATGTAGATTCCGCTTGTTTTACAAAAGAAAAAACTTTATATTTGTAAAAAATTACGTCGATGAAGGAAAAAATGCTCGATTTGATGAAAAGTGAAGGTTTGAAGCCCAGCCAACTCGCCGAGCTGCTCGGAATCAAACCGGCGGGAATCTCTCATATTCTCGCCGAACGAAACAAACCGAGCTTCGACATGCTACAAAAGATTCTCCGGAGGTTTCCCCGGCTCAATCCCGACTGGCTGCTGCTCGACTCGGATCAGATGTATCGTGACAACACAGACGGTACTCCCAGGCAACCTGCGCCAACTGCGGCTGCCGGACCGGCGATCACTGACGGATTATTCGGAGCACCCGGAAGTTCGCCGACCAAGGCTCCGCATCAGGAGGCAACCTCGGCGATACCCGAAAATTCGGTTCCGACAACTGCTGTTCCGTTTCCCGGGGCCCGGACGGATGTGACTGTCCGGCGGATCGTGGTATTATACGACGACATGACCTTCGAGAGTTTTACCCCGACAAAGCGCTAAAAATTGCATCCGAAAAAAAATTTCTGAATATCGCACGTACAGGAGGATAAAATTAATAATAGTCCAAGGCTCGAAGCCCACAACGAAACCGTTGTTGTCCGCGCGGAATTTTCAGATACGTCAGGACTTGAGTTTGCATCCGGAAACGCGGAACCTGAGCGGAAGCGTATTTATTTCGCCATCCAAGTAATTGCTCCCTGGTGGATCACTCCGGAAACAAACAAACCGTCCGCCAGCCTCAAACAATATGAAATAAGACTAAAAAAGCACCCCAAAAACGGAGTGCTTTTTTGTTTGCGAACATCTCGGCACACAACGTGCTGGGATCAGATTTGAATTAATATTACTATTATGTTAAATTATATAGTTGATAAATGATTATCAACTGATTATACCTTATTATAACTACTTATTAGCGTACCAGTAGATGCCACCGACGAAGGCTGCACCGCCGACAATATTACCCAAGGTGGCAGGAATGAGATTGGCAAAGACAAAATCCGCCAAAGTGACCGAGGCTCCATGCATCATACCCAGCGGAATGAAAAACATATTGGCGACGCTGTGTTCATAACCGATTGCTACAAAACACATTACAGGAAAAAACAGGCCCAATATCCGGCCAGCTACATCGTTGGCACTCAGCCCCATCCACACAGCAAGGCACACCAGCCAGTTGGCGCCGACACCACGCAGAAACACCGTCAGCCACGGCATCGAAACCTTCGCTTCGGCAACCCCGACAGCCGCAGAATACCACGACTCGGCAGAGAGCATCCCGGGAAGTTTCACGAAAAAATAGGCAAAGAACAGGGAGCCGATAAAATTGCCGATATACACCAACATCCAATTTTTCAATACCTTACACCATCCATAGCGTCGTCCTAACGCTCCGGGGACCAATACGGCATTGTTGCCTGTGAAGAGTTCCGCTCCCGCGAAAACGACCAGCATAAGCCCCAGCGGGAAAACAAGGCCCGAAAGCAGCCGCTGCAAGCCCGGCTCTGAGGCCATTGCCGGGAAGCCATACCCTATCACAATGGAAAACAAGCCTCCCATAGCGATATAAGCTCCGGCAAGGAATGCAAGAATCAGGACTTTACGAACAGGTAACGAAATTTTATCGGAGGCGGATTTTTCCACCAGGGCGAGGACCTCTTTCGGGTTATTGATCGGCATACAGGGATTTTAATCGGGGGCCAAAGATAAACATTTCAGCCGAAACGACAAAAAAACGGCTCTCGGGAATGGTCCAAATATCGGCCGGAGCGATGTCAAAGACTCGCGATATATCGGACAATAGAATGCGATGCGAGTCTACGGAGCATTCTGACCACACGAACATAAAGACAATGCTTCCCGGCATATTTCCGGGAAGCATTGTTCGGTTATCGGTACATCCGGCCGTTCCGAATACAGTCCGAAGCCCGTCCGGGAACGATGAGAAAACCGTAGTTATACACCTTTTCACACAGCCGGTACGGCATTTCCGGGCGCGCCTTGATACTCCAGGAATCGGTTCCGCCGACCCCTGCCTGCACGAGGTCGATATTCACAGTCAGCCTGTCGGGTGAACACTCCGCTTCGGAGATATGCTCGGCCCTTTCGAGCGCCTCCGGCGAACAGCGGCGGACGGCGACGCTGAGCGGCTGGCGGCCAATAAACTGCACGCCGCGTCCGGCTGCGTTCCGCAAACTGAGCCAACGGACACCGGTCCGGTTGCCGTTCTCCTGCGGGCGGACATAGTCGTAGCAGAAATCGTCGACCCGGCCGTCATAGACCGAAACAAAGGCCGAAAGGCAACGGTCGGAATAGTTTTCATGCGGTCCCCGTCCATAGAACGTCATCCGATCATAATCGGCACTGCACTGCGTCTGCATGCCGACGCGGAGCATCTCGGGCAACTGCGGGTTCAGATGCCGGAGGGCATAGCCGACCTCGACAACTCCCCCGCCGCCGATAGTATAAGTCAGCGTCAGGGACAAGGTGTCGGGAATCGACTTCTCGACGGTCACAACTACCCTATCCGATCCTTTTGAAATTGCTAAATCTCTGACTGTCATTCGATTTTCGGCCTGTTTCCAAAAATCCAGAAGAACGTCGGTTTTCCAACCGCGGCGGTCGTTGTCGGTCGCCGCACGCCAGAAATCGGGTTTCAACGGGCCGCAGATCACCGGGCGCCCGTCGAGGGAACAGGAAGTCAGATAACCGCTCGAACGGCTAATTACGACTTCGGCTGCTCCGGATGTAAATAACAGACTGTCAGCATATTCCAGCATCACTACCCTACCCTGCGGCAGATCACGCTGCAAAGAGTTCAACGCGCTGATTTTCAACTGCTCGGCGGCAACTTCCCAACCGGCTTCGGCGTAAGGACGCGCCTGCGCCTCGTGAGCCGAAAGCCGGAGCCAGTACTCCGCGCCGGGAATTTGGCGGAAAGGCTTGCAAGGTACTGAAATCTCGACGCTCTCACCTGCCGCCGTCGGCGGAACGGTCAACGTACCACATTGAAGTACACGGCTTTCGTCGCGAAGTTCCCACTTATAGTCGTAAACGTCGGTCGAAGCGAAAAAATTCCGGTTGACGACGCGGATTCGCCCCTGTGCCGGGTCTACCGGTTCGAAGACAATCGGCTGGAAGACATACTTGCACTCATACATCGCGGGTTTCACCGTACGGTCGGGCGCAAGGAGACCGTTGATACAGAAATTACCGTCGTGAATCTCTCCCGCCGGTTCGAAATCACCGCCGTAGGCCCAGCAAATGCGGCCCGAGGCGTCGCGCCGTTCGATCCCCTGGTCGATCCAATCCCAGATATGCCCGCCCAGCAGGCGTTTGTGGCGGCGGATAAGCCTCCAATAGTCGTTCAGTCCGCCTGTGGAGTTGCCCATCGAGTGGGCGTATTCGCACAACAGCACGGGCCGCGAGATGTAGGGCCATTCGGCCAGGAATTCCAGCTCTTCGAGCGTCGGGTACATGCGGCTCAGGATGTCGACATAAGCCGGGTCGTCAGGGTTGGCCATCTCGGCAAAACGCGCGGCCGCCTCTCCGGCGGCTACGACTTCACTGGTGGCCACAGCGGCCTGTGAACGGCTTATGGGACGGTAAAGCGGGTGTTCGGGCACGCCCTGCGCTCCTTCGTAATGGATAAAACGGGTCGGATCAGCATCTTTGGTCCAGGCGGAAACCGCCGCAAAAGCAGGTCCGCAGCCCGATTCGTTGCCCATCGACCAACCGATGACCGACGGATGGTTCCGGTCGCGTATGACCATGCGCGTGACGCGTTCCAGAAAAGGCGTGATCCAGTCGGGATCGTTGGCCAGCAATCCCCGCACGCCGTGCGACTCGACGTTCGCCTCGTCGATGACGTACAGGCCGTAGGCATCGCAGAGATCATAGAGATAGGGATCGTTGGGATAGTGGCTCGTGCGCACGGAGTTGAAGTTATATTGCTTCATCAGGCGGATGTCGGCCTCGATGTCGGCCCGGGAGACCGTTTTGCCCGTGCGGGCGTTGTGGTCGTGGCGGTTGACGCCGTAGAGTTTCACCGGAACGCCGTTAATAAGGAGTTCTTCGCCGCGGACCTCGACTTCGCGAAAACCCACACGGACGCTCCGGGACTCGACGACCGCGCCCTGCGCGTCGCGGAGCGTCAGCACGAGCGTATAGAGGTACGGCGTTTCGGCCGTCCAGCGGTGCGGGGCGCGAACCAGCCGCTCCATCAGCGGATAGTAGACGTTGTCGCGCTGGGGATAAACTTCCGTCACGATCTCCGCGGCAGGGAGATTCCACGGCGCATCGAGGCAGGATTTGCCTGCCGCATCGAAGAGTTCGGCCCCGAGCGTCCAGCCCGTGAGGTCGCGCCCGGCGTCGTTGCGCAGCGACGGCCTAATTTGCAGCCGGGCGTCGGTGTAGTCGTTGATCATTCGCGTGCGGACCCCGAAATCGCGGATGCAGACCCGAGGCGCGGCCGTCAGGAAAACTTCGCGGTAGATGCCCGCCATGCGCCAATGGTCGGCATCTTCGAGGTAACTGCCGTCGGCCCATTTGCAGACCTGCACGGCGACGCTGTTACGCCCTTCGCGCAGGAACGGAGTCGCGTCGAACTCGGAAGGCAGCGCCGAATCCTCGGCGTAACCGACATATTCACCGTTGACCCAGACATAATAAGCCGAATAGACGCCCCCGAAATGCAGCGTGACATCCCGGTCGCGCCACGCCGCAGGGAGGTCGAATTCGCGGTAGTAACTACCCACGGGATTGTTGCGGCAAATGCGGGGCGGATCGACAGGAAAGGGATAACGGACGTTGGTATAGTTGGGAAAGCCGTAGCCGTGCATCTCCCAGCAGGAAGGCACAGGAATCGTATCCCAGCCTTCGATGCGGTCGCCGCCGCGGAAAAAGTCGCAGGGACGCTCCCGTACATCCGGATCGAAACGGAAACGCCACGCCCCGTCGAGGAAAAGGATCGCCGAAGCGCTGCGGTCGCCGCGGAGCGCCTGCTGCGGGGAGTCGTAGGAATAGGAGGTAGCACGCATCGGCAAGCGGTTGACGGCGTTGACATGGGGATTCTCCCATTCGGCGGGAGGTGCGGCGGAAGCCGTACCGCAAAGCAGCAGGACCGGGACCAGGAGGTTACGCAAGGATTTAAGCATAGGTTTGATCGTTAAAACAGGGCGGTCCTTCCGAGAACCGCCCTGCGCTTGGTTGTTTCAGAAAAAACGTCGGTTACCGGCGGATAATTTCGATCGTCATCCGGTTGAAATCGAGGCGAAGCAGGTAGACGCCCTCGGTGAAGGCCGGACCCGTCGCAAAGTCGCCCGTCTTATGGCCGTCGCTCGGCTCGATGCCGTCGACAAGGATATTTTCGGGCGACTTGGTGAAGTTATAGGACTGGAATTCGCTGCCCCAGCCGCACTGCTGGAAAATCTTGAGGTTGATGCTGCGCGAAATGTAAAGCAGGGCTTCGAACACCCCGTCGCCGGTCTTCTTGCAGAACGAACGCTGGTGAACGTCGACCGTCCAGTTCCAGCCGTTGCCCGACCAGTCGACATCGAGCGAATAGGGAGGCTGCGGGAAGCCGAGACCCATGCCCGATATCCACAGCGCAGCGGGATAGGTCGCACCGCGCTGCTCGATATAAAGGCGTGATTTGGAGAGGTTGTAGTAAAGCGTATACGCTCCGTCGAGACCCACGAATTTCACCTCCGAATCGGAAACGGATTCGAAGAAATTGGGGTCGACCGCCGTAGCGAGGCCGCCGATGCCCGTGACGGTATAAGTTTGTCCGGAGGCGAGCGAAAGCGTAGCTTCCTGGTAGCCGTTGTAGGACGACGGTTGCAGCTCGGCGCCGCCGAAGACTACGGCCAGGTCGAGCACCGTGCGGAAGCTGACAGCGTCGAAATTCATCTTCTTGATGATCGCCGCCGGATTGACATCGGAAGGAATCCCCGCCGCGGAAGCGTCGGTGACGACAGCAACCTGGCCATCGACGAGTCCCCAGACAATCGAAGAGTAGTCGATCTTACGGTCGGCGGTGAGTTTCGCAGCGATCTTGTAGGATTCGAAATAAGGCGCCTTGACCTCCGCCGAATAGCGGTTGTCGGCGCTGCGGGGCAGTTCGTAGACATCGCCGCCGCTGGTCACGAGGTAGACCTCGTCGCCCAGGACAGGGCGTTTGACCAGCACGTTCTGCGCTTCGGAGAGCGTCACCGAAGCGGTTTTGTGGAGGGAGTTGACTACGTCGAGCGTCACCGCGGGATAAACGTCGCCGTCCATGCCCGAGACGAACGGAACGGTGAACGTATGTTCGACATCGGCATCGCCGCCCGTAAGACGGAACTGTTCGGAGACGATCTCGTTGCCGCCCACCGTCACGGTCAGCGTCGCACGGCGCACTTCGTTGTCGGAATCGGTGATGTGCGCCCGAAAACGCACGCTGCTCCCGGCAACGATCTCCGCGCCGGAACCGGCGGCGGGTTTGAGCGTTGCCGTGACGACCTCCGGAGCCGATACGACGGGCCACTCGGGCCACGCCACATCGGGAACATCGTCGTCCTTACAGGAGGTCATGGTGCAAAACGCCACGAGCACAACGGAAAACGCCATGCGTATATTCCTCAGTTTTCGTTTCATAATTCAGTCAATAGTTAAAAATTAAACGGTTTTTTCGAAACCTTTTAAAAACTCCATCCATCTATAAGACGAACCAGCGGCAAAACCCCACATAATTTTTTATTTTCGTAAAAAATGCGTAGTATTGTATTCAAATCGGGGCGGCCGACAGGCAATACGGCCACTCGTGCAGACACGAAACAAACTCAGAAAATGGCGGATATCAACGAGGACGGGCTGTTATTGTGCAACATGGGCAACGACAGCGACGAGGCGTTTGCCACCCTGTTCCGGAAATACTACAAAGACCTGGTGCTGTTTGCGGGGACAATCCTCCGCGAACAGGAGGTTTGCGAGGACATCGTGCAGACCATCTTCCTCAGGCTGTGGGACAATCGCAGCCGGCTCCGGATCGAGACTTCGCTGAAATCCTACCTCCTGAGCGCCGTACGCAACAGTTGCATCGAGGAGATCCGCCACCGGAAGATTGTCTCGGTCCACCAGCAGGAAACCCTCAGCGGCAGCGTGTTAGGCGACCACGATACGGCCCGCTACATTCTCTACTCCGACCTGAACGACCACTTGCAGGAAGCGCTCGGCAAACTGCCCGAAAAGTTGCGTGAATGCTTCGAAATGAACCGTTTCCAGAACCTCAAATACCGGGAAATCGCAGAACGGCTGAACGTCTCGGTGCGGACGGTCGAAGTGCGCATCGGCGACGCGCTGAATCTGCTCAAAACTTACCTGGGCGAATTTTACACCGCAATATGCATTATTTTGCTTTCGGACGTGTGGTAAAACCCCGCCGAACCGTCATATATATGAGTATAGTGTATTTTCAAGACAACAAGGACGCATGGACGAACAACAAAATATACGGATAGCCAGATACCTCGCAGGCGACGCCACGGAACAAGAACGCGAAGAACTGCGAACCGAACTGGCGCAGTCGGAAGCGCTACGCGAAGAGTTCTTCCGGCTGAAAAACCTGTGGGAAACGGCCCATCCGGCGTTCGACCCCAAGCGGATCGACACCGACGCCGCATTGCGTAAAGTGCTGGCACAGTGCACACAACCGCCTCAGGCAGTTGCGCCCCGGCCGACACTGGCCGACCGGTTCCGGCACATTGCCGCCGTGCTGTTCATCCCCTTGCTGGCCGCCTCGCTGTTCTTCGCGTGGAAGGCGGCGGACCGCACCGGGGAGACCATTGCCTTCAACGAAGTGACGGCGCCCTACGGAACCATGACAAGGATCGTGCTGCCCGACAGTTCACGCGTATGGATCAACACGGGCAGTTCGCTCGAATACCCCTCCCGCTTCCGGGCCGGCGAGCGACGCACGGTGCGTATGACCGGAGAGGCCTATTTCGAGGTTCACGCCGATGAAAAACGGCCGTTCGTCGTCGAAGTCGGCGACCTGAGCGTCACGGCCAAAGGCACGGCGTTCAACATCAACGCCTACGACATGCTCCGCGAAACCGTCGTGACACTGGTCAGCGGCAAGGTGGACGTTGCGGCGGGCGGCGTGGAAAACAGACTCCTGCCCGAACAGCAGTTGAGCTACTATGCCGACGGCACGATGCGGATAACCGACGCGGACACGTTCCGGGGAACTTCGTGGAAAGACGGCATTCTCGCCTTCCGCGACGATGCGCTGAGCGACGTTTTCAACCGCCTGGGCCAGATATACCGGGTGCAGTTCGAGATCATGGACCCGGAACTCGGCGACTACGTCTACCGCGCGACCTTCCGGGGCGAGACGTTCGACCAGATACTGCGCCTGCTGGAGATCAGTGCGCCGATCCGTTTCGAGGAACAGCCCCGCCACCAGGAATCGGACAGCGGATTCTCGGAGAAAATTATCCGCGTATACAAAAATCAATGACCGTTCGGAAACCAATGAAAACGGGCCAATCGACCGGATGGCCCGTTTTTTCGGTTGTATAACTCCCGCGATCCGGGGAGAATGTGAAAAAAGATGTGGGGTTTTGCACGTGGTTCGTCTTATTTATAGCCGCGGTCCTGAAGCCGCGGCCGAAAAACCAAACTAACCCCTTTTTTATTGCAGAAAACCTTTTACCTCCTCCATCCTCCCAAAAACCAAATCAATCGAAACAAAACTACAACGTCAATCATGAAACAAATCCTATTTACGTGCTTCACGTGCATGTGTCTTCTTTGGGTCTGTTCCGCACACGCCCAGGGCAAAACCGTCACGCTGAATAAATCGAACGTACCGCTGACGGCCATACTGGACGAAATAGAGAGCCAAAGCGGATATTTGTTCCTCTATAACAAGCAGGTGGTCGGGGTCGACAGGGCGGCGTCGCTCAACGTCACGAAAGCCCCGCTGACCGATGCGCTGGAAAAACTTTTCGCCGGAACCGACATCGCCTACACGATCAAGGGACAGCAGATCGTGCTGACCAAACGCGAAGCCGCAGCGAAAGAGAGCCGCAAAGCCGACGGCGTACAGGGCCGTGTGCTGGACCGGAAAACCAAGGAACCGATCGTCGGTGCGACGGTGATCGTCGAAGGAACCACCAAGGGAACCACGACCGATTCGCAGGGCCGGTTCCGGATCGAAGGCAACAAAAACCTCGTACTCAGCATCTCCTACATCGGCTACACGACACAGACCGTACGCGCTGCGGCGGGGACCGGGATCGAGGTATACCTAACCGAAGATGTCAAGCTGGTCGACGAAGTGGTTGTCGTGGGCTACGGCACGGTGTCACGCCGCAACCTGACCACGGCCATCGCGCAGGTGAAGCCCGACGACGTGCCGAAAGCCGCGAACAGCAACATCTCGCAGATGCTGCTGGGACGCGCCGCAGGTCTCCAGGCCACGGTCAACAGTTCGCAGCCCGACGGTAAGGTGAACATCTCGATCCGCGGTGCGGGCAACCCGATTTACGTCGTCGACGGCATCGTCATGCCTTCGAACACCATCGGGCTGGGCAGCGCAACGGGGCTTCCGAGCAACGTCAACCGCGCCGGCCTGGCGGGTCTCAACCCCGCGGACATCGAGTCGGTCGAAGTGCTGAAAGACGCTTCGGCGGCCATCTACGGCATCGGGGCCGCCGACGGCGTGATCCTCATCACGACGAAAAAAGGCTCCGAGGGCGCTCCCCGGATCAGCTATGAAGGCAGCTATACCTTCACGCGCAATTACAAGTACCTCGACGTGCTCGACGCACAGGAGTACATGAACATCGCAAACGTATACAGCAAAGAGAATTACCTCTACAACAACAAGCAGTACCCCTACGGCGGCCTGGCCTACGACGGACGCTGGACACCCGTATTCTCGCCCGAAGAGATCGCCGGGGCCACGACGACCGACTGGACCGACTACGTGCTGCGCAGCGGCTACTCGACCAATCACAACCTGACGGTAAGCGGCGGCACGAAGCACGTCACCTACTACATGGGCGGCAGCTACTTCGACCAGAAAGGAACCGTGTCGAACTCGGGGATGACCAAATATACGTTCCGTGGCAACTTAGGCGTGCAGTTGTTTCCGTTCCTCAAACTCTCGTCGGCCTTCAACGCCAACCAGAACCACTACACCAACGGCATGGTGGGCGACGACGTGGGCAACCGCGGCAACACGGCCGGAGGTTCGCTCAGTTCGGCGCTCCTCTACCCTTCCTACCTCCCGCTTCGGCAGGCGGACGGTTCGTACACCATTTTCAACAGCGTTCCCAACCCCGCATCGTACGACGATATTCAGGACAAGACCAAACAGAACGACTACATGCTCAACTTCACGGCCGACCTGAATATCTGGAAGAACATCATCACCCTAAAAGGCGTGTACGGTATCAACCAGGAAAACATGCGCCGTTCGACTTATGTGCCGTCGTCGATCTACTTCGACCGCATGTACAAATCGCGCGGAAACATCGGCTCCGAACGCCGCCGCAACCAGACGATGGAGGCCATGCTCCAGTTCTCGAAGAAATTCGCCGACATCATCCAGGTCGACGCCCTGGTCGGAATGGGTAAGTACCTCGAAGATTACGAAGGCTATTCGATCTCGTACGAGGATACCAACGACCTGATCAACGAGCACAACATCTCCTCGGCCGCCGGAAAAATCACACCGGCCTCCTACACGGGTAAGAACCAGAAACGTTCGCAGTTCGCAAAGCTGAGCGTCGACCTGCTCGACCGCTACGTGGTCGCCGCAACGCTCCGCCGCGACGGTACGGACAAGTTTTTCCCCAACAAGAAATACGCGTTGTTCCCCTCGGTGTCGGCGGCCTGGAAAATATCCAACGAATCGTTCCTGCGCGATGTCGAATGGGTAAGCCTGCTGAAAATCCGCGCCAGTTGGGGCAAATCCGGACAGGACAACCTCGGAAGCTCGCTCTACGGCGTCTACAAACCCAGCGATTTCAAGGTGACATTCAACAACAACTCCACGTTCTACATCCCCTACCTGCTGATGAGCGCCGACTACCCCGACGTAAGCTGGCAGAAGACCACGATGAAAAACATCGGCGTCGATTTCTACCTCTTCGACGACCGCCTGTCGGGAAGTTTCGACCTCTACCGCAACGACGTGACCGACCTGCTGGGCAACGCCTCGACTTCGCCGCTGGCCATTTTCTCGTCGCGTCCGATCAACGGTGCGCATTTCTACCGCCGCGGCTGGGAGATCACGCTCAATTCGGTCAACCTCAAGGGTAAATTCGAATGGAGGACCAACCTGACCCTCTCGCGCGTACAGCAGTTCTGGAAAGAGCGGATGCCCAACTACGACTACCAGGCCTACCAGCAGCGCGACAACGAACCGCTGGCCGCGATGTACTACTACAAGATAGACGGCTACATCAACATGGACCGCAGCAACATGCCCGAATCGCAGAAATCGCTGCAGGCGACAGCCCAGATGCCCGGATGCCCGATCATCGACGACAAGAACGGCGACGGCGTCATCGACATCAACGACATCCACATGCGCAACACCACGCCCGACCTCTACATGGGCTTCGGCAACACGTTCGTATACAAGAATTTCGACCTCGACATCTTCATGTACGGCCAGTTCGGCGCCTACAAGTATAACATGGCCCTGAGCGCGGCACAGGCCGGACCGCTGGTTAACACCCCCGCGCCCAATACCAACAAGTACGCTTACCGGCTGTGGAACTCGCAGATCAACCCCAACGGAACCCGTCCGGGCATCGCGTACAGCAAGATGGGAGCGCTTCCCGGCGGCTGCGGCGTGAATGCCGACATGGAGAACGCCTCGTTCATGCGCATCCGCAACATCACGCTGGGGTACACCATTCAGGGCAAACTGTTCGGCCCGGTCCAGAAGTACATCAAGAGCATCCGTGTCTATTTCGACGTTCAGAACCCCTTCGTAATCACCAAGTACACGGGTTTCGACCCCGAAATCTACACGGGCCAGAACGAAGCCCGCGGACAGTTCCCGCAGGTACGCTCGTTCTCGCTCGGCGCCAAAATCAACTTCTAAACACAACCTAAAACGACACATCGAAAATGAAACGTCTGAAAATATTCGCCTGGACGGCTGCGGCGCTCATCACGCTGAGCGGCTGCGAAAGCAATTTCGACCCCGAAATCTACGGCAGCCTCTTTCCGGGAAACTTTCCTTCGACCGAGGCCGAGTACGAAACCTACGCCATGACCTGCTACCTGCCGTTTACCAACACCTGGACCTATTATATCGGCGACAGCGGCACACAGCACAGTTTCTACATTCCCGAAGGCGGCGTCATCCGCATGTTCGACTCGCCGTCGGACGCCATGGCGCCGTGGCTGGTCGGCGGATTCGGCGAGTGGGCCGAACTCTCGAAGGCCAACTTCAACAATACCTACTACTACCAGCGCGGCTGGGTGGGTGAGAACAACCCCTGCCACATCGGCAAACTCTCGCAGATTACCCGCTTTACGGAGATCATCGGCCGGCTGGAGAAGGCCAGCGCCGATATTCTGTCGGACAGCAAGCGCAAGCAACTGCTCGGCGAAGTGCACATCTGCCGCGGCCTGATGATGTACTACCTGCTCCACATCTACGGACCGGTTCCGGCGGTGCTGAATCCCGACGACGTGATCAACGACGCAGTGCTGGAGAACCTCGTGCGCCCGACGCTCGACGAAATGTGCGGATGGATTGCCGCGGATTTCGAAGAGGCGATCAGGAAACTGCCCGAGACCGTCTCGGAACAGGGCCGCTATACGGCCGACTACGCCCGTTTCTGCCTGATGAAGCACTGCCTGAACGAAGGTTCGCACATGACGGACTACTACAAACGCGCCCTGGAGATGTACGACGAACTCAACACGGGTAAATATTCGCTTTTCAAGCAGGGCGTCAACCCGTTCAAAGAGATGTTCTATGCGAAGAACGACTTCTCGTGCGAGATTATCATGGCGCTGAGCTGCGCCCCGGGCGCCGACGGCGGCAGCCAGAACGGCAACTTTTTCCCGCTCATGATGCTCGCCACGCCGAGCGACGCGTCGAAAAAGAACGGCGACGGATCGCCCAGCCCCTTTGCCAACCAGGGCGGCGGCTGGATGCGGACGCCTTTCAATGTGGCTCCGACGCTTTACGACAGCTACGACGGAAAAGACCAGCGCCGGGAGGTAATCCTCTCCGAATACTGGATCAAGGCCGATCCGAGCGACAGCGGAACCCCGACCCAGAAGCGCGGAAAAGAGGATATCGGGATTTCGTGGGACGGATATATCATCAACAAATTCCCGATCGAGAATCCCGACGGATTCCAGGCCAACGACGTGCCGCTGGCCCGCTGGGCCGATGTGCTGCTGATGATGGCCGAAGCGGAAGTGCGCCAGAGCAACGCAGCGCCTTCGACGACTGCCGTACAGGCGGTGAACGACGTGCGCAGCCGTGCCGGACTGGGCGGACTGAGCGCCGAGCAGACCGCATCGAAAGACGCTTTCCTCGATGCAATCCTCGAAGAACGGGCCAAGGAATTCCTCTACGAAGGCATGCGCAAGATCGACCTGATTCGCTTCAACAAGTATGCGCAGGCGTGCTACAAGGCCAAAAAGATCAGGCCTACGCACCAATACATGCCCCTGCCGAACTACATCGTCGAACAGGCCAAGAACTACGGCAAGACGCTCGAACAGACCTACACCCGTCCGGGCTGGGAGGCAGACCTCAGCGCCGCAAGATAATTCCAGAACCCTAAACCGAAAACAAAGCAATGAAAAACATATTATATATCGCTACGGTACTGCTGCTCAACCTGATCGGATGCTGCGGATGCGACAGCGACACGAAAAACACCCCTACCCCCGACACGCCCGCCGAAGGAGGTTACCTTTTCGCCCACATGAAAGACTCGGACTACGGCGGGATATACTACTACATCAGCAAGGACGCCAAACAATGGACCGTCCTGAACGACGACAAGACGATCGAACCCCGTTACAGCGGCCATCCCGACATCATCAAGGGCGCCGACGGACGCTACCGCATGATCGGCGTGACGCGCACACTGCCCAAATTGCTCGTACTGTGGGTTTCCACGGACCTGGTGACGTGGCAGACCGACGGAGCGATTCCCGATGCGGCCATCATGGACACGCCGGGATACCATCCCGACGGCTGGTACAGCGCCCCGAAACTCTTCTACGACGCGGATTCGGGCAAATACCTGATCACGTGGCACGCTTCGCGCAATGAGGTGGCGGAGGGTTCGGACCAGTGGTGGAGCGAGATGCGCACGTTCTACATGACGACGGCCGATTTCAAGACGTACAGCAAACCCGCGCGGCTGTTCGACTTCAAGAGCGAAGAGTTCAGGGACGCGGCGACGATCGACGCCATCATCCGCAAAATCGGCGGCTCGTACTACGCCGTTTTCAAGGACGAGCGGTCGAACGACATCGCTCCCACGGGTAAAACCGTACTGATCAGCAAATCGGCGGCCCTGACGGGACCTTACAGCGAACCGATCAGCGTCGTGACCCCGAAAACCGAAGCCGGAAAAACCGACAACTGGCACGAGGCGCCGACCATCGTCGAGCAGCCCGACGGCAAAGGGTGGTACATCTTCGCGGAGCGTTACCCGACCGAATACGTCCGGTTCGAAGCCCCGGACATCGAGTCGGCAACGTGGCGCCAGTACGTCATCGGCATCCCGAACGCCCGCCACGGCGTGATGGTCCGCATCACCGACGAGCAATATGCCGCAATCGCAGCGAAATACGGCTTCTGACACTGATTCGGACGGCCTGTGATTCAACGCTCACAGGCCGTTTTTTCAACCCAAAAAAATTCTTAATCCATGAAACTGACAAGACACCTGCTTACCTTGGCCCTGTGCCTTCTGACGGCCCTGGGCACAGCGGCCGCACCCCGGAAATTCACCCTTCAGTCGCCCTCCGGAACGCTTCGCGTCGAGGTGGCGGCCACAGACAGCATCACCTACCGCCTCTACCACGGGGACGATCTGATGCTCGGCGATTCGCCGCTGTCGCTGACGCTCGGCGACGGCCGCGTGCTGGGCGTCGGAGACCGTCTTTCGGGCACGTCGCGGCGCAGTACGGATGAAGTGATCGCCACGCCCATCTACCGCAAGCAGTCGATCGAAGACAAATACAACGAACTGACCCTCCGGTTCAAAGGGTACAACGTCATTTTCCGCGCCTACGACTCGGGCATGGCCTACCGGTTCGAAACGACCGGGCGCAAACCGTTTACCGTGGTCGGCGAACGGGCCGCCTTCCGGTTTCCGGCCGACCACAAGGCCTACATCCCCTATGTGCGGGGCGAGCGCGGCACGGCGACCACCGAAATCCAGTTCTGGAACTCGTTCGAGAACAAATACGTGTATTCGGAGTTATCGGCCTGGCGCGACGGCGTGCTGGCCTTCCTGCCCATACTGATCGAAGGCGAAGGCGGCAAGAAGCTCTGCATCACGGAGGCCGACCTGCTCGACTATCCCGGCATGTACCTCTCGCCCGAAGGTCCGGGCACGTCGCTCCGGGGCGTATTCGCACCCTACCCCGCCAAAGTCGTCCCGGGAGGGCATAACGGGCTGGAGGGCGTCGTCGAGGGGCGCAAGCCCTACATCGCCCGGTTCGACGGTCCGGCGCGCTTCCCGTGGCGCGTGGTCATCGTGGCCGCAGAAGACGCGGAACTGGCCGACAACGACCTGGTATACGCGCTCGCCACGCCCGCAGAAGGCGACTTTTCGTGGGTAAAGCCCGGCAAAGTGGCCTGGGACTGGTGGAACGACTGGAACCTCTACGGCGTCGATTTCAAGACCGGCGTAAACAACGACACCTATAAATATTACATCGACTTCGCCGCCGAACGCGGCATCGAATACGTGATCCTCGACGAAGGCTGGACGAAACTCTACACGGCGGACCTGATGCAGGTCGTACCGGAGATCGACATGCCGATGCTCGTGGACTATGCCGCTTCGAAAAACGTCGGTATCATACTCTGGGCCGGGTACAACGCCCTGAACCGCGACATCGAAGGCGTGTGCAGGCACTACGCCGCGATGGGCGTCAAGGGTTTCAAGGTCGACTTCATGAACCGCGACGACCAGCAGATGGTCGATTTTCACCACCGTGCCGCACAAATCGCCGCCCGCTACGGACTGATGCTCGATTTCCACGGAACCTGCAAGCCCGCAGGATTGCAGCGCACCTACCCCAACGTTATCAACTTCGAGGCCGTGGACGGATTGGAGCAACTCAAATGGGCCAACGAGATCGATCAGGTGACCTACGACGTACAGCTTCCCTTCATCCGCCAGGTCGCAGGCCCGATGGACTACACGCAGGGAGCCATGCGCAACGCCTCGAAATCATCGTACCGCGCGGTCTACTCCGAGCCGATGAGCCAGGGCACGCGCTGCCGCCAACTGGCGCAGTACGTGGTTTTCGAATCGCCGCTCAACATGCTCTGCGACAGCCCCTCGAACTACCGCAGCGAACCGGAATGCCTCGCGTTCATGACCGCGATCCCCACCGTCTGGGACGAAACCCGCATCCTCACGGGCCGCGTCAGCGAATACATCGCCACGGCGCGCCGCAGCGGAGAGACCTGGTATGTGGGTGTGATGACCGACTGGAACGCCCGCGAACTGATGCTGGACCTCGCATTCCTGGGCGACGGCAATTTCGAGGCGGAGTGCTACGCCGACGGACCGAACGCCGACCGCGCGGCCCGCGACTACCGAAAGCATACGGAGACTGTTCCGGCCGACCGGAAAATCACCGTCCGAATGGCCCCGGGCGGCGGATTTGCGGCCAAAATCACCCCGGTGCGATGAAGGCGGCAAAACAATGGCGTCTTACCGCCGTACTGGCGGCCGTAGCGTTCGGCGGGTGCACCGGTCCGGTCGGATATGACGACACCGACCGCAAAGTGGATTCGCTCCTGAAACAGATGACGCTCGACGAAAAGATCGGCCAGATGTCGCAGTTCTCCTGCAACTGGAACGTTACGGGGGCCATCATGCCCGACGATTACCGGGAATACCTCCGCAAAGGCATGGTCGGTTCGATCCTGAACGGGTACACCGTGGCGGGAATCCGCCGGCTGCAAAGCGAGGCACTCGAACATTCGCGGCTGAAAATCCCCGTACTGTTCGGCTACGACGTTGTACACGGCTACCGCACGATCTTCCCGATTCCGCTCGGCGAAAGCTGCACGTGGGACCCGGAACTGATGCGCCAGAGCGCAGCCATCGCGGCCGAGGAGGCCGCCGCCGGAGGCATCAACTGGACGTTTGCCCCGATGGTGGACATCACGCGCGATCCCCGCTGGGGCCGCGTGATGGAGGGTGCGGGCGAGGACCCCTACCTGGGGTCGCTGATCGCCCGGGCGCGCGTCGAAGGGTTTCAGGGCGGCGACCTCGGCAGTACCAAAACCGTGCTGGCCTGCACGAAGCATTTCGCGGCGTACGGAGCCGCGGAGGCGGGCCGCGACTATAACACCACGGACATGTCGGAGCACACGCTGCGCGAAGTCTACCTGCCGCCGTTCCGGGCGACGGTCGAAGCTGGCGTCGGCTCGCTGATGGCCTCGTTCAACGAGATCGGAGGCATCCCGGCGACGGCGAAACGGCATCTGATGACCGACATCCTGCGCGGTGAATGGGGATTCGGAGGGGTCCTCGTATCGGACTACACGGGCATCAACGAACTGGTTCCGCACGGCATTGCCGCAGATGAAAAGGAGGCCGGGGAGAAGGCTCTGAACGCCGGGATCGACATGGACATGACGGGGGCGGTCTACCTGAAATACCTCCGACGCTCGCTCGACGAAGGGAGGGTGAGCCTCCGGCAGATCGACGATGCCGTACGCCGCATCCTGCGCCAGAAGTTTCTGCTGGGGCTGTTCGACGACCCCTACCGTTATCTGGACAGCCTGCGGGAACGCGAAACGCTCGGCAAGCCCGAATTCCGCGCCAAGGCCCGGGAGATTGCGGCGCGGTCGATCGTGCTGCTCAAAAACGACGGCGGCGTGCTGCCGCTCGACCCCGGCAGCCGGATGACCGTGGCGCTGGTGGGTCCGATGGTTAGCGAACGCGCCAGCCTGAACGGCGCATGGGCCGGAAGCGGCGTACGCGAAGAGAGCGTGACGCTGTTGGAAGGCCTGACTAAACGCTATGCAGGGACCGCCGTCCGCTTTATCACGGCTGCGGGATGCGACCTGACGACCGACGACCGGAGCGGCTTTGCCGCGGCCGTGACGGCCGCGCGGCGGGCTGACATCGTGGTGGCGGCCATGGGCGAACACTACGACTGGTCGGGCGAAACGGCATCGCGCAGCGACATCACCCTGCCGGGCGCGCAGCGCGACCTGCTCCGGGCCCTGGAGGCCACGGGCAAGCCAGTGGTCCTCGTGGTGCTGAGCGGCAGGCCGTTAGACCTGAGCTGGGAGCATGCGCACCTCGAAGCGATCGTCGAAGCGTGGTATCCGGGAACGACGGCGGGCGACGCCATTACCGACGTGCTGTCGGGCGACTACAACCCTTCGGGCAAGCTGACGATGAGCTTCCCGCGCAGCGCGGGGCAGATTCCGGTCTACTACAACCACAAAAACACGGGGCGCCCTGCGGCCCCGGGCCAGACCGGACGGTGCTACCGTTCGAATTACCTCGACATCGTGAACGAACCGCTCTACGCCTTCGGACACGGACTGAGTTACACGACATTCGAAATTTCGGAACCGACGCTCGACCGCGACACATTTTCGGCAGGAGGCCGGATCACGGCCTCGGCCCGGGTGAGCAACACGGGCGGGCGCGACGGCGAGGTGGTCGTACAGCTCTACATCCGCGACGTGGCGGCCAGCGTCACGCGCCCGGTCAAAGAGCTGAAGGGATTCCGGAAAATCGCCCTCCGCAAGGGTGAGGTGCAAACCGTAACGTTCGAGGTCTCCGAGCGGGAGATCGCCTTCCTGAACGCCGACTTCGTACGGCGGCCCGAGGCGGGCGAATTCCGCCTGTGGATCGCCCAGAGTTCGGACGACGACGGTCGCCCGGCGACATTCCACTACGAATAGCCGGCCTGTTCCCGTGCAACGCTCCCTGCAAACCTCCCGTTTGCAGGGAGCACTTTTTAGCGGGCCATCCGTTTTTCCTGAAAAAAACACTACCTTTGCACTATTAATTCAGGTATCTATCCATGAGGCATTCGATCATCATTCTCACGGCCTTTGCGCTTTTCTTCGCCGTGTGGTATTTCAACCTCGGCGGATGGCCGTTCCGGGCGTTTACAGAGGGTTCACAGGCTGCACATTACTTTGTAAACTATGTCGTTGCGGGTTTGATCCCGGCGGCCGCGCTGTTGCTGCTGCACCGCCCGGACGAAATCGCGTCGTCGATGGGGTTATCCCGCGGATTCGGATCCGGGGCGCTTTTCGGGGTGCTCGCTACCCTGCCGATGCTGATTGGATACGCCTGCATAGGAACCTTCGACCGGGAGGTTTCCGCGGATCACCTGCTGACCCGTGTCGTGATCGCCGGGTTCTTCGAGGAACTCGTTTTCCGGGGATTCGTTTTCGGACAACTTTTCCGCTACGCCCGCTGGGGATTCCTGCCCGCGGCGTTGCTGACGGCCGTGGCATTCGGTTCGCTGCACCTCTACCAAGGGCACGACCTGCCATCGGCGCTGGGCGCATTCGGGGTAACGGCGGCCGGAAGCGTTTTCTTCAGTTGGATTTACGCCGAATGGAATTTCAACCTCTGGTGCGTCGTCTGGCTCCACACGCTGATGAACCTGCCGTGGATCGTCTTCAGCGTCAGTGCGAGCGGCGCCGTCGGCGGAATCGGCGCCAACATCCTGCGATTCGGAACGATCGCCATCGCCATCGGCCTGACCATTGCATATAAAAAGCAGAAGAGGCTACCCTACTGCATTAATTACAAACAACTGATTATAAACCATGTATAAATCCGCGACATACCTATTGGCAGCCCTGCTGTTCGCAGCCTGCACCCCGAAGCAGCCCGCCGGGGAAAATACGTTTTACGTTTCGATACTCCCGCTGCGCAACATCGTAGAGGAAATCGTAGGCGACGATTTCGAAATCGAAGTACTCGTACCTCCCGGGGCAAGCCCCGAGACGTTCGAACCGACTCCCCGGCAGTTCGTGGGGCTGAACAGAGCGCAACTCATTTTCAACGTGGGACTTATCGACTTCGAAACGACGCTGCTGGGCAAAGTCGAAGACCAGGCGAAAGTCGTGGACCTGAGCCGCGGCATCGACCTGATTGCAGGGTCCTGTTCGCACGGCAGTCACGGCCACGCACATGCCCACGGCGTCGATCCCCACGTCTGGACCTCGCCGAAAGCCCTGCAAAAGATGGCGGCAAATGCCTATGAAGCGATTCGCAAAGCCTATCCCGACTCGGTGAAATACGAAGCCGGCTACAACCGGCTGCAGGAGAAACTGCAAGCCCTCGACACACGTACGGCAGAGAAGATCGCCCAAAGCGGCGTAGAGTACTTCATCGTCTACCACCCTGCACTCACCTACTATGCACGCGATTACGGGCTGCGGCAGGTGGCTATCGAGGCCGACGGCAAGGAGCCATCGGCCAAACAGTTGACAGCGATCATCCGACAGGCCCGCGAGGACGGCGTACGGCGGATTTTCTACCAGAATCAGTTTCCCGCATCGACCGTGGAGATCATCGCCCGCGACATCGACGCCGAATATGTGGAAATCGACCCGCTGGGCGAAGACGCAATCGCCAACATCGACGCAATGACCGACTTAATCACGGCACAATGAATCTGGTAACGCTGCGCGACGTGAGTGTCGCATACGACGGTTACGAGGCCCTTCAGCACGTCGACCTGGAGATTGCGGACAACGATTTCCTGGGTGTTATCGGTCCCAACGGAGGCGGAAAAACAACGCTCGTGAAAGCGATTCTGGGAACCGTACCCCACACGGGCGAACTGAAACTCGCCCCGGAACTGTTCCGGGGAAAGGAACGCCTGATCGGCTACATGCCGCAGATCTCGGATTTCGACCGCGCATTCCCGATTTCGGTGCTCGAAGTCGTATTATCCGGATTGCAGGGCCGCCGCGGATTCCGCACCCGCTACACGAAGGAGGACCGCGCCAAGGCGATGGAACTGCTGACGGCCTCGGGAATCGCCGGAACAGCCCGCAGCCCCATCGGCGAGGTATCGGGCGGTCAAATGCAGCGGGCGCTGCTGGCGAGGGCCGTGATCTCGGACCCGAAGCTGCTGATCCTGGACGAACCGGCGAATTTCGTGGACAACAAATTCGAAAAGGAACTTTACCGCACGCTGCACGAGCTGAACAAACGCATGGCGATCGTCATGGTTTCGCACGACATCGGAACGATTACCAGCGTCGTAAAAGAGATCGTCTGCGTCAACCGCCATGTACATCGTCACCGCTCGAACGTGCTGACCGAAGAGCAGTTGCGCAACTACGACTGTCCGATTCAACTGGTATCGCACGGACATATCCCCCACACCGTGCTGGAACACCATCCCGGCGATTGCTGCTGCGACCACGAATAAACCGGCAAAAAACATTGATCATGGATGTGACCCGACTACCGTTCAACGAGTTCATCGGCCTGAAATACGCCGACAGGCAGGACTACCTGCTGATGCTCGACGACAAAACCGAGTATCTCAATCACCTGAATAGCGTTCATGCCGGCGCCCTGTTCACACTGGCGGAGGCGACGAGCGGCCATTTCCTGCTCGGGCAGTTCGACAAGCTGCCGGATATCGTCCCGGTCGTCCGGAAAGTAGCGGTAAAATACCGGAAACCGGCCTTCGGAACCGTCTATTCGAGTGCTGCATTCCTGAATACCGGGAAAAACGAGATTCTCGAAGCCCTGGACCAAAAAGGACGCGCCTTGCTGGAAGTAGAGGTTTGCCTGTACGACCATAGCGGCACACTCGTCATGCAGGCCGTTTTCGAATGGTTTGTCACCAAACAGTAACCGGCGCCGGTTTCCGATCATCGCAAAACAGGTTTCCCTAAAACACAGTCCACCCCGGACGGGGTTACCGTTCGGGGCGGACAAGACTGGGCTAAAATGCCCGGGAGAACCGGAAATTACTTGGTCTCGTTAATTTTGCTCAGCTTCTCGAAGAGTTTGCCGAAAACATCCTCCATCTCGGCGCGCAGGGCAGCATAGTGCTTGCGAACGAGCGACGGATTGTGCGGCTCGGCGGGATTCATTGCTTTGGCGAACAAGTCGTTGCGAACGCCGACAGCCTCCTGCATCACCTCGAAAATCTCCTTCTCTTTCGAAGGCTGGAAACAAATAGCCATATCGCAGTCGAAAACAACCTCCTCAAGGCGGTAGTCAATCTCCTTCTTCAGGTTACGTAAATTTGCCATATTCAGTCGATTTTAAAATTTTTGCTTCGACAAAGGTAGTAAAACGTTTCGGATTATCAAACATTTTCAGGCTGCGGTCCCGGGAAATAATTGCGGGACACGGGCGGACAAAAAAAAGATTCCGGGAATCCGGAATCTTTTTCTGATTACATTTTCTGAAGGTCCTTGTAGGTCTTTTTGGCGGCCTTCTCGGCTTTCTTGGCGGCTTTAGCCTCCTTTTTGGCGATCTTCTTGGCAGCCTTCTCCTGCTGGCGGACTATCTTCTCGGCTTCGCGGGCCTCCTTTTTGGCGAGTTTTTCGGCGGCACGGGCCTCCTTCTTCATCTCCCTGGACTCCTCGCGCATCTCCTTCTTGGCTTCGCGGTCGTTCGGCATCTCGACGATAATACCGTTGACCTGCTCATCGACGACTACGTAAGGTTCCTGGGCGGCCTGGGGCTGCGGAGCCGGTTTGGGCTTCGGAATCATTGTGCGCTGCTCGACGACGTTGCCGGCGCCGTAGTTGATCGTCAGTTCGACACGGCGCAGTTTCGGCAGGATATCCTTTTTCAGGTAGTCCCACGCGGCGGGCATCTTTTTGAGCGCGATCTCTTTCTGGTCGGGCGACTGCTTGCCGTCGACAATATTCAGCACGGACTGTTTGTCGGGCATCGACGACTGTGCGACCAGCGCACGGCAGGTCTCCCAATCCTCGGCGACGGAATTGACCGTCACCTTGTACTTCTTCGAGAAATCGTACTTTTTGTCGACGTAGGTCTTGAAATCGTTGGCTCGCTTGGCGGCCAGCGCTTCGTTGAATTTCACCGGGCCGTCAGGCGACGAATAACCCGTAATCGTCACGGACTGAACCTGTTTCAGGGTATCCTTCATCAGGTTGCCCACAAAACCGTTGAGCTGGTCCAGTTCCTGCGGATTGCCGTTGAGCGTGGCGTTGAGCGTCGCCAGGTTGATCTGGTAGCGGATCGAATAGTCGGCGTCGCCACGGCTTTTGACCATAAACCTGCGTACGATGTAGTCTCCGTCGGTAGTCTCCGACAGTAATACGGTATCGGCCGCAGGCGCCGGGACCGCACTCTTGGTTTGGGCCGTCGCTCCGGCAGCGGCACACAACGCGAGAGAAAGAGCGAATGTTGATACAAATGTTTTCACGCTAAATTAGTGTTAGTTAACATGCCCTCACCTCTCGCAAGATTCGTACCACTGTTTAGAATCCGTATTTTCACTCTTTCAACAGCACGATTTCCAATAATATTTTCGTAACTTCGAAGAAAATATATGTAGCATGACTTATGGCAAGAAAATAACCCTGTTTCTAATGGATGGCTCCGCAGAGGGGAGGATCAGTTGCGAATTGTCCAACTGGAATGGAAAAGCATACCGTCTCCCGAGAGCCTACGTCCGACAATGCGCGGATCGAAACGATATGGATAACGCCGGTGTTTACATCCTATTCGGCAAGTCCGACAATACCGATAAAGAAGGTCTGGCGTATATCGGCGAAGCCGACGGCATCCTGAAACGGTTGACACAACACCTCTCTCAAAAGGATTTCTGGAACGATGTCATCGTGTTTATCAGCAAAGACAATAACCTGAATAAGGCCCATATCAAATACATAGAAAACAGGTTATACGAAGACGCCGATAAAGTTGGCCGCTACAAACTGGAAAATTCAAACACCCCTACCCGATCAACCATTTCCGAACCTGACGAGGCCGAGATGGAGGAATTTATCGCAAATATCAAATTACTGATAGGCACACTGGGATTCAAGATCTTCGATCCACTGCTCTCAGAATCGAATACGAAAAAAAACACCAGAATGCTTTTTTTACACGGAGCCCGCGGAGCAAATGCCCAAGGAATCAGCACCACGGAAGGATTCGTCGTCATGAAAGACTCATTAATGGCAGGTTCCGTAACACTCTCTTATACCGAAAATTACCAGCATTTACGCGAAAAACTGCTCGCCGACAAAATAGTAGTGGCAGAAGAAGGAGGCGTATTCCGGTTTACCAAGGATACATTATTTTCCAGTCCCTCTACGGCCGCAAGCATCATTATGGGCCGTTGTGCAAATGGCCTGCTGGAATGGAAAACCGACGACGGCCGCATTCTTAAAATGCTGGAAACGGAGTGATCTCCTTCTTCACATAAAAAATCAGGCCGAATGTAACATTCGGCCTGATCCTTTTTCAAAATCTTACATCCGTTCGGGAACGTCGATGCCCAGCAGTTTCATGCCCTCCTTGATGACGCGGGCGACCTGCTGCGCCAGCCTAAGGCGCATCTTGCGCACCTCGGCGTTCTCTTCCTTGAGGATCGAATGATCGTGGTAGTAGCCGTTGAACTGCTTGGCAAGTTCGTAGACATAGGCTCCGACGACCGACGGCGCGAAGTTCTCGCCGGCGGCCTTCACCACGGCGGGGTATTCCGTCAGTGCTTTCACCAGGTCGATCTCCTCGGGCAGGTAATCGGCGGCAGCGGCTCCTTCGAAGTCGATTCCGGCCTCAGCGGCTTTGCGCAGCACCGAACGGATACGCGCGTGGGTATACTGGATGAAGGGACCCGTATTGCCGTTAAAGTCGATCGACTCGCGGGGATCGAACAACATCGTCTTTCGGGGATCGACCTTTAATATAAAGTACTTGAGCGCTCCCAGTCCGACCATCGTCGAAACGGCAGAAGCCTCTTCCTCCGAGCATCCGTCGAGTTTGCCCAGTTCGGCCGACATTTCGCGGGCCGTCGAGACCATGCCTTCGATCAGGTCGTCGGCATCGACCACCGTGCCTTCGCGCGACTTCATCTTGCCCTCAGGAAGCTCCACCATGCCGTAGGACAGGTGGGTGATATGGTCGCTCCAGTCGGCATAGCCCAGTTTCTTGAGCACGAGTTTCAGGACCTGGAAATGGTAGTTCTGCTCGTTGC
Organism: Alistipes sp. D31t1_170403_E11; assembly: GCF_015553985.1. NCBI lineage: Bacteria > Pseudomonadati > Bacteroidota > Bacteroidia > Bacteroidales > Rikenellaceae > Alistipes > Alistipes sp. D31t1_170403_E11. The sequence goes on along the minus strand of NZ_JADNHQ010000003.1, from coordinate 3,571 downwards.
CCACGACGTAGATCATGTCGTCGAGTTTATTATCCTCGAAGCGGCGGAAGGCCGTGCCGAGGTCCTGCGTCATGTAGACCGACGTACCGTCGCCGCGCAGCAGCAGTTTTTCGTCGAGTCCGTCGGCCGTGAGGTCGATCCACACCGAATTGTCCTCGCGGCGGTAGAAAACGCCCTTTTTGAGCCCCTCCTCGACGAGCGACTTGCCCAGCAGGTAGGTCTGCGACTCGTAATAGATTTTGTCGAAATCGACGCCCAGCGCTTTGTAGGTCACATCGAAGCCTTCGTAGACCCAGCCGTTCATCGTCTCCCAAAGCCCGTAGACTTCCGGGTCTTTGGCCTCCCACTTACGCAGCATCTCCTGCGCTTCGAGCATGACCGGGGCGTTCTTCTTGGCCTCGTCTTCCGACCGGCCCTGCGCCATGAGCTCCTTGACCTGGGCTTTATAGTGTTTGTCGAACTCCACGTAATACTTGCCGACGAGATGGTCGCCCTTCATACCCGACGATGCAGGCGTCTCGCCGTTCCCGTAGAGTTTCCAGGCCAGCATCGACTTGCAGATGTGGATGCCTCGGTCGTTCACCAGGTTGGCCTTGATGACCGTGTGGCCGTTGGCCTTGAGGATCTGCGCCACGGAGTAACCCAGCAGGTTGTTGCGGATATGCCCCAAGTGGAGCGGCTTGTTGGTGTTGGGCGAGGAGTACTCGACCATCACGGTGCGGCCCGTTGCGGGAGCCTGCCCGAACTGCGCGTCGGCAGCGACCTCGGCGAAGCGGGCCGCCCAGAACGCACTGTCGAGCGAAAGGTTCAGGAAACCTTTGATCACGTTGAACGACGCGATCTCGGGAACGTTGGCCGTCATATATTCGCCGATCTCGGCAGCGGTAGCCTCGGGCGACTTGCGGCTTCGTCGGAGCAGCGGGAACGTCACGAGGGTATAATCGCCCTCGAACTCCTTGCGGGTCTTCTGAATCTGCAACTGCTCGTCGCCGAGCTCACCGTAAAGCGCCTCCACCGACCGGCGGACCGCATCCGAAATAAAGGTTTCGATATTCATATCCAATAGATTTTGCCTGCAAATTTAACGTTTTTCGGCGAATAACCAATCCCGAGCCGCGATATTCTTTGGTTTTGCCCCGGCTTGTACTATCTTTGCAACACAAAACCGACAAGACATTCCATGGAAATTCTCGTCATTCTACTGCTGATCCTGCTCAACGGACTGTTCGCCATGTCCGAGATCGCACTCATATCGGCCCGCCGGTCGAATCTGGAGATGCAGGCCCGGCAAGGCAGCGCAGGGGCGCGCCAAGCCCTGAAGCTGGCCAAAGACCCCGACCGGTTTCTTTCGACAGTACAGATCGGCATCACCCTGATCGGCATTCTCACGGGTATTTACTCCGGCGACACGCTGGCAACGAAATTCGGCAGCGACCTGGCCCGGCTGGGTATTCCGCTGCGCACGGTGACCATCACGGCACAAATCACGATCATCATCGTAGTCACCTACCTCACGATCATCTTCGGCGAACTGGTCCCCAAACGCATCGGCATGAACGCCGCCGAACGGGCTGCAAAGATCGTCGCACGCCCGATGCGGTGGCTTTCGATCGTAGCGTCGCCCTTCGTCTGGCTGCTCTCCAAAAGCACATCGGGGATCACCCGGCTGCTGGGGCTGCAACGGGCCGAAAGCAAAGTCACCGAGGCGGAAATCCGCTCGATTATCCAGGAAGGCGCCGAAGACGGAGAGGTGCAGAAAGTCGAACAGCAGATCATGGGACGCGTCTTCTCGCTGGGCGACCGCACGGTGGAGTCGATCATGACCCACCGCAGCGACATGGTGTGGATCGATGCTGCGATGGATGCCGCGCAAATTCGCGAACTGGTGGCCCGGGCCCCGCACAACCGCTACCCCGTCGCCGAAGGAAGCCTCGACAAACTGCTGGGCGTGGTCTACCTCAAAGACCTGTTCCTCCACCTGGGCGACGACGGGTTCGACCTGCGCGCACAGGTTGTCCCGGCAAAATTCTTTCACGAAGGATTCGAGGTATACAACGCCCTCGAACAGTTGCGCAGCGAGCAGTTGGGCTACGGCATCATCTGCGACGAGTTCGGCGTGACGCGGGGCATTATTACCCTGCGCGACATCTTCGAAGCCCTCGTCGGCGAACTTCCCGATTCGCGCGAAGAGCCCGACATCGTACAGCGCGAAGACGGCAGCTGCCTGATCGACGGGCAATGCCCGTTCTACGATTTCCTCGCCTGGTTCGGCATGGAAAACGTCCTCCCCCACAACGCCTACAACACCGTCAGCGGCCTGATCCTCGACCACCTGGCCCACATTCCCGCCACGGGCGAGAAGCTGGAATGGAACGGTTTCACGTTTGAAATCGTGGACATGGACGGGGCGCGTATCGACAAAATCCTCGTCAGCCAGAAACAACAATTATGAGAATAGCAGACATCGAACTGGGCGAACGCCCCCTGCTGCTCGCGCCGATGGAGGACGTGACCGATCCGTCGTTCCGCTACATGTGCAAACGCTTCGGCGCCGACATGGTCTACACGGAGTTCATCTCGTCGGACGGCCTGATCCGCGACGCGGCGAAATCGCTCAAGAAGCTCGAAATCGACGACGCGGAACGCCCCGTGGGCATTCAGATATACGGACACCTGATCGAACCGATGGTCGAAGCGGCGCGCATGGCCGAAGCGGCCGATCCCGATGTCATCGACATCAATTTCGGATGCCCGGTGAAGAAGATCGCCGGACGCGGAGCCGGTTCGGGTATGATGCGCGACGTGCCGCTGATGGTCGAAATGACACGGCAGATCGTGGCGGCAGTCAGAAAGCCCGTAACCGTGAAAACCCGCCTCGGATGGGACGAGGAATCGAAAAATATCGAAGAAATAGCCCTGCGATTACAGGATACGGGCATTGCAGCCCTCACGATCCATGGCCGCACACGGGCCCAGATGTACCGCGGCGAGGCCGACTGGACACTGATCGGGAAGGTGAAGAACAATCCGCAGATACGCATTCCGATCATCGGCAACGGCGATGTCGATTCGGGTCCCAAAGCCAAAGAGATGTTCGACCGCTACGGCGTGGACGGCGTGATGATCGGCCGTGCGACCTACGGCCGACCGTGGATATTCCGCGAAGTGAAACACTTCCTCGCAACGGGCGAAGTACTGCCGCAGCCATCGGTCGTCGAACGGGTGGCCATCGCAAAAGAACACCTGCAGAAATCGCTCGAAATCAAAGGCGACCACGTCGGCATCCTCGAAATGCGTCGCCACATGACCAACTACTTCAAGGGGCTGCCCGACTTCAAGCCCACGCGGCTGAAACTCGTAACGTCGCTCGACATCGCGGAATTGTTCGCAACGCTCGACCAAATCGCCGAACGCTGGGGCGGTTACGACCTGAGCGGAGCGGTTCCCGCACCGCTGTCGCACAACCTCTGAAAACAGAAAATGCCGGAGTCTAAGACTCCGGCATTTATTTTCCGAGTTTCGGCCTTTACTGAACCGTGATGCTGTTCAGCAGGTCCGTCTTGCCCTCATT
>NZ_JADNHQ010000002.1:0-751900 GCF_015553985.1 Alistipes sp. D31t1_170403_E11 | reverse complement strand
ACTGATACCCCGAAATTGCGGCTGATTTTGTCCGGTTTTCGGGGTCAATTAGCACCGTTCATAACCGTTCACTCCCCGGACAGCACCAAGTCGGGACGCTGCTCTTATCTTGCCGCCAAGTTTGCAGGAACGCCGGGGGGGGGAGAGGCCGGGGAGTTATGCTGCGGAATCCGCCCGATTCATGGGGCCAATTAGGGCGATTGAGGGAGAACGAGGGCGTAAACAGCATCAAAACAGCGGGGCGTCCCTTATATTGCCGTCGGATTTGCAGGAGCATCGAAGGCAGACGGTCTGGGCGGCATGGAGCGGCCATATATCCGGAAACCTTCGGTTCGGTATTACCTTGCAAATGAAACAAATTTTATTAATTTCTAAAACTTAAATTATGCGGTATTTATTGATTGAAGAAAAAGCGTGGCTGGATATGCAGGCTACCGCCAAGCATTCAAATAAACGGATGCAAATGTTAGAACGATATTACTTCCCGGCGAAAGATTCGGGATGAATCGACAATGCAGAGGTCTGTCAATGACTGAATATCTCCAAACGAACCCTGCAATACTATCGGAACAGCGGGATTTTGCCCTATACCGTAATGGGGAACAAATGTTATTATCAACCCGAAGATGTAAAGGCTGTACTTGACAACGGACTGACTAAAAAGAGGTAACTATGGCAGACGATGGAATATTATGTGGCGATGATGTGATTACCTGCGAAACACCGGAATACAGGGAATTGCTCGCAACGATGCGGAACACCGAGCAGATTGCCGATAGGCTGATGAAAGAGGTACGGCCCAGCCTGCTCAACGAACGGTATTTCACCACAGAACAGGTAATGGAACATTTCCACATCAGCCGCCGAGCTTTACAGAACTATCGGGATAAAGGACTAATACCATACACCTCAATAGGTGGGAATATTCTATACCCGGAAGCTAAAATCAACCAAGTACTGGAGAAGAATTATTATAAACCGACTGTTCCGAAAACCTAATACAAAAACAACCCGGCCACACAGCCGGGTTGTTTTATTCAAATAGATTGCTTACCTTTGTATCGTATTGAAACGCCAGAACATAGGCAAGCAAACCAACGCTTTTCAGGCAACGCCAAAGTGTGTGCAGAAGATTGAACTTTCGATTATTCGACTGATATTCAGAGTACTGAAAAGATAAGCGGAGTCCCTTTATCCGCACTTTTCAGTCCTCTTTTGAGGACTTTTTTGTGCGCATACCGCCACAAATAAGCATATTTCAACTGATTATCCGCAGATTATTTAAATCTATTTCTTAGACAGAGCAGGATTATTCCGATAAAGCAGTCCGGAAAAATACTCGTGGGGCGACCTCGCAGGGAAGAGACAAACTCCGGTCATGGGCGAATTTTTACAAATGGAATCTCAAAAGGAATCTGCACCCGATGTCGTTCAACATCACATCGGCTTCAAATTCTTGTGGAGCCTGTCGATAATCTTTTCCAAGCGGGTTTGACGGGTCTTATCCGATTTGGCATCCAGATAAAACAGCGTGTAGGTGCGCTGTACGGAATCCGGCATCGCCGACAAGTTCGTATAGGCAGGCTCATGCGGCTCAATGAGTTGTTTGAACATCCGGATTTGTTCCTCAGAGGCAAAACTGCGTTTGGAGTTCTCCCACTGCCCGTTTTGCTTGGCACAAACGATGGCATCCAATCCCTGCGGAGTCATTAACCCGCGTGCAATCAGGTTCTGCGCCAGTTCTTTGTTCTTCTCCGACCAGTTACTTTTCGCCCTCCGCCGGGCAAAATATTTCCGATAACGGTTCTCGTCGATGGATTGCATCTGTCCGTCTATCCAGCCAAAACACAATGCCTCTTCGAGTGCATCATTGGCTGAAAGCGTCTCCAAGGCATCGGTCTTCGAAAATATGAGCCAAACACCTTCGCTTGTACCGCCTTCTGCTTCCAGCCATTTCCGAAACAACTCCCTGCACCCGAAAATCAACTCTTTGCCATCCATCTTTTTAACTTCGGGAAGTGTTTTTTCATCTCGGCAATCGCCTCATCCTTCGAGAATTTCGTATCGCAGGCCCCGTTGAACTCATCAAGGTACTCAATACAATGGCCGATCATTTCATCCATCGTACAATCCTGGACAAATGCCCCGCCTTTGTAGCAGTAGCAGCAATATTCGGTGTTCAAGGAGCCGTCTGCATTCGTTCCGAACTGGTCGGCAGTCTGCATCGGCATGCCGCAGCTCTGGCAGAACAGGTTCATGTATTTATCGTTCTTCACGAATGCGTTGTCGATCCAATAGGTCGCCAACTCGGGTGTAAATTTCAGTACGCAATACTCCGGGTCCTCCACACCGCCGGGAAAATGGTCGAGCATCCAGTCGCCCCAGAGCGACCGCTTCACAGCCTCGTCCGTAACAATCTCCATTTTACCCGTGTAAACGATGCTGTCGCCGCCCCTGACAATCGAGACCCCCGCTTTGGGATTGGCCTTGAAATGGGCCGTCTTCGCCGAACTGGTTCCGGTCGAAACATAGATCGCACCGTCTTCGTCCTTGAGTTTCACCATCGCCACCGGACGCGGATAACCGTTTTCGTCGACGGATGCCACCGTAATAATTTGTGCCGTTGCGACCATCTGGGCCGCCTTTTCCTGGATCTTCATAGTCGTTTCTTAGTTTGTTAGCGTCTTCCGACAAAAATAATCATTTATTCCGGATTATCGCTTATCCGGATGCTCCCGGACAGAACATTCCGGCGCCGATTTATTTGCTTATCGGATTTTATTTTCATACCTTGCGGAAAAGATGCAAGGGGGGGGGAAGCCGAGACAAAACCCTCATTTTCAGGATACAGACACAGCCCTGAACTGAATTTTTCCCGACAAACCTCCGCTCCCGGTTGTTTAACTAAAACTCATTTAGTATGAAACATTGGGGACTTTTTCTTTTTGCGCTCGCATTTGCCGCCTGCCACGACGACAATCAGCCCGAACCACAGCCCGACTACTACATTACGCCGGAAGAAGACGAAATCGAAACCGACTGCAACGGCGTGAAACAACGTATCGCCGTCAGTTCGAACTGCGACTGGCATCCGGGTGCAGTCCCGGAGTGGTGCGTCGTGCAGAAAATCACAGCCGACGGCAAGGAATACCTCGATGTGGAGGTTTTACCCAACACCGAGGAGACTTCACGCGATACAACCATACCACTCCTCTATGGCAGGCGCATCGCAACGGCCACACTGACCGTTACCCAAAGCGGGAAAGAACCGGTCGATCGTTTGAAATGGTCCTTATTCTCGATTTACCCGGTTCTCTACAATCCCGATGCAACATATGAAGTGCTGGAAGACAACATTACGCGCAGGTATCGAATCTCCGGCAAGGCAGTCTTTACCAATCCATCGTGGCGAAAGCAAATTTTTCCGGGCAACGCGATCAGTTGCCGTTCCGACATGCTGACATTGACGGATTACCAGGATAAATTCACCTTCAACCCAATAACTCTTTGCACGACGGCGGCAGTCGGAAGCGAACTCGCATTCAGAGACCTGCCGGAGCCTTCCTACGAAAAATTCAACGAATGGATCCGGGAGATCACGGTGGCATTACCGAAAGAAGGCCTCGGACTCATTTATAATAACATTCCAACGCAGTATTATTCATACAGACACCTGCACCTGTTGGGCGTCGGCAACTTAGGATTAAAGCTGGATGAGTTGATAAGCGGAAAACCCTATACCGAAAAGGAGATGGCAAAATCGACGGGGTTGATCTATGATTTTACCTATAATTGGTTCAGCACCATTATGGATTTCCCCGACAAACCGATCAATGAAACGATCAGCGACGAGGACCGGCGAGATCTACGGTTTATAAACAACGTATATTTCGGAATCACGGCATTGCTGTTGGTCGAAACCAATTACGGGTATACCGAGGCCAACCGTGTTACCCGGAAAATAATGAAAGGGGAGGAATTAAACGGCGAAGAGACGAAGATCGGGAACGACCTCACCGCCTATTACATCTATTTCGACAAGAGCGGCACTCTGCGGACCGAAACGGGCGGCAGAATATTGATCGGAAAATACTTTCACGACATAACGACTTTGGAGGGCGGCATTGTTCCGCTGTGTTTTACGACCTTTACAGCCTCCGGTAACGAAGGCCAGATGGAAATAACCTTCGATTTGCCGTAATCCAGCGACGGAAAGCGCAAAACCAAAGGCAGGGACTTTATCCCTGCCTTTATCGTTATCGCGTGCAAAGCCGGATCGTGCTCCGGATCAGAAGTTCCGCCCCGTGTCCCACCAAAGGCGGGTTCCGCCGTCGTCCGGTCCCGCGAGCTCCTTGACCAACGCCGCATACTGGTCGGGATCGGAGGTTTCCAGCGTCGCAGGATAAGGCAGCCGTCGGATCATCGTCTCGGTGTCGATACTCTGCCCTTTGCTGTGGTTGTAGCGCACCGGAAACAGCCGCGGATAGCCCGTGCGGCGCTGTTCGGCCCATGCCTCGCAGCCTTCGGGATACATGGCGATCCACTTTTGGGTGATGATCCGTTCGAGTTTCAACTCGGGGCTCGCCGTCTCGTCCCAGCGGGGCGACACACGACACCGCGCGGCAATGTCGTTTTCCGGGGCCAGGGGATCGCTGTAATCGGCCGCCATAGCATCGCTCGCAAGGTATTTTTCATACCCGGGCGCCTGCCACTGGGCGAACGACATCGTCACGCCGTTGCGGTAACACGTCTCGGCATCTTCGTCGGTCCAACCCCGCAGGGCCGCTTCAGCCCGCAGGAACCACACCTCCGCCGCCGTCATCAGCACGGCATCGGTCGTCGTTTCGATCGCCAGCCGCGAAAAAGCGGCGTAATAATTATGGGAAAAACAGGTTCCCTGACGGATGCCGCGAAAGTCGCCTTTAAGCGCCACCGTCACCAGTTCCCCCGATTCATCCGGGATGACCAGGTCGCTCTTGCAGGGCTCGAAGAATTTCCCGAGCCGCGGATCGCCGTATCCTCCCATTATCGACTCCATCGAGGCATTCATCGCCGCTTCGTTCCAATTGCGGTTGATCTCGCCCAACGGGTTCATATAGGTCCCCGACGTGGATACCGCAGCGTTCGCTGGGTTCGCCTCGATCACTCCGAAAGGCCCCGCAAGGGATTTGCGGAACTCGGCAGCGCCCCGTTCGGGCATAACGCCCGACACCCGCATCGCCAGACGCATGCGCAGCGAGGCGGCAAAGCGAATCCACGACGTATAGCTGCCGTCGAGCAGCAGGTCGAATTTTCCGAACTCTTCGGACGGACCCCGGCTTTGGACGACGGCGGTGAGAATCTCCTCCGCCTCGTCCAGGTCGTTGAAAAAGTGGCCGTAAACCTCTTCCTGACTGTCGGGCACATACTCGTTGCCGCGATTACCGAAATGGGTGTAGATCACCGGACCGTAGTAGTCGGTCACACGATGCATGACAAGCACCTTGAGTATTTTCGTAATGGCGTAAAACGCCGGCATCTGTTCCGGCGCAGTCTGTTCCAGCCGGTAAATCTCAGGCATGATGTAGGAGTAGGTGAACTGCCACATGGCGCTGTTCCAGCCGTCCTGCAGGTTGTAATCGGAATTGTGGCTGCCGCCCTGCAGCGGTTTGGGGTCGTGCATATACCCCGAAAACATGTCCGCACTGAGGTTCTGGGTCATCTGGAACGGCCAGTTTTTCCCCTTGCCGTAGTCGTAGTTGAAATAGACTCCCTGCTGGATGATTCCCAGGCGATAGCCGAGGCCGTTGTTGTCGGCCTCCAGTTCCTTGTCCGTAATTCCGGACCGGTCGTCGTTCAGGTCGCGGAAATTCCCCGTGCAGGCCCCGAGGGCAACCGCACAGCATCCGGCGAACAGATAGGTATACCAACGTTTCATCCGTTAAAACTCCAGTTTAATGTTAAATCCGAAACTCCGGACCGTCGGCATGCCGAATACATCGATTCCCTGGTTGTCGTTGCCTGTCGAGAGGATAAGGTCGGGATCGAACGGCGCGGCATTGTAGATGAAAAAGAGGTTACGGGCCACAAACGATACCGTAGCGCCGCTGAACACGCCCGTTCGCCGCAACAGCTTGCCGGGCAGCGCATAGGAGAGCGACACTTCGCGCAGGCGGATGTTCGTCGCATCGTACATGTAATATTCCGTCACCCCGGCGCGGCCTCCGACCAGTTTGTAGAAACTCCGCACATTCTCGATCCGCTGCCCTTCGAGCGTCACATAGCCCCGGTCGCGCGCATCGGCCGTCGCTTTTGTAACGCCGTAGGAGTCGAGGTCGGCCATCGTCTGCGACAGCACATGGCCTCCGTAGCGGCAATCGACGAGCATCGACAACGACACGCCCTTGTAGGAAAACGTATTGTTCCACGACAACGCGAACACCGGATTGGCGTTGCCCACCTTGACGGTGTTTCCCTCGCCTCTGGTCCGGGGCAGCCCGGCGTAATCCCCGTCGGTCTCGTAGACGATAGCCCCGTTTTCGTCGCGTTCGAACGCCCGCCCGTAAATATCTCCGATCGAACCTCCTTCGACCAGCTTCATGGCATAGGACGAAGAGAAGCTCGACGGACCGTAGACATATTCGCGCAGTTCGTCATGGAGCTTGATTACGCGGTTCTTATTATAGGAAAAATTGACCGTCGACTGCCACGTCAGCGCCTTTCCGTAGACCGGATAGGCGTTGAGCGAAATCTCCACGCCTTCGTTCTCGATGTTTCCGGCATTCTCGTACCGGAAAGCATAGGCTTCGCCCGAAAGCGCCGGCAACTTGAAGAACTGGTTGCGGGTGTTGGTCTTGTAATAAGTCGCATTGACACCCAGCCGGTCCCCGAAGAAGCGCCATTCGAGACCGGCCTCGACAGCCTGGGTCATTTCGGGCTTGAGTTCGGTTCCGGGCGCCGCATCCGCAGCGTTTATGCCTCCGCCGGCCGTCACGTGGGCTTTCGGATTGGTAATGAACATCGGAATATCGTTGCCCACGCGGCTCCACGTCAGGCGCACCTTGCCCAGCGAAATCCACTCCGGCAGTTTGAACATCTTGCCGATCACCCACGACGTACCCAGCGAGTAGTAAAAGTAGCCCCTGCCCTCGGCCGAAGTGTAGGCCAATGTCGAAGCCCAGTCGTTGCGCCCCGTAACCTCGAAGGTGAGGCTTTCGGCATATTTGACCGACGCCGTGGCGAACAGCGACTGTATCTGGCGGCGGGCGTCGATCTGTTCGTCGACATAGGCCGAACTGTTCATGACGATGTTGGCGACGTTGAAAACATTGGGATAGTAGAGCGACGCGGTTTTCGAATCCATCCGCAGCGAGTTGACCGTACGGTCGTTGAGCGACGCCCCGGCTGTCGCACTGAAGATCCACTTCTCCGAAAAGCGCTTGTCGAACAGGGCCAGCACCTCGCCGTTGAAAAGCGTCTCCGAGAAACTGCTCTCGACATAACGCCCGTTCGCCCCGGCCAGCGCCGGAGCCGTCGACGCATAGAACTTCTGGCGGACCTTGTCGCTGAAGTGGTCCACATTGGCGCGGGCCCTGATCCGAAGCCAGTCGTTCACCTTCCAGTCGGCCGACAGCGAAGCCATCACCCGGTTGCGGACGCTCCGGCTGCGAATACGGTTGACGATCCAGTAGGGATTTTGCTCGAAATCGTCGCTCGGGGCGATCCACTGCTGCACACCCAGCTTGCGGTCCTGGTCATAGACCTCGAAATGCTCCCGGTAAGGAGTTATGTCCTCACCGCGCGGAAACCGGTAAAGCCCGACCAGCGGATTCATGTAGAAGCCGCCCGGCACGGGTTTATCCTCCACGGCCTGGCGCATGAAACTGATGTTCCCGTCGAGGCGGAGCCGCTCGCGGAACAACTCCGATGTCGTGCGCAGGTTGAAATTATGGCGCATCAAACGGTTCTTCCCGGTGATGCCCCGTTCGGCGGTATTGGCGTAGGAGAAATAGTTCTGAAGTTGTTTCGACCCCGTCGAGACCGAAACGGAGTTTATCGCCGTTATGCCCGTACGGAAAAACTCCCCGGCGTTGTCGTAAGCCTTTACCCCGCCGCGTGCGCCCCAACTCTCCACACCGCCGCTCGCTCCGTAACGGTCCTGGAACTCGGGCAGGCTGAAAGGAGTCTGAAAGGTAAGGTTCGTCGAGAATATCACGGGCTGCTGCTTCCCGGCTGAGCCTTTCTTGGTCGTAATCAGGATGACGCCGTTCGCAGCCTGGCTACCGTAGAGCGCAGCCGCCGGAGCGCCCTTGAGTACCGAAACGCTCTCGATGTCCTCGGCATTGAGGTTCGAAATACCGTCGCCGCCATCGCGGTTTCCGGCGTCGGCGATTCCGCCGATGGCCGAATAGGCCTGCTCGGGCGAGGAGTTGAGCATCGGCATGCCGTCGACCACATACAAGGGCTGGTTGTCGCTGGCCACCGAACGAACGCCGCGGATGCTCACCTTGGCCGACGATCCCGCCCCCGAGGAGCTCTGGTTGACCTGCATTCCGGCCGATTTACCGGCAAGCGAGAGGATCAGATTCGGCGATTTGACCGCCGTGAGCTGCGAACCTTTGATCTTGTCGGCAGCATAAGTCAGGTCGACGTAGTTGCGTTCGAGGCCCAGGGCCGTCACGATCACGTCTTCGATGGACTTCACGTCCTCCTGCAAGACGATCTCCAGTTCGGTGCGGCTCCCCGGCACGATGCGGCGCGGAAGATACCCCAGGCATGAAAAGTCGAGTACGGCGCCCGGACGGACGCTGATCGAGAACCCGCCGTCCGAGAGCGTAGCCACCCCGTTCGGGGTTCCGTGTTCCACGACGGTAACCCCGACCAACGGATTCCCCGCTTCGTCGGCTACACGGCCTTTAACGACTGTTTTCTGCGGCGCAGATTGTGCACGGGCCACAGGACCGGGCGCAAAACACGACCAGACGACCAGGAGCAAAGCGGCTGTAAACCTCACATATCCCGGACGCAATTTTTCAATACCATGCATAAGGGCGTCACTTATCACAGAATAATCCGCCACAAAAATAGCAAATTTAACATAAACGGCATAAAAAAGCACAAAAAAGACCAATTTATCTCATACATTTACGTTTATCAGGTCGGGCCGGGAAACAAACCGGTAAAAATGGTAGCTACGACCGTAATTCGTATAACCGCCGTTGTCCCGGAATTTAGGTATCTTTGCAGCATACAATCTGCAAATCATGTCTGTCAAGAAAAAAAGAAGAAAAATGGGAATGATCATAGGTCTGGTCCTCGCGGCGGCGATTGCCGCCGGGATAATCGCCGTCCTGCCGGGCTTCGGACGCCTGCCCCGGGGTGAACGGCGCGAACGGGTCCTCAATTCGCCGAACTACCGCGACGGCCAGTTCCGCAACCTCGAACCCAGCCCCCTGATGGCCGGCGGCAAAGGACGCGTGCGCGGCATGCTCGAATTCCTGTTCGGCAAAAAGGAGGGACTGCGCCCCGAACGCCCCGTGACGGCGATCCGCACCGACCTCAGGGCGCTCGCGCCGGAGAGCGACCTGGCGGTCTGGTTCGGCCACTCCTCCTGCCTGATCCAGGCCGACGGGCGGCGCGTGCTCGTCGATCCGGTTTTCCTCAGCGCGGCGCCCCTCCCGCTGCTTAACCGGCCGTTCAAAGGCGCCGATCTTTACCGTCCGGAGGATATGCCCGACATCGACTACCTGATCATCACCCACGACCACTGGGACCACCTCGACCGCGGGACCGTCACAGCGCTCAGGCCGCGCATCCGGACGGTCGTCTGCCCGCTGGGCGTCGGAGAACATTTCGAATACTGGGGCTTTCCCAAAGAGCGAATCGTGGAACTCGACTGGCACGAGCAGGCTGCGCTCGACGACGGCTTCACCATCCACTGCCTGCCCGCGCGCCACTTCTCGGGACGCGGGCTGAACTCCAACCAGACGCTCTGGGGATCGTTCCTGCTGCAATCGCCTTCGCGGAAAATCTACATAGGCGGCGACGGCGGTTACGGGAAACATTTCGCCCAGATCGGCCGCGAATTCCCGGACATCGACCTGGCGATACTCGAAAACGGACAATATAACGAAGCGTGGCGGTACATCCACACCCTGCCCGGCCAACTGGCGCAGGCGGCCAAAGACCTCGCGGCAAAACAAATCCTGACCGTTCACCACTCCAAATACGCTCTCGCCCGGCATCCCTGGGACGAACCGCTGAAGACCGAAGCGGCGCTGGCCGCCGACACCACACTGCACGTCCTGCGCCCCGAGATCGGCGAAGTTGTTCGGCTCGCAGCCCCGCAAGCGGCCGCCGTATCCCGCTAAAACAGGTCCGGCCCGAAACGCCGGGGTCCGCCGCCCGGCCCCGTACTACCCCATCCCGCCCCGGTCTCACGGCATTCGGCTGATTATCCGGACTTTTCCTCGCATCAGCCCAGGCGTCTCTGGTATGCAAATTGCTCGAAGAGGAAGAAATTCCTTATACCATGGACAATATTTCCTCACTGATCGAAAATTCGAAGCAGGCCGTCCGCTACTGGTGGCTGCTGCTGATCATCGGCATCGCGCTCTTCGTCGTCGGCGTGCTGACCTTCGTCTATCCGGCCCAGAGCTACCTGGGCATGTCGCTCCTCTTCGGCTGGCTGATGCTGCTTTCGGGCATCCTGGAGGTCGTACTCTCGTCGGCCAACAGGCACTTCATCACGGGCCGCGGCTGGATGATGGCCGGAGGCATCATCGAGATCATCCTCGGCATCATCCTGATCTTCAACGTCGGGCTCTCGGCCGCCACGCTGCCCATCTTCCTCGGGTTCTGGCTCATGATGCGCGGATTCAGCGCCATCGGCCTGGGCGGCGACATGAGCGCCATGGAGATCGCCGGCTCGGGCTGGACCATCTTCACGGGCGTTTTGCTGCTGCTCTGCTCGCTGTGGATTTTGTTCCAGCCGTTGGTTATCGGCACTACGGCCGTCATCGTCTGGGTCGGCATCACATTGCTGCTGGCGGGCATCACGGCCATCTCGCTGGCCCTCCAGCTCCGCAACGCCCACCACTGCCTGCGCGGCGACTGCTGACGCCCGCCGACAAAAAAACCGGGACGATCCGTTGTGGGTCGTCCCGGTTTTTCATTCCCGCAGCAGCTATTCGAAATCCTCTTTGAACAACCCGTACTTACGGATCAGGCGGGAAATTTCGGGATCGAGGTTCCCGCGGAATTTCAGGCTTTCACGCAATTCCACCGAGCGCAGGAAATATTTCACGGCCTGCTCCTCGTCGCCCAGACGCGCCGCGAGAATCGCCAGCATGTACTGGATATCGGGTGTCGAGGCCGCCCCCGACTCGGCGCGCAGGATGCGGTAGGCGGCGGCATCGTAGCCCAGCGACATGTAGGCCAATGCCGTATTGCGGTCTTCGTAGGGACGCAGGATCGCGAGCGCCTCTTCGTAACGGCGCTTTCGGAGCAACTCCACGGCGTGCATGTAGTTCGAATCGACCTCGGTCGTGTAGACCGTGTCCTGCTGCATGCCGCGGCGGTGGAGGTTAAACCTGAAATCCACGGCACGCATCTGCGGGTAGATCACCCGGCGCAGGCGGTCGTAGGCTTTGGGATACTTCATCCGGATACGCCATTCGCGGGTATCGGGATTCCCCTCCCACTTCATCATGGCGAGCACCTCCTGCTTGTCGGCGATCAGCGTATCGGCAACAGCCAGCCGGTAGAGTTCGTCCCAGTCCTCGGCCAGCCACTTCGTACGCAGCAGGTTCGGCAGGTCGGGAAGTTCTTCCGCCGGCTTAACGAGTACCTGCCGGCCGTTTTCGTCGAGCGTATAGCTGGCTGAAACCTTGAGCGAATCGTACAGCGTGCGGAACTCCGACACGAGCACACGCCGCAGCGCCTCGGCGCGTTCGCGGGCCAGCCGGTCGTTGACCTGCCAGGTTCCTTCGGGCGACGCCGTGGCCCGCAGCGTGATGCTGTCGATGATGTAGACCGGATCGGTCATCAAATCGCGCGTCAGCGACCGCACGGCGGCAATCTGGCGGCGGTTGGCGGTCAGCGTGTCCACGAGGGTCGACTTTCCCGAGGGGAAGGTGAAGAAGAAACGCGCGTTGGCCTCCGCGTCGCGCAGCACGATGCGCTGCATGTAACGGGTCGTCTCGTCGAGGAACGTGGTCATCGAAGCGACGTTGTAGGTCAGCGTATCCGACCGGGTGATGCGATACGTCCGCCCGCTCCGGTCCTCGACCTCTCCGGCAAGGCAGAGGTAAAGTTTCGAGGAGTTTTCGTCGGCCTGCACCTGTTCGGTATAGTAATAATCCACCCGTCCGTCGGGCCGGTAAATCACCGTATCGAGCCGGGCATCGGCATAGTAGGGATGGCGCACGAGACGCGCAAAAGCCGCAGGGCTGTTCGCCGCCAGCTCCCGGTTGCGCTGAACCTCGGCGTCGCGGAGCATGTTGCGCTGCACCTCCGCCGTGTCGATACCGTTCAGGTTCGCCAGGCGGTCGGCGACATAGAGTTTGCGAATCCGGTAATTCTCCCGGGCGGCGCTGTCGCCGGTCTCGCGCAGCATTCCTTCGACCGCCGGACGGCGCAGCCCCGTGTAGGCGAGCCGCTGTCCGGCCAGTGTACGTATCCGGGCATTGTCGGCCGTATAAACATCGCCGTACACGCGTCCCGGAGTCTCTGTCAGCGAACGGATGTAAGCCTCGCGTCGGCGGCCTCCGCCGACCGGGTATTCTCCCTCCACACGGGTATACACCTCGCCGCCGGGCAGCACGTCATCGCCCTCGTAGGCATGACGAAAACGGGGTGCGAAATAGTCGTTCAGATGGTCGAACTTGTCGTTCGCATCAGGCACATAGGAGGTCCGCTGCTGCACCTTGCGGTCGGTCGTCAGCACATACCTGCGCAGCCGGGCATACTGCCGGCGGCGTTCGCCGCGGGTCGTCCAGCCCACAACCTTGTCGAACATCGCCTCTTCGGGCTCCATGTGTTCCAGGCGATCCCGAGCATCGGCATACTTCGCCCGTTCTTCCGCCACATAGTTCATATACCGGAAATACCCCTTTTTGTCGCCGAAGCGCGCGAAATAATCGGCGCTGTCGACGATTCGCCCGAGGTAATGGTCGTAACGGGCATATTCGCGCCGCTGCATCGTGCGGAAGCGGTCGCCGCTGTAAACCAGCGGATCGAACGGAAGCGTATCCGCCCCTTTGAGCAGTTGCGGATCGACCACCAACTGCCAGTTCCTGGCCTGCAGTTCCTGCGGAACCGACACGATGAACTCGACGTTGATCTTGCCGTTGCGCTCCACCAGGTTGCGGCGGTTCGAGGCCGAAATGACCACCTCGTCGATGGCCACCGACATCATCTTCTCGCCCGACACCGAATCGACGGCAACCGGCGTAATGAAGAGTTCCGTGCCGTCCTGCTTACGATAGGTAATGATTTTCTGCGTCCGGACCGTATCGGCCGCCGCCGTCACAGGGGTCTGCGCCGTCCGGGCCGGCAGGTGCACCCCCACTTCGGGATCGCTCTTGCTCAGTTTGCGGATGTTTCCGCATCCGGACAGGAACGCGCCCGCGGCAACGACTGCCGCGGCATATCCTATCCATTCTCGCCGTTTCATCTCCGGAGGGGATTATTTGCGGGAGGTGTCGACCGCACCGTTCACATCGGCCGTAAATACCCGCCGGACACCGCCCGGCGAAGTCTGTACCTGACGCAGCACGAGCGTAGCGCCGGCCATCCAGCTTTCATAGGGGACCTTCATCTCGTAGCGGAACACCTGGTCGGTTTTCCGGTCGGCATTGATGGTCATATACGGCTGCCGCTCGGCCCAATAGGCGCCCGAAAGACGGCGGCGGCGCTCCTGCATGTGCTGCTGGTAGCGTCCGTTGATCAGGATATGGGGGAAGAGTTTCACCGACTTGCGGTCGGGAGTGCTCAACTCGGGCAGGATCGTCCAACTCTGCGAACGGGTCACGGCCTTGCGCGACACCGCGATTTCCAGTACCATGTGCAGTTGGCCGTTGCTTTCGGAGAGCACCTTGCGGGTCACGGCGACATCGCCTACGATCTGGGCTCGAAGCGAAAGCGCGGCCAGGAGAAATACGAAAAGGAGGCAGTATTTTTTCATGGGTCGCAGCGTTTATTTCTTGGAATTGAACAGGTAGACGAACGTAACGCCGACTTCGGTGGGAATCGGCAGGAACCGTTTGGTATCGACATACGATTTGCGTTTCGGACCGTTCACCGGCTCGGTATGGTAGCTCAGGCGCGCCAGTCCGGCCCCGGCCGAAAGTTCGAGGTTCCAATGGGGGCTGACGTAAAACTGATAACCGATGCTGAAGCCCGCGCCGACGAACGAACCCTTGTAGTAATTCGTCTTCAGCCCTTGCAGAATCCGGTTGCCGATGATCGGGAGCTTGAAACCGCCGACCTCGAACTTGCCGCCGATGGCATGCACCCCGAAAAAGAGACGCGTGTACTTCTCGGTCACCCAGTAGCGGTACTCGGGGCGAATGAACCAATGCTGGATTTTGTTGTCCGAACCGATGGTCCAGGGGTTGTAATTGGCCGAAAAGCCCACTGTGGAGTGTTTGCTGACAGCCACTTCGGCCCCCACGTTCAGGGTCGTCGTAGCCCAGTAAAGCAGGTTGGTCTTCACGGCCACCTGCTGCGCAGACGCTCCCGGCCAGCCGCACACAGCCAGCAGAAGCATCAGAACGATCTTCTTATTCATAATACACAGATTGATTCGCGTTTGCACCTGTCCGAGCGGGCCAAAATAGCCGTTCCCGTCGCCTTCTCAGACAATTATCGATACAAAAGTGGCCATAAAACCCAAAAATATGTGTATCATAAACAATACAAAACACCGGGAGGTTCAAAAAGTTCCGGACGCGAACCCGCTGGTTCTGAATACTTCCGTGTGAAGAATTTGGCTTTTCAGCCGGAAACAGCTACCTTTCGTACGCAAAAATACCCGATTGATGCTGAAACT
The DNA here is from genome assembly GCF_015553985.1 of Alistipes sp. D31t1_170403_E11. NCBI lineage: Bacteria > Pseudomonadati > Bacteroidota > Bacteroidia > Bacteroidales > Rikenellaceae > Alistipes > Alistipes sp. D31t1_170403_E11. The sequence goes on along the minus strand of NZ_JADNHQ010000002.1, from coordinate 736,869 downwards.
AACGATCGCAATACTCGCGGCAACCCTGCTGACCGCCTGCGGAGGTCCGGGACGACGGGCCGAAAAGCAACCCCAAAAAACGGTTTTGTGCGGCGGCTATACCCAGCAGCGCCCCCTCAGCGACGCCGAGCGAGCGCTGTTCCGCCAGGTGACTGACAGTTTGACAGGCGTGAGCTACACCCCGGAAAGCGTCGCCACGCAAGTCGTGGCGGGAACCAACTACCGCTTCGTCTGCACGGCGAAGGCCGCAACGCCCGACCCCGCGACCTACGAGGCCGAAATCGTCGTCTACCAGCCGCTGCCGGGACGGGGCGAGCCGAAAATCACGAAAATTACGCGTCTGTAACGCGCTCGACCGCTTTCTGCAAATACTCCTGCAAGATAAGCGCATGGTTCTCCGCCGCGTTCTTCGAGGCGTAGAGCAGCGTCACCGTGTCCGCATCGCCGATATTGCGGATAAATTCCCGCACGGCCTGCGAAGCGCGCAGTTCATCGGTATAACGGCGGCGGAACTCCGCCCACCGCCCCGCGGGATCGGCGTGATACCAGATGCGCAGTTCGGCCGAGGGCGCCAGGTCCTTGGCCCAGATGTCGTAATGCAGCGCATCCTTGCGTACGCCCCGCGGCCAGAGTTTGTCGACCAATACCCGGCAACCGTCATCCGGCGCCGGCGCTTCGTAAACCCGTTTTATTCGTATTCGTGCCATAATACCCGATTGATTATTTACCAGATGCGGTGCAAAAAACAGACCGGAGCACCGCGAGCCCGTTCCCTGAAAGGACCGCATTATCCCAAACAAATGAAGGGCGCCTCCCGGCGCCCTTCCCCATCAAAAATTAACCCTTAAAAATTATCTCCTTTTCGGAAGACCTCCGAGAGGTAATGGTGTAAATAGCATAAATCCGCATCACCCTGTACAACCTCCCGCATCATTAAATCTTCGTCCTCGGAGATGCCGTTGTCTGAAACTTCATTTTTGTCAATCTCCTCCATAGGCCTTAATTTTAGCTTGCTTGCATTTATATAACGCAACCCATTCGGGAATATTGTGCGGAATCAGCTCAAGACCATATTTTTTTCCTTGATCATGCGGCGCAGGTTGATCAGCGCGTAACGCATGCGTCCCAGCGCCGTGTTGATACTCACGTCGGTCTGCTCGGCTATCTCCTTGAAGCTCAACCCGGAAAAGTAGCGCATGATCACCACCTCGCGCTGCTCTTCGGGCAGCAGTTCGACCAATGCGCGCACGTCGCGTTCGATCTGGTCGCAGACCATCGAATCCTCGATCGTACGCTCGGCCAGCTTCAGCGTCCCGAGTACGTCGTAACCGGCCTCCGCCTCACTCACGGACTTGTTCTGCCGCTGTGCGCGGAAGTGGTCTATCACCTGGTTGTGGGCGATGCGCAGAATCCATGAAAGGAACTTGCCGTTATCTGTATAACGGCCTTCGTCGATCACACGGACGGCTTTGATAAATGTCTCCTGGAAAATATCATCGGCCACGTCACGGTCCTTGACCATCATGTTGATGTAGTCACGTACGCGACGACTATGGCGTTCGATGAGTTTGGATATGGCACTTTGGTCACCTGAAAGGTAGTGATTAAGCAATACCTGGTCACTTAATACTTGCACGTTCATACTCTTGTCTCCTAATTAGTTACTAAGAGTAGATTTCTGTCCCGATAGGCAATCCTTTTTAGTGTTAGATGTCGTTACTGCTGTGTTCGGGCCTCGTCAAACATCGGAGTTTCCGGAGGCTTCACGTGGACAAGATAAGCACTTTTTCCGAAAATACCAAATTTTTCTACTCTGCCGGAAAATTTTCCGGCCCGTTCTTCCTGCCCGAAATGAACAAAATCCGTGCCAGAAAATACCCGAATCCGAACAAAATAAAAAACGGCTCTCAGTGAAAGGGCAGAACCGGCGGGTAAAATTCCACTCCGGTCGCACATACCTGACCCCGGCCGCCACACACCGCTGCTCGATACCGTGCGCCGCTTATTTCATCGGCTCGACATGAATGGCGATCATCGTCCCCTCGCCGAAACGGGCGCGCAGACGGTGTTCGATGTCGACCGTCAGGGCGTGGGACTGCGCCACGGTCATCGCCCCGTCCATACGGACATGAACCTCGATGGCGATCGAAGCCCCGATACGACGGGTCCGCAGGTTGTGCGGCTCCCGCACGCCGGGTTCGGCCGTCACGATTTGCAGGATCTCCTGCTCCACGTCCGCCGGAAGCGAACATTCCAGCAGTTCGTCGAGCCCCGTGCGAATCAGGTCGAAGGCCACCTTGAAGATGAACACCGCCACGATGAGCGCTGCGATCGGATCGGCGATGCGCCACTTCTGGCCCAGGAAATAGGCACAGGCGATACCGACCAACGTACCCAGCGACGACAGTGCGTCGCTGCGGTGATGCCAGGCATTGGCCACGACGCTCGGACTGTCGACCGCGCGGCCTTCGCGAACGGTATAACGGTAGAGAATTTCTTTGGCGACGATCGACAACACGGCCGCCACAAGGGCGATCAGTCCCGGCCGGGGCAGCAACCCGCCGTCGACCACGACCCGGATGTCCCGGATGCTGTTGACGAGAATCCCGGCCCCCACGACTCCCAGCGCAAGGCTTATGATGATCGTGGCGAGGGTCTCGTATTTGCCGTGGCCGTAATCGTGACCGTCGTCACGGGGCTTGGACGAAATCCGAACGAAGGCGATCACCACGACATCGGTCGCAAGGTCCGAAAACGAATGCACGGCATCGGCGATCATCGCCCCGCTTCGCCCGACGATTCCGGCGGCGAGTTTCGCAAACGACAATACGAGGTTGACCACAAACCCGACAAGGGTCACGCGGTAGATTCTGCGCTTCCGGATTTCCGCTTCACTGGACATAGGCGTAAAAGTTAAAATTCAAAAATACGTTTTTTTTCGGTTCCGACAGGAGCGGCCGGCAGTTTTTGATTTTAGATGAGCAGATTTGCACTTAACCGAAGGCGGCTCCTGAGCCATTTTTGATTTTAGGCGAGGTAGTTTCGTGTATCGCGAGGAACGGGACGGATGGGTAGTATAAGAATACGTCCCATTCGTCCCGTTCAGGGGATATGCGAAAATATGCGCCTAAAGCCGAAAATCAATAGCTGCGGGCAAACAGGACCCGGCGGTGCGACGGCTTGCCGGAGAAGACGCAAACGCCTTCCTCGTCGGGCGCATCGACCGGAATACAGCGGATCGTTGCCTTCGTGGCGTCCTTGATCGCCACCTCGGTCTCGACCGTACCGTCCCAATGTGCCAGAAGGAAACCGCCCTTCTCGTCGAGCACACGCTTGAACTCTTCCCACGTGTCGACCTTCGTGATCATCGACTCGCGGTAGTCGGAGGCCTTTCGGAAAATATTCTCCTGAATCTCGGTCATCAGACCTTCGATACGTTCGACGAGTCCTTCCTGCGAAACGGTCTGCTTTTCCAGCGTGTCGCGGCGTACCAGTTCGATCGTACCGTTCTCCATGTCACGGGGACCCATTGCCAGGCGCACGGGTACGCCCTTGAGTTCGTATTCCGCGAACTTGAAGCCCGAACGCACATTGTCGCGGTCATCGATCTTGACCGAAATACCTTTGGCCTTGAGCTGTTCGGCAATCGCCTCGAAACGCGCGCGAATCTCGACGAGCTGGTCTTCGCCCTTGTAAATCGGAATCATCACCACCTGGATCGGGGCGAGTTTGGGCGGCAGAACCAGACCGTTATTGTCCGAGTGGGCCATGATCAGCGCCCCCATCAGGCGGGTCGAAACGCCCCACGAGGTCGCCCACACATATTCGAGTTTACCCTCCTTATTGACATACTGTACGTCGAACGCCTTGGCGAAGTTCTGGCCCAGGAAATGCGACGTACCGCTCTGCAGCGCCTTGCCGTCCTGCATCAGCGCTTCGATCGTAAGCGTATCCTCGGCGCCCGCAAACCGCTCGTTGGGCGACTTGTGGCCCACGATCACCGGAACGGACATCCACTCCTCGGCGAACTTCTGGTAAACGCGGATCATCTTTTCAGCCTCCTCGATCGCCTCTTCACGCGTGGCGTGCGCCGTATGCCCTTCCTGCCACAAGAACTCGGCCGTGCGCAGGAACAGACGCGTACGCATCTCCCAGCGCACGACGTTGGCCCACTGGTTGCACAGGATCGGCAGGTCGCGGTAGGACTGAATCCAGTTTTTATAGGTGTTCCAGATAATCGTCTCCGACGTAGGACGCACGATCAGTTCCTCCTCCAGTTTGGCGTCGGGATCGACCACGACGCCCTTGCCGTGGGGATCGTTCTTCAGACGGTAATGCGTCACTACGGCGCACTCCTTGGCAAAGCCCTCGACGTGGTGGGCCTCCTTCGAGAAGAAGGACTTGGGAATAAAGAGCGGGAAATAGGCATTCTGGTGTCCCGTATCCTTGAACATCTTGTCCAGTGCGGCCTGCATCTTCTCCCAGATGGCATAACCGTAAGGTTTGATGACCATACATCCGCGGACGGCGGAATTTTCCGCGAGTCCCGCCTTCACGACCAGGTCGTTATACCACTGCGAGTAGTTCTCGTCCGACTTCGTGAGGTCTTTAAGTTCCTTTGCCATATCGTATTGGTTTTTACTTTTATTTCGGACTGCAAATATACAAAAAAATAAAGGTCCGTTGCAAAGACGAACCTTTATATTCCATGTATCTCTCCTTAGAAGCGGAATCCGAGCGTCAGCGCCACGTTGTGGCGGTTGATATCGGTCGAATAAACCGCGCTCTCGGTATGGCCGCCCTTATCCTCCGCATAGAACAGGTAGTAATCCGTGGTCTTCGACGACATGTACTGGTAAGCCACGTCGAGCAGTACGCCCCGGGCCAGCACGAAGCCTATGCCGGCGCCGTAATAGGTCGTCTGCTTGATGGCAGGCGACGCCAGCACCGTCTTATCGTCCTTGAGCATCGAACCGCTGTAACCGAAGCCCGCACGCAGCGCCAGCACCGGCAGGGGTTTGAACTCGGCGCCTACGCGCAGGATGTTCGAGCCTTTGAACACATCGCGGAACGTATCGTTGTACCACGACTGCGAATCCAATCCCGAAGGATTGTCCTTGATGCGGATACCGTTGTACCAGTCGCGCTCATAGTCCACCGAGATCACGCCCCGCTCGCCGAACGTATACGACGCGCCGAACATCAGCCGTGTCGGCGACACGAACGACCAACTGTTGGGACCGTCGTCGACCAGCAGCGGCGAAGTCATGTTGGGATCGCCGGCCGTCGAGATATAGCCTTCATCGTCGGGCTTCACGTTCGGGTCCGTATCGTTGTTGGCATAGGCCAGTCCGGCCGCAGCGCTCTGGAATTTCCGGTCGAGCGAATAGTAGGTCGGCGTATGGATCGCCACACCGAGGCGCAGGTTGGCCGTGGGACGATAGACGACGCCCGCCTTGAAGTTGACGCCCGTGCCGTCCACGATAACGCTCTGGTTAAGCTTCCAGCGCAACAACTGGTAATCCAGGCCGGAGTTGCCGAAATCGGGAATCGCCTGGCTCGGATCTGAATAGAAATATTCCTCGACATAGTCGATGTACTTGCGCTGGTAAACGCTCTGGATACCCAGCGACGCACCTATATAAATCTTATTGTTGATATTGGCGCCCACCGACAACACATATTCGCCGATCGAGCCTTTGCTCCGCAGCATCGTATAATGGTCGACATCGGCATTCGGAGTGACCCACGTCGGCTGCCACGAATCGGGTTTGTTCGGATCGACCTGGTCAATCAGGAATCCGCGGTAAGCCAGTGCGGCGTTCCAGTACTCGGGAGCGATATTGTTCCAATTCCAGTTGCCCGAACCGCCTCCGTTGTAAAAGCTGTTCTTCGAAATACCGCCCCAATACAACTGGCGCGCATAGGCGTCGCCAATGGTCGCCGCCTGATTCTGTCGCTGGAACGCATAGTCGTAGTTCAAGTCGGCGATACGGTTGTAACCGAAACCGATATTGAGGCTGACCAGCGAACGCGATCCCTCGTAGGCATTGATTACGACGCCGATGTTCGCCATCGAAAAACGGTCGCGCGAATTGTTCCCGTACTCCGGGGCGTTGGTCTTGCTCCGTGCAAAAGACATCATCGGAGTAACCGAAATGTCGTTATGGCGGTACATACCCAGACCGGCCGGGTTGATCGACATCGACGAAAGGTCGGCGCCCAGCGAAGTAAACGCCCCAGCCATGGCCATAGCCCGTGCCGTACCGAAATTGAACTGCGTCTGCGACAACTCGAACATGTCGGACGGCATCAGCAGGTCTTTGTCCATCAGCAAGCCGCCCGATTGCTGAGCCGCGGCCGCAGCCGTCGTTGCGACGGCTGCAAGCGTGATTATCAATCGTTTCATACTATTTTCACAGTTAAAGGTTTCAGCCGTTACCGGCCTCCGGAGTTACGGTAGCTGCCTCCCGAAGAGGTCGTTCCCGATCCGCCGCGCGACCCGCCGCCGGAACTGCTGCCCGAAGAAGACCCGCCACGGTTATAGGACGGCGAACTGCTGCTTCCGCTGTTATAGCTTCCGCCGCGATTGTAGGTATTGCTGCCGGAATTGCGGTAGTTATCGTCGTTGTAACGGCTGCTGCTGTTACCGCGCGACGAACTTCCCGAATTATAGCGCCCGCCCGACGAACTGCTGCCGCTGCTGCTCCGCACGCCGAAATTACCCCGGCCGCTGGAACTGCCGCCCCGCATCGATCCCGTCGACGAGGAGCCGTAACGCGAGCCCACTCCGTAGCGGGTTCCCGAAGGCGACGTGTAGGGATTGGGCCGGCGCACTATATTCGACTGGTAAGGACGCCCGTGTCCGCCGCCCCAGCCGTAATTCGGCCCCCAGTGGTGATGTCCGCCGTGCCATCCGGGCCCCCAGCCCCAACCGGGACCATACCAGGGATTATACCACGAACTGTACCACGGGCCCCAAGGTCCGTACCAGGGATTGTTCCACGCATTCCATCCGAAGCTCCAGCCCCAGCTTCCGATCGAGAAACTGGGCCCCCACGGCCGGTTCCAGCCGTAGTACCAGGGATCGGAGTAGACCACCGTACCCCACGAACCGAACATCGAAGTGACGTACTTGGGCTCTACCCACACCTGGTCGCCCATGACGATGATGTTGTAGAACGCCGGATCGTAAGCCGAAGCGTAGTTGAACGCCGAACTGTAACGGGCGTTCATGTAACTCGACGGCATCTTGTAGGTCGGCGAATCGAATCCGCGCAGACGGCGTGCGTAAGCGCTTTCATAATCGTCGGCCAACACGCTTTCATAGGGATTGGCGTCTGCCGAACGGTACTCGTAATAGCTATTTTCTGCGGCTGCAGCCTTCGCTTCGGCGATCCGCGCCTCCCATTCGGCCTTGCGGGCTTCGGCGGCAGCACGCTGCGCTTCGGCTTCGGCCTGCTTCCTGCGGGCGATCTCCGTCTTGTCATGCACGGCATAGAGATCGTCGGAAGCATACCCCGCCGAGGCGTAGTAAGCCGACGAGCAGCTTGCGAGGCCTGCCGACAGAAGAATGGTTCCGAATAAAATTTTCAACTTTTTCATAGCGCACATAGTGTTTGCGTTAGTTCTTTAACTACAAACGAAAACCATACCGGTTTTAGTATTGTTTACTATATAAACGGCCGCGCACGGGAAATACTGCGCACACGATGAGGGTTTGTCTGTTTACAAAGATACGAATTATTCCGGAAAAGTGCTAAACCCAGGGCCTTGCAAGGCGTTTTTTCAACCAAAAGCAATTTTTTCCGCATGAAAATGTGCGAAAATAAAAAATATGTCTATATTTGCAGTCCCAAAACAACAGTTTTGGATCGGGAGTCCGGGCGCAAGTCCTCCTCCCGCGACCGAAAAGGAGAGGTGCCGGAGTGGTCGATCGGGCCGCACTCGAAATGCGGTGTACGGGCAACTGTACCGGGGGTTCGAATCCCTCCCTCTCCGCCAGGGAAAGCGGGTAATGTTACAGATTAGGAGGTGAACAGTTAACTAACTGTAAATCATCCCAAGAACCTAAAAAAATTAGAGCAATAAAGACGATCTTTGGGTCGTCTTTATTATTTTTGTGCCCTAAAAATCGAGATAAATAAGTCGAAGGTCTCGAAAATTGACCTTCATGTTACAGATTAGGGGATAAACAAAATGAAATGCAGATTTTGTGGCGAAGAATGTATTAAAGACGGACGCCAAGCAAACAGGAAGCAACGATATAAATGTAGCCATTGCCACAAAAGACAACAGGAACATTATTCTTATAACGCATATTCTCCCAATTTAAACACAGATATAACAACCTTAACAAAAGAAGGCGTAGGAATAAGAAGTACCGCTCGGATTCTTCAGATATCTCCGACAACGCTTTTGCACCGCATCATCTTAATTGCCAAGTCTATTTCACGTCCCCCAGTTGTCAAACACCGGATTTACGAAGTGGATGAAATCAAGAGTTTCGTCCGTCGAAAATCGGAGTTCGTGTGGATTGCATATGCTCTTGACCGAAAATCGAAGGAAGTAGTCAGCTACAATATCGGCCCCAGAACAAATTCAACCCTGAGCGTTGTTTTGGAAACACTAAAACTATCTGAAGCTAAGCGCATATACACAGACCGATTGCGAAATTATCGGTCGTTAATCGACCGAAAAATACATCGGACATCATTATACGGAACAAACCACATAGAGCGCAACAATTTGACATTGCGCACACACTTGAAACGACTTACCAGACGCACGATCTGTTATAGTCGAAGTATGGTGATATTATCCGCTATTCTGAAAATTTATTTCTGGGGATAATGATTATATCAATCGGGAAATTCTATTGACAAGCGTTAAAAATGGTAAACTCTTGTTTAGACTTTAACCCGCGTTGGCTACTAACCAGAAAGGGTAATATGATCAATACAGAGCCGGGGTAAGCGTTGCCGGGCAGTTTCCTTTACGAACAGTTCAGACACAGGGTTTGCAGAATGGGGCTCTTTATGAACTCGACATTGCGGCAGGGCAGTGTACATACGAAGTAATTCTACGTAACCACTCCTGCAAAACGGTGATATTCATATCAATGATATGCGGTATTATTTGCACTCACAGGCCGACGCGAACGCAGACACGCAAAAACGCATGGCATCAGCCCTAAATCGTAAGACATGGATGCAGAGTGAAAAATGCAACCTGAATTTATGATCCGGGCGCACTATTCCCCGACATACATATCGAAAATACCGTGGCGGTCGAATTCAAGCCAGTATTGCAAGGCCAATCCTCGGACATACAGCCAATAAGGTTCGGTCAGGTTACCGTAAAGTTCAATTCCCTTTTCTACGTCCCGACGGATGCGTCGGGCATATTCAGGCTTCAAAGCCAGCCGGATCGTTTTACCCTTGAAACTGAACCGGGCTTCGGGACGCGGCGGATCGTTTTCCGCCACGGTGATCAGTCCGTGCCCGACGGATGCTCCGGTTCCGACCTGCAAGCCGTCGTTCATACAGCTTATGGGCGGATTATGCCCAGCATAAGTCGTCACCTCGATGTCATCCACTCCGATATTGAAGTATTCACGCGCCCGGATTCCCATCTTGACTCCGATGGTGGCGTAGATACCCAGATGGCCATGCAGTTCGTTGGTCAGCACGCCTGCACGCCACTCACTCGGCCCATACCGGGCAATCGTCTCGTCGACCATCGGCACGACATCTGCGGCATAGAGCTCGTGCTGAACGGGGAATCCGTAGAACACGCGGCTCTCACTGTCGGGTTTACCCCGGAGAATACGAAGTATCTCCTCCGGAATCTGCGCAGCAGCAACCTGATCCGACAGGCTGCAAACCTCGACGGTTTCGCTTATTTTCCGGGTAGCGAACAATTCCGGAGCGAACAGCCGGACCGCGGCCAAATCGTCCCATGCCTGCAAATGCCCCGCATCAACCAGCTTCGCCAGCGGAGCGGCACGGTGCGTATCGGCGATCTTCCGGGCGTAAACGGTCGGAACTGCGGCCGCCGAATCGAGCAGGGCGGGAGTGACGACAACCGGACAATCCGGATTGGCCGAAACGACCGTCACGGGAATCCCGCTTGCCAGCACGCGGCTGGCAGCTTCTCTGTCTGTCTCGTAATTAGCCCCAGCCAGAGGTTCCACCCGGGTGTTGTACCAAACCACCCGTTCGATGCGGCCACCGAGAGCGGGATTCGCCTGCAATACGTCGGATAGGTTCGTCAGAGCACCCAATGCGATAAAAAAGACTTTTTCCTCTTCGTTTTCGAGCGTTTCCCCGATCAGCGTCTGCGCCAAAGGAAGGGCGGCCGAACCGGACGAGGGATCGCCCCACTCTATCTGCCGGGAATGCGTCCGCCACGCCGGAGCCGGCGCATTCACGGCTCTGCCCGCTCCGACCGGGACGCCTTCGTGGTAGAAGGAGTCGAGCAATGCACGCACGCGGACGGCGGCGCTGTCGGGGAGCAACGCCCCTTCCGAAGTCGTGATGGCGAGTACTTCGACCTCCCGGTTTCCCAGCAGCATACAGAGCGTGCGCAGGTCGTCCGCAGCTCCGTCGGTGTCAATGATCGCATGAAAGCGCGCCTTGCCCGAATGCGCATGGCCTTCCGGGAGCAGGAAAATTAAGCATACGATGGTGAATATAGTTCGTAAAAGCGTGTGTAAATGAATTGTCATATCTTCCGATTCCATTAAAAGGTTACGTTTACGCCGCCCAGTGCCGTGGCTTTCGGCATCGGGAAGCCCGTATTGATTTCATAACGCTGCGCCAGCAGGTTCTCGCCGCGGACGAACAGATCGAGCCAGCGGGTTACGCGGAAGGTCACGTTGGCGTTCCACAGCACGAAGTTGTCGGTCAGCTCCTTGGGTTTGACCTGCGTATAAAGCCCGTGCACGTACTGAATGCCTGTCGAGGCGTTCCACCGTCCCCGCGTGAAGGCGCCGCCGACGTAGAGTTTGTGCTCGGGAGCGGCGACGACCGGATAGGCCATATGCAGATAGCTGTAATTGGCCGACACCGACCACGCGGCACAGATCCGCCAGGCAATGTCGCCTTCCACGCCCCAGTTCTCGATCCGGCCCGTATTGATGTTCATCGGCCGGCCGTTGACCGGGAGGGTCTGAATCATGTCGTCGCCGTCGGTGTAGAAGACGTTGACTCCGTAGGAAAGGGCACCGCCGAGGAGCCGCTGGGTGAACGAAAGTTCGTAGTTCATCAGTTTCTCGGGTTTCAGATCCGGATTCTGCGGCGGAAACATATACATTTCGCGGATGGTCGGAAAGCGGAATCCCTTGCTGACCATTGCCTTGATCTGGGCGTTGCGGGGCAGCAGGAACGACAGGCCGCCCTGCGGAATCCACTCTGTTCCGGCGTGCGAATGGTGGTCGAGACGCAGCCCGGCATCGAACGTCAGCCAGTGTGTCAGGCTCTGGCGGAAATCGATGTATCCGGCCACTTCGTCCATCGTCTTGTCGGCCGTGGTCTTGTCCGGATCGCCGTTGAGATAGCGGTTCCAGGCCTTGCCTCCGAAGTGCTGGTAGTCGGCGCCCATGGTCAGACGGTTGCCCGTGAAGAGCGACGCGCTCTGATACCACGATACACCCAGCATCCTGTCGCGGGAATTGAAGCGGTAATCGAGCGGTTCGGCGCCGGGCGAATAGCCATCGTTGATCTTGTGGCGGCCCCAGTTATAGAAAAAGCTCAAGGCTCCGGAGGTCTTTCCGTAGTCGTTGCGCAGCGCGAACGAAGTCATGCCGCGGGTGATGTGCTGTTTGTTGTCGAGAATGGGCGCCGACACAGCTCCCGGATTCTGAGCGTTGAAATGCGTGAGGTTCACGTCGGCGTAGACGTCCCACTCCTTCGTAATCTGATAGCCCAGCTTGGCATAGCCTCCATACTGCTCGAATCCCATATCCTTACGGTGTCCGTCGGTGCGATTGTACGATCCGGTGACCGTACTGGTGAAACGCCCGTATTTCAGTTGGTTCGTGGCTTCGGTCTCCAGCGTGTTGTAGGAGCCGTAACCGGCGTGGACATTGGTTTTCACGCCGTCTTCGACCTTTTTTCGCGTCACGATGTTGATCACGCCGCCCATGGCGTTCGAACCGTACAACACCGAAGCGGGGCCGCGCACGACTTCGACCCGGTCGGCCAGCATCGACTGATAGGCATCGGCAATGGGATGCCCCATCAACCCCATGTACTGGGGATGGCCGTCGATCAGCACCAGCAGACCCGTTGTGGGACCTCCGCCGACACCGCGCAGCGTCATCTGCCCGGCCGCGCCGCCTGAAACGCCGTAGCCCATGATGCCGCGTCCCGTAACGAACAGTCCCGGAATCTGTTCGGTAAGCGTTGGCAGCAATGATGGCTGAAACCCGTTCTCGATCTTCTTCCGGTCGACGACGGAGATGGTCATCGGCAAATGCCGGATGTCGGTTTCGTGGCGGGTTCCCGTGACCACGATCTCTCCGATGGGATAGGTTTTCTCTTTACGCATGCTGTCGGCGATCTCGGACCGCACAGCACACACGGGGGCGATGCTGCCGCATAGCAGCAGGGCAAACATTTTAAACTTCATTTTCTTGCATTATGTTTTACTTGGATACTTATTCCATCTCTTTGCAACGCATATGTGGCGACATGATTCTGTTCCTCCCCAATTCTTGTTCCAAATCCGCCGTTAGAGCAAAGGAAAGTGTAAATTCCGGATACGAGCCTGGAACAGACGGTCGTCTTCCTGTTTCGGCGCGTTTCTTGTTCTGAGCCGGACAAAGCGCTCATTATGGAAAACACCCGGCAACCGATCCCACTTAGGATCCGGCAGTACCTGCGCGATGCCGTCGGACGCATGCACCCTTCCGTCTCGTTCGTCTCCTGCATCGGCGTCCTGCTGGCTTATCTGACGGGCGTCTACATAACAGGATCGCTGCACGAGGCATCGCGCTGGATGGGAGCCATGCTGGCCTGTACGTCACTGGTAGTCGTTCTGCAATCGCACAGTTACAAGGAGTCGCTGCGTGCCGGATGGACCAGGGTGCTGGGGACTTTCCTCGGGGCGCTTATTGCCTACATATACCTCGAGAACTGGCCCTTTTCGATCGTAGGAATGCTCGCCTCAGTCTTCGTGCTGGAGATGCTCTGCATGCTGGTCGGAATCTATCAGAACAACCGCATCGCCACCATCACGCTGCTCATCATCCTGCTCGTCTCGCAGATGACGCCCCACGTCTCGCCGGCCGTAAACTGCCTGCTACGCTTTACCGAATCGGTCGTCGGCGTCGGGGTGGGCGTTGCGCTGTTGTGGGTACTCGAACGGTGGAAACGATGGCTCGAACCGCCCGAAAATACGAACATACATTCCGATAAAAACATGAATATGGACACGATGCCCTTGCGCTGGGGCCATTTCAGAGTGCTTATCGTCGCTTCGCTCGGACAGATAACCGGAGCGGGTTTGGCGACGCTGGTCGGCGTCATCCTGCCGATGATCCAGATTTTCCGACATCCCGGACTTACGTCTCTTCAGCAGGGACTTGTGGCTGCGACCAGCCTCGTCGGAATCATGGTCGGTTCGGTGCTGTTCGGACAATGGAGCGATAAAAAGGGGTACCTGTTTTTCTTTCGTTTCTGCCCTGTACTCATTCTCGCTGCCTCACTGTTTGCCTTTTTCACAGCCAATCTCTTCGGTCTGGTCGCAGGGCTGTTTTTTATGGGACTGGGTATCGGCGGCGGTTACAGCCTCGATTCAGACTATATTTCCGAGATCATGCCCCGGCGATGGAAACTGCTGATGGTAGGCGTGGCGAAAGCCGCTTCGTCGTTGGGCAGCATCGCGGCGGCGGGCATCTGTTTCTTCCTGCTCCGGGAGTGGAACGATCCGCATCTTTGGAATCGTCTGCTGCTGCTCATCGCAGTTATGGCGGTCATCATGCTGCTCTGCCGCATCCGTTTCGAACAAAGTCCCGGATGGCTCATCGCCCACGGCCGCGTACCTGAAGCCGAGAAGGCGGTGCGTTATTTCCTGGGGCCGGACGTAGAGATCGGCGAAATCCGCAATCGGCCGAAGAAAACGGAAATGCCGAAAGTCGCATGGAGCGACCTTTTTAAACCAGGCCAGGTAAAGAAAGTGGTGTTCAGCGGTATCCCATGGGCTTGTGAAGGACTGGGTGTTTACGGCATCGGGGTATTCCTGCCCGTGCTGGTCATGGCGCTGGGACTGGAAACGGGTTCCGAATCGGCCTTTTCCAGAATCACCGATTCGGTATTGCTGACTACCTGGATCAACCTTTTCATCCTGCCGGGATTCGTTCTGGGCCTGCTGCTCGTCAACCGCTGGTATCATGTGCGGACCCAGACCTGGGGCTTTATTCTCTGCGCAGCGGGCATGGGCATCCTGCTGGCGGCCTACCAGCTCCATTGGCCGGTCTGGATTGCTGTGGCCGGGTTCATGTTGTTCGAGTTGTTTCTCAACGCCGGCCCCCACCTGATGACTTTCATCATCCCGCCTCAGATTTATTCCGTCGCCGAACGCGGTTCGGGAGCGGGATTGGCCGCAGCTTTCGGCAAACTGGGAGCCGTTGTCGGCGTCATTTTTATTCCGATACTGCTCAAATGGGGCGGAGCTTCGCTGGTGCTTTGGGTGACAATCGGCGTACTGCTCGCCGGAGCCCTGGTTACGGCCGTTGTCGGCCGGGAGGTACTTCCCGACCAAGGCAGGTCGATACGTCCGGAAATCCGGCGCGACTGACCGTCAGAGAGCATATTCCTTCTTCAGCGCACGTTTCATCCGCAGTTCGTAAGGCTGCTCTAGTCCGCAGTCTTCCAGCAGAGCCAGATCGGCAAATACATGCCGTGTGTTACCGTCGGCTACGATCCGACCCTCTTTCATCACGATCGTGCGGTCGCAAAGGTCGAGCACCATCTCCATGTCGTGCGTAGCGATCAGCGTCGTATGGCTGAAACGGCGGATCAGGTCGATGATCTGTCGCCGGGCGCGGGGATCGAGGTTCGAAGTAGGCTCGTCCATGACGAGTACCGACGGCTCCATCGAAAGTACCGTGGCGATTGCAACGCGCTTCTTCTGGCCGCCCGAAAGCTGGAAAGGAGACGATTTGCGCAGATGCAGCGCACCGACGGCCTCAAGCGCCTCCGTGACACGGCGTTCGATCTCTTCGGATTCGAGTCGCATGTTCGAGGGACCGAAGGCCACGTCTTCTTCGACAGTGGGCATGAAGAGCTGATTGTCCGAATCCTGAAACACCAGTCCCACCGACTGTCGCACCAGCGGCAGCGTCTTGCGTGTGAGCGGGATCCCACCCATCACTACTGTGCCCTGAGAAGGCATCAACAGCCCGTTGATGTGCAGCAGCAGGGTTGATTTCCCGGCTCCGTTTGCGCCTACCAAAGCGACTTTCTCCCCGTGAGTAATGTAAAACGACAGACCGCAGAGGGCTTCGTAACCGTTGGGATAACGGTAATGCACATCGTCGAATTGGAGGTAATGGTGACTCATGTCAGAGGTTGTTTATCAGCATCGAAAAAGTTTCGACCGGATGGAACAGACGTAACAGAACGAGTGTCGAACTCCACACGGCGAGGAATAGGGTATCGCGCATTTTCCAGGCCGGATGTTCGAAGACATCCGCCGGAATACGTCCTGAGAATCCCCGTGCGAGCATCGCCCGGCTGATCAGCTCGGCCCGGTCGAAGGTGCGGATCAACAGTTGTCCGACAAGCGTTCCCCAGACTTTCAGCGGATAGGATCTGCGTCCGAAACTCCGCGCGTCACGGGCCCGCTGCATGGCTAAGGCTTCTTCGACCAACACATAGATGTAGCGATAGACGAAGAGCAGCTGTGTGGTAAAGACCGACGGCACGCCCAGTCGCTGCATACTCCGGCAAAGGCGGTAATACCCGGTGCTGTTAACGAGGATAAGCAGTGCCTGCACCGACAACAGGCCGCGCAGGATGATCGAGAGGAACGAGACCCAGCCTGCGGTGACAACTAACGCGCCAATCCGGAAAACCGGTTCACGGTCGTATAGGAGGTTGAAGACACCGATAAAGGCGACGAACGGCAGGACGATGAGCGACCGCCGGAATACCGTTCCGTAACTCATATTGCCCATCGCACAGGTAATGATCGGAAAAACAAAAAACAACAACAGGTTCGGGAGCCGGACGAGCGGCACGGAGAGCATCGTTAAGAGGAAAACCAGCGTAACGAGCAGTTTGGCCCGTGTATCCGTACGATGGAGCGGACTCTGCATTCGCGCAGTCCGCTCCATCGCATCCAATGCACAAAGTACGTGCTGCAGCCTGTTTTTCATCCCTGCTTTTGTCCGGTGCGAAACAGGTAGGAAACGCCTAATACGGCCAGCAGAATAGCTCCGCTGCCTATAATCCCCGCAAATGTTGTGTTATAATCCGGTATCACGGCTGTTTTTTGCTGAATAGCGGCGGCCTTTCGGTGCAGGCCGTCGGGCACTGTTTCGAGTTCTGCCTGTCCCGTTGTTTTTTCAATCGACCACTCCAGCCCGTCGGGGTCGGACGAGGCGATCCACGAGAACGACCCGCCGATCAGCAGCGCCGCCAGCGAGATCGCCGCAAGGACCTTTCCGAACCTCCGCTTTCCGGGAGTGCGCTCCCTGCGGACACCATACAACAACTCGGGCTTGTATTTCTGTACCACGTAGATCACGGCAGCCGTGGCCAGCCCTTCGCCGACGCCGATAAACAGGTGGATCGGGAGCATGAACAGCAGGAACTGCCCCATAGGCAGCGCCGTAATACCCGAAGCTTCGGTTTCGATTGTCACAGCCAGCGCACCCAGTTCGAGCCCGACCACCGAAGCGATCATCGACGCAGCCAAAATCCGTCCCGGCGATGCATTGCGTTTCATCAACGGCCTGAACAGCAACGGATAGGCCACCAGACACGACAATACGGCCATGTTGAGGATATTGGCCCCAAGGGCCATAAATCCGCCGTCGGCGAAAACAAGGCACTGGAGCACCAGCACCGAAGCCAGCGTAATCAGCGCCGCCCAAGGACCCAATATCGCCGAAAGCAGGATACCCCCGACCAGGTGGCCGCTTGAACCCGTGCCCGGAATGGAGAAGTTTATCATCTGTGCGGCGAAGATGAACGCACCCATCACCCCCATCAGCGGAACGATGTGTTCGTTCTGCCCGTCTGGTTCACGGCTGTCGCTTCCCGTGTGCTTCACTTTCCAAATCGCCGCCCCGAGCAAGGCCAGCGATACGGCCCCCGTGACGGCAAATACCGGCGGGGATACCAGTGCGTCGGACATATGCATGGTCTGTCGTTTTTCAGGTTTTTCAAATTCGTTTTCGCAGCCCGGCAGGGACCGGACAATTCCGGCCCCTGCACACATCAGCCGGAATTTCCGCTATTTCTTTTTCGCACCGGGCTGCTGCATGGCCAGGTGCTTTTTGTTCTCCGGGTTCCAGTTCGAATGGTCGGGTTTCTCCTCGTCGTCGAACTTGATGAGCGGCAGCAGGAACAGCCATGTGGCGATACAGAACGGTCCTGTTAAGGTAGCGATACCCACGGGCGCCATCAGCATATACATGCCCGCCTGGATGAACACCGTGACCAGAATGCCCAGAATGGCCCACAAGGCCGAGCGGAAATTCGGTTTATAGAACACCGTAGCGAGCGCTATGGCCGTCAGCACGGGACTGTAACCGTAAAGTCCGTCCGAAATATCCGAGCCCGAAGCCTTTAAAACGATGACCATTAGCAGCGCCAGCGCCGAACCGATTGCTGCCCATAGCGCCGCCCAGCGGCTGCAGAGGAACAGTCCCACGAGAAAGCAGATGCCTGTCACCCAGGAGTTGATCAGGAAGACCTGCCCGATACCCTTGAGCCAGTAAACCAACAGATCGACGAAACGGATGCTTTCGAACGACGAGAACGCCGCCGGAAGCGCCGGATCGGCCATATGCGTCGTGGGAAGCCCATGCATGGCGCGCGCCGCCAGCAGGAACATCCAGGTGCAGAAGACGAACGGGAAGGTGAACGAGTTGACTTTCCAGGGCGCCATTACATTGTTGAATCCCGTGCGCACCCAGGTCGTAAGCGCCGAACAGAGCACTAACGCCAGCCACATCCAGACGGTGTTGCCCATGAAAGTAGGAAACGCACATCCCACCAGCACGCCGTTGAAGCCCCAAAGCCCCTGCTCGCCGTCCTTGGCGGGAAAACCGAGGATGTAACCCGTTACCGTCGAGACGATCACACCCAGCAGGGCGCCCCAGGCAACGAGTCCCTGGCCTTCGATGTACGCACCCCAGAAAATGCCAACCATGAACAGCAACCCGGTCCATGCGCTGTTCTGAAACATCACTTGCCCAGTTCCGCGCAACAGAATTTTAATGAAGTCGAAGCCGCCGACGGCGTCTTGCGAAGAAGAAATTGTGTTTGCCATACGCTCAGAATTTGAATATTGATAAGGCTCCTACCGCCAGGGAAACTCTTCGGGCAAAGGTTTGCCCTTGACTTCCTGCCGGACCGAAGAACAGAATTCGCGGATGAGTTTCTTCACGGGCGCCGTCTCCTCGCCTAAAACTTTATAGAGCAGCCCTGCTTCGTTCGGCAGGCGCGTAATACCGGCGGCCAGCCGGCGATCGCGGTCGATGAATGCCTGCGTCCGTTCATAGATGCTGTCGGCATGTTCCGGAGGCGTCAGTACGATCACGTTGGCAAAAACGTCGTAACCGTTCATTGCGCCAAGCGTCGACGGCGGGTACATTTCGGGGCGAATGATGAATTTTTCGCGAAACAGTTGTTCCCCGTCGGGTCGTTCGGCATGGGAGCAGACAGACAGAATGTCGTACTGGAAAGTTTCGCCCCGGTCAAAATATTTGCGGCCGCTCATATAAATCTCCGAATAGAAAAGCGAGGCCGACGGCGCGATACGGATAGCCGTATCGGCGATGAACCGGGTATGGCGGCACGGAATCGTCGGTTCGGGCAGATATTCCAGATAGGAGTCCTCTTCAAGTTCGATTACCTGTGTCAGTCCCGAATAGTTGTAGCGCATCTCGGCAAGTTTAGTCGCCGCACCGGTTGAAATATGGGCATAGGCACCTTCGCGGACGACGAAACGCTGTTCATAGCGATCGCCGTCCACGTTGGGGCCTCCCGAGGATAGGATGTAAACGCACGGCATCTCGGGCATGCCTTCATCGAAATAGAGTTCCTGCTGAACGATCAGCGGCGCGTGCCGGTCCAGATCGCGCATGATCGACTTGCCGTCGTCATCGAGTTCGAATCCCAGGAAAAGATACCCCATCTTGCCCGGAGTGCCCACGGGCATCGCCTTCGGCTCTTCGAGATAGGGACTCATCTCTTTGGCTGTTGCAAAATTCATTGTACGGTGCTGGTTACGGGTTCCGAAACTTCCTGTTTATTTTTGTCGATGTCGAAAAGCGCCATCCGGCGGATCAGGGCGACCAGCGTATCAATCCCCTCACCTGTCATACAGTTGGTGAATACGAAGGGCTTGCCCGGGCGCATCAGCTCGGAATCGTGCCGCATTACTTCGAGATCGGCACGGACATAGGGGGCCAGATCGGTCTTGTTGATGACCAGAATATCAGACTGGGAGATGCCCGGTCCGTCCTTGCGGGGAATTTTGTCGCCTGCGGCCACGTCGATCACGTAGATGAAGAAGTCCACCAGTGCAGGGCTGAACGTGAGGGTAAGGTTGTCGCCGCCCGACTCGATCAGCACCACATCGCCGTCCGGGAAGCGGGCCTCCATCTCCTCGACCGCGGCAATGTTCATCGAAGGGTCTTCCCGTACGGCCGTATGGGGACAGGCCCCGGTTTCGACGCCGATGATACGCTCTTCGACCAGAACGCCTTTCAGCATCTTGCGCACGTGTTTGGCATCTTCCGTTGTCACCACGTCGTTGGTAATCACCAACACTTTGTACCCCATGTCCAGAAGCCGCGGGGTGATCGCCTCGATCAGCGCCGTTTTGCCGGAACCTACGGGGCCGCCGATTCCGATTCTGCAAGTTGTATTGTTGCTCATAATTATATCTTTCTGTTTTTACATTCGTTTATCCCGGGGTGGCAGCGCAAATCCGGCTCCGAACGACCCGGCCTGCCATCGCCCTTAAATAAGGCTTCTTAAGCCTTAATTCATAAACATGCGTTTGGTTCCTTTTTCGTGCAGCGAGGCGAGGATGTCGATTTGCGGCACAAAGGTGTACATATCGTCGAAATCCATGTCAATCACTTTGTTATAGAGTTCGCCGAGGCTTTCAGCAGCCCGGAACAAGATGCGCTGCGTGTCGTAATGCGATACGCGCACGCAGCGAAGAGCCGCGCTGACAACCATGTTGACCACGCCATACTGGTGGGAGCAGAACAGTTCTTTTTCCGGAATTCCGCAGGCTGCGAATACGATGCCCTGCGCCACGGGATAGGTGCCGGGCGTGCGGTCGTCGGCAATGTCGCCGAGCCACAGCGCTACGGTTTCATCTGAAAAGATATGTTTCGACAGTTCAGCCAGTTTCTTACCCATGCGCCGGGTCATTAACCGAGCCTCGGCATTCATTTTACAGAGTATGACCTGACGGTCGGCGTTGAGGATACCTTCGTAATGACCGAGATTGTAACTGCGAAAAGCGTGCAATGCCGCGACTCCGTCGGTAAAGGCGGCCTGCCGGGCAATATCCTGCGTATATTTTTCGAGCGTCGCGGCATCGTGCACCAATCCCTCCTCTGCGGCTGTTTCCAGTCCGTTGGAGAAGGAGAAGGTTCCGACCGGAAAGGCCGAGTCGGTAAATTCGAGCAGCCGCATGACAATTGTCGCGTTGTCGGTCATAAGAGCCGGTTTAATGCGCATGCGCATGTTCATAATGGTGATGTACGTCGCTGTCGGGGCCCGTGCCACCGAACAAACGCCGGATTTCGTGGGGAGCCAGGTAGGGAATGACCTCCGAACCGGGCTGGAACGAATAGGTTACATTCTCGATGTGATGTGTACGCATCACACTGTCCATCACATTTTTGTCCACCGTCAACGGAACGTATACCTTTGTTCCCTTCACCACGGCCGGCCAATGCTGGTTGCCGATGGCATGGCCGAGTTCCACCGAAATATGGATGATCGTTTCGGGTTTCTCGCGGGCCAGCGCAGAGAGGTCTGCGACCAGCACGTCGTTGAGCCGGATGCGAATGGCCACAATCTTATGTTGTTCGGGCAGATATTCGATAATATCGCCGTCGAGCATCTGCGAATGGCGTTTCAGCGCCACGGCATATTCGTTCGCATGATCGCTGCTGACCACGAAGCGGCTTTTCTGGGCTGTCCACTGGTCGAGGTCGATGTATTCGATTTCGGAATTTTGCGATTTCTTCACCCATTCGGGAGTTTGAAGATTACCTATGATTTCCGTATATATTTTCATCGGATTATTATTTAGTTGGTTTTTAATTTCCGGGAGCATACCCTACAGCATGCTCCCGGAAATCGAAAGGTCGGTTAGCTGAACCAGAGCAACTGGCTCAGGGGGAATTTGTCTGCAGGCTTGACATAAGCACGGATATCGTTGACCAGCACGTCAAAGGTCTCTGGATTGACATCGATCTTCGGCACACCGCCGTTGCGCACCATGTCGAACTTGGTCAGTTGGCGGGTGCGGCGCACGGGCTTTACCATGCGTTGCAGGCAGAGTCGGTCCTTGATGCCGCTCTGGAAAGCCGCATTGGAGACAAACGACAGGCAGCTTTCGGGCATTGCCTTACCGAAACCGCCGTACATCGGACGGTAGTAGCATGGCTGAGGCGTCGGGAGCGATGCGTTGGGGTCGCCCATGTTCGCCCAGTTGATCATGCCGCCCTTAATGACCAGCTTCGGTTTGGCACCGAAAAACTGCGGCTCCCAGAGCACGAGATCGGCGCATTTACCTTTCTCGACCGAGCCGAGGTAGTCGGAGACGCCGAACGTGATGGCCGGGTTGATCGTGATCTTGGCGATGTAGCGCAGCACGCGGAAGTTGTCGTTCCCGTCGGCATCCTCGGCGAGCTTGCCGCAGGCGTTTTTCATGAACGATGCCATCTGGAACGTGCGCATGAACGATTCGCCGATACGGCCCATGGCCTGCGAGTCGGACGAAACCATCGACAGGACACCCAGATCATGCAGCACATTCTCCGCTGCCTGCGTTTCGGGACGCACACGGCTCTCGGCGAAGGCCACATCCGACGGAATCTTCGGATTGAGGTTGTGGCAGACCATGATCATGTCGAACAGTTCAGCCTGGGAGTTGATGCCGAACGGCAGTGTCGGGTTGGTCGACGAGGGCAATACGTAGGGCATCGACGCCACTTTCAGCAGGTCGGGGGCGTGTCCGCCGCCAGCGCCTTCGGTGTGGTAGGTATGGATCGTGCGGCCGTCCATGGCGGCGATCGTATCCTCGACATAACCGCTTTCATTAAGCGTGTCGGTATGAATAGCTACCTGCACGTCGAAACGATCGGCGACGCCCAGCGCGGCGCGGATCGCAGCAGGGGTCGAACCCCAGTCCTCGTGGATCTTCAGACCGCAGGCGCCGGCTTCGATCTGCTCTTCGAGCGGTTGGTTCATCGAGCAGTTGCCCTTGCCCAGCAGACCGACGTTGATGGGAAGACCCTCGACCGATTCGAGCATATGCTCGATGTTCCAGCGGCCCGAGGTGATGGTAGTTCCGTTACTGCCGTCCGAGGGGCCTATGCCGCCGCCGAAAACGGTCGTGATGCCGTTGCTCAGGCAAGCATAAGCCTGCTGCGGGGAGATCATGTGTACGTGACCGTCGATGCCGGCCGCCGTCAGTATCAGGTGTTCACCCGAAATGGCGTCGGTCGCAGCACTGGTCACCAAATCGGGATGCACGCCGTGCATGATGTTGGGGTTGCCCGACTTGCCGACACCCGCGATCTTGCCATTCTTAATACCCACGTCGGCCTTCACCACGCCCAGTTTGGCGTCGATGACCGTAACGTTGGTGATCACCAGGTCCAGCGAGCCTTCCTCTGAAGTCATCGTATTCGCAAGCCCCATACCGTCGCGGAGGGTTTTGCCGCCTCCGTAGACGACTTCATCGCCGTATTCGCGCAGGTCCTTTTCGATTTCAACGTACAGGTCGGTATCGCCAAGCCGGATTTTATCGCCGACGGTTGGACCGAACAGGTTGTTGTATTCTTGACGTGAAATTGTTGCCATATCCTCTATTTTTTGGTGTTGTTACTCTGTTTCAAAGCGGCCTCGGCATCACTCTCCGGAATGCTTTTGAAACCTCTCTTCCGGGCTTTGGCCACGGCTTTGATGCGCGCCGGGAAATAGGTGGGAGCATCTTCCTCGCCGGTGTAGCCCATCACCAGACCGTTGAAACCGATCACGCGACGCTTGCCCGAATAGGCGACGACTTCGACCTCCTTCTGGTCGCCCGGCTCGAAACGGACGGCGGTCGTGGCGGGAATGTTCAGGTGGCAGCCGAACGCGGCTTCACGGTCGAATTCCAGGTAGCGATTGACTTCGAAGAAATGGAAATGCGAACCGACCTGGATGGGACGGTCACCGGTATTGCGCACGACCAGCTTTACGGTTTTACGCCCGGTGTTGTACTCGATCGGGTCGCTCATCAGAATTTCGCCTCCGACAATGACGGGCTGTGCAGGTTTAAACCCCGGTTTATTCGGATAGAGACTCGCCGCCTGTGCCTGATTGTTCGCAGGGGCGGGATTTGTTGTACTCATAAATTCGCTTGTTTAAAATTACTTAATCGGATGGTGAATGCTCACCAGACGGGAACCGTCGGTAAACACGGCTTCGACCTGCAACAGGTCGATCATATCGGCGACGCCCTCCATAACGTCGCTTTTCTTCAGTACGCTGGCCGCTCCTTTCATAACCTCTTCTACGGTTTTGCCTTCACGCGCTCCCTCCAGTGCCGTGGACGTAATATAGGCTACGGCCTCCGGATAATTCAGTTTCAGCCCTTTCTTCATGCGCCGTTCGGCAACCATACCGAGTGAAAGCAGCATCAACTTGTCAATCTCTTTCGGTGTCAAGTGCATAGTAAATGATTTTTATAGTTAATCCGGCTCCGCATCCCCGAAGGCCATCTCGCAGCCCACCGGAGCAGCAGTTCGCCGATACTGTTATGGGAGGTTCCAAATAGGATGCCAAAGCTTGACCTGAAATATTTGACAAAAAGCCCGAAAGCCGGTGGCATTAAATTTGCCCGGAGAAAATTCCGAATGGTAGAATCAACTAAAAATGTGAGAATTATGTTCAAAGCAATGATTATTGCAGGTTTCGGTGGCTTTATCGGCACATGCCTGCGCTTTTTGACAGGGAAACTGGCTCATGTCATCACGGTTTCGGCTTTTCCCTGGGGCACATTCGCCGTCAATATAATCGGCAGTTTCGTGATCGGCATCTTCTTCGGCCTGGCCGAGAAAACCCATGTTATCTCCCCATCGATGAACGTCTTCCTGATCACTGGATTCTGCGGCGGATTCACCACCTTCTCGTCGTTCGCCGATGACATGTACCTGCTCCTGCAACAGAAACACTGGCTCTATTTCGGTCTCTACGTCGGATTGAGTTTTATTCTGGGATTGATATTGGTATGGCTGGGTCGCTCGCTGATAAAGGCGATATAGTGTACTCAATACAATAAAAGGCTCCCCGAAAATACTTGGTTCTCGGGGCGCTTTTTAATATCTTCATTCCCATATTTTCCACTTATATTTTGCAATAAAATTGAGGCATAAATCATTATTCGCCAAGCAATATCGATAAAGACAGCGGGCATATAGGTATTTATATACCTTATGCCCGCTGTCTTACAAACGACCTAAATTGGAAAAAACTCATTCCCGGTCGCAGCTTGCTCCTACATTCAGTCCACCACCCAATAAAATATTCAATAATATACTCGAATTCCACATTGCCTGCATAGAATATATAATGTTGAATACATGTCAATTAGGTGGTATTTCATTAAAAAAAACCTGCAATTTATTTTGCAATGACATGATAGTGTTGTATATTCGTATTGGTAATAGGTTCTTTCTGGACAATTAGAGCAAAAAATCGATAGTGTTTTAAATTAGGGGATGACTTCAATTCAATGATTAAAGCACTGGCTTTCAATACAAATTTTCCGTTCACAGGTAAAACAAAAGCGGCTATTACAGCAGTCATGGTCGGAAGAAAAATCTTCCGGCCATTTTTTTATGTTTTGAATACTATAGCTGGATCACCACCACATTGCAGCACAATCATCGCGATAGCCAAATCTCTAATTTCCATTGCGAATCGTCGTTTAGCAGTTTTGTAGCTGATCTTATTTGCATGTTTGTATATCAAAACCAGCATGGCCACGATAAGCATCATGTAGAGTGTTACTTGTATTCCATTTCGGTTTAACGACACCAGATGACTGACATTCAACTCCTGCTTTATAAAGCGAAAGAACACCTCGATATCCCACCTGCGTCGATAAGCGTCCGTAATTTCTTTAGGAGAAATTTCAAATTCGTTGGTTATAAACCAGTATTGTTGAGCAGTATCTTCTTTTGCATGAGCGACAATCAGCCGTAAAGGATGTTCAACCAGCTCCTCTCTATAGTGCACATTACCCCGCTTGTTGTTTATGCGTACGCCCGAGTATAGATAAACCTTTGAGTCTTTGACCAGCGTCAATGTCTCTAAATCTGTTTGGTCGGTAAGTAAAGATTCCAATTCAACGTACTTGCGATTTTCTTTAGCCCTTACAATAAACATAGTCGATTCTTTATCCAGCTCTCGCATAGTCCGCGAAGACTGCAATCCGCGATCTATTACATAGATGTTGCGATGATCGGAATCATGCTTTACGTGAGTACGAATCACTTCAGGCAAAGCCACATCTTCACTGGCGTATGCCGGCGAAGTAAATGTCTGAACTCCACAAGGCAAGATGCCGTCGAATGTTATACTATATTTTACCGCCTTCTTGCCATTTTTATAGTCGATACCTTCGAGCAACTTGCTTGACGCTTCATAAACCATCGAACTATCTACCCGAATCAGGTTGTAGGTTTGACGCTCGGAAACGGAATAAGCCGTACAAAACTGTCCGTAGACACAATCGTATATCTGACGGAAGTAATCGGCATCTATTTTAGACAACCGTTCCGATATAGAACTTCGGCAGATGCGCTCCTGTGCGTCCAACTGAAAAAGCGTTTTAAAAACAGAGTCGTTAAATGTGTCTTCGAGGGTGCGTTGGCTCAAACGATCGTTTTCCAAAATACCATATAGCAGCAGGTAGAACATCTTTTTGCCATGCAGCACTTTACTGCAATAATCAACGGCGGTGTGGGTAGACAGATGACTCAACAGCCCTTCCGGAATAACCCCCAGAAGTTGCGTTGCCGTCACCTTGTGAGTCGTAAACTTTGACATACAAGATTGATTATCAATACATAAATATAATCAAAAAAAACGACAACACCAAACTTAAAACACTAATAATCAACAAAATAAATCAATGAAATCACACGCGGAATCTCGCACGAAACAATAGCAAAACATAAAAAATGGCCGGAAGAAAAATCTTCCGACCATGACTGGCTATTACAGTCGCCTTTTGTATTTTTGTGCCCTTAAATCCTTCGAAAACGAGTTTTCAAAACGGATATTCAACCTTCATGTTTCAAATTAGGGGATAGCAAAAATGGAATGCAAATATTGCGGAGGCACATGCGTAAAAGACGGAACGCAAAGTAACGGCAGGCAGCGCTATAAATGCAAATCGTGTCATCATAAACAGCAGGCACTATATAGTTACAACGCCTACCAGAAAGGAATCAATGACGAGATTGTAACATTGACCAAAGAGGGAGTCGGTATCCGAAGTACAGCACGGATCCTGGATATCTCTCCCACAACACTACTCAGCAGAATTGTACAAATTGCCCATACGATCTCGCGGCCACCAGTCATTATTCAAAGGACCTATGAAGTAGATGAAATAAAGAGCTTTGTACGAAGAAAGTCCGAACACATCTGGATAGCATATGCCCTGGATAGAAAATCCAAACAAGTCGTCAGTTACAATATCGGACCACCGACAAATGCCACCCTTAACGTAGTTCTCGAAACACTCCGTCTATCCGATGCTAAACGGGTTTATACCGATAGATTAAGAAATTACCGTTCTCTGATCGAGACAAAGATCCATCGGACATCATTATACGGAACCAATCATATCGAACGACATAATTTAACGATCCGGACACATCTGAAACGCTTGGCTCGTAAAACCATCTGCTTCAGCAGGAGTGCTGTTATTCTGTCGGCAATCTTGAAGATTTATTTCTGGGGATAAGACTACCTTATACATGCCGAAATAATTCAAGTTTTATTGAATCAGACACACATTGAAATTATTGATTATCTTTCAAAGGTCCCGATTGCCATAAGATAACGACGGACATTTCCATTGTATTAATCCATAAGAAGGTAAATCAGATTAATAGGCTGATTGCAAACATTTAAAGAGGAGACAGCTTGCGGTCGGGAGTGGCATAGAAGTTTTGAGAATTGAAAATATTGTCACCTACAAAAGTCTTAATTGCATAAACAACCTCATTGAAAGATGTCAGTGTAATGACTTTTTTGCATTAAATTTGTCAATCCAATTAGAAATACTATATTCGTAACTAAAGAAGAAACATTATGGAGCCGATAAAACGATTATTGCAGGACAGGATAGCAGCCAGAATAGAACCGAATAAAGCAATTCTTATCTTCGGTGCACGAAGGGTCGGAAAAACGGTATTGATACGCCAATTGATAAATGGCTTTGAAGGGAAAACAATGCTACTTAATGGAGAAGATTACGATACATTGGCGTTGTTGGAAGAACGGGCTGTCTCTAATTACAGGCATCTGTTGGAAGGTGTAGATCTGCTAGCGATAGATGAGGCACAGAATATTCCTGAGATTGGCACTAAACTAAAACTTCTTGGATTCTTTTGAGAAAAGAAATGTTTATTTGCGCAAAGATCAAGAGAAAAAAGAAACAAGACAACGGGTATTTTATCGGGGACTTACAAAACTTTACAGATTATAGCAAAAACTCAATCACTATTGATGAAAGACAGCATCGAACTCCTGTGTCTAAGGACCACTATTTGCGGCTTTTATTTAATTGTAAGTAATCTAAAGGAAGAATTTCATCCTCAGTAAACCAATCATTGTCTATTGCTGTATTCTTTACGGCATCAACATCGTTGGTGTATGCAACAATTGCAAGACTTTTCACAGCTCTACTACATATCACATAGAATAATCGGCGAGTTCTATCTATACTAGTTTCCGTTCCAACTTTCATATTTCTTTTATCGGCATCGCTAGCATCTTTAGCTCCAAACAATTTTTCATAACTGAACAAAAAGCCTCTGGCTTCATCATCATCAAGAATAGCTAATACCCTATCGAACTGTAAACCCTTAACACCTTGATGCGTACCAAACATCGATTTATCGGAAATGTAGTCGTTATATTTAATAATCTTCTCAAACGAAGTTGATAGTGCTTCATCCCATGCAGCAATTGACTCATCAATATCTTTGGATGAATCATCGACTATTATAGGGTCCTTATCTGTACGCTGTGCAATAACTTTAAGGCTATCAGGAATAGCAAACAGTTTGGATTTTGCAATGTTATTTAAAATATCAAGTAACTTTGGATTACCATTATTCTTCCATAGCGAAAACAAGCTATTAACAGCAGCATTAGCATTTTTGATAACATCAGTTTGTTTTTCATGGAGTTTTATATTTTCTCTCTTAAACATAGGCGAATTCTGTCGAACAATTCTTGAAACAGCAAACTCAGCTCCATTCCTTTTCGCCTCGATAAGAGGAAGAACGAATTGAGTAAAGAATCGTATTCCAGGTAGAGAGCCATCCAATAACCCGATTCGATAGCGTTCAACTTTATATAAAGAAGCAAATAAATCGTCGAATCCCATTCTTTTAGCAGCCATATGGTGTTCCAGTGTCAGTGTTTTTACGACCTTCTCATCGCTACAATTAGCCCACAAATCATCCCCTGTTATTTCTGCCATCTTATGTTTTATCGCATTTTCAATAGCTATTTTGTTATCAACATCAGAAGGAATAATGAAGAAACGAACAAAACCATCTTCTTTATCAGTTCTGGGAAGTTGTTCAATACCATCTGCATCACTGCGAATCTTATTGATTAGGGTAATCACTCTTTTAGGGCATCTATGGTTTAATTTCTTTTCAGGCTTATACCAGTCATTAGGTAGATTGGTACCTAGATTCTCTTTCCCATCAGTATATATCCTTTGCATAGTATCCCCAAACAACCCAAGAGAAAAGTTTTTATTCTTTTCTTGAACCATGAATAGCGCATTTATTAATTCTTTCTTAGTGTCCTGACTTTCATCAACCAACAAAATAGGATATTTCTGAATTAATATTTTTTGAAAGAGAGGCTTATTTTCTAAGAAAAAAGCACTTATGCTAATGACCTCAGTATGACTTAACGAGTTATCTTCTATATTGTCGCCATTAGGGTTATATGCAAATTTTGATATTCTATCTAATGTCGAAAGCCGATTTTTCTTATTCTCAATCTTCCTTTTTCTATCAACAGATGTTTTAGTTCCAGGACGCCCTTTCGATTCTTCAATCTCTAATTCGTCTATTTCTTTGTTTAGTGTATTACGTAGCCAGTTCTTAATATCTGCCGTGTAATGTCTGATTAATTCCCATGCAAAGCTATGTATTGTTGAAACGGCAAATGTGGGATCATTTTTTAAGCGATGAATAATTTCATCACAGGCAGCATTTGTATAAGTTATTATGGCAACATTCTTTCTACGGAGTTTCAATTCGTCTCCGTACTTATCTTTGATTTGCTCTAGAACATTGACTAGTGACCTTGTTTTTCCGGAACCTGCACCAGCAAATAGGAAGAAACTTTTAGGATTTTGAAGATTCAAACAAGCCAAAAGTTCTTCATCCACTTTGTCATCTAGGCAATTATCGTAATCTGTTATCATTTTATAGCATTTGAAGAAACCGACATACTACAGTTACTGCTGTTTTTCTCTAATGTTTCTGAAAGCCATTTTAGACCTTCTGAAATATATGTTGGAGTTTTGATTTTTTTCGTGTCATCAATGAAAAGTAGATTCAAAGAAAATTCTGCCTTTTTCGCATTATCCAATGCTTTAAACATTTTTTTTAAACATTCTTCAATTGTCGATTCATTCAGTGCTTCCGAATATTTCTTTATCAAACCATCTCCTTTCATTGATTTGAATAGATCAATGTTGTCAAAAACAAGCGCTTCTTCAAATGTATAGGGATAAACAGTGACTGCTTTATTTTTAAAAGTGATTTTAGTGCCATATTGGTATGCGACTCTCACCAAACCATTTGAGGATTGCTTTTTAATTGATGCTAAATCAACAAGCTCGTCAATAGATTCTTTAGCAGGAGTCCATTGTTTTAACGTAGAACTATTAGTGACGTAGTTTTTCCCCTTTTCGGGACGAACTGATCTCCTATGTGCATTTGGATCAACAGAGTCTATATCAGTTACAATCAAGGTGATTATACCAAGATCATCAATTAGTGATCTTAGTCGATGAGCATGACTTCCGCCGATTTCCAGCAATGAAATATATGCAGAAGCGAGCTTCGGAAATTCTTGATTAATAAAGAAAGGTAGTAGCATTCTTTCCGCTTGCCCTTCTATGAGAATTGCAGCATCTGCAAAGAACAAATCACAGTGGATCGTTTTCAAGTACCTTTTTGCAAATTTTGTTGTTTCATCTTCCGCACCAAATGTTTTGGACAAGTTTATAACTGTTGAAGTCGGAATTTGGTTTTGGGTAATATTCCGTTTAAAATAGCGCAAAGACTTAAAATCACATTCATGTGCGATGTGACTTGAATGTGTACTGATAATTAATTGTGTACAGAAGTCTTTCTTCTCTTTAAGATGATCATGATTTCTTAATACATCATATGCTTTACGTATAAACACTTGTTGCACTTGAGCATGTAAATGTGCTTCCGGTTCTTCCACCAGAATAATATGTAAAGGTTCTATCTCATGAGTCGAATTTTTGGCAATTTTCCCGACTTTCATCCACTCATCTCTAAATCGAATGAGTTTGAAAATCATAGAAATTAGATTCTGATATCCTAAACCATTGTATTTTTCCGATAACCTTAGGCATTGTTCGTCTGTTCCCCCTTTTTGAACATTGAAAAGGACTGCCGAATCATGTTTGAGTCCATCAACCGGACTGACTTTGGTTGAAATGCTTATTTCCGGATTACCAAATCCAGGGTAATTCAGGTTTCTCAATTCATCGAGAGAGGAAGAAAAGCCAGCTTCTAATCGTATGTCAAAAGCCTTATTAGCTTCCTCGATTGCCTCCAGTGCATCCAAGTCAGTGGCATCTATAGTTTCTGTTGGATTTATATGTTTTGAGTAGTATTCACGTAGTTGGCTGGACAAGTTACTAATACCCGTTTCAGGAGTATTAGGGTCTGAGAAACCTCTTTGAGCATTTATTATGTCAATCTTTACTAAACCTTGAAAAGGATCGAAATCAATAGGTATATTATCTTCTGAAAGTAGTTGAGGCGTATCTCCCTGCCCAAATTTACTAGGATCAAGAATATATGCATTGATTGTAAAATATGTGTGTAATTTCTTCTGTAAAAAATCCCATAAGTGAATAGGCCATAATTTCGTTGCCTTTTTGCTTCGATCTTTCGTTAATTCTTCAATTGTAGATTTGGCTGTAGTATAATCTGTATACAGAGTTTTTATATCTTTAGGCTCAAACCTTAATCGAATACCCAATTTTCCACCAGCCCAATCCAACGTAGGAATAATCCGGTTCACGTAATGTATCTCATTTTCTTCCACATTAATCCACACATCTAATTGTGGGACGAATGGTTGCCAAGCAGAAATAGATAACTTGTTTTCATCTAAATCAGTTTCTTTAGAATAGGCTATGTAATTATTCCCAATTTTATTGATTTCTCTCCAATTGGATAGAGTAAAATCTTGTGTAGTAAAACTCTTCTTGTCTCTGAAAAATAAAATCAAACAATCCATAGCAGAAGTTTTACCACTATTGTTAGCCCCGACAAATATAGTTCTATCATCTGCAATATCAATTCGACAAGATTTTAATTTTCTGAAATTTTGTATTTCAAGACAAGATATTCTCATAATGTAAAATTTATATTACTTGCTTTTCCTATTAGTTCTTCTGCCGGATAGTTTCTTCCATATCCCTCTTAAAGTTTTGACCTCTTTCTCTGAAAATTTGAGTTGTTTGATCAACAATTCTCTATCAACAATATCAAGAACTTCTTCAATCTTTCTCTGTCGGATTAAAGAATCTACTTGTTTAAAGTCAATATTATGCTTCCCCAATATGGGCAAAGGTAGTTCCTCTATCTCGGTTGGTTCAAAAGTAAGAACTCCGCCACCATAACTTCTACCGGTTATTTCGGAAAAAGCAAAAGTTAAAGAATTAAGATATGAGAGAGCAATAGTTTCCCCACTTATGGCTTTTGTTTTAAATCGCACCCTATGAATTGTATCTGTTGAAGATGCGTCTGCTTGGTTAAGTATAAGTTTTGGATAATCCCCAACCTGTCTTAAAACAAAGGCGTCCGGTGTCCATAGAGAAGGTGTCAAATACCAGAGTTTTCGGATACTGCACTTATAACCTTCATGGTATTTTTGTGTTACCCCATAAGAAATATAGTCCCGACATTCTTTAGGTAATGCAGCATAATCCTTTGCAGGAGGAATAAATAGATAAACAGGAAGATTTGCCTCTGAGTTTTTCTGAAAGTCTTCCTCATTGTATACAATTCCTTTGAAATAATTTGATCTGCCTACCACATGCGTTGTGTAGGGCATGAGCTTTTTCTCGAAAACTGTTTCTTTATTAAGCATAAAGAAATTATTTTTCCCGGTAACGATACCTACATCAACGTCCATAATCGTTGAACATGGCAAGATTCTGTTATCAGCTTTGATCTTTCTTAAAAGCTGAATTTCATCTTCATTCAAAAAATATTTTGTCCATTTTTCTGTCGAATGGTCAAGATACTTCACGTCTGATTGATGAATAATATCAAAATCAATATTTTCAAGTTCAACCAAATTCTCGACTTCAATAACCCTAATTCCATGGTTGTCAGCTACATCTTTCTCGCAAAGAAGCAATACTACTTCCTGCTGAATATCATCAAAAACTAACTTTCTAAATGTAACAATAGTAATCCTCGAAAAAAAGTTAGAGAGGAATACTCTTGTTTCCGCGGCATATTTTACTTGGAATAATTCTGCCGGAATAACCATTGCTAACTTTCCAGAGGGGTTTAATTTACTGGCGGAAATAACGAGAAATGGAACCCAGATATTTATAAGTTTATTGGGATGCAGTTTTAATTCATGCATCATTTTAAGTGCCAACTCCCGATGTTCTTCAGGGAAGTTTTGATAACGGATGAAAGGAGGGTTACCAATAACCACATCAAATTTTCCCTTAGCTGTTGAAATATAGCTAAAGAAATCTTCGTTCTGAATCGTATTTGAATTTAAACCGTATTTTGCTGCTCTTATTTTGGATTTTTGGGCTTCTTTATCGATCAACTCAATTCCCTTTATCAATCCAGATAAATTATTGCCGTCAACTCCCAATTTATTAAACCGACGTATGGCAGACTCTATAAAATTTCCATCGCCACAACTTGGTTCTAGGACTTTCTGTGCCGGGCTGTTGATTGCCCATTTACAAATAAAGTCAGTAATCTCCTGTGGTGTGTAATACCCACCACGAAGTTTCTTCGAATCTATGTTCTCTATTTTCTCCACTACTATATCAGTCTTCATTTATGTCACTATTTAACAACTCATCAGTCTCAATCTCTCTTACATCTTCATCTGATAATCCATAGAGCAAATTGACTTTTGAAATAAGTAAATTCCGAAGTAAGTTCATTTTACGTTGAAGAACCTTTCTCTCGGATATCATATATATACCCTTACTTGCCTGCTTCGTCTCTATTAATCCGTTGACGGCTTTGATTATCTCTTTATATAGAGTAACCTCTGATTTATTATTAAAATCGATCAATCGGATTGGTAAATTCTCGATAAACTGCTTGCCATGAGAATAATATGCCCCTCTGAATTCACTGGCACCGGATTTAACCATGGCCTCGATTACTGGATGAGAAAGAATTCCCAATATGTAATGCAAAGAATAACTAGACTTAGCAAATAAAGAATAATATGGACCGTTTCCTCCTCCCGTAAATTGCAGATTGTTTGCATCAAATACATACCCTGGCTTCGTAGACAGAACTGACCAGATTAATTTGGGGGTATCATGAAATCGGTTTAAGCTTTGCGATCTTCCATATTGATACCATTTGGGTTCTTTGCTACCATTAATACTTCGTTTAACAAGTATGTCTTTATGCTCATTTAAATAACCCCATGTTAACGGGAAATTGGTTTGGAAATATTGTTCTGAAAAAACTTCGGCTTTCCCTCCTTGAATTATATACGGGAAAATAATTTTAGCGTTGGGTGCTACTGTATCAAATAATTCGAGCGAGAGATCATACAAACAAGGTTTGCATATAGCTTTTTCTACTTCGTATATATTGTTTTTGTATTTGAAACGATATGTGGTTTCAGTTTCCTCAATAGGTTTAAACATGTAAATTTTATCTGCGCTTGTTTGCAGGCCAACAGCAATCTCGGCAATTGAACTAAGCGGAGCCGTTTGTGGGCCTCTCAATCTGTTAAAAATACTTTCAGTGCTTTTAGAAACAAATACCCAGGGATTTTCCCTGAACAAAGCCGATTTATAAGTATCATATTTTATAGTTCCTGTTATAAATTCAGGAGAAAAAACACGAATGCGTTTAAAGTAAAAATCATCTCTTTTTTTCTTGTCAAGTATTAAAATCGCAGTATAAGTACTACGATTGGGGAACGCCTGACTAACTCCAAAATGCATGATTTTCAGTATCGATGCTTTTTGAATTATAAATCGGCGAAGAAATTTGCCCCCTTTTACAATGAAAAATTTATGCGGAACGATGTAGCCTAACATCCCATTATCGTTAAGTAATTCAATTGCTCTTTGAATAAACAAGTAGTATTTATCAAAAGCATCAGATGCGGCAACTTCATAACCAGAAATTTCATTCTGAAAAAAGAAAATCTCTTCACTTGAAAATTTTGCTATATTCTGGATTCTTACATATGGTGGATTACCAATAATTGCATCAAAACCGTTGGATTGCCTCAAGAAGTCAAATTCATCATTCCAGTTAAAGGGCTTTATTTTGAAAAGTAAACTATTGTCTTCTATGGCTTCTGGCTTATAGGTGAAGTAAGTGTCATCAATTAATGAGTTCCCACACTTGATATTACTATCCAAATTAGGAAGTGCTCTTGTGTCATATTTGGCAAGGAAATCATCTATTGAACCAGCATTCTCGTTTTCCAGAAGTTTGAGTAACAAGCTAAATTTAGCCACTTCTACAGCATAGGGATTGATATCTACTCCGAAAATATTATCGGTTAGAATCTGGTGTTTTGCTCGCATTGTAAGGTGATAAGAACCATCAAAGGATTTATATATTACTTGTGAATTACCAACCCCCATTTGCACCAAACTCAAAATGATTTTTTCCAAAAAATAATCATATGCCGAAATAAGAAATGTACCAGAACCACAACAAATATCAGCAATTCTTAATTGTTGGATTTGTTGCAATGATTTTCCGGCGAATAAAGGATTTAGTG
The DNA here is from genome assembly GCF_015553985.1 of Alistipes sp. D31t1_170403_E11. Taxonomy (NCBI): domain Bacteria; kingdom Pseudomonadati; phylum Bacteroidota; class Bacteroidia; order Bacteroidales; family Rikenellaceae; genus Alistipes; species Alistipes sp. D31t1_170403_E11. The sequence goes on along the minus strand of NZ_JADNHQ010000002.1, from coordinate 700,885 downwards.
TTTCGTTAATGATATTTCTTACAATGAGTTTAGGCGTTGGAACGACACCACTTGATGCAGCCACTTCCGGTTCTTGAACAACAGAAATCGTATGATCATCTATGATATTAATCTTACTCCCTAAATATCTTTCATAGATCTGACTTAAAATAGCCGGATCAACAACTGAAAAATCATAAGGACTTTTGGGATAATACAGTTCATTGAAGATGCTAATAAGAATACCTGGATTAATTTTGATGTTAAGAGAGAAATTATCTTCAATAAAATCAAAAAGTCCAGAATTGTATTTTCTATCAGAACGCACAAATAACGCTTTTAGTTCGTCATAACTCTTAATCTGTTTAAGAGTTTCGTATTTCTCTATTTCTCTGTCTTCGCAGATACGAAGGAAGATGATTCGATTGAGCAATCGTTGAACGAGGAAATTTATCTCTTCGTTATTAAATCCCGTATTATTTGCGATAATATCAGTTGCTAAACCTTCTCTCCAATTTTCTATTTGTTTCAAAAAATACTCATCAAACGTAATAGTTTCTTTTTGCGCAAGAGAGAAATATTCGTCAATATAACCTGATGCTATTGATTGGAAAGAAAGAATTCGATACAATTCATCAAAATCAGTAATAAATTGAGAATAGTGAAATGATTTATAACGAGCCGTATTAACACTATCGTTCACTACAGGTTTAAGCCTACAATCATAAATAGAAAGTATCTCAAAATTAGTAAGAATTGAGATTCCCAGGTTAGCATTCCAACCATATCGGCGTGTTTGGAAAGCTGGCTTATTTGTTTTATCCAGATTGATAGATACCTTCTTTGCCTCAATGAAAAGTTTTCTAATGCCTTGAATTCGTAAAGTGTAATCAGGGTTTTTCTTGGTTACCACATCTTCTTCCTCAACATCGATACTTTCTTCTTGTATTACTTCACGGAGAAATTGTGATTTGCCTTGTTCGTTATCAACGTCCCATCCAAATGTTTTTAGTAATGGGTTAAGAAAATCTATCCGTAGTTGAGCTTCGCTATATTTGGTATTTTTATATATGGCATATTCTCTTTCGAAAGCACTTATCAGCACCTTCAACTGCTCCAAACTTTCTTCTTTAGATTGTGTTACTTTATATGCCATAAGCCATTATAATTAAATAAAAACTCTATTTATTTTTATTTGCTTTTAAATATTCTACTTTCTCTTCTGCCAATCTTAATATTTCATGGCTATACTCCTGTGACATAACTTCATAAGCTACCTTGTCACTAATAAAGCTAATATGTAGTTCTTTTTTATCAATACTAAAAATAGCAGATAGCTTCTCTATTAATTCTGCATTGGGTTTACGTTCTCCACGTTCAATCTTACTTAAAGTAGATTGATCAATATCTAATAATGCAGCCAACTTACGCAACGGCATATCTGCCTGCTCTCGAAGTTTGCGTACTCTTTCCCCAAAACTATCCGTTATCATAGTTGACATTTTTAATCTTGACAAACATTGTCCAAATATACAAATTTCTTTTAGGCTAACAAAAATTATCACCTATTTTTTCTTATCATTCGTTGTCAAATCAATTTTACAGCTTGCCAATATCCTACTAATCAACTGTTAATTAGCCATATATGTATAGCCGAATAAGTGAGTTATAAAGAAAATATGGGGCTAGCGGTTACCGTCAGCCCTATTTTTTCATGCCCATTTTTGAAAACTTTGCAACCGAAGAAAGATAAATAACCCAGTGGAACAAAGGAATATTATATGGAAGAGAACAGCAATGATATTGTCATCGATCACGTGGAGATATACATGACAACGCTATGGAGTCATATTCCGGAAGAGTGTGCACAATATGCACAACATATATTGAATGATTTTCGCAATAATCGATATGATGCTAAACGTCTGACAATAGATATTTATAACCAATTACACAGACAGTCATTAACATGGTTGACTACTGCATTGAAAAAATCATCATCTTCCTGTAAAATTGTCGTAACCCATCATTGTCCAACTCTTCTAATGGGAGAACCGTCTTATTCAGAGGATCCGATGAATTCTGCTTTCATCACGGAATTATCAGAATTTATAGAAACTCACGATATCGATTATTGGATTTGCGGTCACACTCATTACAATTGTCCTTCGATTAGAATCGGGAAGACTACCTTGGTGAACAATATGCTCGGATATGTGAAATACGAAATGCTACATGAAAGTTTTAGGCATGATGTGATATTGGATTTATAAGAAAATGCACATTATATAACCTTACTATAATTAAGAATAACTAAAACATAAAGAGGTCTACATGTGTCAGATTAGGATATGGGAAAAATGACTTACGCATTTTACGAAAACATGTGTGTAAAAACGGACGCTAGAAAAACAGCAAACAATAACTATAAATACAAATATTATCGGACAAGCAGGCCGGCTATTAAATATCAGACATATATAACAGAACTAAACATAGGTGTCAAACATATATCAAAGAAGTTATAGAGCAGAAATATAACAAGGACCAACAATATCGACAGAGAGTATGCAAGAATGCGCAGGACACAAATAAGTTTGGACTCTCCTCTAGAATATATCCAACTCTCAGTACCTGAACGCCTTCGCCATGGTATCCTGCTCAGACTTGGAAATACCATATTTTGTAGCGAGTTTTCTCCAGCCTGAAACAGCATGCCTAACCTCTGCAAGAATCACTTCTGCACGTGCCAGTTCCAGACCGAAATACGGAGTGATACTCATGGCCAAATCGAAATCCAACGAATTATCGTTCTCCGAGATATTAAGTTTCAATCCCGCGCCGTACTCGTCGGGGTTCATGTCGTAAGCCGGTGACAACCGCCAACCCTGCGGGGTAAGCAGGAAGCCGTGGTTACGCAGATGGTCGTCGCAGTTTGAAACGGCGATATTAAATACGATCCTGCGCCAGAGCTGTTCCAGGTTCCGGTCCGTATCATCGCAATTGGCAATGATCCATTCGGCCAGTTCAAGGTAACTGGCACCCTCCGTATGGCTCACGCCGTCCGTATATCCGAGCAAAGTCATGGCCGAAGCGAAGTGTATCCGCCGGCCGGTATCAGTCCGGTCGAAACGCTTGGTCATAAAACTATGGTGGCTGCCGAACCGCTGTGCCTGACATTCGGTCATCTCGATGCCGCACGAGCGGGCCATCTCGGCTGTGACCATCTCCCAAGCCCCGGAGTCTTTCACATCTCCGGTGCTCGGAAACTTGACAATCCACAGGCGTCCGTTTTCGTCCACCACGTTGGCTTTGGGTCTTGCACCGCCCAACGAAGAACCGGGAGCGACAAGCATATTGATCCATCGTGTATGCTCCGGCGTAACGGTATCATCTTCCCGTTCGATTTGCAAGCTGGCATGTTCCAACTCCCGGATCGACGTCCAGGGCGGCGTTGCCAACAAACGGTCGTTATCCATGAAATCCCCCTCTTTCGAGAATTTGAAACGGAGGCCCCCCATACGGTTGCCGTCGTACACGCCCATCAGATAATCCGCTTCGGTAAGCGTTCGCGGTTTCCTATCCTGCAGCCGTGCATTGATTGCCTCCCGCCTGCGCATAAGCATACGGCCCCAGCGGTCTGGTGCGGAGTCGAGGAACAACCCGAAGTTGTTTTTGTCCGAAGGCTGGTATTGCTTCCCGGTAAACGCCGACAGGTTAGGATCCAGCGCCCGAAAATATGGGTAGACCAGCCATGTGGGATCGTTTTCATATGAAAAGACCTCTTTACCCCGGATTGTTTCGCTATGCAGTACCCCCATATAGACCGGCTCCGCATCTTCGGACCAGTCCATATATACGTATATGTCGCGCTGCGTTACCATGTTCACCGTTTTTTGGAAACCCTTTCCCCGACCACGAGTTTGGCATCCTGAAGGGCACGCCCCAACTCGTCGTCCTTAGCCACAAGCAATAAATCTTTTTCCAAGCCAAGGATAGCCAGCACCCGGAAATAGTGTCCCATTGCAACCCCCTCTTCGCCCCGCTCAATCTTGGTCAGGGTGTTACGGGATATTCCGGCACGCTCGGACACCTGCTCCGAGGATAATTCCCGGCGTAGGCGTGCCAGTTTTATATTTTCGCCCAGAGCCGTAAGTGTCTTCCGTTGGCTCGGCAGTAATGCCCGTTTCATAGCATAACATTAATTATCTTGTGCAAAGATAAGTATTATTGCTCAAAATAATTAGCATTATATAAATTTATTTTTTGTAGCTATTTGCGAACATTTGTTCTTGGAGGAATTAAGCAATAACGAACGCTAATATATGACATTCCGCTGTTATCGCAAAGCACATTGAGCGATTACGATTTCGCCAAATACTCATAGGCAGGAAATATCCGGACAACCTTTCATAAACAAAATTGAAATTCAGAAAATTATTACGCAATTCCAAGCAGTGTTCATTTTTTTAGTCCGTTCACGATTAGTAAACAAACAAGAAACAATGAACAATTAATGAAACACTGCATAAAAATTTCAGACACGATGCAATATTTAATTTATAAAACCGTATCTTTGCGCTTGTAATAGGTTCTTTCAGAACGATTAGGCCTGAATTAGTTTTGTATCCAAATCGTAACCTACTTGAGAAAGGCATCTGTCAAATATTTGATCTTAGGATATTTAGGAGAATAGGTTCATAGTCCTCCCTCTCCGCCAGGGAAAGCGCCACGAGGCGATAACAAAATGCCAAATCCTGCAAGTTCAACGACTTGCAGGATTTTTATTTATTCCTGTCAGACTTCCGAAAGACCCAAAAAACCAATCCCAGGCCTCCGGCCGCCTCCCTACCGTTCGCTCAACTCCAACCAGCGCATGGTTTTTTCGTCGATCAGACCGATCAACTGCGCAATCCGCTCCGACTGGGCCGTCAGTTCGGCTATCGAGAGCGTTCCCGACGACATCGACGTTTCCAAGGCCGCCTTCTCGGCCTCCAGGGCGGGGATCTCGGTCTCCAATACTTCCAGTTCGCGTTTCTCGTTGAACGAAAGTTTGCGCGGGGCCGCATCGGAGGTTCCGGAGCGCGACGACTGCACTTTGGGCCGCGCCTGCGCCTCCTCACTCCGGCGTGCCGACTCATATTCACGTTTCCACGCCACGTATTCCGAATAAGTTCCCGCAAAATCCTTGATCTCGCCTCCGCCGCAGAATACGAGCAGGTGGTCGGCGACCTTGTCGACGAAATAGCGGTCGTGCGACACGACGATCACACACCCCTTGAAGGCTCCCAGATACTCCTCCAGAATACCGAGCGTAACAATATCCAGGTCGTTCGTCGGCTCGTCCAGCACCAAAAAATTCGGATTGCGCATCAGCACCGTGCAAAGGTACAGACGCCGCCGTTCGCCGCCGCTCAACCGCGCCACAAAATTATATTGAGTCTCGGGCGTAAAGAGGAAATACTGCAGGAACTGCGACGCGCTCATCTTCCTTCCGTCGCCCAGGTCGATCTGTTCGGCGATCTCCGTCACCACGTCGATCACGCGCATCCGCTCGTCGAATTCCAGTCCCTCCTGACTGTAATAGCCGAACCGGACCGTTTCGCCGACATCGATCACACCGCTGTCGGGCCGTTCGATTCCCGTGAGCAGCTTCAGGAACGTCGATTTCCCGCAGCCGTTGTCGCCGACGATTCCCAGCTTTTCATAACGGGTGAAATTGTAATTGAATTTATCGAGAATCTTCAATTCGCCGAAGCTCTTGCAGACATCCCGGGCTTCGAATATCTTGGTTCCGATACGCGAGGCCTTGACATCGAGACGCACTTCGCCCCGGTTCCGCGTCGATTGCAGGCGCGATTCGAGATTGTGAAAGGCATCGATCCGCGCCTGCGCCTTCGTGGCCCGCGCCTGGGGCTGGCGGCGCATCCACTCCAGCTCCCGGCGGTAGAGATTCAGTTCGCCGGCCCGCAGTGCGGCCTGCGCCGTCTCGCGTTCCTGCTTCTTCTCCAGATAGTAGGAATAGTTTCCCGCATAGTGGTAAATCCGCCCGTCTTCGATCTCAAGAATATCGCTGCACACTTTATCCAGAAAGTAGCGGTCGTGCGTCACCATCAGCAGACCGGCACTGCTCGCAGCAAGATACTCCTCCAGCCATTCGGTCATATCGGTGTCGAGGTGGTTGGTCGGCTCGTCGAGAATCAGCAGGTCCGATTCGCTGATGAGCACGTTGGCCAGCGCCACACGTTTGAGCTGCCCGCCCGAAAGCGTCTCGATACGCTGGTCGAAATCCCTGATTTTTAAACGCGAGAGAATCTGTTTAGCCCGTAGTTCGTAATCCCACGCTTCGAGGGCGTCCATGCGGGCCATCGCCTCCTGCAATCCCCCGCCCGACGGATCGGCGATTGACCGTTCGTATTCGGCGATTGCTTTCAGCGCCGGGTTGTCGGAGTAAAAACAGGCTTCGAGAACGGTCAGACCCGCCGGGTAGGCCGGGCTCTGCTCCAGATAGGCGATGCGCAGGTCGCGGCGCGGCACGATCGAACCGCCCTCATGGCTTTCGCGCCCCGCAATGATATTCAGCAGCGTCGTTTTCCCCGTACCGTTTTTGGCGACAAGGGCGGTACGACGGCCGTCTTCGACGGCAAACGATATATTTTCGAAGAGCACCAGGTCGCCGAACGATTTGGTGAGGTTCTCCACTTGCAGACAACAGGCCATAGCGTGAATTTTGAATATGCAAAGCTACGCAAAAATCCCGAACTGCCGCTGCCGCCCGGCCAAAACGACACGTATCGAATGGAAAACCCCGGTCCTCTGAATGCGGAAGCGACGATCCGAGCCCCGTGAAATGACGGGAAATACCTCGAATAGGTCCGTTTGTTCGGAAGATTCCGTTGTTCGGGAGGCGTTTTTTTTGTAATTTGCGGCGATTTTACCGGTTTCGGGCAAAACATTCCTGCAATCATGCGCCAACGGTTTGACCTTTGCAGGATTACGAAACAGGGAAATTCCGCAAATGCTGAAAAAGATACTCAAATATACGCTCCGGACACTGCTTGTCCTGCTCGTCGTGCTGCTGCTGGTCCCTGCGCTGCTCTACGTCCCCGCGGTCCAGAACCTGGTCCGGCGCCGGGCGGTCGATTATGCATCCCGCGCCCTCGGGATGGATTTGTCGGTCGAGCGCATCCGCCTCGCCTTCCCGCTGCGGCTGACGGTCGACAACACCTTGCTGGTCGACAAATCCGACACGCTCCTGCGCTGCGGCAAACTCTCGCTCGATGCGGCCCTGTGGCCGCTGGTCCGGAAAGAGGTCGTCATCCGGGACTTCGCATTGGAACACCTCGCCGCCCACTACAAGGACTCGCTGGCGGGCATGGACATGCGCATCGCCGCCGGGGAACTCTCCCTAAAAACAGCCAAAGCCGACCTTTCGTCCCAGACGGCTGACATCGCCCGGATTGTCCTCTCCGGCGCGGACATCCGGCTGGACCTGACCGAAGCCGCCCCCACGGAGAAAACGGACAGCACCGCCGCCCTGCCGTGGACAATCGGCGTCGGACGACTCTCGGTCACCGACCTGGCTTTCGGGATGCGAACCTCGCCCGCCGTCTCCGAACTCTCCGTCCAGCTGGCCGACGGCACAGTGGACACATGCCGGGTGCAACTCGACAGCCAGCAGGTCCGCGTGCAAAGCGTCCTGCTCAACCGGGGCGACTATTCCTACCTGACGGGGCCCGCCGGGTCCGAAGAAATACCCGAAGAGACAACGGCTCCGGAGTCCGCAGCGCCATCCATGCCGTGGACCGTCCGGGTCGGCAGCATTGCCCTGACCGGCAACAGCGCCGAATACGGCCGACTGCACCACCGTCCCGCCGCCGGATTCGACCCGGCGTTCATCGCCGTCGCACCGCTCGACCTCACCGTCGACTCGGTTTACAACCGGGGTGCGGACATCGCCCTACGGATCCGCCGGATGGCCTTCACCGAACGCTGCGGGCTCTCGGTCCGCGACCTGACCGGAAGCATCGGCATGGACGCTGCGGGCATCTCCCTCTCCGGCGTCGACCTGCAAACCGACCTTTCCCGAATCCGGGCCGACCTCTCCGCCGGACCCAGCATCCTGAAAATGGAGCCGGATTCACCGCTCGACGCCAGCCTTTCGGCCGACCTGAATACGAAAGACGTAAAACGCCTCTTTCCGGCGGCAATCCCGCCCGTGCTCAACGACCGGGTCGTCCGGATGACCTTCACCGCGACAGGGACGCTGGCCGACATTGCAAAAACACAACTCGACGTTTCGTCGCCCGGACATATCGCCCTGCGGGCAGACGGAGCGGCAAAGAACGCGCTCGACCCCGACCGGATGGAAGCCTCGGCCCGTTTCGAGGGAAATTTCACGGACCTCTCGTTCCTGAAGGCATTGCTGCCCGACTCGGCCTTGCGCCGCCGTGTGGCAATCCCCCGACAAATCCGGCTCCGCGGATCGGCGGGAGCAGACAAGGGTGCATTCTCGGTCGCATCGACACTCTCGGCCGACGGCGGCGAACTGGCCCTGAAAGGACGCCTCGACCCCCGCAAGCAAACCTACGACGCCGAACTGCGGTGTGACAGCCTCCCGCTCAACCGGTTCCTCCCGGCCGATTCGCTGGGTATCCTCGACTTGTCCGTGCTGGCCCGCGGCGCGGGGTTCGACCCATTCCAGTCCCGAACCCGGGCGAGTCTCCGGGCCCAGATCGACCGCGCGGAGTACCGCGGACACGATTTCGGAGGTATCGAACTGGATGCCGCACTCGACAGCCAGCGCTTCACCGGACGGCTCTCCGACCGCGACGAGGCCCTCCGGCTGTTGCTGCTCGTTTCCGGAACGCTGACCCCGCAGCAACAGCACATCGACCTTTCGGGCAACGTCTTCAGCTTCGACCTGGCCGCACTGGGCTTCACCCCCGAGCCCATCGGCGGATCGTTCGCGCTGAAAGCCGACGCATCCGCCGCCGGAAAAGGCAATTACGCCGCCCGCATCGCCTTCGACAGCCTCGAAATCCGGAACAAATACCGCACGGACCACATCCGTCCGACGAGCGTCGCGTTCCGTACCGACACCGTCTCGACCCGGGCCGAAGCATCCTCCGGCGACCTTGCACTGACGTTTACCTCCCCCGACCCCCTCGACTCGCTGATCGCGGCCCTGAGCCGGAGCGCCGGGGTGCTGGCGCAGCAGATCAGCGCCCAGAGCGTCGACATGGAGCAACTGAAACCCGCACTGCCCGATTTCCGGCTGCGAATCGCTGCGGGGCGCGACAACATCCTGAACAGTTTCCTCAGAGCCCGCAACATCTCCTTCGGCAAACTCGCCGTCGAGGGGGACAACTGCGACTCGCTGCCCGTGTCGGTCCATATGCGTACTGAACGGCTGGCCTACGGAAGCGTCGTCCTCGACACCGTGACAGCCGGCATTTTCCAGCAGGGCAACCGGCTGAAATACGCCCTTCGGCTGGCGAACGCTCCCGGAAACCTCGACAACATAGCCGTCGCGGGGCTGTACGGACACATCGTGCAAAATACAGGGCAGGTCAACCTTTACCAGCAAAACCAGGCCGGGCGGGAAGGCTTCCGCTTCGGATTCGACGTAGCGTGGAACGACAGCCTCGTCCGGGCCGGCATGACGCCCTTAAATCCCTTGTTCGGATTCGAACCGTGGAGCGTCAATCCCGGCAACTACTTCGTCTACCGGTTCGACAAACGCCTGGAAGCCGATCTCGACCTCACCCACGGCGACCAGCGGGTCGCGCTCCATACGACTCCGGGCGACGGATCGGCCGACGATATCCGGCTCGACATCGCCGGACTGAACATCGGTTCGGCCCTGGGGTTGTTCCCCTCGGCCCCGCCTGTAGACGGTGTGCTGGGGGCGAACATCGCCCTGGACCTGGCAACCGACAGCCTCTCGCTCCGGGGCGGCCTCTCGGTGGCGGAACTGACCTACGACAAACAACGTTTCGGCAACGTCGACCTCGGGCTTTTCTACAAACAGGACCAGGGACATCTCGCCGACGCACGCCTGACGCTCGACGGCGCCGAGGTGCTCTCCGTCCGGGGAAACTACCGCACCGGGCGCGAAAGCCCGCTCGACCTCACGGTGACCGTCCCGGGTTTCCCGCTGCAACAGGCCAACGTTTTCCTGCCTGCCGACCTGCTCCGCCTTTCGGGCAGCCTGCAGGCGAAAATCCATGCAGGCGGCACGCCGGACCGGCCCAAACTCGACGGAGGGGTACGGTTCGCACAGACCGACATCCGCGTCCCGATGATCGGCACGTCGTTCCGCCTCTCGCCCGACACCATCCGCATCGCCGGCAGCCATATCCTGTTCAGCGATTACGCCCTCTACGCCCCGAACAAGAAAGCGCTGACGATCGACGGCGAGGCTAACCTCTCCGACTTCAGCCGCATGACCGCCGACCTCGCACTGCGGGCCTCGGATTTCCAGGTCGTCAACGTGGCCCGCAAAGCCGGCACGGCGGTCTACGGCAAGGCCTACCTCGACCTCGACGCGACAGCCAAAGGACCGCTGGACGAACTCGTCGTCCGCGGCAACGTCGCCCTGCTGGGCGGCACGGACATCAACTACGTCATGCAGGACTCTCCGATGGACGTGAAGGAGCGCCCGCAGAACATCGTGACATTCGTCTCGTTCAGCGACCTGGACACCCAGATTCCGGACGAAGCTCCCCGGGAAGTCCGGATCGGAGGCATGGACGTACAGGTCAACGTCGACATCAACAACGACGTGCAGGCCGCCGTCGATCTCTCCGCCGACGGCAACAACCGCATCGACCTCAAGGGCGGCGGCAACCTGACCTACACGATGAATCCGCTGGGCGACGTGCGCCTTTCGGGGAAATACGTGCTCTCGGGCGGAACCGTACGCTACAACCCGCCCGTCATCTCGCAGAAAATCTTCAAGATCACACCGGACAGTTACGTCGAATGGATCGGCAACATCGCCGACCCGGCGTTCAACATCACGGCCGTCGAGACTGTCCGGGCCAACGTCTCCTCCGACGGGCAGGACAACCGCCCGGTCAACTTCGACATCTCGATCAACATCCGCAATTCGCTCAACGATCTCGAAGTAAGTTTCGGGCTCGCCGCTCCCGAGGACCTCACCATGCAGAACCAGCTCAACTCGCTCACCGCTGAGCAGCGCGCCAACCAGGCGATGAACCTTTTGATATACAATACCTACACCGGCCCCGGAACGACCGCCAAGGTAAGTTCCGAAAATCCGCTCAACTCGTTCATCCAGAAAGAACTGAACCAATGGGCGCAGAACAACCTCAAGGGCGTCGACCTCAGCTTCGGCATCGACTCTTACGGGCAGGACGACCCCAACGGCCAGCGCACCGACTACTCCTACCGGCTCTCGAAGAACCTCTTCAGCAACCGCGTGCGCGCAGTTATCGGCGGCAAGTTCAGCACCGACGCCGATCCGTCGCAAAACCTCAAAGAGAACCTGATCGACGACATTTCGCTGGAATACATGCTCACCAAACGCGACAACATGTACCTGAAGGTGTTCCGCCATACGGGCTACGAGAGCATCCTCGAAGGCGAGATCACCGAGACGGGCGTGGGTTTCGTCATCCGCAAGAAGCTCTCGCGGCTGGGCGACCTGTTCAAGCCGACGCGGCCCAAAACCAAAAAAACGAAAAAATGAGTCCGCAGCACATTCGAAATATCGTCCTGTTCATTTGCGCCGTGCTGTTCGCGGCGGCCTGCTCCACGACCCGGCGGCTGGGAGCGGACGAAGTGCTGTATACCGGCGTGAAGAAAATCCGCATCGAGCCCGACTCGGGCGTCGTGCTCACCGCAGCAGCCGAATCCGCCGTGAAAGAACCCCTCTCCGTCGCCCCCAACAACCCGCTTTACAGCCCCTACATCCGCACCCCGCTGCCTATCGGGCTGTGGGCCTACAACTACCTCTATACACCCAGGGAGAAAGGGTTCAAGTACTGGTTCTACAAACGGTTGGCCAAGCAGCCGGTGCTGATCTCCAAGGTCCAGCCGCAACTGAGGACCAAGGTCGCCGAGCAGGTCCTCGAAAACTACGGCTATTTCGGCTCCCGGGCCGCAGATTCGCTGCTCTACCGCAAGCAGGGCCGCAAAGCCAAAGTGTACTATACACTCGACATCGCCCCCGCGTGGCACTATTCGTCCATCTCCTACCCCGAAGTCGACGGCGGCATGCGCCACCTGATCGACAGCCTTTACGCCACCTCCCTGCTGCGCACGGGAGCGCAGTACAACCTCGACAGCCTCACGCTCGAACGCAGGCGCATCTCCCAGTTGCTCCGCAACCGGGGCTACTACTATTTCCGCCCCGAATACATGGAATACCTGGCCGACACGACCGGCGGAGGGCGGCGGGTCGCCCTGCGCCTGAACCTCAAGTCCAACCTCCCGCCCGTGGCGCTCAAACCCTACCGGGTGGGCAGTGTCACGGTCCGGCTGACCAACATCAAGCCCGGACCGGCAGACACGCTGCGCCTGAAAAATGCAACGGTTATCGCCCAGAAGCCGCTGAAAATCCGTCCCAAAATCCTCTCCCGGGCCCTCACGCTCGAACCCGGACAACTCTTCACCGTAGACGCCCAGAACCAGACGCAGACCGAACTCAACAAACTGGGCGTCTTCCGCTCGGTCAACCTGAGCGTCACACCGCTCGATTCGCTGCGCGGCGCCGATACGCTCGACGTGGCGATCGACGCCCAGTTCGACTACCCGCTGGAAGCGGCCCTGGAAACCGACGTAACCTCCAAGTCGAACAGCTTCATCGGCCCGGGCATCACCTTCCGGGTCAGCAACAACAACCTGTTCCGCGGCGGCGAGGTCCTGGCCGTGAAACTCAACGGCTCGTACGAATGGCAGACCGGCAACAAAAACTCCGGCGGACAATCTTCGCGGCTCAACTCCTACGAACTGGGCCTGAATGCAAACCTCAGCATCCCGAGGCTGCTGCTCCCCCGAAGCATGACGCGGCGGCTGAAATACCCCGCCGGAACGACCTTCCAACTGGGCGTCGACCTGATGAACCGTCCCAGTTTCTTCCGGCTGATCGCATTCAGCGGTTCGGCGGGCTATAACTTCCAGACCTCGCCTTACAGCCACCATTCGCTGACCGTATTCAAGCTCACCTATAATAAACTCCTGCATACGACCGAGTCGTTCGACAAGACGATGGATGAGAACCCGGCCATCGCCATGAGTTTCCGCAACCAGTTCGTGCCCTCGATCAACTACACCTACACCTTCGACAAAACCTACGGCGCCACGGGCAACCGCCGTTTCTACTGGCAGAACAGCGTCACCTCGGCGGGCAACCTCCTTTCGGGCATCCTGCGGGCCTTCGGCCAGCGGCAGCCGCAAACCCTCTTCGGCAACCGCTTCTCGCAGTTCGTCAAGGAGGTCAGCGAAGTGAAGTTCTACCACCGCCTCGGACGCCGGAACAACTGGCTGGCGACACGTTTCCTCGTCGGCGTGGGCTACGCCTACGGCAACTCCGAAGTGATGCCTTACAGCGAACAGTTCTACATCGGCGGCGCCAACAGCATCCGGGCCTTCACCATCCGGTCGCTGGGACCGGGCAGTTACCGTCCGCCCGCCGACGACCGCAACGGCTACCTCGACCAGACGGGCGACTTCAAGCTGGAGGCCAACGTCGAATACCGCTTCGGCATCATGGGACGGCTCAACGGCGCCGTATTCCTCGACGCGGGCAACATCTGGCTGTTGAAAAGCGACCCCAAGCGCCCCGGCGCCGAACTGAAGTGGAAAGGGCTGCTCGACGAAATTGCACTCGGAACGGGTTTCGGACTGCGCTACGACATCAGTTACCTGGTCATCCGCGCCGACCTCGGCATCGGACTGCACACACCCTATCCCAATCCCGACAAGAAAGGCTACTACAACATCTCCAGTTTCAAAGACGGGCTCGGGTTCCACCTCGCCATCGGCTACCCGTTCTGATTTCCCGGACCTGTTTTCAGCCCGAACCGCCCTCGCACCCGAGGGCTGAAACCCGTTCTCAGGCACAGCAGGCCGGGCCGGAAGCAATCCGGGCCGGCTTCAGTAAAAATGTTTTGCCCGGCATGTATGGAATCCCGGAAATTCGTCTACATTTGTAACCTTATATTGCGTCTCTGTACATTTAAACCTAATCCGGTTCCACCACACATGCAAAACGATTTCCTCACGCTGATCCCTGAGTACATTCCTCAATATTCGGCACGACGTTCGGGGAGGTCCTCGGCATCCATATTTTCGATGACCCGAACATCGGTGGCGAAGAAAAGGCGCCACTGAAAAAGGGACAGGATGCCTCGTTCGAAACCGACTTCGACTCCGACAAGGACAATGCGCTGACTGCGGGATGCAGTTACTTTATGACTAAACCCATAAAAAAACAGGAACTCATACAACTGCTCTCCATCCTCTTGCCGCGGGTCTAAAAACCACCTCCGCAGATTAAACGCCCGGTTTTACGAATTGTAAAACCGGGCGTTTTTCAGTCCCACACCGGATAAACCGCCCCGCCCCGAATTTCGACATACCCCGGCATAGCGACCACCCCTGTCCCGGCATATATCATATTGATTCCATCTCCAAAACAACTTTTCAACCCCCGAACCATGCAAATTTTTGATTTATGTAATTAAATAACTTATTAGTAAATTTAACCTTAAGGATTAGGGTTGTAGTTGCCCGTGCAAATTCTAATCTGCACTTTTGTTTTAATCCACTCTCTATGAGGGACAAAAAGCCAACGATGACTACAACTCTTCCCGAAACATCGCATGCCTCGCAAATATTGCTTATCAATAGATCCAAACCTCCGTCATCGCCGTTTCAGCGAACCTGTGGTAGTTTTTGTTGGCTGTATATCAACCAATTCAAATTATTACACCATGTACGTACCCGAACACCTGAAATGGCGCATCCTGATTGCGCGAATCCTCAAATCGTTCTATTTCGAGAACGAAAACTCCAGCCGTAACCTCAAGCGGGTCTTCGAGAGCTTCGGCAGGTATCTGCTCGGCACGACCTACGACACCTTCCTGGGTTACCTCAACAAGGAGAAATACGACCTCTCCGATCTGAAACTGCCTTCGTTCATCGTAACGGCCCTCGGGCTGCTCGACGACCTGCGGATCACCTGCGATCACCTCCACGCCCGCAAGCCGAACGCCTCGTGGACTCCGGTAGAAATCGTCGAGGAACTGCTCGCCGTCGTACGCGAAAGGGCGAAAAAGAGCCCCAACCGTAAAATCCACATCGACTGATCCGGGCAGCCCCGACACCACTCCTGCCATCAACCGCACCCAACGCCAAACGCCCCTGCAAACAGCCCCGCGACAGAAAAAAAGGGTCTCAATTTGCAGAATCGGGAAATATTGCGTACTTTTGGAGCGCCTTTCGGAAAGATGCAGGAGTGGTTGAACTGGCCCGCCTGGAAAGCGAGTAAACCCCTAAAGGGTTTCAGGGGTTCGAATCCCCTTCTTTCCGCAACACGGAAATGCAAAGGAAAAGGTTGCAACAATCGTTGCAACCTTTTTGTTTTTTCCCATTTACGGACACCTCCGGCCGGATCGGGGATCGACGAGCGGCAACGCGGAACGAAGCAAAGTCAACTCCCTCGTCGCGCCCCTTTTCTACCTGATAAAACTCGTCACGATCCGCTCTTCCGATTCGGGACGATCTTCCGAAGCCCGAGGCCCGCCCCGAAGCATCCGCGCCATGTTGCGGGCCAGGACGCGCATCGTCTGCAATCCTTCGCCATCCTGCGCCGCCTCGCCCGGCAGCCGTCCGTGCACGCTGTTCCAATACTGCGACGATACGACAGGCATGTTCGAAATCGTGAAATACTTGTTCAGCCGGTCAAACGTCGCGCTCGCTCCGCCCCGGCGGCATACGGCCACCGCTGCTGCGGGCTTGTAGGCCAGCAGCGGTCCGCAGGAGTAGAACACGCGGTCGAGCAGGGCGCACAGCGATCCGTTCGGCCCGGCGTAGTAAACCGGCGAGCCGACCACCACGGCATCCGCCCCGGCGAGTTTCTCACGAACTTCGTTATAAAGCGCGTCGTTGAAGACGCAACGTCCCAGTTCGGCACACTTCCCGCAGGCGATGCACCCCTGCACGGCTTTGGTCCCGATGGAAACGATCTCGGCGGCGACACCCTCCGATTCGAGTGTACGGGCCACTTCGGACAATGCGATAAACGTATTCCCCTCCCGATGGGGGCTTCCGTTGATAAGCAATACTTTCATAATTACAGGTTTTACCACAAAATTAAACATTTTTCCCGTTCCCGGTGCACATTTCGCACCGAACGAAAAAAACGCACGGTCCGACCGCACGGCAACAAAAAAGGGGGATTCCTAAGAATCTCCCTCACTCTCAATCCTAACCTCGATTACTTGTTGGCCTCGGCCTTCTCGCAGCAAGCGGTCTTCTCAGCGCAGGCAGCGGTCGAATCAGCCTTCTCAGCGCAGCAAGCAGCCGTCGAATCGCACTTCTCAGTGCAGCCGGCGCAGGCAGCAGCCTCGGTAGCGGTTGCCTGGGCAGCAGCAGCGCCTTCGGCAGCCTTCTTGTTCGAATTGCCACAGCAGCTTACCATAGCGACGGCAGCCAGAACAACGACAAAAGAGAAAATCTTTTTCATAGCGTTAAATCTTTAATTATGAGTTATTCTATTAACGCAGCAAAGTTAGATATTCGCCCGAAAAAAGCAAAGAAAAATGAAATATTTTTCAAAAACGGGCTTTTATTAGTCTAAAAGGTTGGAAATCGGGGATTTTTCCTTCTTCAACTGCTTCAGGAAGGCTTTCGGGAATGTCGCCGACACACGGCCTTTGAGCATGATAGCCTCCTCCTTGGTCAGGCAATTGCCCGCCGAAACGATGAAATAGGGAATTTCATAATCCACGTAAACTTTCACGTCGGGATAGGTCTCCTCGAAAAGCGCCTTGGCCGCAAAAGCCCCGTCGCGCGCCGAAGGCCCGTTGTCCGAGAAGACACAGACCCGGTGATAACCCTCGAAGTAGAGGCGCTGCCCGGCATGTGCAGCGTCGGCCACGGCACGTGCGGCATCGCCGTGCTCGGTAACATGCACCTGCGCCCGGCCGAAAAGGGTCGCTCCGGGCGCGGGTTCCGCCAGACGCTGTTTGAAAGCATCGAGCGACTGCGCGTGCGCACAAACGGCCGCGCACAGGAGGGTTAGCGTAAGAAACAACAATCTGCGCATCATTTCAAATAGTTTTTAACATCCTGAATCGTAAGGCCAAAGGTATTCAAAAATTCCGACAACGGCATCCTCTCACGCGAAATTTTCACGGGAGCCGGGCCTCCGCGCCCCTCTACGGCATACGACACCGCAACCTGCGACAAGTCGCCCGACTGCACTTTTTTCGCCAGGACATAGACCGCCAGCGGGTCGGAAATCTTCAGCCGCCACAGGGTCCGGAAACTGTCCGTCGTCCGGCGCGGCACTTCGACCGCCTCACGCAGCACGACCGAACCCACGCGGCCGCCGGCGTAGTAAATCCCGATCTCCGCCGCATCGAGCACCAGTTTGTAACCCGTGTTGTTCATCACCCTCACAACGACCTCGGCGCCCGTCAGTCCCTGGCGTTCGACCTTCTCGATCCCCTCGAAGCGGATGTTGCGCTGGGCTTTCTCGACAGCGCGGCGGCACGAGGACATCGACACCACCACCGCCAACAGCAATACGTATATTAAATATCGTTTCATTTTTCACCTATATATATCTGTGCAATGCCGAAACTCTGGCTCCGGGCCCGGCACTTGCCGAATCCCGCTTGGGCCATCATCTCCAGGAAGACCTCCGGGGCCGGAAACTCCCCGACCGAAGCCGGAAGATACTCGTAAGCCTGCTTGTCGCGCGACACCAGTCCGCCGATGCGGGGCAGGATTTTGTAGGAATAAAATTCGTACAGCGCCCGGAACGCCCGGTTGCGGGGCCGCGAGAACTCCAGGATAACGACTTTACCCCCCGGTTTTATTGTGCGGGCCAGTTCGCGCAGCCCGGCTGCGAGGTCCCCGAAGTTGCGCACCCCGAAGGCCACCGTCGCCACATCGACCGACGCGTCGGCCACGGCAAGGTGCTCGGCGTCGCCGCGGTCGAGGACGATGCGGTTGTCCAGCCCCCGGGCTTCGACCTTGCGGTGCGCCACGGCGAGCATCTGCTCCGAAAGATCCACTCCGAGCACCTGCACGTCGCGGATGCGGCGGGCCATAGCGATCGCCAGATCGCCCGTTCCGGTCGCCACGTCCAGGATGCGGCGAGGCTTCGTGCGGCGCACCTCGTTTACCACGCGGCGGCGCCACACACGGTCGATGCTCATCGAAAGCGTATGGTTCAGCAGGTCGTATTTCGACGCGATGTTGTCGAACATCTCGCGCACCTCTTCTTTCTTGGTCCGGTCTGTATTATTGTATGGTTTCATTCGTATCTTATCGTTTCTTCCGGTTTCACCGTAGAGACCACGGCCGTCGGGATCACCAGCAGGGCCACAATCGCCGCGACGAACCCCGCATTGAGAGCCAGCCACCAGCCCCATCCCAGCGCCACGGGCACTTCTGAGAGCAGGTAACCTTCCGAACTGAGTTTCACCACATGCGTCCACTTCTGCACGAGGCACAACAACAGCCCGACGGCATTGCCCCATGCCAGTCCGCGCAGGGTTACCAGCGCCGCCCGCCAGAGGAAAATGTGCCGCAGTTCACCGTTGCGCATCCCGAGAGCCTTCAGCAGGCCGATCATCCGCGTCCGCTCCAGCACGAGGATCAGCAGCGCCGAGGTCATGTTGAAAAAGGCCACGACCAGCATGATCACGATGATCACCGCGGCATTCACGTCGTGCGCCTTCAGCCAGTCGAAAATATTGGCATAGCGCTCCCTCACGCTCGTCACGGCGAGGTTCCCGGAATCGTCGGAATCATCGTACAACAACGTCCGGCCCAGCGTCCGGGCGAACGTGTCGGCATCGGCCAGGTCGCTCGTCAGGATCTCGTAACCCGAAATTTCGTCCGGCCCCCACTCCGAGAGCCGCTGCACGTTGCGGATGTCCGTAACGACCACGACGCCGTCCATCTCCTCCATTCCCGACGCATAGACGCCCGCCACCTTGAACCGGTCGCGGCGGGGCATCTCGCCCGGTTCGACGAACAGCATCTCGACCTTGTCGCCCACGCCGAGCTGCAATTCGTCAGCCAGCGAGCGCGACAGCAGGATATCCTTCGTGCGGACCGAATCGCCCACGCGGGGCAACTCTCCTTCGACGAGCCATTCCCGGAAATACGACCAGTCGTAATCCGCCTCGACGCCTTTGAGCATCACCTCGCCTACGGCGTCCGCCGTGCGGACGATGCCGCCCTTCACGGCGTAAGGGGCCATCGCCACAAACCCGTCGGTCGCGCGGATCAGGTCCTCGACATGCGCGCTGCGATGCACCGGCTGCGCATCGAGGGCATTGACGCCCCGCACGTCGGTCACCGAAACATGGGCCGCAAAACCCGTCATCTTGCGCGCCACCTCGCGTTTGAAACCCATGATAACGGCCATCGCAAGGATCATCACCGCCATCCCCAACGCCACCGACACCACGGCTATACGCTCCATCACCCCGGGCTTGTTCCCGGGGGTAGGTTTTGCCATGCGGCGGGCAATGAAAAAGGCGAGATTCACGGCTGCGCTATTTTATCGAAAATTTGTACAAAGTAACATATAAATTTCGTATTTTTGGTGTCGTAACGACACTTTTTATCAGTCGGAAGGTTTTACGGAACCATACGTGATTCTGTCTTGCAAGCCATTCGACTTTTTCATATCTTTGCGGAAAATAAAAGGTTTATATGCAAAAACAGGCATTGATAACAGGAGCCACTTCGGGCATCGGACGCGCCACGGCGCTCCGGCTGGCCAAGGAGGGTTACGACATCACCGCCACGGGCCGCCGCGCCGACCGGCTCGCGACATTACGGGCTGAAATCGAGGCGGCAGGCGGCCGCTGTACGACACTCGTGTTCGACGTACGCTCCGAAGAGGAGGTGCGCCGCAACCTCTCTCCGCTCGAACGCATCGACCTGCTGGTCAACAACGCGGGCCTCGCCGCCGGACTGGAACACATCGACCGGGGCGACACGCGCGACTGGGACGCCATGATCGACACCAACGTCAAGGGCCTCCTCTACGTCACGCGCGTCGTCGCTCCCAAAATGGTCGCCGCGGGCCGGGGACATATCTTCAACATCGGTTCGATCGCCGGCACGGAGCCGTACGAGAACGGTGCGGTCTACTGTGCTTCGAAGCACGCCGTGCACGCCATCTCGCAGTCGATGCGCGCCGACCTGCTTTCAGCCGGCATCAAGGTGACGGAGATCCGCCCGGGCATGGTCGAAACCGAATTTTCCGAAGTGCGGTTCCACGGCGACCGGGCGCGCGCCGATGCGGTTTACAAGGGCGTCGAACCCCTCACCGGCGAGGATATTGCGGAAGCAATTGCATGGGCGGCACAATTACCCGCCCGCATGAACGTTAATGATATGGTACTAATGCCCTCGCAGCAGGCGGGCGCTCACTATACGTATAGGAAATAGTGCGTCGATTTCCAACCGGATTCCGCCGCAGGCAGGGGCCTGTGTGCCGAAAGCGGCAAACGCTTTCGCCCGTGATTTAAATTAAAAGAACAAAAAAGACACATACAACTATGGTACAACCCCTCATCACCCTGCTCCAGGCAGGCTATTACACCCAGGAGAGCGCCGGCGCCGGCTATTCGGCCGCAACGATGGGCATGTTCATCCTGATCATCGCCATCGGCGTCATCGGATTCATCGTGCAGGCGCGCCTGCAATCGGTATTCAAGAAGTACTCGAAAGTGCAGTTCCCCGGCGGGCTGACCGGCGCCGAAGTCGCCGAGAAGATGCTGCGCGACAACAACATCCACAATGTGAAGGTAACGCACGTGGGCGGACACCTCACCGACCATTTCAACCCGCAGACGATGACCGTCAACCTGAGCGATTCGGTCTACTCGTCGTCGAGCGTCGCCGCAGCGGCCGTTGCGGCCCACGAGTGCGGCCATGCCGTGCAGCACGCCCGCGGTTACGCCCCGCTGACGCTCCGCTCGCAACTGGTTCCCGTCGTGCAGTTCGCGTCGTCGGCCGCCACATGGATCATCATCCTGGGACTCATCATCCTCGCCTCGACACAGAACGAACTGCTGTGCTGGATCGGCGTGGCCATGATCGGCATGTCGGCCGTCTTCTCGATCGTCACGCTGCCCGTCGAATACAACGCCTCGGCCCGCGCCGTGGAGTGGCTCCAAACCAGCCATACGATGCAGGGCGCACAGCTCGCCCAGGCCAAGGAAGCCCTTTCGTGGGCGGCCCGCACCTATCTCGTGGCGGCGCTCAGCGCCATCGCTTCGGTACTCTACTACGTCTTCCTGATCCTCGGACGGCGCGACTAAACCGATGAACAACCCCGAAAAAGACTGCACCCACCACAGTTGGCTGGCGGCCGTGGCACTCGTCGCAGTGCTTGTGGCCGTAAGTTTCATACCCCCGCAGAGCGTCGGGAGCGTGAAACTCCGCCGTGCCAACATCCTCTCGGACATCCTCGCGTTCGACGATACCGCCGTCTCCGAACCCGCTTCGGAACCGGCGCTCTTCGACGAGGAGGAGTTCCGCATCGACATGGCGGCCGTTGCCGAACGGATCGAGGCCGACACCACCCCGCACGAAGTGCAGACCACCTACGAGTGGCTCCTGGCGCAGGATACGGTCCGCCGCGAACGTATCATCCCCGACTCGGCGCGTTTCGTCCCCACGCCGGTCCCCATCGAAGACTTCAGCGACAGCGGACGCATCAGGGCCTTCTGCGACACGCTGCTCAACGCCGTGCGCCCCGTGCGCATCGCATTCCTGGGCGACTCGTTCGTCGAAGGAGACATCCTCACCGCCGACCTGCGCGAACGGCTCCAGACAGCCTTCTCGGGCAGCGGTACGGGATTCGCCCCGATGGCCTCGCCCCTGACGGCTTTCCGCCGCACCGTCAAAACCCAGTCGAAAGGCTGGACGGCCTACAACATCATGCAGCGCAAAGCGGCTCCCGAACGCCTGCGCGAAAACTTCTACGTCTCGGGCTGGGTCTGCCAGCCCGCCGCCGGAGCCTCGACCCGTTGGGAAAGCACCGACTACCGCAAACGGCTCGACTCGTGCACCACGGCACGCATCCTCTTCCTCTCGCCCAACGACAGCCGCGTCGAGGTGACGCTCAACGACGGCGAGAGCCGCGAGTTCGATATCCCGGGCAACGCCGCCGTGCGTCAGATCAGGGTCTCGGCCCCGCATATCCGCTCGCTCGCCTTCAAGGTGATTTCCGGTACAGAGGACTTCGTCGGCTACGGTGCGATCTTCGAAGACGGCGGTGTCGTCGTCGACAACTATTCGGTGCGCAGCAACAACGGCCAGGCGATGTTCTGGACCAATCCGTCGGTCAACGCCCAAATCAACGCCATGCTGGGCTACGACCTGGTGATCCTCCAGTACGGGCTCAACATCATGCAGCCGGGCGTAACGAACTACACCAACTACGCCGCACAGATCGAGAAGATGATCGCCTACGTCCGCCAGTGCTTCCCGGGCGCCGCGGTGCTCGTGCTGGGCGTCAGCGACCGCTCGGTGAAGACCGACGCCGGATTCGAACCGATGGACGCCATCCCCCACATGCTCGACTACCAGCGCGGCGCGGCCCGGAACACAGGCGCAGCCTTCTGGCCCACGTGCGACGCGATGCGCGCTTTGGGCGGCATGGAACAGTTCGTCAAGAACGGCTGGGCGGGCAAGGACTACACCCATATCAACTACGCGGGCGGCCGCCGCGTGGCGTGGGCCCTGTTCGACGCCATCAACGCCGGGGTCTGCGAAGTTTACGCCGAACAGCAGATCGCCGAACAACGCCGCCGCACGGAACAGGCCGTTCTCGACTCGGTACGCAAAGCCGCCGTCGACCGCCGCATTCTCCCGGCCTCGGCCCCCGAACTCCTTAATTCGCCCCTGCAATGACCTTTCCTGCGACGGACGGAATCACAGACAAGCTCCAGGCGTTGTTTGCCTACGATGCTTCGTCGCCGCTGATTTTCAGCAGCGGGCTGTTCCTGTTCCTCTTTGCAGGTTTTTTGCTTATATACAGCGCATTCCGTCGCGCGCCGATGGCCCGTATCGTCTACGTCATCCTCTTTTCACTCTACTTCTATTACAAGTCGAGCGGAGTCTATTTCCTGCTGCTCGTCTTCGCCGCGGTGAGCGATTTCCTGATCGCCCAAGGCATCTACCGGGCACGCCTCAAGTGGACGAAACGCTGGCTGGTGGTGCTGAGCATAGCCGTGAACCTCGGCATGCTGGGGTACTTCAAATACACGAACTTCCTCATCGACATCTCCAACCAACTGTTCGGACAGGGCTTTCTCCAGTTCCAGAACATCTTCCTCCCGGTCGGCATCTCGTTCTTCGTTTTCCAGTCGATGAGCTATACCATCGACATTTACCGCGGTCAGTTAAAACCTTTGTCCAACTGGCTCGACTATCTCTTTTATCTGTCGTTCTTTCCGCAGCTCGTCGCCGGCCCGATCGTCCGCGCCCGCGACTTCATCCCGCAAATCCGGCAAAACCCGATCGTCGTCACGAAAGAGATGTTCGGAACGGGCGTTTTCCTGATCCTCACGGGATTGTTCAAAAAGGCGATCATCTCGGACTATATTTCGCTCAACTTCGTCGACCGCATCTTCGACGAACCGCTCCTCTACTCGGGATTCGAGTGCCTGATGGGCATTTACGGCTATGCGCTGCAAATCTACTGCGACTTCTCGGGCTACTCCGACATGGCCATCGGCATCGCCCTGCTGCTGGGATTCCGCTTCCCGAAGAACTTCGACGCACCCTACAAGTCGGCGACGATCACCGAGTTCTGGCGGCGGTGGCACATCTCGCTCTCGACGTGGCTGCGCGATTATCTTTACATCTCATTGGGCGGCAACCGCAAGGGCCGCATCCGCACCTACGGCAACCTGCTCCTTACGATGCTGCTGGGCGGACTGTGGCACGGCGCAGCGGTGCGCTTCATCCTCTGGGGCGGCCTGCACGGCGTAGCCCTCGCACTGCATAAACTCTGGATGGCAGTCGTCCCGGGCGCCAAAGCCACCGGGGCCCAGATGCACTGGTGGAGCCGCATAGCAGGCATCGTCGTGACGTTCAACATCGTCTGCCTGGGCTGGCTGATGTTCCGCGCCGAGTCGATGCAGACCGTTTCGCTGATGCTGCACCAGATATTCTACAACTTCAACGCCGCAATGATTCCGCAGGTCGTGACGGGGTATGCCGCCGCTTTCGCACTGATCGCCGCGGGTTACGTCCTCCATCTGCTGCCGGCTACGGTCGACGCCGTCGCCCGGCGCATCGTGGTCCATGCACCGCTGGTCTTGCAGGTCGTGATGGCCGCGGCCATGATCTGGTGCGTTATGCAGATCAAATCCAGCGACATACAGCCCTTCATCTACTTCCAATTTTAGCTGAACGATGTACGACTTTGACCATCAACTCTTTCTCGCACTGAATTTCGACGGAGGCCCCGCCGTGGACCGCCTGATGCTGATCATCTCCGGCACGACGATGTGGCTTCCGCTGTATGCGCTGATCCTCTGGCTCGTATGGCGCCGGGGCGGACTGCGCAACGTAATAATATTCACCCTGCTGATGATCGCCGCACTGGCCCTTTCGGACATGGTTTCAGGCATCTTCAAGCACAACGGCCTGCTGGGCGGACTGATGCCCGACTTCGAGCCGCGCTGGCGGCCGATGTTCACCCCGGCGCTCGAAGGACTCGACATCGCACCCGATTCGCTGCGCAAACTGCGCTGGCTGACGCCCGACTCGCTCGCCGCAGCCGGCATCGCCCACGACTGGACGGTGCACGTCCCCATCGAAGCTGTCAGCGGCCGCTACGGAACCGTCTCGGCCCACGCCGCCGTCATCGTCACGCTCGCCGTACTGTCGGCCTCGGTCATCCGCCGCAAGTGGTTTACCTGGCTGATGGTCTTCGCCACGCTGCTGATCTGCTACTCGCGCATCTACCTGGGAAAGCACTTCCCGATGGACCTCGTGTGGGGAACGGCAGTCGGCATCGCGCTGGGCTGGGCCGCCTCCTGGGCCTACCGGAAATTATCCTGATCGAAAAAGAGCTGAACCTAAAGTTCAGCTCTTTTTCGATCAGTACCACGCCGAAAGCGTGCCCTTTCTGCTCTTGGCGGCATCGGGAATCCCCGGGAAGAATTTCATCCCCATCGCCGTCTCGATCTCCGATATGGGAACGATAAACTGATCCAGTTGCGACTTGTCCGTCGCCGTGCTCTTCGTCAGGCTCTCGACCCAGAAGGCGATGGTCTCCAGTTCATCGGCCGTGCATTCCTGAATGGGTTTGCCCACCTGTACCGTTTTCTTGCGCACGGCCATCTTGAACTGGCGGGTCGGCATGACGCAATCCTTCGAAAGCGAACTCAGCGCACCGTTGTTCGAAGCGTCCTTCTCCTTCCAGTTATTATCGTTCTCGTAATAGCATCCCGCCACGATGTAAAGCGTGTCGGCAGGAATCGTACCGCCCGAAATCGCCTCTTCGATATTGCCCCAGATCTTCCCGAAAGCACTCGGCTCGGAAGCCTGCGGCGCGACGTTGGTCGGGCGGAAGGTCTGCACGTTGATCTCCAGTCCTTTGCCGGGCCGCTCGCGCGACATGCAGAGGTGACCGCGCGACCAGTAACCGCTGCCATAAGCGCCTGTCACCAGATCGGCCGTCCAATACTGGTACGTGTCCCCGGTCGAAGAGGCGTAAATCTTCGACTGCTGCGACTCGGGAAGCGCCGGGTCGGCCGCCCACGGTTCGTCGGAACGTCCCGAACCCTCCATATAGCAACGGTGGTGCGGGTAGGCCACCCAGACGGGATTGTGGCGCCGCGTGTCGTAGCAATAGGTGTAGTTGCGCACACGCCTGCCGCTCGTTACGGTCGTGGTCCAGGTCGTATGCACGAACTGGTCGGCCGACGGGGATTCGAAGTTGGAGGGAAGCTCGGCCCAACGCAGGTCCGTACCCGCAACGGGATCGACCTCCTGACCGCCGCCGCCCGTCGTGAGGACGATATCGTCGAAATTCAGGCCATAGGTACGTTCCGTGCCCGTCGGGGCCAGGCGGATCGACAACTTCGCAACGGCCTGTTTGAGCGTGAAACCCACCGTCGCTTTGGCCCACGTGTTATAGGCCGAAGCACCCGTGTAGGCAAGCGGCCGCCAGACCGCGCCGTCGGCGCTCACCATCAGCGAAACGTCGGCCGCCGGGAAGATCGTCCCGAATGTCAGCGTATAATTGCGCTCGCCCTCCGGCAGCGTGATGTCGTGAATCGTGAAGTAATCGGTCGAGGCGTCGTAGAACATCTTGGCATAGGCTTTTCCCGAGGCTCCGGTATATTTGCCGGCCGAACCGAAGTTGTCGTTGTTGATGCGGACGTTGTTCACGGAATAGGTTACGGTCGATGCACCCGTGCCGGTCTGGGTCTTCCATTCGTCGTTGCTGCCAGCCCACACGCCATTCGTTCCGTTACCGAAATCGAGACTGAAAACCGTCTGGACGGGAACGTCCGCCTCCCGGAAGATTTCGACAGTCTGCTTCTTGGCGTCCGCACCCGTGCCGGCCGTAACGGTCAGCGTGCAGCGCACCCCCGCAGGCGCATCGGTAAACGCGATCGTAGCGTTGCCCGTACCGGAGGAAGGCGAGAACTTGAGTTTCGAATCGGGACACTCGGCCTTCCACGAAGCATTTGTCGTCACGGTGACGACATTCGATGAAGGTGAAGCCGGATCGTAGGTCAGGTCGGCCGGAGCGACCGAGAGGGTTACTTCAGTTTTCGGCGGCGGCGGCACTTCCGAAGAGTCGTCCCCTCCGCACGAAGCTAAAAGCAGCAGGCATCCCACGAATGCACCCAAGAGGCACGAAAGGAGGAAAGGGGAAACCAACGCGCTACGAAAAAGAGTAAAGAGTTGTTTCATAGTTCGTATTTTAGTTAGAGAAACAAATATAACGATAAAACAAGAATAAACAAAAACCGGGCACTGTTTTCCCGAACTGCGGTCATAGCGTCACAGCCGATTGCGAAAAAGAGTTGCTATTCTGTCCTTTTTTCACTAATTTTGCGCGGATACAAAAGCATACATCAAAAACACACGATATGGCAATCGAACTCAGCGAACAGGAACAGCTTCGCAGGCAGTCGCTCACGGCGTTGCGCGACCTGGGCATCGAACCCTACCCCGCCGCCCGTTACGAAGTGACGGCAACCGCGCGCGAAATCGCCGACAACTTCGACGACGAGAAGAAGAATTTCCAGGATATCCGCATCGCGGGCCGCATCATGTCGCGCCGCATCATGGGCAGCGCCTCGTTCTTCGAGTTGCAGGACCACACGGGCCGCATCCAGGTCTACATCCGCCGCGACGATATCTGCCCCGAAGGCGATCCGACGCTCTACAATACGGTTTTCAAAAAGCTGCTGGACATCGGCGACTTCGTCGGCGTGGAAGGCTTTGCGTTCCGCACCAACACGGGCGAACTGTCGGTGCACTGCCGTAAATTCACCGTGCTGTCGAAGTCGATCCGGCCGCTGCCCGTCGTCAAGGAGAAAGACGGCAAGACGTTCGACGCCTTCACCGATCCCGAAGTACGCTACCGCCAGCGGTATTTGGACCTGATCGTCAACCCGCAGGTGAAGGACACCTTCGTACGCCGCGCCAAGATCATGGCCACGATGCGCGAGTTCTTCAACTCGAAGGGTTACATCGAAGTCGAGACCCCGATCCTGCAGCCGATTCCCGGCGGCGCTTCGGCCCGGCCGTTCATCACCCACCACAACTCGCTCGACATCGACCTCTACCTCCGTATCGCCACGGAGCTTTACCTCAAGAAGCTGATCGTCGGCGGATTCGACGGCGTCTACGAGTTCGGCAAGAACTTCCGCAACGAAGGCATGGACCGCACGCACAACCCCGAGTTCACCTGCATGGAGATTTACGTCGCCTACAAGGATTACCTTTGGATGATGGAGTTCACCGAGCAGATGCTCGAACGGGTGGCCCGCGCCGTAAACGGCACGACGGAACTGACGATCGACGGCAAGCCGATTTCGTTCAAAGCTCCGTTCCGCCGCCTGACGATGACCGACGCCATCCGCGAAAAGACCGGCTACGACATCACGGGCCAGTCGGAAGAGCAGTTGCGCGAAGCCTGCAAGCGGCTCAACGTCGAGGTCGACGAAACCTACGGCAAAGGCAAGCTCATCGACGCCATCTTCGGACAGTACTGTGAGGAGGAGCTTATCCAGCCCACCTTCATCACGGACTATCCGCGCGAGATGTCGCCCCTGTGCAAACGCCATCGTTCGAACCCCGAACTGACGGAGCGTTTCGAATTGTTCGTCAACGGCAAGGAGCTCTGCAACGCCTATTCGGAGCTGAACGACCCGATCGACCAGTTGGAGCGTTTCCAGGAGCAGCTGCGCCTCTCGGAGAAAGGCGACGACGAGGCCATGTTCATCGACATGGATTTTGTGCGCGCCTTGGAATACGGCATGCCGACCTGCTCGGGAATGGGCATCGGCATCGACCGCCTGACGATGTTCATGACCGACCAGACCTCGATCCAGGACGTACTGTTCTTCCCGCAGATGCGCCCCGAAAAGAAAGCCGTGAACGATCCTGCGGAGGCCTACACCGCCATCGGAATCCCCGAAGAGTGGGTTCCCGTGGTCCAGAAGATGGGTTACGTCACCGTCGAATCGCTGCGCAAACTCGCCCCGGGCAAGTTCTTCAACGACCTGTGCGGATACAACAAAAAGAACAAACTCGGGCTGAAAGCCCCCTCGATCGACGAGGTGAAAAAGTGGATCGAAAGCGAAGAGTAGAAACGAATCGAAAAACCGCCCCGGTTTCTGGAAAACCCCGCGAGAAAGTCCCCTCCGAGGAGGGAGATTGAACACAAAAAAATATCGCCCACAGGCCGGCTGAAAATCCGGTTACGCCGCGACAAGTCCCTCCCGAGAGAGGGGTTCGGGGTGGGGTCAGAATCGGGGATGCGGCTAATGGCCGCGAATGCGAGACCGGGATTCTTGCTAAACAAAGGATAGACTTATTAACATAAAAAAGATTACAACTATGAGAAAGAAAATTGTTGCCGGCAACTGGAAGATGAACACGCTTCCCGCCGAAGGTGTTGAGCTTGCAAAAGGCATCGTTGCAGGCCGCGGCGAGGTTTGCTCGTGCGTAAACTTCATCGTTTGCCCGCCGTTCACCCACCTCTCGATGGTTGCCGAGGCCCTGAAGGGTTCGGACATCGCACTCGGCGCGCAGGACTGCGCTACGGAGGCCAAAGGCGCCTACACGGGCGAGATCGCAGCTTCGATGATCGCTGCCGTAGGTTGCAAATACGTGATCCTCGGCCATTCGGAGCGCCGCCAGTACTACGGCGAGACTTCCGCTACGCTCAACAAGAAGATGGCGCAGGCTTATGCCAACGGCCTGATTCCGATCTACTGCGTAGGCGAGAACCTCGACGAGCGTGAGGCCGGCAAGCACTTCGACGTGGTGAAAGCCCAGATCGAAGAGGTGGTTTACAACCTCACCGAGGAGCAGTACAAAGAGCTGGTAATCGCTTACGAACCCGTTTGGGCTATCGGCACGGGTAAGACCGCAACGGCCGAGCAAGCACAGGAAATCCACGCTTACATCCGCAAGGTGCTGGCCGCGAAATTCGGCGCTGCTGCCCAGGAGACGGCAATCCTTTACGGCGGTTCGTGCAAGCCCTCGAATGCAGCCGAAATATTCGCCAAGGAAGATGTGGACGGCGGCCTGATCGGCGGCGCAGCCCTCAAAGCCGAGGACTTCCTCGGAATCGGCAAAGGGTTCTCGAAATAATCCCGCAAGAGCGAACAATTATCGAGAGAGGCCCCCGACAAAGGGCCTCTCTTGTTTTATCCAACCGAAAACCAACCGACCCATGAAAAAACTACTGCTCCTTTCCGTCGCCCTCACTGCGATTTGCGCCGCAAGCGCACAGCATTACTACACCGACGCCCACAATCCCGACATCACGCGCCACTCCGGACGCATCACCGCGCAACGCGCGGAGTTCGTACTGCCCGCAGTGAACGGCTACACGGTCTATAAGGCCGACCTGCACACCCACTCGATCTATTCCGACGGCGACTGCACGCCCGAATTCCGCGTGCGCGAAGCGTGGTACGACGGCCTGGATGTGCTGGCGATCACCGAACACGTGGAATACCGCCGCCACGAAGGCAAGATGCTCAACTTCCTGAAAGGCTATGTGCCCGAAGGCACGGAAGCCTTCAACAACAACGTCATCCGGAAGGCTGCCGACGAGCAGGGCATCCAGTCCGACCTGAACCTCCCGGTAAAACTGGCGCAGGAAACCGCCGTAAAATACGGCCTCACGATCATCCCCGGCGCCGAGATCACCCGCGAGCCTGTCGCCTACGGCCATTACAATGCCCTCTTCACCACGGATAACAACACCCTCTACGCCACCGACGCCCTGCAATCGCTCCGCAACGCCAAAGCGCAGGGAGCGCTGGTGATGCACAACCATCCGGGCTGGAGGCGCAAGAGCCTCGAACATCCCGAATTCGAGATCAAAGCCTACGGCGAAGGGCTGATCGACGGTATCGAGATCATGAACGGCGCGGAGTTCTACCCCAAAGCCATCGCACGCGCCCATGCCCGAAACCTGTTCGTCTCGGCGAACACCGACATCCACGACGCGACGGCCGAAACCTACCGGCTCCAGGGTCATCGCCGCAACATGACGCTGATTTTCGCCCGGGACAACTCGCTCGCATCGCTGCGCGAGGCGCTCGAAGCACGCCGCACGCTGGCCTACTCGTTCGGCACGATCGCAGGCGACGAACAACTGCTGAAAGACCTCTTCACGGCATCGGTCCGTACGAAGGTACTCTACACCGACCCGAAAAACGGCCATCGCACGGTGAGCCTCACCAATGCCAGCTCGGTGGAGTACGTCCTCCGCTTTCCGGGACAGAACCCGATCGTTCTCAAGCCATTCTCGACGCTGACAACCTCCGTGGCTCCGAACAAACCGCTCGGCTTCACCGTCGAAAACATGTGGTACTCCGAAAAGGAACATCCGCAAATCGAAATTGCGCTGTAACCAGGACACTGTCCAAAAATCCCGGAGCGTAAACTCCGGGATTTTCCATACCGTCCACAAGATTGTTCAAATGCAGCCCCGATGCGGCCGGGACAAACTTTTTTCGTATATTTGCAACATAGATCAAAAACACCATGAGTCAGTTAATCATCAACAATTTCGACGAATTCGCCCAGTACACCGGCCAGGAACTGGGAGTCTCCGACTACCTGAAAATCACCCAGGAGCAGATCAACCTCTTCGCCGACGCGACGCTCGACCACCAGTGGATTCACGTGGACACGGAACGAGCCAAGACGGAGAGCCCCTATAAATCGACCATTGCGCACGGTTACCTGAACCTCTCGGTACTTCCCTACCTCTGGGCGCAGGTCCTGAAGGTCAACAACGTAAAAATGCTGGTCAACTACGGCATCGAAAAACTGCGTTTCAACCAGCCCGTACTGGTCGGCAGCGAAGTCCGGTTGCGCGCCTCGCTGCTATCGCTCACCAACCTCCGCGGCATCGCCAAGGCTGAGATCAAAGTATCGCTGGAAATCAAGGATTGCCCCAAAACGGCCCTCGACGCGACAGTCGTATTCCTCTACCATTTTCAGTAGTCCGCAAAACGGATCACACAAAACCCCGGGACTGTTTACACAGTTTCGGGGTTTGTTATGCAAAGACGCCCTCTGAAACCAAAACCGATTTTTCGTCAGAGTGGTGCAGTTGCGGTGCTTAAACGAAATGTGGCGCGGATGGGTAGTATAAAGTACGTCCATTCGCGGATTTCGACGGAAGCAATTTTTGATTTTAGAGAAACAGCTTTGTGCTTAAACGAAGTGTGGCGCGTATGGGTAGTACTCAGGTACGTCCCCATTCGCGCCACACGAGAGCAAGTGCAAAGATGCCCTATAAAATTGAAAATTTACATTTTCTTTCCTACATTGGTCTTCTTCGCAACCTTCGGGGCAGCAACCTTTGCGCCACCCTTCGGAGCTGCGGGCTTCTTCGGAGCGGCAGCCTTCTTGGGAGCAGCCTTCTTTGCCTCGCCTTCGACTACGGTAGCCTCCTCGACAGCGTCGGTTGCCTTGGCAGCCGGCTTGCGCGAACGACGCGTCTTCGGCTTTGCCTCCGCAGCAGCAGCGGGAGTGATACCCAGCGTGTAAGGCTCGTTGAAGTCAACGAACTCGATGATGCACATGTCGGCAGCATCGCCCAGACGGAAACCGGTCTTCAGGATGCGGGTGTAACCGCCCGGACGCTCCGAGATCTTCGGGGCGATCGTACGGAACAACTCCGTAACGGCCTCTTTCTGTTTCAGGTACGAGAATACGATACGGCGCGAGTGCGTCGTGTCCTCCTTCGACTTGGTTACCAGAGGCTCGATGAAACGCTGAACGGCTTTGGCCTTGGCAACCGTCGTTTCGATGCGCTTGTGCAGGATCAGCGACGTGGCCATGTTCGAAAGCATGGCCTTGCGGTGGCCCGCCTGACGGCCCAGGTGGTTGAAATTCTTATTGTGTCTCATAATTAATCTTTGTCAAGTTTGTAGATTGATACGTCCATACCGAACTTCAGGTTGAGCGAGGTCAGCAGCTCGTCGAGCTCCGTCAGCGACTTCTTGCCGAAGTTGCGGAACTTCAGCAGGTCGTTGCGGTTCAGCTTCACGAGATCCCCCACGGTATCGACATCGGCAGCCTTCAGACAGTTCAGGGCGCGGACCGAAAGATCCTGGTCCGAGAGCTTCGTCTTCAGCAACTGACGCATGTGGAGTACATCCTCATCGAACTCCTCGGCACCGTTCGTGTCTTCCATGTTGACGGTGATCTTCTCGTCGGAGAAGAGCATGAAGTGCTGGATGAGAATCTTTGCGGCCTCTTTCAGAGCCTCTTTGGGGTGAATCGACCCGTCGGTAGTAATTTCCAAATTCAGCTTCTCGTAGTCGGTCTTCTGCTCGACACGGTAGTTCTCGATCGAGTACTTCACGTTCTTGATAGGCGTGAAGATCGAGTCGATCGGAAGCGTTCCGAACTCGCTTTCGGCGGGAGCGTTCTCCTCGGCCGGCACGTAGCCGCGGCCTTTGCCGATCGTGAGCGTCATCTGCATCTTCGTTCCCGGGGCCAGGTGACAGATCACCAGGTCGGGATTGAGGACCTTGAAGAACGACAGGTAATTCGAGATATATCCGGCAGTCAGCTCCGTAACACCCGCAACGTTAATGGATACTTTTTCGGCATCCTGATTATCGACTGTGCGGATAAAACGAACCTGCTTCAGATTGAGGATGATGTTCAACATATCCTCCATCACACCGGGGATAGCGGCAAACTCGTGATCGACACCGGCTACCTTGACAGTCGTGATTGCGTAACCCTCCAGCGAAGAGAGCAGAATACGACGCAAAGCGTTACCGACAGTCATACCGAATCCGGGCTCCAGCGGTCGGAACTCAAACTTTCCGAACGACGAAGTGGATTCAAGCATAATAACCTTCTCAGGTTTCTGGAATGCTAATATTGCCATAATAAGTGAATTTGTTTTGATTACTACTTCGAGTACAACTCGACGATGAGCTGCTCCTTGATGTTCTCGGGAATCTCCTCACGCTCGGGCTTCTGCAGGAAACGGCCGCTCATCGAGGCGTTGTCCCACTCCAACCAGGCGTAACGGCTCTTCGACGAGCCGGCCAGGGATACCGTGATCACTTCCAGGCTCTTCGACTTCTCGCGAACCGATACCACGTCACCCGCACGCAGCGAGTACGAGGGAATGTTCACGACGTTGCCGTTCACACAGATGTGGCAGTGCGAAACGAGCTGGCGGGCAGCAGCACGCGTCGGGGCGATACCCAAGCGGTAAACGACGTTGTCCAGACGGCACTCCAGCAGCTTCAGCAGGTTCTCACCCGTGATGCCGCCCATGCGCGACGCCTGGTCGTAGGTGCGCGAGAACTGCTTCTCCAGCAGGCCGTACGTGTACTTGGCCTTCTGCTTCTCGCTCAACTGCGTGCCGTACTCCGACACCTTTTTGCGCTTACGCGCCAGACCGTGCTGTCCGGGAGGATAGTTGCGCTTTTCGAGCACCTTATCCGCACCATAGATAGCTTCGCCGAATTTACGGGCGATTTTCGATTTAGGTCCTATGTATTTTCCCATTGTTCTGACTTTTTTTAAAACCTTGAAATTATCCTTAACCTATGCCTGAATTATACACGGCGGCGGTTAGGAGCACGGCAACCGTTGTGCGGCAGCGGAGTAACGTCGATGATCTCCATCACCTCGATACCTGCGCCGTGGATGGTGCGCACAGCCGACTCGCGACCAGCGCCCGGGCCCTTGACATAAACCTTCACCTTGCGAAGGCCCATATCGTAAGCGACCTTTGCGCAATCCGCCGAAGCGGTCTGTGCAGCATACGGAGTATTCTTCTTCGAACCACGGAAACCCATCTTACCGGCCGACGACCAGCTGATGACATCGCCCACCTCGTTGGTGATGGTGATGATTACGTTGTTGAAAGTGGAGTGTACATAGACATTGCCCAGTGCACTGACCTTAACAACTTTCTTTTTAACTGTTCCAGTTTTCTTTGCCATAATTCTCTAAAGATTACTTCGTTGCCTTTTTCTTGTTTGCGACAGTCTTCTTGCGGCCCTTGCGGGTACGTGCGTTGTTCTTGGTCGACTGACCGCGAACGGGAAGACCCAGACGGTGACGGATGCCGCGGTAGCAGCCGATATCCATCAGGCGCTTGATATTCAACTGGACCATCGAACGGCATTCGCCCTCGACCTTCAGACCCAGGTCAGCGATCGTCGAACGGATCGCACCGACCTGGTCGTCCGACCAATCCTGTACTTTGAGATCGTAGCTGATGCCAGCGGTCTCGAGAATTTTACGAGCCGTCGAGCGACCGATACCGTAGATATAGGTCAGGCCGATCTCGCCTCTTTTGTTTTTCGGTAAATCTACACCGACTATACGTGCCATATAAATTCTTTTTCTTTTTTGACTTGTTTAAAAAACATTACCCCTGGCGCATTTTAAACTTGGGATTCTTTTTGCAAATGACGTAAAGTTTGCCTTTACGCTTTACAATCTTGCAATCCTCGCTTCTTTTCTTGATGGATGCTTTAACTTTCATGATTTTCAAGCAATCTAATTATTTGTACCGGAAAGATATACGTCCCTTCGTAAGGTCGTAGGGCGTCATCTCCACTTTCACTTTATCTCCGGGAAGGATTTTGATGTAGTGCATACGCATCTTTCCCGAGATATGGGCCGTGAGCACGTGGCCGTTGTCCAGTTCGACGCGGAACATCGCATTGGACAACGCCTCGATAATCGTACCGTCCCTTTCAATAGCAGTTTGTTTTGCCATAGAGTCTTAGTTGTTTATTGCTTTTTCGATGATACTGAAGTCCGTCAGGACATCGGGTCCCGATTTGCGGACCGCAACGGCGAACTCGAAGTGCGCCGCCGGTTTGTGGTCCCGCGTGCGGACCGTCCAGCCATCCCGTTCGAAAACCACCGCTTTGGTTCCCATGTTGATCATGGGCTCGATGCAGATGACCATGCCCTCTTTCAAGAGCGGGCCCCTGCCGCGTGCACCGTAATTGGGAACACCCGGGTCTTCGTGCATTTTCCGACCCAATCCGTGTCCTTCCAATTCGCGCACGACTCCGTAGCCGAAACTTTCGGCATACTCCTGCACGGCTGCCGACACGTCGCCTACGCGGTTGCCGGCTTTGGCCTGCGCCGTACCTTTATAAAGAGCCTCTTTGGTGACATCCATCAGCTGCCTTACTTCCCCGGCAACCTCTCCAACGGCAAACGTATATGCCGAATCACCAACAAACCCCTTCATAAACGTACCGCAATCGACCGAAACGATGTCGCCCTCTTTGAGGACGCATTTCGAGGATGGAATACCGTGAACTACCTGTTCGTTTACCGATATACACAACGAAGCGGGAAATCCCTGATATCCGAGGAAGGCAGGAACTGCTCCGTGCGCGCGGATAAAATCCTCGGCAATCGAATCCAACTCCTTGGTGGTGACACCCGGGCGGATGTGGCGCCCCACTTCCGCCAGTGTCTCGGACACCAGGATGTTGTTCTCGCGGAGCAGCTCTATCTCCTCGTCTGTCTTTAAATATATCATTTCTTCGCTTAAGAACTCTTCGGAAAAACTCCTAATGACGACCCTGAATACGTCCGGTCTTCATCAGACCATCGTAATGGCGCATCAGCAGGTAGCTCTCGATCTGCTTCAGAGTGTCGAGTACCACGCCGACCATGATCAGCAGCGACGTACCTCCGTAGAAGTAGGCGAACGACTGCTGGATGCCGAGGAACTTCATCGCCAGCGCGGGCAGGATAGCCACGATCGCCAGGAAGAACGAACCCGGAAGCGTAATACGCGTCATGATGGTGTCGATGTAGTTCACGGTCTGCTTACCCGGTTTCACTCCCGGGATAAAGCCGCCGTTTCGCTTCATGTCATCGGCCATCATTTGAGGGTTGATGATAATCGCCGTGTAGAAGTAGGTGAAAGCGATTACCAGCACTGCAAGCGTAAAGTTGTACCAGAAACCGGTCATCGAGCTGAAAGCAGCCGCGAAAGCCGTACCGGAGAACAGCGCCGGAATAAACATCAGAGCCTGCGCGAAGATGATAGGCATCACATTCGCAGCATTCATCTTCAAGGGGATGTACTGACGTACACCGCCATACTGTTTGTTACCGACGATACGCTTTGCATACTGTACAGGAACCTTGCGGACAGCCTGTACCAGGGCGATCGTTGCCATGAAGACAAGGAACAGCAGGATCAGCTCGAGGATCAGCATGATGGCGCTACCCGAGGCAGTCTGGAAACGGGCGTTGACCTCGGCCAACAGCGCGTGCGGAAGACGTGCCACGATACCGATCATGATGATCAGCGAGATACCGTTACCGATACCCTTGTCGGTGATCTTCTCGCCCAGCCACATGATAAACATGGTTCCGGCGATCAGGATCGTCGTCGCATAGGCAACGAAGCCGAACGAATTGCCGTAAACGAACGCGGTGGGGACCTGGTGATACAGGTTGGCGATATACGCCGGGCCCTGCAGTACCAACACACCAATCGTAAGGAAGCGTGTCCACTGGTTCATCTTGCGGCGGCCGCTCTCACCCTCCTTCTGCATTTTCTGGAAATACGGAATCATCATACCCATCAACTGGATGATGATCGAGGCGGTGATGTACGGCATGACTCCGAGCGCGAAAATAGCGGCGTTACCGAATGCACCGCCGGAGAAGACGTTCAACAGACCCAGAAGTCCGTTGCCTTCCAACTGGCTGGCATACGCCGAACCCTCGCCCAGGGCGTTGGGGTTGATGCCCGGAATCACGACGAAACTACCCAAGCGGTAGACCAGCAGCAGTCCGATCGTGTAGATGACACGTTTACGGAGCTCCTCAATCTTGTAGATATTCTTGAGCGTTTCTACCAATTTCTTGTTGGTCGCCAAAAGAGCGATTACCACCAAAAAGACGACACCAACAACGAGATACTGATTCATAATTTTTGGGTTCTAAGGTTGCTTACAGTTTTTCGACGCTGCCTCCGGCTGCCGTGATGGCCGCTTCGGCGCTCTTCGAGAACGCATGAGCCTTAACGGCCAGCGCTTTCGAAATCGTGCCGTTGCCCAGGATCTTCACCTTGTCGTTCGACGAGATGAAACCTGCCGAAATAAGCGTGTCGACCGTAACCTCCGAAAGCGACTTCTTGGCTGCCAACTCCTCGAGCGTCGAGAGGTTGATGGCCTTGAATTCAACGCGCTTCAGGTTCGTGAAACCGAACTTGGGGAGGCGACGCTGCAGCGGCATCTGGCCACCCTCGAAGCCGAGCTTGCGCGAGTAACCCGAACGCGACTGTGCACCCTTGTGTCCACGGGTAGCCGTGCCACCGTGGCCCGAACCTGCACCGCGGCCGATTCGTTTATCGTGATGCGTTGAACCCTTTGCGGGTTTGAGATTATTGAGTTCCATTGTTTATAATCCGTTAGCTGTTAAACTTATTCTGCGGCCTGTGCAGCCTCCTCCTTGACCTCGGCCTTCTTGGCCTTCGGGGCAGCCTTCTTGACAGGGGCTACCTCTTCGACTTTGACGAGGTGCTTCACGCGCTCAATCATACCTTTGATGATTGCCGAGTCGTCGTGCTCGACGCTCGCGTTGATCTTCTTCAGACCCAGCGCGTCAAGGTTCTTGCACTGACGCTCCGTAGAGCCGATGCGGCTTTTGACCTGGGTGATTTTCAATCTTGCCATGTTCTTCTTGAGAATTAACCGTTAAACACCTTGTCCATCGAGATACCGCGCACGCGGGCAATGCTGTGGGCATCGCGCAGTTCGCACAGGGCAGCGATGGTCGCCTTCACCAGGTTGTGGGGGTTCGACGAACCCTTGCTCTTGGCAAGCACGTTCTTGATGCCCACCGACTCGAGCACGGCACGCATGGCTCCGCCGGCGATGATACCCGTACCGGGAGCGGCCGGACGAATCATCACGAGCGAACCGCTGAAACGCGACTCCTGCTTGTGGGGGATCGTACCGTTGATAACCGGGATCTTCACCAGGTTCTTCTTTGCGTCTTCCACGCCTTTGGCGATGGCCGACTGAACCTCCGAAGCCTTGCCCAGGCCGTAGCCTACGACACCGTCCTCGTTACCTACGACGACGATGGCCGAGAAACTGAACGTGCGGCCACCCTTGGTTACCTTGGTTACACGCTGAATGCTTACGAGCCGGTCCTTGAGTTCGAGGTCGCTCGTACGTACTTTCTTTATGTTGGTATTTGACATAATCGCTTAGAATTTAAGTCCGCCTTCGCGTGCTGCTTCGGCCAGCTGTTTAACTCTTCCGTGATACAGGTAGCCGTTACGGTCGAAGGCTACGACGCTGATGCCTTTGGCTGTGGCGCGCTCGGCGGCCAGTTTGCCCACCAGGGCGGCTACTTCGCACTTGTTCTTGCCTGCAACCGCTTCGGCAACCTCCTTGTCCAGCGAGGAAGCCGTAGCCAGGGTAACACCTGCGAGGTCGTCGATAAACTGTACGTAGATCTGCTTGTTGCTACGATATACAGTCATGCGAGGCTGTGAAGGCGTTCCGCTAACGATCTTGCGGATACGCATCTTGATCCTCTCTCTTCTTTCTATCTTGTTCAATGACATAACTTCAGACTATTTACTATTTAGCACCTGCTGATTTACCTGCCTTGCGACGGATCTGCTCGCCGACGAACTTGATACCCTTGCCCTTATACGGCTCCGGCTTGCGCAGCGAACGGATCTTCGCGGCAACCTGGCCTACGAGCTGCTTGTCGATCGACTTGAGCGTTACGATAGGATTGCCCTTCTTCTCGGTAACGGCCGTAGCGGTCACCTCTTTGGGCAGAAGGAAATGCGTATCGTGCGAATAGCCGAGGCTCATTTCGAGCACCTGACCCTTCACTTCGGCCTTGAAACCGACACCTACGAGTTCCTGTTTGATTTCATAGCCCTTCGATACACCGACAACCATGTTGTTGATCAGTGCGCGGTACAGACCGTGCAGCGAACGGTGGCGGGGCTGGTTGGTGGGACGGGACACCAGAACGGCGGGAACTTCCTTGTTCGTGTGAATGTCCATGTGCGTGCCGACCTCTACCTTGATATCCGAGTCCACTTTCTGGCTCAGCGTCCCGAGTGGCCCTTTCACGCTTACCGTATTGTCGGCGGCCACCTCTACGGTAACGCCGGCAGGCAGGGTTACAGGTAATTTACCAATTCTTGACATTGTGTTGTTCTTTAATAATTTGCGATTAGTAGATGTAGCACAGTACCTCGCCGCCCACATTTTCCTTGCGGGCCCGGGCGTCGGTCATGATACCTTTCGACGTGGAGATGATGGCGATGCCCAGTCCGTTGAGAACGCGGGGCATGTCCGAAACCGAAACATACTGACGCAGACCCGGGCGGCTGACGCGCTTGAGGTCCTTGATAGCATTGGTCTTGGTGGCAGCATCCCACTTCAGAGCGATTTTGATCGACGGGTGACCTTTCTCGTCCTTGTCGAATTTGTAAGCGAGAATATAACCCTGCTCATAGAGGATCTTGGTCATCTCCTGCTTAATTTTTGAACCGGGAGCTTCAACCACTTTGTGGTTGGCTTTCACCGCGTTTCTAATTCTGGTCAGAAAGTCCGCAATAGGATCAGTCATAACGAATAGAAGTTAAAAATTAATAATTGGTTTGTTTTTTATTATTCTGGCTTTCAGCAAATTAGCTCACCACCAATCGCTTTACAGCCTTTTTGCCCGTCCCCCGTTCGCATACGCACACGAGGGTACAAAGCGCGCAAATATACGCATTATTTCCCAAACGGCCAAGTTATCGCCTGATTTTTAGCGATTTTAGCGTTACCTCCGGAATGCAGACAATGTTAGCACCCAATGTTGCTAACATGTATCTGCACAAAATTTCCTTTCGGCAACCGCCCTTCGGTTCTTCCGGCACGGCATCCGCCGCACTTTCGGGTCCGATTCCAGCCCTTCGGGCCTGAGCCCGGAACGTCATATGCGTTCCTGCGTCAGCCCTCCGTTCCGGCAGCCTCCGGCCTCTACTTCCGCTGCATTGCGCAACTTCGGTATCACCCTTCCGACTGAGCCTTCCGGCATCCGCCCGGCTGCTTGCGCAACTCCGGCATCGGCCTCCGGCCCCTGGTCCGAGAAATTTGTAACCAAGTGTCCAACCTTTCGTTACGCCCCACATATCGGGAAGTTACCGCTTGCGGCGGCACTTTCCCCGATACTGTGACGTATCTACCGGGTTATACACCCCTATCAGCTCCACTTCCTTTGGAGAGACATGCTCCCCACAGGCTCGACACCTTCCGGAAGGTGGAACATATTCGAGTTGCCGGTTCCGGTTCCGGGATCCGCATACACGCATCCCCTCGCCGCACCCCGGCGACTACCAGCTAGCTTTCGTAACGCCCGGGATCAGACCCTTCGAGGCCATTTCGCGGAACTGGATACGGCTGATGCCGAACAGGCGAATATAGCCCTTGGGACGACCCGTGATCTTGCAGCGGTTGTGCTGGCGGATGGGATTCGAGTTGCGGGGCAGCTTCGCAAGCGCCTGCCATGCCTCTTCGTGATCCATCTCACCGCTCTTCACCTTGGCAGCGATCTCCTCGCGCTTGTGAGCATAGCGGTTTGCGAGCTTCGCACGCTTCACCTCGCGGGCCTTCATCGATTCTTTTGCCATAGCTTATTGATTCTTTTTAGCGTTTTTGAAAGGAAGACCGAACTCGCGGAGCAGGGCATAAGCCTCCTCGTCGGTTTTGGCCGTCGTTACGAACGTAATCTCCATGCCGAAGATCTTGGTGATCTTGTCGATGTCGATTTCCGGGAAGATGATCTGCTCGGTGATACCCAGGGTGTAGTTGCCCTGGCCGTCGAACTTTTCATTGATACCCTTGAAGTCGCGGATACGCGGCAGAGCCACGGCGATCAGACGCTCCAGGAACTCGTACATCTTCGTATCGCGCAGCGTCACGCGCACGCCGATAGGCATGCCCTTACGCAGCTTGAAGTTCGAGATGTCCTTGCGCGAGCGGGTCTGAACGGCCTTCTGGCCGGTGATTGTCGTCAGCTCGGCTTCAGCCACGTCGATAAGTTTCTTATCGGCGACGGCCTGGCCCATACCCTGGTTGATTACGATCTTTTCGAGCTTCGGGCACTGCATAATGCTCGAGTAACCGAACTCCTTCATAAGGGCAGGCTTGATCTGCTCCTTATACTGTGTCTTGAGTGTAGGTACGTATCCCATTATTTGATCTCCTCCCCTGACTTTTTAGCGAAACGAACTAATTTACCTTTTGCATCCGTCTTGCGGCCGACCTTGGTAGGCTTGCCCGACTTGGGATCGATGAGCATGAGGTTCGAAACGTGAATCGGAGCCTCTTTCTCGACGATGCCTCCCTGGGGATTCTGTGCATTGGGCTTCGTGGCCTTCTTGCAGAGGTTCACACCTTCGACGATGGCACGCTGCTTCGAAACCTCGACCTTCAGGACTTTGCCCGTCTGGCCTTTGCTGTCACCGGCGATGACCTGAACCTGATCCCCTTTCTTAATATGTAATTTCATTGACATATCCGAAATAGTTTTTATGATTACAATACTTCGGGTGCGAGGGAGATAATCTTCATATACTGGTCACGCAGCTCGCGAGCTACGGGGCCGAATATACGAGTACCGCGCATTTCACCCTGGTTGTTAAGCAGCACCACGGCGTTGTCGTCGAAACGAATGTACGAACCGTTGGCACGTCTGATTTCCTTCGTGGTTCTTACGACTACAGCCTTCGATACGGCGCCCTTCTTGACTTCGCCCGAGGGAGTCGCGCTCTTGACAGCCACGACGATCTTATCGCCGATGGATGCGTAGCGACGTTTCGTGCCGCCGAGCACCCGGATGCAGAGGACCTCCTTCGCACCGCTGTTATCAGCTACAATGAGTCTACTTTCCTGTTGTATCATAACTACTTAGCTCTTTCAATGATTTGTACTAATCTCCAACGCTTGGTCTTGCTCAGCGGGCGGGTTTCCATAATGCGTACGGTATCGCCCTCCTTGCAGGTCTCGTCGAGCGACTCGGCCACAAACTTCGTCGTCTTGTTCACGAACTTGCCGTAGATAGGATGCTTCACCTTACGTGCTACTGCAACCACAATGGTCTTTTCCATCTTGTTGCTGACAACCACACCGATACGCTCTTTTCTAAGATTTCTTTCCATAGTTGTTCTCGTTATTTAGCGTTTTTTTGACGCAGAACGGTCAGCATGCGAGCTATATCTCTGCGGTTCTTCTTAATGATCGACGGGTTCTCGACGGGAGACACTGCGTGCTGCACCTTCAGCTTTGCGAGCTGGGCCTTTTCGGTCTCGATGCGCTCCTGCAGGTCCTTTGTCGAAATATCCTTGATTTCTGCACTTTTCATTTTGTGTATCCCTTAAATTGTGGTTTCGACGTAGTCACGTCTTACGATAAACTTGGTGGTAATAGGCAGCTTCTGAGCACCCAGGCGCAGCGCTTCCTGAGCAACTGCCAGGGGCACACCCTCTGCCTCGAAAAGAATACGTCCGGGCGTAACAGGCGCCACGAAGCCTTCGGGATTACCTTTACCCTTACCCATACGCACCTCGGCGGGCTTCTTCGTGATGGGTTTGTCGGGGAAGATGCGGATCCACAACTGACCTTCACGCTTCATGTAACGCGTAATGGCCTGACGTGCCGCCTCTATCTGACGACCCGTGATCCAGGTCGATTCAAGTGCCTTGATTGCGAACGATCCGTATGCAAGCTGGTTACCTCTCTGAGCGATACCCTTCATACGGCCTTTCTGCATTCTTCTAAATTTGGTCTTTTTCGGCTGTAACATGTTAGTTCTGCTTTAAAAAGGTCCTACTTACTGATTGTTATTGCGACGGTCCCCACCACGGCGGTCGCCACCGCGACGGTCTCCGCCACGACGGTCGCCACCACGGCGGTCTCCGCCACGACGGTCGCCACCACGGCGATCACCACGCTCACCGCGGTCGCCCGAAGGAGCCTGCGCCGAAGCGCCTGCGATTTCGAACAGGTCGCGCTGACCGTATACGATTCCCTGGCAGATCCAGACTTTCACGCCCAGGATACCCACTTTCGTGAGCGCCTCGGTCAGGCAGTAGTCGATGTCTGCGCGGAACGTGTGCAGCGGAATACGTCCTTCCTTGATCGTCTCCGTACGGGCCATCTCGGCGCCGCCTACACGGCCGGCAACCTGGATTTTGATACCCTCGGCGCCCATGCGCATGGTCGAAGCCACGGCCGTCTTCACGGCACGGCGGAACGATACGCGGCCCTCGAGCTGACGGGCGATGTTCTGACCTACGATGACGGCATCCACCTC
Source organism: Alistipes sp. D31t1_170403_E11 (assembly GCF_015553985.1). Taxonomy (NCBI): domain Bacteria; kingdom Pseudomonadati; phylum Bacteroidota; class Bacteroidia; order Bacteroidales; family Rikenellaceae; genus Alistipes; species Alistipes sp. D31t1_170403_E11. Next base: position 656,584 of record NZ_JADNHQ010000002.1, on the reverse strand, counting down.
GGGACGCTTTACCTCGAAGATGTTGATCTGGATCTCCTTGCCGGTGAGCTTCTTCAGCTCCTCCTTCAGTTTGTCGACCTCCTGGCCGCCCTTGCCGATGATGATGCCCGGGCGAGCCGTCGAAATCGTAACCGTGACAAGTTTCAGCGTGCGCTCGATGATGATCTTCGAGATGCTAGCCTTCGCCAGACGGACATTCAGATACTTGCGGATCTTGGCGTCCTCGACGAGTTTGTCGGAGAAATCCTTGCCTCCGAACCAGTTGGAATCCCAACCGCGGATGATACCAAGACGATTTGCTATCGGATTAACTTTTTGTCCCATCTGATTACTTGTTTTCTTTTTCTACGATTACCATTTTGTCAACTACGATCGTTACGTGGTTCGAACGCTTACGGATACGGTGTGCGCGACCCTGGGGCGCTGCCTGAATACGCTTCAGCATGCGGCCGCCGTCGACGAATACCTCTTTAACGCAGAGTTTCGTGTCCTCCAGACGCTCCGATTCGTTCTTGGTCTCCCAGTTGGCAATCGCCGACTTGAGGAGTTTCTCCATCCGGATCGACGCTTCCTTCTTCGAGTAACGAAGGATACCCAGAGCCTTGTTGATTTCCACACCGCGGATGATGTCGGCCACCAGGCGCATCTTGCGGGGAGAGGTCGGGCAATCACGCAGAACGGCGATAGCCTTCTGCTTCTTCTCAGCCTTTAACTGTTCGGCTTTATTTGCTTTTCTTGCACCCATTTTCTACCTATTTTTTCTTGTTACCTGAGTGACCGCGGAAGTTACGCGTGGGAGCAAACTCACCGAGTTTGTGTCCTACCATGTTCTCTGTTACGTACACCGGAATAAATTTGTTTCCGTTGTGGACGGCTACCGTCTGACCTACGAAGTCAGGGGAGATCATACTTGCTCGCGACCATGTCTTAATTACCGACTTTTTATTTCCTTCGGCCTGAGCGACGATCTTCGCTTCCAGCTTGGGGTCGATAAACGGTCCTTTTTTTAATGAACGGCTCATTATGTACTCTTATTTAATTATTTTTTCTTCTTGGAAATAATAAACTTCGAGGTCGTCTTCTTCGGGTTACGAGTCTTATAACCCTTGGCAAGCAGACCCTTGCGCGAACGCGGGTGACCACCCGACGCACGGCCTTCGCCACCACCCATCGGGTGATCCACCGGGTTCATAACGACACCGCGGTTGCGAGGACGGCGACCGAGCCAACGCTCACGTCCTGCCTTACCCGAGCTTTCGAGGCTGTGGTCGACATTCGACACAACACCCACCGTAGCACGGCAAGTTACGAGTACCATACGAGTCTCGCCCGAAGGCAGCTTGATGATCGCGAATTTGCCTTCGCGAGCCAGCAGCTGGGCGTAGGAACCGGCCGAACGTGCCATGGCGGCGCCCTGACCGGGGTAGAGTTCAATGTTGTGGACAACCGTACCCAGGGGAATCTCGCTCAGGAAGAGCGTATTTCCGACCTCGGGAGCAACGCCTGCGCCGCTCATTACGGTCTGGCCCACCTGGAGTCCGTTGGGTGCGATGATGTAGCTCTTCTCACCGTCGGCGTATGCCAGGAGTGCAATGCGTGCAGTACGATTCGGGTCGTACTCGATCGACTTTACAGTTGCAGCGATGCCATCTTTCGAGCGTTTGAAGTCGACGTTACGATACATCTGCTTGTGACCGCCGCCGATGTAGCGGACCGTCATTTTGCCGTCACTGTTACGTCCACCCGAGCTCTTCTTGGGGCTGAGCAGCGATTTCTCCGGTTTGTTCGTCGTGATTTCGTCGAACGTGCCGATAATCTTATGTCTCGTACCTGCGGTTACAGGTTTAAATTTTCTTACTGCCATCTTCGTTAGATATTACTGTAAAAATCGATCTTGTCTCCATCCTTCAAGGTGACGATAGCCTTCTTGAAGTTGTTAGCGCGACCCTCAAGCAGGCCGGCTTTGGTATAGCGGCTCTTGAGTTTGCCCATGTAGTTCACGGTGTTCACGTCCGTAACGACGACGTTGTACATCTGCTCTACGGCATTGCGAATCTGCAGCTTGTTAGCCCTCACGTCAACGATAAAACCGTAGCGATTCAACTTTTCGCCCTGAATCGTCATTTTCTCGGTCAAAACCGGCTTAATAATAATGTCCATTGTAACTATGCGTTTTTAAGCTAACATCGTATTCAATACATTCTCGGCGCCTTCCACCAACACGATGGCCGATGCGTTCATCACGTCGTAAGTGCAGACGTTCTGAGCCAGCACGGGCTTCACGTAAGGCAGGTTGCGGCACGACAGCTGGAGGTTTACATTCGATTCGGGAAGAATCAGCAGAACCTTCTTGTCGTCAACCTTGAGAGCCTCGGCCAGAGCCACGACCGACTTGGTCTTGGGAGCCTCCATCGAGATCGTCTCGACGATGCTGATCGAACCGGCCTGGGCCTTGTAGGTCAGCGCGCTGCGGCGAGCCAGCTGCTTGAGCTTCTTGTTGAGCTTGAAGCTGTAATCGCGGGGCTGGGGACCGAAGATACGGCCGCCACCCGGGAACAGGGGCGACTTGATGCTGCCTGCACGGGCGCCGCCTGTGCCTTTCTGGCGCTTGAGCTTGCGGGTCGAACCGGCAACTTCGTTGCGCTGCTTCGACTTGTGCGTGCCCTGACGCTGGTCAGCGAGATACTGCTTCACGTCGAGGTAAATAGCGTGGTCATTAGCCTCCACGCCGAAGACAGCATCCGAAAGGACTACCTTACGACCCGTCTCTTTTCCTTGTGTGTTTAATACAGCTAATTCCATACTATTTTTCAATCGTTAAATAAGCACCTTTTGCTCCCGGAATCGACCCTTTCACGAGGATCAGGTTGCTTTCGGGAATTACTTTCAATACACGCAGGTTGAGAACCTTCACCTGCTCACCGCCCATCTGGCCGGGCAAACGCTTGCCCTTGAAGACGCGCGAAGGATAGGACGATGCGCCCAGCGAACCCGGCTTGCGGGCACGGTTGTGCTGGCCGTGAGTCTGGCCGCCGACGCCGCCGAAGCCATGACGCTTCACTACGCCCTGAAAACCTTTTCCTTTCGAAATCCCGGTCACGTCTACCCAGTCCTCCTCCGAGAAGAGGTCTACGGTCAGCGTGTCGCCGAGATTCACTTCGGGCATGTCCTTGAATTCCGCAAGTTTGCGTTTCGGGGTCGTGCCGGCTTTCTTGAAGTGACCTAACAAACTGCTGGTGGCGTGCTTTTCACTTGTCTCGTCATAGGCAATCTGAACCGCCTCGTAGGTATCCTTCTCGACGGTCTTGATTTGCGTAACAACGCACGGTCCAGCCTCAATGACAGTGCATGGTATGTTCTTACCCTCGGCACTGTAAACGGAAGTCATTCCGATTTTCTTTCCAATAAGTCCTGACATTTGTTGTCAAATTGTTTGTTATAAATAAAAAAGTGATCTTTCGTTAGATGGTCATCGATCCTATCACACTTTGATCTCTACCTCAACACCCGAGGGAAGCTCCAGTTTCATCAGCGCGTCGATCGTTTTGGGCGTCGACGAGTAGATGTCGAGGATACGCTTGAAGGTGCAGAGCTGGAACTGCTCGCGGGCTTTCTTGTTGACAAAAGTCGAGCGGTTGACCGTAAAAATCTGCTTGTGCGTGGGAAGGGGCACCGGGCCGCTTACGACGGCGCCCGTGCTCTTCACAGTCTTCACAATCTTCTCGGCCGATTTGTCCACGAGATTGTGATCGAATGACTTTAACTTGATTCTAATCTTCTGGTTCATATTGTTTGCTTATTCTATATCCTTACGTTTACCACTCGCTTTCTCGATGATCTCCTTAGCCAGGTTGGCAGGAACCTCCTCGAAGTGCGAGAACTCCATGGACGAGGTTGCGCGGCCCGACGAAATCGTACGCAGCACGGTTACATAGCCAAACATCTCCGACAGGGGGACTTTGGCTTTCACCACGCGGGCAGTACCCTTCGACTCCATGCCGGTAACCTGTCCGCGGCGCTTGTTCAGGTCGCCGATAACGTCACCCATGTTCTCCTCGGGGGTCACGACCTCCACGGACATGATAGGCTCCATAATCACCGAACCGGCCTTGGGGGCTGCTGCACGGTAACCGTTGCGGGCTGCGATCTCGAACGACAACTGGTCGGAGTCCACGGGGTGGAACGAACCATCCTTCAGCGTAATCTTCATCGAGTCCATCTTGTAGCCGGCCAATGCACCGTTGGTCATCGCCGAAGCGAAGCCTTTCTGCACGGCGGGGATAAACTCCTTGGGGATGTTACCGCCCTTCACCTCGTCGACAAACGTAAGGCCCATGGCGCCGTCGTCGGCGGGACCGATCTCGAAGATGATGTCGGCAAACTTACCGCGACCACCGGTCTGCTTCTTGAAGACCTCGCGGTGCTGAACCGTCTTGGTGAGCGACTCCTTGTAGTTAACCTGGGGAGCGCCCTGGTTGATCTCCACGCCGAACTCGCGACGCAGACGGTCGACGATGATGTCGAGGTGAAGCTCACCCATGCCGCTGATCACCGTCTGGCCCGAATCCTCGTCGGTGTGAACCGTGAAGGTGGGGTCCTCCTCAGCCAGCTTGCCCAGGGCGATGCCGAGCTTGTCGAGGTCCTTCTGGGTCTTGGGTTCTACGGCCAGGCCGATAACCGGCTCGGGGAAGGTCATCTGCTCCAGAACGATAGGTGCGTTCTCGGCGCAGAGCGTGTCGCCCGTGCGGATTTCCTTGAAACCTACGGCTGCGCAGATGTCGCCGGCGCCGACAGTCTCCATCGGATTCTGCTGCTTGGCGTGCATCTGGTAGATGCGGCTGATACGCTCGCGCTTGCCGCTGCGTGCGTTGAGCACGTAGGAACCTGCATCGAGCTTACCCGAATAAACGCGCACGAAAGCCAGGCGGCCTACGAACGGGTCGGTAGCGATCTTGAACGCAAGGCCGCAGAACGGATCGCTCTCCGAAGCGTTGCGCGTCTCCTCCTTGTCGGTCTTGGGGTTGATACCCGTAACAGCGGGTACGTCCAGCGGCGAAGGCAGGAAAGCCATTACATAGTCGAGCAGTTTCTGTACGCCCTTGTTGTGGAACGACGAACCGCAAAGCATCGGAACGATCTGCATCGAGATCGTCGCCTTGCGGATTGCGGCGAGCAGCTCCTCCGGGGTGATCGAATCGGGATCCTCGAAGAACTTCTCCATCAGCGCATCGTCGGTCGAAGCGACCTCCTCGATGAGCTTGCCGCGCCACTCGGCGGCCTCTTCCTTCATCGACGCGGGAATCTCCTTCAACTCGAAGTTGTCGCGGACGCCCTTGTCGTCGTAGTAATAGATAGCGTTATTATATATAAGGTCTACCAGTCCTTCGAACTTGTCTTCGGCGCCGATAGGCAGAACGACCGGCAGGGCCAGCGCTCCGAAGTGCTCTTTGATCTGCGCGCAAACGGCCAGGAAGTCGGCGCCCGTACGGTCCATCTTGTTGACGTAACCGATACGGGGAACGTTGTACTTGTCAGCCTGACGCCATACGGTCTCCGACTGGGGCTCTACGCCGCCTACGGCACAGAACGTAGCGACAGCGCCGTCCAGCACGCGCAGCGAACGCTCCACCTCGACCGTGAAGTCGACGTGTCCCGGGGTATCGATCAGGTTGATCTGATACTGTTCGCCCTTGTAGTTCCAGAAGGCGGTCGTTGCGGCCGAGGTAATCGTGATGCCGCGCTCCTGCTCCTGGACCATCCAGTCCATCGTAGCGCCGCCTTCGTGTACCTCACCGATTTTGTGGGTTTTACCCGTGTAGAAAAGGATGCGCTCCGACGTGGTGGTTTTACCGGCATCGATGTGAGCCATGATACCGATATTACGAGTATATTTTAAATCTCTTGTTGCCATCTGTCAGTCTCCTTATTAGAATCTAAAGTGTGCGAATGCCTTGTTGGCTTCGGCCATGCGGTGCATCTCCTCCTTACGTTTGAAGGCTGCGCCCTGCTGGTTGTAGGCATCCAGTATTTCTGCTGAGAGTTTGTCTGCCATCGTCTTGCCGGCGCGCTTGCGGGAATAGAGGACAAGGTTTTTCATGGAAATAGAAATCTTGCGCTCCGGACGAACCTCCATCGGAACCTGGAACGTTGCGCCACCGATACGCTTCGATTTTACTTCGACTTGGGGCGTGATGTTCTCAAGGGCCTGTTTCCAGACTTCCAGCGGAGATTTATCAGCATCCTTCATCTTCTTGCCGACGATTTCGAGCGAGTCGTAGAAAATCGTGTAGGCAATACTCTTCTTACCATCCAGCATGAGGTTGTTCACGAAACGGGTCACAGCCACGTCTCCGAACTTCGGATCCGGAAGTAGAATTCGCTTTTTTGGCTTAGCTTTTCTCATTGTATTTGCTAAAAATTAATTTGGTCTTGGTAGAACTTTTATTTCTTCTTTGCAGGTGCTGCTGCTCCTGCCTTGGGGCGTTTTGCACCGTACTTCGAACGACGCTGGCGACGTCCGTCGACGCCTGCCGAGTCGAGTGCACCGCGCACCAGGTGATAACGTACACCGGGGAGGTCCTTTACACGACCGCCGCGAACGAGCACGATCGAGTGCTCCTGCAAGTTGTGGCCTTCTCCGGGGATGTAGGCGTTGACCTCCTTGCCGTTGGTCAATCTTACACGTGCTACCTTACGCATTGCCGAGTTCGGCTTCTTCGGGGTCGTCGTGTACACACGCGTACATACGCCTCGGCGCTGGGGACACGCGGCCAGTGCGGGAGACTTCGACTTGTCCTCCATCTTCACGCGGCCGTTTCTCACTAACTGTTGAATAGTTGGCATTTCTAAAACTGTCCTTTAATTGTTAAAAAATCTATCTCCATTGTCCAAAATGGACTGCAAAGGTACGCAATTTTTCGGAAATACAATATATATGCACGTCTTTTTTCGCCATTTTACAGGATTTTGCGCCATTCGCGATACTTTTTACCTATGCAATTTTACACATAATAAGTTTTAATTATGCCAAAACAAGCAACAGATTTATTATCAAGGCCATAAACCGAATATTCCCGACCCCGAACCCCGGCATGAACTTTGCCCTGCAAACGGGATGCAGGCAGACCGTCCCCACAGGACGCCCCGAAAACCCCTGCACCGCAAACCAATGACGATCACCATGAAACGACTTTTACGCAACTTTTTGCCCGTGCTCCTCGCCGCACTCGCCAGCCCCGCAGCATGCAGTTCGGACGACGACGGTCCGAAACCGCCGAAACCCACCGGTTATGACATTTACACCGCAGGCTACACGACGCCTGCGATGAAGGCCGTCGCAACGGTCTGGAAAAACGGCGAAACACTCTACACGCTCACCGACGGCACGAACGACGCATGGGCCTATGCGGTCTGCGTCTCGGGCAGCACCGTCTACGTCGCGGGCTATGAACAGCAGGGTGACGAAATCGTGGCCAAAGTATGGGAAAACGGCACGCTGAAATACACCTTGGGCAGCGGCAGTGCAGATTCCTACGCCTATTCGGTTTTCGCCACGAACGGCAGTCTCTACACGGCCGGAAGCGCGCAAAACGACGGATCCCTGACGGCGACCGTCTGGAAAAACGGCGACGTGCTCCACGCCTACTCGGTCAGCCCGGCCGTCTCGCAGGCCCGGTCGGTCGTCGTCTCGGGCAGCGACGTTTACGCCGCAGGCAGCCTGCAAAGCGGATTCACCAAACCGCTCGCCGTCGTCTGGAAAAACGACAAGGCGCACTACACCCTCACCGACGGGGAATCCGAAGCCGGAGTAAACGCACTCTGTCTTTCGGGCAGGACGATCTACGCCGCAGGACATTCGGGCAACAGCGCTACGGTCTGGAAAGACAAGGACCTGCTTTACACCCTGACCGACGGCAGTTCCTACGCCGAGGCCATGGCCGTCTGCCGGTTCGAAAACACGCTCTACACGGCCGGCTACTATACCGACACCGACGATTTCGAGGAGGAGGGCGTCGTCTGGAAGAACGGGCAGGAACTCTTCGACCTCTCCGACGGTTCGGGCAGCGGCTCGATGCCCTATTCGATAGCCGCCTGGTACGACGACGTATTCACCGCCGGGACCCTCTTCGGCACGACGCGGACCGCCGTCGTCTGGCACGGCAACGACATCCGCTACACGCTCTCCGACGGCACGGGCCACAGCGAGGCCTATTCGATGTACGTCGTGCCGCTTTACAACTGACGCACGACGACCTGAAATCACGACGGGACACGGCTATAAAGCCGTGTCCCTCCTTTTTATGCCATTCCGACGGACGAAAATGAGTCAATCCAAGAAACTTTTGCTATTTTTGCAGGAAAATCCGCAACAAAAACACACGAGATATGGAGTACAATTTCAAGGAAATCGAGCCCAAATGGCAGCGCCGCTGGCGGGAGAACAAGACCTACAAGGTGGAGACGGACCCCTCGCGGCCCAAATTCTACGTACTGGACATGTTTCCCTATCCGTCGGGCGCAGGCCTGCACGTCGGCCATCCGCTGGGCTACATCGCCTCGGACATCTACTCGCGCTACAAGCGCCTCAAGGGCTTCAATGTCCTGCATCCGATGGGCTACGACGCCTTCGGCCTGCCCGCCGAGCAGTATGCCATCCAGACGGGCCAGCATCCGGCCGTAACGACCGACCAGAATATCGCCCGATACCGCGAGCAGCTGGACAAGATCGGATTCTCGTTCGACTGGGACCGCGAGGTACGCACATGCGATCCCGGGTATTACAAGTGGACACAATGGGCGTTCCTCAAGATGTTCTCCTCGTACTACTGCTACGACAAGCAGCAGGCGCGCCCGATCGAAGAGCTGATCGCCGCATTCGAACAATCGGGAACCGAAGGGCTGAACGTCGCCTGCACGACCGAAATGCACTTCACGGCAGACGAATGGAACGCCAAAAACGAGCAGGAAAAGGAGCAGATCCTCCAGAACTACCGCCTTGCCTTCCGCGCCGATACCCAGGTCAACTGGTGTCCGAAACTGGGAACCGTGCTTGCGAACGACGAAGTACACGACGGACTTTCGGTCCGCGGCGGCTATCCGGTCGAACAGAAACGCATGAAACAATGGCTGCTCCGCGTGACCGCCTATGCCCAGCGCATGCTCGACGGACTGGACAAACTCGAATGGAGCGACTCGCTGAAGGAAATCCAGCGCAACTGGATCGGCCGTTCGGAGGGCGCCCAGGTCTTTTTCGACATCCAGGGCTCGGCGAAGAAACTGGAGATTTTCACGACCCGTCCCGACACGATTTTCGGCGTGACGTTCATGGTTATCGCCCCCGAACACGAATGGGTCGACTCCCTGACGACACCCGAAAACAAGGCTGCCGTCGAGGACTATATCTGCCAGACCAAGAAGCGCTCCGAACGCGACCGCATCGCCGACACAAAACGCGTCAGCGGCGTAGCCACAGGCTCTTACGCCATCAACCCCTTCACCAACAAAGCCATTCCGATCTACATCTCCGACTACGTGCTGGCGGGCTACGGAACGGGCGCCATCATGGCCGTTCCGGCACACGACTCGCGCGACTGGGCTTTCGCCCGGCATTTCGGCCTGGAGATCATCCCGGTGGTCGAAGGCGGAGACGTTTCGGTCGAGTCGTACGACGCCAAATCGGGCAAAGTAATCAACTCGGATTTCCTCAACGGAAAGGATGTAAAAGAAGCGATCGGACTAATGTTCGCCGAAGTCGAGCGCCGCGGATTGGGCAAGAAGCTCGTCAACTACCGTCTGCGCGACGCCATTTTCTCACGCCAGCGCTACTGGGGAGAGCCCTTCCCGATCTACTACAAGAACGACGTAGCCTACCCGCTGCCGGAAGACAAACTGCCGCTGGAGCTGCCTCCGATCGCGGACTTCGGTCCCACCGAGCAGGGCGAACCGCCCCTGGCCCGGGTCAAGGGCTGGGAGACGCCCGAGGGATATCCGTTCGAACTTTCGACCATGCCCGGATTCGCCGGATCGTCGGCCTACTACCTGCGCTACATGGACCCGCACAACGACCGGGCGCTCGTCGGCAAGGAGGCCGACGAATACTGGCGCAACGTGGACCTCTACGTCGGCGGCATCGAGCACGCCACGGGCCACCTGATGTACTCGCGCTTCTGGAACATGTTCCTCTACGACCTGGGAGCCGTCTGCGAACCGGAACCGTTCCGCAAGCTCGTCAACCAGGGCATGATCCAGGGCCGCTCGAACTTCGTCTACCGCATCGTCGGGACCGACAAGTTCGTGTCGCTGGGCCTCAAGGACCAGTACGAAACGCAGGCGCTCTACGTCGACGTGAACATGGTCCGCAACGACATCCTCGACCTCGACGCCTTCCGCGCATGGATGCCCGAATACAAGAACGCCGAGTTCATCCTCGAAGACGGCAAGTACGTCTGCGGCTGGGCCATCGAGAAGATGTCGAAGTCGTTCTACAACGTCGTGAACCCCGACTACATCGTCGACAACTACGGCGCCGACACGCTGCGCATGTACGAGATGTTCCTCGGTCCGCTGGAGCAGTCGAAGCCGTGGGACACCAACGGCATCGACGGCGTGCACAAATTCCTGCGCCGCTTCTGGCGCCTGTTCTTCGACCGCGACGGCCGCTTGTGCGTCACCGACGAAAAGGCGACCGAACAGGAGCTCCGCACGCTGCACAAGACCATCAAGAAGGTCTCCGAGGACATCGAGAATTTCTCGTTCAACACCTCGGTGGCCGCCTTCATGATCTGCCTCAACGAACTCGGCGAATGCTCCAAACGCGAAGTGCTCGAACCGCTGACCATACTGCTCGCCCCCTTCGCTCCGCATATCACCGAGGAACTGTGGGCCGCACTCGGACACACCGGTTCGGTCTGCACGGCCTCCTATCCGGCCTTCGACGAAAAGCACCTGGTGCAGAACTCGTTCGAATACCCCGTTTCGGTCAACGGCAAGCTCCGCTTCAAGAAGGAATACGCCGCCTCGATGACGCCCGCCGAAATCCAGGCCGATGTCGTGACCGCTCCCGAAGCGCAGAAATGGCTCGAAGGCAAAGCCCCGAAAAAAATTATCGTCGTGCCGGGCAAGATCATCAATATCGTGATCTGAACAGCATCCTGACACCAAAAACTTCCATTATGAAACGGATCATCCTACTAACTTTCGCAACGATTCTCGCCATGGCTACAACATCGGCAAAAGACTACGGACAGGCCGCGACAATCAAAATCTGGGACAACGCGACCGCTCCCCACAGCAACGGCATCACCACGCCGGAAACGGAAACCGAGCCCAACCGGCTGAGGAACACCTCGGAGGCGGTTCTCTACATCTTCCCGGCCGACGCGGCCAAGGCTACCGGCCAGGCTGTCGTAATCTGCCCCGGAGGCGGTTACGGCATGCTCGCCATCGACCATGAAGGCTACCAGATGGCGAAGTGGTTCGCCGCCAACGGCATCACGGGCGCCGTGCTGAAATACCGCATGCCCAACCACCATCCCGAAGTACCGCTCGAAGACGCGGAACAGGCCCTGCGCATCATGCGCGGCGACGTTTCGGGCGCCGAAGGCTACACCTGCCCGAAGGTCGGCATCGTAGGCTCCTCGGCCGGCGGACACCTCGCAGCGATGGCCTCGACGATCGGCAGCGTCCGCCCCGCCTTCTCGGTGCTCTTCTACCCGGTCATCACGGCCGTGCAGGGCAAGCGCCACCAAGGGTCGTTCATCAACCTGCTGAGCGAGGAACGCACCCCCGAGCAGGATGCGGCCTACTCGCTGGAAAGCCGCGTAACGGCCGACACGCCGCCGGCCATCCTGCTGCTCTCGGACGACGACAAATCGGTCCCGCCCGTCAACAGCACGCTCTACTACAACGCCCTGAAAGCAAACGGCATCGTGGCTTCGATGCACATCTACCCTTCGGGCGGCCACGGATGGGGCATCCGCGACAACTTCCGCTACAAGGAGGCATGGCAGGACGCCGTGCTGGACTGGCTCCGCCGGATCAACGAATAATCCCCCTGCAAGCGTATACCGGAGGGAATCCCGAGCCAGGGGTTCCCTCCGTTCGTTTTTTCGGTCGACGCATTGCCGTTTGCCGATTATTACGTATCTTTATGCCCAAAATAAAACAGATATGGCAGACAACACCATTTTAAACCGCCTCGACGGTTTGAAGCTCAAATACGAAGAGACGGGGCAGAAACTGACCGACCCCGAAATCATCGCCGATGTCAAACAGTTCATCCAGCTCACCAAGGAATACAAGGAACTGGAGCCGATCATCGAGACCTCGGAACGCTACCGCACGGCCATCGCCAACCTCGCCGAAGCCAAGGACACGCTGGCCACGGACAAGGACGAGGAGATGCGCGAAATGGCCCGCGAGATGATCGCCGAACTGGAGCCCCAGCTCACGCAGATGGAGGAGGAGATCAAGCTGTTGCTGATCCCCAAGGACCCGCAGGATTCGAAGAACGCCATCGTCGAGATTCGCGGCGGCACGGGCGGCGACGAGGCGGCGATCTTCGCCGGCGACCTGCTGCGCATGTACACCAAATACATCGAGTCGAAGGGCTGGCGCTACGAAATCACCTCGTCGTCGGACGGCGCTGCGGGCGGTTTCAAGGAGGTGGTGCTGAAAGTCTCGGGACAGAACGTCTACGGAACGCTCAAATACGAATCGGGCGTGCACCGCGTGCAGCGCGTACCCCAGACCGAGACGCAGGGCCGCGTGCATACGTCGGCCGCATCGGTCGCCGTGCTGCCCGAAGCGGAAGAGTTCGACATCGAAATTTCGATGAACGATGTCCGCAAGGACATTTTCTGCGCCAGCGGTCCCGGCGGACAGTCGGTCAACACGACCTATTCGGCCATCCGCCTGACGCACATCCCGACGGGCATCGTCGTACAATGCCAGGACCAGAAGTCGCAGTTGAAGAACTTCGACAAGGCCTTCGAAGAGCTGCGTACGCGTGTCTTCAACCTCGAATATTCGAAGTGGCTCGACGAGATCGCCTCGAAGCGCAAAACAATGGTTTCGACGGGCGACCGTTCGGCCAAAATCCGCACCTACAACTACCCGCAGGGCCGCATCACCGACCACCGCATCAACTATACGATCTACAACCTCTCGGCCTTCATGGACGGCGACATCCAGGACTGCATCGACCACCTGATCGTTGCCGAGAACGCCGAGCGTCTGAAGGAGAGCGAATTATAGCCGTACGATGGGCATTCCAGACGGTTTCGACGCGGAGGTTTACGACGTTGTCGCGCAGATACCTGCGGGCCGGGTCGCGACCTACGGCCAACTGGCCCGGCTGGTCGGTATGCCCGGTTATGCGCGCCGCGCAGGGCGCGCGCTGGCATCGGCCCCCGAAGGAGTTCCCTGCCACCGGGTCGTGAACGCCGCAGGCCGCACCGCACCCGGCTGGACCGAACAGCGGGAGCTGCTCGAAGCGGAAGGCGTCCGGTTCCGGCCGAACGGCTGTGCGGACCTTGTCCGCTCGGGCTGGGACCCCGCTTAAAAAGCAGGGTTCGGCGGGGCAGCGGCCGGCTGCAAGAAATTTTGTCCGGCTCCCGCCCCCGCCGAAGAAACGCTTTAGGGCAATAACGCGGCCTTACCGGCCGTTTTGCAAAAAAAGATACGGCATGAAAAGATACGTCCTGATTCTATGTGCGCTGTTCTGCGCCGCGACCCTCCGGGCCGCGACTCCCAAACCGCAGCCCCTGTACATCGTCAACGGCAAAGAGACGAAAGAGATACGCTCGATTCCTCCCGAAGACATCGAGCACGTCGAAATGCTCCCTGCCGACGAAGAGACCATCGCCTGCTACGGCCAGCGGGCCGCACACGGCGTCATGCTCATCACGCTGCGCTACGACCAGCCTGCCGCCTTCCCCGCAGATTCGACCTTCGGCAGTTACATCGCCCGGCAGGTGCGTTGGGACGCAAGCGAACCCACGGCCCGCGTGGTGCTGCGCTACAAAATCACCCCCGAAGGCGAAATCGTCATCCAGCAGGAACTCGAATCGACCGACAACCGCCTCAAGCGGCGCGTGTTGAAAGCTGTGGCGGAGGCCCCGCGCTGGCAGCCGGCGCAAAAGAACGGTTCGCCCATCGAAAGCGAAGGCGTACTGAGCATCCAGCTTCCCGAAGGCCGGCATCTGCCGCGGCAGATGGAACTGGTCATCCGCTGATCCCGTCCTACCCCGAAAATTAACCCCGAAACGTGAAAACCAACTCCCTATCCGCCTGGATTCTGGCTGTACGGCCTTACAGCCTCGGCAACTCGGTCATCCTCGTTCTGATCGGCTCCGCACTGGCCTATACCGACCATTCGTTCCACTGGCTGCCAGCCGTGCTGTGCCTCGTGTTCGCCGTGCTGATGCAGTGCACGGCCAACCTGGTCAACGACCTCTGGGATTTTCTGAAAGGGGCGGACAAACCCGACCGGCTGGGTCCCGACCGCGCCTTCGCCAAAGGATACATCACCTTCCCGGCCATGAAGGCAGGCATTGCGGGCTTCACCCTCGCGGCCTGTGCCGCGGGCATCGGACTGCTCGTCTGGGCGCTCCGCGCCGGCATCCTCCGCTACGGAGGCTGGGAACTCATCGCCGCAGGCGCCGCCTGCATCCTCTTTGCCTATTTCTACACCGCAGGACCCTGGCCGCTGGCTTACCACGGACTGGGCGACATTGCGGTCATTCTCTTTTTCGGACTGGTCCCCGTGGGATTCACTTACTACATCCAGACCGGAGCATGGACCTGGGAGGTCCTCGTGGCGGCGCTGGCCTGCGGACTGGTGATCGACACGATGCTGATGGTCAACAATTTCCGCGACCGCGAGGAGGACGCCCGCTGCAACAAGCGCACGATCGTCGTCTGCCTCGGCGCAGGCGTCGGACGCTGGGGCTACTTCGCCCTGGGGGCCGCAGCCGTCGCCCTGTGCCTCACGCTACTGGCCGGCGGCCGCATCTGGGCCGCCCTGCTTCCCCTTCCGTACCTCGCCGCACACACCGCCACATGGCGCAAACTGGTGCGTATCGACCACGGCGACGCCCTGAACGTCTGCCTGGGTGAGACGGCCCGCAACATCATGCTGTTCGGGGCGTTGCTAACCATCGGAATCCTGCTGGGCTGATGGCTGAATCACAACATATTACCCTGCGCGAGTTACAGCGCCGCGTGAAGTCGGCGCTCGAAGGGCAGTTCGCATTGCCCGTCTGGGTAAGTGCCGAAATCTCCGAAATAAAGGTCAACTACTCGGGCCATTGCTACCTCGAACTCGTGGAGAAGGGCGGCGACAACGGCGTCCCGACGGCGCAGGCCCGGGCCGTCGTATGGCGTTCGCACTACCCCCGCATTTCCGGTTATTTCGAGGCCGAAACGGGCCAGCGGCTCGCATCGGGCATCCGGATACTGGCCAAGGTGCTGGTCTCCTACCACGAGCTCTACGGCTTTTCGCTGCAAATCACCGACATAGACCCCTCCTACACGCTGGGCGACATGGAGCGGCAGCGGCAGCAGACCATCGCACAGTTACAGCAGGACGGCGTCTGGGACATGAACCGCGAGGCGACGATGCCCGCAGTCGTGCAGCGCATCGCGATCGTGTCGAGCGCCAACGCCGCCGGTTACCAGGATTTCTGCAAAGAGATGGACAAAAGCCCCTACCGGTTCACCCTCACACTGTTCGACGCCTTCATGCAGGGCGCTGCGGCCGAGGAATCCATCATCGAAGCCCTGTGCAGCGTCGCCGCCCGGATGGAAGATTTCGACGCCGTGGTGCTGATCCGCGGCGGCGGTTCGAGGAGCGACCTCAACTGTTTCAACGCCTACCGCCTCTGCGCCCATGTGGCACAGTTTCCGCTGCCGGTGGTGACGGGCATCGGGCACGACAAAGACACCAGCGTCGCCGACATGGTGGCCCACACGGCGCTCAAAACCCCGACGGCAGTGGCCGGATGGCTCGTCGGGCGCATGGCCGAAACCGACGGGTGGCTCGACTACGCGGCCCTGCAACTGCACGACACCACGACCGCGGCGATGCACGCCTCGGAGGTGCGCCTCGAACGCCTTTCGGGCGAGGTACGCCGGCTGAGCGGCGAACTCCTGACGCGGCAGTCGCTGCGGCTGGAACACCATGCGGCACTGCTGCCCGACGCGGCGCGCGACTTCCTCGCGCGGCAAAACGTCCGGCTCGGCAATGCCGCGGAACTCATCGCCGGGCGTTCGCCCGAACGCATCCTCCGCCTGGGCTTCGCCGTCGTGCGCACCGGAGGCAAAGCCGTGACCTCGGCCCGGGAAGTCGGAGCCGGGGAAAACATCGAGATAGAAGTTTCCGACGGCCAAATAGAAGCAATCGTAAAAGCTGGAAAAATATGGCAAAAAAAGAGCTGACCTACGCCGCGGCGATGGCCGAAATCGAAAAGATACTCGCGCGCCTGCGCAACGAAGAGATGGATGTCGACAACCTCGCCGCCGAGGTGAAGCGCGCGACGGAACTGATCGCCTCGTGCAAGGCGCGGCTGCGCAAAGCCGAAGAGGATGTGAACAAAATCCTGGAACCATGACAAAAGAAACGATAACCCTCCGGGAAACGAATCCCACGGATCTCGCCGAAATCGTCCGCGTACAGAAAGAGGCGTTCGGCTACGACAAGGAAGCGGAACTGACCGCGGCGCTCCTCGGCGACGCCAGCGCCCGGCCGTACGTGTCGCTGCTCGCATTCCGCGGCGGGAAGGCCATCGGGCACATCCTGTTCACCCGATGCCGCATCGAAGGCGCACAAACGGCGCAGGAAGGACACTACATCCTCGCCCCGCTTGCCGTCGTCCCGGAGTGCCAGCGGCAGGGCGTCGGGGGAGCGCTGATCCGAAAGGGGCTGGAACTCCTGCGCGAAAGGGGTGCGAAGCTCGTTTTCGTGCTGGGCCACAAGGAGTATTACCCGCGTCACGGATTCGTCCCCGACGCCGGGAAACGGGGCTTTCAGGCGCCTTATCCCATCGCGGAACAGGATGCCGACTATTGGATGGTACAAACCTTGCCGGAAGCAGGATTCACGGAACACAAAGGACGGGTGCTGTGCGCCGAAGCACTGGACCGTCCCGAACATTGGCGGGAATAGAAGGCTATGAAAAAACTGATTCGCTGGTCGCTCAACCACATTCCGCGTCCCGTCCTGCAACGCATCGCGGGATGGGCCGTGCCCGTGGCGGGGCTGTTTTACAAAGGCCGCGGGGTCCAGTGCCCCGTGTGCGGCTCGAAGTACCGCAGATTCATGCCCTACGGCTACGTGCAGTCGCGCCCCAACGCGCTGTGCCCCAAATGCCTGTCGCTGGAACGCCACCGCCTGCTGTGGCTCTATCTCACGCGTGAAACCGATCTGCTGACGGCTTTTCCGCGCACGCTCCACATTGCCCCCGAGGTCTGTATCATGCGCCACTTAAAGCCCCACTTCAGGTCGCACCCCGGACAATATGTCACGGCCGACCTGGAAAGCCCGCTGGCAGACCTGCATTTCGACGTACAGCAGATTCCGCTGGCGGATAATTCGGTGGATGTCGTGCTCTGCAACCACATCATGGAACATGTCGCCGACGACCGGAAAGCGATGCGCGAACTGCACCGTATCCTCAAACCCGGCGGCTGGGGCATCGTCCTCTCGCCGGTGGATGCGGATTACGAGCGGACCTACGAGGACGACACGATCACCGACCCCGGCGAGCGCACGCGCATCTTCGGGCAGTACGACCACCGGCGCATCTACGGCGCCGACTACGCCGACCGCCTGCGTGAAGCGGGCTTCGAAGCCGCAGACATCGACTATGCCGCGACTTTCTCCGACGCCGAGCGCAGGTTATACGCCCTGCCGGCCGATCACATTTACGTGGTTTACAAAGTCTGACAGGCGGCCGTCGAAGCGGCCGTCCGCCGGAAAGCGTCCGATGGCGATCCGCGGCTTGGTCTTGCCGTGAAAATCGCTTCCGCAAGTCATGAAAGCTCCCTTGGAGAGTACCAGCGAGGTGAAATAAACGGCCTGCTCCGGGC
Organism: Alistipes sp. D31t1_170403_E11; assembly: GCF_015553985.1. NCBI lineage: Bacteria > Pseudomonadati > Bacteroidota > Bacteroidia > Bacteroidales > Rikenellaceae > Alistipes > Alistipes sp. D31t1_170403_E11. Next base: position 638,497 of record NZ_JADNHQ010000002.1, on the reverse strand, counting down.
TGTGGTAGTTGTTGAAGACCTCCAGTCCGGCGGCCCCGCGGTCGAGCAGTTGCCCGGCGATCTCTTCGCGGCCCCGGAAATTGAGCCCCGGATGTGCGACGACGGGGATTCCCCCGTTGTCCCGGACCAGGGAGAGGGCTTCGCGGTAATCCATATATTCGACGGGGACGAACGCCGGACGGCCCTGCGCGAAATAATCGAGATAGAAGTTGATATACGGCATGTCGCTCCTGTCGCCACCCTCCATATAGGGCTGCAACAGAGGCGTATGGTACTTTTCATCGGCAAGCATCACCTCGGCGATCAGTTCGCCCGTAGGCAGTTTGCCGCCGGCGGCGGCCAGCACGGCATCGGCGTCGATCCGAAAACCCAGTCGGAGCAGGTTGTCGACCATGCCGCCCAGCGACGCCGTCACCTTTGCGGCGACGGACTCTTCCAACCGGGCGAAATCGGACGACCGCCAGTCGATGCCGTAGCCCAGCAGGTGGAGGTCCGTACCCCGGTAGTTGCAGTCGATCTCGATGCCAGGAATAAAGCACAGGCCCGCGGCAGCGGCCGCTTCGGCGGCTTCGCTGACGCCGCGCACCGAATTGTGGTCGGTCAGGGAGAAAGCGCCCAGCCCGCAGGCCGAACACATGCCGGCGATTGCAGCGACGGAAAACTCCCCGTCACTGCTGTATCCGGAGTGGATATGCAGGTCGAAAGCAGCCATAATCAATAGAGATAAAACACGATCCCGACGAAGTGCGCCGCAACCGCGAGGTTAATCAACAAATGCCACACCATGTGGTGGTAGCGAAAGCCCTTGCGGGCGTAAAACCAGGCGCCGAGCGTATAGAGTACGCCGCCCAATGCGATCAGCACCACGAGGGGCGTCGAGGCGTGGTTCACGAACAGCGGCAGGAAGAAGACGATCGTCCAGCCCATGACCAGGTAAATGGTCAGGCTGATGGCAGGTATCGACTTGCGGGACAGCGACTTGTAGAAAATCCCGAAAATTACCATCGCCCATTGCAGGACCGTGATGAAAATACCCTGCCAGCCGCCGATGACGGACAGCGCGATGGGCGTGTAACTGCCCGCGATGGCGACGTAGATGAAAATGTGGTCGAGGATGTGGAAAACCTCTTTGTGTTCCGACTGCGGGTTCATCGAGTGGTAGAGCGTCGAGGCGAGGAACATCAGGAAAATCGAAATGACGAAAACCGACACCGACGCCGACGCCAGAATCGCGTCCGGATCATGCACATAGGCCCACACGGCGGCAAAGGGAAGGGCCAGAAGCGCCAGCAGCGACATCACGCCGTGCGACACGGCATTGCCGATCTCCTCGCCTACGGTCGGCACATAAATCTCCTTTTTCTTTCCCATCGCATAACGTATTGGTTCAACGTTACAAATTTATAATTTTTTTTCATATCTTTGCCAAAGTTACTTACGCTCGGACGGGCTATGCCCCGGCACAGTTGCGGACGCACTGCCGCCGTTGGCCGGCATCGTCTTTGCCGTCAAGGATTTAGGTTAGGTAAAAATGGACTTCTCACGTTACGAAAAACTCCGCTCGCTCGTGCGCGCGAACTTCTCGGAGCAGACCCAGAAACTCGTCGACGAGGCGCTGGAGTATGCCGACGCGAAGCTCGCCGGATTGGTGCGTTACGACGATACGCCCCTTTTGGAGCATGCCGTCGCGGTAGCTTCGATCGTGATCTCGGAGGTGGGCCTGGGCCGCAACTCCACCATTTCGGCAATCCTCCACGATGTCGTGCGGCTGGCCCACAAGCAGCTTCCGCCCGAGGAGTTCCTGGCCCTGAGCACCGACATTCGCAAACGCTTCGGCGACGAGGTCGTGGGCATCACCCTCGGGCTGGCGAACATTTCGGAACTCAAGCTCAAGGTCGCCAAGGAGCAGGCCGACAATTTCCGCGACCTGATCGTAAGCTACTCCGAGGACCCGCGCGTCATCCTGATCAAACTGGCCGACCGGCTCGAAGTGATGCGTTCGCTGGAGATGTTCCCCCGCGAGAAGTGGCGCAAGAAGAGTTGGGAGTCGATGAACCTCTACGCACAGATCGCCCACAAACTGGGTCTTTACAACATCAAGAGCGAATTGGAGGACATCGCCCTGCGCTACCTCGAACCGAAGGATTACGAGCACATCGTCCTGAAACTCGAAGAGAGCGCCGAGGAGCGCAAAGCCTTCATCGGGCGGTTCCTCGTCCCCATCGAGCAGCGGCTGACCAAACTCGGCATCAAATACCACATCAAGAGCCGCACCAAGTCGATCTTCTCGATCTGGACCAAGATGCACAAACAGCACGTCCCGTTCGAAGGCGTCTACGATATTTTCGCCATCCGCATCATCATCGACTGTCCGCGGGAAGCTGAAAAGCAGATGTGCTGGACGGCCTATTCGGTGGTGACGGATTTTTATACCCCCAACCCCAAGCGCCTGCGCGACTGGATAGCGATCCCCAAGTCGAACGGCTACGAATCGCTGCACACCACCGTATCGGCCGAAAGCCGCTGGGTCGAGGTGCAGATCCGCTCCGAGCGCATGGATGCCGTGGCCGAACGAGGCATCGCGGCGCACTGGCGTTACAAGGGAGTCAACCAAGGGGCGCAGACGAGCGAAATGTGGCTGGGACACCTGCGCGAACTGATCGAAGACACGACGCACTCGCTGGCGCAGCGTTTCGACGCGAAGCCCGCCTCGGGTGAAATCTTCGTTTTCACGCCCAACGGCGACCTGCGCAAGCTGCCCGAAGGGGCTACGCTGCTCGACTTTGCGTTCGACATCCACACCTCCCTCGGCTCGACGTGCGTGGGCGGAAAGGTCAACGGCCGCGCCGTGCCGATCCGCGAACAGATGCGCAACGGCGACATCGTCGAGATCACGACCCAGAAGAACCAGACGCCCAAAGCGGACTGGCTGTCGTTCGTGGTGACCTCGAAGGCCCGCAACAAGATCAAATCCTTCCTGCGCGAAGAGCAGGCCAAGCATACGCGCATGGGGCGCGAGGAGCTGGAACGCAAACTCAAGAACTGGAAATTCGCCATCACCATCGACGAAGCGGTGGCTTACCTGGCCAAATATTTCAAGCTGCGCCTCGGAACGGAGGTCTATGCCCTGATCGCCACCCAGAAGCTCGACTTCGGATCGATCAAGGAGATCCTCGCACGCCACCTCTCGGGGGAAGCCGCCGAAGAGCGCCGCGCCGCGGCCGCCGAGATCGAACGCCAGAAGGCCGCGCTGCACGGCACGCAGGAAAAAGCCGCGCCGCAGGATGCGCTGGTAATCGACGACGACATCTCGAAGATACAATACAAACTGGCCAAGTGCTGCAACCCGATCAAAGGCGACGACGTGTTCGGCTTCGTGACGATCAACGCGGGAATCACCATCCACCGCTGCGACTGTCCCAACGCCAAGCGCATGCGTGAGAATTATCCCTACCGGGTGATCGACGCCCGCTGGCGGCAGTCGGCCGAGGGGGCGTTCCGCGTCTCGATCCGCATCGTGGCGGCCGACACGACCGGCATGGCCAACCACATCACCGAGGTCATCATCCGCGACCTGAAACTCAATATCCGCACGATGAACTTCGCGCCGGCCGGAAACGGCTGCGTCGCGGGAATCGTCGCCGTCGAAGTGCCCGGCACGGGCGTCGTGGATACGCTCATCCACCAGATCATGCGCATCAAAGGCGTACAGCGCGCCTATCGCATCAACTAATTCGTCAACTTTTTTACCCACACAAACGATAAATGAATAACAACACAATCAGCGTCGTATTCGCCGACTCATCGCACGCACATTTCGCACCGCGCATTTGTGATCTGATCTATGAGTCGGCCCTGCAGCGGGGTACGGGCATCGCAAAGCGGTCGCCCGAGTACATCGCCGCAAAAATGACCGGTGGCAAGGCCGTCGTGGCGCTGGACGGTGAGAAACTGGTCGGGTTCAGTTACATCGAGTGCTGGGGTCACGGCGACTTCGTCGCCACCTCGGGACTGATCGTCGATCCGGAGTACCGGCATATGGGACTCGCGGAGCAAATCAAGCGACGAACCTTCGAGCTGGCCCGACGACGATTTCCGTATGCCAAGTTATTCAGTATCACCACGTCGTTGCCGGTCATGAAGCTCAACTCGCGGATGGGTTACGTCCCCGTGACCTTCTCGGAACTGACCGAAGACGAGGACTTCTGGCGCGGCTGCGAAGGCTGCTGCAACTACGACATCCTGCAACGCAACCAGCGGCGCATGTGCCTCTGCACGGGCATGCTCTACGATCCGGCCAAAGAACCGGTGGAAAAGCAGTCGCGGCTGGCTCCCTACCGGATGTTCTTTAAGAACAAGTTCAAAAAGCTATTTCACCTGAAGTAAAAATCCGGACCGCGACGCGACGAGTCCCTCCACGGAGAAGAGGTTCGGAGCGGGGCCGGAACGGAGTACGACGCCAAAGGCGGCGACAACGACCGGAAGATTTGCGAACCGGTCAAAACGAGTAAAAAAATTAAAACTGACATATCTATGGAAAAGAAGAAAGTAGTTTTGGCATTCAGCGGAGGTCTCGACACCTCGTTCTGTGTAAAATACCTCTCCGAGGAGAAGGGTTACGATGTCTACACGGCAATCGCCAACACGGGCGGATTTTCGAAACCCGAACTGGAGAAGATCGAGAAACGCGCCATGGAACTGGGCGCCACGGCGCATGCGACGCTCGACATCGAGCAGGAATACTACGAAAAGAGCATCCGCTACATGGTCTTCGGCAACATCCTGCGCAACGGAACCTACCCCATTTCGGTAAGCTCGGAGCGCATTTTCCAGGCCATCGCCATCATCGAATACGCCAAGCAGATCGGCGCCGACGCCGTAGCCCACGGCTCGACCGGCGCAGGTAACGACCAGGTGCGCTTCGATTTGACATTCCAGATTCTCGCTCCCGAAATCGAGATCATCACCCCGACGCGCGACATGACCCTCACACGCGAATACGAGATCGACTACCTGCGCAAGCACGGCATCACGGCCGACTACAAAAAGATGGAATACTCGATCAACAAAGGCCTGTGGGGCACGTCGATCGGCGGCAAGGAGACCCTCCACTCGGAACTGACGCTGCCCGAAGAAGCATATCCCAGCCAGGTGACGGCCGACGGCGAGGAACGCCTCACGATCTCCTTCGAGCAGGGCGAAATCGCAGCCGTCAACGGCAAGGCATATGCCGACAAGGTCGAGGCAATCCGCGCCGTGGAGGCCATCGGCTCGAAATACGGCATCGGCCGCGACATGCACATCGGCGACACGATCATCGGCATCAAGGGCCGCGTAGGCTTCGAAGCCGCAGCGCCGATGCTGATCATCGCAGCGCACAAGATGCTCGAAAAGCACACGCAGACCAAGTGGCAGATTTACTGGAAGGACCAGGTGGCGACGTGGTACGGCATGTTCCTCCACGAAGCGCAGTACCTCGAACCGGTGATGCGCGACATCGAGGCGATGCTCCTGTCGTCGCAGCGCAACGTCACGGGAACCGTGGAACTGATCCTGCGTCCGCGCAACTATACGCTCGTGGGCGTCGATTCGTCGTTCGACCTGATGAAGACCGACTTCGGCGAATACGGCGAGGTCAACAAGGCCTGGTCGGCAGACGACGTGAAGGGATTCACGAAGATCCTGGGCAACCAGATCAAGATTTTCTACAACGTCCAGAAACGCAACAAGAAATGATCCGCGCCGGTATCATCGGAGGCGCCGGGTACACCGCCGGCGAACTGATCCGGTTGCTGGTCAACCACCCGCAGGCCGAAATTGCCTTTGTACACAGTACGTCGAATGCAGGCAACCGCCTTTCGGACGTACACGGCGGACTGGAGGGCGACACCAACATGCGGTTCAGCGATTCGTACGACCTCGGGGCGATCGACGTGCTGTTCCTCTGCTCGGCCCACGGACAGAGCAAGGTCTGGATGGAGGAGAACGACATCCCGGCCGGGCTGAAAATCATCGACCTGGCACAGGACTTCCGCGACGAGACGTGCGGATTCGTCTACGGCCTTCCGGAACTGACCCGCGAACGCATCCGCCGTGCGGAGCGCGTGGCCAATCCGGGATGTTTCGCCACGGCGATTCAGTTGGCTTTGCTGCCGCTGGCTGCCGCGGGACTGTTGCAGGACGAAGTGCACGTGACGGCAGTGACGGGTTCGACGGGCGCAGGCGTAAAACCTTCGGCCACGACCCATTTCAGCTGGCGGTCGGACAACATATCGGTTTACAAGGCCTTCACGCACCAGCACCTGCTGGAGATCGGGCGCAACCTGCGGCGGCTGGAGCCGTCGTTCGGCTATGAAGTGAACTTCGTGCCGATGCGCGGCGACTTCACGCGGGGCATCCTGGCAAGCGTCTACACGACGTGTCCGCTCGACAACGAGGCGGCGTTCAGGCTCTACGCCGATTTTTACGCCCCCTCGGCATTCACGACCGTATCGGAACGCGAAATAGACCTCAAGCAGGTAGTGAACACTAACAAGGGGCTGCTCCACGTAGCCAAACACGGCGGCAAACTGCACATCGTGTCGGCTATCGACAACCTGCTGAAAGGCGCTTCGGGGCAGGCCGTGCAGAACATGAACCTGATGTTCGGGCTGGACGAAAAAGAAGGTCTGAAACTGAAAGCAAGTGCATTTTAACCGGCGGCTTTCAACCGCCGCACGACAACCGCTTTTTGGTCGGCAAAAAGCGGTGCAAAAACCGACCGGCTGACAAAAAAAGCTGAAAGACGCGGCCTAACGCTGGCTCCGGGCGACTATTCGCGGGTTTGCAAGCAAACCGTCCCCTGCGCTCGCGCTTTTAGTCCGCATCTTTCCCGACGCTTTTTTTGCCGGGCCGGACACCAAAAATTACGACAATGGAATTATTCAACGTATATTCGCTATATCCGATCGAACCCGTCCGGGGCAAAGGCAGTTTTGTCTACGACGCGGCAGGAACCGAGTACCTCGATCTCTACGGCGGCCATGCCGTCATTTCGATCGGCCATGCGCAGCCCGACTACGTACGGGCCGTGCAGGAACAGGTAGCCCGGCTCGGGTTCTACTCGAATTCGGTCGAGAACTCGCTCCAGACGACGCTGGCCGAAAAACTGGGCCGCGCGTCGGGATACGACGATTTCCGGCTCTTCCTCTGCAACTCGGGAGCCGAGGCCAACGAAAACGCCCTGAAACTGGCGTCGTTCCACACGGGGCGCGCCAAAGTGCTGGCCCTCTCGAAGGCTTTCCACGGACGCACGTCGGGAGCCGTCGCCGTGACGGACAATCCCGCGATTTCGTCGCCCTTCAACCGCACGCCCAACGTGGAGTTCGCACCGCTGAACGACATCGAAGCCGTGCGCGCGAAACTCGCCACGCGGGAGTTCGCAGCGGTGATCGTCGAAGGCATCCAGGGCGTTTCGGGCATCCACTGCCCGACGGACGAGTTCCTGCGCGCCGTACGCGCCGCAGCGACCGAAACCGGGACGCAACTCGTATTGGATGAAATCCAGTCGGGATACGGCCGCACAGGACGTTTCTTCGCCCACCAGGCGGCAGGCATCCGGCCCGACCTGATCACCACGGCGAAGGGTATGGCCAACGGATTCCCCATCGGCGGCGTGCTGATCGCACCCCACTTCGAAGCGCGTCCGGGATTGCTCGGAACGACCTTCGGGGGCAGCCACCTCGCCTGCGCAGCGGCAATCGCCGTACTCGACGTGATCGTACGCGACGGACTGGTGGAGAACGCGGCGCAGGTCGGCGAATACCTGCTGGCCGAACTGCACAAGATCGGCGGGCTGAAAGAAGTTCGCGGACGCGGCCTGATGATCGGCATCGAGATCGAGGGTTCGGGAGCGGAACTGCGCAAGCGGCTGCTCTTCGACAAACACATATTCACGGGCGGGGCGGGCGCTTCGACCGTGCGGCTGCTGCCGGCATTGTGCCTGACGCGCGAACTGGCGGACCGCTTCCTCGAAGCGTTCCGGGAGACGATGGGATAACGGCAGCCAGCACAAACTCCCGCCGAGGCCGGGCAGACCCCTAAACGGCACTTTTGCCGCCGGCGACAGCCTCCCGAAGCGGAACCCGAAACAATTAACAAGGAACGAAAAAGAAACGGAATCTATGGATAAATTTACCTGCGTACAAGACATAGGCGACCTGAAAACTGCCGTCGCCGAAGCGCTGGAGATCAAGCGCGACCGCTTCCAGTTCACAGGACTGGGGCGCAACAAGACCCTGCTGATGCTCTTCTTCAATTCGAGCCTCCGCACGCGCCTCTCGACCCAGAAGGCGGCGATGAACCTCGGCATGAACGTCATGGTTCTCGATGTCAACCAGGGAGCGTGGAAACTCGAAACCGAAAGGGGCGTGGTGATGGACGGCGACAAGGCCGAACACCTGCTCGAAGCCATTCCGGTCATGGGATCGTACTGCGACGTGATCGGCGTACGCTCGTTCGCCCGGTTCAACGACAAGGCCGAAGACTACGAAGAGCGCGTCCTGGAGCAGTTTATCCGCTACGCGGGACGCCCGGTCTTCTCGATGGAGGCTGCGACGCGCCACCCGCTGCAAAGTTTCGCCGACCTGATCACCATCGAGGAGCACAAGGCCACGGCACGTCCGAAGGTCGTGATGACCTGGGCCCCGCATCCCAACGCCCTGCCGCAGGCCGTACCGAACTCGTTCGCCGAGTGGATGAACGCCGCGGACTACGATTTCGTGATCACCCATCCCGAAGGCTACGAACTCGACCCGAAATTCGTGGGTACGGCGCGCGTCGAATACGACCAGCGCAAGGCCCTCGAAGGCGCCGACTTCGTCTACGCCAAAAACTGGGCGGCCTACACCGATCCCAACTACGGCAAAGTCTTGTCGAGGGATCGTTCGTGGACGGTGGACACGGAGAAAATGGCCCTCACCAACAATGCTTACTTCATGCACTGCCTGCCCGTAAGGCGCAATATGATCGTGACGGACGACGTGATCGAATCGCCGCGTTCGCTGGTGATTCCCGAGGCTGCGAACCGCGAGATCTCGGCCCAGGTGGTACTCAAACGACTGTTGGAGGGACTGGAATAATGGAGAAAATCACGGTCGTAAAAATCGGCGGCAACGTCATCGACAACCCCGAGGCGCTGAAGCGGTTCCTCGAAGAGTTCGCGGCATTGCAGGGAGCCAAAATACTCGTACACGGCGGCGGAAAACTGGCCACGCGCCTCGCCGAACGGCTGGAACTGAAGGTGCAGATGGTCGACGGACGCCGCATCACCGACAAAGGCACGCTGGACGTGGTGACGATGGTTTACGCCGGGCTGATCAACAAGCAGGTCGTGGCCGGACTGCAGGCCGCAGGATGCAACGCACTCGGCCTGTCGGGCGCCGACGGCAACGCCGTGACGGCCCGCCGGCGCGACCCCAATCCGGTCGATTACGGATTCGTGGGCGACATCGAACGCGTGGACTCAGGATTGCTGCGCAGGCTGCTGGAAGGGGGCATCACGCCCGTCTTTTCGGCCATCATGCACGACGGACAGGGGACGCTCTTGAATTGCAACGCCGACAGCGTGGCTTCGGCCATTGCGCTCGGAGCAGCGGAAATTGCACCTGCGGACCTGGTTTTCTGCTTCGAGAAGAACGGCGTGCTGCGCGACCCGGAGGACGACACGACGCTGATCCGCGAGATCACGTCCGAAACCTACGCCCCGCTCAAGGCCGACGGCATCGTGAGCAAGGGAATGATTCCCAAGATCGAAAATGCCCTGAAAGCCGTTGAAAAGGGAGTGCGGAGCGTTACGATCAAGCACTCGGAAAACCTGCTGAACGAAATCGGAACAACTATAAAATAACACCGTTTTGCGGCACGGGCCGTCTTGTTCACGACCTTTGGTCGTGTTTGCAAATCCGACCCCGCCCTAAACCCTCCCTCAGGGAGGGACTTAATGCCGCAAACGGCAAAATCAGCGCTCCGGAATGCCGAACTCGAAAATGAACATGAAGACCACGGAAGCCATCGGGTTACTGAAACAACTTATTGCGACACCCTCCCTCTCGCGCGACGAAGCGCGTACGGCGGACCTGCTTTTCGCGTTCCTCGCAGAGCGCGGAGCGACGCCCGAACGGCTGCGCAACAACGTTTGGGCCCGGGCGGAAGGATTCGACCCGGCACGGCCGACGCTGCTCTTGAATTCGCACCACGACACGGTGCGTCCGGCCGCTTCGTACACGCGCGATCCCTACACGCCCGCCGTCGAAGGCGACAGGCTTTACGGCCTCGGCAGCAACGACGCGGGGGCTTCGGTGGTAAGCCTCACGGAGACCTTCCTGACGTTCCGCACGCAGCCGCTGCCCTTCAACCTCGTGCTGGGCATCTCGGCCGAGGAGGAGTGCATGGGGGAGAACGGCATCCGGGCCTTGCTGCCCGCGCTGGGAAAAATCGACATGGCGCTGGTGGGAGAACCGACGGGAATGCAGGCAGCGCTGGGCGAGCGGGGACTGGTCGTCCTGGACTGTGTGGCGCACGGCAAAAGCGGCCATGCGGCGCGCGGCGAAGGGGTGAACGCCCTCTATATCGCATTGGACGACATCGCACGGCTGCGCGGATTCCGCTTCGAGCGGGAATCGGAGCTGCTCGGACCGATCGGCATCGCTGTGACGCAGATCGAAGCGGGCACACAGCACAACGTCGTACCCGACACGTGCCGGTTCGTCGCGGATATCCGCACCACGGACGCCTACACCAACGAAGAGACGGTCGAAATCCTGCGGGCCGCGATCCGTTCCGAAGCGACGCCCCGGTCGACGCGCATCCGCGCTGCGGCGGTCGGCGAAGGGCATCCGCTGGTGAAGGCGGCAAAAGCCGTCGGACGCGAAACCTACATTTCACCGACGACTTCGGACCGCACGCTGATGCCGTTCCCGTCGCTCAAGATGGGTCCGGGACAATCGTCGCGGTCGCACACGGCCGACGAATTCGTGCTCCTCACGGAGATCGCGGAGGGAATCGCCGTTTATGAAAAATACATCGAAAAATTGGCACAGGAATATGGCAACCAAACTTTGGGATAAGGGCTTCGAGCCCGACAGGATGATCGAGGAGTACACCGTAGGCAACGACCGCGAACTGGACATGCGGCTGGCAAAGTACGATGTCGAAGGGTCGCTGGCGCACATCGCCATGCTCGAAAAAATCGGGCTGCTGACGGCGGAGGAACTCGAAAAACTCACCGGGGGACTCCGCGAAATCGCGGCAGAGATCGAAGCCGGACGTTTCGAAATCGAACCCGACACCGAAGACGTGCATTCGCAGGTCGAGCTGATGCTCACCCGCCGGCTGGGCGACGCGGGTAAAAAAATCCACTCGGGGCGTTCGCGCAACGACCAGGTGCTCGTGGACCTCAAATTGTTCCTGCGCGACGAACTGAGGCAGATAGCCGACGCCGTGAAGGCCGTGTTCGACCGCCTGCAGGAGCAGAGCGAGAAATACAAAGAGGTGCTGATGCCGGGTTACACCCACCTGCAGATCGCCATGCCCTCATCGTTCGGACTGTGGTTCGGGGCTTATGCCGAAACGCTGATCGACGACATGCGCCTGGTGGCCGCGGCATGGCACATCGCCAACCAGAACCCGCTGGGGTCGGCGGCCGGATACGGCTCGTCGTTCCCGCTGGACCGCACGATGACCACCCGCCTGATGGGTTTCGAGGCGCTGCACTATAACGTCGTGGCGGCGCAGATGAGCCGCGGCAAAAGCGAACGCGCCGCCGCGGCCGCCATTGCCGCCGTGGCCGCGACGATCGGCCGCCTGGCGATGGACGTATGCCTGTTCATGAGCCAGAATTTCGGGTTCGTAACGCTCCCCGACGAGTTGACCACCGGGTCGAGCATCATGCCCCACAAGAAAAATCCCGACGTTTTCGAGATCATGCGCGGACGCTGCAACCGCCTGCAGTCGGTCCCCAACGAAATCGCACTGCTGACGACGAACCTCCCGGTGGGTTATCACCGTGACCTGCAGTTGCTGAAAGACATCCTTTTCCCGGCGACGAGCGAGATCAAACGCACGCTCGGAATGTGCGATTTCATGCTGGCGCATATTCGTGTAAACAAAAACATCCTCGACGACAAAAAATACGACTACCTCTTCACGGTGGAAGATGTCAACCGGATGGTACTCGCAGGTACTCCCTTCCGCGAGGCTTACAAGCAGGTGGGCATCGCTGTCCAGAAGGGCGAATACAGCCCCACGCGCGAGGTGAGCCACACCCACGAAGGCAGTATCGGCAACCTCTGCACGGCGGAAATCAGGCACAAGATGGAGCGCGTGCTCGAAGAGTTCGAGTAGAAGCCCGAACGCTTGGCTATTCGGAATATTTTCCTAACTTTGTTTGAACCAATCCAAACCGACAAAGTCATGGAGATAAAACGTATGCTGTTGCTGCTGCTGGGACTGGCCGCAGCGACCTCCGCAGCCGCGGGACCGCAGAAGGTGAAAACCGCCGTAGAAAAAGTAACCCTGTTCATCGACGGCGCGCAGGTGACGCGCACCCGGCAGATCGACCTCCCGGCCGGAAACTCGACGGTCGTATTCACCGGCCTGTCGCCCTACCTGGACGACAAAAGCATGCAGGTAAGCGCCAAAGGGAAATTCACGGTGACGGCCGTCAACCGTCTTTTCAACCATACGGACAGCCTCGAACGTTCGACGCGCCAACAGGCGCTGGAACGCGAAATCGCAGAAACGGAGCGGCAGCAGAAACAACTGAAGGCCTCGCGCGAGGTGATCGAAGCCGAGTATGCCATGCTGAAAGTCAACTGCTCGGTCGGCAACCGGAATGTCGCCACCCCGCTGGCCGGCATCAAGGAACTCAACGAGTACTACACGACGCGCCTGCAGGCCCTCAAAAGCAAAGAGTCGGGCATCAACGAAGAAGCGGCGAAACTGGACGCCCGCGAACGCCGGCTGAGGGCGGAATTGGCGGAACTGGGCGGCAGGCAGTCGGTTCCGATGAGCGAAGTGGAGGTCCGGATCGAAGCCCCCGCGGCCTGCAAGGCATCGTTCACACTGACCTACTACGTTCGTAACGCAGGCTGGTTTCCCTCCTACGACATTCGCTCGGGCGGGTTGTCGGAGCCGGTCGAAATCTCCTACAAAGCCAATATTTTCCAAAATACCAAAGAGGAGTGGAAGAACGTCGAACTGACGCTCTCCTCGTCGAACCCCAATACCGGGAGCATCGCCCCGCAGTTGCGGACCTACTGGCTCGACTACGGCCTCGCAGCACCGCGTTACAACGTCAACCTGACAAACAACACCGTTTCAGGTATCGTATTCGACAGCCGACGCGAACCGCTCGCGGGCGCCAGCGTACTCGTTCCGGGAACGACGATCGGCGCCATCACGGACACGCAGGGCCGTTATTCGATCACCGTTCCCAACGGTGCGACCAGCCTGCAATTCAACTACCTCGGCTACAAGCCCCGGACGCAGGCGATCTCGGGCAGCACGATGAACGTAACGATGCAGGAGGACATGACCGCAATGGACGAAGTGGTCGTTATGGGATACGGGACCCAAAAGAAGAATATGCTGGCGGGAGCGGCAATTCCGAGAAACGACAGCAAAATGCGGGTTACGGAAGTAGATTTTGCAGAATTTGACGCCGAGAGCGCCGTGATGGATGTCGAACAGACGCAGAACCAACTGGGCTACGAATTCGAAATCAAGCAGCCCTACACCGTTGCCTCCGACGGCAAGAGCGTCACGGCGGAGATCGGACGGTTCGACCTGCCGGCCGCCTACACCTACCAGAGCACGCCGAAGATCGACAAGGACGCCTTCCTCGTGGCGGAAGCGACCGACTGGGAGAAACTCAACCTGTTGCAGGGCGAGGCCAACGTCTATTTCGAAAACACGTTCGTCGGCAAGAGCATCCTCGACCCCAACCAGACGAGCGACACCCTCCGCTTCTCGATGGGCCGCGACCGGAATATCCGCATCGAACGCACCAAGGAGAACGACTATTCTTCGCGCCGGGCCATCGGATCGAACCAGACCCAGACCACGGGGTGGAAATTCGTCATACGCAATACGCGCACGGAACCCGTCGTGCTGACGCTTGCCGACCAACTGCCCGTGTCGCGCAACAGCGCCATAAACGTCACCGCCGAAGAACTGAGCGGAGGACAGTTGGACAAGGAGAGCGGCATCGTCACCTGGAAAATGGAACTCAAACCCGGCGAGCAGCGCGAACTGCGCCTGCGCTATGCGGTGAAGTATCCCAAAGGGCGGATGCTGGTGATCGAGTAACCCGGGAAACGCACGAAAACAAAAAGGACGGATTCAAATCCGTCCTTTTTGTTTTGAGTCCGGTGATATGCGGTTTGCAAATACATACCGCCCGCTGGGCTACTGCTCGGTATCGGTCACGAACTTCTTCGGGAGTACGCCGAACTGCTTCTGGAAACATTTGGCGAAGTAGGACGTGGAACTGAAACCGACCATATAGCAGACCTCGTTGATGTGGTAACGCTTGTCCTTGAGCAGTCGGGCCGCGGTTTTCAGGCGTTCGAGCCGCAGGTAGTCGTTCGGGGTCATGTCCAGCACACCCTTGATCTTGCGGTAGAAGCTCGCCCGGCTCATGTGCACCATCTCGGCGATGTCGTTGATCTTGAACTCGGGATTGTTAAGGTTGGCGTGGATGATCTCCTGCAATTTGAGGATGAAATCCGTATCCGCCGAGGAGGTCGCCATGGTGTTGGCCAGCACCAGCGGATTTTTCGAGAAAGCCTCGCTCAGTTTCTGCCGGCTCTTGATCAGGTTGGCGATCACCGACAACAGGTAATCCGACGAAAACGGCTTCTCGACATAGGCGTCGGCCCCGGCGTCCATGCCCGAAATCTTCGAATGGAGGTTCGTCTTCGCAGAGAGCAGGATGAGCGGGATATGGCTGTAACGCAAGTCGTTTTTCACCCGCCGGCAAAGCTCGATGCCGTCCATCTTGGGCATCATGATGTCGGAGATGATCAGGTTTATGTAGTTCTTTTCCAGCAGTTCCAGCGCCTCGACGCCGTTTTCGGCCGTGAGTACCGAGTAACCGTCGGACACCTGCCGTTTGATGAAAGCGCACATCTCGGGATTGTCCTCGACGATCAGGATGCTGTAAGCCTCCCAGCCGAGGTCACCCCGCTCGTCGGGAATGTTCTCGGGGTTCTCCTCCAAAGCGACATCCGCAGCGTCCGCAGCATCCTGCCGGCAAAGCGGGATAGTCAGGATAAATTCGTTGATATCCGTGTCGGCGCCCATGGCCAGCGTACCGTGGTGCAGTTCGGCCAGCGAGCGGGCCAATGCCAGGCCAATCCCCGTTCCGGTCGATTCACTCTTCCGGGTATGTCGGAAGAACGGGGCGAAGATAGCCTCGCGCATCTCCGGAGGTACGACCTCGCCGTCGTTGGTCACCGTGATCCGGAACGTAGTGTCCTGCACCGTCAGGCAGACCCGGATCAGCGTTTCAGAATATTTCAGGGCGTTGTTCAACAGGTTGCTCAGGATTTTGGTGAAGGCCTCCTTGTCGATCTGCGCGCAGGCCTCTCCGCTGCCCAATTCCAGTTCGAAGGTCTTGTGCTGCTGCTTGGCCGAGGAGCTGAACCGGTAGAACGTCTCCTCGACGATATCCGACACGTTATGCCGCGCAAGGTTGAGCGACAAATGTTCCTTCTCGATCTTCTGGAAGTCGAGCAGTTGGTTGGTAAGGTCCAGCAGCCGGTTGGTATTGCGGTCCATGACGATCAGGTCCTCGGCCATGCCCCGGTCGACCGTCGGCCGGGCCAGGATGTTCTCCAGCGGCCCTTTGATCAGCGTCAGCGGAGTGCGTATCTCGTGTGCGATATTGGTGAAAAAACTGATCTTGGCATTGTAAAGCTCCCGCTCCTTCTCCCGTTCGAAGGTCTGGATATGCTGTTGCTGCCGGCGGATGTTACGGCGCGAATAGTAGACGTAAACCAGTGCCAGGCCACCCAGCACGATCAGTCCGTAGACGACATAAGCCGCCAGGGAGAGGTAAAACGGCGGGGAGACTTCGATGAAGAGCCGTTTTTCGGGCCCCGGACCGGGTTTGCCGGTTCCGTCGGCCAACCGGACCCGGAAACTGTATTTGCCGTAGGGGATTTTCGAATAGGTGATCGTGGCGCTCCCGGGCGAATACTGCCGCCAACGGTCGTCGAAACCTTCGAGTTTATAGAGCAGGCGGTCCGTCTGCGGCTCGCGGTAGCTCAGGGCGGCGATTTGCAGCGACAAGGAGTTCTGGTCGTGCTTCAGGCGGATCGAATCCGAATAGATGATGCTTTTGCGCAGCGGGGAGTTCCGGCCCCCGACGACGACCTCCTCGTCGAGCAGCGAAAAACCCGTGATGTAGATCGGCGGCACGTAGTCGGTCCTGTTGCTGACGAGCGTTTCGGGATCGAAGGAGATCAGGCCTTCGATACAGCCGAAATAGATGATCCCCTCCTCGGATTTGTAACCCGACTTGTAGTTGAACTGGTTGCTCAGCAGGCGGTCGGTAACGGTATAGACCCGCCTGACGCTCCCGGTCCGGGGATCGAACAGCGCCAGCCCCCGGTCGGTCGTGATCCAGAAATAGCCCTGGTTGTCCTCGATGATCTGGAAAACGACATCGCTGGGCATTCCGTCGGAAGAACTGTAACGGACGAAGGTTTTTCCGGCCGGATTGAACCGGCAGAATCCCGAGCCTTCGGTGGTGAGCCATATCTGTTTGTTGCTGTCCTCGAAAATACTCGTGATATTGTCGTAAGGAAGCGAATTTTCATTGCCTGCATCGTGCAGGAACTGCGACCAGACATCGTTGCGCACATCGTAGAGGTAGACGCCGTTCGACAAAGTTCCCACCCAGAGGTTTCCGTTCGAATCCTCCCGGATGTCGTTGACCATCTTGCCGCCGTTGATCTGGGGAACATGAAGGAAACGGTCCGTCTCCCGGTTGTAATACTGCAATCCGTGCATGGTTCCCACGTAGATGCGCCCGCTGTTGGTCTTGCAGAGCGCAAAAACGTAGTTGCTGAAAAGACGGCCCGGTTTGTTGTCGTTATCGTATTTGCGGATACGGCGGGTCTTGGTGTCGATCACCCGGATACCGTTCGAAAACGTACTCACCCACAGATCGTCCCCGTCCATCAGCAGCCCGTGGACATTGGAGAAATCGCGGCTCGGAGCAAAGAAGTCGAACGACCGGGTCGCGGGGTCGAACGTGTAAAGCCCGGCGTCCTCCGTACCGACCCAGAGCCTTCCGTCGTTGCCCGGGCAAATCTCCCGCACGCGCCGCCCCCGAAGGCTGTGTACGGCATCGGTGTGGTAGTACTTGTCGAAATCGGAATTCCGCTGGGGCAGGTAGTTGATGCCCCCGAAGAACGAACCGATCCACAATCCGCCTTCCCGGTCTTTGTAAAGCGAGTAAACAGCATTGTCCGAAAGCGAATAGGGATCGTAAAGGGAACTCTGGAGATGCTGGTAACGCCGGGTGCGGACGTTGTAAACGACGATTCCCGACTCGGTCCCGATCCACAACTCGTCGGCCGAATACTGGAGGATATGCCGCACGAACAGCGGCGCATCGGGGTTGTCCGACAGCCGCAGGCGGGTAACCGTTTTCGTAACGAGATCCACCTCCGCCACACCGTGCTCCTCCAGTCCGAGATACATCCGGTTGTAGTCGCTCAGGCAGATGTAGGAGATGATGTCCTTGGGGTAAATCTCCTGTCCGCCGGCGTCGAGGAACGGCTTTACATGCTCGAACCCATCCTCGGTCCAGTAGAGGCCCCCGCCGTAGCCGGAGAACCAGATGACCCCGTTTTTGTCGGTCGTGAGGCTGCGCAGGGTCGTCCGCGGTTTGTAACGGCATTCGATCAGGCGGGTGTGGGGATCGTAGCAGAAGACATCGTTATTCCCCACGACGATCCAGACGCGGCCCTCCCGGTCGCAGTCCAGAATCGGAATAGGCTTGGTGATCGGCTTCCCGTCGTCGTCGTAAAGCGGCACGGCGGCAAAACTTTCCAGTTCGGGATCATAGATGTAAAGCCCCGAGTCTGTGCCGACCCATATTTTGTGATCGTGGTCCTGGACGAGCGATTTAATGAGGCTGTTCCCCAGTCCGGTTTTGAGACGGGGATCGTGCATGAAGGTCTTGAACGACTTCCCGTCGTAGCGGCACAATCCGTCTTTCGTGCCGAACCACATGAAGCCCTTATCGTCCTGGATGATCGAGGCGACCGTATTTTGCGACAATCCGTCGTTGATGTCCAGCCGATCGAAATGGATCGACTGCGCCCGGCCCGGAAAAAGGCCGCAGGCACAGAAAAATGCAAGGACAAACGGATAAAATTTTCCCATACGAAGTTCAGGTTGGTGAAACAAATATAGGTAAATAAAATCACAAATGGAGCGCCCCGGACAGGACGCCCCGAGACTGATTAAATAGACAACACATTAACAATAAGCAATATACACAAATTAAGAATTCCTTTTTAACCGGATACAAGACAAAATTGAGATAATTTTTGTGTTAATAGCGACTATATTTTCTCACTCCGGTTTTCCCTTTCATACCTTTGTTCCAACTAAACTCACCTAACTTAAAACGGCACGCCGAAAATGGCTGCCGGTTCGAACGGAACCTATGAAAAAGTACTTCTTTATTCTGTCTGCATTTTGCGCAATCGCCGGTGAAACCTTCGCCATGGAGGGCCGCCTGTCACAGCGAATCACGCTGAAGACCCCGGGTAATCCGGCCATAACCCACGAGCTGCGCGAATCCGCAGCCGAGGGGGGGGGGGAATTTAGAGGCTGACCAAGAACTGCCGCTGACCATCCGGCGGCAAAAAACAGAAACAGACAACGAAATCAGGATCGTACTCACCCTGACGGCGAACGATCTTCTATATTATAATGTAGAGCAGTTATTCCGCACCGGCCTCATTCACGAAAACTGCCTCTTCTACATGCCCGGGTTCTGGTATCACAAGAACCTGCGGTCGCCCAAATCGGCTCCTTCGTTCCACACCAGCGACAGTTGGCAGGTCCGCGAAGACCGCCTCAGCACACCCCTCACGGGTATCTACGACGAGGAATCCGGAACTTACTACACGGTGCTCCGCACGGATAAGCCCGACCGCGAGGCCCTCGCCTGTCACAATTACGGGGAGGTCATCCTCTCGGGCGAAACGTCGCTGGGATTCACCGGATTCCGCAACGCGGACACGCACGCCGCGCTGGTCTTCGGATTCCCGTACAGCGAAGCTCCGAAATCCTACATCCGCAAGCTGACGCTCGCCCCGGCGGTCCAGGCATTCGAAAAACTCGAAAAAGGCGAAACTCGCCGCCTGACGTGGACGATCCGCAAAGGCAGCAGCCCCTCCTACTCGTCGTTCGTCGCCCAAGTCTGGGACGACTCCTTCGACACGCTCGGCCCCCGTCCCGTCGAATCGCGCTACACCCCCGCCGAGGCCAAAAGCATACTGGCCGAATATTTCGTCCAGAGCTACGTCGGGGACTATCCGCTCAAATACACCTCCGGCGTGGAACTTCGCACGGCCGACTGCGAAAGCACGGGTATCGCCGAGATCGGGTTCGTGGGCCGCGTCCTGCTGAACGCCTTCAATGCGCTGGAGTACGGCGAAGCCAACGGGCGGAAGGAGCTCGCGGCAAACGCCAGGTCGATCTTCGACAGCTACCTGCAATACGGATTCACGCCCGGCGGACTTTTCCGCGAGGTAGTCGACTTCAAACGCAACCGGGAAGCGGACGTTTACAGCATCCGCCGCCAGTCCGAAGGCATCTATGCGATACTGAACTACCTCGACTACGAGAAACGCCGGGGCCGCAGCCATCCCGAATGGGAAGCCCGCATCCGGACCCTATTGGAAAAGTTCCTGACGCTCCAGAACCCCGACGGCAGTTTCCCCCGCAAATTCCGGGACGACCTGAGCGTGGTGGACGCTTCGGGCGGCAGTACGCCTTCGGCCACCCTGCCGCTGACGATGGCATCCGTCTATTTCAAAGCCCCGGCCTACCGGAAAAGCGCCCGGCACACGGCCGATTACCTGGAAAAAAACCTGATCTCCAAAGCCGACTATTTCTCTTCGACGCTCGACGCCAACTGTGAAGACAAGGAAGCGTCGCTCTACGCCTCGACGGCGATGTATTACCTGACATTCGTCGCCAAGGGCAAGGAGCGGCAGCACTACATCGACCTGTGCCGCGAGGCGGCCTACTTCGCCCTCTCGTGGTACTACCTGTGGGACGTGCCCTTCGCACAGGGTCAGATGCTCGGCGACGTGGGATTCCGCTCGCGCGGCTGGGGCAACGTGTCGGTCGAGAACAACCACATCGACGTTTTCATCTTCGAGTTCGCGACAGTGCTCGACTTCCTGGCCAAAGAGTGCGGCGAACCCCGCTTCGCCCGCATGAGTGCCGTGATCCGAAGTTCGATGCTCCAACTGATGCCCGTCAAAGGGTCGATGTTCGAAATCGGCCGCGCGGGCTACTACCCCGAAGTCGTGCAGCATACCGCCTGGGATTACGGCAAGAACGGCAAGGGCTTCTACAACGACATCTTCGCACCGGGCTGGACCGTAGCGTCGCTCTGGCAAATGCTGAGCCCCGACCGCGTGACGACATTTTTCGCCAACTAAAAACGACTGAAAAATGGCAAGAATACTACCGCTTCTCTTCCTCATTATCCCGATCGCCGCACCGGCACAGACCGCGCAGAAAGAGCGCGAGTACATCCACACCCTGACTTCGGCGGACGGCCACGGCGGGCAATTCGTCTGGAAAATGAAGCGCGCCGGCGAAGTCGGCGTCCGCTCGGAGGAGGTTTCCACGGACAAACTCACAACAGAAGACTGGCTGCCGGCAATAGTGCCGGGAACGGTGCTCAACTCACTGGTTTACGACGGAGTCTATCCCGAACCTTACTACGGGCTGAACAACAAACTGGAATCGGAGCTTATCCCCGATCTTTACCGCGTCGGACGGGATTTCTACACTTACTGGTTCCGGACCGAGTTCCGGCTCGACAAAAAGGCATACGGCGGACGAAAAATCTGGCTTCAGGCCGACGGAATCAACTACCGGTCCGAAATATGGCTTAACGGCAACATGGTGGGCAACACGGCCGGCATGTTCCAGCAGCGCGTGATCGACATTACCGACAAAGTCTCGTTCGACGGAGCGAACGTCCTGGCCGTAAAGGTCTATCCCGTAGACATGCCCGGCACGATCCGCCCCAAGGGCGGCAAGTCGTTCGGCGCCAGCGGCGAGTTCCAGAACGGCGGCAACGGCGAGATCGGCCGCAACGTGACGCAACTGATGACCGTAGGCTGGGATTTCTTCTACCTCGACGGCATCCGCGACCGCAACACCGGCATCTGGCGCGACATCTCGCTGTTCGCCACCGGACGCGTCCGCCTGGCCCATCCCTTCGTAAAATCCGAACTTTCCAAGCCCGGTTACGACGTGGCGCGCCAGACCGTCTCGGTCGAAGTCGCCTATCCCGACTACATTCCGCAGAACGTCTGGCGCAAAGCCAAGGTCAGCGGCGAAATCCGGGGCGAAGGCATCCGCTTCGAAAAGGAGGTGTCACTCTACCGCGGCGAAGTGAAAGAGGTGGTTTTCACCCCCGAGGAGTTCCCGCAGTTGGTGATCCGCAACCCGCGCCTGTGGTGGCCGCTGAACAAAGGGAAACAGGAACTTTACGACCTGACGCTGAAAGTAGAATTCGACGGCAAGGTCAGCGACTCGATTTCGACGCGCTTCGGCATCCGGGAAATCGCCTCCACGACCGCCACGCCGGACCGTTCGCGCACGTTCAGCATCAACGGCAAACCGCTCTTCATCCGAGGCACGAACTGGCTGCCGGAGGCCATGCTCCGCACGTCGGACGAACGCACCTACGCCGAACTGCGCTACACGGCCCAGTCGGGCGTGAACCTCATCCGTTTCTGGGGCGGCGGCATCACCGAATCGGACTATTTCTTCCAGCTTTGCGACTCGCTGGGCATCCTCGTATGGCAGGAGTTCTGGATGACGGGCGACACCAACCACCCCAACGACGAAGGCATCTACTATTCGAACGTGATTTCGACGGTGAAGCGCATCCGCAACCATCCATCGCTGGCCTACTACGTCTCCTCGAACGAGAGCACGGAGATGCCGCAGACGGAGCGGCTGCTGGCGCGCCTCGACGGCACGCGCGGCTACCAGATGCAGTCGGAATGCGGCGGCATCCACGACGGCAGCCCCTACAAGCAGGTCAACATCATGAGCCACTACGAAGACAAGGCTTCGCCGCGCGGCAGCCGCGTCTACGGCTTCAATCCCGAATACGGCGCCCCGTGCCTGCCGACGGTCGAATGCCTGCGCGAAATGATGGACGACAAGGACCTGTGGCCCATCAACAAAGAGGTCTGGGACTACTCCGACGGCAACGGCTTCCACCTCATGTCGACACTCTACACCGACATGACCAACGAATACGGCCCCTCGAAGAGCATCGAGGAGTTTGCCGAAAAGGCGCAGTTCCTGGGAGCGATGAATTACAAGAGCATCTGGGAGGTCTGGAATTACAACAAACTCGGCTACGGCGACCGCTACACCTCGGGATTCCTTTACTGGTATCACAATTCGGCCATGCGCCAGGTAGCCGGACGCATGTGGGACTGGTCGCTCGAACCCACCGCAGCGCTTTATGCCGCACAGAATGCCTGCGAACCCCTCCACCCGCAGTTCGACTACCTGAAAAACACGGTTTCGGTGGTCAACGACCATTACCGCGCCTACCGCAACTACAAGGTCTCGGCCGAGGTCTACGACCTCGACATGCGGCGCATCGATGCGCAGTCGGCAGTGGTCGACCTCCCCGAGGACGGGGTTGCGAACGACGTGCTGACGCTGAACTTCGCGGCGTCGAAGACCCCGGTGCAGTTCATCAAACTCAAACTCTTCGACGAGAGCGGCAAACAGGTGGGCGACAACTTCTACTGGCGTTCGGACAACGAATACAAGGGAGCCAACACGCTCACCGGCCCGGCGACGGCGGGATTCCAGTCGCTCGGGAAACTCGCCAAAACCAAAGTCGCCGCGGCTTATCAAACCTCGGCGGACAACACAAACCACTACATCGACCTCCGGCTGAAAAACACGGGCCGCACAGTCGCCTTCTTCACGCAGGTTCAGTGGCTCGACGAGCGGCGCAAGCCCGTACGTCCCTCGTTCTACACCGATAATTTCCTCTGCCTGATGCCGGGCGAAAGCCGGACGGTCCGCATCGAAACGGCGCTCGACAAACTCCCCGGGGAGGAATACACGCTCGTCGTGCGGGGCTTCAACCTCGACACGCGCGAATTCAAGGTCAAAATCAAACGCCCGTGAAACTTTCGCTGCATATCCTCTTCCTCGTGCTGGCCCTGGGAACCCAGGCCCGCACACGCTCCTACGACGTAGTGATCGTAGGCGGAACTCCCGCAGGGATCACCGCCGCCATCGCCGCCGCACGCGAAGGAAAAAGCAGTGTCATCCTGGAACGCTCGGCCCACATCGGCGGACTCCCGGCCAACGGACTGGGAGCCACGGACATAGCTACACGGGGCGCTACAACGGGACTGTTCGCCCGCTTCGTGGCGCTGAACAAAGCCCATTACACCGAAAAATACGGCGCGGATTCCCCGCAGGCGCGCGATTGCAGCGACGGATACCATTTCGAGCCTTCGGTAGCCGTAGAGAGTTTCCGGCAAATGCTCGCCGAGGCGGGCCCCGGACGGATTACGGTCCTGACCGGCCGCCAGTTCGACGCCGAGGCGCGCTACGTCGAGAAGCGGGGCGAGCGGATCGTCTCGATCCGTATCCTCGACCGTACGACGGGCCGGGAGGAGCACTACCGCGGCGCGGTGTTCATCGACGCGACCTACGAGGGCGACCTGGGCGCCGCAGCCGGGGTTCCGTTCCGGACCGGACGCGAAGGGGCCGACGAATACGGCGAACCGTGCGCCGGGAAGATTTACCGCTGGTGGAAACACGGCCCCGACGCCGAGGGCACGACCTACGAGGGCGACGACGCCATCCAGGCTTACAACTACCGCCTCTGTTTGACCGACGACCCGCAAAACCGGCTGGCCGTCCCCAAACCCGAAAACTACGACCGTGAAGAGTTCGCGTCGTTGGTCGGCGACGTACTGGACGGCCGCAACACGGATGCCCGTTACCGGAACGCAGATTCGGCGACGATCGCCCGGAACCGCCGGCGCATCGAAGCCGGGGAGCGGACCTCGGCTCCCGGCGACGCATGGGGGATGGCCAAAGTGACGAGTATGACCCGGCTGCCCAACGCCAAGACGGACGCCAACAACCAACACCTCGCGCTTATTTCCACCGACCTGCCCGAAGAGAACTGGCCGTGGCCGACCGCCGGCTGGGCGTGGCGCGACCGCTTCGCCCGGCGCCTGCGCGACTACACGCTGGGCCTGCTGTGGTTCGCCCAGCACGACGAGTCGCTGCCGGCGCACTTCCGCAAAGAGTGCCTACGGTGGGGCCTCGCCGCCGACGAATACCGCGACAACGGCGGATTTCCGCGCCAGGTATACGTCCGCGAAGGCCGGCGGCTGGAGGGTTGCTATTTTTTCACCGCCAAAGACGCCCTGCCCGAAGCCGAGGGGAAGCGTCCGCCGCTCCACAGCAGTTCGGTTACCGCAAGCCACTATGCCCTCGACTCGCACGCCGTGCGCAAACGCGAGGCGGGGCGCATACACCTCGACGGTTTTTTCAGCCACCCGACGGCCGTCTATACGGTTCCTTACGGCGTGATGGTCCCCCGGAAGATCGAAAACCTGCTCTTCCCGACAGCCGTTTCGGGCAGCCACGTCGGATTCTCGACCCTGCGCATGGAACCCTGCTGGATGGCCCTGGGCGAAGCTGCCGGGACAGCCGCGGCGCTGGCCATCGACGCCCGGACGGACGTTCGCGGGATTGCGGCGGATTCGCTGCAGGGACGGCTGCTCCGCC
Organism: Alistipes sp. D31t1_170403_E11; assembly: GCF_015553985.1. Taxonomy (NCBI): domain Bacteria; kingdom Pseudomonadati; phylum Bacteroidota; class Bacteroidia; order Bacteroidales; family Rikenellaceae; genus Alistipes; species Alistipes sp. D31t1_170403_E11. The sequence continues at coordinate 613,393 of NZ_JADNHQ010000002.1, read as the reverse complement.
ACGGGGTGACGCTGGTCTACCTGCGGGATATGAAACCCGGCGATCCCGATTACGCCCAAGCGCAGCGGCTGGCGCTGCGGGGCTTTTTCCCCGAATGGGAAGCCGGGCTCGACCGCGTGACGGACGAAAGCACGGCCCGGTTGTGGAGTTCGCTCGCGGGGCGCGAGGTAACGGCAGACGGCAAAACCACCCGGCGCGAATGGTTACGCCGGTTACAAACCACTTCGAAATAATCCAATAACCAACACGAAAGCGTATATGAAACACAAACTCTCCTTTTTCAGCATTTTTATGATCGTCGGAACGATGATGTTGTGCTGCAACAACTGCAGCAAGGACGATTCCGGCAGCAGTAACACCGGAAAGTCGTACCTGCGGGTCAGCTTCAGCGAGAAGATGGTGGGCAACGGCTCCGGTTCGTTCGAGGTCTTTATCTCGTCGAATGCCGAATGGACCGCCGAACCGCGCAGCAAATGGCTCAGCGTAGACCGCAGCAAAGGCAAAGGCGACCTGGCGGTCCGCATCTCCTTCGAAGCGAACGACACGGAGAAACGCACGGGTATCGTCCGTTTCAACGCCGACGGGGTCAACCCCGTCGAGGTGGCTGTCACCCAGTCGGCGCTGACCTTCACCAACCCCATCACCATCGGGGGCAATATCGCGACGATGCCCGACCCGTATATCGTACGCGACGGCGATTATTACTACACCTGCAAGGCGAGCGGCAACGGCATCGCCATCTCGCGCTCGACGCGGCTCACCATGATCAACAGCACCACCAAGAAGTGGAGCCTGCCCTACGAAGGTCCCACCAAGCCGTGGAACATCGCCGACCTCTGGGCGCCCGAACTGTTCCACATCGGCGACCGCTGGTATGTCTACTACGCCGCCGGACGCCGCGGCCAGGACGGAATCGAAGGGTACGCCACGCAGCGCAGCGGCACGCTCCGCTCGAAGACCGACGACCCGCTGGGCGAATGGGAAGACATGGGCATGCTCTACACGGGAGACAACTACCAGCCCGGCATCAAACCCACGATCGAGAATACGGAATATGCGATCGACCTGACGACGTTCGAGCTCAAGGGACAGCGTTATGCCGTCTGGTCGGGCAACGAAAAGACCAACAGCATCCAGCAGATCCGCATCGCCAAGATGTCGAACCCCTACACCATCTCCTCGTCGCTTGTCGAAATCTCGACCCCGACGCAGTCCTGGGAAACAATGGACGGACGGCAAATCAACGAGGGTCCCGCCGTGCTGATCAACGAGGCGAAGGGAAAACTCTTCATCGTCTACTCCTGCAATCCCTCGTGGACCAAGAACTACCGGCTGGCGTGGCTGATGCTCGACATGAACAGCGGCGACCCGATGAACCCCGGCGACTGGCAGAAGTCGAGCAATTACGTCTTCTGGCGCTGCGACAACACGAAAGACCCGGTATCGGGCGTCAACGGACTGGGCCACTGCACCTTCACCAAGTCGCCCGACGGAACCGAGGACTGGATCGTCTATCACGCCATGCGCTATTCCGACGGCGGTTGGGGCGAACGCTACCCCTTCGTCGAGAAATTCACGTGGAACGCCGACGGAACGCCCGACTTCGGGACCGGCGCCGGATGGGGCGAATCCCTGCTGCTGCCTTCGGGAGAAACCCTCTAAACACCACCGTATTCGTAAACCAAACTGAATAATACCACCGAAAACCGCATGAAAAAGTTTATTTTAGTTGCACAGACCCTGCTGTTGCTCGCAACGGCCTCGAATGTCCAGGCGCAGAAAAGCTACGACCTGAAGCATTTCCCGAAAGGCTGCCAACCCGAAGAGATCGGCGTGAGGCTCACCGAGCGCTACCTCCAGACCCCGCATTCGCACTGGGGCGACATCAAATCGAAATACAAGGTGACGCTGATCACCTACCCCGACGTTTGCGCGTGGCTGGGCGCCCTGTGGTTCACCACGGGAACCGGCAACGACAGCCTCTACACCCGGCTCGTGGAGCGTTTCGAACCGCTGTTCACCACGCAGAAGAACCTGCAGCCCGAGCTGTTCCCCAAGGCCCACAACGTCGTCGATTTCTACGTCTTCGGCGCCGTGCCCCTGGAGATTTACAAGCGCAACCACGATCCGAAATACCTGGAACTGGGTATGAAGTACGCCGACGGCCAGTGGGAACTCCCCGAGAACCCGCAGCACTACAAACAGTTGTCCGAGGCAAAGCAGTACGCCGAACAGGATTACTCGTGGCAGACGCGCCTCTGGGTCGACGACATGTTCATGATCACGGACCTGCAGGCCCAGGCCTACCTGGTCACCGGCGATAAGAAATACATCGACCGTGCAGCCCGCGAAATGGCGCTCTACCTCGACCGCATCCAGCGCCCCAACGGACTCTTCTACCACCACACCAGCACGCCCTTCTTCTGGGGCCGCGGCGACGGATGGATGGCTGTCGGCATGGCCGAGATGCTGCGGATGCTCCCGAAGGACAACCCCTATCGTCCGCGCGTCGAAAAGGCTTACCGGCAGATGATGGAGACGCTGCTGCGCTACCAGGCTTACGACGGCATGTGGCGGCAGATCATCGACGACCCGAACTCGTGGAAGGAGACCTCCTCGACGGCGATGTTCACCTATGCGATGATCCTCGGCGTGAAGAACGGCTGGCTGGACAAGAAGATCTACGGCACGGCTGCCCGCAAAGCGTGGATCACGCTGCTCTCCTACCTCGACGAGCAGGACAACCTGCGCAACGTCTGCGAAGGGACGGGCGCCAAAAACAGCGCCGAGTGGTACCAGAACCGCCGCCGCCTGACCGGCGACATGCACGGACAGGCCGCCCTGCTGTGGTGCGCCTATGCGCTCTCCTGCGACGTGAAACCGTATAAACTGGCCCCGAACCGGTAAACAAATCCCATTATGAGCAAAATCCTGAAATCAGTCCTCCTCGGAATCACCCTCGCCGGGCTGTGCCTGGCGGCGTGCACCGAAAAGGCGACCACCGGCACGGGCGTAAAACCCAAGCCTACGCCCGACCCGACGCCCGGAGTCGAAGATTACGACCTGGTCAACTTTCCCGACCGGAAAGACCCCAAGACCGTGGGCGAAGGCGTCGTGGAACTCTTCATCCGCTCGGGAAACTCCAACTGGGGCGACATGCACTCCAGTTCGAAAAGCACGCTGACCTCCTATCCCGACATCTGCGCCTGGCTGGGAGCGTTCTGGTATGCCGAAGCATCGGGGAACAACGACCTGTTCAACCGCCTGGTAGCAAAATTCGACCAGTTCCTCGAAGTGGACGACAAGAGCATCGAGCCCAACAAGAGCCTCGTGACGAAGATTCCCCGCACGGAAAACAATGCCGTAGACTACAACATCTTCGGTGCTGTGCCGCTCCACATCTACTACGTCAAGAAACAGCGGGGCGCGGCCGAAAAGGACATCAAAAAGTACCTCGACCTGGGCCTTCGTTACGCCGACCAGCAGTGGGAACTGCCGACCGACACGAAATACACCGAGAAACTGCCCAATGCAAAAAAATGGCACGACCAGGGCTATTCGTACCAGACGCGCCTGTGGATCGACGACATGTTCATGATCACGGCGCTCCAGGCACAGGCTTACCTGGCTACGGGCGACGAAAAGTATATCGAACGCGCTGCCAAGGAGATGATCCTCTACCTCGACCAGTTGCCGGGCGAGAACGGAGTCTTCTACCACGCACCCACCGCCAAATTCTTCTGGGCCCGCGGCAACGGATGGATGGCCGTGGGTATGCCCGAGATGCTGCGGATGCTCCCCAAAGATGCGAAATACGACGCCTACCGCAGCCGGATACTCGCCGAATACAAAAAGATGATGGCCACGCTGAGCGCCTATCAGTACGACAGCGGCCTGTGGGGGCAGTTGATCTATCCCAACCAGGGCGACATGTGGGAGGAGACCTCCGGATCGGCGATGTTCACCTACGCGATGATCCTCGGCGTGAAGAACGGCTGGCTCGACGAGAAAACCTACGGCGCCGTGGCCCGCAAAGGCTGGCTGGGACTCCAGACCTATCTGCGGACCGACTTTGAAATCCGGAACGTCTGCTGCGGAACCGGGGCCGGCTCGAGTTACGCCTACTACCGCGACCGGGAAAAATACACCGGCGACCTGCACGGACAGGCTGCCGTGATGTGGTGCGCCTACGCACTGACCGAACTGGCAAACGAACAAAAATAAACATCTCGAAAACAAACCTAAAACTCTCCTGCAAGCCTATGAAAAAACCACAGCAGACCGAATGAAGGAACATTCGGTCCGGGACGAAACCCTCCTCCCGGACCGCGGGCTCCACAGCCCGAACAACCCCGAATTATCATCATCAATCATCTAAAACCGTATGGCAAATTTTTATAAAACAAGCATCGGGCGCGCCAGAACCCTGAAAAGCGTAAGCCTTGCCCTGCTTCTTATGTTGTTCCTGTCGGTGAACGTCGGCGCTGCATATGCACAGGGCGCCTCCGCACAACCGGGAAAACGACGCATCACCGGAACCGTCACCGACACCGACGGATCGCCGCTGGTCGGCGCCACCGTCTACATCAAGGACACCAACGTCGGAACGACGACCAACACCGACGGACTTTTCGTCATCGACGTACTGCCCAAACAGCAGATCACGGTCAGCTACATCGGCTACCTGTCGCAGACCCTGCCGACCGACGGCCGCGAAGTGATCAACGTCAAACTCAAATCCGACACAGACCTGCTCGAAGAGGTCGTCGTAGTGGGCTACGGCAAGCAGAAACGCCAGGCGATGGTCAGTTCGATCGCCACCGTCGGGTCGCGCGACCTGATGCAGTCGTCGTCGAGCAACCTGACGAGCAACCTCGCCGGACAGCTCGCCGGCCTGATCAGCATCCAGCGCAGCGCCGAACCGGGACGTGACGACGCCGAATTCTGGATCCGCGGTATCAGCACCTTCAAGGGCGGAACCAACCCGTTGGTGCTCGTCGACGGAATCCCCCGTGATATCAACAACATCGAGGCCGACGAGATCGAGACCTTCAGCATCCTCAAGGACGCCGCCGCGACAGCCGTCTACGGCGCCGAGGGCGCCAACGGCGTCATTCTCGTAACCACGAAGCGCGGTACGATCTCCAAACCAAAAATCTCGTTCCGCATCGAGCAGTCGGTCGCCTCGCCGCAGCGCCTTCCCGAGTTCGTCGACTCGTGGGACTACCTCGAACTGGCCAACGAAGCCCGGTTCAACGACGGACTCACCCCCAGTTTCAGTTCTGCGCAAATCCAACTCTACCGCGACCGCGCGGACAACGACCTTTACCCGAATACGCAGTGGATCGACGAACTGGTCAAGAAAGCGGTGCACAGCCAGCGCTACACGCTCAATTTCCGCGGCGGCGCCGAGAACGCCAAATATTTCGTCTCGATGGCTTATTTCCAGTCGGACGGCGTCTTCAAGGAGAACCCCAACGGCAAGTATGACAGCAACTTCGGCTTCGAGCGTTACAACCTGCGCAGCAACATCGACCTGAAAGTGAGCAAGACCACGCGCCTGGGCGTCGACCTCTCGGGACAGTACGTACACCGCCGCACGGCCAACCGTTCGGCCGACGACATCTTCAGTTTCATGCTCCACACGCCGTCGTACCTCTTTCCGGCCATTTACAGCGACGGCACGCTGGCCTCCTACGAGAAACAGGCCGATTCGAACAACCGCAACCCCTACAACATGCTCTACAACCAGGGCTACCGCCAGGAGTGGGGCGTCAAGATCCAGTCGAACATCAAACTGGAGCAGGACCTGAAATTCATCACCCCGGGCCTGAGCGCCCGCGGAAGCGTCAGCTTCGACTACGACGGCAGTTCGCAGACGCTGCGCGACTATTGGCCGAGTCTCTACCACGCCAGCGGCCGCGATGCCGACGGCAACCTGGTCTTCACCACGACTGCGTCGGGATCGCCCGAAATCGTGGACCCCAAATTCACCTCGACGAGCTACCTGCGTAAAATCTATATCGAAGGCGCCATCAATTACCAGCGTGTCTTCAACTACGTCCACAACGTCAGCGCCATGATTCTCTACATGCAGAAAGAGCAGCAGAAGAACGATCCGGTGCTTCCCTACCGCAAACAGAGCATCGTGGGCCGCGTGACCTATTCGTACGACAACCGCTACTTCATCGAGGGTAGTTTCGGCTATACCGGCAGCGAGACTTTCGCCAAGAAAAACCGTTTCGGATTCTTCCCGGCAGTCGGTCTGAGCTATTTCGTCTCCAACGAGAAATTCTACCCCGAAGGACTGAAAAAGGTGATGAACAACGCGAAAATCCGCCTCTCGATGGGTCGCACGGGTAACGACGACACGGGAACCGACCGTTTCCTTTACCGCGCAACGTTCAACACCGAGGGCCACACCTTCAACCAGGGCATCGGAACCTCGGCCTCGAACGGCATGGGCGCCGGTATCTACGACCTGCGTTTCATAAACAACGACATCCATTGGGAGATCGAAACCAAACGTAACGTCGGCGTCGACCTGGGCTTCTTCGACAACCAGATCGAACTGACGGCCGACTACTTCAACAACCGCCGCAAAAGCATCCTGCTCGAACGCAACACGATCCCCGGCGTCGCCGGCTTCCACGCCAAACCGTGGCAGAACTACGGCATCGTGGACAACTGGGGCGTCGACGCCAGCCTGAACGCCCGCCACGACTTCGGCAAAGTCCGCGTCAGCGCCCGCGGTACATTCACTTTCGCCCGCAACAAGATCGTCGAGTACGACGAACTGAAACAGCTCTACGACTACCAGCGGATCACCGGCACGCGCGTGAACGAGAACACGCTCTACATTGCCGAGCGTCTCTACACCGAAGATGACTTCATCCGCACGCAGAACCCCAACGGGACCTATTCCTACGAACTGCGTCCGGGTCTTCCGCGCAACGCATTGCAGGGAACCCTCGGCCCGGGCGACATCAAGTACGCCGACCTGAACCACGACGGCGTGATCGACAGCAACGACAAGAAGCGCGGCGTGGGACATCCCTACAACCCCGAAATCAACTACGGTTTCGGCCTCAACGTCGAGTACAAAGGCTTCTACGTGAGCGCCTTCTTCCAGGGCACGGGCAACTCGTCGGTGCTGCTGGCCTCGGGCAACAACCACTTCTGGCCTTTCAACTGGTATGAGGACAAGTCGAACTACCGCACGCTGTTCCTCGACCGCTGGACGGCCGACAATCCGCGCCAGGACGTTACGATGCCCCGTCTGCACAGCCATTACAGCCACAACGTCAACAAGGAACCCAGTACGTGGTGGCTCCGGAGCGGCAACTTCCTGCGCTTCAAGAACCTCGAAATAGGCTACAACCTGCCCAAGACCTTCCTCCGCAAACTCCGGCTCGACGCCGTGCGCGTCTACATGCTGGGCAACAACCTTTGCGTCTGGGACGACATCAAGTATTGGGACCCCGAACAGGGCAACCGCAACCAGGGTATGAGTTATCCCATGTCGCGCACCTTTACGCTGGGAATCGAAGTGAACTTCTAATCAAGGAGAACGAACTATGAAACAGAAATTTGTAAAAATACTTTCCATCGGACTGCTGGCCTGCACGGTCTGGTCGTGCAGCTTCCTCGACGTGTCCGACGAGCTGGCCGGTGGCATCTCCGACATTTCGCAGGTATTCAGCAATGTCGACCGTACCAAAAAATGGTATTCGCAGGTCTTCAACAACCGTCCGGATTATTCGGCCGTATGGGTTACGAGCAGCCCGATGGGCAATCCCTGGACCGCGTATGCCGACGAAATCTATACGCGACTGGCCAACAATGCGGGCAAGTACACCGAATGGAACTCGGCCAACGGCAACTCGCAGCGCTGGAACACACTGTATGAGAGTATCCGCCAGGCCAATATCTTCCTGGAGCGGGCACATGCCATCGTGGACGAAGGCGGTCCCGACGCCGCCCGTCTGACCGAAGACGAAATCAAGCTCTACAAGGCCAACGTCCGCTTCATGCGTGCGGCTTACCATTACTACCTGATGGAGCTCTACGGACCGGTTCCCATCGTCGACCATTCGATGGAACTGGGAGACGATCTCGACCTTCCGCGCAACTCGCTGGACGAAGTGATCCAATTCATCGACCGGGAGTTGAAAGAGTGCATGGAGGAGATGGCGCAGGAGCCTTACCATAACACGGAGAACCTGCGCGCCGTGCCTACCAAGGGCGCCGCGCTGGCGCTGCGTGCGAAATTGTGGGTTTATGCGGCCAGCCCGCTCTTCAACGGCGGCTGGCCCGAGGCCGTGGCGCTGACCAACAAGGACGGCAAGCGGCTCTTCCCCGACCGGGACGAATCGAAATTGCAGACGGCGGTGGACCGCCTGCGCGATCTGCTCGACTATGCCGAGCAGGGCAACCGCTATGCACTCCTCAACACGGGCAATCCGGCCGACGACCTCTACAAACTCTTCCAGGAGTATAACACGGAGATTATCTGGGCCACGTCGACCAACTCGTGGGGTAAACTGGGCGACCAGGCCTTCGACACCTTCGCAACTCCGCGTTCGCAGCCCCAGGGACAGGGCGGTTTACACGTTTTGCAGGAGCTTGTCGACGACTTCTACATGAAGGACGGCAAACCCATCAAGGCTACCTCGTTCCTGGACAAATCGGAGCTCTACCCCGGTAACGAAACCGAGATGGGAACCTACAACGGCGTTACGGTGTCGAAAATATACATCGACCGCGAGCCCCGTTTCTACAACACCGTCACCTTCTCGGGCATGAAGTGGCACATGAGCAATCAGGAAATCCAGTTCTACCGGGGCGGCAAAGACGACAACTCGGTGGCCGACGGCGCCCCGCTGACGGGTTATATGCTCTACAAGCGTATGAACCGCACCGTCTACGGCGGGAACATCTCGGGCGCTGTAACCTCAAAGTACCGTCCGGTAATTATCTTCCGCCTGGCGGAGTTCTACCTGCTCTATGCCGAAATGCTCAACGAGGTGGATCCGGGCAACGACGACGTGCTTAAATACGTCAACCTGGTGCGCCGGCGCGCCGGAGTAGAAGACCTGGACGTACTCAATCCCGCCATCAAGGGTAACCAGACGTTGCAGCGCGAGGCCATCCGCCGCGAAAGCCGCATCGAACTGGCCACCGAAGGACAGCGTTACTTCGACGTGCGCCGCTGGATGATCGCCGACAAGGCGCCCGGCGAAGGCGGTCAGGGCGGTGATTTCACCGGCATGAACGTCGATCAGCCCCAGCCCGCCTACTACACCCGCACGAAGATGCAGACCCGCGTCTTCAAGAACAAAAACTACCTCTACCCCATTCCGCTGGACGAGATGAAGCGCAGCGACCTGCTCGTGCAGAACCCCGGCTGGTAGACCTATGTAAACCGAAAAACTTATGACAATGAAAAAAATCAGTATATTCCTGTTCGCAGCGGCCACATTGTTGGGTGCAGGCTGCGAGGACAGTTCCGACGCGGACAAGGTGATTCCCGTCTCGGCGATCGCCCTGGATGCGTCGCTGAGCGGCGGCGTCTCGATGGAGGTCGGCCAAACGATGAACATCGCCGGCAAAGTGACCGTGCTTCCCGAAGATGCCACCGACAAGACCGAATCCTACGAGTCGTCCGACACGAAGATCGTCACGGTCGACGAATCGGGCGTCGTGAAGGCCGTCGACCCCGGTCTGGCGATGATTACCATCAGTGTGGGCGGCAAACACTCGCATTTCGAGGTGAAGGTCGAAGCGAAGAAGATTCCCGTCGAGACGATTACGCTTCCCGACGAACTGACCGACGGCGTAACGCTGAAGGTCGGTGAAAAACTCGACATTGCCGGCAAGGTCACGATCACGCCGGGCAATGCCACGAACACGGAAGAGAGCTACGAATCGTCGGTTCCGATGATCGCATCGGTCAGCGACGAAGGCATCGTAACGGCAATTGCAGTCGGCGAAACGACCATTACGGTCACCGTCGACGGCAAGTCGGCCCGCTTCGGCCTGACGGTCGAGAAAGTCGCCGTAGAAACGGTCACCCTGCCCGAAGAACTGACCAAGGGCGTCACGATGATCATCGGTGAAGTACTCAATATCGCAGGCAAAGCGACGATCGCACCCGAAAATGCCACCAACAAGGCGGAAAGTTACGATTCGTCGAAACCGGAGGTTGCCACCGTCAGCGATACGGGCGAAATCAAGGCGCTCTCGGAAGGAAAAACGACCATCACCGTCGAGGTCGACGGAGTCAAGGCGTCGTTCGAACTCAATGTGGAGAAAGAGACCGTAGTCATTACTTCGATTGCGTTCACAAACGCGAGCGAAGAGGTCGAGTTCAAGGAATCCGGTTCGGAACTGAACCTGGCGCCGCTGATGACGATCCTGCCCGCAGATCACACCGAAGGCGTAGTCTTCGCATCCTCCGACACATCGGTAGCGACGGTCGATGAAAACGGTAAGGTTACGTGTCTGAAAGTCGGTGAAGCAACCATCACGGCATCGGCCCGGAACCACGCCGCCGTGAAGGGAGAAGTGAAGGTCATCGTCTGCGGCGATTACGACCGCACGGGATGGGAAATCAGCGCGACTTCGCATAAATTGCCCACGACACCCACGAATAACAGCAAAACAGCCGCTTTCGACGGTGACGCGAACGGGAAGTCGAATTTCGGCCAGACCCGTCCCGGCAAGATGTCCGGAGGCGTGGATCTGAGGTCGCAGCCCGACATCCAGATCTGGTTTGTGGTCGACATGCAGAGCGCCCGCAAAGTGAACTGTTTCCGCATCCGGCACATCTCCACGACTCAGCCCGATTTCGGAACCCGCTGGCTGAAGTTCGTCGAGATTCTGGGCAGCAACGACGGCGAAAACTTTACGCCGATTGCCGCCGATGTCAATTTCGAGAGCCAGTCGGCCGTATTGGCGAACCAGGAAACGAGCAACGTCCGGATTCCCATGTCGGAATACCGCTACCTGAAATTCGTCAGCGACAAGAACTGCTTCAACCCGACCGGAAATACAGCCCAGATCAATGAGCTTTACTTCGGCCGCGAAAAAGAAAACACGGGGGAATAAACTTTCCGGCTCCGACGGCCGGAGACACGGTCGCCGGAGTCAGGAATCTTTAACCGAAAAAACTACATTTCAATTATGAAAAAGATAAGTATTTGTCTGTTTGCCGCGGCGGCCCTGCTGGGCGTCGGCTGTGAGGACAATGTACCCGAACCGGGAACGATGGAGGTCCCCGTAGAAAGCGTCACGCTCGACGAGGAGCTGAGCGGCGGCCTGGTCATGGAAGTCGGCAAAACAATGGATGTTTCGCTGAAAGTAAAGGTGCTGCCCGTAAACGCCACCGACCTGGCGGAACTCTTCTATTCATCAAACGTCGAAGTGGCGACGATCAGCCCGAAGGGCATCGTAACAGCACAGAAGGCCGGTATCAGCATGATCTCGATCTATGTGGGCGGCATCGAAACCTACTTTACGGTGACGGTCGTTGACCAGATTCCGGTCGACATCGAGTCGCTGGTATTTACGGCCGGCGAAAAAGAGATGGAACTCGGAGGAAACGCTTTGGACCTCGCGTCCCTGCTTTCGACCCTGCCCGTGAACCAGAACGAGAGCGTTATCTTCTCCTCATCCGATCCGACGGTCGCCTCGATCGACCAAAACGGCATGCTCCACGCCCTCAAGATCGGCAAGACGGTCATCACCGCCGTACCCAAACGTCACGCCGATGCAGGTCCGGAACTGACGGCCTCCATGACCGTCCGGGTCGTGAAGATCATCACCGAAGACTGCGACCGCAGCGGTTGGACGATGACCTTCTCACACGACATTTGTAAGGACGCAAGTATCGGAAGCAGCGCAACCGCAGCCATCGACGGCAACGAGAATACGACGTTGTCACTGGTGCGTCCAGGCAAATCGTACAACAACGGTCCCAACCTTTCCGGGACCCCCGAAGCCGATATCTGGTTCCAGGTCGACCGCGGCGACAATCCGGAAAAAGTCAACTACCTGCGGATCCGCCATCGTCCGGAATCGAGTAACAACAAGAACATCCTTGTCCGCTGGTGGGGATTCAACCGCATCGAGGGCAGCAACGACGGCACGAACTTCGAGACTCTCGCCGAGTACATCGCGCTGACGCCCGATCCGAACGTATACGAGAACCTGCTGACGGACAATATCGCGATCCCGGAGAACAACTACCGTTACCTGCGTTTCATCGGCCAGAACGATGTCAGCACGACAGCGCCGTTCCTGGGCTTCTACTGCGCGCGCGGTAAGAACAACGGCGGCATTGACCCGGGCAGCACGATTCAGATCAACGAGTTCTACCTCGGTCTCCAAACCAAGATCACGGAATAATTCCCCGCGCCGAACGGTCGGTCCGCCCGATTTCCGGCGCACTGCAAACGAAAAGGCCCAAAGAAGCGTTCTTTGGGCCCTTTCTTTCACTTTCGGAAACAATAGACAATGATGCGAAAAAGTATATTATGCTTAACTTTTCTGTGCCTGCAGGCCGGTGCGCTGCGAGCGCAGGTAACGCTGGCCGAACGGGCTTCGGGCCGCACCGACTTCGAATTAGTCACTGCTGATTCCGGCTCCCCCGTCTGTTACGATGCGGCGGACGCCGCAGTCGTGGGAACCGCCGCGGGACTTTTCGCCGCGGACGTTGCCCGTGTAACGGGCCGTGAAATACCGGTCGTCGCCGGACAGGAACTCCCCGCCGGGACCCGCTATGCGGTAATCGTCGGAACGGTCGGCCAAAGCCGCTGGATCGACGAACTGGCCGCCGCGAAAAAACTCGACGTTTCGGCCATCGAGGGCGGCTGGGAGCGCTACACGCTCCGGCTGGTCGACCGTCCGGGCCACGGACTGCGCAAAGCGCTGGTCATTGCGGGCAGCGACCGCCGCGGCACGGCCTACGGACTGCTCTCGGTATCGCGTGCCATCGGCGTGAGTCCCTGGTACTGGTGGGCGGACGCTCCGGTGGAGCACCGGGAACGGCTGACGCTGCGCGTCGCGGATTACACGTCGGCGGCCCCTTCGGTAAAATACCGCGGCATCTTCATCAACGACGAGGACTGGGGGCTTTACCGCTGGGCGAAGGAGAACTTCGAAAAGGAGTTGGGCAACATCGGCCCGAAGACCTATGAGAAGGTGTGCGAACTGCTGCTCCGCCTGCAAGCCAACTACCTCGCCCCGGCGATGCACGACGCAACGACGGCATTTTACAAGATTCCCGAGAACCGGGCGATTGCCGACCGCTATGCCATTGCGATCGGCTCGTCGCACTGCGAACCGCTGGGGCTGAACACCGCCAGCGAATGGGATTCGAAAACCAGGGGCGAATGGGATTATGTCAACAACAAGGCGGGGGTGGACCGGGCGCTGAAAGAGCGCGTCGAGACATCGGCTCCTTATGAAAACGTCTACACGCTGGCCCTGCGGGGGCTGCACGACCGGGCGATGGCCGGCAGCGAGGACCTCGACGCGCGGAAAGCCACCATGCAGGAAGCCCTGCTGGCGCAGCGGCAGATTCTGGCCGACGTGCTGGGCAAACCCGCGGAAGAGATTCCGCAGGTGTTCACACCCTACAAGGAGGTTCTCGACGTTTACAACCGGGGATTGCAGCTCCCCGACGACGTGACGATCATCTGGCCCGACGACAACTACGGCTACATGAAACGGCTGAGCAGTCCCGAGGAACAGCGGCGCTCCGGACGTTCGGGCGTCTACTACCACTCTTCCTACCTGGGCCGGCCCCACGACTACCTGTGGATGAACACCACCTCGCCGACACTGATGTACGAAGAACTGCGCAAAGCCTACGATTCGACGGCCGACCGTGTATGGCTGCTGAATGCGGGCGACATCAAATCCTGCGAATTTGCGGTGGATTTCTTCCTGGCGATGGCTTATGACATCGATTCGTTCGATTTCCGGCGCGCCGCGACCTACCGCGCGGAGTGGATGAGCGGCCTGCTGGGCCGGGAATATTTCGACGAGTTCCAGAAAATCGCCGACACGTTCTACCACCTCGCATTCGTCCGCAAACCCGAATTCATGGGCTGGGGCTACCAATGGGCTACGGACAAATACGGCAAGGAGCGGAACACGGACACGGACTTCTCCTTCGCCAATTACCGCGAAGGCGACCGGAGGCTGGAAGCCTACACCCAAATCGCCGGACGCGTAACCTCGCTGCTGGAGCGAATGCCTGAGGAGAACAAGGCATGCTTCTACCAGGTGCTCTACTACCCCGTGAAGGCGTGCGAACTGCTCAACCGGATGGTGCTCAGCGGGCAGCAGAACCGTCTGTATGCGACGCAGCAGCGTGCCGCGACGGAATCGCTGGCCGCCGAGAGCCGTATGTGCCACGACAGCCTGCGGGTAATCACGGCAGGTTACAACGCCCTGCTCGGCGGCAAGTGGGACCATGTAATGACGATGAACCAGGGTTTCGCCGCCTCCTATTTCCAGTTGCCCGAATTGCGGAGCGCTTCGCTCGCCGGGCAGGCCGAACTGGGGATCACGGTCGAAGGCGAGGACGTGACGAAGGGCATGCGGAGTTTCCACGCATTGCCGGCGTTCAACACGTTCCTGAGGCAGTCGTACTTTGTGGACGTTTATAACAAAGGGGCCGAACCGCTATCTTGGAACGCCTCGGCAAGCGACGACTGGATCGTGCTGAGCCGGAGCGCAGGGACGACCCGCACCGAAGAACGGATCGAAGTCTCGGTCGACTGGGAGCAGGTTCCTGCCGGAGAAAGGGTCCTGGGAAGCGTAACGTTCCGCGGCGCCGGCGGCGAAGAGCTGGTACTAGTTTCGGTCTTCAACCCCGCTTCGCCCTCCCGCGAGGAGGTGGAAGGCCTCTATATCCAGCACAACGGGTATATTTCGATCCCGGCGGCGAATTTCCACCGCAAGCACGAAAACGACGCGATCCGCATCCGTCCCGTCCCCAACCTCGGCGTCGAGAATGCGGCGATCCAGTTGGGCGACCCGGCGGCCGCGAAACAAAATACCCGGCGGCGGGATGTCCCCGGCGTGGAATACGACTTCTACACCTTCGAGCAAGGCTCGGTCGACGTTTACACCTACGTACTGCCGACCTTCGTGATCAGCGCCGACCGGGGATACGCCGGACACGAGGCGACGAACCTCGAAACCCAGTACGGCGTCTCGATCGACGAAGGCCCGGTGATGAATCCCTCGACCTCGTCGATCGAGTATGCGCAAATCTGGTACGAAAGCGTCCTGCGGAACTGCCGGGTGAACAAAACGACGCTGCACATCGGCAAGCCCGGCAGGCACACGCTGAAAATCCTGTGCGGCGACGCCGGCACGGTGCTCCAGAAGATCGTGCTCGACTTCGGCGGCATGAAACGCTCCTACCAGGGGCCGCCGCCCACCCGGGTCGAATAGATAACGAAAAAAGGTCCTTTCCGAAGGACCTTTTTTTATGGCTGAAAGTTATCCGAACGGGTTATTCCTTCGGCGGATAGTTCAGAGGTGCGAAAAACTCATCGAGGGTAATCTTGTAGAATTTGCAGATGATAGAGATCGTTGTTATATTCGGAAAATTCTCGCCTGTTTCGAGATTAGGAATATTCAACCCTGTACCTCCAACCAATTTCTCTTGGGTATGACCGTGAATACTGCGGAGTTCCTTTACCCGCAATACGATTTTTTGAAGTAATTCCTCATCACGCCGTTGTTTCTGCCTTTTCATTAATACAAATGAAAAAGTGAAATCAAAAATTTGCGCTAATACATGTATTAACATAAAGAAATAATACTTATATTTGTATTAGTAAACTCTCAAATGCAGAAATTATGCTAACTTTGTTGCGACATAACACGACTTGATCGAGTCGTTAATATAATAGGTAAACAACTGCCTATACCTTAGCAAAAACTTGGGAACCTCTCCGGAGGATGTTTAATCAGGTATAATAGTTGTCAGTCCTTGTTATGTCCTGCCCGTTCTGCGGACAGGGCTTACAAGGGCGCAGGACAGCTTCTGATTAAGGGTTTCCCAAGACCTTTGCTAAGGGGCTGCTAATGCGCCCTCTTTTTTTGTACCTACCCTCTTCCGTTATACAATAAAACATTTATTATTAAACAATGTTTTATTCAATAAACAAGCAATAATATATTGTATGTGCGATTCCCGATTTATCAGCGCCCCCTATCTTGAAACCCTGTTTGCCGAACTGCGCGCACAGGCCCACCCCTTCTATGCGTTTCTCGCGGGGCTGCCGAAGGATGATTTTTACCTGTTCTGCGCTTACGATTACCGCCGGAAATCGGAGACCTACGAAGACTCCGGGCGTTACCGGTTCTCCCTGCCGGAATTTCTGGCCAAAGCCGGAGAATTCGATCCGCAGGACGAGTTCTGCATCTATTTCGTCGGAATGGGAGCACAGGAAGAGGAGGACAGCCCCGCCAGAATAGAACTGCTTTCGTGCGAAGATGCGACCGTCGGAACGCTTACGGAGCTTGCCGCGGAGTTTATGGCCCCCTATTGCGAAAAATGCCTGCGGACCGACACTCCGTTCCGGCTGGATGCCGAAACCATTGCCCGGCATGGATTCACGCCGGAAGATGTCGCCGCCCTCAGCGAGCCGGCAGAGCGTTGCAACGCCGCGGCCGCGGCCCGTTTACAGGCCGAATACGACGCACTGAAAAAAATCGGCAGCATCGACCGATAGCATTCGGAGCAGAGTCCGTCCGCCATTCTATCCCTCTCAGCGTCACTGACCGGCGGGCGGTTCTGCTCCTTTTCGGACACGAAAAAACAGGATGCCGCAAGCGGCATCCTGTTTTTTCGTTCTGACTGCGACGGATTATTTCTTCTCCGTACGGGTCATGCGCTTCTCCTTGATGCGGGCTTTCTTACCGGTCAGGTCGCGCAGGTAGTAGATACGTGCACGGCGTACGACACCGATCTTGTTCACCTCGATCTTGTCGATGTGAGGCGAGTAGAGGGGGAAGATACGCTCCACGCCCACGCCGTTCGAAATCTTACGGATCGTGAACATCTTGGTCTTGCCCGAGCCCTTGATCTGGATAACCACACCGCGGAAGCTCTGCACGCGCTCTTTGTTTCCCTCGATGATCTTGTAGGAAACGGTGATCGTGTCACCTGCCTTGAACGACGGAACGTCGGCGTCCGTCTTGGCCCACATCTGCTCGTTAACGAGCTTGATGATTGCGTCTTTGTTCATTGTTGCAACAATTTTTTTTATTTCGCATTCGACATTCCCGCTGCACCGTGCTTACCATACGGGGCCTTTGCCCGTAATCCCGCGTGGTCCGTCTCGGCCGTCCGTCTGCACCTGCATCCGCCGCCTTCGTCCGTCCCGCATCTGCGTAGTGCCCAATGAAAGAGGTTGATATACGCCCTGAAAGGGACTGCAAATATAGGAAGAAATTTCGGAACGGCGCAAGTATTGCATGAAAAAAGCGCAATTTATCACTATCTTTGTCAAAATAACATCGGCCCGGACAGGCCGCGCCCCGGCAAACGAAACGGCCGGGCTGCGTCCGGATTACACGGTTCCGGCCGGAAAACAAGCGAAAAAATATGAACGAAAAACTGATACTTGTAACCAACGACGACGGATACGATTCGAAAGGCATAGCGGCAGCCATCGAGGTCGCCCGGGCCTTCGGCCGGGTGGTGGTCGTGGCTCCCGAAACGACGCAAAGCGGCATGAGCCAGGCCATCACGATGTACAACCCCCTTTACCTGCGCCGCATCCGCGAGGAGGAGGGACTCGAGGTCTATGCTTTCTCGGGAACCCCGGTCGACTGCGTGAAGATGGCCTTCGACTACCTGCTGCGCGACGAACGCGTCGACATGGTGATCTCGGGCATCAACCACGGTTCCAACTCGGCCGTCAACGTGCTCTACTCGGGGACGATGGGCGCGGCCATGGAGGGCAGTTTTTACAGTTGCCCGGCCGTCGGTCTGTCGCTCGACGACCACGAGGCCGACGCTGATTTCGACGCCGCGGTGCTTTTCGGCAAGCGGATCGTAGGCGACATTCTCGCCGCTCCGGAACTCGAACTGCCGCTGTGCCTGAACGTGAACGTGCCCGTCGGGCGGCCCGAAGAGATCCGGGGTATAAAACTCTGCCGCCAGAACCGCGGCTTCTGGCGCGAGGAGTTCTACCGCCACGAAGACCCCCGGGGCCGGGAGTATTTCTGGCTCACGGGCGCATTCGTCAATGCCGAACCCGAAGCCACCGACACCGACGAATGGGCGTTGGCCAACAAATACGTGGCGGTGGTTCCCGTGCAGGTAGACCTGACGGATTACCGGCAACTGAAAAATCTTGGCAATGTGCTGAAATAGTAGTATATTTGTAAAAAGATAATCTTTACATACCCCGACGCCTATGCTGATCAAGGTCCTGCTCGTCATCTCCATCGCCATTCAGTCCCTCGCTACGGTCTATGCGCTGCGGCTGGTGCGCACCACCAAGTACAACTCGGTGTGGATTCTCTTCATCGTGGGCTTCTCGCTGCTGTCGGTCGAACGTCTCGTGCAGTTGCTGGCCGTCTCCGGTTTCCAGGTCGAGCCCCGCTGGTGGTTCGGTTATCTGGGCATCGTGGTTTCGGTCTGCCTCTCGATCGGCGTGATGTACGCCCACAAGCTCTTCAAATACATCAACCGCCTCAACCGCCAGCGGTCGCTGCTCAACAAACGCATCCTCACGGCCGTGCTCCGCACCGAGGAGAAGGCCCGTTCGCGATTCTCCAAGGAGCTGCACGACGGCCTCGGGCCGCTGCTCTCGTCGGCCAAAATGTCGCTCACGGCCCTTTCGCGCGAGGAACACGACGCCGAACAGCGCGAGATCATCGACAATACGACCTATGTGATCGACGAGGCGATCCGCTCGCTGCGCGAGATTTCGAACAACCTTTCGCCGCACGTGCTCAACGACTTCGGGCTGGCGCGGGGCGTGCAGAACTTCATCGACAAGAGCGCCGCGATGCACGACGTAAAGATTCGCTTCACGACCAACCTCCGCTCAGAACGTTACGACACCGACATCGAGGTGATCCTCTACCGCGTGATCTGCGAACTGATCAACAACTCGCTCAAGCACGCCGCCTGCTCGGAAGTCAACCTCTCGCTGTCGCAGAACGGCTCGGAACTGGCGCTCGACTATACCGACAACGGCCGCGGATTCAATCCGCAGGCGATGATGGACTGCGGCATGGGCCTCTCGAACATCGCGTCGCGCATCAACTCGCTGGGCGGCACATTCGACATTGCATCCGCCAAGGGCAGGGGCATGCGTGCGGCCATCCGCGTCAATACGCAGCAGGAGCCTGCGCCGCTGAACCGAAACCGTAAACGCCGCCGCAGGTAATGGAACCGCATAAAATCATCCTGGTCGACGACCATTCGCTCTTCCGCAACGGACTGCGGGGGCTGCTCGAACGCTGCACGGAGTGCCGCGTCGTCGGCGAAGCGGCCAGCGGCGAGGAGTTCCTGGCGATGCTCGACGGCGCCGACACCGACATCGTGTTCATGGATTTCGCCATGCCGGGGCTCGACGGGGCGCAGACGACCGAACGGGCGCTGGCGCAGCGTCCCGACCTGAAGATCATCACGCTCTCGATGTTCGGCGAAGAGAGTTACTATTCGCGGATGGTCGAGGCCGGGGCCCGGGGCTTCCTGCTGAAAGACTCCGATATCGGCGACGTGATCGAAGCCATCGACACGGTGATGGCGGGCGGCAGTTATTTTTCGCCCCAGTTGCTGTCGTCGCTCACAGGGCGTATGCGTACGCGCGAAGACGCCGCGGACGAACAGCTTTCGTCGCGCGAACGCGAAATCCTGGTGGCCGTCTGCCGGGGATTGTCGAACCAGGAGATCGCCGACGAACTCTTCATCTCGAAGCGCACGGTCGACAAGCACCGCGCCAACATCCTCGAAAAAACCGGCTGCAAGAATACCGCTTCGCTGGTAGTTTATGCCATCCGGAACGGCATCGTGGAGATTTAGTTTCCGATTCTCACAGGTGCGTCCGCACTACCTTATCCCGCCGCCCTGCATCAGGACGCGAAATTTGCTTTTCGGCAATTAAAAACAATTACCTGCCGAGCGGAAAAAACCGCAACACTTACAGCAGCGGGGAAAACACCCGCATGAACGACTCCGCCAGGCGGCGTTTGCGGGAGCGGTTGAACCATTCGCCGGGCAGCAGCGCGTGGCAGCGCGCGGCGTCGTCTTCGAAGACCGCAGCCATGCGGGCCGTAAATTCCGTGTCGTAGACGAAGGCATTGACCTCGAAATTGTGTTCGAAACTGCGGAAATCCATGTTCGCCGAGCCGATGACGGTCAGCCCGTCGTCGATAATCAGCAGTTTGGAGTGCAGGAAACCGGGTTCGTAGAAGAGTATTTTCACCCCTGCTTTCATCATGTCGTCGAGGTAAGAATGCGACGCCAGGTCGACGACCTTCGAGTCGGAGCGCGCCGGGAGCATCAGCCGAACATCGACGCCGGCCAGCGCTGCCACCTGTAAGGAGGAGTTCAGCACGTCGGACGGAAGGTAATAGGGCGTCTGAATCCAGATGCGTTTCTGCGCGTTCGAAACGGCGTAACTGTCGGCCTGCAGCAAAGCCCGCCACTTACCGAACGGACCGCTCGGCACGATCTGCAAAATATCGTTCGTATAACGTTCCGCCGCAGGATAATAGGCCGCAGCATAGATATTCTGTTTCGTGGTCGCCGACCAGTCGCTCAGGAACGACGCCTGCAATCCCGCCGCACCGTTGCCTTCGATCCGGAAATGGGTGTCGCGCCACGATCCCCACTCCGTGCCCCGGACATAGCGGTCGGCGATATTCATACCGCCGATGAAACCCACACGCCCGTCGACAATGGCGATTTTGCGGTGATTGCGGTAGTTGACCTTACTCGTAAAAAGCGGGAATTTGACGTGCAGGAAGGAGAACACCTCGATACCTTCGCGGCGCATACCCTCGAAAAACGCTTTTTTCACACCGCTGCATCCCACGTCGTCGTAGAGGATGCGCACCATGACCCCCTCCCGGGCCTTCGCAACCAGCGCATCGCGCAAGCGGCAGCCCGTCCGGTCGTCGCAGAAGATGTAATACTGGATATGGACATGGTGTTTCGCGCGGGCTATCTCCGCCAGCAGCGCCTCCATCTTCGACGCCCCGTCGGTGTAGGGGGTGATCCGGCTGCCGTAGAGCGGCACGGAGTGAATCGTAGAGGCGAGCAACGTGGCCAGCGGACGGTATTCGGCAGGAATGTCGGGCTGTTCGGCGTCGTGGGCCTCTTCGAGCTGCATGGTGATGCGCTTGCGCGTGCGGCGCGAGATGATGCGCTGCTTGGAGAGGTTCTGGCCGAAGAAAAAGTAGAAAATCAGCCCCACGACCGGGGCGAGCACCAGCACGATGATCCACGGCAGGGTCTTCAGCGGATTCCGGTTGTCGGTGATGATAACCAGAACGATACCGAGGATCGTGACCGTATAGATTACGAGAAAAGTATATGTCAGTATTTGCTGCATATCCATCGGTTTCTTCTCATCGTGCGGCCCGGAACCCGCGCCGGGGACGGGGTGTTACTGGTTCGGGAACTGCACCGAATAGAGCAGATGCTCGACGCCGCGCATGTAATTGCGCTTGCGGGGCTTGTTGAGATCGGGAGCGAAGACGTAGCAATCGAGCGTGAAGACGCGGTTGGTGGCCGTATCGACGGTCGTATAGCTGACGAACGGACCGCCCATGAAGTCGCCGTGCACGTCCCAGAAGCCGCGCAGTTCGCACCACAGGCGTCCTTCGAGCCGGAACAGGCGGTAATCGGGTTCGATCACGTCCGAAGTGGTCATATACGAGCCGTCCGACGGACCGGGAATCCGCGCCGCAAACTTGTTGCGTGCAGCGATCAGGGCCTTTTCGGTAAGCGCCTGCTTGCCTTCATAGGGGTAGGAATAGATGAAAAATCCCTGGCTCGCGGTAGGATATTCGTTGCGCGCCCAGAGGAAGTCGCCTTCCAGTTTGGCCTGGGTATATCCCTTCGGGACCTTCATTTCGACACCGAACGTCTTGAGGATATTGGCCTCGATCGAGGGGTTGCCGTAAGCGGCGTTAGCTTTCAGCGAGCGGTTGCGCTCGGCCTGTTCGAGTGCATAGACGAGGCTTTCGCGGTTCTCCGAAAGGTAGGCCACCAGCGCCTTGTCGTCGGGGCTCTGCACCGTCATCACGATCTGCGGCTCGGCCGTCACATCGTACTGCACGGCGGTATTGCTCTCTTTCACAGCCGGATCGACCAGGATCTTGAGGATATTGCGGTGGTCGGCAACCATGCCCGAAAATCCCCGCTCCTGGACGCGCAGCACGTCGAACAGCGGTTCTACCTGGTTCAGGTAGGGAACCGGAGCAGTGAAGATTGCGCGCAGCGTATCGCCGACCTCGCCCGTCCACTCTTTCTGGGGACAAACTACGATCAGTTCATAAGGTCTCCCCTGTGCACTTTTTTTCGGTTTGGTCAGGGTGTGGAAGGCATCACAGCCTGCCATCGTCGCGACGAGAAGCGCCGCAAATGCAATACGGTAAAACATTTTCATAGCCGGTCGATTCGAGTTGTCTTTTTACAAATATACGTATATTTTTTCCAAATGGCACGGAATTTCACTATTTTTGCGGGCTATGCGTTTGAAACCGCCAAAAATAATCCGACGACTGATGCCGGACCTGATCTGGGAGATCGACGACGAAGACGGCGTGTTCCTGACCTTCGACGACGGTCCTACGCCGGGTGTCACGGAGTGGATTCTCTCGACGCTGGACAAGTACGATGCCAAAGCGACCTTCTTCGTACTGGGCAAGAACGTCGAGATGTACCCCGACCTCTACCGGCGCATCCTCGACGCCGGGCACAAAGTCGGGAACCACACCTATTCGCACCAGAAGGGATGGGGCATGAGCCTCGAACGCTATACGGAGGACGTGGATTTCGCCAACGACCTGATACACAGCGAACTTTTCCGCCCACCCTACGCACGCATCACTCCGGCGCAGGCGCGGTTCCTGGGGCAGCGCTACAAACTGGTGATGTGGGACATCATTTCGCGCGACTACAACCGCCGCCTCTCGCCCCGCACGTGCCTGAAGAACGTCACGAAATACCTCGCACCGGGCGCTATCGTGGTTTTCCACGACAGCGAAAAGGCCTTCCGCAACATGCGTTACGCCCTGCCCCGCACGCTGGAGAAGATTCGCCAGATGGGCCTCCGGTGCAAACCGATCGAGCTTTAAATCCGGGCTGACAGCCCTGCACACAGTCCCGAAAAGGAGCGTGTAGGATTTCCGGGATTTTTTTATTAACTTTGCGCCCGTGAAAGATAATAATTGTAAACTTATAATCCTATGACAATTACAGCCGCTGATATCAAAATCGGCATGTGCGTCGAAATGGACGGCAAGACGTTTCTCGTAGTCGATTTCCAGCACTGCAAACCGGGCAAAGGTCCTGCTTTTGTCCGTTCGAAACTCAAGAACCTCGAAAACGGCCGCGTGCTGGACAACACCTTCTCGTCGGTGGGCCAGAAGATCGAGCAGGTACGCGTAGAGCGCCGTCCCTACCAGTTCACCTACGAGGACGACCTGGGTGCGCACTTCATGCACACCGAGACCTTCGAGGAGATCAACATCGACAAGAACCTGATCAACAACTACGACCTGATTACCGACGGCCAGATCGTCGAGGTGATGTTCCACACCGAGAAGGAGAGCGTCCTTTCGGCCGAGCTGCCCCCGATCGTCGACATGGAGGTGATCTACACCGAACCGGGCATCAAGGGCGACACGGCATCGACCAACTCGCTCAAACCCGCCACGGTAAACTCCGCGACCGCAAAAGACGGCGCCACGATCCGCGTGCCGCTGTTCATCAACACGGGAGACAAGATCCGCGTAGATACCCGCACGCGCGAGTATTACGAGCGTATCAAATAGTTTTCGATTCTTACGGGCACTGCTGCCCTGCAATAAAAAAGGTCCTTTCCGAAGGACCTTTTTTATTTGCCCTTCGGCGCGGCCGGGACATATTCTTCGCCTGAAGAACGGAAAGCGACATACCCCGGTTTCCGGATTCAGGAAAGCGGTTAATTAAACGGAATGTGGCGCGAATGGGAAACCCATCCGCGCCACACGGGAACAAGAGCAAAAAGCTCTGTATAATCGGAACTACTCCTCTACGGGAATGTCCTTGTTGACGTTCTTCGAACCTACGAGTGCGTAGAAGAGCATGTAGGCCAGACCGGCGATGATTACCCAGTAGCTCGACAGGTAGTTGGAGATGTCGGCAACATAGCCCTGGATCAGCGGGAGGATACCGCCGCCGCAAACCATCACCATAAAGATACCCGAGCCCATGGAGGTATATTTGCCGAGGCCCTCAACCGCGAGGTTGAAGATACCGCCCCACATCACCGACGTGCAGAGGCCGCACAGCGTGAGGAACATGACGCCGATGGGAACTTCGATCATGGCAAAGCCCGTACCGGTGAACACCGGCATACGGCCCATCGTATCGATCGGGGCGAAGATACCCAGCAATACGAAGGCGAGGGCCACGACGGAAACCACCGTCAACTGAACCTTACTCGACACCTTACCGCCGATGACACCGCCGATCAGACGGCCGCACATCATCAGGAACCAGTAAGTACCCACGAGCGAACCGGCCGCAGCCGCAGCCATTCCGACACCCGGCGTCGCAGCGTCGGGAGTAGAAGTCAGGAACAGGTTCATGAAGTTGGGGATACCCACTTCGACACCTACATAGATAAAGATAGCCACCGTACCCAGTACGAAGTGGCGGAACGACATGGCGCTGTGCTTATCCTTCTTCTCGGTCTTGGCGCTCTGGATTGCGAAGGGTTCGGGAATGCGAACCGCTGCCAGCACGAAGAATACGACCGCGAAGATACCCATAGCGATGAACAGGGCGGGAGCCGCATCGCTGATCGTCGCATTGGCTGCATTACCCATCAGGTAACCCACGAGGATCGGCACGATAGTCGCCGAAATCGAGTTGAGCGAGCCGCCGAACTGGATAAGCTGATTACCCTTCTTGCCGCCGCCGCCGAGCGTGTTGAGCATCGGGTTCACCACCGTATTGAGCATACACATCGAGAAGCCCGAAACGAAGGCGCCGATCAGGTAGACCGAGAAACTGCCGGCAACACCCGAAAGATACTGGATGCCCACACCGACGAAGCCCACGACCACGGCGGCCAGCGCCGTCTTCTTATAGCCGATGCGCTTGAGCATCATACCCGCCGGAATACCCATCACCGCATAGGCGATGAAGTTGGCGAAGTTGCCCAGCTGCGACATCCAGTTCGCCACGGCAAACTGATTCTTCACGATGACGCCCAGCGGATTCGAAAGTCCCGTCACGAAGGAGATCATTGCAAAGAGCAAGAACATCATGACGATGGGCAAGGTGTAATTTTTCTTTTGTTCCATAAAATTTATCAATGTTTAGGTTAATAAGTTTTCAGGGAGGGGTTATCGGTCCCGTTCGGCGATATAGGCGCAGAGGTTGACCAGCGCCGAGCGGTATTCGGAATCCGGATAGTCGGCGAGCATCTCCACGGCGCGGGCGATGTAGCCCTGCATCACCTCGGCGGCGAACGCAAGGCCGCCTTCGTTCTCGACCGTGGAGCGCAGGTATTCTACATCCTCGTCGTTCTCGTGGCAGCGGGCCAGCCGTTCGAGCAGCTCCTTGCGGCGGGATTCCGAGGCGCGGTCGAGCACGGAAAGCAGCGGCAGGGTGATTTTCCCTTCGCGCAGGTCGTTGTTGGCGGGTTTTCCGGTGTGGGCCGTCGGGGTGTAGTCGAGAATGTCGTCCTGGATCTGGAAAGCCATGCCCACGGCTTCGCCGAAGCGGCGCATCGTGGCCACCTTGTCGCGCGTGGCGCTCACGGCCAGGGCTCCGGCCGACGCGCTGACGCCCAGCAGGCTCGCGGTCTTCTTATAAATAATGTCGAGGTAGGCCTGGCGGGTCATCGTGCTGTTGGCGGCGCATTCGTCCTGCAGAACCTCGCCTTCGCACAGTGCGGCCATCGACCCGCAGACGTGCGTCACCAGGTCGAACTGTCCGCTCTGCAAACCGATATTCATATTTTTGGCAAGGATATAATCGCCCAGAATTACGGCTTTGTGCGACTGCCAGCGGGCGTTGGCCGACGGTTTCCCGCGGCGCATGTCGGCCTCGTCGATCACGTCGTCATGGATCAGCGACGCAACGTGGACCATTTCGACCAGCATGGCCGCGAGACAGGCCCTGCGGCCCGTAGCGGCCCCTTTGACCGGGGCGTTCATCGCCGCCGAAAGCATGACGAGCATGGGACGGATGCCTTTGCCGCGCGCCGAAAGGGCGTAACGCAGCATATCGGAGAGCAGCTCCCCCTCGGCCGTAAACTGGCGGCCTACGAATTCGTCGAAGGCCTCCAGTTCCGCAGTCACGGGTTTGCGGATGTCATCGAGTGTAATCATATCCGCAAAGATAGTCATTTTTCGCAATGAAGACACGGACTGTCAATGTTTTTTCGTACCTTTGGCAATCGGTTAAGATACGCTGAAATGGATTTTTCGAACACTATAGGATCAAAACTGCTGCCGGCCGCGGCGGCCCTCGCAATCTTCTTCGTAGTGAGCGCCGCCTATTTCGCCCCGCAGTTCCGGGGCGAGGTGCTGCCCCAGCACGATGTCATCCAATACGAAGGTATGGCCAAGGACATCAGCGACATGCGCGCCGCGACGGGCGAGGACCCGCAATGGACGGGCGGCATGTTCGGCGGAATGCCGGCCTACCTGATCAACGTTGCCTACCCGGCTCAGTTGGTGAAAAACACCGTGGGCAAAGTGGTGAAAATCATCGACACGCCCGCCGGATTCCTGTTTTTCGCCATGACGGCCATGTGGCTCATGCTGCTGATTTTCGGGGTCAACCCGTGGGTGGGCATCGTCGCGTCGCTGGCCTACGGACTTTCGACCTACTTCCTGCTGATCATCGGCGCGGGGCACGTCACGAAGATGTGGGCGCTGGTTTACGCCCCGCTGATGATGGGCGGCGCATGGATGACCCTGCGGGGCAACGTCTGGTGCGGCGCAGCACTCACGGCGCTCACGGCGTCGCTCGAAATCGGCGCCAACCACCCACAGATCACCTACTATTTCCTCGTGGCGATGGCCGCATTCTGGGTCAGCGAAGGCATCGCCTCCTTCCGGGAAAAACGGATGAAGAATTTCGCCCTGCGTACGGCAGCCCTGGCTGCGGCGGGCATCCTGGCCGTAGGATCGAACTTCTCGCCCCTGTGGTACACGGCCAAACATTCGAAGGAGACCATCCGCGGCGGTTCGGAGCTGGCCGCGACGGCCGAAACCTCGACGAGCGGCCTTGCCCTCGACTATGCCACGGCGTGGAGCTACGGCAAAGCCGAGACCTTCAACCTGCTGATTCCCGACTTCATGGGCCGCGAATCGGGCACGACCTTCCCGGCCGACGGACAGACCGCAGCCGTACTGAACGACTACGGGCTGCGCGGCGCGGCGCAGCAACTGGGCGTATACTGGGGCACGCAGCCTTACACGGGCGGCCCGACCTACCTCGGAGCCGCCGCCATATTCCTCGCCGCGCTGGGCATCGCGCTGGCCCGGGGCCGCAACAAATGGTGGATCATCGCCGCATGCGTGCTGATGATCCTGCTGGCCTGGGGCCGCAACCTGATGGGATTCACGGAATTTGCGTTCAAATACCTGCCCGGCTACAACAAGTTCCGCACCGTGTCGATGACGCTCGTCGTCGTGCAATGGGCCGTGCCGCTGCTGGGGGCGTTCGCCCTGATGCGGCTCTGGAAAGGCGAAATCCCCCGCGAACGGCTGCTGCGCGGACTGGCGTGGTCCGCAGGAATCACCGGGGGCCTCTGCCTGCTGTTCGCCGTCGCCGGAGGCCTGTTCTTCGACTTCGGGCGTGCGCAGAGCGCCGCCGAGATGACCGATACGTTCCGCCACATCTTCGAGAGCAACAACATGCAGTCGTACATCGACCGCGGGATGGACGTGGAATGGGCGGAAGCGACAGCCGACGCGATGGCCGCCGACCGTGCGGCGATGATGCAGGCCGACGCATGGCGTTCGCTGCTGATGATCCTGCTGGCGGCAGGCAGCGTGGCGCTGTTCGCCCTGCGAAAGATCAACAAATACATGCTGACGGGCCTGCTCGGGGCCGTGATGCTGCTGGACCTCGTGCCGGTCGACCTGCGGTTCCTTTCGTCGGACAATTTCGTTTCGACGCAGCGCAACCGGGTGACGGCCTCGGCGGCCGACAAGGCGATCATGCAGGACACGGACCCGGGTTACCGGGTGCTGAACCTCACGGTCAGCCCCTTCAACGACGCTACGACCTCCTATTTCCACCGTTCCGTAGGCGGTTACCACGGTGCGAAACTGGCCCGCTACCAGGACCTGATCGACCGTTACCTCTCCCGGGTCGACGACGGCGTGCTGGACATGCTCAACACACGCTACCTGATCGTTCAGGGCAAAGAAGGACAGCCCGAACCGCGCATCCGTACGACAGCCAACGGGGCGGCGTGGTTCGTGGACAGCCTCGTATACGTCCCGACGGCACAGGCCGAAATCGATGCGCTGGAAACCATCGACACCAAAACCACGGCGGTAATCGCCGCCAAAGACGAGACGCTGACTGCCGGAATTGCCCAGGCGGCTCCCGGCGCCGATTCCACCCGCACGATCGCACTCACGGAATATCGCCCGAACTACCTTAAATATGAATACACCGCACCGGAAAAATCGGCGGCGGTCTTCTCGGAGATTTTCTACGACCACGGCTGGACGGCCTATGTCGACGGCGAAGAGACGCCCTACTTCCGGGCCGACTACATCCTGCGGGCGATGACGCTCCCCGCCGGAACGCACACCGTCGAATGGCGGTTCCGCGCCCCGGGCTGGACAACCGTCGAAGGCGTAACGCTCGCCGCATCGCTCGCGATCCTGCTGGGCGCGATTGCCGCACTGGTATATTGTTTCCGCAAGAAAAAAGCGTAAAGTTATGAAAGACGACAAGCGTTTAAAACGAAAGGTACGCAACTCCTATATCGTATCGACAGTGAGCATCACGCTCGTGCTGTTCCTGCTGGGATCGGTGGGTTATCTGATGGTCGCGGCACTGAAGGTCGCCGACACGCTGCAGGAGAGCATCGCCGTCACCGTGGAACTGAAAAACGGGCTTTCGGACACGCAGAAGGAGGCCATCAACAAACGCCTGACGGGCGAAGAGATGGTCGCGACGATCGCCTACTCGGCCAAGGAGGAGAAGGTCGACGACCAGGAGTTCCGCAAGATGTTCGGCAGTTCGTTCGAAGAGGTCCTGCAGGAGAATCCGCTACTGGATTCGTTCGAGCTTACGCTCACGTCGGCATCGGCCGACAAGGAGCTGCTCGACTCGTTCATCGCCGCCGTCGGGCGCATCGAGGGCGTCGACCGCGTATCGTATCCGGCGCTGATGGCCGAACGGCTGCACGCCACGGTGAATAAAATCCGCCTCGTGCTGCTGCTGTTCGGCGGCGCGCTGCTGGTCATCTCGCTGATCCTGCTGAGCAACACCATCCGGCTGGCGATCTTTTCCAAAAGATACCTTATCAACACGATGAAGCTGGTGGGGGCTACCAAGTGGTTCATCATGAAACCCTTCCTGGGAAGCAGCGTCACCCAGGGAATCCTGGCCGGCACGGCCGCATCGGCACTCTTCTGCCTGGCGGTTTACGGGCTGAACGAAGCTGTTCCCGAACTGATGACCATTGCCGAGGCCGGCAAAATCGCCATCATTCTCGGCTCGATGATTGCGGGCGGCATCATCATCTCGGGGCTCTTCACCATCGCAGCCCTCAACAAATTCGTCAATATGAAGTCGAACAAGATATATCTTTATTAAATGAAAAACGAACAGAAAAAAGCACAGGCCCCCCTGCAGGAAGACCCGCGCATGCCCCTTACGCGCCGCAACTACATCCTGCTGGCGATCGGGTTCGCAGTTATCCTCCTGGGCTTCATCCTGATGGCCGGCGGAGGGAGCGACTCGCCCGACGAATTCAACTATGCGATGTTCTCGTGGCGGCGCATCACGCTGGCTCCGATCCTCGTGATCGGCGGTTTCGTCATCGAGATTTACGCAATCATGAAACGCTACAAGTAATTCCCGCCGGGTCCGGGATACCCGGGTCCGGTGCGCAGGCTCCGAAAACAGAACACCCGAAAATTTACACCCTCTCTGAATAAATGGATACACTACAAGCTATCCTGCTCGGTATCGTGCAGGGTATTACCGAATTCCTGCCCGTTTCGAGCAGCGGCCACCTGCAGATCGCCAAAGAGGTGCTGGGCGTACAGCTCGAAGAGAACCTCACGTTCGACGTGGCACTCCACGCCGCCACGGTGCTGAGCACGGTCGTCGTGCTGTGGAGCGAAGTCTGGCGGCTCCTGAAAGGACTCTTCTCGCGCCGGTTCAACGAAGAGCAGGCCTACGTGCTGAAACTCGTCCTCTCGATGATTCCCATCGGGTTCGTCGGATTCCTGCTGAAAGACCGGATCAACGACCTGCTCAACGCTCCCTATATCCTTGTGGTCGTAGGCGCCATGCTGCTGCTGACAGCGGCACTGCTGACCTTCGCCTACTACGCCAAACCGCGGCAGAAGGAGACGATCTCCTACCGCGACGCCCTGATCATCGGACTGGCACAGGCGTGCGCCGCCATGCCGGGACTCTCGCGGTCGGGTTCGACCATCGCGACGGGCCTGCTGCTGGGCAACAAGAAAGCCGCTGTGGCACAATTCTCGTTCCTGATGGTGTTGGCGCCGATCCTGGGCGAAACGCTGCTCGAAGCCATGAGCGGCGATTTGACCGCCGGCGTAGCTGCGACTCCGCTCGTCGCCGGATTCATCGCCGCATTCGTCACGGGATGCCTCGCCTGCAAGTTCATGATCGAAATCGTGAAACGCGGCAAGCTCATCTGGTTCGCAATCTACTGCACCGTCGCCGGACTGGTGTCGATTATAAGCTATTTCTGCTGATGAAAGAAACGCTGGACCTCCGCGGCATCAACTTCGAAGACGGATACATCGCCGTACTGGACAAGCCCCTGCGCTGGACCTCGACCGACGTGGTGCGCAAAATCAAATTCGCGCTCCGCAGGCTGGGCTACCGCAAAATCAAGGTCGGACACGCCGGAACGCTCGATCCGCTGGCCACGGGCATCCTGCTGGTCTGCATCGGCCGCGCCACGAAACTCGTCGACTCGCTGCAGGCCGAAGAGAAGGAGTATGTGGCCGACGTGATGCTGGGCGCCACGACCCCGAGCTACGACCTGGAGCACGAAATCGACCAGACCTATCCGTGGGAGCATATCACGCGGGAAGCCCTCGCCGAAGCCCTTGAGTCGCTCACCGGAGAGCGGCTGCAAACCCCGCCCGTCTACTCCGCCAAGAAGATCGACGGCACACGCGCCTACGAGCTGGCCCGCGCCGGGGAAGAGGTCGCCGTCCGCCAGGCGATGATCACCATCTACGAAATGGAAATACTGGAGTATGCCCTGCCCCGCGTGCGCATCCGCATCCGTTGCAGCAAAGGGACTTACATCCGCTCGCTGGCCCATGAAATCGGACAGGCGCTCCACAGCGGCGCACATCTTGCCTCCCTGCGCCGGACGCGCAGCGGCGGCTTCACGCTCGAAAAGTCGTATGAATTGGACGAATTTCTTGAAAATCTGCAAAATCTTGAAACAAAATAGCCTTTTTTGCGTATAGAAAATAATCTGTCTTGTTTTTCGGGACCATCCCGTGAAGCCAAGGCGGCAACAAACCTGCGCTTCGGGCGATTGTCCGGCACAGAAAATGTCGAATGAAATTCAACGTAAAAAAGAGCGTCTATTTATGAAATTATCGCAGTACGGGTATGACTTTTCACCCGAAATGCTGGCCAAATACCCGGCCAACAATCGCGACGAATCGCGTCTGATGGTCATCAACCGCGCCAAAGGCACAATCGAGCACCGTATCTTCAAGGACATCATCGAATATTTCGACGAAAAAGACCTTTTCATTTTCAACGATACGAAAGTCTTCCCGGCACGCCTCTACGGCAACAAGGAGAAGACCGGAGCCGAAATCGAAATCTTCCTGCTGCGGGAACTCAACCGCGAACTGCGGCTGTGGGACGTGCTGGTGGACCCGGCGCGCAAAATCCGCATCGGGAACAAACTCTACTTCGGCGACGACGACCTGCTGGTGGCCGAAGTGATCGACAACACCACCTCGCGCGGCCGCACGCTGCGTTTTTTGTTCGACGGCTCTTACGAAGAGTTCAAGCAAACGCTCTTCTCGCTGGGCGAAACGCCCCTGCCGAAATGGGTGCGTGAAAAGGTCGAGCCCGAAGACGCCGAACGCTACCAGACCATCTTCGCGGAGAAAGAGGGAGCCGTAGCCGCCCCGACGGCCGGCATGCACTTCTCGAAGCACCTGATGAAACGCATGGAGATCAAAGGCATCGACAAGACGTTCGTGACGCTGCACGTCGGGCTGGGGAACTTCCGCACGGTGGATGTCGAGGACCTCTCGAAGCACAAGATGGACTCCGAACAGTTCTTCGTCGAAGATCCCGCCGCAGCGTCGGTCAATGCCGCCAAGCAGCAGGGACGCAAGGTCGTGGCCATCGGTACGACGGTGATGCGCACGATCGAGACTGCCGTATCGACCAACGGCATGATCAAACCCATGGAGGGCTGGACCAACAAGTTCATTTTCGCGCCCTACGAGTTCACGGTGGCCGATGCCATGGTGACCAACCTCCACCTGCCCTACTCCACACAATTAATGATGGTAGCGGCTTTCGGCGGTTACGAAACCGTGATGAATGCGTACAAGGTGGCCAAAGAAGAGGGGTATCGTTTCGGTACTTACGGAGACGCAATGCTCATTCTTTAATTTTTTTTCACTACCTTTGTGCTATAAACCCTCAAAACATGGCAAGCAAGATACTGTACGTATGTCAGGAGATCACCCCTTATCTTCCGGAAACGGAGGGTTCCGGGCTTTGCCGTGCACTGACGCAGGCGATGCAGGAACACGGCAACGAAATCCGAACTTTCATGCCCCGTTACGGTTGCATCAACGAGCGCAGGCACCAACTGCATGAGGTTATCCGGCTGTCGGGCATGAACCTCATCATCGACGACAACGACCACCAGCTGATCATCAAGGTGGCGTCGATCCCTTCAGCGCGCGTACAGATTTATTTCATCGACAACGACGACTATTTCTCACGCAAGGCCGTACTGACCGACGACGCGGGCAACTACTTCCCGGACAACGACGAGCGGGCCATCTTCTTCGCCCGCGGCGTACTGGAAACCGTCAAAAAACTCCGCTGGACACCGACGGTGGTACACTGTCACGGCTGGTTTACGGCGGTAATCCCCGTCTACCTGAAACGGATTTTCGCCGACGACCCGATCTTCCGCGATGTCAAGGTCGTGGTATCGCTTTACGGCGACGGTTTCACCGGGGAACTCGACCCCGGATTCGCCTCCAAGATCGCCGGCGAGGGCGTCAAGGACAAAAATCTTGCGATTCTCGACACTCCGTCATACGAAAACCTCTGCCGCTTCGTTATGGATTATGCCGACGGTGTTGTGGCCGCATCCCCGGATGTCGACCCCAAGGTATTGGAGATGGCCCGCGCAAGCGGAAAGCCGATGCTCGAATATCAGTCGCCCGAGGCAGAGGACTTTTTCGATAATTACAACCGTTTTTATGAAGCAATTCAATAACTTCCGCCGCAGGCTGCTCCCCGTTGCAGCGCTGGCTGCCACGATTGGACTGATCCTGCAGGGCTGTACCAAGGTGGATGATACGCTGGGCGGAAACCTCATCCCTGACAATCAGCAGATGAAGGCGGGATTCGTGACGCTCCCCCGGGCCAACGAAATAAACCCGAAAAAATACGTCGAGACGCGCCTGTTCCAGACTGACTCGATCGTCAGTTCGAACATCACTTACGGCTATTTCGGCTCGATGCTCAACGACACGCTGGGCCGCCGCTCGATGGGCTTCCTCTCGCAGATGGTCAACTATTACCTGGTCGATTCGGGATATTTCGGCTACAAGCCGATCTTCGACTCGGCGCAGATCATGCTCAAGGTGACCAGCTTTGGCCGCGACTCGCTGACCGAGCAGTCGTTTGCCGTCTATGAGGTCCTCAGCAACAAGTACCTCACCGATAAACCCATAGCGCCCAACAAATCGGAGCGCGACTCGACCTTCTACCTCAATTTCGATCCCGCAACGGAAGGCGTCTATAATCCGGACGAGCCGCTCTTCACCTTCTCGCTGGGCGGCGAGGGTAAATATCCTTCGACCACGACGGCCGTAACGCTGAAACCCACCGAGGCCGGTAAAAAGTATATCAGCCGCCTGATGCTCCAGGAGGGCAAATATGCAGGCGACTATTCGATTTACAGCGCCGACAGCCTGAAATACTGGGTCGAGGAGTTCCGGGGCCTCTACATCGCCCCGGACCCGGCCAAGCCGCTCACGAAATACGGCAAAGGTACGATCTTCGCCACGGACCTGACCTATTCGGGCCTGTCGGTCTACGGACGTAACCGCGTGAAGGACGACCCCTCGCTGATCAAGGATACGATCGGCATGGTCTACTACTTCTACGAAGACGGCGCTGGATTCGGCAATGTTTCGGTGAACAACGTCAAGCGCGACTACACCGAGGCCACGATCGCGGACAAGATCGATATCGAGCAGGCCAAGGAGACAGCCACGACCCGTCTTGAGAATCCCCGTCTCTATGTCGAAGGCATGGGCGGCGTAGTGACCGAAATGACCTTCACCCCGGAGTTCTTCGCGGAACTGGAGGCGGAGATCACCAAGGGCAACAAGGACGGCAAGGATTTCAAGACCCTCGCCTTCAGCCAGGTCCGCATGTCCGTCTATTTCGAAGACAGCGACTACGAATGGGAGAAGATCGCGGAAGCCGACAACATCGTGCGCCTGACCGACCAGATGAACGCATACCCGAGCCGGCTGGGCATGTACACCAATTACAAGAAACTGACGCCGATTTCGGATTACGCCTACGTCTACGAGCAGAATTACAGCACGGAACTCGCCTATTACGGCAAGATCAACCGCAGCCGCGGCTGTTACGTAATGGACATCACGGGTTACATGCAGCAGCTCTGGAACAGCTACATGCAGGCCAAGGCCGATGCGGGCGGGGTAGTCGAAAATATCGACTGGAGTAAAGTCACCAACCTCTCGGTTTACATCGGACCCGAAGCATACAGCCTCTACACGACGACGTTCGGCGTGTTGCAGGGCATGTCGACGGAGGCCGGGGCAACCGTATCGAACAACGCTCCGATCCGGTTTACCATGGCGTACAACCTGATTAAATAAACAACAGATAAACCCTTTTGCGGAACCTAAGTGTAATGCTTAGGTTTTCGCATTTCTGAAAAGCCATCAAAAACAGCAATGCAGGAAAATTTAGTAATCGTAGAGTCCCCCGCCAAGGCCAAGACCATTGAAAAGTTCCTCGGCAAGGATTTCGTCGTAAAATCGAGTTTCGGACATATCCGCGACCTTGCGAAGAAGGACCTCGGCATCAATATCGGCGAAGGCTACAAGCCGGTCTACGAAATTCCCAGCGACAAGAAGAAAGTGGTCGACGAACTCACCAAACTGGCCAAATCGAAAACCGTCTGGCTCGCATCCGATGAAGACCGCGAAGGAGAAGCCATCGCATGGCACCTGACCGAAGTGTTGGGTCTCCCCGTCGACCAGACCAAGCGCATCGTCTTCCACGAGATCACCAAACGGGCAATCCTCGAGGCTATCGAGAAACCGCGCACGGTCAACATGGACCTGGTGAACGCCCAGCAGGCGCGCCGCATACTCGACCGACTGGTCGGTTTCGAACTGTCGCCCGTACTGTGGAAGAAGGTTCGCCCGTCGTTGTCGGCAGGCCGCGTGCAGTCGGTAGCCGTACGCCTGATCGTGGAACGCGAACGCGAGATCATCGCCTTCCGCTCGACAGCCTATTTCCGCGTCGTAGCACAATTCTACGCCGCCGCAGACCCCGAAAAAACGCTCTTCAAAGCCGAGCTCTCGTCGCGTTTCGAAACCGAAGCGCAGGCGGAAGCATTCCTGAAAAGC
This sequence comes from Alistipes sp. D31t1_170403_E11, assembly GCF_015553985.1. NCBI lineage: Bacteria > Pseudomonadati > Bacteroidota > Bacteroidia > Bacteroidales > Rikenellaceae > Alistipes > Alistipes sp. D31t1_170403_E11. Next base: position 577,039 of record NZ_JADNHQ010000002.1, on the reverse strand, counting down.
TGTATCGGTGCAACGTTTACGGTGGCCAAGGCCGAAGAAAAACCCGCGCAGCGCTACCCCGCGCCTCCGTTCACGACCTCGACGCTCCAGCAGGAGGCAGGCCGCAAACTGGGCATGTCCGTTTCGCAGACGATGTCCGTGGCACAGCACCTCTACGAACAGGGTCTCATTACCTACATGCGTACCGACTCGGTGAACCTCTCGCAGCAGGCGCTGGCCCAGTGCAAGGAGGAGATCACGAAACTCTACGGCGAGAAATACTCCCGCTGGTTCAATTACAAGACCAAGACCAAAGGCGCCCAGGAAGCGCACGAGGCCATTCGTCCGTCGTATATCGAACGCGATGCGATCGAGGGTACGCCCGCCGAGAAGAAACTCTACGACCTGATCTGGAAACGCACCGTCGCTTCGCAGATGGTCTGCGCCGAACTGGACCGCACGACCATCACCATCGACATGTCGGGTTCCTCGCACCAGTTCGTCGCACAGGGCGAAGTCGTCCGTTTCGACGGTTTCCTGCGCCTCTACTCCGAGTCCACGGACGACGACCAGGCCGCCGAGAGCGGCGAAGGACTGCTCCCGAAACTGACGGCCGGCGACCGGGTGCTCCCGTCGCAGATCACCGCCACGGAGCGCTTCACCTCGGCTCCGGCCCGCTACAACGAGGCTTCGCTCGTAAAGCGCCTCGAAGAACTGGGCATCGGACGCCCTTCGACCTACGCCCCGACGATCACCACGATCATCAACCGCGGCTACGTCGTCAAGCAGAATAAGGACGGACAGAAACGCAACTACGCACAACTGACGCTCACGGGCGAGAAGATCGCCTCGAAGACCCTCTCGGAGAACTACGGCAAGGAGAAAAACCGCCTCTCGCCGACCGACATCGGCATGGTGGTCAACGACTACCTGGAGGAACAGTTCGGCCCGATCATCGACTACAACTTCACGGCCAACGTCGAGAAGGAATTCGACCGTATCGCCGAGGGAGACATCACCTGGGACAAGATGATCGACGAGTTCTACGGACCTTTCCACAAGATGGTCGACTCGGCCATCACCACACAGACCGCCAAGACACGCGAGGTCCGCATCCTGGGCAACGACCCCAAGACGGGACACATCGTAAAGGCCCGCATCGGCCGCTACGGCCCGATGGTCGAGATCGAAGGAAACGAAGGCGAGAAGGGTCGCTTTGCGTCGCTGAAGAAGGGCCAGCTCATCGAGTCGATCACGCTCGAAGAGGCGCTGGAACTCTTCGCCCTGCCCCGTGACCTGGGACAACTCGACGGCGAGGAACTGACCGTCGGCATCGGCAAATACGGCCCTTATGTGCGCTACGGAAAATCGTTCGCATCGCTGGCCAAGACCGACGATCCCTATACGATCGGCTACGACCGCGCCGTGGAGATCGTCCGCGCACACCAGACAGCTGCCGCAGCGGCCAACACGCCCCTCAAGAGCTTCCCGGAGGACGCCGACATGCTGGTCAAAAACGGCCGCTACGGCCCCTACATCGCTTACAAAGGCAAGAACTACCGCCTGCCGAAGGGAGCGAAACCCGAAGAGCTCAGCCTCGACGAATGCCTGAAGATCGTCGCAGGATCGAAGAAATAGGCAAGCCGGGGCGGCCGGAATCCGCCGGAGTGGAACCAGAGAAGCCTCCGCAAGAAGGAAAAACTCAAAAAACCGAACGATAGATGAAAAAACTGATTCTCGCAGCACTCGCGCTTTGCTCCGTACTCGGGGTTGCGGCGCAGAAACCGGCCCCGGCCGAAGCCGAAGGCTACCGGTTCACCGATGTCAAGATCCTGCCCGTCACCCCGGTAAAGGATCAGAGCCGCAGCGGAACCTGCTGGTGCTATTCGACCCTCTCGTTCCTCGAAAGCGAAATCCTGCGCGCCGGAGGTCCCGAACTGGACCTTTCGGTGATGTGGATCGTGCGCAATATCTATTTCGAGAAGGCGGTGAAATACGTCCGGCTGCACGGCTGCCTGAACCTCGCCGTCGGCGGACAGGCCCACGACGTACTGCACGGCATCGAGGCTTACGGCATCGTCCCGACGGAGATTTACCCGGGACTGAACTACGGCTACGACAAACCCAATTTCGACGAGATCGACGCCGTGATCAAGGCCTATGCCGACGCGGTGATCACCGCCGCCGAGAAGCGCAAGGACGGCGGTAAGCTCACAACGGCCTGGCAGGCCGGACTGAACGGCATCCTCGACGCCTACTTCGGCGCGATGCCCGAGAAGTTCACCTACAAAGGCAAGGAGTACACCCCCGCATCGTTCGCCGCATCGCTCCCGATCGACCTCGGGGACTATGTCGAATTCGCATCGTTCACCCACCACCCCTTCTACACGGAATTCGCCATGGAGGTTCCCGACAACTGGAACTGGGACAAGGTGTGGAACGTGCCCCTCGACGAGTTTATGGAGATCATCGACAACTCGCTGGAGAAGGGTTACACCATCGCCTGGGGAACGGACGTAAGCGAAAAAGGCTTCAGCCGTACCAAAGGGCTGGGCATTATTCCCGAGGCCGACATCGGAGGCATGGAGGGAACCGAGGCCGAGAAATGGGGCAAACTCACCCAAAAGGAGAAGGAAGACGCCCTCTACAAGTTCGACAAGCCCGGCAAGGAGCGCACCATCACACAGGAGCTTCGCCAGGAGGGTTACGACAACTACGAAACCACCGACGACCACGGCATGCAGATCGTGGGCACAGCCGTCGACCAGAACGGCACTCCTTACTACAAGGTCAAAAACTCGTGGGATGTACGTCCGCCTTACGACGGATACTGGTATTTCTCGCGCCCGTTCGTCGCCTACAAGTCGATGACCGTGCTCGTGAACAAGAACGCCGTACCGAAGGCAATCCTCAAGAAAATCGACCTCAAATAGGCGTCGGAATCCCCGTAACGACAAAACAGCCCGGCTTTTGCAAGCCGGGCTGTTCGTTTATCGAAGTTTTGGTTTCTTTCAGTGTAAAAGGGAGATTTTACATCTCGCGCAATTTAATGCTCTCTCCCAACATGATCAGGGCGGTACGGAACCACTCGTTAATCTTTGCTTTCATACTAAATAATTTTAATTAATTCTTAAAAATCTTTATCATTTAAGACGAAGCAAAAGTACTACGCAGAAAGCAAACTTCCAAATATTTTATTAATATTTTTTATAAAATATGTAAATTTTTTGAAAAACTTATTCCCCTTCGATCTCCACGCCCAGCAGACGCACCAGCTCGACAGCTTGCAATGAATTGATTTTTAAACCTTTCAACTCAAACGATTCGAGTTCCCGGACCCGGATGCCGCGAATATCCGAATCGGCAAAAGAAAGCCCCCGCAGGCGCGTTCCGAAGAATTCGGCCAGTGTCAGGTCGCATTCGGTGAATTCGACACGCTCGAAACGGCAGTCGCCGAAAGAGGCGCTGTGCATCGGACAGCCCGCAAAACGCACCGCACGCAGCCGCGCAAAGGCGAAATTAGCAAACTCGCCTTTACAGCGCCCGAACGACAGGTGATTGAGCGTGGTTTCGGCGAGGTTCGTTCCCGAGAGTTTGCAGTCGGAAAACTCCACGCGGTGGAAACTGCTCCCCTGCAGGTCGGCATTCGAGAAGTCGCAGTTGCGGAAAACGACATCCGAAAACTGCGAATGGGCAAGTACGCTTCCGGCGAAAATACATCCCGCAAAGAGACATCCCTGCACCGAGAGGTGCTCGCGGTCGAGCGATGCGAAGTCCGCGCCGCGGAACGAAGCGTCGGCAATCTCTTCATCACAGGTCATCCGGACGGGATCGGAGGGTTTTTCGGGTTCCGGAAGCAGTTGCGGGCGGGCGATTTCCATAGGATGCAAATTGTTTGAATTGCTACAAAGGTAGGAATTTTTACCCGTTTCGTTGCGACTTTCGGGGGTTCGGATTGTTCATTTTGCGCAACCGGAAATATTGGCTATCTTTGTGTTCAACTCCGATCTCTATTTGAATGAAAAAGACCTATTTACTTCTCCTTACCGTTCTCCTGGCAACGATTTCGCTGCACACGTCGGCCCAGAGCACAGATACCTCGAAGGAGAATTTCCCCACGACCGAAAAGACGCTCTCGCAGATCGGGCAGGCAGAGACACACCCGAATACCAAACCTATTCCGCAAACCGATACCGCAGATCTCGCGGCAACCGTGAAGCGGCCGGGACTGATCCGCCGCATCATCGACTATTACAGCCGCTCGAACGTCGACCGCACCTTCGAAAAGAAAATCGACTGGAGTATCGCCCCGGGCCCCAACTACTCGTCGGACGTAGGTTTCGGCATCGGGTTCCTGCTGGCGGGCCTCTACCGGCTCGACCGCACGGACTCGATTACCGCCCCGTCGAACATCTCGATTTACGGCAACTTCACAACCGAGAAATTCGTACTCCTGCGCTTCTCGGGAGACAATATCTACCACCACAACAAGCAGCGGCTGAGTTACTCGGGGGCATTCGTCTACTTTCCCGGAGCTTTCTACGGCGTAGGTTACGAGGCCGGCAAGGAGGGCTATGCCCAGGATCTCACGACGACCATGGGCATCTTTCGCATCTCCTACTGCACGGCGCTCGTGGGCCGCTTTTACATCGGCGTCAGCGGAGGCATCGATTACACCGGAGCCAAATACAAGGGCTCGGGGATGGCCGATTACATGCAGCGCATCGACAACGGCGAAGTAGCAAAGCCCGGCGGGCAGGTCGGCGAGATGTACGACCTCTGGAAAGACGGGAAACGTTACGACCCCGAAAAGCAGGACCCCTTCTCGAATTTCATCGCCACAACGGGCGACAAACCCAACGCCTTCAACACCAGCCTCGGGCTTTTCGCCCAATACGATACGCGCGACGTTACGTTCAACGCTTCGAAAGGCGTCTTCATCAAGGCCGAAGCCAAATGGTATCCCGAATGGCTGGGCAACACGCGGCGCACGTTCGGACGCTTTACGCTGACCTTCGATTTCTACCAAAAACTCTGGAAAGGCGCCATACTGGCCTATGACCTCTACGCCGACGCTACGGCCGGAACGCCTTCGTGGCACATGTATGCCAAAATGGGCGGCATGGAGCGCATGCGCGGTTACTACGAGGGCCGCTACCGCGACAAACGACTGGTGGAAACGCAGATCGAACTGCGGCAGAAAATTTACCGCCGCCACGGCATCGTGGGATGGATCGGCGGCGGACAGGTCTGGGGTACAGAGGCCTTCCGCTGGGGAAATACGCTTTGCAGTTTCGGATGCGGCTACCGCTTCGAATTCAAGAACCGCATGAACATCCGCCTCGACTACGGCTGGGGAAACTTCGGCAACCAGAACCTGCCGTGGGACCGCAAACGCTCTTCGGCGTTCCTGTTCACCGCATCGGAGGCTTTTTAAAGGATATATACGACGATATAGCCGTCTTCACGGCGTACGGAGAGCCCGACAGGTTCTCCGTTTTCGATCCGGCCCGTCAGCATGCCGGCGGCAAGGTCGACCTGCTCGACACGGAGGTCCCTCCGGAAATCCAGTTCCCGGCGGCCGGAATACTTGTAAAGTGCCTCTTTCGCACACCAGACGATTCCCGGCCAGAAAGGATCGCCGGAAAGGGATTTCTCTTCGGGCGTCAGGTAGCGGCTCACGGCGCGGCTGAAATTGCGCGTCTCGGGCTCGATATCCACAGCACAACGGTCGGGGGAGGCGCAGACGGCGATGCGGCCTGCGCAATGGGAAACGGAAATATGGACGGGTAGGTCGGTCACGACCGGAGCGCCCAGCGAATCATAGGCGATCCGCACGTCGGCGCCCAGTTCGCGGCGTACGACGGCCCGCCACGAAAGGAACTCGGCACGGCGGTGTTCCGATGCGAATGCAGCGGCCTGCGTCCGCTCTTCGGAGGTCGTCCACCGGGCGGCCTCTTCGGCACTCATCGGCGGCTCTATCCACAGGGCGGGGATCATTGGAGGTCGACGCGGATTTTGTCGACGCGATGGCCGTCCATCTCCTGCACCGTGAAACGAAGGTCGTGCGAGGTGAAGACATCGCCCTTGCGCGGGAAGTCGCGTTTGAGTTCGAGCATCAGCCCGGCGAGGGTTTCGGCTTCACCCCGGACATCGGCGAAAACATCCTCGCCGATGTCGAGTATCCGTTCGAAATCCCCGAGGTGGGTCTTGCCCTCGAAAACATAGGATTTGGCGTCGAGGCGCGTATAGAAACATTCGTCGTTGTCACTCTCGTCGGAAATCTCGCCAACGATCTCCTCGATAATGTCTTCGAGCGAGACCAGGCCCAGCGTCGAGCCGTACTCATCGACGACAATGGCCATGTGGACCTTGTTCGTCTGGAAATCGGCCAGCAGGTCGTTGATTTTCTTGTGTTCGGGGACGAAATAGGGTTTGCGGATCAACTGCTGCCACGCGAACTCGCTGCCGTTGTTGATATAAGGCAGCAGGTCCTTGACGTAGAGCGTTCCGCGGATGTTGTCCACATCCTCCTCGTAGACCGGGATGCGCGAGAAACCCGACTCGATGATCGTCTTCTTGACCGTCTCGTAATCGTCCTTCATATCGAGCACCGTGATGTCCACACGGGGTTTCATGATCTCCTGCACCTCGGTATTGACGAAGTTGACGATGCCCGAAAGCATCACGTGTTCTTCGGGGCTGGAACCCTGCGTCATATCGACGGCGTCGGCCAGTTCGCCGAGCGAAATCTCGCTTTTGTGCGCGGCCTTCTCGCTGATACGGCTGCTCGTGCGGACCAGCGCATAGGAAAGCGGATAGAAAATCCACCGCAGCACCACGAGAGGCCGGGCCACCATCGAGGCGAAGCGCAGGGGAATTGTCTGCGCCAGCACCTTGGGCAGAATCTCACCGAAGAGCAGCAGCAGGAAGGTCACCAGCACGGTTTTGAACAGGAATTCGAAACGCAGGAACGTAAAGAGCGAATCGATGATACCGGCCGTGAGGATGACGATACAGATATTCACCAGGTTATTGACGACCAGGATCGTAGCCAGCAGCAGGTCGACATTCGACAGCAACCGCAGCATGGCTTCGGCCGATGCGCTCCTGCGGTTCTGCACGCGGCGGATGTCGTTGTGCGACAGGGAGAAAAAAGAAGTCTCGGCCCCCGAAACGAGCGCCGAAACACACAGCAGACAAAGCGTCACCGCGCAAAGCACGGCGATATGGGGTGAAAACCCGTTGAAGGTAATCCAGGAATGAGCGTCTTCCAAATTGAAAATCGGTTAGTTAATCAAACAGCGAACCGCCTTGGGTCTCCTCCTTCTGCGGTTGCGCATCGGCTGCATCGTCCTTCAGCACCTCCTTGCGGCTGCCGGGGACACGCACGACGAACTTCGAGTTGCGCGACTGGTAAGCCGGTTTGGCCAGCAGGGTGTCGATGTTGCTGTAACGGGTCGGCTTGGCCCCGAGCATCACCAGTTCGGGCTGGCGCTGGACGGGTTTGGGAGGCAGGGGCTTGATCGGCTCCAGCACGGGAGAGGCAGCGGGCGTCTCCTTGGTGACCGGCTCGACGGTACGGGCCGGGGGAATGATCTGCTTCATCACACCGGGCTGTGCGTCGCCTTCGAATCCCGTGGCCACGACCACCAGTTCGATGAAGTTACCCAACTGCGGCTTCTCGCTCGTACCCCAGATGATGTTGGCGTTATGGATCACGCCGTGTTCGTCCTGCACGCTGGCATGGGCCTGGATATATTCCAGGATTCGCACGACCTCGTCGTACATCAGGGCGTCGGCATCGGACACCGAGATATTGAGCAGGATATTTTTGGCGCCCGAAATCAGGTTGTGATCGAGCAGCGGCGAACGCAGCGACGCTTCGGCAACGGTCTCGGCGCGTTTGTCGCCGTCGGCCGTAGCCACGGCCATGTGGGCCCGGCCGCTGTTGCGCATCACCTTCGAAACATCGGCGAAGTCGACGTTGACCAGGTCGCTCTCGACGGTGATGATCTCCGCGATGCCCTTGGCCGCCGAAGCCAGGATGTCGTCGGCTTTGCCGAAAGCCTGCTTCAGCGAAAGGCGGCCGTAAATCTCCAGGATGTTCTCGTTGTTAATGATCAGCAGCGAATCCGTGTTCTGGCGCAGCTCCTCGATGCCGCGGAATGCCTGTTCATAACGGATTTTACCCTCGACGGCCAGCGGCGAGGTGACGATGGCCACGGTCAGCAGCCCCATCTCCTTGGCCAGTTTGGCGATGACGGGCGATGCGCCCGTACCCGTTCCGCCGCCCATACCGGCCGTGATGAAGAGCATCTTCGTACCGGCCTCTTCGAGCACCTGGCGGATTTCGGGCAGTGACTCGACGGCCGCACGGCGGCCGTTCTCCGGGTCGTTGCCGGCCCCGAGGCCTTCGGCTCCGAGGCGGATTTTTTCTTCTACGGGACTCTTGTCGAGCGCCTGCTGGTCGGTATTGCAGACCATGAACGTAACGCCCTTGATCCCGAGGTTCCACATATGGTTTACGGCATTGCCTCCGGCGCCGCCGACGCCGACCACCGTAATGATCGGGCCTTTCGCACGCGGGGCTTTGATTTCCGACATCAATTCGTCTGTCATATCGTAATCTCCTTTCTTTCTACAACATTTATATTCATTCCGAAGCCCCTGTTCCGCCGCTCGCGGCGGATATAAGTTCTCCCCGGGGAAGGGGTTTGGGGCGGAGTCGGATTTGCAAACACGGCCAAAGGCCGTGATAACCCGACCGGCGCTCTTCGGAAAACGGCGGCATATCACCACCACCGTATTGAAGGCTCCAACTAAATCTCCTCGTCCTCGGCCGCCGAGAAACTCTTGTTGATCTTGTCGAAGGTCTTTTGGAAGATCGCACCCCAGTTGCGGTTGCGTTTGGGTTCGATCATCGGCGGTTCGTCGTCAAATCCGTCTGTCGGCCGGTCAGCCGTTTCGGGTTCCGACGGCGAGTCGGGGTCGGGAGCAGCCGCCACAGGCGGCGTATAAGGCTGTGCCGCACGGGGCTGCGGAGCCTTGAACCCACCGGCCGCCGGCTGAGGCTGCGGAGGCGTGAAGGGTTGGCGCGGAGTTGCTCCCGGAGCAGCGGCTGCGGGAGTAACAGGCCGTTCGATAACGGTGCAGCCTCCCAGTTCGGCGCCCTTGATGAGGATACCCACGGCAGTCGAGAACGCCGCGTCGGCGACCTTCTCTTTCGACTCCTCGGTGATGCCCGTTTCGGGAACGGCGACACGTACGTCCATGCCCGTCACACGGCGGAACAGTTCGTCGAGGTCCTTGAGTTTAGCCGAACCGCCCGTCAGCACGATGCCGTAGGCCAGTTTTCCAGCATAGCCGGAATCCTTGATCTCCTGCATCACGAATTCGGCAATGTCCGTAGCACGGGCCTCGATCACCGTCGCCAGATTGCGCAGCAGAATATCTTTCGCCTCGCGGGCCGTACGGCCGTTAACGCGGATCAACTTGTCTTCGGGGGCCAGTTCAGCAACAGCCGAACCGTATTTCTGTTTGAGGCTCTCGACGTGTTTTTCGGGAACGCTCATCGTACGGATGTCGCGGTTGATGGCCGACGCACCCATCGGGATCGAAGCGATGTAACGTACCACGTTGCGGTAGTAAACCGTCACGTCGGTAACCCCCGCGCCGACGCTAACCACGGCGACGCCCTCCTCCTTCTCATCGGGCAGCACCACCGCCTCGGGCGTTGCCAGCGCATCGGACATAACGTCCAGCATCTTGATTCCAAGCCGCTTAAGCGCCATATCGAGGCGCTGCATCGGAGTTTTGAGGCAAAGGATGAAATTGAACGTCGACGAGAGTTTCTTACCGAACGAACCCACCGGATTGCGCACCTCCTGGCTGTCGTCGACCAGGTAGTTCTGGGGCACACGCTCCATGATGGTCTCGTCGTCGGGAGCCTGAACATTGCGCATGCGGTCGAACAGGGCGTCGACATCCTTCTGGTTGACGCCGTTCTGAGGGTCGTAGACAAAGACATGGTCGGTGTGGCGCGCACAGCGCACGAAATCACCCGAGATACCCGCATACGCCTCCGTAATGCGGATTCCGAGTTGCTGCTCGGCTTCCGACACGGCTTCGCGGATGGCGCGGCTCACCAGTTCGATATTCTCGATCCGGCCCGCGTTCACCCCTTCGACAGGCTTCGTGACGATGCATGCCACGTCAAGCAGGCCTTCGGGCGTCTTCTCCCCGACGGCCACCACGACCGACGAGCAGCCTAAATCGACGGCAACGGTATAATTCTTTTTTTCCACGGTATAATCCTTTTACTTCTTGCAGACCACCTGGTCGTTATATCTGATGTCAATAGTACGGTATTCGCTCCAGCCGATCGACGAAAGGCCGCTGCGGTAGAACCTCAGCAGTTTGTCGAACTTACGTTCCACGTCGTCCAGCCGGCCGAAGAGGATGGTGTAGCGGCCGCTGCGGGGCGTAAGTTCCACCTCCAATGCTCCGCTGGGGGTCGTTTGGGCGGTGATCTGCACCACTTCCGACCTCCAGAAATCATCGTCTTCGACAGTTTCTACAAAGGTAAGGAGTTTCATGAAATCTTCGTAGCTTTTCTCCAACTTTTTTTGTTTCCGTCGTTCAGCCTCCTGCTGTGCGGCGATATGCTCGATCTGCTGGCGGATCACGATAGAGCGGTAGCGGTAGCTGCGGCGCAGTTCGGCCTTCTTTTCGCGCAGCGCATCGACCCGCGCATCGAACTCCTGCGAGCCCTCCAGCCGCCACCACTGCCGCTTGAGGCGCATCCGCCGCAGGGCCGAAATATTACGGTCGTTTTCCAGTTCACGACGGTAAAGGGGGTATTTGTCGCGTTCAAGCTCGGCGATGCGGTCGTCGATCTCGCGCAGGCGGTGGTCGATATGGCCCCGTACGCTCCCCACATACGACGCAGGGAAGGGCGGGCGGTAACTTCCGGTGACCACAGGCACGTAAAGCGACGACGCCCGCGGCGCCGCGAAGACATAACCGTCGCTCGTCACATAGGCGTTCATGCCGTCGGTCAGCAGGCGCAGCAGCGGCTTGCGCTGGCTGATCGTAATATGCAGGGTCCCCTCGTAAGAGACATAGGCAGCCGTTTTATCCACGAATCCGTTGCGGGCGATCAACTGTTCGATCGCCGTCAGGTCGACAGCGTCAACCGCCGTGCCAAGCGTCTTGATTCCGCTGTGCGAAATCCACGCGCGAACCATCGCCGCCGAGACCAGGTGGCCCTGCGAAGAGCTGTCCACCACCTCTATCTCCATGCTTCCGACCTTCTTCGACAAGCGCACACGGCGTGCCGCCGAGCCTGCAAAGACAATGTATGCAGCCACGGCGACCCACACGAGGGTCAGGAGCGAGTATCGGAGGTAGCGGGACATCAAATCATAAATTAAAGATTAAGAATTAAAAATGAAAAATTATTTAAGCCACGTAAGAAATCGTTTCTGCCAAACATAAGATAACTTACCAATTCCAGCCGGAAACGAAAATGCCCAAAAGCATATACTTGTATTTTTAATTTTTAACTTTTCATTTTTAATTGCTCCGCCAATGCGGAGCAGCAGGCGTCGATATTGCCTGCCCCGAAACTGATCACAACGTCGGTGTCCATCGCGGCTACCTCATCGGCAAGCCGGTCGCGGTCGACGATCCGGCACGGCACGGCGACCCGTTCGGCGATGATCTCGGACGTGATGCCCGGAATCGGCTCCTCGCGCGCCGGATAAATCGGCAGCAGCAGCACTTCGTCGGCATGCGACAACGCCTCGGCGAACTCCGCATACAAATCGCGCGTGCGGGTGTAGAGGTGGGGCTGGAACAGCGCCGTGATCCGCCGCCCGGGGAACATCCGGCGGACGGAGGTGAGCGTCGCGGCCAGTTCGCGCGGATGATGGGCGTAGTCGTCCATATAGACCTGCCTGGGCGTGTTGACGTAAAATTCGAACCGCCGTTTGACCCCCGAGAACGAGGCCAGCGCATCGCGCAGTTTGTCCGCATCGAGCCGGGCCCCCTCCGCCTTCGCGGCGCACCACGCCGAAGCAACGGCCGCAACCGCATTCTCGATGTTGACCCAGCCCGGGATACCGAGCGTGCACCCCTCGATCACACCCGACGGCGTTACGAGGTCGTAGCGGTAATGACCGCCTTCGAGCAACTGCACATTGCGGGCGTAGAAGTCGCACGTCTCGTCGAACGAGTAACGGTAGACGGTGATTTCCGGGTTGTCGACTACGATATCGACACCCTGTTTGAGGATCAGCGAGCCGCCCGGCCTGATCTGCCGCACGAACTGCGAGAAGGCCTCCTTCACCGCCTCGTGCGTCCCGTAAATGTCGAGGTGGTCGGCATCGGCCGAAGTGATGACCGCCACGTCGGGATAAAGCCTGAGGAACGAACGGTCGAATTCGTCGGCTTCGACAGCCAGTCTCCGGCCACAGCCCAGCACGAGGTTACCGCCGAAATTCTTCGAAATGCCGCCCAGGAATGCACTGCCGCCGCCCGTGAGGACCCGGTTGAGCCATGCCACCATCGTCGAAGTCGTAGTCTTCCCGTGCGTACCCGCCACGGCCATCACGTATTTGCCCTCGGAGAGGTGGCCCAGCATCTGCGAACGTTTTTCGATGCAGAAGCCGTGTTCGCGGAAATAACAGTACTCGCTGTGGTCCTCGGGCACGGCGGGCGTGTAGACCACCACCGTATCCGCAGGATCGAGAAACTTTCCGGGGATCAGCCGCACATCGTCCTCGTAGTGGACTGCGGCTCCTTCCGCCCCGAGTTCGTCGGTCAGGTGCGAGCGCGTACGGTCATAACCCGCGACAGCATAGCCTTCGTGCAGGAAATAGCGGGCCAGGGCACTCATGCCGATCCCGCCGATACCCAGGAAATAGACGTTTTTGAATTCCATTATTACATCACTTTTACAATCTCATCCACAATATCTTCCGCAGCGTCGGGCTTGGCCAGCGCCTCGAGGTTGCAGCTCATCGCCTGCAACTTCTCCCGGTCGGCGAGCAGTTCCATCGCCTGCCGCATCGCTTTCGCCCGGCACTCGGCATCGGGGACGACGACCGCAGCTCCCCTGGCTTCCAGCGCCCGGGCGTTCTTGGTCTGATGGTCCTCGGCCACGTTGGGCGAAGGCACGAACAGCACCGGCTTGGCCACGAGGCACAACTCCGAAACCGTCCCGGCCCCGCTGCGCGAAACGACCAGGTCGGCAGCGGCGTAGGCGTAGTCCATACGGTCGATGAAAGCCCCCTGCCAGACATGCCCGGCAGGATGCGCGGCCAGAAAAGCCTGCATCTCGCGCTCGTAGTACTTGCCCGTCTGCCAGATCACCTGCACGGGAGCTTCGCCGCCCGTTTCGACGATCCACGCCTTCATCATCTCGTTCAGCGTCCGCGTGCCGAGCGACCCGCCGACCACCAGGATCACCGGAAGATCGGGCTTAAAACCGTAGTATTCCAGCGCCTCGGCGCGGTCGGCGCCCTCTTTCGAGAAGCGGCCCCGCAGGGGGTTGCCCGTCAGGACGATCTTGCACGCCGGGAAGAAACGCTCCATGCCCTCGTAAGCCGTACAGATGCGCCGCGCGCCCTTTGCGAGGATCTTGTTCGTGACGCCCGCGTAGGAGTTCTGCTCCTGGATCACGGTCGGCACGCCCATCCGCTGCGCGGCCCACAGCACCGGGGCGCTCGCGTAACCGCCGAAGCCCACAACGACATCGGCCCCGAAGTCGCGGATGATCTTTTTCGCCATCCGGATACTCTTCACCGCCTTGAACGGCACGGCAAGGTTGTGCCAGTCGAGCCGCCGCTGAAGTCCCGCGATAGGCAGGCCCGCGATGCGGTAGCCCAGCGCCGGAACCTTCTCCATCTCCATCTTGCCCTCAGCCCCGACGAACAGCAGTTCGACTTCGTCGCCCAGCCGCCGTTTGAGCGCTTCGGCAACAGCCACAGCCGGGTAGATATGGCCGCCTGTTCCGCCGCCGGAAAGAATTATGCGTTTCATTATGTCGAATTTTTAATTCTTAATTCTTCATTTTTAATTGATTCCGGCTTTTGCCGGAATCACCGTCCCCAGTTTCCCCGGTCCAGCGACCGGTAGTTGATCGCCTCGGCGATATCCGCCGGGGCGATGTCGTCGCGCCCGGCCAGATCGGCAATCGTGCGTGCCACCTTCAGAATCCGGTCGTAAGCCCGCGCCGAAAGCGATAGCCGCTCCATCGCCCGTTCCAGCAGCGCCGCCGAAGCCGCATCGAGACGGCAGTATTCGCGCAGCATCGCGCTGGTCATCATCGAGTTGGTGTGGACGCCTTCCATTCCGCTAAAACGCGCCGCCTGCACCGCCCGGGCCCGGATAACCCGCTCGCGCACCGCAGCGCTCGGTTCGCCCGGAGCCGCTGCCGACAGTTCCTGCGGAGCCACGGGCGTCACCTCGACATGCAGGTCGATGCGGTCCATCAGCGGCCCCGAAATGCGGCCCATGTAACGGTGGACCGACCCCGGGGAGCAGGTGCACTCCTTCGTCGGGTGGTTATAATAGCCGCACGGGCAGGGATTCATCGCCGCCACGAGCGTAAAATTCGCCGGGTATTCGACACTGTACTTCGCCCGCGAAACCACGATCTTCTTCTCCTCCAGCGGCTGCCGCAGCACTTCGAGCACACTGCGCCCGAATTCTGGCAGTTCGTCGAGCAGCAGCACCCCGTTGTGGGCCAGCGACACTTCGCCGGGCCGGGGCGACTGTCCGCCGCCGATCACGGCGACCTGCGAGGTGAGGTGATGCGGAGCCCGGAAAGGCCGCCGGGTCATCAGTCCGCCCGTCACACCCACTTTGCCCGCCACGGAGTGTATCTTGGTCGTTTCGAGGGCTTCTTCGCGCGAAAGGGGCGGCAGGATCGTCGGCAGCCGCCGCGCAAGCATCGTCTTGCCCGACCCCGGGGCGCCGATCATAATCACGTTATGCCCTCCCGCGGCAGCGATCTCCAGGGCGCGCTTCACATGCGCCTGGCCCCGCACGTCGGCGAAATCCTCGGCATAGCGCGTCGCCGCCGCATCGAACGGTTCGTCGGCGGCAGGCACGGCAGGCGCGATCTCCGTCTCGCCGTTCAGGTAGCCGACGACCTCGCGCAGCGTCGTGACGCCGATCACCCCGATGCCGTCCACGACCGCAGCCTCGGCGGCATTTTCCACCGGCAGCACCACACGCCGCAAACCTTCCGAGCGCGCCCGGATCGCAACGGGCAGTACGCCCCGCACGGGTTTCAGCGAACCGTCGAGCGACAATTCGCCGACGAACATCGTTCCGGCTACCGCCTCGGCGTCGATGCGCCCCATCGCCGCGAGAATCCCCACGGCGATCGGCAGGTCGAAGCCCGAACCCTCCTTGCGCAAATCCGCCGGGGCGAGGCTGACGACCACTTTTTTACCCGACATCCGTTCGCCCGAGTTCTCGAACGCCGCCCGGATGCGCTGTTCGCTCTCCTTCACGGCGTTGTCCGGCAGTCCCACGAGGTACATGCCCAGGCCGCCGCCCGCGATGTTGACCTCGACGGTCACCGCCACGGCGTCGATCCCGACGACTGCTCCTGCATAAGTTCGGACAAACATATTCCCGCAATCTTTAATTATGAACCGTGCATTCTGAACGGTGCGTCAAAACGGCGCCTCTTCGTCGATCTTCGCCGAACGGTTCACGTCGAATTCCCCGCCCATCGCCGCACCGAGGCCCGATGCGGCCGAAGGGTTGTTCGAACCGCTGGCGTAGTCGTCGTAGGCCTGCTGGCTCTCCGTCGCCTGTGCGGGCGGCAGCATCGAATCCTCCACGTCGGCAAAACGCGCCTGTTCTTTCAGGAAGCGCAGGTTCACGTCGCACACCGCACCGTTACGGTGCTTGGCGAGGATGATCTCGGCCATACCCGCCGTGGGCATGCCGTTCTCGTCCTGGTTGATGCCGTAATACTCCGGACGGTGAATGAAGGCCACGATGTCGGCGTCCTGCTCGATGGCGCCCGACTCGCGAAGGTCCGACAACTGGGGGCGCTTCGAGCCGCCGCGCATTTCGGTGGCACGGCTCAACTGCGACAGGGCGATCATCGGCACGTTCAATTCTTTGGCGATGGCCTTGAGCGTACGCGAGATGAAAGCCACCTCCTGCTCGCGGTTACCCTTCGTATCCTGGTTGCCGGTCATCAGCTGGAGGTAGTCGATAATGATGATCTTGATGTCGTTGTGAATCTTCAGGCGGCGGGCCTTCGAACGGAACTCGAAGACCGAAAGGGCCGGGGTGTCGTCGATGAACAGCGGCGCGGAGCCCAGCGGCTTGGTGGCCGATTCGAGATGCCGCCACTGCTCGGGCGTCAGGCGGCCCGACTTGACATCGTTACCGCTCAGGCCGGTTTCGGCGATGATCAGACGCATCATCAACTGCACGGAGGACATTTCGAGCGAAAAGAACGCCACGCCCTGCTCGTGGTCGACGGCCATATTGCGGGCCATCGAAAGCACGAATGCGGTTTTACCCATCGAAGGACGTGCGGCGATGATCACCAGGTCCGACAACTGCCAGCCCAGCGTCACACGGTCGATAGCCATAAAGCCCGACGGCACGCCGCTGAAGGCGCTGGTGTTCTTCGACGCCTCTTCGATCTGCATCAGCGCACGGGCCAGGATGTCCTTCGACGACTGCACCGAACGCTTCACATGCCCCTCGGCAACCTTGAAAATCTCGCCTTCGGCATAGCCGATCAGTTCGGTTACGTCGGTCGATTCGTCGTACGACCGCTTCTGGATTTCCGTTGCCGAACGGATCAGCTCGCGCTGAACGTATTTCTGGGCGATGATCTTGGCGTGGAACTCGACGTTGGCCGCCGAACCGACCTTCTGGGTCAACTGGGCCAGGTACGAAGCCCCGCCCACCTTCTTCAGTTCCTTCTTGGCCTTGAGCCGCTCGGTCACGGTGTAGAGGTCGATGGGCTTCAGTTCCATCGACAACTCGTTGATCGCCTTGTAGATCAGCCGGTGCTCCTCGGTATAGAACGCATCGGGGGAGACAAACTCCTGCACCGTGATGATGCAGTCCTTTTCGAGCATCAGCGCACCGAGCACGGCCTCCTCCAGCTCGACCGCCTGCGGGGGTACATTGCCGACGGTATCGGTCATCGCCTCGAACGCCTCCCGGTTACGGGAGGAGGGTGTAAAATCTTTCGCCATGTATAATCGGATTCTTTCAAAGGTCAAAAGTAAGCATAAGCGGGGAGAAATCAAAACCGAACGGAGGCCCAGTTTGTCGAAAACTATGTTTATAACATAGCTTTCGACAGCGAACGCCAAAACGACCCGGACGCCGGACCACCGAAGACCGCCCCGTTTACAACCCGGCCCCGCTCCAAGCCCCGCCCACGGCAGGCGTTTGCCGCGTGCGGCCGGAATAGGGTCCTGTTGATAAGTTTTTAAATCTACTCCTTCACACCCAGTTCGCGCTGCGAAACGGCAAGGGCGGCGATGCTGATGCGGCAGCCGGGCGCGTCGCGCAGAATGGCGGCGGCACACGAAAGGAGCGTCGACCCCGTGGTCATCACGTCGTCGACCAGCAGGACGTGCCGCCCGGCAAGCCGTTCGGGCCGACGGACAGCAAAGGCGTCTTCGACATTCCGGGCCCGTTCGCGACGGGGTTTGAGGGCCTGGCTGGCGGTGTTGCGCGTGCGGCGGACGCTGCCCCGGTCGACCGGAACACCCAACTGCGCGGCAATTCCTTCGGCAATGTATTCCGACTGGTTGTACCCCCTCCGGCAACGCTTAAAAGGGTGCAGCGGCAGCGGAACGACCACTTCCACATCGTCGTAGAGGCCGCTTTCGCGCAGATAACGCCCGTACCACTCACCCATCGCCCGGGTCGTACGCCAGGCGCCGCGGTACTTGAAGCCGTGAATCAGCCGCCGCCAGCCGCTTGCGTGGACGAAGAAGAGGAAACCCGAAGCCTGACTGACAGGAACCATCCCCCAGCATTTGCGCACGACGGGATTATCGGCCTCGCGCCAGTACCCTGTCAGCGGCGCCGTGGCGCGGCAGAAGGTGCAGACCGTCCGTTCGCCGCGCGCGAGCGGCTCCCCGCAAACGGCGCAGCGCGGCGGGAACAGCAGCGACGCGATGTCGTGCGCAAGGTCACTGAGGATCGACATTGACGACGACGGTAATCGATTTGAACGCAGGATTTTCGCCGAAGGCCTTCAGTTCGGCCGAAAGCAATTCGCGGGCGCGGGCCGACGATGCACCGCTCTCGATTTTCAGCAGGAGCCCCACGAGGTATTCGCCGCGGATGCGGTCGACGGGCGGGGTCATCGGCCCCAGCAGCCGGCGGCCGAAACGAATGCGCAGGCGTGCGGCCAAGTCCATCACCCCACCCCGCAGCACCGAAGGATCGCGGTGGCGCAGCACGAGCGACGTGAGCCGCGCATAAGGCGGATAAAAGAAGGCTTCGCGCTCGGAGAGCTGCGCCCGGGCCATGGCGCCAAAATCGCCCTCCGCAACCTGCCGGATAACGGGATGCCCGGGTTCGGAGGTCTGAATCACCACCTCGCCGCCTTCAGAACGGCGTCCGGCACGGCCCGCCACCTGCATCATCAGTTGAAAAGCCCGTTCGGCGGCCCGGAAATCGGGGTTATTCAGCAGGTTGTCGGCATTGAGGATGCCCACGAGCGACACCCCCGCGAAGTCGAAACCCTTGGTGATCATCTGCGTACCGACCAGAATGTCGGTCCTGCGGGCCTCGAAATCGGCGATAATGGCATTGAAAGCCCGTTCGGAGGTCACACTGTCGCGGTCCAGACGAGCGACACGCGCTTCGGGGAAGATTTTGGCGATCTCTTCCTCGACCTTCTCCGTCCCGAAACCCATCGGAATCACGTCGGTGACCTTGCACGAAGGACATTTCGCCGGAACGGACTCCGTATAGCCGCAGTAGTGGCAGACGAGTTTCTGTCCGCCCTTGTGGTAGGTCAACGTCACATTGCAGTGAGGACAGCGGGCTGTCCAGCCGCATTCGGAGCACTCGACATAGGGTGAAAACCCGCGGCGGTTCTGGAACAGCATCACCTGCTCGCCCCGGTCGAGGGTCTCGCCGATCTTGTCCAGCAAAAGTTTGTTGAAATGGGCTTTGCGCTCGCCGCGCTTGGCGGCCCGCAGGGTGTCGGAAACCAGAATTTCGGGCGGCCGGGCGTCGCCGTAACGCTCGGTCAGCTCCGCACGGCCATACTTGCCCGACGAGGCGTTGAGCCACGTTTCGAGCGACGGCGTGGCGCTGCCGAGCAGCGTCCTGCCCCCGCCGAGACGCGCCATCACCACGGCGCAGTCGCGGGCGTTGTAACGCGGCGCCGGATCGGCCTGTTTGTAGCTGGCGTCGTGCTCCTCGTCGACAATGACCAGTTGCAGGCGCTTCAGCGGCAGGAAGATCGACGACCGCACACCGACCACGAACTCGCCTCCCTGGGAGCGGTTCAGCCGCAGATAGGTCTCCGTACGGCGGTGGTTGGTGAGTTTCGAATGATAAGGGGTGACGCGGCTGCCGAAGATGCGCTCCATGCGCTCGATCAGTTGCGCCGTGAGGGCGATTTCGGGGACAAGCAACAGCACGTCGCCGCCCCGGGCCAGCACTTCGGCAATCAGGTGGATGTAGATTTCGGTCTTGCCCGAGCCGGTGATGCCCTGCAACAGGGCCGTGGTTTTCCCGGCGGCGAACTGTTCGCGCAAGGCATCCAGCGCCGTGAGCTGCTGCGGGGTCAGCTCCGGAAGGCGGAAGGCCGAGCCACCGCGTTCGACGGTACGTTCCCGCTCCGTACAGACGATGTATTTCTTGCGTTCGAGGGCGTGCAGCACGGCATAATCGGCCCGGAGCAGGCGGCGGGCGATTTCACCCGTCGAAATACGCGTCTCGTCGCCGGCCGAGGCCAGTTCGAGCAGCGCCTCGTATTGTTTGGGGGCGCGGCGTTCGATTTTTTCGCAGATTTCGTTAAAACGGCCTTCGTCGTGGAGCTCCGGAGCCAGCGACACGTAACATTCGGTCCGGGGACGAAACTCCTCTTCGGAAAACTCCTCCTCCGTGTCGCCCGAAGGTTTCATCAGCGCCGGCAGCGCCACGCGCATCACCTCGCCCAAGGAGCACATGTAATACGAAGCGATCCACTCCCACAGCGCCATCTGCTGCGCCGAGAGCAGGGGCACGTCGTAGAGTATGCGCTGAATCGGTTTTACGGTCTTGAAGTCAGGCCGGCGGTCATGAACCCGCCACACGATGCCCGTATAGAATTTGCGGGCGCCGAACTGCACCGCTACGGCCTGCCCCGCCGCGGCCTCCATGCCCTCGGGCACAGCAAACGTGTAAGCGGGCTGCGCCAGCGGCAGGATTATATCGGCATAGCGCTGCATCAGCCTTTGCTGATTGCCTGGAATCCTTTACCGTAAACGCCCATGACCGAGCCGACGGTCATAAAGGCTTCGGGGTCGATGGTCTTGACGAATTTGAGGATCATCGCGGTCTCGCGCTTGCGGCAGACCACCATGACGATTTTGGACTCTTTTTTCGAATACCATCCCTGCGAGTCGATGAGCGTCACGCCGCGGTGGACGTTGTCGACGATGGCCTGGGCCATTTTCTCGTAGTCGTGCGTCACGATAAAGACCTGGCTCGACTGCTGGC
Source organism: Alistipes sp. D31t1_170403_E11 (assembly GCF_015553985.1). Lineage (NCBI taxonomy): Bacteria > Pseudomonadati > Bacteroidota > Bacteroidia > Bacteroidales > Rikenellaceae > Alistipes > Alistipes sp. D31t1_170403_E11. The sequence continues at coordinate 556,330 of NZ_JADNHQ010000002.1, read as the reverse complement.
TTCCGGCCATGATCATATCGACCGTGTAACCCACGACGGCCGTCATGACGTAACCGTAGATCACCGCGCTGATACCCATTCCCACGAGCATTGCGGAGGCGATGATGACGAAATCGGAGTAGATGAGGATTTTGCCGTAGCTGACCGTGCGGTACTTGTTGATGATCATGGCCACGATGTCCGTGCCGCCCGTCGAACCGCCCTGCGAGAAACACAGCGCGATACCCGCACCGGCCAGGATACCGCCCATGACGATCGCCAACAGGTTGTCGACCCCGAGGAAATTGCCCTCGGGGAGCACCTCCTGCCAGAAGTTCATGCCGATGGAGATCACCACCACGCAGAAAATGGTCTTGAGGCCGAAATTCCATCCTACGATAAACCCGGCAATCGCGAGCAGGATCGCATTGACGATGAAGACCATCGTACCGATCTGCAGGTCGATTCCCGCCGAAGCGAGGGCGTTGCACAACACGAGCGACAGACCAGCCGCGCCGCCGCCGACGCCGCCCGCCGGGAGAATGCAGCCGATCCAGCCGAAAGAGTACATCAGCATGCCGACGGCCATCAGGATATACTCCTTAACAGGCTTCAGCACGATATCCGGATTGATGGATTTCATAGGGATGGGGTTATTCGGGTTATTCGGTATTTTCTTCCGCAAAGGTAGTAAAAAATTCGCCTTGATAAGTATTGCGTTCTTCCAATCTTTTTTCGAGCATCGCAAGCAGTTGTTCGTTGCGCAACAGGCCCCAGTTGCGGCCGTAATGATAACGCGGCGGAGCCTCCGAAGCGAAGCGTTCGACGACCAGTCCGGGGCGCAGCCGGCGGAGAATTTCGACGAACAGGTCGATGTATTCTTCCGGCTCCCAGAAACGGAAACGCTCCGGCGCGGCGTCGTACTCGGCAGCCATCGGCGTCGAGCGGAAAACCTGCAACTGGTGGAACTTCACGGTCGTGAGCGGCAGGGCGTTGATCCGCGCCGCCTGGTCGAGCAGCATCGCATCCGTTTCGCCCGGAAGCCCGAGGATAAAATGCGCTCCGACATGCAGACCCCGCCCGGCGGTCATCTCCACGGCACGGCGGGCGCACGCGAAATCGTGGCCCCGGTTGACGGCGCGCAGCGTAGCGTCATACGTGGATTCGATGCCGTATTCCACGGCGACATACCGATCCCGGGCCAGCTCCGCGAAGTAGTCGAGTTTGCGTTCGTCGACGCAGTCGGGACGCGTACCGACGACGATACCCGCCACGTCGGGATGCGCGAGGGCCTCGCCGTAAAGCTCCCTGAGCCGCTCCAGCGGAGCGTAGGTGTTGGAAAAGGACTGGAAATAGACCAGGTAGCGCTGCGCCGTGCGGTAGCGGTTGCGATGGAATTCGATCCCTTCGGCGATCTGCTGCCCGACGCTTTTCGAGGGCATGCAATAAGAAGGGGTGAACGCTCCGTTGTTACAGAACGTACACCCTCCCTTGCCGATCGTCCCGTCGCGGTTGGGGCAGGTGAAGCCCGCATCGACGGAAAGTTTCTGCACCCGGCAGCCGAACAGACGGCGGAAGTACCCCGCATAGGAGTTGAACCGCCTCGTATCGCCCCACGGGTAGATCATCGCTACAAGCCCCAGTCCGAAGCCTTATAGGAAGCCTTCGGCGCGTTGGGCACGTTGGTGAAGAATGCGTGCCCGGTGAGTTTTTCGAGGTCCGTGATCGACATCATCTCCTTCGAAGTCACCTTCTGGCCCTTGAGGCCGTTGTTGTGCGCGCGCACGAACGCCACGCACATCAGTTCGTCGGCCGAACAGTTCAGCACCGATTTGCCGGTGTCACCCCGCTTGGTGCGCAGTGCGGCGATGTAGAACATCGTGGGGCACGACACGTCGCTGCGACCGCCGAACGAAATTTTCTTGGGCGAGGCCGACATGCCGTAACCATCGGTATAGGACTCGAAGTAAGTGCCGATGACCAGATAGGTCGTATCGCGGCAGACCTTGCCGTCGATCCAGTCCTCGAGCGTATTCCATCCGCCGCCTCCGGTGTTGTATCCCGAGGAGTACTGCGGAGCGATATTCGTATAATAGAAGACCTGTTTGTTGACCGCCGAAGTGGTTTCGCGTTCGGCCGAACCGAGCATATGGCCCTTGTTGCAGCCACCACCCGTGCTTTTACTTTTGTATTGTATGTCCGCAGAAATATCGGGGTCCTGACGGTAGGCATTCGTGCGTCCGGAATTATTCTGGTAGCAGGCATGACGCGGCGCCGCCACCCAGACGGGACAGTGGTGCTTGGCGCTGAAGCAGACCGTATAGTTACGCGCTTTGTGGCCGCCTACCGAAAAGTCGGGGCAGATGTGGTAAGCGTAATGATAGTCGCTGTTCGACTTATTCTCCGGAACAAGCTCGGGCCATCCCGAATACTTGGCCAAACCCGTATTTCCGCCACCGCCGCCGTCCGACGAGGTGGTAAAGGTCGCCGCAGAGCTGGTGTAGGTCTGCCCGCCCCAGTCGGCGCAGAGCGCGAATTCATAGGTCGTGCCGGGCGTCAGGCCGCTCAGGGCCGCCGTCTTGGTTCCCGTTCCCGTCGAAACGGTTACCCGGTCATAGCTGCCCGACGAAACCGGCTTATACCGGAAATAAACGTCGTAGTCGGCCGTATCGTCAAAACTGAACGTACAGCTCAGCATCGCCTCGGTCTTCGTCACGCCCGACGCCGCAGGAGTTCCGAAAGCGGGCCGGTCGGGATCGGGGTCGGGCATGTCGTCCTGCCCGGTTTTGAAGACCGCTCCCTGGCTCTGAACGCGTCCGGTCGACAGGCCGGCATAGGCGAAAACCAGGTAATTCGTTTCGGGCTGAAGCCCGGTCAGCGTAGCGGCAATGCCGGCTCCGTCAACCGCGGAACCCGCCACATCGGCAAACGCGCCGATTTTATTATCGACAATGGTAGCATAGGAAAAGCCCACGCTCGTGTTTTCGAGCACGCCCTCGCCGAAACGAGTTTGGCAGCTCAGCCCGACCGTTGTGCCGTTGACCTCGGCCACAGGCGTCAGGAACCAGTCTGTTCCGGTCTCCGTCTTTTCATCCCCGCAGGAGACGAAGGCCACGGTAAGGCCCAGGAAAAGGAGTGTAATTATTTTTTTCATCGTAAATTGAAATTGCTTCATCGGCACAACAATCCCGGCGAAGAACGAAAACCGTCCTTCGTCGGGATGCGTGTATTTATATTTTCCAGAAAGAGCCGTCGAGGGTCGCCTTCGGCGCATTGGGCACGTTGGGGAAGAACGTCTGGCCGGTCTGCTCCTCGATCCACGAAACCGACTTGATAAACTGCGACGGCTGGGACCCCGAATAAACCTTGTGCTCGAACCAATAACCCGCACATTCGATCTGGTCGGACGTGAGCGTCCAGATCGGCTTCCCGGTATTGCCGCTCTTCGAGCGGATCAGCACCTTGTAGTAGTGCGTCGGCACGGTAACCGTATTGTTGTCGTTATCCTTGCAATGTTTGTTTTCGTTGGCGAAATAAGCTCCTGTAACCATATAAAGCGTATCGGAACAGATCATCTTGTGGCAGTTCTTTTCGAGCGTCGACCAGATGCCGCCGTTGAATCCGTCCTGAATCTGCGGCGACATGTTGGTATAGTAGAACGTCTGTTTGTTGGTCGGCTTGTCCGACTGCCGGTCGTTGGAGGCGAGCATGTGCCCGCGCGAGAAGCTGCCGTCGCCGCTGGCCTGGTAGGACGAACTCAAATCGGGCTGCACCGAGGCGGGGATAACGGGATCGTATCGCCACGACTTGTTCTGCCCGCCGGCCGAACCTTCCGTATAACTCGTGTGCATCGGATAGGCCACCCAGACTGCGCCGCGCATCTTCTTGCTGTAACATACCGAGTAGTTGCGACCGCCCGGCGCGCCGTCGCAGTAGTGCGCGGCATAGTAATAATCGCCGGGACGATCCTGTACGACAGGCAATTCCGCCCACTGCGAATACTTCGCCAGGCCGGAAGTTCCTCCGCCCGGCGTTGTGAAAGAGCCCTTCCCGCTGTAATAGAACTCGCCAGCCCATGCCACACAAAGCTGGAATTCATAGACCGTCGCAGGGGTCAACCCCGTCAAACCGACCGTCTTGGGGCCCGCCCCCACCGGAACGGAGACCTGCAAATAGTCGCCTGCCGACACCGCCTTGTAACGGAAATAGACGCTGTAATCAGTGGCATCCCGGTCGAACGATAAATCGCAGTTCAGCGTGGCCGTCGTCGTCGTTACGCCGGTCGCCGACGGGGTTCCGAATACGGGATCGGGGGCGGGAACCTCGCCGTCCCCGGTTTCGAAGGAGATGACAGGACTTTCCACACGGCCCGTCGAAAGATCGGCGAAGGCGCGGACAACATAGGTCGTTTCGGGAGCGAGGCTGCTCAGCGTGGAGGAGATCAGGCGGCCGTCGACCCGGCTGTTGGTCGATTCGGCAAACGAACCGATCGTACCGCTGATAACGGGCGCATAGGTAAATCCCACGTGGACGTTGTCCAGCACGCCGGCGCCGAAACGGGTCTGGCAGGTCATTTCGACCGTCGTACCGCTGACGGCGGCTTCGGGTGTCAGGAACCACTGGTTGTCATCGCCTTTCTTGTCGTCTCCGCAGGAAGCGGCGATGACTGTAAGGCCCAGCAGCAAAAATGCAACTATATTTTTCATTGGAATGAAAATGAGGTGTTTACTCTTTGTTTTTCGAATCCATCCAGATCGTCACCGGGCCGTCGTTGACCAGGGAGACCTGCATGTCGGCCCCGAATTCGCCCGTGGCGACCCCGTGGCCGGAGAGTTCTGCGACGCGTGCCGTAAAACGTTCGTAAAGGGGCCGCGAAACGGCTTCGGGGGCCGCCTTGATATAGCTCGGGCGGTTGCCCTTGCGCGTCGATGCTTGTAGTGTAAACTGGCTCACGACCAGGATTTCACCGCCCGTCTGCACGACATCGAGGTTCATCACCCCGGCTTCGTCGTCGAAGATGCGCAGCCGCACCAGTTTTCCGGCGAGGTATTCGATATCCTCGTCGCCGTCGTCGCTCCCGACGCCGACCAGCACCAGCAGTCCCGCCCCGATCCGGGACCGGATATCACCGCCGATGGTGACGGAAGCGTGTTTTACACGCTGAATCAGCAATCGCATAGCCGGAAAAGTTTAGCGGGTTTCGAAATAAGCCCACAGGTTGTCGCCCGCAGGCACGGGGGCGGTCACCGAGAGGGGTTCGCGGCGCACGGGGTGTTCGAACTCGACCCGGCGCGAATGGAGCGAGATGCCGCCTCCGGGCAGGGAGCGTTTGGCCCCGTATTTCAGGTCGCCGCGGATCGGGCATCCGATCTTCGAGAGCTGGGCCCGAATCTGATGGTGGCGGCCCGTAAGCAGTTCGACCTCCACGAGCGTGTAGTTCGTTCCCGCCCCGAGCGTTTCGTAGCGCAGGCGCGCCTGCTTGGCGTCGCCCTTCGGGGCGTCGTAGGCCCGCGAACGGTTGGTTTTGCCGTCACGCAGGATGTAGTGGCACAGTTCGCTGCTCTCGGGCTCGGGAGTCGCCTCGGTAAGCGCCCAGTAGACCTTGTGGATGCGGCCCTCGCGGATCATCTCGTTCAGGCGGACAAGGGCTTTCGAGGTTTTGGCGAAAATCACGACCCCGCTCACCGGACGGTCGATACGGTGCACCACGCCGAGGAACACCTCGCCGGGCTTCGCGTCGCGCTGCTTGATGAAGGCCTTGATCTGGTCTTCGAGGGCGCTTTCGCCCGAGGGATCGGGCTGCACCAGATCGCCGCAGCGTTTGTTGACGATCAGCAGGTGGTTGTCTTCGTAAAGGATATCGTCCGGGTTGAACATCGTCGGAAATTACAGGATAAAGGTGAATGGCAGCAGTTTGGAAGCCGAATCGACCGCCGTCACCGTGCCGTGGCCGCTCATCAGCACCCGCATCGGGACGCCCTGGCGCCGCTCGACATCGACCATCACCTGCCGGCACTGGCCGCAGGGATAGCACTCGCGCTCCGAAGGATTCGAGGCGATGGCCAGCGTCTCGATCGGATCGTCGGCGTAGTTGGCCTGGGCATAAAACATCAGCGACCGCTCGGCACAGAGGCCCGCGGGATAAACTTCGCTTTCGAAGTTGCTGCCGTAAAGTATTCTCCCGCTGCGCAGACGCGCGGCGGCGCCTACGTGAAAGATCGAGTAGGGCGCATGCGCATTGGCCGTGGCCCGTTCGGCCTCGGCGACCAGCCTGCGGTCCGCTTCGGGAAGTTCCGACAGCGCCGCATAATGTTCATAGTCGAAACAAAACTGCTTTTCCATAACTCCTCCTTTTTTACAGGGGTGAACTACAAAGATAATGAAATTTTCAGAAATTGCTTACTGAATCGTACTTTTTCAGCCTCTCCGCTTTCAACCCGAATCAATCGTTTCATTTTCAGGCCTTTTTCGATCCGCGAAAAAGGCTTTGCCGTCGGGACAGGTCCGGCGGGGTCCGCGCAGGCGGCATCCGAACGGTTTCCGGTATCGGGAAGAACGAGGCGGACGGGCAGTACCGAAGTACGTCCCATTCGCCTCGGACAAAGGATGTGCGGAAAATGCCGCTTATAAATCGAAACCGGCCTATTCGAGGACGAACTTCGCCTGCACGTTGTACTGCAACTTGATGGTCTTGAAATCGAGCGGTTCGTCCGCCGCGGCGTCCTCGGCAGCACCCATCGCCTTGGCGCTGCGCATCACGGCCATGTTATCGTAGAAGACGGGCATCACGTTGTTGTTCGAATCGTAGATGTAGAAACACTTGCCGACCTTCTGCCCGATGGCCTCGGCCAGCGTCGCGGCGCTCTGTTTGGCGTTCTGCATCGCCTCGACGCGCACTTGTTCCTTATACTCCTCGATCTTCGAATGCGACACCTTCAGGATCGAGACATTCGAGATGCCCAGTCCGTCGAGCGCCTGCCACACCTTGGCGACCATTGCCGAGGAACCCAGTTGCAGTTGGTATTTGGCCGTAGCCACAGAGGTATTTTTCTTGAAAAACTCGCTCGACAGGTTGGCCATCTTGAGCTGCTTCTCGACATCGACGCCCGCGCGCCTGAGCGCTGCGATCATGTCGCGCTGCTGGCTCTCGACCGAAACCTTGCCCTTCGAATCGCGTTCGTTGATGATGATCTGCAAATAGAACTCGTCGGGCGTAATCTCCTTCTCGGCGCGTCCGTTCACCTGGATGTAGCTGGGGAAAGCCTCCTGCATCTGAGCCGCTGCGGGGAGCGCGAAAAGCGCCACCGCCGCCATTAAAATCAGTCGTTTCATAATTTCTTCGTTTTAGGTAAACATCTTACAAAGATGGTGCAAGCCGCGGCATCCTGCCGGAATTATTTTCGGACAAGGCCCGTTACCATCCTTCTGTGTTCAGTAAAACGCCGGAAAACCAAAATACTGCATCCCGGAGCGAAGTTTCGCCGGGCTGCGGGCGGATTCCGCGCAAACAAACCGATTTCGCTCCCGGACCGGACATGCAGCGGACAGGCCGGGCACGGCCGTGGGTTCCGGCCCGCCGCCCTATCGGCGGCGCACGAGCTTCACGACGTTCTCCACATGATGCGTATGGGGGAACATATCGACGGGCTGCACGGCCTCAACACGGTATTCGGCGTCCATCAGCGCCAGGTCACGGGCCTGCGTAGCGGGATTGCAGCTCACGTAGACGATTCGCTCGGGCGCAGCGCGCAGGATAACGCCGATCACCGGCTCGTCGACGCCCGCACGCGGCGGATCGAGGATGATCACATCGGGACGGCCGTTCTCAGCGACGAACCCGTCGTCGAGCACCGCTTTCATGTCGCCGGCATAGAAAACCGTGTTGCCGATGCCGTTGAGTTCGGAGTTGACCTTCGCATCGGCGATCGCCTCGGGAACATACTCGACGCCCACGACTTTGGCGCAGCGGGCAGCGCAGAAATTGGCGATGGTTCCCGTTCCGGTATAGAGGTCGTAAAGCACGTCGCCGGGCTTGAGGTCCGCAAAATCGCGGGCCACCTTGTAGAGTTCGTAGGCCTGTGTGGAGTTGGTTTGGTAGAACGACTTGGGCCCCACCTTGAAACGCAGCCCCTCCATCTCCTCGATAATGTGGTCCTTGCCTTTATAGCAGACCGGGTCGAGGTCGCCCACCGAGTCGTTGAATTTCGTGTTGACGATGTAGAACAGCGACGTGATTTCCGGGAACTTCGCAGCCAGATGGTCCAGCAGGGCCGTGATGCGGGGCCGGTCGTCGCTGTTGAAAACCACGATCACCATTACCTCGCCGGTCGAAGCCGTGCGGACGATCATGTTGCGCATCAGCCCCGTATGTTCGCGGGCGTTGTGGAACGTATAACCGTTTTCGATGCAGAAACGCTTGGTCTCCATGCGGACGGCGTTCGACGGCTCGGGCTGGAGCCAGCACTTGTCGATATCCAGCACCTTATCGAACATGTTGGGAATGTGGAATCCCACGGCAGGCGCGTCGCCGATGTCGCCCGCGGTCTCGATCTCCTCGCGCGTCAGCCAGCGGCGGCCGGCGAAGGTGAATTCGAGTTTGTTGCGGTAGAACTGCGTATGCGCCGAGCCCAGGCAGGGCGCGATTTCGGGCAGGGCGATCTTGCCGATGCGCGTAAGCTGATCGCGAACCTGCTCGGTTTTGAAGCGCAGTTGCTCTTCGTAGGGCAGATTCTGCCACTTGCAACCGCCGCAGACCCCGAAATGTTCGCAGAACGCCTCGGCGCGCAGGGGCGATTTCTTCACATAGCGGACGACGAAGCCCTCCATGAAGCGGCGGCGCTTGGATCGAATCTGCACGTCGACCACGTCGCCCGGGACGGTCAGCGGAACGAAGACCACCACGTCGTTCCAGCGCCCCATGGCCTTGCCTTCGGCGGCCAGCGTCGTTATTTCGAGCCCCTCGATCAGGGGATAGTTCGCTTTCTTTCTTGCCATTCTTGCCATAAATTCGAGTTTGGGTTGCAAAGGTATAAAAAAGCCGGACGGGTTCAAACCCAAATCAAAAGCGATGCGGTAAAATTTTCCGCCGGATAAAACGGATCGTTACGACACCGAAGGCCGCAGGAATCAACTGTTTTCCGCCTTCCTCGCTTTTGCGCGCGCCCGTACCCCGCCGAGCCAGAAGCCCAGCGCAAAAGGACCGCCGACCAGCACCGCGAGTGCCAGCACGACATAGAGCAGGATTTTACCGACGAGTCCCGGCAGGGCGTCGAGCATCGTCCGGACCAGGTCGCCGCCCGTCGTCCGCAGTTGTTCGACCAGCGCCTCGCGTTCGCGCGAAACGTATTGCTGCAACTCGCCGCGCTGGCGGTCGAAATCGGCAAAGGCGTTGTCGACCGAAGCGTTCATCGTCCAGATCAACTGCGTGGCCTGCCGGTTCAGTTCCTCCAGCACCTTGTCCGAAATCTCGGGCAGGTTTTCGGCCACGGCCACGATGCGCGCAAAACTGCGTTCGAGCGAATCGAGCTGCGCCCCGACCTGCATGCGCAGGCTGTCCTGCCCGAGCCGCATTTCGAAGATATCCTTCGACCAGCCGATACTGTTCGACATCTGCTGGGTCTGGCCGCTCAGGCGGTCGTTGACATCGGCCAGCACTTCGGCGATCGAACCGGTGGCGTAGCCGCTTTCGACGCCTGCGGCCCGGAGGTATTCGAGCCACGCAAGGGTCGTATTGTCGGTCTCGTCGCCTTCCGAGGCGGGATTTTCACGTACGTAATCCGCAACGAACCCCTCCATCAGAGTATAGCGGTCGTCCGGAAGCACCTGCCGGGCAAGCCGTCCGGCCCGTCGGTCGAGCCGCCGGGCGGCGTCGCGGGCAATATCACTCTGAGGTCCGAACAGCAGCGAATCCGGCGCCCCGGCAAAGGCTTCGTTCATGCGGCGGCACAGAATCCACAGGTCGGCCAGCGCCACGTCGGGAATCCCCTGCATGGCGGCGGTCACCCCGGCGCGCGTGGCGCGGATTTTCCACCGCACGGCCGCGATGCGCACGTTCACATCGGGCGACGCGGCGACGATCGAATCGGCCGCACGGGCCACCTCGCCGGCCATATCGTAGTAAAACCCGCGCGTCATGGTCCGCACGTTCATCTGTTCTTTCGAGAGGGGATCGCCCGTAGCCACGGACACTTTCAGCAGCGAACATCCCGTGAGCGACACCGCAGCGAAAAGCGCGGCCGCCAGTTTCATCCATCCTTTCATCTTATTCCGTTTATGAGGTCCGGACCGCAATTACCTTTCCAGTTTTTTCACAAAGTCGCGGATATAGCGCACCGCAACGTAATGACCCGCCTGGGGCATGTTGCCGTGGTTGAACCCGTCGAACTCCCGAATCTGCACGTCAGGATGACCCGCAACCTGCATCATGCGCCAGAAATAGGCATTTTCTTCGTAGCGGCCCAGCATCTCCTGTTCCCGGTCACCCGAGAGAATCAGGATCGGCGGGCAGTCGGGCCGCACGTAGTTCAGCGGCGCCATGTCGTCCACGACGACCTGCGTGTCGGGAATGCCCATTTCGCGGCGGCGTGCAAAGTGGGTCACGACCTGCCCGCTGTAAGGAATCAGCGCCGCGAAGGCCGTGTCGGGGTCGATGCCGTAGGGCGCCATCCAGCGTTTGTCCAGGCCGATCATCGACGTAAGGTAACCGCCCGCCGAGTGCCCGGCGATGAAGATCAGCTTCGGATCGCCGCCGTACGAGGCGATGTTTTTCACCACCCACGCCGCGGCCGCGGCGGCATCCTCCACACAGTCGGCGACCTTTACGCGCGGAGCGAGGCGGTAATCCACACCCACCACGGCAAAACCTTTATCGCACAACGCCTTCGGAATATCGCGCCGCCCGCCCGTCAATCCGCCGCCATGAAACCACACGACGGTCGGAAACCCTTTCAGGTCCTCCGGATAACAGATATCCAGCCGGCAGAGCGAATCGGCGTAACCGTCGCCCGCAGCGTCGCGGTAGGCGATATTTTTTTCAGTCCTGTAAGCAGCCGTTTGGGCCGAAAGCCCCGCACAGAAGAGCGTCAGCGCGAAAAGAAGCGCAAAAAATCGTTTCATGGGATCGAGTCGTTTAGGTCATAAAGATAGGTAAATTCCCACAAAAAGTACTATCTTTGCAAAAGTAAACTTTCGCCGGGACGAGCGGCGCCGTCGCACATCCGGGAAACCGGACGGATGGGCCCGCAGTATCCTCGCGAAAGTACGGACTGCACCAAAAACAGCCTTTATATGAAAATCGCCTGCCTGCAATTCAATCCGATACAGGAAAACACCTATGTCGTCTGGGACGACACGAAAGAGTGCGTCGTGATCGACGCCGGAAACAGCAATCCGCACGAGGACGCCGCGCTCGACAACTTCATCGCCGAGCACGGGCTGAAACCCGTCATGGCGGTCAACACCCACGGCCATTTCGACCACACGCTGGGCGTCGAGCACCTCAAACAGCGCTACGGCATTCCCTTCGCCCTTTCGTCCAAGGACGGCTTCCTGCTGGACAACGCCGCGACGAGCGGTTCGGTCTTCGGCGTGAAGATCGGAGCCATGCCCACGGCGGACATCGACCTCGACACGACACCCGAAATCCGCTTCGGCCAAACCGCCCTGCGCGTAATCCACACCCCGGGCCACACCCCGGGCCACGTGGCACTGTACGAACCCGAGTCGAAATCGCTCTTTACGGGCGACACGCTCTTCCGCGAATCGATCGGCCGCACGGACCTTCCGGGCGGCGACTATTCGTGGATCATGCGTTCGATCCTCGACAGCCTGATTCCGCTGGGCGAAGAGGTCCACGTCTACCCCGGCCACGGCCCCGAATCGACGATCGGGCATGAAATGCTCTACAATCCCTTTATCGTCGAGGTGATGAACGAGGAGGTGAACTATCGGAATTGAATTCCGATGATTAAAAATGAAAAATTAAGAATTAAAAATTGGGGAAATTCATCCATAAGATTCTCTACCGGATCCTGCCGTTAGAAGGTTATCTGCGCGTTGTGAGCCGCCTGTTCTTCCTCTGGCAGCGGCTGGGCATCGGGCGTTACGCCCCCGCTACGGAATACGTCTACCACCTGCCGCAACTGGTCCGCCCGGGCGACACGGCGATCGACATCGGCGCCAATCTGGGCTATTACGCCCGTACGATCTCCCGGCTCGCAGGTCCTGCCGGGAAAGTCTTTGCCGTCGAGCCCGTGGCGCCGATCCGCAAAGTGCTCAGCCGCAACCTGCGCCGCTGCGGGAACGTCGAGATATTCCCCTACGCCCTCGGCACGGAGTCGAAACCGATCACGATGGCCAACGACTCGGCACGCGAGACAGGCTATTTCGGGACGGGGCAGAACTTCGTCAACGAAGACGGCGGCAAAGCCGACGTGGAGTTCACGGCCCAGATGCGCCGCGGAAGCGAACTGTTCGGAAAACTCGGGCGGATCGACTTCATCAAATGCGACATCGAAGGTTACGAACTCGTCGTGATGACCGAGATGCGTCCCCTGCTGGAACGACACCGACCCACGGTGCTGATCGAAACGGGCGGCACGAACCGTCCGCAGATCACAGCGCTCTTCCGGGAGATGGGTTACACGGGTTACACGCTCCGGCGCGGACAGGAGGTCCCGCTGACCGAAGAAAGCACCAAAGACATTATTTTCAGATATGCGCATTGACATCATCACGGTAGTTCCCGAACTCGTGACCTCACCGCTCAACGAGTCGATCCTCAAGCGGGCGCAGGAGAAGGGACTCGTCGAGATCGTCGTACACAACCTGCACGACTACGCCCACGACAAACGCAAGACCACCGACGACTACCCGTTCGGCGGCGAAGCGGGCATGGTCATGAAGTGCGAACCGGTCTTCGAACTGGTCGAGAAACTCCAGAGCGAGAGACACTACGACGAGGTTATCTACACCTCTCCCGACGGTAACCGATACAACCAGCACGAAGCCAACCGTTTGTCGACACTCGAAAACATCATCATCCTCTGCGGCCACTACAAAGGCATCGACCACCGCATCCGCGAGCACCTCGTCACGCGTGAAATCTCGATCGGCGATTATGTGCTGACGGGCGGCGAACTGGCGGCCTGCATCATCGCCGACTCGGTCGTAAGGATCATCCCCGGAGCCATCGGCGACGAGGCTTCGGCCCTGACGGACTCGTTTCAGGACAACCTGCTGGCGCCCCCGGTCTACACGCGGCCTGCGGAGTTCCGCGGCTGGCGGGTTCCCGACGTACTTTTGTCGGGCAACTTCGCCGAAATCGCAAAATGGCAGGACAACGAGGCCTACGAACGCACCAAGCGGCTGCGACCCGACTTACTAAACGAATAGCCCATGAACCCGTTATCCATCCTGCTGTTTACGCTCGGCATTTGTTGCATACGGCCTACCGCCGCACAGGAACCCGTCACGGTTTCATTCTCCAATCCGGTCCTGCAGGAGAGCGAATTTATACAGGCTTCGGCCAACCTTCAAAGGATATACGCCCTTAAAACTCTTATTACGGGCAAAATAGCAGGAACCCGATACCGACTCGACCTCGTTCACATCACCGACGGCAAGGAAAGCCGCCGGTTGCCGATGAACGACCTTATCTGCGAATCCGATACGCTGGAATTCTTCCTTGCATCCCAACCCGTCAGCACCGATTCGGTCCATATCATTCTCCGGTCCCCGATAACAAGACTCTGCGCATTGGGAATCCCCGGAACGGACAAGTGCATCCTGATGGAGACCATCCCCGGAAAAAGGCTGACCACGGACGACGCTATTCCCGTCGCTGCATTTTGCCAGGGCGAACCGATCGAAATACCGATGAAAGACGGGACCGTGCTCAAAGGGCTCCACTATTGCCATGTCCGCGACAGCCATCTCCACCCTTCGAAATGGCACGAACGGTTCAAACTGAAGAACTACCTCTATTTCGAAATTAAATTTACGAAACCCCAACGACCGGAAAATAAATGAAGTATTACCTCATCGCCGGGGAACCTTCGGGCGACCTGCACGGTGCAAACCTGATCAAAGGGCTGCTGAAAGCCGATCCCGGGGCGGAACTCCGTTTCTGGGGCGGGGATTATATGGCCGAAGCGGGCGGCGAAGCCAATCTGCGGAAACATTACCGCGAAACTTCGTTCTTCGGCATCGTACAGGTGCTGAAAAACCTCGGGACCATCAAACGCCAGATGCAGGAGTGCCAGGCCGATGTCGCAGCATTCGCTCCCGACGTGCTGATCCTGATAGACTACCCCGGATTCAACATGAAAATGGCCCGCTGGGCCAAGGAGCACGGCATCCGCACGTTCTACTACATCGCCCCGAAAGTCTGGGCATGGCGCGAATGGAGGGTGAAGGCCATCCGGCGGTATGTGGACAAACTGTTCATCATCTTCCCCTTCGAACGCGACTATTTCCCGCAGCACGGCCTCGAGCCCATCTTCGAAGGCAACCCGCTGGTCGACGCCATCGAAGCCCGGCAGGCGTCGCTTCCGACGCCTGCGGAATTCCGCAGCCGCAACGGGCTCGACCATCGCCCGATCATCGCCCTGCTGGCCGGCAGCCGCCGGGGCGAAATCCGCGAAAACCTGCCGCTGATGGCCGCTTTGGCGCAAAAATTCCCGGAACATCAGTTTGTGGTGACGGGCGTGATGTGGCTCGACCGGGCGCTTTACGAACAATATACCGCCGGAAGCGGTATCCGCTACGTCTGCGACCAGACCTACGAAACGCTGGCGGCAGCCGAAGCGGCAGTGGTGACCTCGGGCACGGCAACGCTCGAAACGGCACTGCTGGGCATCCCCGAAGTGGTGGTTTACCGCACGGTGTGGTGGCAGGTGTGGCTGAGGCCCTATGTGCTGAAAGTACCCTGGGTGTCGCTCGTCAACCTCAACCTCGGACGCGAGGCCGTTACCGAGATCATCCAGTCGGGACTCTCGACCGAACGGGCCGAAAAGGAGTTGCGGGCAATCGTCGCAGGAGGTTCCAAACGCGAAAAGATGTTCGCCGACTTCAGCGAACTGCGCGCGATTATCGGCGGCCCGGGCGCCAGCGAGCGGTTTGCCGCACGCATGGTCGCAGAACTACACGCACAGAAAATAAAATAGCTTCCGATGAACGGCCCTCTCGCTCCTCTGCTCGCCGGAGCATTTGTAATCGTATGCGGCCTGCTGGTCAAACGGTTCCCGATGCTGATCTCGGGTTACAACACCCTGTCGAAGGAGAAACGCAAAAACGTCGACATCGACGGTCTTTCGTCGTTCATGCGACGACACCTGGTGATAATCGGAGGTTTATTGATTTTATTTACAACAATACTCGAACTGACCGGCCAGCAGGAGGCCTTTACGATAATCCTCGCTGTCTACCTGCCGGTTTACGTGATCTGGATAGTGGTCCGGGCACAGCGCTACGACCACAATAAATAAGGAGAGAGCATGAAAATCATCTGCATAGGCCGCAACTACGCCGAACATGCCGCCGAGTTGCACGAGCAACTGAACGACAACGGGAAACTCCCCGAAGAACCGTTGTTTTTCCTAAAACCCGACACGGCGCTGCTGCGCAACAACGACCCGTTCTACGTACCCTCCTTCTCGCAGGAGATACATTACGAATGTGAGCTGGTCGTGCGGATCAACCGCGTGGGCAAGGCCATTGCGGAGCGTTTCGCCCGCCGTTATTACGACGAAGTGGGTCTGGGTATCGACTTCACGGCCCGCGACCTCCAGCGGAAAGCCATTGCCGAAGGCCTGCCGTGGGAGAGCTGCAAAGCCTTCGACCGCTCGGCGGCGATCTCGCCGGAGTTCATCCCGCTGGCCGAACTGGGCGGCGACATCCAGAAACTGCACTTCACACTCGACGTGAACGGGGAGCGCCGCCAGAGGGGCGACACAGCGGAAATGCTCTTCACGGTAGACCGCATCATCGCCTCGGTCTCGCAGTACATGACCCTGCGCATGGGCGATTTGCTCTACACGGGAACGCCGGCCGGCGTCGGACCGGTAAAGCCCGGCGACAACCTGTGTGCGGCACTCGAAGGACGCGAACTGTTAAATTTCGACATACGATAATGCTGCTCAACGACAAACTCAAACCTTTCCGCCTGCTGCTGGCTTCGCAGTCGCCGCGGCGCAGGGAGCTGATGACGGGCTGCGGGCTTCCGTACGAACTCGCCCCGAAATATGATTGCGAGGAGATTTACCCCGAAGACCTTCCGGCCGAACAGGTCCCGCTTTTCCTCTCGCGCCTGAAAAGCGAAACTTACCCCGTGCCGCTCGCCCCGAACGACATCCTGCTGACCGCCGACACGGTGGTCGTGCTCGACGGCGAGGTCCTGGGCAAGCCCCACAGCCGCGACGACGCCCTGCGGATGCTCGGCCGCCTCTCGGGACGCCGCCACACGGTCGTTTCGGGCGTCACACTGCGCACGGCCCAGCGGATGCACTCGTTCGAAGTACGGACCAGCGTCTGGTTCCGAACGCTTGCGGCCGAAGAGATCAAACACTACGTCGACACCTATCGTCCTTTCGACAAAGCGGGGTCATACGGCATCCAGGAGTGGATCGGCTATGCGGCCATCGAACGCATCGAAGGCTCGTTCTACAATGTCATGGGACTCCCCATCCAGAAAGTATACACCGAATTAGATAAATTTTTAGATTCATGAAACGCACCCTGCTGACCCTGCTCGCCGCGATCGCCCTCCTGCCCGCACTGGCCGATGAGGGCATGTGGCTCCCGAGCCTGATCTCCGGACGCATCGACGACATGCGCGCAAAAGGCTTCCGCCTCACGGCCGAAGACATTTATTCGATCAACAAAGCATCGATGAAGGATGCCGTCGTTCTTTTCAACGGCGGCTGTACGGGCGAACTCATCTCGCCCGAAGGCCTGCTGCTCACCAACCATCACTGCGGCTACAATGCCATCCAAAAGCACTCTACCGTCGAGCACGACTACCTGACCAACGGTTTCTGGGCCATGTCCCGGGCCGAGGAACTGCCCAACGAAAAACTTTACGTCCGCTTCCTCGTCCGCATGGAGGAGGTGACCGACCGCATGGCGGCAGGCGAAACGGCGGATGAGATCGTCAAAAAGGCCGAGGCCGAAGGCACGGGCTACAAAGCCTCGGTCGAGCAGATGTACTACGGCAACCAGCAGTTCCTGTTCGTCTACGAACAGTTCGACGACGTGCGCCTCGTGGCCGCTCCGCCCTCGTCGATCGGCAAGTTCGGCGGCGACACCGACAACTGGATATGGCCCCGCCACACGGGTGATTTTTCAATGTTCCGCGTCTACGCCTCGAAGGACAACAAACCAGCGGCCTACTCGCCCCAGAACGTTCCCTACCGTCCGAAGAAACACTTCAGTATATCCACGAAAGGGGTTAAAGAGGGCGATTTCACGATGATTTACGGATTCCCGGGCAACACGCAGGAGTACATCCTGTCGGACGCGGTAGCCTATATCGCCGAGCGTTCCGACCCGGCCAAAATCGCTATTCGCACGGGCCGCCTCGACATCATTTCCAAAGCGCAGGAGTCGGACCCCGCGCTGCGCATCCACTACGCCGCCAAGCACGCCTCGATCGCCAACGCCTGGAAAAAATGGCAGGGCGAAGCGCTGGGCATCAACCGCCGCGGAACCGTCGCCTCGAAATTCGATTACGAGACGCAGTTCGGACTCGCCGCCGTGGGACACCCCGAATACGCCGGCGTAGTGATGGGTCTGCGCGTCGAATACGACCGGATCATGGACGCCTATTTCGCTTACGAAATCACGCGCGAAACGCTCGGAACGCTGCCCGCAGCCTACACACCCGAAGAACGGGCCGAGGAGTGCTTCGCCCGGCGCAAGCCCACCGAACAGGCGCTCTGGCGCCATGCGTTCCGCGAATATGGCCGTTGCCCGAAGGTTTACCGCACGCCCTCCTACGCCGAAGGCATGGCCCGCTACAAATCGCAGGAAGCCTACGCCGACGCCCTTTTCGAAGCCGTATGGGAAGGCTCCGACAGCGTGGCCATGCAGCCCGCCGTCCTGCTTCGGCAAGATACCAAGCGCATGCTCGACCATATCTCGTGGATGCTGGGAACCAAGTCGCTGCGCAACCTTAACAGCAAAATCCTCAACGATCTTTACACTACTTATATAAAAGGGTTGCGCGAATGGGACCGGAAGCGGGCCTTCTATCCCGACGCCAATTTGACGCTCCGCGTGGCCTACGGCTCCGTGGCCGGGTACGAGTATGCCGACGGCGAGTACCACAAACCGCAGACGACACTCGACGGCATCATCGCCAAGGACAATCCCGAAATTTACGACTACGATATTCCGCAGTCGCTGCGCGACCTCTACGCTTCGAAGAATTACGGCCGCTGGGGCACGGTGATCGACGGCCGCAAGACGGTTCCGGTCTGCTTCCTGGCGACTAACCACACGACGGGCGGCAACTCGGGTTCACCGGTGCTCAACGCCGAAGGGGAACTCATCGGCATCAACTTCGACCGCACGTGGCGTTCGACGATGAGCGACATCGCCTTCGACCCCACGATCTGCCGCAACATCGCCGTAGACATCCGCTACGTGCTGTTCGTCGTGGACCGCGTCGGCGGCGCGGGCTACCTGCTCAAGGAGATGAAACTCAAATAAAGCACCGCCCGGGGCCTGTGCAGGAATGCCTGCACGGCCCTTTCGCAAATTTTAACGTTTTTCACGCAAAAATTTTGCGATTCGCAAAATAGTATCTATATTTGCACTCCCGAAAGTTGTATTCGGGAATGTAATGCCCAGGTGGTGAAATTGGTAGACACGCTACTTTGAGGGGGTAGTGGCGGTTACGCTGTGCAAGTTCGAGTCTTGTCCTGGGCACAAAACAAAAGAAACTCCAACTGATTATCAGCCAGTTGGAGTTTTTCTTTTTCTCAGTAGTCAAACAACCTGAAAAAATTGATTATATCGCAATATACCTTTTTCTATAATCAATTATACAATGGTTTAACCGTTGGCGGCAAAGGCAGATAATGATGATCTTCTAAAATATAAATCAAAGTATCATTTCGGTATAGAAGACGTTTATCCAAACGCCCATCTTCAATGTATGTTTCTTCAATGCCATCCCGGAGCCCCATTTTCCAATTAGTTACTCGTTCCGTCTTCCCATCATTATAATAATAAACAGATTTTCCATTATAGTCTCCATTTACACAATAGGATTCTTGGGAAATATTACCATTGGGATAATAGAGAATAAATGGCCCCGTCTGCTCTCCATTCACATAGCAACTTTCAATCTCGCGCCGCCCTAATGAATCGTAATAAATACATAGACCGTGCATTACCGAATCGATTGCCATGTAAACCCGTTCCCCGCCATCGGGCAAATATGACCGAATTAACCTGACATCGCTCATCGGCTTTTGTGCATAAGCTGCACTCAAGAACAACCCGAATACCACAACTACGATTAATTTACGCATGCTCCCAATAGCCCCGATTAATTTCTTTTTACAAAAGTATCCCCCTTCCAAATGATAGAATCACCCTCTATTCTTGCATACTCACCTTTTGCATAATATCTTTCGAAAAAAGAATCATCCACTCCCGGTATTTCAATCTTTATGGAATTAGTATCGCCGTCAATCTGATATGCTTCATTCGAGTCAAATCCGACAACCCCATAAAATAACCCTTCGAAAGAATGTTGCAATAAATATTCAGGGGAAATATGAAATTGAATTGATTTCGCATCACTTGGAATATTTAATTCTTTATTATTTTTCGAATAAGTCAGACGATATGTTTTGAAAGTTCCTGTATAAACTTCTATTTTCAAATCACTTCTCTGATACGGGATCGAAAAAGACACTTTTATACTATCCTGAACATTGGGATCATAAGACTGAGTTATACTCAGCCCTTTGTGTCCAACAACATAAGCCGGAACAGATGAATTCAATTCTATAAAATGATCATCGACCCGTTTGATAGTACTTTGCAACAAGGTATCATTATTATATAATACCGGAGGGGCCTGGGGAACGATAAAATAAAACACACCATTCTCTATTTTGATACACATGCCGGATTTGTTATAATAGACGCCGGATAATTTCTCTTTAGCCAATAAAGCGACATGAGAAAATAGGCAAACTAGTATAAACAAAAATATTATCTTTTTCATATTGATTTTATTTTGCATTTAACATTTTTTGCTGTCGTTTTTGATATTTAACTAAATCTTGAGAATAATTGTTTATCTCAGGATATACATACGGACTTACCGGATAATATTTTTCCGCCAACAGATCGCTTCCGTTCCAGCCGAGACCAAACCTTGACTCGTACATTCGAGCGCCATAATCTGTATAAGGCAATCCAATAAACGACTGTTCTTCCTTGCCATTGTAACGGTAACGGTTACCGGACAGCAAACCTTCATCCCAACGAAGTCCAAACGGATAGTAGTCGTTGCGTTCGACAACCTCTCCTGCATTATCGACAATTACCCGAACGCTCCCCAGATGATCGGTCAAATGATACTGCGGGGAATAACTTATGCCTCCAGCTGTCGCAGCGGCAAAAATTCGTCCACTGCTAAAAGCGGCACTCTCCAGCGATAAAACCCCGTTACAGGACTCATATACCAAAGAACCCAGGTAATACAGTCCGTTGGCTCCTGTATCCAGGGCCGCAAGTTTAGTATTATCCGAAAGATACGAATATTTTACCAACGTCGCACCGTCTTGTTCTGCTTTTTCGGTCAAATTCAAATGGTTGTAGAACAAAGCGAGATTATTGGCGCCATCGTGGATCATATTACCGTTTTTTGTCATATGAAAGGCCCCGCTCGACAAATTGACCGGATGCTGCACAATGTATTATGTCAGAAAAGGCCATCGTAAGCAATGGATACGCCATGCCGTACACCATCCGAGCCCCACATTCGAAGAGCACATGTCCACGATATACTGCGCCTCGGCCGCAGGCAGAGAGCGATCAGTTCGACGACCTTAAATTCGAACATATCGGAGCGTCTACGCCCCCCTTGGTGATATAGCCTTCGATGGCGTGCGTCAGGGCATCCATTCCCGTTGAGAATGATTCTGCCGACAGCACTAACGGATCGGTTTAAAGGTTGAACGCATCTTTCAGTTCCTGCATTTGGGTGTCGCTCATGCCCGCAGGCTGGAAGCCCATCGCACAGCCCGACATATAAATCTGGGCGGACTTGGAGAGCGTATCGATCATATCGAAAGGTTCGACGACATTTTCGCCCACACCCAGCGCGCCATGCTTCTCCCAAAGCACCACGTCGTATTCGTCGAGTTGCACGATGGTCGCATCGGCCAGCCCGATCGAGCCCGGCAGCGTATAGGGGACGATGCCCACCCCTTTGGGGCAGAACGCCCGGGTTTCGGGAATCATGCTCCATAACAGCCTGCTCAGTATATCCTTACCCAGAAACGCCTCGTTGTGGGTCATCGCCACCAGTTCGGTGGGATGGGTGTGAATCACGGCTTTCTGATTGCAGCCCTTGCCGATCAGGTAATCGTGGATCGAAAGGTGCGACGGCAGTTCCGATGTGGGATGAATATACTTTTCGGCCACGATCGCATAGCTACGGCCGTCGTCGGAGATACGGATGATCGCCATATTGTCCATCGGCGAGGACGAGACATAGCGCATCCGGCGGTTAGTACCGGTCACCAGGAAAAAATGACTGCGCAAGTTTTCAACCGGACGCGCCAGGGCGATGGATTCGCCCAGCGGAGTCAGGGCCCGGACCGCATCGTCGACCACATCGGTGACATTGTACGAAATATTGCCGCCGTTACGTTCGGCCCAGCCTTTCTGCCAGAGGTATCCGGCCACTTCGGCCACTTCGGCGATACGTTCCGCCAATTGTTCGTTGTATTTCATGATTTGCAGATTTTAAAACAGCGAAGGGAAAAAGATCGAGAAAAGCAGAATCGCGAGACCCAGCACCAGCATCGAGACCGCCCGCACACCGCTCCCCTTCCATTCTTTGAGGGCAATCCCCCAGAAATTGGAAAACAGTACATTGAGCGACATGAGGATACACCACGAAAACGCCAGCAGGACGGGCGTGCCCGCAAGGAAACTCCGTCCCATTTCAAGCCCGAAAAACTGCGAATACCACAACACGCCGGCCAGTGCGCAGAAGAACAGGTTCACGGCAAACTGACGGCCTTTCACGGCAAAATATTCACGGCCCGTATGGTGCTTCAGGTTCTCGCGCAGGCAGTAAACCGCGTTGGTGAGGAAGCCACCGAATGTCACGAGCAGAATCACAGGCAATCCGGCATAGAGGACATCGGCTCCTGCGGCCTGCATGGCTGTACGAATCGGCGCACCGGCATCGAGCCCCAGCGCGAAGCAGGCGCTCATGACACCGGCCAGCAAGGCCACCAGCAAACCTTTCGTCAAGGCGAAGTCGCGGACAGTAACCCGCTTCTCCTCCTCGCTCATATTGCGTGCGCGCAGCGACCCCGCATAACCGATCACGGCGATGCCGGCCAACGTGACGCATACACCCGACAGCAACAGCAGTCCGTCACCGTGGAGCAGATCCGTCCCGGCGAACAGCGCGGGCAGGAGCGTCCCGAACGCAGAGCAGGTCCCCAGCGACACCGACTGCCCGAGCGCTACGCCCAGGTAGCGCATCGACAGTCCGAACGTCAGTCCCCCGACACCCCATAAAGCGCCGTAGACAACCGCCTTCAGCGCGCCCCCGGTGCCCAGCAGGGCGAAAAGCGAAGCGCCCGAAGGTACGGCGGCCAGCGCTCCCGCCAAAGGAAACAACAGCCACGCAAAGGTGCCCTGCACCAGCCAGAAACTCTCCCAGCTCCACTGCTTCACCTTGCGGATGGGCACATAGGAACTGGACTGTCCGAAACTGCCGACGGCAATGATCAACAAGCCGAGAAACGTGTTCATGGTCGGCTAACGTTTCGAGGTGACTTCGCGCTCGTACGTCTCCACCTCGGCGATATAGTCCTCTCCCGCAGGAACACCGTTCTTCAGGCAGAAATAGTTGTAAACGTCGGCCCACGGCAGCGACTTGCTCTCTTCGAGGAGCGCCAGGCGCTGAAAATAGCGACCGTCGGCCTCGTATCCGCGCAATTTTTCGATCGGCGTGAGCATCGCCAGCAGGAACGCCTTCTGGGTGGCGCGGCTGCCGATGACATAAGCGCCGATCCGGTTAATCGAAGCATCGAAGTAATCCAGTCCGATATTCACCCGGTCGAGCGCCCCGGCCCAGACAATCTCCTGCGCCAGCATCTGTACGCTGTCGTTGAAGATCACCACGTGGTCGCTGTCCCAGCGTACGGGACGGCTCACGTGGAGCAGTATTTCGGGCGAGAAGAGCAGCATCGACGAAATCTTGTCGTACACGTCCTCCGTCGGATGGAAGTGCCCCATGTCGAGCGTCGCCATCAGGCCGTTGCTGACTGCATAGCCCATGTAGAACTCGTGCGAACCGACCGTGAAGCTTTCGAGCCCCGTGCCGAACAGCTTGCACTCCACGGCATCCTTGACATGGGCGAACTTGTGTTCGAAAACCCGATCGAGCGACTCCTTCAGCAACGAACGATAGCAGTAACGATTCACCGTCAGGTCTTTCGACCCGTCGTGAACCCAGATGTTATGGCATGCCTTGCTGCCCAACTGGCGGCCCATCTCGTCGGCGATACGGCGGCTGCGGATGGTGTGCTCGACCCAGAAATTGCGAATCGCCTTGTCGGGACTGGCCAGCGAAAGGTCACCGCTCTTGGGGTGTGAGAACGAAGTCGAGTTGAAGTCGAGCTTCATGCCGTTGGCGCGGGCCCAGTCAATCCAGCTCTGGAAATGTTCGGGTTCGATCTGGTCACGGTCGACCTTTTTACCCTTGAAATCGCCGTAAATGGCGTGCAGGCTCAGGCGGTGGCTGCCAGGGATCAGGCTCTTGGCCTTCTCGATGTCGGCGCGCACTTCGTCGATGTTGCGGGCCTTGCCGGGGTAATTGCCCGTGGCCTGGATGCCGCCTGTGAGCTGGCCTCCGGAATTTTCGAAGCCCGTCACATCGTCCGTCTGCCAGCAATGCAGCGAGAGTGAAATCTGCTGCAAGGCAGCAAGAGTCTTGTCGGTATCGATGCCCATTTCGGCATAACGCATCCGGGCGGCCTCGTAGGCTTTGGTGATTTGATCCTGTTTCATATTGATTGTTGAATGATTGTTATTACGCTATTTTCTTGTCATGCAGTCACGCCTGTGATCCGGGCTTTGAATTTTTCATACGCAAGGTTCCACGCCCGGGTGTCGCCGGGCAGGAACGTCTCGGTCGGAACGCAGCGGCCAATCAGGCGGCGCATTTCGGCCAGCGACCCGACCCGGCCTGCCGCCCAGGCTTGCATCATGATATTGCCGATCGCGGTCGCTTCAGCCGGGCCCGCAACGACCGGAATCCCGATCGAATCGGCCGTAAACTGGTTCAGGAGGGCATTTTTCGACCCGCCGCCGATGACGTGAAGTTTCTCGATCGGGAACGGAGTCAGCGACCGGAATTCGTCGAGCACCATGCGGTATTTCAGGGCCAGACCCTCGAAAATCGCACGCACCATCTCCCCATGCGTCTGCGGCACCTTTTGTCCCGTCCGCACGCAGTATTCGGCAATCGCGGCAGGCATACACCCCGGATGAGCGAACGATTCATCGTCGGGGTCGATGAAGACCCCGAACGGCACGGCCGAACAGGCCATCCCGACCAACTCGGAATAGGTATATTCCTTCCCCTCGCGCGCCCACGCTTTGAGGCACTCCTCCAGCAGCCACATGCCGGTAATGTTTTTCAGCAGGCGCGTCGTACCCCCGACACCGCCTTCGTTGGTGATGTTGCAGGCTGCCGTGCGTGCGTCAATCACCGGTTCGCGTACTTCGATTCCCATCAGCGACCAAGTGCCGGAACTAAGATAAGCGAAGTGCTCGTTTTCGGCCGGCACGGCCGCTACGGCCGACGCCGTATCGTGTCCCGCCACGGCTACGACGGGAATCCGGCCCACACCGGTTTCGGCCGCCAGATGTTCGTTCAGCAGGCCGATCCGATGTCCGGGCATCACGATATCGCAAAACAGCGAAGGGTCGATTCCCATCCCCTCCAGCAATTCAGGCTCGATCTTCCTTGTCCGCGGGTTCAGCAACTGCGAAGTTGAGGCGATCGTGTATTCGGTAACCATTTCGCCCGTAAGCAGGTAGCTCAGTGCATCGGGCATGAAGAGCAGTTTTGCCGCTGCCGCCAGTTGCGACGCTCCTTTTTTTCGCAGGGCATAAAGCTGGTAGAGCGAATTGAAGGGCATGATCTGTATCCCCGTGCGGGCATACACTTCCCTACGAGACAGCACGTTGGCGAAATACTCGGCCGGAGCTCCCTCCGTATGAGGATCCCGATAGGCATAGGGCATTCCCAGCAACGAACCGTCGCCGCCGACGAATGCGAAGTCGACACCCCACGTATCGATCCCGACCGAAGTGATCGCGACACCTTCGCGCGCAGCAGCCCTGAGCCCGTCGCACAAGTACTCGTAGAGCGAAAATATGTTCCAATAAAAGTGACCGCCCAAAGGCAGTGTCTGATTCGGGAAGCGGGTCAGTTCCCGGATACGGAGTTCCCCGTTCGAAAGCATTCCCAGAACAGTTCGGCCGCTTGTGGCGCCCAGATCGAACGCAATGAAATGTTGAGGGTTCATTTTCGGCAAAAATTAGTCTTCTCCAAGCGCTTTTTTACGGATACTCCGGACAAAAAGGATTAGGACCGGTTTTGCTTTTTCTGCGACTTGCCTCCTGCTCATAGACGGGTGAAATTTAGGTTAATGCTCGGGTTCAATAGGAGCAATTTTAAGTTTTAAACAAAATTAGAGCGGATTTACACAAATATTATTAATCATTTTGACAGAAAAATTCCAATAAATGACACGATACCGGATTCAGACATGCACCGAAGTCACGGGACGCACGATTCAACAAGGCCGGCAGCCACTCCCGGTGGTAAATCCACCCGTCCTCGACAAGGCCGGCATCGGCGAAAATCCGCGTCCGAACCCTCCTGCAAATCATCTTTTCGTTTTGCGCTCCTGCACGTTCGAGATTTTCTTGATAACTTGCCGCAATGTTTCTTCCGAATCCGTACGAACACACAGCCGAGGAGGAAACACGCCTTTGCCGCATTACGGCACAGGAGGGCGTCAACCGATTGGCGCCGGTATCAAACCGCAACCCATATTCGATAATTTCAGAAAGAGATGTCAAGCGCTTCTGTCACAGGCATTCCCGTCAACGACGGCCCGGATAGCTTATCCGGCCTGTACAACAGGTATGCAAATGCACTCTACAACTACGGAGCGGGACTCGGGTTTCCGAAGGATACCTGCATGGACGCCATCCACGATGTCTTCTGCAAACTCACCCGCGACAAGGCGCAAGAACGCTTTCCGACCCGACCTGTGATATCCCGGTCAGCAGCGAAATCTACCTCGAAGCGGCGAAAAGCCGAACGATCCTTTCGCGTCCATACCGACGAGCCCGATGTACCTTGGGGCGGCGCCCCAAGGTACATCGGCTCTCTATCGCAACGAAGAGTCTGGAGAACGACCGGTTCCAAGTCTGATAGCGTGTGCCTTCACCGCCGGAACGGTCAAGGTCATATCCCGCAAAAACAGGTGCGAAGTACTAACCCGGGACATCCATACGGCAGGTTTGGCAACGAGCATCCGGCCGACAGTGAACCACAACCAGATCGGGGCCAACGAAAAAGATTTGTCATTTATGATTCCCAACGCCGACAATCGCGTCAAAATCGGAACGGACTTTCTTTATAATCCGATTGAAGATCACTCCCCGATGCGGAAATTTCCCTGCGTTAACTGGCGGTAAGCCGTCGGCGTCGTGCCGTTCTTTTTCTTGAAAACCGTGAAAAAATATTCGTAATTCTCAAATCCCATCATGTAGGCGATCTCCTTGATGGGAATCGGCGTATTCGCGAGCAGTTCCTTCGATCTGGTAAGCCGTATTTCCAGAATATACTGCGCCGGGGCGAACCCGGTATATTCCTTGAAAATTTTACGAAAGTTCGAATAACTCATGTGCAACTCGGCGGCAATCTCCTTCGGATGAATATCCTTAAACCGCTCGGTTATGAGAATCTTAGCCCGGTTGATCTGCGTCAGTATTTCCGAGGTTTCGAACACGTAGTTCTTGTCGTAGGAATAAGCCAGCCCGAGCAGGTAGTTGACGATTCCGGCCAAAATCTGCTGGAATCCCGATTTCTGCTCGGCAGCGACCTGGATGGCTTGCTGGTAAAGTTCCACGATGCGGCTGTGAATACCTACATTATAGACCGGCTTCTCCCGGTGGAAGAAATTGTTGGCCATCCAATAATCGATGTGGCTGCCCTGAAATCCAATCCAGAACTCATCCCACCCCGTCTCTCCGTCGGGGCTGTAATTGTGCCATTCGCCGGGAAAGAGCAGGAACATATTGCCTTTGGAAAGAGGGACGAAATGGTCCGCGCCAATGCTCCTGGAGGTAAAATGGCCCTTGCCGCGGGTGATATAAAGCAACTGAAATTCATTGAGGATACGCCCGTAATTCGTGGAAAAACTGTAACGCGACGGATGCACGTCGGGCGGATAGGCCATGCCGGGGGCAATACTCTGGAAACCGACCGAATTGGTCGTCATGCCCCAGTTCAAGTCGGTCTGGCTGATTGCCAGATATTGTATATGGATCGAGTCGTCCATACCGGAAAAAGTTTAGGTTAGCGATTTTGCAAGATAGAAAAAAATAGCAGAATCAGCCGTGTCACAATTGCAATATTTTATAATACCCTACCTGGAAAATCCCCCGAGAAATCACAAAAAGAAAGTTCTCCACCGAAGACAAAAAGCCAGAAATCCCCTTTCAGACGCGTACAAACGGTTTATTTTTAGAAATAGTCAAAAAATCAGTTGGAAGCGACAAAAGAAAGCCATAATAGAAACGCGTTTTTATTTTTGTCAAAAAACAAAGTACTTGTGTCAAAATCAGCATATACGATAGGAAAATACAGCATACATTTGTTTACAGCAATAAAACCACAAACAGAAAACACGCTCTTTCCTTTATAACACTATTCCATTCGAAACAATGATCGCTGCGACCAAAACATAAAAAAGCAAACCACAATCGACCGAAAACAATTAACCTAACACTTAACTCTATGAATGAAAAAAGTTCTACTTTTATCCGAAGAAGAGCGACAATCTGCTTTAAGTTGCTCTGTGCCTGCGTGAGCCTGCTGCTGCTGGATGCACAATACGTCCGGGCAGCCGAGCAAGAGGGGGGGGGTGATCTACTCTCCGTCCGGGGTGTGGTAGTCGACACCAAAGAACCTCCCACACCGCTCGTCGGCGCCACCATTATCGTAAAGGGAACTCCTGCGGGGACGACCACCGACGGCAGCGGTTTCTTCTCCATCAAGGCAAAAAAAGGCGATCTGCTGGTCGTCAGTTATCTCGGTTACCAGACCAAAGAGGTCCGCGTCAATTCGTCGATATCGAACATGTCGATCGCGCTGGCCGAAGATGCCACAGCGCTCGAGCAGGTCGTCGTAACAGGCATGACCTCACAGGCGAAAGTCAAAATCGCATCGTCAGTCGGCATCGTCGAAAACACTAATTTCACCAACAAACCCATCACCCGACTGTCGCAAGCCCTCCAGGGCGGCACGACCGGCGTTTTCGTATCGCAAAGCTCGGGTATGCCGGGCGGCGATGGTGCAAAGATCAAAATCCGCGGCGTCGCGTCGCTGCTGGGTTCCGACCCGCTCATCCTGATCGACGGCTTCGAGTCGGACATGGACAAGCTCGACCCCTCGACCGTGGAGTCGATCTCGGTGCTCAAAGACGCCTCGGCAGCCTCGATGTACGGCGCCAAAGCCGGTAACGGTGTAATCGTCATCACGACCAAACGCGGTACGGCAGGACGCGTGCAGGTGGGCTACAACGGCTACTACGGCATACAGCAGCCCCTCTACATGCCCAAGTTCGGCGATGCCGTCGACTACATGAACTACTACAACGCCGCCTCGGTCAACAGCGGCGCCACCCCGAGCTATACCGATATCATGATCGAGACCACGCGCAACGGCTCCGACCCGATCAACTTCCCCAATACCGACTGGACAAAGGAGACGATGCACGAATTCACCAACATTCAGGAGCACAACCTCAGCGTCTCGGGCGGTAACACTACGGCCCGCTTCGCGCTGGCAGCGCAATACATGAAGCAGGACGGCATCTATAAATACATGGACAACGGCTTCGAACGCCTTTCGGTACGCCTGAACACGACCATCAACCTCTCGAAGACGCTCTTCACCTATGTCGACGCCTTCGTCAACCGCGACACCCAGCGCCAGCCCAACACCACCAACAGGTCGCTCATCGATTTTATCTACCGCACGCCGCCGACCGTCGCAGGCATCTATCCCCGCAAGGAGGGCCAGCGCGAGAACATGGTCTATTACGGCATCTACCAGACCGTGCAGAATCCGCTCTACAACCTTCAAAAGGGTATCAAGCGCGAAGAGTTCAAGGACTACGTAACGCTGAACATCCGTCCCACGTGGTACATTATCCCGGAGCTGGTCCTCAAAGGCCAGGTAGGCTACCGCCTCTCGTCGGGACTCACGCGCCGTACGCGCCCGGCCTTCCAGCTGATCGACTACTTCACCGACGACATCGTTTTCGACAGCGGCAAGATGAGCGAAACCTCCTACCCCAACCGCCAGTCGTACTGGACGGCCAACCTGATGCTCGACTGGAACAAGGATTTCAGGAACGGCCACACGCTCAACTTGATCGGCGGCTGGTCGGCCGAATACGACATGCGCAACGCCTGGGATGTAGTAACACTGGTTTCGTTCTTCGGAAAAGCCTATTACAGCTACGATGACCGTTACATGCTGGAGGTTTCGGCCCGCGGCGACGGCTCGTCGCTCTTCGACAAGGGCCACAAGTGGGGTTTCTTCCCCTCGGCCGCCCTGGGATGGAACATCGCCAACGAGTCGTTCCTCAAGGATGTCAACTGGATCAATACGATGAAGCTGCGCCTCTCATACGGCAAACTGGGTAACAACCACGTAAGCCCCTACAAATACCAGAGCCTCGTCAGCAGCAGCGGCAACGAGACCGTCAACGGCAACCCCAACCTCACGTGGGAGGTCGTCTCGATCTGGAACGCCGGTCTCGACCTGAGTTTCTTCGACAACCAACTGGACTTCACCGTCGACGTTTTCCGCAAGAAGACCACCGACCTGATCGTCAACACCCCCTCGACGCTCAGCTCGGCGTTACTCAACTCGTTCCAAAACGCCGGCGACGCGAAAGTCGACGGTTTCGAGATCAGTGCGGGCTACAACCACAATTTCAACAAACACACGCGCATCAGCTTCAACGTCGGCTATTCCTACACCAAATCCAAACTGACGAGGGTGATCAACAACAAAATCATCTCCGGCGACCGAATCTACCAACAGGGCCGTGCCATCACCGAATACTACGGCTACGTGGCCGACGGCCTGCTGACCCAGCGCGACATCGACAACAACTACCCAATCATCGGCGGTTACAATTCGGCATCACTGTCACAGCAGCCCGGCGACGTGAAATACGTCGATATGAACGGTGACGGGGTGATCAACGACAGTGACCGCGTGCCCATCGGGCGCGTCGATCCCGAATCGGTTTACTACATGAATCTGTCGTTCTCGTGGAAAAACCTCGACTTCGAAGCACAGGCCAACGGCGTGGGTTCGGTCCCCGTCTTCTACACCAACCTGATATCCAACCCGCTCGACGGCGACAACGGCGGCAAACCCCAGCAGTGGCATTTCGACTACTGGACCGAAGATCATCAGACGGCCCGCTTCCCGCGCCCGACGCTCCAGGCCGGCAACAACGGACTCTTCTCGACCTTCTGGCGGGAAAACGGCGCTTTCCTGCGCGTACGCTACATCCAACTGGGATACAGTTGCCCGTGGCTGGCCAAAAAAATCCGCGCCGAAAGCATCCGCATCTATGCCAACGTGCAGAATCCCTTCACCTTCACCAACGTCGAACTGATCGACCCCGAAAGCAAGGGAACCTACTCCACCTACCCCATGTTCCGCACCTACTCCGTAGGCCTGAACGTACGGTTTTAATCCCTGTTAACCAAAAGAAAGCATACACGTATGAAATTTCAGCATAAAATCGCAAAATGCCTCACGGCCGCGTTCCTGCTCGGAAGCGTAACCATCCTGACAGGGTGTGAGGATTTCCTCCAGAAAGACGTACCCAACGACACCACCGAAGAGGAGTGGTGGCAGACGGTCGGACAGCTCAACACCGCCCTGAACAGCATCTACAAAACCATTCCTTCGGGGCTGATCCTCTACCAGAACTCGGACGACAGTTCCACCACTCCCGGAGCCGCCAGCAACACGATCGTGGAGCGGGAGGCCCTCACCGACAATTGCATCGGCAGTCCCGACTACATCAATTTCAGCAGCTACGACAGCGGTACGGTTCCCACCAGCGACATCCTCGCCCGCACGCTGTGGTTCAACCGCTGGAGGGGTATCCGCCGCGCCTGCCGGTTTCTGGAGAACTACCACCGAGCATTCGTCCCCACCTCCTACAAGGCGCAGGTAACGCGCATGGCCGCCGAAGCGCGCGCCTGCCGGGCCTTCTACCACCTCGACCTCTTCCTGCATTTCGGGAACATTCCCATCGTCGAGACCCCCACGCTGCCCTCCGAACAGGAACTGAGCCGCGAGAGCGCCGACCGGATCGTGAGCTGGATCGCCGCCGAATTCGAAACCGCAGCCGGCAACCTGCCGGTAAAAGGCGGTCCCGGATACACGGCCACCGAGGCCTGGCGTTGGACGCAGGACGCCTGCTACGCTTACATGTCTTATCTCTACCTCTACGTCGGCGACTGGGCGAACGCCAAAAAGTGGGCCTCGAAAGTGATCGACGAGGGCAGATATCAACTCATGCGCGTCGAAACCGACGAGGGTACGGCTCCCTATGCCGTACACCACAGCGCCTACTCGACCCTGTTCATCGCCAAGAACTTCGAGGGAACCGCCGCCGGCAACAATACTGAAGCGATCTTCATCAAGAACAACGGTGCCCAGCAGGTCCGCGCCCGTTTGGCTCCGTACGGAAACACATCCGGCGGCTCGGTCGATTCGCCGACGGCCTCGCTGGTCAACGAATACGAACTGCTCGACGGGCGCACGCTCGACGAATTGGACGACGCGACGCGCGACGCGCTGATCCGCAACCCGAAAGCGCTTCCGCGCGACCCGCGTCTGGAAGCCACCGTTCTCTTCCCCAACGAAAGCTTCATCAACGTACGCCCCGACCCCTGGACCTCCGGCAGCCTCGACCAGGTCGGCCGCATCAACTCATCGATGACAGGCTACTGGGTGAAAAAATGGGGCAACTACCGCGACTGGGTCGACAAGCGAGGCGACACGCAGGGTATCAACGACTTCTACCTGATGCGCTACGCCGTAGTGCTGCTCAACTACGTGGAAGCGGCCATCGAACTGAACCAGCTTTCTGACGAGAACATCTACACCTACCTGAACGACATCCGCACCCGTGCAGGCATGCCCGAAGTCGACCGCGAGAAGTATAAGACGCAGGCGAAACTGCGCGAACTGGTTCGCCGCGAACGCCGCGTCGAGCTGGCCTTCGAAGGCCACCGCCTGTTCGACATCCGCCGCTGGAAGATCGGCACGCAGGTAATGAACGGCCCCGTCCTCGGAGCCTACAACCCCAATACAGGAAAACAGCATCAGGCGAAGGTACGCGTGTTCAACGAACGCGACTACCTGTGGCCCATTCCGGCCGAGGAAATGTCCATGAATCCCAATATGGAGCAGAACCCCGGTTATTAACGAATTAAACGAACAAAGCTATGTTGAAGAAAACAATATCGATGGGAGCGGTTCTGTTGCTGGCCTTCGGAATGACCTCCTGCAAACTCGACAAAGAGGAACCGCACGGCAAAATCCAGTTCCAACTCTACGAAGGGGCTTTCCAACTGGAGGGCACCCAGCAATTCAAATTCGGAGAAACAAAGGAGTATAAACTGCACAGTTGGTATGTCACAACGATGAAGATCGTTACACCTTTCGGTTGGGAAGCCGAGTTCTACAACGGCGGCAACGACGGTTCGGTGGTGATCTCTGCACCGGCCAGCGTAGAAGTCGGCGAAACCTCGGGCGAGATCGTAGTCAGCCTGACCGGCCCCGACAACCAAGAGACAGACTATGTGGTAAAAGTCGTTGCCCTGTGAACCGGAAAAACGAATACAAACTTCAATGAATGAGTAAAATGAAAGCGAAAACCATTTCACGTATTATAAGTTACGCGATGGCTGCCGTCCTCTGCTCGGCCGGTCTGTGGGCATGCGAATCCGACGACGAGAAGCTGAACGAAGGCACGATGGTCTTTGAACTCGTCGAAGACGACACGCCCGTCAGCGGGACGCAGGAGTTCGTCTTCGGGACCCCGCGCAGCTATATCGTCAAGGCCGAAAACATCGCTTCCGCGACGACGGAACGTCCCGAAGGTTGGATCATCAAAACCAACCTCCGCGACAAACAGTGTATCATCGAACCGCCGATGGCCGCCTACCTGGACGGCAACGAGAGCGGCAACATCGTCTTCACGCTCACGTCGCCCGCAGGCCGCACGACGAATTACACCGTTACGGTAGCCGCCGCCGAGGTGCGTCTCGACTTCGGATTCGAAAACCCCGGAGCGACGAAATTCGCCTATGCCTCGACCCGCAGCTATGCATTCACGGCCAACGAGAGCTTCGGCGGCTTCGACTTCCAACTGCCCGAGGGCTGGACGGGCAACTACAAGAAGGGGGAAACGTTCTTCACGATCACCTCGCCCGACGAAGAGGACAAAGGCGCCGTACTTTCGGGCGACCTTTCGATCACCCCGCTGAGCGTACGCGGACAGCGGGGCGCTACCACAACGTTCCGGGGAACCGCCGTCGATGCCCATGACCCAGCCATGACGCTGGAAACCGACAACGCACGCTTCAAGTTCGAAACGCCCGTCGCAATCGGCTATACGGGACAATATGTCGCCGATATCGTCATCGCCGACAAGCCGGAAGGCTGGGAGGTCGCGCCCGATGTCACCGCCAAGAAGATCATCATCACGGCCCCCGGCCCCGACAACCACACGGCGTACAGCGGGAAGGTGATACTGAAAACCTACAACGAGTTGGGCGACGAAGAATTCGCACAGACCTACACGATCGACGTGCGGCTGGACGGCATCGCCGGCGAGGCTGAGGCCACGGCCTTCCGCACGGCTTACAGCGCCTACCTCAAGGACAAGAACGCCGCGGGGCTCTCCCCCTACATGCAGAACGGCGAGATCGTACTGCTCGACGACATCGACTTCGGGTACAAGGCCCGCCCCTACCTGTTCGTCGAGAAGAACGAGACCTTCGAAAGCTCGTTCAACGGCCTGGGGCATACCGTTTCGGCCGAGATCGTTACCTCGGAACGCTATTACGGCATCCTGATGCACAAAATGACCGGAACGGCCGAGATCAAGAACATCACAGTCAAAGGCTCGATCAGGAATTCCGACGCCGCCAACTGGGCGGCCTGCGGCGGCGTGCTGAGCGAAGCGCCCGCAGGAGCCCGGTTCACGGGCGTCAAAGTCGCTGTAGACTTCTCCTACGAGCCCACGACCTGGTCCAAATTCGACGACACGCGCTACGGCGGCATCGTCGGCCTGGCCAAAGGAGCCGTGATATTCACCGACTGCCACGCCATCGGCGGCTCGATCACCATGAAGAACGGCCTGATGCGTTACTTCGGCGGACTGGTGGGCCACGTGGACGACGCCGGAGGCATCACATTCACCAACTGCTCCAACGCCTCCGACATCCTGGTCGCCCCGACCAGCAACGACTGCGGCGCCTTCAAGTTCATCGGCGGCCTGGTCGGCGGAACCCGCAAAACCTTCGCCGGAACTTTCACCGACTGCACGAACACCGGCAGGATCACCATCGACGGACAAGGTAAAAGCGGCCTGCGCATCACGTGCGGAGGTATTGCCGGAGCCGTCTACGGAACCTACGAAAACTGCGTCAACCGCGGCGTGATCGACGCTTCGACCTGCAACACCAACTTCGACTTCTACGGAGGCATCCTCGGCGCCCGTCCCGACCAGGGCGACGCGGCGACCGGAAAGATCGACCTGATCGGCTGCCGCAACGAAGCCGACCTGACGATAGCGGCGCATTTTGTCGGCGGCATCGCCGGAGGCATCGAGAAATGCGTTTCGGCAACGCTCACGAACTGCACCAACGACGGCGACATCACCATCTTGAAAACAGGCAACTACCTGGGTGGCATCGCCGGTTATTTCGCCGGAACCCGGATCGAGAACTGCACGAACAACGGCAAGCTCGGCGGCGTGCTCTCGCTCGCAGCGGGCGGCATCGCCGGACGGGCGGACAATCCGACGGGTCAGAACAACGGATCGGTCGTTTCGGAGGTGAAAAACTGCACGAACAACGGCGATTTCGACCTGACGACCCAGCGCACCGCGCTGGACGGGGGCCGGGCCTTCCCGATCGTGGCAGGCGTCTGCGTCGTGGCCGCGGCCAACGAGAACAACGTGCAGTATTACAACTTCGAGAACTGCCGGAATACCGGGGCGCTCAAAGCCGAGGTCAACAAGGCGGGCTGTGTCCAGAACGTCTGGGCCTTCTCGCACAAAGTGCGCGCCGCCGATCCCGGCAGCGTGAATGACCCGACCCTTCAGGACACCGCAACCGAGGCGTCGCAGAACGACCGTTCGAAAATCACGGAAATTCTGAAAAACAACCAATAGTCAGCAGGTGCTCCCGGCTCCTGCCGGGACCTGGAGCAGCAAAAACAAAAAAACGACCGAAAACAATGAAAACATTCCGCATATTGACAATGTGTATGCTGGGGGCCTTCCTCGCCGTGGGCTGCGGCGTAAAAGAGGAGCAGGGCGGCAAAGGCGGCGGCGAGATCGACTACTCGCAAATCGAGGTGAAACCCGCCGTCGGCAAGGATCTCTACGGACAGATCACCGACACCAACGGCAAACCCATCCGCGGCGTAGTGGTGAGCGACGGTACGACCAGCGTAGCGACCAACACCTACGGCATTTACCAAATCAAACGCAACCCCGAGGCGAAATTCGTCTACTACTCGACGCCCTGGGATTATGAGATCGAAGTGGCGGAGGACTGCTCCGCGGCGAAATTCTACGCTGAAATCCCCGAAAACGCAGGTGTGCACCGCCAGGACTTCTGCCTGCGCAAACGCACGGGCAATGCCTCCGACTTCACCGTAATCGGCATAGCCGATCCGCAGGTGAAGGTTCCTGTGGACAACGAGCGGTTTTCGACGGAAACCGTCCCCACGCTCAAAAGCACGGTCAGCAAACAGACTAAGCCCTGCATTATCCTGACGATGGGCGACATGGTCGAGGACAACCTCGACTACATGGCCGCCACACGGCTGAACCTCGGCTCGACGGGCGCCCCGGTATTCTCCGTCGTCGGCAATCACGACAAGATGCGTTACGCCTCCGATCCGACGCGCCCCCGCAACACCAACGATCACAGCACGCTGTGGGGACCGACCGACTACTCGTTCAATATGGGCAACTACCTCTTCGTCGGCATGGACAACGTCATCTACGAGAACGGCTACGACTATCACGGAGGCTTCACCGACGAACAGGCCGCATGGCTCGAACAGCAGGTAGCGCCTGTCAGCACGGACCGTTCGGTTATCCTCTTCTGCCATGTCCCGATGTACAGTTCGAGGAACTCGGCACGGATTCTCGACATACTCAAACGGTTCAAGTCGATCGATGTATTCTGCGGCCACACGCACGACCACCGCAATATTGAAAACGACACCTATTTTGAGCATGTCCACAGTGCTGCAAGCGGCTCCTGCTGGTGGAGCAACCTGAACAACGACGCCACGCCGCAGGGATTCATGGTTCACGAAATAGCGGGTAACTCGATCAAGAACGCCTATTTCCAGCCCACCAAACACGACCGCAGTTTCCAATTCCGCCTCTATCGCGGCAACCAGGTCTACAAAGGCTGGGGCAACCCCAATGACCTGTACGGCGCAGGCAGCGCCGACGTACAGTACGACTACACGTTCGGGCTGGGCGATGACGTGATCGTGGCCAATGTCTGGAACGCCGACCCAAAATGGGACATCGCCGTCTACGAGAACGGCACATATTCGGGCAGCATGTCGCGCATCAGCATGAAAGACATGTGGGGCATGGCCGTGCACGAAGGCAACACCTACGAGACCCGCATCAACCGCTGGGTAGCCGTCACCGTCACCTGCACGCACCTCTACTCCTACAAGCTCAAAGACAGGAATGCCGAGGTGAAGGTGGTCGCTACGGACCGCTACAACAACAAGTACGAGTCTTCGGAGTTTACGACCGATGTAACGGAAGGCGTTTCGCTGCTGAAAAACGAGAATCCCTACCTGAACCGATAACAAACACGCCGGACCCGTCGGGCTGACGGATCCGGCGCAAAAAACGCGAAAAAACATGTCTGCAATCCAAAAACTGGCACTCTTCGCATGCACCGCCGGGCTTTGCCTGAATACAGCCTGCGGCAAAGACGACGACGGACCGAAAACACCCGGCGACGGCAAGGGAGAAGGCGTCATCCGCCTGGTCACCTACAATGTGGCGACGTTCCGATACGATGCGGAGAACTTCCCCGCCCCGGACCGGGCCTACGCGGCGATCGGCAATTTCCTGAAAGAGATCGAAGCGGACGTTGTCTGTGTCAACGAGATCGACGACGGCGTACCGCGCACGGACGGCATCGACCAACCGAAGCATTTCGCCGAAGTTATGGGTGGCTGGGACTATATTTTCGGCCCGGCGCTCGATCCGCACCCTACCGGCGGCCGCTACGGCGAGGCGGCTTTTTCCCGCAAAAAAGCCATTGCCAAAGACTATGTCTTCCTACCCCAGGGCGTCGGGACCGAGCGAAGGGTGATGTGCGTGTTGGAATTCGACGATTTCGTATTTCTCGCCACCCACCTCGAACATTCCAACGGAGCGGCGCACCCGGGGCAGATCGCCGTGATCAACGATTATGTCGACAACCATTACGCAAATTCGGCGAAACCCATTTTTCTGGCGGGCGACATGAACGCCCGGCCCGAATCGGAGACGATAGCCCTTTACCAGCAGAAATGGAAAGTCATCTCGGCCACGCAGCAGACCTTCCCGGCGAACAAACCCGACCGTTGCCTCGATTATATCCTGGCTTACAAGAACGATGCGAAATACCAGGTGGTGCAGTCACAGGTGGTACGGCTCTCAGGCTCCGTCAAACTGAACCTCGTTTCCGACCATTTGCCCGTATTTACCGACATCAAACTACAATAAAAAAATTAACTTTGCCTTATCGGATATCAGCAGGGAGAAATCCCTGCCGATATTCGTATTACCAAGCCGCAACCCGATGAGAAACTCCATTCTATTGCTCTTTGCCGCTCTTTTCGCGGCTTCAGTCCGTGCTCAAAGCATCGACATCATTCCCCGGCCCCAAGCCCTGACCGAGGGCAAAGGCACGTTCCGGTTCTCCGCAAAAACAGCGATCGTCGCAGACCCCGAACTCCGACGCCCGGCAGAACTATTCGCTGCGGACATTCAGCCCGTCGTCGGATACCGAATCTCCATAGCTGAAAAGGGAACCGTATCGCTCTCCGTAGACAACACGCTCGAAGCAGAAGAGTACTCCCTCGCGGTTACACCCAAAAACATCCGCATCCTCGGAGGATCGCCTCGCGCCGTATTCTACGCCTTGCAGACACTCCGGCAACTCGTAGCGCCCGACGGAACAGTACCCGCGGTCATCGTC
Source organism: Alistipes sp. D31t1_170403_E11 (assembly GCF_015553985.1). Lineage (NCBI taxonomy): Bacteria > Pseudomonadati > Bacteroidota > Bacteroidia > Bacteroidales > Rikenellaceae > Alistipes > Alistipes sp. D31t1_170403_E11. The sequence continues at coordinate 517,270 of NZ_JADNHQ010000002.1, read as the reverse complement.
CGCGACAAACCCTGTTTCGCACACCGCGGCGGAATGCTCGATTCCGGACGGCATTACTTCTCCGTCGAGGAGGTAAAGCGGTTCATCGACATGCTCGCCATGCACAAACTCAACGTCTTCCACTGGCATCTGAGCGAGGACCAGGGATGGCGCATCGAAATCAGGCGCTATCCCCGCCTCACCGAGGTCGGGTCCATACGCAAACAGACCGTCATCGGACGATACGACAAATCCGACGAAAGCCGCAACCGGTACGACGGGACCCCCTACGGAGGTTTCTACACGCAGGCCGACATACGCGAAATCGTGGCATATGCAGCCGAGCGGTACATCGAAGTAATTCCGGAGATCGACATGCCCGGACACATGTTAGGGGCCCTCGCATCCTATCCACAACTGGGATGCCGCGGAGAAGGATACGAGGTATGGACCCATTGGGGAATCTCCAAAGACGTGCTCTGCGCGGGAAAGGAGGCCACCTTCGAGTTCGTAGAGAACGTGCTGGCCGAGGTGTTGGAACTATTTCCCTCCAAACTCATCCACGTCGGAGGGGACGAGTGTCCCAAGGAGCGCTGGAAGGAGTGTCCCGCCTGCCAGAAGCGAATCCGCGAAGAGGGTCTCAAAAACGAGAACGAGTTGCAGAGTTACTTCATGCACCGTGTCGAAAAGTGGCTCCACCAGCACGGACGCGAACTCATCGGATGGGACGAAATCATGCAGGGAGGAATCTCCCAATCGGCCGTGATCATGGCCTGGACCGATCAGGTCCGCGGAACTGACGCTGCAAGAAACGGAAACCGCGTAATCATGACACCCAAATGGAACTGCTACCTCGATTATGCACAGACATCAGAGCCCGAGAAGCTCGAGCCCATAGGACCCACACGATATCTATCCATGAGGCAGGTATACCGACTCGACCCTTACGACCGGCTCAAACCCAAAGAGTACGAGAACATTCTCGGAATACAGGGAAACGTATGGACAGAGTACATCGCAGACTTCGAACACCTACAGAAAATGGCATTGCCCCGCATGGCCGCGATAGCCGAAGTGGCATGGGCATACGATAGGAAGGATTACGACGATTTCGAAATACGAGCGAAAAGACTCCTGCCAACTTTATACAAGAACGCCGGATTCAAATTCGCCAGATTCTTCTTCCTGAATATAGAATAAAAAACGATGAAAACAAGACCCTGTATCCTCCTGCTATCAGCGGTGCTCCTGCTGTTGACGCCCTGCGGAGCATCGGGCAAGGAGCCAGCCGGCGTCGCAGTAGCACATATGACCTGCGAATACCTGGAAAGCCCCGCCGGGCTGGACATCCGGCAGCCACGTTTCAGTTGGACGCTCGAAGAGACGAATCCCGGCGAATATGCCCAGGCGCAGAGCGCCTACCGCATCGTCGTGTCGGATTCCGCAGACGCAAAAAGGCCGGGCAGCATGTGGGACACGGGCTGGGTCGATTCGGACGCTTCGCAACTAATCCGCTACGCCGGAAAACCACTCGCATCGGACCGCACCTACTACTGGAAGGTGCAGATCCGGGACCAGCGGGGACGCACCTCGCCGTGGAGCGAAACCCGGAGCTGGTCGACGGGATTGTTCAACCCCGGCGACTGGTCGGCGCGGTGGATCGGCAGCGACGAGGTGCTGGACACGACCTCCAAAGAAGACTGCAACATCAGCGACCCCTGGCTGCGCAAGCGGATAACACTAAAAAAACGCCCGTCGCGCGCCGTGATGTTCGTCGCATCGGTCGGCTACCACGAACTCTACGTCAACGGCCAGAAGATCGGCGACCACATCTTGGCCCCCGCGGTCAGCGACCACACCCTCCGGGCACGCTACATCGCCTACGACATCGCCCCCTTCCTGCACAAAGGCGAAAACGTCATCGCGCTGTGGCTCGGGACCTCGTGGTCGATCTTTCCCTCCTACGACATCGAAAGCCGCCCCCGTACGCCGATCGTGCTGGCGCAGGCCGACATCTACTACCAAAAAACCTCCGGAACCCCCGATCTGCGCATCGCCACCGACACGAGTTGGAAAATACACCCAAGCCCCAACAAACTCACCGGGCGCTGGCGTACGGGCAGCATGGGCGGCGAACTGTGGGACGCACGCCGGGAACTCCCGGAATGGAACACCCTCGCCTGCGATGAAACCCCGTGGCAGCAAGCGACGGAATACGCGCCGCAACTGCGGCTCTCGGCGCAAACGACTTACCCCAACCGGGCTTTCGCGGAGATCACGCCCGCAGGCATCGAGCAACTGACAGACGGCACATACCGCGTCGATATGGGTGTTAATTTCACCGGATGGACCTCCATCCGCGTCAAGGCCCGCCCCGGCAAACGCGTCGAGTTCCTCTTTTCGGAACGGGAACAGTTGCCGATGACCTTCGGCATTCGCAGTGCCTGCATCGTCGGGCCTTCGGGCGAAGCGATATTCCGCAACCGTTTCAATTACAGCGGCGGACGGTGGATCACCATCCGGGGAGCCTCGGAAAAACCCGCTCCCGCCGACATCCGAGGATGGGCCGTCCGGACCGATTTTCCGCGGACAGCCCGTTTCGCCTGCTCGGACACGTTGCAAAATTGGATTTACGACCGGGTACTATGGACCTTCCAGAACCTCTCCCTCGGAGGCTACATCGTCGATTGTTCGCAGCGCGAACGGCTGGGTTACGGCGGCGATGCGCACGCCACGAGCGAAACGGGGCTGACGAACTTCGCCATGGGCGCGTTCTACACCAAATGGATGGAGGACTGGCGCGACGTACAGGGACGCCGGACGCAGAAAGGCCTGCCCGCCGACGGCGATCTCCCGCACTCGGCGCCGACCTATGGCGGCGGAGGCGGGCCGGCCTGGGGCGGTATCTGCGCCACGCTCCCGTGGTACGTCTATCAATACGAAGGCGACGAGCAGATTCTGCGCGACAATTTCCCGCTGATCGAAAACTGGCTCGCATTCCTCGCGTCGCACACCCGCGACGGACTGCTCCGGCGCTGGGGAGGCCGCTGGGACTACCTCGCCGACTGGCTGTGGCCCGGCGCCACAGCCGAGGGCATGAACAACGACAAACCGCAGGCCGAATGTTTCAACAGTTGCTACTACGCCTACAACCTCGCCACAGCGGCGCAGATTGCTTCCGTGATCGGCCGCGACAGTTGCGCCGCGGCCTGGAACGCCCGGGCCGACGAGGTCCGGCAGGCCGTTCACCGTGCCTACTACGACCCGGCAGACCACAGTTACTGCGACCGCTCGATGGGCAACCTCGCAGCGGCGCTGATAGGCGGAGTCCCGCCTCCGGAACTGCGGCCCATGGTCCTGAAACGACTCGAACGGGAAATCCTCGAAGTCCGCAAAGGCCATATCCACGTGGGAATCACCGGAGGAGCGCTGTTATTTAAACTACTCCGTGAACTGGGACGCGACGACCTGATTTACAGCATGACCTCGCAAACCGGCTATCCCGGATGGGGCTACATGAAGGCATCGGGAGCCACTTCGATCTGGGAGATGTGGGAAAAGGACCTGCGCGGGCACTCGCTGCTCCACAGTTCGTTCCTCTACCCAGGAGCGTGGTATATCGACGGCGTGGCGGGTATCCGGACCGACCCGGAACACCCCGGGTTCCGGCGCTTCGTCATCCGCGTGCCGCGGCTGGAACAGGAGCACATCAACTGGGCGGAGGCCTCGGTGGAGACCCCCGCCGGAACCGTCATATCGTCGTGGAAACAACACGGCGACACGCTGTCGCTCAACGCGACCGTTCCGCCCAACACCGTAGCCACGGTCCTGATCCCCGACCGTCCCGGAACACGCATCGTGGAGTCTTCGGGCCATGCCCAACCGCTGGGAACGGAGGCCGGATATGTCCGCTACCGGGTTCCGGCCGGAAAATACGCCTTCCGGCAGACGCCGGACACGACGGCCCGCACGGTACGCCTTACAACCTACAACGTCGGCGTATTCAACAAGTATGTCCGCAACGACTATCCGTTCGTCGCCGACATCCTCAGGGAGACAGGGGCCGAAACCGTCTGCCTGAACGAACTCGACAGCTGCACGACCCGCACGGGCGGCGTCTTCCAACTCGGGCGCATCGCCTCGCTGATGGGCGGCTGGAACCACCGCTACGCCGCAGCCATGCCCTACCGCGGCGGGGCGTACGGCATCGGCGTCATGACTCGTAAAAAAGTCCTCAACTCGTTTACCGTATGCCTGCCCAAAGCCAACGGAAGCGAGCCGCGGGCGCTGGCCGTCCTCGAACTGGAAGATTACGTGATCGCCTCCACGCACCTCGATTACGCTACGCCCGAAGCGCAGTTGCAGCAGATCGGGGTGATCACGCGCGTGATGAAGGAGCGGTACGGCAAATCCGGAAAGCCCGTCTTCCTAGGCGGCGACATGAACGCCACGCCCGGTTCACGGGCGATCGAAGCGCTGAAGCGCGACTGGACCGTGCTGACCGAAACTTGCCGGGGAACCGTCCCTTCGGAAGCCCCGTGCGACTGCATCGACTACATCCTGCAACTCGACAACGGCGTCCCGTGCGAGGTCGTATTTTCAGGCGTTGTGAACCGCAGCGCCGCCGGCGACATCGCCAAAGCCTCGGACCACCTGCCCGTGACGCTCGAAGTAAGGCTGCCGAAAAAGAGATAACCCGCCCTGCGACCCAATAAAAACCCAACCCATGAAACCACATCCGATACGATTCCTCATTCTCTGCCTTTTCGCCCTGCTCCCCGCCGGGGCGCACGCACAAGGCTTTTCGGCCTGTGAACTGAAATGCGAATACCTCGAAAATCCGCTGGCTGTGAACACCCTTACGCCGAAATTCAGTTGGAAAGCCGCCTCGGAACGGCGGGGATTCGTCCAAAGTGCCTACGAAATACGTGTTGCCGACACCCGGGAAGAACTCGCCGCCAGACACGCATGCCTGTGGGACAGCGGAAAGGTACGCAGCGGGCAGTCGCTGCACATCCCTTATGCGGGAGCGGCGCTCTGTCCGGGAGAGTTCTATTATTGGAGCGTCCGCATCTATGACGCGGCCGGAAAAGCCTCCGCATGGAGCGAACCGGCCCGGTTCGGGATCGGGTTGCTCGGCGAAAAGGACTGGGAAGGCGCGCAATGGATCGCCCTGGAACTAATGCCCGAAAAGGAGCGGCTGGTTCCGGGCGCAGCCAACAACGCGATGCTCCGGGAACGGCTCGGCGGCCGCAACCCGGGCCGGAACAAACTCCCGCAGTTCCGCCGCGAGATCGACGTGCGCAAGCCCCTGAACCGGGCCGTGGCCTACGTCTCGGGCCTCGGACATTTCGACTTTTTCCTCAACGGCCGCAAGGTGGGCGATCACCTGTTCGACCCCGCCGCCACGGACTACGACAAACTCGTGAACTATGTTCCCTTCGAGGTAACCCCGCTGCTGCGGCAAGGCCGCAACGCGCTGGGCGTGATGCTCGGCAACGGATTTATCAGCATTCCCCGGGAACGTTACTACAAAGGGCTTGCGAGTTACATGTACCCCAAAATGATCCTCAAACTGACGCTCGAATATGCGGACGGCAGCCGCGAAACGGTAGTCTCCGACACATCGTGGCGCACGACCGAAAGCCCCGTGACTTACAGCAGTGTCTACGGGGGCGAGGACTACGACGCAACGCTCCTGCGGGAAGGCTGGATGGAACCGGGCTACGACGATTCGGCATGGCAGCGGGCGCTGCCCGCGCCGCTTGGCGAAGGAACCGTTTTACAGGCACAGACCGCCTACCCGCTGCGCGTCATGCAGCGATTCCGCCCCGTAACCCGCCGCCTGACCCGCCATGGCAAATGGCTCTATGACCTGGGGCAGAATTTCCAGGGAATCATGCAACTGACCGTAACAGGTAAAAAGGGGCAACGCGTGATGATCCACGCCACGGAACTGTACGACGAAAAAGCCGATTCGGTGCATCGGTACGGCGGCTATAAGGACGAAGTGCGCTTCACCTACACCATCGGCAGCGACGATCGGCCGGAAACCTGGCATCCCCAGTTCACCAACTACGGACTGCGCTACGTGCAAGTAACGGGGGCTGTACCCGCCGGGGAGAAAAATCCCGGCGGACTGCCCGTCATTGGAGAGATCGTCGGACTGCATGTCCGCAACTCGGCCCCGGCTGCCGGGTCATTCCGCTGTTCGGACGAACTGCTCAACCGCATAAACACGCTGATCGAATGGGGCATTAAAGGCAATATGGGCAGTTTTATGACCGACTGCCCCCACCGCGAAAAACTGCCGTGGATAGAGCAGTTGCACCTGATGTTCGGATCACTGCAATCCAGTTTCGACCTTTACAAACTCTACGAGAAGATAGCGGCCGACATGGCGGCGGCCCAGTGGGAAAACGGACTTGTGCCCGACGTAGCGCCGATGTACTTCCTTTTCGGCGGCGGATTCGTTGATTCGCCCGAATGGGGCAGTTCGATGATCCTCGTCCCGTGGAAGGTCTACGAATACTACGGCGATCCGTCGCTCGTCGAACGGCATTACGACAGCATGAAACGCTACCTGGAGTACCTCGAATCGAAAGCGACCGACTACATTCTCAGCCACGGGCTGGGTGACTGGTGCGACATCGGCCCCAAACGGCCCGGCGTATCGCAGCATACGTCGCTCGCGGCCACCGCGACGCCCGTCTTTTACATGGACGCCGTAACGATGATCAGGGCCGCGGAACTGCTCGGCAGGGAGCAAGACGCTATAAGGTTCCGGCAACTGGCGGAGAAGATCAAACGCTCCTATAACACCAAATTCTTCCATCCCGACACCAAATCCTACGACCGGGGCAGTCAAGCAGCCAATGCGATCGCCCTGTGCGCCGGACTGGTCGCCCCGGACGACGAACGGGCCGTGGCTGAAAACATCGCAGCCGACATCCGCGCCCGGGGCAACGCCCTGACGGCCGGCGACGTGGGCTACAACTTCGTGCTGCGGGCCCTCGAAGCCCACGGCATGTCGGAGGTCATCTACGTCATGAACTCGCGCTACGACGTACCCGGATACGGCTACCAGATCGCCCGGGGCGCTACTGCCCTGCCCGAAACATGGGACGCCCGCACAGACCACTCGCACAACCACTTGATGCTCGGACACCTGCAAGAGTGGTTCTACACACAGGTCGGGGGCATTCAGCGTGACCCGCAATCGCCGGCCTACAAACGATTCATCGTAAAACCGGCTGTTGTCGGGGGAATCACGTTCGCCCGGACCTCGTTCGAGTCACCCTACGGCACGATCTCGACCGGCTGGGAGACGACGCCCGGCGGATTCCGAATGAAGGTTGCGGTTCCGGCCAACACGACGGCGCAAATCTGGATTCCAGCTGCCCCGGATGACACCGTAACGGAGTCGGGCATCCGAGCCGACCGGGCCAGCGGCGTGCGCCACCTGTTCGACGCCGGCGGATATAAAGTCTACGAAGCCGGAGGCGGAACCTACCGTTTTGCGGCCGGGAATTGAAAAAGCGCCTGCAAATGCAGGCGCTTTCGTTTACCATACCGGGACCCTGTAACGCGCAGGGTCGGAAGCCGCATAAAGTCAGAATGAGTCGAATCGGTTTCATCCTGTCTTGCGTCGTATTACGCATGCGATTTTTTCGACACGAAGAGCGCAAGGATGAACGACAGCGCTGAAGCCGCGATCCAAAAAATAATGGCCGTATCGAAATCATAGGTCGTGACGCCGTCGGCGATTGTTTTGCCGGAGTTGATCAGCCAGCCGCTGACGATGTCCTGCAATCCGGCGCCGACATAGCTGGCCATGCCCACGATGCCGAGCGCCGCGCCGGTAGCTTCGCGCGGCACGATGTCGATGGCCATCAGTCCGCCCAAGAAACAGATCAGCACGCCGATCGCCATGCCGAAGAGCACCATGCTCAGGAGGTTGACGAACATGCTGTCGCCCGAATAGAGGAACAGGCACAGGGCGATGGTGTTGAGCACGCCGAAGCCGAAGGCCAGCACGTTGCGGCGGCCGTGGAAAAGCGTATCGGAGAGCCAGCCCGAAAAGACGGTCCCGACGATACCCAGCAGGGCGTTGACCGAGATGACCTGCGTGGCCGTGGCCAGCGAATAGCCCTTGGCCTCCTGCAGGAACAGCACACCCCAGCCGTTGATGGCATAGCGGCTGACGTACATGAAGGCGCTCGAAAGGGCCAGAATCCAAACGAAGGGATTCCGGATCACGGAGCGTTGCAACTGGGCGGTCGAACCGTGGTCGTGGTTCTGCTCGGGAGCCTCCTCGCCCGTCAGCACCTCGATCGGGGGCAGGCCTTTCGATTCGGGGGTGTCGTGCAGCAGGAAGACGATCACCAACACGCCCAGCACCCCGGCCACGGACGACCCGACGAAGCCCCACTGCCAGCCGAAGATGCCGACGACGGCTCCTACGAACAAGAACGAGAGGAACTCGCCGAGGTTGTGGCTGGCGCTGAAAAATCCGTAGTAAGTGCCGCGCTTACTGAGGGGATACCACCTCGAAAGGGCGATGATCGCCGGGGGCGCGCCCATCGACTGCGACCAGCCGTTGACGCCCCACATCACGGCAAAGGCGACGAAGAGCGTCATGTTGCCCACCACACCGATTCCGTTGGCGAAGCCCAGCACGCCGACCAGCACGTTGGCGACGGCCGACACACACAGTCCGGCGGCCATGAAACGCTTGATATTGCTGTGATCGGAGAGAAATCCGTTGACGAATTTACCGATGGCATAGGCGAACAGCAGCGCCGAGCCGATGATGCCGAGCTGCGTGGCGTCGAGCGCGCCGCTTTCGAGGATCGGCTTCTTCACGACGTTCAAACTCGTGCGGCAGACGTAATAGAGGCTGTAACCGACCGTGCCGGCAATGAAGCTCTGGAAACGGAGCTTTTTGTAAAGTTTCATGCGGGCATCGTCATCGCCCGTGAAGGGCGCCGAAGGCTCGCTTTTGCGAAAAAATGAGAATATATTCATTATCAGTCCGGGAATAGTTTCAGGTAAAAGTCAGGTTATTCGGAAAAGGCCAGTTGGACCTTCACCGGGAAATGGTCGGAGGGTGTGCGGGCCCGGAAGGGCTTTGCACTGCCTTCGGGTTCTTCCGAACGGTAGGTATCGGTCAGAATGCCGTAACGCAGCACCCGGAAACCCCGCGTCACGAAGACGTAGTCGATGTGGCGGAAGGTTTTGCGGTCGGGGTCGAAGCCGTTTTCCGTACCGGTCCAGGCATATTTGATCTCCGCGAGGTCGAACGTATCGTACAACAGGCCCGAATCGTGGAGCACGGCGTAACTCTCGCTCGTTTCGCCGACATTGAAGTCGCCCGTGAGCACGGCACGCTCGCCGCGGCACATCGTGCGGATCTTATCGAGCACCAGGCGGCAGCTTTCGGCCTGTGCACGCTCGCCCTTGTGGTCGGTGTGCAGGGTGAAGAACCAGAAGCGCTCTTTGGTTTCCCGGTCGAGGAAACGGCCCCAGCAGCAGATGCGGACGTATTTGGCATCCCATCCCTTGTTCGGACGCGAGGTGTCTTCGGCAAGCCAGAAGTGCCCCGAATCGAGCAGTTCGAAGCGGTCGCGTTTGTAAAATACGACCGAGTATTCGCCCTCCCGGGCGCCGTCATCGCGGCCTACGCCCGTGTAGCCGTAGCCGGGCAGCGCCGCGAGCAAGTCCTCCAACTGGCTGTGGAACACCTCCTGCGCCCCGAAAATATCGAAGTCGTGAAAACGGATGAGCGATGCGATAACGGGCAGGCGCTGCTGCCAGCCGTCGCCCTTCGCATCGTCGCCCGCATTGAGCTGCCGGACGTTGTAGGTTCCCGTCGCAAGAGTCTGTGCAGCGGCGGGGAGCACCGCTGTGGCTGCAACGGCGCAAAAGAGAATAAACAGTTTCTTCATATCGGTTTTTCGGTTAATCGTTCTTTTGTTCCGAATCGGGCCAGTATCCCTTGAACTGCGGTGAGCGACGGAACCAGCGGATCGAAATCGAAATATGTTTCTCGACGGTGCGCTGCGCAATATGCAGCTTCTCGGCAATCTCACGGTTCGTAAGGCCGTCGATGCGGCTCAGGCGGAAAATGCGTGCGGTCTGCGGCGGCAGGTGGTCGCACAGCGCCAGCACCTCTTCGACGAGCAGCGTGGCCAGCGGCGAGTCGTTGGGAGCGTCGAGAAAATCTCGCATGGCAAGCGTCTCCCACGCCCGGGACTCCTGCAACTTGCCCAGGTCGATGCTGTTGTAAAGTATTTTATTCTGCCGCAGCCAGTTCAGGCATTCGTTGTGAGCCATTGAAAACAGGTAGGCCGGGACTTTGTCGCGATCGAGGCAGGGCCGCCGCTTGAGGAACTTGTAAAAAATCTCCTGGATGATGTCGTCGGCCAAATCCCCGCGGCCCGTCACTCCGTTGACATAGGCACACAACCGCGGATAAAGAGCTGTAAACACCTCTTTTACCTCCCGTTCGGTATACCCGAAATATGAAGCTCCGGAATAAAACATCCAATATACAAATTCCGCCCCGCGGGACACCGGCTACACGTCGGGACCGCAGCGATTTATGGCGGCAGCATCCAAAATCATACCTTACCAGCTTACGCGTTCGGAATAAGTCGTTCCGAAACGGTCGGTCACACGGACCTCGCCCGCCGTGACGCCCGCCCCGGGCTTGATCCGGAACATGTGGAACGACTTGGCCGGCTGGCAGTATTTCCGCGTGGTCTTGTTGGTTACCGTGGCGTAAAGGTCCACGTAATCGGGATCGAACTCCTCGCAAGGCTCCATTTCGCCCACCTTCACGCCGTTCTCCCACCATTCGACGGGCCCCCAGGCGTCGTCCCAGGTCCAGACGTTGGCCAGCACGTAATCGCTTCCCGTCCGCACAGGCGAATAGAGACGCATCTGGTGGTTGCGGTCCTTGCCGCACGAGTGGTAATACCACGACACGTCGTCGCCGTTGACATCGACGATCAGATACCCCTGGGGCGTACCGTCGTTATTGAGGTGCTTGTTCAGGCGCAGCGAGCCGGTCGAACGCGTGACGGTCACAGCCGTCAGGTTCTCGATGGGCATCTGCTCCGAGCGGTTGTAGTTGTAGATATACGTGTGGTGGTTGTGTCCGGCCCACGAATAGACATTCTTGAATTTGAGCAGTTCGTCGCGGTAAACCGGGTAGTTCTTGTTACGGGTCGAAAAGCTGCTGTGCTTCTTGAACATCTGCGAATGGGCGCAGATCATGATCGTTTTGTCCTTCGGCACATAGCTCAGGTCCTGCCGGAGCCAGTGCGCGATTTCGTCGCTCAGGCCCAGTTCGTAGGATTTCGTAGCGTCGTCGCGGCCGTAGAGGATGTTATCCACGAAGACGTAGTGCATGTCGCCGATGTTGGCCGAATAGCACGTCGGACCGAGGTACATCTCGAAATAGACCGTTCCCAGCGAGTCGCTCAGGATGGTCGTCTGGTCATGGTCGTGGTTGCCGATAACGTTGAAAGTCGTCGTATTCACCCGCTCGGTGTTGTCGATATAGGTGTTATAGACGTTCATGTCGTTGTAAACCAAATCGCCGAGGTTGATGCCGTAGCACGGGGTCGTGATCGTGCTGCGCATGCGGATCATGTCCGGAATAACCACCGAACGGTAGGCCTCGGCCGAACCGTCGACGCCGTAGTTCTTGATCTGCGGGTCGCCCTGCACGAGCAGCGTGTGGTGTACGGCAGGCGTCATGCGCGGTTCGAGCACGAAATCGGCCTTCACCTCCGTCTGGAAGCGGTCGATGTGCCGGAAGAACTGCGGGCAGCCGTGACGCGCCGGAATTTCGTATTCGGCCGGGACCGAAATAAACACGAAACGGCGCAGCGCAAGGTCGCTCGTCAGGGCATAACGCCCGTCGGCGTCGGTCTGCGTACAGTTGAGTCCGTCGCTCACCACGACACCCTCGATGGGCAGTCCGCCGGTCGAAGTCACCCGGCCCGTTACATTCGGGGTCTGGGCATAGGCGGCAAAACAGAGGACCGTCGCCCAGATATAGATGATCAAACGTTTCATATCTCGTACATTTTAGTTGTTTCCGTCCCAGTAATAGCAGCTTCCACGGTCGACAACCGCCTTGTTTTTCACGACGTTGCGCCCGGTGATGAACTGATCGAAGTTTTCAGGGCCGGCTTTCGGGGCCGCATCGCGGTTCTGTACCGCCGTACCCACGCCTCCGCCGACGCCGCACCCTTCGACGCGGTCGCTGTCGGTACGTCCTTCGCCCAGGATCGATCCGACCAGGCCGAACATACCCTTGATCACCCCGTCGTTGCGGCAGGCCTCGATACGGGCGTTCCCGCCGTTCCACGTCGTTGCGGCAATACCGCCTGCCTGGCCCTTCGCCCCGGCAAACACGTCGCCGCGGTTCGTGCATCCTTTGACAGAACCGTTATCGAACGCTGCAACGATGCCGCCCAGCAGCACCCCGCCGCCTTCGACAGAACCGAGGTTCTCGTTGCCCTCGAAATCGCAGTAGCTCGCGAATCCGCAGATACCGGCCGCACGCCCCGACTCGGAACGCACCTTGCCTGTATTCACACAGTCGCGCACATCGGCGCTCACGGCCTCGTTGCCATTGATGAAGCCGACGATGCCGGCAACCTGTATGCCACGTGCACTGTTGCGCGTATTCTCGCCCAGACCGCAGTAAACGTCGCCTTCGTTGCGGCAGTCGCGGATCGAAGCCGCATAAACAGCGTCCTTCTTGGCATAGATGTCACCCACGATGCCGCCCGCAGCCGACCGGCGGTCGATACTCGTGCCGTCGAAACGAATCGCCCCTTTGTTACGGCAATGCGAAACGGCGACGGCCCGGCCCGACAGCCCGACGATACCGCCGACCGAAGCCTGGTAGGAACTCGTCGAGGTCACGGGCGCGAAATTGTCGCAGTCGCCGACGGTCATCGACTCGTGGGCCGAACCGCAGATGCCCGCCGTAAGGCTGTACGCATGGCCGCGCGTCGTGACGGCGCCGAAATTGTCGCAGCACATCACGTCGCCTTTGGCCATGCCGCAGATACCGCCCGCCATCTCCTGGCAGTAACGGTCGCTGCCGTCGTCGACCCCGCGCGCCGTCGAGACGACCTCGCCGCGATTGATGCTGAACTTGACCTTCACACGCATGTTGTACCCGACGATGCCGCCGATATGGGAAACGATGAACGCGCCCGAATAGTTCACGCGCCCGGTATTTTCGCAATAAGCCACGAAAGCCCCCGGCAGCGAACGGCCGAGGCTTCCGCCCAGCACTCCGCCCAGGTACATCCTCGGCTCGGCGTTCGGGGCCAGCGACGGGCAGTTGCCCGTCGAAGAGATGTCGCCGCCGTTCTTGCAGCGGATGACGACGTATTTGTTCATGCCGCAGACCCCGCCCACATAATTGTCGTGGAGCGATTTGGGCGAACGGTGCGCAATGGAGCCGTAGTTCTCGCAACGTTCCAGGACGCCGTGGTTCACGTCGGCCACAAAACCCGCATAGAGCGCGTCGTCGCCGTCGTCCGACACCTTCATCGAGCAACTCGCGGCAATCACGAGGTTGCGCACGGTGCTGCCCTCGGCGACGAGCCGGAACAGCCCGCCGTCGGTTTTCCAGTTGAGGATCGCATGGCCTTCGCCGTCGAAGACGCCCGCAAAGTTCTCGATCCGTGCGAACCGCTTTATTTTACCCATGTCGATATCGGCTTTCAGGTGCACCTCGCCGCGATCGTCCTGCCAGGCGGACACGTCGCCGCCTGCATTGAGAGCCTCGGCAAAGGCTGCAAGTTCCGCAGCGGTCGAAATGCCGCCCGCCGCAGCCGCCAAAGTTACCGCCGCGGCAATAAGCGTCAATAACAATTTCTTCATAATTCGGTTAAATTTTCAGGTTCGTTACCACTCCACGGTGGTCGTATAGTGTTCGCCGAAACGATCCGTCGTCTCGACAGTAGCCTGCGCCGCCCCCGCCGTGGGCAGGATGCGGAACATATGCGTGGTTTTGAAGGGTTCGAACGTCGTCGTGGTCTGGACCGAGTTGTAATAGTCGGCCATCCGGACGAAGGCTCCGTCGTAGACGGTCACCCGCGTCATCTTCGCACCGCTTTTGCCGCTGTCCGTATAGCGGACATCGCTCCAGCGGGCGTCGTGGTTCCAGACATTGGCATAAACGTATCCGTCGTCGTAGTAGTCGCCCGGAGTATAGACCCGGATCTGGTAGTCGCGTTTCAGCCCCGAAGGTACGTTATTTTCGTAAGAATACGGTTTGTAGTACCAACTGATGTTTTCCCCGTCGACATCCACGACCATGTAGCCCCGCGGCGTTCCGTCGCTCGAAATGTTCTCGTTGAGCCACAGCGCCCCGGTCGAACGGGCCAGGATGTGCGATTCGACATTGGGAAATTTCGCCGACGTTTCCTCGGCCGAATAGGCATAGTTGAAATTGATGTGCGAATGACCCGCCCAGGAGTGCACGCAGCGATACTGCGCAAGGCGCGACGCATAGTCGGGCCCGTGCTTGTCGCGGTCGGCAGGTTCGGAGTCGGGCTTGCGGAACATCGAACTGTGGGCGCAGAGCATGATGGTCTTGTTTTTATCGACGTATTTCAGGTCGTTGCACAGCCAACTGTAAGCCTCGTCCGAAAGTCCGTCGTTGTAGGCGCCCGTGTTACTCGGATCGAGCGTGTTGTTCTTCATGATGATGTTATCGAGGAAAATAAAGTGCAGATCGCCCAGTTCGACCGAATAGCAGGTCGGACCGAGGTACTCCTCGAACTTCGCCACCGCCTCGCGGTCGGTAGCCACATTCTGCACGTGGTCGTGGTTGCCGATCACGTTGAAAACCGGGAAGTCGAATCCGGCGATCCCGGCGCAATAGGTCGGATAAAGCGACATGTCGTTGTGAACCAGATCGCCCAGCGCGATGCTGTAAACCGGCCGGTCGGTGATCGACGCGGCGGTCTGCTGCAAATCGCGGCACATATCTTCGTACATGTCGATCGAATGGAACGCAAAATTGTCGTAACGCGCGCTGCGCGAACGGATCTGCGGATCGGCCGTCATCAGGACCGTATAACGCGAAGCCGCTTTTTTCCGGGCCTGGAGCGTAAAATCGGCCTTAAATTTGGTCGCCCCCTCCGGAATGCGCTGCCAGAACTGCGGAATGCCGTCCTTCACCGGGATTTCATACGCTGCGGGAATGGTCACCTGCACGAAGCGCCGTTTCGAGAGGTCGCTCGCAAGCGCATAATTGCCCGCGTCGTCGGTCACGGTCGTAAGCATTCCGTCGCTCACGACTACCCCTTCGACGGGCAGTCCCCGCTGATCGACGACCGTCCCGCTGACGACCGCATCCTTGCCCCCGGGCCCGGTTCCTCCGGGCGCGTCGTTGCCGCTGCAGGCGGCCAGGAGCCACCCGATAAAGAGTGCAAATAGTATTTTCCGTGCCATTCGTCGCATTGTTTCTTAAAAAACGGGAACGGAACGGAAGCTTCCGCCCCGTTCCCGACCTACTAACCGTTTATTTTCCGTCCCAGAGGTAATTGGGAGTCGATGATGAGAAGTTCTTGTCGCCGCAAACATTATCGAGCTTCATTTCGAAGGTATGGGCCTCGTCGGCTCCCTTGAGTTGGCCTCCGAACCCGCAGCCGTCGATCACGGCGCCCTTCGCCGAAATGCCGGCGATGCCGCCGCTGGTCAGCACCTTGTACTCGGGTTTAGCCGTGCTGCCGTAAATCTTGGGATAAACCACTCCGTAATGTTTGCTGTTGCGGACCGACGAATTTTCGCCCAGGTCGCCGACGATACCGCCGACCTTGACCGTTACCGCATCGCCCGCGCCGTCGGCAAATACCAGCGCCTTGTTCAGGCAACCTTCGACCTGCGCGTTGAGCACCTGCCCCGCGATACCGCCCGTAACGCCGTTACGGTTGGAAGTCGGGAAGCTGCTCGTGTTCGAGCAATCCTTGATTTCGATGCCGTCGGCATAAGCCACTACGCCGCCGCCTATACCGCGGTAAATCGGAATCAGCCCCGAGTTGGTACACGACGCTATAACGTTGGGTTCGCCCAGGGTAAAGGACGCACCCACGACGCCGCCCGTGCAGTTGGTCCGCTTGGTACTCTCCGCCGCATCAAAGTCGATGTTGTTATTGTAGTAATCGTTGTTGACTTCGCCGCTGTTGCTGCAATCCGAAACCGAAGCTGCCGACTCGTAGATGTAACCTACGACGCCGCCCACATAAGCGGGCATGCCGTTGCTGCGGACCGTCGTACGCTCCTGCTTGACCAGAGCCAGGTTCTTCGATCCGGCGACCGATGCACCCGCATAGGTTTTGCCGATTTCACCGAGCAGACCGGAGATTCCGCCCACGCAGCGGACCTTCCAGGCAATGGTTCCCGAAGCGGGGCTGGCCGACACCGAGACGGCGCCCGAGTTGACCGTTTTGGAAACTTTACCGAGCTGATGACCGACCACGCCGCCCACGGCGACGATGTCTTCCGTGCTGTATTCCATCTGCTCGATCGTAACAGCTCCCGAGTTGGTCGTATCGCCGTTGCCGGTGATCGTTCCGTCGTTGCGCAACTGGCCCGCAACGCCGCCGACATAGGCGTAACGGGGACCGAAATACTTCTCTTTCAGCGCGCCGCCGGTTCCGCCGGGATTTCCGGGAACCGAAACCGAAGCCACATTGACGACATCCGAAACGGCTCCGTCGGCCGAACCGACGATACCGCCCATGATGACGAACTTGCAGATCGCCGCGGCAGTCAGGTTGCCCCGGTTCTTCGAACTGGTAAGCGCACCGACCGACTTGCCGGCCACACCGCCCGCATAGGCATAGCGGCAGGCGTCGCCCAAGCGGTTGGCGGCGATCGAAATGGGCTGTTTGTTGGTACATCCCGTAACCGTTTCGTTGGCCCAGCCGACAATACCGCCCGTGTAGGTCATATAACCAGCCGTAATCTGCAAGGCAATCGTCTTACCTCCCTCGGTGGTGCAGTTCTCGACTGCGCCGCCGGCATAGCCGACCACGCCGCCCGTATAGATACCCGCCGTGTTGACCTTGGGCGTTGCACCTGTGGAAGAGATGCCGCCTTCGTTGCTGCATCCCGTCACGACTGCTCCGGCTTCCGTTTCGGCGACTACGCCGCCGACCGAAACTTTATCGCCAGTCACCTTGTCGCCCAGCGTGATGAACGCCGTATTCGAACAGCCTTCCACACGGCCCGTCGCACCGACCAGACCGGCCACACCGGCTACGCCGCACGCTCCGGCCACCGTAGCTGTTGCATCCAGCGTTACGGCCGCCATGTTGCGGCAGTTTTTGAGCGTTCCGTTGCAGACGCCGGCGAACGCCGCTGCATAAACGTCCTTCGCAACGCTCTTGGCTGTCAGTTTCGACGTGGCGTCGATCGTCAGGTCGCGGATTTCCGAGCCCTCGCCCATGTAGCCGAAGAGCGGCTGAGCCGTATTCCAGTTGAGGATCAGGTGCTCGTTGCCGGCTACGATGCCGTCGAACGGACGCTCCGCCGTACCGATGGCCGTCCACTCGACGCCCTTCATATCGACATCGCCCAATACCTCGACGGTCTTGCCGCCTTCGCCCGATGTCCAGTCGGAGATATCGTCCCCAGCGTTGAACGCCTCGGCAAACATCTTCAGACCTGCGCCCGAAACGATGCCGCCTGCGGGATAGAACGCCTGCTTGACGGTCGGCAGCGCGGTTTTCACCGCAATATCCTTGATCGCGAACTCGATTTCGCCTTCGCGCTCGGTCTTCGTATCGCTGGGGTTCTCGGCAACGGAGAAGGTATAGACAGCCTGCTCCCCGTCCGGTTCGGCGGTATAGGTCACCCATGCCGGGCAAGTCACGCCGGCAACCGCTTCGGCAGGAGCCACCACGTCGAACGTGATTTCACCTTTCGCCGCAAGGTCGATTTTGTTGTCGGCATCGAACGCCACACCGGTTCCGAACTGGTAGACCGAATAGGTCGTGCTGTAACCGACCCCGTCGGTGGGTTCGATGGTCAGCGCACCGTAACGGCCCGCAGCGCCCGTATTGGCGTCGCAGCGAACGCGGAGCGTCGAGGTGGTCATACCGTTCGCATCCGGCTCGGAGGTCTCCACGATCTCGGCGTGGATCCACTCCGAATCCACCGGCTGCCATTTCGAGAGGGTTTTAACCTCCACATCGAAGGCCTCGGTGTCGTTCGGCGCCACGACCGAATAAACGCGGTCGAGGATGAAAATGTTGCCCGACTGGTCGACGGACATCCGGTAGGTGAAAGCGCCGGCCGAAAGGGTGACCACGGCATCGCGCGACTTGAAGTCGTCGTTGGCCGTTACCTCGATCGTAAATTCGCCGCTGCCGATGTGGCTCTCTTCCTCGTCGACAACGCACCAGTCGCTGTCCGAAGCCACTTTCCAGTGGACGCTCTCCACATTGAGCGCCACAGCTACGGTTCTGGTCTGGCTCGAACTGGTCATGCCCCGGGTAGCGTCCCACGTCGGGGTCAGTACGACTTCCAGTTTATCGGGATATGCCGACGTTCCTTCGTCGGACGAACAGGCTGCAAAAACGGCCGTCACCGCCGCCAACAGCACAAAAATGAATCTTTTCATACCTTGGGTCTCCTTTTATTTGCGTTTGTTGGTGTGGTCGGCCCACCAAACATTCGTAGTCATGTTGTTCGTACCTCCGAGCCAGCTGTCGAGTGCCTCGAAATAGTTGTTTTTGTTGCGGAACTCCTCGTCCGAGGGGTAACGCAGGCGGGTGGGCAGGATGCCGTCGTTAGCGGCCAGCGCCTTGACGGGCATCTCGGGATAACCCGTGCGGCGGTAGTCGCACCACGATTCGATGCCGACCAGGAAGTTCGAAATCCACTTCTGGGTCATGATCCGTTCGAGCACCTCTTCGCCGTCGAGCGCATCGAGCGACACCTTCGAGTTGGAGAGGAACGATGTCAGGTCGGCCGCAGGATTGTCCGTCCACTCATAGACGGCCTCTGAAACGGCCTTCACGTAATACTCCTTCGGCGTGCCGGGAATCCAGCCGCGGTAGGCGGCCTCGGCCCAGATGAACCAGAGTTCCGAATAGTTCATCAGCGGGAAATGGTCGCGGTCCTGGATCACATTGCGGCGGTAGTGGCCCGCCGTGTCGAAGTAGCCCATCAGTTCGTTATAGGTGATCTGCGTCGGCACGCCCACGAGTTTGTCGAAATAAAACGACGCACGCGGGTCCTTCAGGCCGACCGACGAATCGTACATCTCGTCCATCAGCCGTTCGCAGATCATGTTGGCGTTCCAGAGTCCGGCGCGGACGTTGTGGAACGGCGTGTACTGTGCATTGACATTCGCGTCGAACTTCACGTCGGCGGCATCCGCACGGCTCTCGAAAACGGGATAAACCGACGGATAGGAGAAAATCTCGTTGAGCTTCGATACGGCGTCGAGGCGTTCCCCGGCCTGGTCGCTCTCGTCTTTCAGCGCGGCGCGCATCAAGAGGCGGACGTAGAGCGAGTTGCCGAACTTGCGCCACTGGGCGACCTTTCCGTCGTACATGTAGTCTTCCAGCGCGTCGAAATCCTTACTCTCGGCCAGCAGTTCGTTGGCCAGTTCGAGTTTCGCGAACATATCGCGGTAAATCTCCTTCTGGCTGTCATAGGCCGGGTAGAACTTACCTTCGGTATACCCCTTGCCGGCCTCGAAATAGGGCGCATCGCCGAATGCGTCGGTGATGTGCGAGAGGGTCAGCACCTTGAGGATGTAAGCGATGCCCAGGCCCGTCTTGTCGTTGTCCTTCTCGGCCTGCGCACGCATGGTCTCGGCATTGCCGGCCCAGCGGTAGATGTTCTGCCAGAAGTAGTTGATGATCGAGTTGTTGAAGCGGTAGTTATAGATACGCTCCGCCTGCGTCTGCGCCTGCACGGTGTACTGCATGAGCTGCGAGTTGACATCGAACGAACGCTCCAGCAGCGCATATTCGAGGCCGAAAGTGATCGGCTGCACGTAGCTCGTGGCATTGGTGGTCTGCAGGGCGTTGTTGTTGACGTTCATCTCGTCGAAGTTGTCGCAGCCCGACAAAGCGAGCGCACCGAACGAGAAGGCTGCAGTCAGTTTTATAATCGTATTTTTCATAATTGGGTTCCTCCTGCGTTAGAAAGTGATCTTGATACTGCCGCCGATAGCGCGGGTTCCGGGCATCTGGGCGATTTCGAATCCCGGCACGACCGACGAACCGCGCATGAAGGCGCCTTCGGGGTCCCATCCCGGGAACTCGGACCAGCAGAAGAGGTCGCGTCCGTAAACGGACAGCACGAGTCCCTTGATGAAGCCGGTCTTGGAGAGCAGTTTTTTCGGGAATTCGTAGTCGAGGCGCAGCTCGCGCAGCTTGAGGAACTGCGTGCTGACGAAGTTCTGCTCGGCGTTCTGGAACGCATAGGCCAGACCGTAGTATTCGGTGATGTCGGCCGTCTTGTGCGTGTTCTTCACGTAGTTGCCGTCGGGCAACAGGTTGACGCCGTCCAAAACCAGTCCGTCGTAACGTCCCGGAAGCGAAATCGTACCCTTACCGCGCGACCCCAGCAGGGCGTTGGAGTAGGAGTAGACATGTCCGCCGAACTGTCCGTCGAAAGCCACCGAAAGGGTCAGGCCGTTCCACTTGACGCTCGTGCCGAAACCGCCCTTCCAGTCGGGCATGCACTCGCCGATACGCTGCAGGTCGTCGGAGTACTGCGGATAACCGTTCTCGTCGATCACCATCTGTCCGCTGACATCGGTCAGCGAACCGTCCTTGCCCACGATGAACGAGCCTTCGGGAGCACGCTTGTAACCCAGGCCGTACATCGTCGAAAGCGACTGTCCCTCGTAAGCCGTCATGTAGGCGTGCGACGAGTAGGAAGCCACGATCCACGAATCGACGCCCTCGCCCAGTTCGAGTACCCGGTTGCGGTTGAGCGCCCAGTTGATGTAGGCTTTCCACTGTACCTTTTTAGTCTTGATAATCGTTCCGTTGGCCGATACTTCCCAACCCCAGTTGCGGATGCGGCCCGTGTTGCTGTAACGGCTCCCAACGCCCGAAGCCTGGCTTACGGGCATGCTCACGATCTGATTCTTCGATTCGCCGTCGTAGTAGGCGATGTCGAAGTTCAGGCGGCTCTGGAACAGGCGGATGTCGGCTCCGACCTCCCACGAGCTCACGATCTCGGGCTTGAGGTTCAGATCAGCCGCCGTGCGGGGAATCATGTAATTGCCCGCGAAATCCGAAGAAGAGAGGTAGTTCGACGTGCGGTAAGGCTTCGTGTCGTTACCCACCTGCGCAAAGCTGCCGCGCAGTTTCACCAGGTTGACGACGTTGCGCGCCGTACCGAAGTCGATCAGTTCGTTCAGCAGCACGCTGGCCGAAACCGACGGATAGAAATAAGAGTTGTTGTTGCTGGGCAGCGTCGACGACCAGTCGTTGCGGCCCGTGATGTCGAGGTAGACGGCGTCGCGCCACGAGAGCGAAACCAATCCGTAGATGCTGTTGGTCTGGCGCTCGTAGGAGTAGCTGTCGGTCTTGATGCGGTTGACCGAGTTGGCCAGCGAGTAGACGCCCGGCTGCTTGAGCTGCTCGGCGGTCTTGGCCGTCTGCACGAACGAGCGGTTGATGATGCTTCCGCCCAGGTTGGCCGTGATGTTGAAGCCGGCGCCCAGCTTGCGGTCGTATTTGAGCAGGAAGTCGGTCGAGAGCTGCAGCGAGGTGAGCTCCGTCTCGTTGTACATGCCGTATTTCTGCGAATAGGAGCTTTTCGGGTGGCGGGTCGTGCGCAGGTCGCGCGAGAAGTCGATACCGCCGCGGAGCATCAGGTCGAGACCCTTGTAAAGGTGGAGGTTCAGCGCCGTGTTGCCGAACATGCGGTCGCGATCGAGCGAGTTGATCTGCTCGTAAGCCACGAAATAGGGATTGTTCTTGCCGCCCGAAAGGTCGGAATCCTGCTGAATACCCTCCTGGCCGGGATACCAGTACTGCTTGGCCCAGTTCATGTCGATGTTGGGCGACATGCACCACAGCGAATACATGATCGAGCTCGAACCGTAACCCATCACGGGCAGGTTGTCGTCGTCCTTGCGGTAGTAGGTCAGCGAGGTGTCCATCGAGAGCCACTTGTTAACCTTATTGTTGCTCTTGAGCGACAGCGACTGCTTGGACCACGGCGAATTGGGGATAATCGACTCGCTGCGGTAGTCGGTCACCGAAAAACGGATCGAGTTGTTCTTGTTGATCTTGCCGGAAACCGACAGCGTGTTGGTCGCGGTCCATCCGTTCTGGAAGAAATTCTTGAACCAGTTGCCGTAGCTGACGAACGGCGTCTTGATGCGCACGCCGTTCTCGTCGACGCCGATACCGCGGTTCACGTCGTAATACTGATAGTAGAGCGTACCGTCCATCTTGGGGCCCCACGACGACACGTCGAGCGTACTCGTACCCTCGCCGTCGACGGGATCGCCGTAATGGAAACCGTCGGTTCCCTTCGACGAGCCTTGTCCGTAGATATACTGGAAGTCGGGCGAGGAGTTGATCTGGTCGACAACGAAATTCGAGGTGAAGGTTACCGACACTGCACCGTCCTGCCCCTCGCCGGATTTCGTCGTGATGATGATGGCGCCGCTGGCGGCCTCCGAACCGTAGAGTGCGGTTGCAGCAGGGCCTTTCAGCACCGTGATGTTCTCGATATCTTCGGGATTCACGTCGCCCGTACCGTTGCCGTAGTCGATCGAATAGGCCCCCGACTCGCCGCCTGCGGCCGAGGTGTTGAACATCGGCACACCGTCGATCACGAACAGCGCCCCGTTGTTATTGAGGTCGATCGACGACTCGCCGCGCAGCGTTACGCGCATCGAACCGCCGCCGCCCGTGTTGGCCTTGGCGACCGAAAGACCGGCCACCTGGCCCGAAAGGCCCGACATCCAGTTGGACGACGAAGCCGCCGACGAGAAAACGTCGCCCTTGACTTTCGTGGCGGCGTAACCCAGCGATTTTTCTTCGCGCTTCATACCCAGCGCCGTCACGACCACGTCGTCGATGGCCTGCGCCGTGCTGACCAGCTTCACGTCGATGGTCGTCTTGCTGCCGACATAGACATCCTGCGTCTTATAACCCAGGAAACTGAACGACAACTGATCGTTGGGGCGCGCCTTAATGCGGTACGAACCGTCACTTTCGGTGACGGCTCCCACAAGCGAACCCTTGACGATCACGCTGACGCCCGCAACGGGCTGTCCCGCATCGTCCTTAACAACGCCCTGGACCAGTGCCGGGGCCGCCGAAGCGGAGCCCTGTTGCTGGGGGGGGGTCACCTGCCGGTCCACACCCGCAGTCTGTCCGCCGGCAATGGTCCCGGCGGGCTGTACTTCCTGCGCCTGTGCGGCGGATTTGCCGCCGCCTTTGCGTTTGATCAGGATTTTGTCCTCGCGAAACTCATAGGTAAGGTCGCTCCCGGCAAAAATCTTCGCCAATACGTCGGGAACCGGAGCCTGCTTTACGGAAAGCGTCACCGGAGCAGCCTTGCCCACCAATTCGTTGTTGAAGAAGAACGTGTAGTAGGTCTGGGCTTCGATCTGTTTGAGGACCGTAGCCAGCGGCGCCCTCTCGACGGTAAGCGTTACAGTCGGAGCGGGTTTCTCCCCGGCTTCGGAGGCATGGGCGACGCCCGCAACCGCCAGGGACATTGCAGCGAGTCCGCACGCCAGCCAGCGTCGCAGGAGTCTGCAGCAACCTTCGAATTTGTCAAAATTGCTCATTCATTTAAATGTTTAGGTAGTTGATAATCTGTGTGTTATTTTCGTTTTGCCCGCGACAGGAAATACTCCCCGTCGATGTTGGTGATGGACAGCCTCACCGGCGAGGTTTCGGAAATCATCCGAAGGGCCTCCGGGAGGGTTTCGCGATCTACCACGCCCGTATATTGCAGGTTGGCGATCTCATCGTGGATATTGATCTTGACCTGGTAATAACGCGAAAGTTTGTTGGCCACATCCTTCAGCGGATACCCCGAGAAGACCAGCCTTCCCTCGATCCAGCCGATCGAATCGTCGATGCGCACCGCCCGCTTGGAGATCGTGTTGGCCGTGGCGTCGATCTGCAACTCTTCGTTGGGGTCGAGGATGATCACATCTTTTTTGACCTGCGCCTGCAGACAACCCGTATGGAGCGTCACCACAGCGAAATTCTCCCGGGCATAGGATTGCAGGTTGAACGATGTTCCCAACACCGTATAGTTGTTATTGGCGCTGTGAATAATGAACGGACAGTTTTTATCGGGTGTAATCGTAAAAAATGCCTCGCCGTCGAATTCAATCTCGCGCGTCGCCTTTCCGAATCCCGGGTCCAGGGTCAGCGTCGCCTCGGAATTCATGCAGACCGTCGAACCGTCGGGCAGCACGATGTCGCGTTTCTCACCGCGTGCCGTCCGATACTCCAGCGGTTGCGCAGCGCTGATCTCCGTTCCGGTCCCGGCTACGGGAACAGTCCCCGGAGTACGCTGCCAGAACCATACGGCGCAAACGCCGATCGCCACGGCCGCTGCTGCCGCAATATAACGGCGAAATATCCTCCGGTGCGTCTTTGCACCCCCGGGAACGGCGAACAGGATTTTGTTGCGGGCAGCGAAACGCGCCCATTCCCGCTCGGCCTTCGCCGATGCGGGCAGTTCCCGTCCGGTGAGACACGCCCTGAAATAAGCCCGGTTTTCGTCCGACTCTTCCAGCCATTCCGCCAGCATACCGGCCTCCTCTTTATTTAAGGTATTGCTCCGGTACGAATTGATCAGTCTGTCTATCTCCTTCTGCATATCGTTTTCACTAAACAGAATTTTTTTCCTTTGCTTTCACCCAGTAGACACACAGTTTCCGAATACCGACCCCCGAAAATGCAAATTCCCGCAATTTTTTTTGAACGTCCCTTTTCCGCCCCTGCCGCAACGGAAAATCCCGGAACCGAAGCTCCGGGATTTCAGCTATTTCTCAGGCGAAACATCGGCCCGGAGGCAACCCGGACTGCTTCCGGCCCTCGGACAAATTGGGTTTTGTGGGAAATTTGCCGTATCTTGCCGAAAATCGGAAATCATGACACAGCAACTGCAATTCATACCCTTCAAATCCCGCTCGGACAAAGGCTGGGCGGAAGCATGGGCCCTTTACGAGGTCTCTTTTCCCGACTGCGAACGCTGGAACGCTGCGGGTTACGACCGCGCCTTCGGCGATCCTCATTTCGAGGCCGACGGCATCTGGCGCGGCGACGAGTTCATCGGTATCCTCTTCCACTGGAACGCCGGGGATTACCACTACGTCGAACACCTCGCCGTCTCGCCCCGCCTGCGGGGACAGAACATGGGTTCGAAAGCCCTGGCGGCTTTCTGCCAGGGGCGGCGCGTCATCCTGGAGATCGACCCGCCGGTGGACGACATCTCGGTCCGCCGCCAGCACTTCTACGAGCGGCTGGGCTTCATCACCAATCCCTACGAGTATATCCATCCCTCGTTCCGCCGTCCGTTCCACGCCCACCAGTTGGTGCTGATGAGCTACCCGACGGCCCTTACATACGAAGAAGCCCGCGATTTCGCGGACTTCATACGGGAAACGGTGCTTCTTTATTCGGATCACGAGCATCCGACGCTGCCGAAGCTGTAACGGGAACTGTTACAGCATTCCGACCACGTACTTCGTAACGTAATAACCGCCCGCCAGCAGCCAGACGTACAACAGGCCGGCCAGCACGAAGGGTTTGGCCCCGGCCTGCTTGAACTTGTCGAAACTCGTCTCGGTTCCCAGCGCCGTCATGGCCATCGTCAGCATGAACGTATCGATATACTCGATGGTCCCGTTCAGCGGAATCTCCCGGACCGTCTCCGCCCCGCAAAGGTATTGCAGCAGTGAATTGAGGCCGATGACCCCGATGAATCCGAAGGCGAACCACGGCACGGCGATCTTCCGTTTCTCGGTACGTCCCCCGGCGTCGGTCTTCCGGCGTCCCGCCAGCACGAAGCCCATGATCACAAGCACGGGAGCCAGCAGCATGACACGAATCATTTTGGTAATGGTGGCCGTCCCGGCGATTCCCAATGCATCGGTCGGGTCCATCGCGTTGCCCGCCCCGGCCACATGGGCCACTTCGTGCAGCGTACTGCCCGTATAGACGGCCACGCCCGTATCGGTCAGCCCGTCGAGCATCCCCGTGCGGTACATAACAGGATAGAGGAACATCGAAAGGGTCCCGAAAATAACGACCGTGGAGACGGCGATAGCGGTTTTATATCCCTCGCACTTCACGACCGGTTCGGCGCCCAGCACGGCCGCCGCGCCGCAGATGGCGCTGCCCGTCGAGGTCATCAGCGCCGTGTCGCGGTCGATCTTCAGCAACCGCCCCAGCAGAACCCCGCCCAGGATGGTAACCGTTACGACGATCACGTCGACGACCACGGCCGGAACGCCGACGGCCGCCACCTCGGCCAGCGTCAGGCGGAATCCGTAGAGGATGATGCCCCAGCGCAAAACCTGTTTGGTGCAGAACCGGATGCCGGGAACCCACGTCTCGGGCAGCCTGTTGCGCAGGCTGTTGGCGTAGAGCATACCCAGCACGATGCCGACGATCAGCGGACTGAACGAGAGTTTCCTGACGATGGGGACCTCGGCGATATAGAATGCCGCAAATGAAAACAGGGCGATCAAAAGAATTCCGTGCAGGGTATTCGCCCTGTTGCCTTTTTCCAACATACGTTTACGATTTTAAAAACAACCGATAACTTTTACTTTATTTCGCCGGCAAAGGTCGCATCTTTTATCGGGATATGAAACAAGAATTTGTTATCCGGAATAACCTGAAGTTATCACAGACGAAGATATGCCCGGTCAGAGACCCGCCCGGGCGAAGTCGATGAACTGCCGGGCGAGCTGCGCAGGTTCGGCGGCGGCATGCACAAAACTGAAATCCCGCACGAATGCCAGGCCTTCGATATCGACGATCCGCAGCGTACCGCTGCGCAGGCAGTCTACCACCGAAATCACCGACACGATGGCCATTGCGTCGCTGTTGCGGACGAAGGCCTTGATTCCTTCGGTCGTACCGAGGCGCATCGCCACATGGAGCTGCGAGAGGCGGATACCCTTCGCCGCAAGGGCTGCGGCGATCACCTCGAGCGTTCCCGAACCGCTTTCGCGCAGCACCAGCGGGATTTGCAGCAACTCTTCGGGCGTCACGGCATCAGTACGGGCGTATTTCCCGCACGAACTGGCTACCAGCACCAGTTCGTCGGATTTGAAAAGCGTATAATGCAGCCCCTGCCGGCGGCTGAGGCTCTCGACCAGCCCCAGGTCGACCGCATGTTCGCCGAGCGCCTGCTCGACCTCGGCGCTGTTGCCCGAAAACACCGAGACCCGCACCCCGGGAAAACGCGCCGTAAAACGCGCCAGGATCGGCGGCAGGAGGTATTGCGCAATGGTCGTACTGGCCCCGAGGCGGAGTTCGCCCTCGGCCAGGCCGGTGCAGAGGCTCATCTCGTATTCGAGGCGGCGGTAGCCGTCGGCCAGCCGTTCGGCGGCCTCCAGCATCGTGCGGCCCGCATCGGTCAGCTCCAGGCGGCTGCCGCGGCGGGCGAAAAGTTGTACCTTATAACGGGATTCCAACTCGCCGATGTGCTTGCTCACGGCGGGCTGCGAGATGTAGAGTTGTTCGGCGGTCCGGGTGAAACTCAGCGTCCGGGCCGCGGCGATAAAGACTTTGAGGCGAAAATCATCCATGATTTCAGCCCAGAAGGCCGTCGTCGGCGAACTCCTTCACCGAACGGATATAGTGGTCGATAGTCTCCTGCATCGAAACGAACGACTTGCCGCCTGCGGCGTTTTTGTGGCCGCCGCCGTCAAAATATTTGCGGGCGAAGAGGTTGACATCGACATCGCCCCGCGAGCGCAGCGACACGCGGATAAACTTGCGGTGGGCGAGGAACATGGCCGACATCTTGACCTTCTTGATCGTGAGGGCGTAGTTGACAAAACCCTCGCTGTCGCCCTGCTGGAACTGGAAGCGGCGCATCTCGTTTTCCAGCAAAGACATATAAGCCACCGTGCCGTCCTGGATAACCTCCATCTTGCGGTTGATGGCATAGCCGAACAGCCGCGCGCGGCCTTCGGTATAGGCATTGTAAACGCTGTTGTAAATGTCGGGAATCGAGATGCCCTTTTCGATCAGCACGGCCACGGCGCGGAACAACTCCGGGGTGAGGAACGAAAAGGCGAAGTTACCCGTATCGGTCATCATGCCGACGTAGAGCGATTCGGCCATGCTGCGTGTGATGGCCTCCGTGCCGCACATCGCCTCGACGATGCTGTAAACCAGAAAACAGGTGCTCGACGAATCGGGATGCGAGAACAGAAGATCGAAGCCCTCGTCGGGCGAGAGGTGATGATCGATCAGCACGCGGCGGGCCGTGGTGTTGGCCTCGATAGTGTCGCTGAGGATTTCGAGCCGCGAAACGGCGTTGAAATCGAGGCAGAAGATCACGTCGGCTTCGGCAATAGCGCGTGCGGCGCGCCCCTCGGTATCGGCCTTGAAGACCACGACCTCGTCGATGCCGGGCATCCAGTCGAGGAAATAGGGGAATTTATTGGGGACGACGCAGGTCACCTCATGCCCCATCGTACGCAGGACTTCGGCCCATGCGAGCGACGACCCGACGGCATCCCCGTCGGGATTGGTGTGGGAGACGATGACGATCCGCTGCCGGGGCTGCGCAAGCAACTCACGCAGGCGTCCGATGTGTTCTTTCGATAACTTCATTCGGCTTGGTCCGCATTGGTGAACTGGACAAAGATAGGAAAAAAGGGGGGATATAACAAACCCGCATCCACAGACCTACCGGATATTCAGCAGCACGAGGTTGTCGAGCACGGTCCGCTGGGCTAGGTGCTGGAGGTATCCGGCCTGCTCCGCAGGGAGCCCCGCCCGCACTTCCGTCAGATAGGGCTTCCGGAAAATCGTCGTAAAAATCACGTTGGCCGCCAGGTAACTCCCTGTGGGCGAAGGATGGTAATTATCCGGCTGGTAAAGATCCCAGTCCGGGTGTTCGGCCCGCACCTGCCGCCACGCCAGGCCGACCGGGGCGCACCATGCGTCGTTGTCGTAGGTCATTTCGAGATAGCTCGTCACCAGCCGCGCCTGCATCAGTTCATAGCTGTTGATCGGGGGATAGCCCGCCACGGGCCGACGGCAGCCGTTGCGGTGACCCCACGTCATGTAGAAAATCACCTGCGCGCGGGGCGATCCGGCGTGCACGAGGCTGTCGAGCGTCCGCGCAAAAGGGTAGACCTCGCGGGCGACCTCGCCGGTCGGCATCGCGGGCGAGGAGCTCTGCTCCTGCAGGATCACGTAGTCCCAGCCGCCGCGAGCGAGCGTGTCCAGCAGCGCCCGGTTCTTCAGGTGTCCCGAGAAGCGCTCGCCGCCCTTGAGGATACGCGCACACGAAAGTTTCACACCCTGCGAAGCGGCGATTTCACGCACCGTCGCAGGCAGGTCGTTGTAATAGGTAAAACTGTTTCCGACCCACAGCACCCGCAGGGAGTCCTGCGTCTGGGCCATACTGCCCAGTGGCAACAACACAAAAATCAAGCGTAGAACAAGTTTCATCATGGCGGATTCGGTTTTTCGGTGAATTTACGATTTTTTCGCAGCCGATTTCCGGTCGGCGGCGTATTTACGACACCAGGTCGCAATGCCGCACTCGCTGCATTTCGGGGCCCGGGCCGTGCAGACGTAGCGCCCGTGGAGGATCAGCCAGTGATGGGCGACGGGCAGCAGGTGGCCGGGAATATTCTTTTCAAGGGTCAGTTCGGTCTGGAGCGGGGTTTTCGACCGGGTCGTCAGCCCGATGCGCTCCGAGACGCGGAAGACGTGCGTGTCGACCGGCATCACCTCCTTCTGCCACAACACGGCGCCCAGCACATTGGCCGTCTTGCGGCCCACGCCGGGCAGGCGCTGCATCTCGTCCAGGTCGCTCGGGACTTCGCCGCCGAACTGCTCGCACAGCATCCGGGCCATCCCCGCAAGGTTTTTGGCCTTGTTGTTCGGGTAGGAGATGCTCTTGATATAGGGATAAATCTCCTCGGCCGAAGCCTTGGCCATCTCGAACGGCGTCGGGAAAGCCTCGAACAGGGCCGGAGTAGTCATGTTCACCCGTTTGTCGGTACACTGAGCCGAAAGGATCACCGCCACCAGCAGTTGGTAAGGGTCGGTGTACTGCAATTCGCTCTCAGCCACAGGCATGTGCTCCGAGAACCAGGCAATGATGCCGTCGTAACGCTCTTTTGTTGTCATAGCCGTTATTTTTTACGTCGAAACAAAATCTTTTTCACCAGCAGTCCGGGTCCTTCGGGACACAACAGCAAACGCGGACAGGCGCATATATCCTTCCGCCAGCGCGCCGCATACTCCCCGACCGTACCCTCCCACGAAAGGACCCACAGCGCAACCCCGCTGCGTTCGCGCAGGATGCGGAAACGATTGCGCCCCGTGCCGTAGTGCGCGTCGAACCAGAGGCTGATGCCCATGAGCGAATCGCGGAAGGCGATGCGCTTCACGTGCGAAGGCGTATGGCTCACGCTCTCGGGCAGGCGGCGGTGTGCGGCCGTCGGGCGGTCGATAAACCGGATTCGGCTCTTCGCCGCAAACCACAGCCACATCGGCCAGTCGTCGGTCTGCCACTCGGGATGTTCTTCGGGACGCACTTCGGCATAGTAGACGGCGATCAGCTCCCGGCGGGCGAGCGTCGTGCAGTTGGCGACGGTCGTGCGCAGCAACAGCCGGTCGAAATCGGTATAACGCTCCGGCGGATAGGGCTTCCGTTCGCCCGTCGCCTGGTAATAATCGATTGCGGCGGTGCAGCACATCCCGCATCCGGGGTCCGACTCCATAAGTTCGACCTGCAATTCCAGTTTTTGCGGGTCCGTCCACCAGTCGTCGCCGTCGAGGTAAGCCACGTATTTCCCGCGGCACGCATCGAACGTGCGGCGGTAATTGGCCCGCATGCCGACATTCCCCGGCGAAGTCACCAGCCGGATGCGGTCGGGGTATTTCGCCGCATACTCCCGGCAAATCTCCCCCGTACGGTCCGTACTGCCGTCATCGCCTACTACCAGTTCCACATCGAACGAAGTCTGCTGCGTCAATACGCTTTCGATCGCCTGTGCGATATATTTTTCCTGGTTGTAGGCCGTTATGCAAACCGACACCAGCGGAGTGGAGAGATTCATTCTGTTATAATTTAGTCAGTTTTGCAAATTTGGCCAGCAGGGTCTTTTCACCCGCATTGTCGAAAGCCACCACGAGTTTGTGGTCCGTGGCGAGGGTTTCGATGCGCTGCACGATGCCCACGCCGAATTTCGGATGTTCGACGCGCTGCCCCACTGCATAATCGCCGCTCACGGGAGCCGAATCCCCGGAGGCAAGTCCGCCGTCCATCGCCTGACGCACGCCGACGCGGCGCATGCCGTCGGTCGAGGGCCTCGGCGTCTGCACGAGTGCAGGATCGGGAGCCGCCGCCGGGCGTTGGGGCTGCGTCGCCCGCGCAAAACGCCGCGCCGGCCCCGATTCGCCGTCCGCCGGGCGGCCGAAACTGCCGCCGCTGCCGGAACCGCTGCGGCCTCCGTAACCACCCGAACCGCCGTTTCCGCCGAAACGTCCCCCGCCCTGCTGTTTCTGCTGGAAGCGGTAGTCGAAGCGGCGGCGCAGTTCGTCGATGGCCGCGGGTCCGTCGTCGCCGGCCTGGCGCCGCGGGCGCTCCTCGGCGAAGTCGGTGTCCGATTCGATGTATTTGGGGTCGATCTCGCGCAGGAAACAACTCGGACGCGAAAATTCCATGTTGCCCCATTTGAAACGCATCTCGGCATAGGAGATCGTCGCCGAAACTTTGGCGCGGGTCAGGGCTACATAGAACAGGCGGCGTTCCTCCTCGATGCCGTCGGGCGACTCGGCAGCCCGCTGCGAAGGGAAGAGGTTTTCTTCAAGACCTACGATGTACACATATTTATACTCCAATCCCTTGGCCGAATGGACCGTCATCAGCGTCACTTTGTTTTTCTCCGCAGGATCGTCCTTGTCCATGTCGGTCATCAGCATCATGTTCTGCAACCACTCCTCGATGGTCGCCTCCTCCTCTTCGGGACGCTCACCGTTGCGGATTTCAGCATCACACCGCTCCTTGAACTCCTGCATCGAGTTCAAAAGCTCCTCGATATTGTCCAGCGCCGAAGTGGCCTCGGGAGTGTTCTCCGTGCGGTAAGCCGCGATGATGCCCGACCGCGAAGCGATCTCCAGACCGAAGTCGTAAAGCCCCTTGTCGTTGCGGGCCAGCGACATCGCACGGATCATCGCCACGAAATCCGTCACCTTGCGGGCAATGGTCTTCTGCACGGGGTCCGTAACGGGTTCGGCGACCAGCGCGTCGACCGCTTCCCACATCGAAACACCCCGCTCGGCCGCCAACTGCGCGATGCGCTGCACGGTCGTGTCGCCGATACCGCGCGCCGGATAGTTGACGATACGCTTGAACGCCTCGTCGTCGCGGGGATTGATCACCAACCGGATATACGCCATCATGTCGCGGATTTCCTTGTGGTCGTAAAACGACGAACCTTTGTAAATGCGGTAGGGAATGCCCCGGCGGCGGAGATTGTCCTCCAGCACGGCCGACTGGTTGTTCGTACGGTAAAGGATCACCGCCTCCGACCACTCGTCGTCCGCCGCACGGACCTTGTCGCGCAGGTCCGTGACGACCATTTCCGCCTCCTCGCGGTCGGTATAGGCCTTCAGGATGCGGATTTTATCGCCCACATCGCCCTCCGAGAAGCAATGCTTCTCCATGCGTTTCGAGTTACGTACGATCACCGAGTTGGCCGCATCGACGATCGTACGCGTCGAACGGTAGTTCTGTTCCAGTTTGAAGACCATCGCCGAGGGATAATCCTTCTTGAACGAAAGGATATTCTCGATTTTGGCCCCGCGGAACGAGTAGATCGACTGCGCGTCGTCGCCCACGACGCAAACCTTCGAGTGCGTCTGCGACAGGCGGCGGATAATCGTATACTGGGCATAATTGGTGTCCTGATACTCGTCGACGAGGATGTATTTGAACTGCTCCTGGTAGCGGGCCAGCACATCGGGGCAGTCGCGCAGCAGGATGTTGGTCTGCAACAGCAAATCGTCGAAGTCCATCGCGCCGTTACGCTTGCAGCGCTGGCAGTAGATGTTGTAGATGTTGCCGAACTCGGGAATCTGCGCCTGCCGGTCCTCGGCGGCGCAGGTCGAATTGGCCAGGTAGGCGCCCGGCGTGACGAGGCAGTTTTTGGCATAGGAAATGCGCGACGCCAGCACGTTGGGCTTGTACTTCTCGTCCGGAAGGTTCAGTTCGCGGACGATCGTCTTCAGGAGGTTCTTGCAGTCGCTGGGTTCGTAGATCGTGAACGAGTCGGTGAACCCGATCTTCCCGGCGTTCTCCCGCAGGATACGCGAAAAAACCGAGTGGAACGTACCCATGCGGATATAACGGCTGCGGTTGTCGGGCAGCATCTGCGCAATGCGCTCGCGCATCTGCTCGGCGGCCTTGTTGGTGAAGGTCAGCGCCAGAATATTCCAGGGCTTTATGCCCTGTTCGATCATGTATGCTATACGCGAGGTCAGCACGCGGGTCTTGCCCGACCCGGCGCCCGCGATGATGAGCGACGGCGAGTCGTAATTGACCACGGCATCCCGCTGGGCGGGGTTCAAACCCTGTAATATCGGAGATTCTTTGGATTCCATGACTGCAAAGTTAATAAGATTTAAGAAAGAATTTTTGAAAGAAAATAATATCTTTGCATTGCAAACGTTAAAAAGTTACATCCCACGACAATACTACAACAAGAATAAAACAATGAGCGAAGTCATCAACATCAAAGAACTAAACGAGCGTATCGAGCGCGAATCGGTTTTCGTCGATACGCTCCGGAACGAAATGGGAAAGGTCATCGTAGGCCAAAGCCACCTGGTGGACACCCTGCTGATCGGCCTGCTGTCCAACGGACACATTCTGCTCGAAGGCGTGCCGGGCCTGGCCAAGACGCTGGCCATCACGACGCTCGCCAAGGCCGTCGACGCGGGTTTCTCGCGCATCCAGTTCACCCCCGACCTGCTGCCCGCCGACCTGATCGGTACGCTGATCTACTCGCAGAAAAGCGAGGATTTCGTCGTGCGCAAAGGTCCGATCTTCGCCAACTTCGTACTGGCGGATGAAATCAACCGCTCCCCGGCCAAGGTGCAGTCGGCGCTGCTCGAAGCCATGCAGGAGCGCCAGGTAACCATCGGCGACAGCACCTATCCCCTGCCGCAGCCCTTCCTCGTACTGGCTACGCAGAACCCCCTGGAGCAGGAGGGAACCTATCCGCTGCCCGAAGCGCAGGTCGACCGTTTCATGCTCAAAGCCAAGATTTCCTACCCCAAGAAGCAGGAGGAGCGCGACATCGTGCGCATGAACCTCTCCGGAGCCGGCATGCCCAAGGTGAACAAGGTAATCACACCCGACGACATCGTCAAGGCCCGCAAGGTGGTCGAGGATGTCTACATGGACGAGAAGATCGAAAAATACATCATCGACATCATCTTCGCCACGCGCGAACCCGCGGAGTACAACCTCCAGAAACTCCAGAACCTGATCGCCTACGGCGGTTCGCCCCGTGCGTCGATTTCGCTCGCGAAGGCCGCCCGCGCCTACGCCTTCATCCGCCGCCGCGGCTACGTCATCCCCGAGGACGTGCGCGCCGTCTGCCACGACGTGCTGCGCCACCGCATCGGCCTGACGTACGAAGCCGAAGCCGAGAACATCACCACCGAGGAGATCATCACCGACATCCTTAACAACGTAATCGTACCCTAACGATGCAGGAAACCGAGAACGATATTCTCAGACGCGTCCGTAAGATCGAGATCAAGACCCGCGGTCTTTCGAACGAGATCTTCGCCGGAAAGTACCATACGGCTTTCCGCGGGCGGGGTATGTCGTTTTCCGAAGTGCGGGAGTACCGTGCGGGCGACGACGTGCGGGACATCGACTGGAACGTCACGGCCCGCTCGCGCAAACCCCACATCAAGGTCTACGAAGAGGAACGCGAGTTGACGATGATGCTCCTGGTCGACGTGTCGGCCTCGCGCATGTTCGGCTCGACCGACCGCCTGAAAAAAAACATCATCACCGAAATCGCCGCCGTGCTGGCTTTCTCCGCCGCGCAGAACAACGACAAGGTGGGGTGCATTTTCTTTTCGGACAAGGTCGAAAAGTTCATTCCCCCGAAGAAGGGCCGCAGCCACATCCTGATGATTATCCGCGAACTGATCGGGTTCCGGCCCGAATCGGCCGGCACGAAGCTCTCCGAACCGGTGCGCTTTCTGACCAACGTCAACAAAAAGCGCTGCACGACCTTCATCCTCTCGGACTTCATGGATTCGTCCAACGACAAATCGGCGCTGGACGATGCGCTGAAAATCGCCGGGAGCAAGCACGATTTGGTGGGCATCCGCGTCTTCGACCCCCGCGAAACGGAACTTCCCGACGTGGGCATCGTCAGCCTGCGCGACGCCGAGACGGGCCGCAAGGTCTGGGTCGACACTTCCTCGCGGGCCGTACGCGACCACTACGCCGCCTCGTGGCAGCAGCGCAGCAGCGAAATCGACTCCACGCTCAAGCACAACCGCATCGACACGGCCATGATCTCGACCGACGGCGACTATGTGGCCGAATTAATAAAACTGTTCAAACAGCGATGAAACGACTCTTTGCAATAGCGCTTCTTTTCACCGGATTCGCGGCCCGGGCGCAGGAAACGCCCACGGTCACGGCGCGCGTCGAACCCGACAGCATCATGATCGGCGACCGCTTCGATTATATCATCGACGTGGAGAAGGACCTCGTACAGGTCGTGGAGTTTCCCGAATTCCAGAACGCCGAAGGGAAACTCGAACTGGTCGAAAGCTGCCCGGTCGACACGCTCGAACGCGACGGCCGCCGCCTGAAACTGCGCAAACGCTACCGGCTGGCCGCCTTCGACGAAGGCAAATACAACCTCGGCGCGGCGCAGGTGCTCTATGCCGACAAGAACATCCTCGATACGCTCCGCAGTACCGATTCGGTCTACCTGGAGGTGGCTACGTTCCAGATCGACTCCACCTCGCAGTCGATCTACGACCTGAAAGGCCAGAAAAACCTGCCGTTCCGCTTCCGCGAACTGAGCGGTTATATCAAATGGGGAATATTCTTCATTCTGGCGCTGCTGATCGCCGGCTATGCACTCAAACGTTACCTCGCCAGCCGCGGCAAGGGCTTCGGCGACCTGTTCAAACCCGCCCCGCCGCTGCCGCCGCACGTCGCCGCCATCCAGGCCCTCGAAGCGCTCCACAACCAGAAGTTGTGGCAGAACAACAAACATAAACTCTACTATTCGGGACTGACGGACATCCTGCGCACCTACATCGCCGCCCGCTGGGGCTTCGGCGCCATGGAGATGACCTCCGACGAAATCATCGAGACGATGCGCGCGGAGGAGCTGCCCGACAAGGCCCGGATGGACCTGACGGCGATCCTGCGCGACGCCGACCTGGTGAAATTCGCCAAAGCGACGCCCGAAGCCGAGCAGAATGAGGCCGACTACCTGAAGGCATATTACTTCGTCGAGGAAACGAAAATCGCCGAGGAGGAGACTCCCGACGAGGAAGAAGCTCCGAAGGAAAACTAAACGCAACAACGATGTACAAGTTACTCTATATCACCCTGTTTATCTTTGCCGCCGCCGGGGCGCAAGCCCAGGATATGCCCGAGCGCTCGCTGGTGCGCAAAGGCAACCGGCAGTATAACAAGGGCAATTACGAGCAGGCGATCGGCCGCTACGAGCAGGCCCTGCAGGCCGCTGCGGGACAGTTCGAGGCAACTTACGACCTCGGCAACGCCCTCTACAAAGCCGAACGGTTCGACCGCGCCGAGCAGACCATGCAGCAGGCTGCGGCCGACTCGCTGCGTGCGGACACGGAGCGCGCCGAAGCGTTCTACAACCTCGGCAACGCCCAGTTCAAGCAACAGAAATACCAGGAGGCGCTCGAAAGCTACAAGCAGTCGTTGCGTCTGAATCCCTCGGACATGGAGGCCAAGTACAACTACGCCTATACCAAGCGGCTGCTCGACCAGAACAAGGACGGCGGCGGCGGTGGCGGCGACGACAAAAAGGACCAGGACAAAGACCAGAACAAGGACCAGAACCAGAACGGCCAGGGCCAGCAGAACCCCGATCAGAAAGGCGACCAGAAGGACCAGAAGGGCAACCCGAACGACCAGAAAGGCGACCAGGACCGGCAGCAAAACCCCTCGCAGGGCGACAAGGAAGGCAAAGGCGACCAGCAGGGCCAGCCGACGCCTTCGGGTATCTCGCCGCAAGAGCAGCAACAGATGCTCGACGCCATTCAGGCCCAGGAGGACAAGACCCAGGAGAAGCTCAAGGAGAAACAGGGCGTGGTGGTCCGCGGAAAGAAAAACTGGTAGCTTGTTTTAATTAAAAATGAAAAATTAAGAATTAAAAATTGAAGGCCGATAACATCATAAAGGACAAGAGCCTCGATTTTGCAATCCGGATTGTCCGGCTGTATAAGCATATTTCCGAAACGAATAACGAGTACGTACTTTCGAAACAGCTGCTTAAAAGCGGAACGAGTATCGGAGCAAACGTCCGGGAAGCAATCGGAGGACAATCGAAAGAGGATTTCATCGCAAAAATGCACATTGCATTAAAGGAAACGTATGAAACCGAATATTGGTTGGAATTGTTATACAGCACGGACTACCTGACGGAGAACGAATTTAAAAGTATTTTTTCTGATTGCCGGGAATTGACGAATATCCTTGCAAGTATCCTGAAAACAATGAAAGAGACAAAATAATTTTTAATTTTTCATTCTTAATTTTTAATTGCGTAAGCTATGCATTTTGCTTCACCATATTACCTCTGGCTGCTGACGCTGCTCGTGCCGATGATCGGCTACTACGTCTGGCGTGCGTTGCAGGGCGGGGCCTCGATCCAGATTTCGAGCGTCGCCGGCGTCGTGCGGGCGCCCCGGACCGTACGCTACTACCTGCGCCACCTGCCTTTCGTGCTGCGCGCAGCAGCTTTCGCACTGCTCGTCATAGCGCTGGCCCGTCCGCAGGATATCGAGCAGAACGTGCGTTCGAACACCGAAGGCATCGACATCATGCTGGCCATCGACGTTTCGGGCTCGATGCTGGCCCGTGACTTCAAACCCGACCGCATCACGGCGGCCAAGGAGGTCGCCGGATCGTTCATCGCCGACCGCTACGGCGACCGCATCGGTTTGGTGGCATTCGCCGGCGAAGCCTTCACGCAGAGTCCACTGACCACCGACCAAAGTACGCTCCAAACCCTCCTGGCCCGCATCCGCAGCGGCCTGATCGAGGACGGCACGGCCATCGGCAACGGCCTGGCGACGGCCATCAACCGCCTGCGCGAGAGCGACGCCAAGTCGAAGGTCATCATCCTCCTGACCGACGGCGTGAACAACCGGGGCGAAATCGCGCCGATGACCGCCGCCGAAATCGCCAAGGCGCAGGGCATTCGCGTCTACACGATCGGCGTGGGAACCGAAGGCATGGCCCCCTACCCGGCCATCGACATGTTCGGCAACCTGACATTCGTCAACCAGAAGGTCGAAATCGACGAGAAGGTGCTGAAAGCGATCTCCGACATGACCGGCGGCCGCTACTTCCGGGCCACGGACAAAGACAAGCTGAAAGCCGTCTACGACGAGATCAACCAACTCGAAAAGAGCAAGGTCGAGGTGACCGAGCATATCTCCTACCACGAACTGTTCCTGGTCTGGGCGCTCGCCGCCCTGGGGCTGCTGCTCACGGAGTTCCTGCTCTCGAACCTCGTCCTGAAACGCATACCGTAAAGAAAATTTGCTTATGTTCCGCTTCGCAAATCCGCAATATCTCTGGCTCCTGCTGGCCGTCCCGGTGCTCATCGCGCTCTATTGGCTGGCCGCACGCAACCGCCGCAGGCGGCTCGCGCGTTTCGGCCATCCGGGCATCCTGGAAGAGTTGATGCCCGAAGTATCGACCGGGCGCATCGCCTTCAAGTTCATCCTTTTCTGCGGCGCCGTGACGCTGGTCGTGCTGGCTGCGGCGCGCCCGCAATTCGGTTCGAAACTCCGCGAGGAGAAAGCCCGGGGCATCGAAATGATGCTCACGGTCGATGTCTCGAACTCGATGCTGGCCGAAGATTTCCAGCCCAACCGCCTCGAACGGACCAAATACGCCATCGGCAAACTCTTCGAGGGGTTGCAGCAAGACCGCGTGGGACTGGTCGTCTTCGCCGGAGAACCCAAGGTCCAACTGCCGATCACCTCGGACTACCGCATGGCGCGGGCCTTCGCGCGGCGAATCGACCCGTCGCTGGTGTCGGTGCAGGGCACGGCGATCGGCAAGGCCCTGGAACAGGCCCTGCTGTCGTTCTCGGGCGAGACGGAGCAGAGCCACGGCCGCGTAATCATCCTGATCACCGACGGTGAGAACCACGACGACGACGCTATCGCCGTCGCCGAACGCGCCGCCCAGATGGGCGTCAAAATCTTCACCATCGGTATCGGCACGCCCGAAGGCGCCCCGATTCAGATCGGCGGCGAGTTCATTAAGGACGAGAACGGCGAAATGGTCGTCTCGAAACTGGGCGAAGAGATGCTGGCCAAGATCGCCGACATTACGGGCGGCGTTTATGTCCGTTCGTCGAAGCAGTCGATCGGCCTCGAAGAGGTCGTCAAGGCAATCAACGAGATGGAGCAGACCGAACTTTCGATGGTCCGCTTCGAGGAGTTCAACGAACAGTACCAATACCTGCTCATCGCCGCGCTGGTCCTGCTGCTGCTGGAATTCGTCGTGCTCGACCGCCGCAACCCGCTGCTGGCGCACCTGAACATTTTCCGCGAGAAATAGCCGCTCCGCCGAGTGTGGCAGCGGCTTTGCAACGGTGCGGAAAGCCCGCAGCCAACAGGATTTCAGCGAGGCCGCAACCTCGCAGGTTATCCGATTGCGGTTCGCCGGACCACGTTATATATACTGCCTATGCCCCTCGAAAACACCCCTGCCGCACGCATTTCGGCCCTTGCCGCGGCCCAGAAAGCCTATTTCCGCTCGGGAGCGACGCTTCCCGAAGCCTTCCGCCGCACGATGCTCCGGCGTTTCGAAGCAGCCCTTGTCAACTGGGAAAAACGCCTCTGCGACGCCCTGTGGACAGACTTGCGTAAATCCCCCGAAGAGGCCTATCTTACTGAAATCAGCATCGTCCGGAGTGAAATCCGCAGCCACCTGCGCCACCTCGGCAAATGGATGCGCCCCGAGCCGCGCCCCACGCCGCTCAAACTCCTGCCGTTGAAAAGCCGGATCGTCAGCGAGCCCCTCGGGCAGGCGCTCATCGTCGCACCGTGGAACTACCCCGTGCAACTGCTGCTGAACCCGCTGGTCGGGGCCATTTCGGCCGGCTGCACCGCCCTGCTGAAACCTTCGCCTTATACGCCCCACGTCGCAAAGACGATCGAAGGGCTCGTCGCCGAAATTTTCGACGAACAATACGTCGCCGTCGTGCAGGGCGACCGGGATGTGAACACCCGGTTGTTCGACCTGCGCTGGGACGTGATCTTTTTCACGGGAAGCCCTGCGCTGGGACGGATCGTCATGGCCGCAGCCGCGAAAAACCTGACGCCCGTCGTGCTGGAACTGGGCGGTAAAAGTCCCTGCATCGTCGACCGCGGGGCCGACATCGCAACCGCCGCGCGCCGCATCGCCTGGGGCAAAACCCTCAACGCCGGGCAAACCTGCATTGCACCCGACTATTTGTTGATCCACCGTTCACTGCAAGACCAATTCACGCAAGCGTTCGCCCGTGCCCTGCGGGAACTCCACGGCGACGATGCGCAGCAAAGCCCCTGTTACGTCCGGCTGGTCAACGACCGCGCCTTCGAACGCGTGGCGGGCTACCTCCCGCAGGGAAAAATCCGGATCGGCGGCCGCACGGACGCTGCCGACCGCTACATCGAACCGACACTGCTCACCGACACGGACCCCGCATCGCCCGTGATGCAGGAGGAGATTTTCGGCCCCGTGCTGCCGATGGTTCCCTTCGACGACACCGACGAAGCCGTAGCCTTCGTCAACGACCGCGAAAAACCGCTGGCGCTCTACTACTTCGGGCCGGAGGAAACGGGCCGCAAAGTCCTGCTGCACACCTCCTCGGGCGGAGCGTGCCTCAACGACGTGATCATGCACATCGCCAACGACAACCTGCCTTTCGGCGGCGTGGGCAACTCGGGCATGGGCCGTTACCACGGGCGCGACAGTTTCGACGCGTTCTCCCACCGCCGGGCTGTCGTCTCGTCGCCGAAGCGCCTCGACCTGCCGTTCCGCTATCCGCCCTACAAAGGATTCCGGTGGATCAAAAAGATCTTGTAAAAACGGCCCCGCATAATTCCGGCCTGCCGCCTGCAATTTTTAATTCTCAATTTTTAATTCTTAATTTTTAATTCCCTACCTTTGCTGCGCAGGTCCGCTCTGTCGCTGCCGGCCCCAGGCCGGGAGAGGAAAGTCCGGGCAACACAGAGCGCCACGCAGGCTAACGACCTGACAGCCGTGAGGTTGTGGTAGCGTAACAGAAAACGACCGCCCGCAGCAAACTGCGGGTAAGGGTGAAAAGGCGGGGTAAGAGCCCACCGCGGGGGCAGCAATGTCGCCCGGCAGTACGTCCCGTGGGTTGCAAGACCGTGTATACCGGCAATTAAGGGTTGCTCGCCCGATGCCGGGGGGTAGGTTGCTCGAGACGGCAGGAGACTGCCGTCCTAGATAAATGACAGGGACCCGGGGTTCGCCCCGGGGACAGAACCCGGCTTACAGGACCTGCACGTACGGAGGTGTCGCATTACTGCGACACCTTCCTGTTTTTACGGGAGCGCCCTGCGGCAACATTGGGCAGCCGAATCCCCCGGGCTGGCACTTTTTTTGAACCCGCCACGCCGGATGACGACTCTCGGCGAACATATCCGGCAGGGCAGCAGCTACAAATGGTGGATTCTGGGCATGATCATGCTCGGGACCTTCATGGCCGTGCTGGACGTTACGGTGGTCAACGTCGGGCTTCCGGCCATTATGTCGGCCTTCCACATCGGCATCTCCTCGGCCGAATGGGTCATCACGGCCTACATGATCACCATGA
The DNA here is from genome assembly GCF_015553985.1 of Alistipes sp. D31t1_170403_E11. Taxonomy (NCBI): domain Bacteria; kingdom Pseudomonadati; phylum Bacteroidota; class Bacteroidia; order Bacteroidales; family Rikenellaceae; genus Alistipes; species Alistipes sp. D31t1_170403_E11. The sequence goes on along the minus strand of NZ_JADNHQ010000002.1, from coordinate 474,930 downwards.
CCGTCATGCTGCCTTCGGCGGGCTGGTTCGCCGACCGTTTCGGCAACAAACGCGTTTACATCCTCGGAATGGTGCTCTTCACGCTGGGTTCGTGGCTCTGCGGAAAAGCCCCGAGCGACACGTTCCTCATCGCCTCACGGGCTTTGCAGGGATTCGGCAGCGGCATCATCCAGGCACTCGGCCTGGCCATCGTCACCCGCGAATTCAAACCCGAAGAGCGGGGCCTCGCGCTGGGTCTCTGGTCGATGGCCGCCGCGGCTTCGATCTCGTTCGGTCCGCTGCTGGGCGGCTACCTCGTCGACGATTACAGTTGGCACAAGATTTTCGACGTGAACGTTCCGGTGGGACTTGCAGCGATCCTGCTCTCGGTATTCATCCAGAAAGAGTGGCGGAGCGGCGTACGCCACCCCTTCGACTGGAAAGGATTCGCGGGCATCGTCCTGTTCATGCCGCTGACGATCTACGCCCTCGCCCGCGGCAATTCGCCCACCAACCACGACGGCTGGTCGGCTCCCGAAGTCGTGGCCTGCTTTACGGTGGCGGCCGCGGCGTTCGTCTTCTTCATCGTCACGGAACTGCGCAGCCCGGCGCCCCTGCTGCAAATCCGGCTGCTGGCCGAACGGAATTTCGGCGTTTCGATGGCCGTGCTGACGCTCTTCGCCGTCGGGATGCTCGGGGGAACCTACCTGCTGCCGTTGTACATGCAGCGCGGACTGGGATACACGGCACTGATGGCCGGCAGTGTTTTCCTGCCCGTAGGACTTATCCAGGGGGTACTTTCAACCGTCTCGGGTTACCTGACGCGCTACATCAAACCCCTGCTGCTGGTCGTTGCGGGCATCCTGGTCATGGCCCTGAGTTTCTGGCTCGCAAGCCGCTTCACGCTCCACACCACCCACAGCCACATCCTGCTGGTCCTCTACCTGCGCGGCTTCGGCATGGGTCTCACGTTCGCACCGCTCAACCTCTTTTCACTCAAGAACCTCACCCAGCAGGACATGGCCGCGGCGGCCGGCATTTCGAACAGCATCAAACAACTCGCAGGCAGTTTCGGCATCGCCGTCCTCACGGCGATCCTCGCAACCCGCACAGCCTACCACACGGCGCACGAAACGCTCCCGGCGGCCCAGACTTACGTCGAAGGGGTCACCGACGCGCTCTCGGTCGTGGTATGGCTCACCCTCGCATCGGCCGTGCCGCTCGTGTGGGTGCTCCTGAGACGGAAAAAACAGGTGAAAAACTGATCCCGGGCGGCTACATCAGCCCCATCCGCTTGCGGGCGAACTGCATGACCCACGCCGGGGACTGCTCGCGCGCCAGCATGTCGCGCATGTACTCCATGTAGGGTTCCGAATGGCGGAACCAATGCTGTAAACCCTCGCAGAGCGAGTTCTTGCGGCATCCGTCGGAGCCCGTCTCGAAGCGGTGCTTCGGACACTCGCCCCGGCAGGCGAAATAGTATTTGCAGCGCAGGCATTCGCCCGGAAGGGCGTTGCGTTTCGCCAGCCCGAAATCGCGGCGTTTTCGGGTCCGGTAAATCTCCGTCAGCGAGGTCTCGGCAATGTTGCCCAACTTGTATTCGGGATAAACGAAATGGTCGCACGAATAAACGTCGCCGTTGTGTTCGACCACCAGCGCATCGCCGCACGTCTCGCCCATCGAGCAAACGCCCGGGGGCACGCCGCACCACTGGGCCAGCGTCGCGTCGAACATCTGTACGAATATGCGCCCCACGTCGCTCACCACCCATACGTCGAACACGTCGCACAGGAACTCGCCGTAGCCTTTGGCCGTCACCGACCATTCGGCCAGCCGCGCGCCCTCGCGGTCGGGCGAGACGATCAGCGGACGGTGGAAGCCCGGCTTGTCGACGACGTGCTCCACGGCAGGCAAAAACTGCATGTACTTGCTGTGCACCGTATCGCGGAAGAAGCGGTAAATCTCGCCGCCGCGGCCTTCGCACAACTTGTTCACGACGCTCAGGGTGTTGTACTCCACGCCGCTGCGCTGGAACATCCCGATCGTCTGCATCACGCGTTCGAAGGTGGGTTTGCCGCCTTTGGTCAGGCGGAACGTGTCGTGGATGTCCTGCGGTCCGTCGAGCGAAATCCCGACCAGGAAGTTGTTTCCGGCGAACAGGTCGCACCACTCCTCATCGACCAGCGTGCCGTTGGTCTGGAGGATGTTTTCGATCTTCTTTCCGTCGGCGTATTTCTCCTGGAAAGCCATCGCCCGGCGGTAAAAATCCACGCCCAGCAGCAGCGGTTCGCCGCCGTGCCAGCAGAACTGCACCACTTCGACCTCGTTGGCCTCGATGTATTGTTTGACGTAAAGTTCCAGTAATTCATCGCTCATCACGGCCTGCTTGCCGCCGTACTGGACGGCTTTGTCCAGGTAATAGCAGTAGTGGCAGTCGAGGTTGCAGGCCGAACCGGCGGGCTTGAGCATCGTCGAAAAGGCCACAGGGCCCGCCTGTTTCTCCGCATCGCGGAAGGTAAAGATATCTTTGTTCTTCATGTGAGATTCCCGGTTTACGGACAAAACGAACGCCGCCCGCAATTATTTTGACAAATATAGTGAAAGGCAGAGGCAATCGGGAATATTTTCTGGTCAAAAACAGCCGACACGTATCCCATTATGCTAAAATATCCCTAAAAAGAGCGTATGAAAGGCGCAAAACCATTATCTTTATCCGCCGAATCCCCTTCATCCGATGAACCCGAGAAAAGCGCTGCTCAACCTGCTATTCCTGCTCTGCGCCGCGACCGCCGCGGCACAATCCGCAGGAGTGCGTTTCCGCATTGCCGACCGCATCACGCGCGAAGCAGTCGTGGGGGCCGTAGCCGAACTGCGCAGCCGCACGGACACCGCGGCGACGCCTTTCTATACCACCTCGGACATCGAAGGCCGCGGCACATTCCCCCGCGTGCCGCGCGGCGACTACCGCCTCACGGTCACCTCGCTGGGGTACGACTCGCTGCACCGCGACCTGCGGGTCGGCACGGCGGCCGTCCTTCTCGACTCGCTGTGGCTCACGCCCCGCGCCGAAGCCATCGACCAGGTGACCGTCGAAGCGCCCGCGCTACGTTCGTCCGTACGCGGCGACACGCTCTCCTACCGCGCCTCGGCCTACAAGGTTTCGTTCGGGTCGGACGCCGAGTCGCTGATCTCGAAAATGCCCGGCCTGGAGGTCGCCGACGGCGGTATCGAGGCACAGGGCCGCACCGTGCGGCGGGTCTACGTCGACGGGCGCGAATTTTTCGGCAACGACGTGATGTCGGCCATCCGCAACATCCCGGCCGACATGATCGAAAGCATCGACATCTACAACTCGCAGAGCGACCAGTCGGAATTTACGGGCGTAGACACCGGCGAAGGATACACGTCGCTCAACATCGTAACGCTCCCCGACAAGCGGCGGGGCGCTTTCGGACGCCTCTACGGAGCCTACGGCATCCCCGACAAATACATCGGCGGCGGCAACGTCAACATTTTCGACAACGACCGCCGCATCTCGGTGATCGGACTGGCGAACAACATCAGCCGCCAGAATTTCTCGTTCGAGGACATCCTCGGCACGACCGACCGGTCGGGCAAGTCTTCAGGCAACAATTTCATGGTCCGCCCCTTAGACGGCATCTCGGCCGTGCAGGCCATCGGCGTCAATTACAGCGACGACTGGGGCAAAAAGGGCAAGGCCACGGCCAGCTATTTCTTCAACCGCACCGACAACCACAACACCAGCCTGAGCGACCGGCAGACCTTCACTTCGACGGATAAACTGGTGCTCTACAACGACGAGAACAACTCCAGGACGCTCAATCTCAACCACCGTTTCAACGCGCGCGTCGACTACAAATTCTCCGACCGCCATTCGATGATGATGCGCACCTCGTTCAGCCTGCAGGACAACAACTACCGCAACGAACTGCGAAGCCGCACCGACAACAAATTCTCCGACGACGACATCCGCTTCGTCAACCGCCGCCGCAACTTCGGCCACAACAACAGCGACGGATACAACGTCTCGAACTACCTGCTCTACCGCTACCGCCTGCCGGGAAAAACGTCGCACAACCTCACCGTCGGCGTCGGGGGAACCTACCGCAGCTACGACCAGCTGAGCCGCCCGCGGCAGTACACCTTCCGCGACCCCGACAACATCGAGTGCGACACGGCGGATTACTCCTCGCGCAACATTACGCGCACCGACCGCGACCAGCCGGGCTACGACCTCAACGGCAACGTGAGCTACACCCGTTCGCTCTCGAAACGCTCGCGCCTGAGCTTCGAATACCGCATCAACTACACCGATAACAGCGTCGAGCGCAACACGTTCGTACTCACCAAAGAGAATGTTTTTCCCGACGAACGCAATCCGAAGCAGTCGACCGAATACGACTATGCCTACCTGACCCACCGCATCGGCAGCACCTATCAGTATTATTTCAAAAAGACGAAAGTCGCAGCGACGCTCTACTACCAGCATGCGGGATTCAGCAGCGACTATGTTTTCCCCTATGACCGGAAAACCGAAACATCGTTCGACAACCTCACGTACAGCGTGGTGGCGAACGTCAATATCAACCGCAACAACACCCTGAAATTCAACGCTTCGGGGCGCACGTCGAATCCCCGCGCCACCGACCTGCAGGACATCGTCAACACCACCAACCGCCAGAACGTCTTTGCCGGAAACCCCGGCCTCGATCCGGTCTATACCCATCGCCTTTCGGGTCAGTACATCCGCGCCAATCCCGCCAAGGGGCGCACCTTCACGGTCTCGGCGGAGTTCGCGGCAAGCCCCAACACCATCACCGACTCGCTGGTGATCGACTCCCCGAACTTCGTCATCGACGACGAGGGAACGCTCCTCGGCGAAGGCAACCAGTACACCAAGCCGGTCAACCTCGCGGGCTTATGGAGCCTGCGCGCCAGCGTCAACTACGGCATGCCCGTCCGGTGGCTGCGCTCGAACCTCAACTTCCGGGCGGGGGTCTCGACGGGCCGCATCCCGAGTATCATCAACGGCGAACGCAACGAGCTGAACAACAACGTCTATAACGCCGGACTGACCCTCGGGAGCAACATCTCCGAATCGGTGGACTTCCGCCTGAGCTACACGGGACGCTACAACGCGAGCAAAAGTTCGTCGCAGGTCCGCACGCTCGACAACACCTATTTCAGCCAGTCGGCCAAAGCCGAAACGACGTTCGTGGTCTGGAAGCGCCTCGTCGTGCGCGCCAACGCCGACTACAACTATTATAAGGGAATCACCGATACGTTCCTCGAAGAACGCCTGATCTGCAACGCAATGCTCGGTGTCAAACTCTTCCGCAACTGTTTGGGCGAAGCGAGCGTCGGCGTGAACGACATCCTCGACCAGAACGGAACCACCTTCCGCCGTACGGTGACGGGCACAACGCTGCGCAACGTCACCAACCTGGGCATCGGCCGCTACGTATCGTTTCAGTTCACCTATAACCTGCGCCTTTTCCGCCGCCAGCACAACGCCGTAATAGAGGCAATGCAGGAAAAGTAAGCGATTTTTTTCCGAAGCGCCGGTTATTCGCAGTTTTTTCACTATTTTCGTACCCAAACCCAATAATCTATTATGAAAAAATTACTTCTGACACTCCTTTTATTCAGTGCCGGGACCGGAATTTCCGCAGCCAAAACTTACGAATTGAAATCCCCCGACGGGAAAATCGCCGTACGCGTGGACGCCGGCACACAGGCCGTCACCTACTCCATTTCCCGCGACGGCAAAGAGCTGATCGCCCCTTCGCCCCTGTCGCTTACGCTCGCCGACGGGCGCGTCCTCGGCCAGAAAGCCGTCGTACGCAAAGCATCGACGAAAAGCGTCGATGAAACCATCGAGGCGCCCTTTTACAAGCGCAGCACGGTCGACAACAAATATAACTCCCTGACGCTCACTTTCAAGGGGGATTACGGAGTCGACTTCCGCGCCTATGACGACGGCGTCGCTTACCGGTTCGTAACCTCCATGAAGGACGAAATCACCGTCGCCGACGAGCTGGTGGACATCCGTTTCCCGGAGGACTTCCGGGCCTATGTCCCCTATGTAAACCCCCGCAAAAAAGAGGGCGGTATCGAACGTTGCTACTTCAACAGTTTCGAGAATACCTACACGAATCAGCCCGTTTCCGAAGTTGCGGCCGACCACCTGGCCTTCCTGCCGATCCTGGCCGACGCCGGAACGGCGAAGATCGTCATCACCGAGGCCGACCTGGAGGATTACCCGGGCATGTACCTCTACAACCCCACGGGCGGCAAGGCCCTGCGCGGCAATTTCGCACCCTACCCGGCCAAGGAGGTTCAGGGCGGCCACAACGAACTGCAACTGCTGGTAACCGAGCGGGAGAACTTCATCGCCCGCACCAAGGGAGCCCGCACCTTCCCGTGGCGCGTCTTCGCGATCGCCGAACACGACATCCAACTGGCCAACAACGACCTGGTTTACTGCCTGGCCGCACCGTCGCGCGTGGAGGACATCTCGTGGATCAAACCCGGCAAGGTAGCCTGGGACTGGTGGAATACCTGGAACCTCTACGGGGTGGACTTTAAATCGGGCATCAACAACGAGACTTACAAATATTACATCGACTTCGCCGCCGACCACGGCATCGAATACGTCATCCTCGACGAAGGCTGGGCCGTGAACAAGAAGGCCGACCTCTTCCAGGTGGTTCCCGAAATCAACCTGCCCGAACTGGTCGCCTACGGCAAGGAGCGCGGCGTCGGCATCGTCCTTTGGGCCGGGTTCTACGCCACGGAGCGCGACCTGGAGCGTGTCTGCAAGCACTATTCTCAGATGGGTATCAAAGGTTTCAAGGTCGACTTCCTGGACCGCGACGACCAGAAGATCGCCGACTTCACGTACCGTCTGGCCGAAACGGCGGCCAAATACCACTTGTTCCTCGACATACACGGTTACCACAAACCCGCAGGTATCCAGCGCACCTATCCCAACGTACTCAATTTCGAAGGGGTCTTCGGCCTGGAGCAGATGAAGTGGACCAGCGAAAAAACCGACATGGTGACCTACGACGTGACGATTCCCTTCATCCGCATGCTCGCCGGACCGATGGACTACACGCAGGGCGCCATGCGCAACGCCACGCGCGGAAATTTCCGCGCCGTAGGCTCCGAAGCCATGAGCCAGGGTACGCGCTGCCGCCAGTTGGCTGAATACGTGATCTTCGAATCGCCGTTCAACATGCTGTGCGACTCGCCGTCGAACTACATGCGCGAGGAGGAGTGCACGCGTTTCATCGCCGACATCCCGACGACGTGGGACGAGACCGTGGGCCTCGACGGCCGGGTCGGCGAATACGTCTCCATCGCACGCCGCAAGGGCGACACGTGGTACGTCGGCGGCATGACCGACTGGAACGCGCGCAGCCTGACGGTCGACCTCGGCTTCCTGGGCGAGGGTTCCTACACTGCCGAACTGTTCCGCGACGGCGTCAACGCCGACAAAGCCGCCCGCGACTACAAGTGCGAAGCGGTCGAAATCCCCGCCGACCAGAAAATGACGGTAAAGATGGCTCCCGGAGGAGGCTTCGCCCTGAAGATCACGCGCAAATAAGCGCCAGGACATACATACGAAAAACCCGGGCGGCCTCGACGGCCGCCCGGGTTTCGTTTCGGGGCATGCGGAGTTACTCCTGTGTGAAAACCGCCGTATAGCGGTTGCCCTGCGCGAGAATCTCACGCGTAAGGCGGCGCACCTCTTCGGGCGTCACGGCCGTAAATACCGCCTCGTTGTCCTTATCCAGGTCAGCTCCGTCGAAATACTCCGCCCGCATCTTGTTGATCCAGTAGGAGGTCGATTTCAGGTTCTTCGACTTGCGTTCGGCATTGACCTTCTTGAAGTAAAGCATCGCTTCGTTCACCTCCTGCTCCGAGGGAGCTTCGGCGGCCAGTTGTTCGATGCCCTTCTGAACTTCGCCCAGCAGCATTTCACGCAGCTTGGGATCGGTCTCGAAGCTCACCACCAGGTGACAGTAGCCGCGGGGACGGGCCCCGACCTCGTCGTGCACGCCGATGTAATAGGTTCCGCCCTTCTCTTCGCGCACGGTCGTCAGGTAACGCGCGCCGAGAATATAGGAGACGTAGCGCAGCGCGGCATAATTGGCCGGCGTATAATCGAACTTGCCATGGTAGATGCGCTCGATCGACGACTTGGGCGTCACGGCGCCCGGGAAAACCGCATCGTACTCCCTCGTGCCAGGTACGATCTCGAAATCCTCCTTCTTGAATTTCTGCTTCGGGGCGGCAGGCAGCGAACCGATGTATTTCTCGATGAGCGGCCGCGCCTCGCCGGCAGGCATCTCGCCCGCGAAGAAGAAGACGAAATCGGCGGCATTGCCGAAGAGTTTGTCGTAGAGTTTGCGGGCCGCTTCCCGGTCGAAACGGTCGAGCGTCGAAAGCGTCGCCCGCCGGAGCCACGGATGACCGCCGTATTTCGTGCTGTCGGTACGCTCGGCGAAAAGCGCCTTGGGCGACTTTTCCTTCCCGAGCGACGTACGGGCCAGGCCGAGGTAGTCGCCATAGGCCTGTTCCGAGAAATTAGGCTCGGTAATATAGAGGTGCAGGAGTTGCAGCAACAATTCGAAGTCAGCCGCACTTGCCGCTCCCGAGAAGGAGCTCGCATCCCGGCCCAGCGTCGCCATCAGGCTGGCGTCATGCGAGGAGAGCAGGTCGCGCATACTGCTGCGGCCGAGATCCTTTACGCCCATCGTACGGACGTAATTCTGGAGCAGATGCATGCCTTCGACATCGCTGTCGCGGGCAAAACCGCCCTCATTAATAGCCGCCACGCCGACTTTACGCGTACCGATCACTTCGGGAACGGTCCGCCAGAATACCTTCACGCCGTTCGAGAGCGTCCACTCCTCGGCTCCGAAGGCCGCCTTGCGGGTCTTGACGACCTCTCCGGGGGTTATTTTCGCCGTGAAGAGCGGTCCGGCGGCCTTTCCGCTGCGTTCGGGACGGGCTATCTCAGCATGCTTCACCGAGTCGATCAAAGCGAAAGCATCGGCTTCAGAGGGGACCTTGTCCATATACTCTTCGGGCGACGACACGAGTACGAGCATACCCTTCGGCGAAACCATGCCGGCGCGCAGCAGGTTCAACGCCTCAGGCGTCAAGGCATCGAGCTGCTCTTCGACAATACGCGTCCGGTCTTCGGGCGTTGCGTAAGGCACATTACGCGTAAAATGCTCCACATATCGCCCGGCCAGGTCGGTATTCGTTGCGAGACGGTATTTCTCCAGCGCTTTCTCTTCCGCCTTGGCGACCTTGGCTTTGGCGGCTTCGAACTCCTCGTCGCTGAAACCGTAGCGGCGCATCTGTTCCACGTCGGTCAGGATGCCCGCCAGCGCTTCGCGCATGTCCTGTTCCCTGGGCAGAGCCGTCAGCATGAGGGTATTGCGGCACGTCGCGAGGCTTCCCGTAACGGCTACGACGCGCTTGTAACGCACATCGGGGCGCTTCTCGGCCTCAGCCAGCCGGGAACGTGCCATTTCGAGGAAGACCTTGCGCGCAAGGTCGTCGCGCACGGCCCCCACCGTCGCACGCTCTTCGGCCGACGGATAGGGCTGGTAAAAAATCAGTTTCACGGCCACGGCCTTGGTCTCGGGGTCGGTCACCACGCTGTAACGGGGCTTGTCGCGCCACGGAATGTCGTAAACCTCCTTCGGCGCCGGGTTTTCGGCCTTCGGGATCGACGACATCAGGTCGCGGATTTTCCGCTCCATCGCGTCCACATCCACATCGCCCACGACGATTACGGCCTGCAAATCGGGACGATACCACTTGTGGTAAAAGTCGACGAGCGTCTGCCGCTCGAAGTTGTTGACGATATCCATGTCGCCGATCACGTCTCGGCGGGCGTATTTCGACCCGTCGTATTCGACCTGGGCCGACTTGCGGACCATGCGCGAACGGGCGTCGTTGCCGCGCCGCCACTCCTCGCGGATCACGCCCCGCTCCGACTCGATCTCGTCGGGTTCGCACGAGATGTAATAGGACCAGTCGTGCAGGATCAGCAGCAGCGAATCCACCAGTCCTTCGCGGACCAGCGGCACATTCGAAACGTTGTAGACCGTCCGGTCGCGCGACGTATAGGCATTGACGTTATAGCCGAAACGCACGCCGTTCGCCGCCAGGTAGTTGAGAATCCCCTTCCCGGGAAAATTTTTCGTGCCGTTGAAAGCCATGTGTTCGAGGAAGTGGGCCAGTCCGTTCTGGTTATCCTCCTCCTGCAAGGCGCCGACATCGTGGGCTATGAAAAAATCAGCCCGCTGTTTGGGGTTGTCGTAATGCCGGATGTAATAAGTCATTCCGTTGTCGAGTCGCCCGACCCGCACCTCGCCGTCGAGGGGAATCTTCTCTTGCAGGCCTGCAGGGACCTGCGCCGCAACCGGGACGGCCAGCAGGCAAAACAGGGCCGCACGGATCAAAACAGATTTTTTCATCGTGGATTCGCTTAATTACTTGGTGTAGTCTCACAAATATAGTAAAAAGTCGCATAGAAGGCGCTAAAAAACAAATAACGCGTACCAATTACTCACCAAAATAATTACCTTTGCGTATACACACATCATTTACAACCCGAACAAATGAAAAGAAAAAGCAATTGGTTAAAGAATTTGCTGCAGTGGGGCACGCTCGCAGCAATCGTGGGATTTGTGGTCTACGGGCTCACCCTCGGGGAGAAACCCGCGGACGTGGAGGCTTACTGCCCGTTCGGCGGTTTGCAGGCACTGGGCAGTTACCTGGTACGCAACTCACTGGCCTGCTCGATGTCCATGGTGCAGATCATGGTGGGAGTCATGCTCGTCGTGGGAGTCGTACTTTTCAGCAAACTCTTCTGCGGCTACCTCTGCCCGCTGGGAACCGTCAGCGAATGGATGGGCAAAGGCGGCAGGAAACTGAAAGTCAATGCCGAAATCCGCCCGGGAAGCATCGCCGACCGTGCGCTCCGCATCATTAAATACGCGCTGCTGTTCCTCGTTTTCTACATGTCGGTGTCGAGCAGCGAACTTTTCTGCAAGAATTTCGACCCTTATTACGCCATTGCCACGGGTTTCAAAGGTGAAATTACCGCCTGGATGACCATTATTTCGATTGCGGTACTCTTCCTCGGCAGTTTCTTCGTAAAAATGTTCTGGTGCAAATACATCTGCCCGCTGGGCGCACTGAGCAATATCTTCAAGTTCACGATCACCTTCGTCGGCATCGTCATCCTGCTGTGGGTGCTGGGCCTGCTGGGCGTAGGTTCGGCCTGGGTATGGGCGCTGGGCGCCGCCTGTGTCGTGGGTTACCTCTGGGAGATGATCTACCTCAAGAGCAAGGTCTTCCCGCTGCTGCACATCGTCCGCGACGAGGCTTCGTGCACCAAGTGCGACGTTTGCCGGCGCAAATGCCCCTATTCGATCGACATCAAGAACCTCGACAAGGTAAAACACATCGACTGCACGCTCTGCGGAACCTGCGTCTCGGCCTGCCCGGAAGATTCGCTGCAGGTCGGCGGCAAACGGTCGCTGCGCTGGCTGCCCGGCATCCTGGCCGTCGCGCTCTTCGGCGCCGCGCTGTGGTTCGGCAGTCATTGGGAACTCCCGACCATCGACGAGAAGTGGGGCGAGTTCGAGCAGGTCGAAGGTATGCAGACCTACGAGATCGAAGGCCTCACGTCGGTAAAATGCTTCGGCAGTTCGAAGGCTTTCTCCGCCAAGATGCAGAAAGTACCCGGCGTCTACGGCGTCAAAACGTTCGTGAAACGCCATGCGGTAGTCATCAGCTACGACCCCAAGGCAATCGACCAAACGGGTATCGACAAGGCGATTTTCGCACCCACAACCATGAAGTTCACATCGCCCAAGGCCGGCGTCGACTCGCTTTCGATCGTCCGCATCGGCGTCGAGGGACTCCACGATAAGATGGACATGGTCTACTTCGGGGCTATCCTGCGCAATATCGACGGCATCTGCGGCTTCGACGCACAATACGACTGCCCGGTAGCCGTTACGCTCTACGTCGATCCCTCGGCCTCGGTTCCCGAAAAGATGCTCCGCGACTCGATCGAGGTCAAGGAGGCCCACATGCTGGCCCATGGCGGCAAGGTCCGGGTGATTCCGGTTCACTACCAGCTCAAGAGCTACGACCCCGCAGCCGGCAAGATCGCCCGCCGCGAGTTCCTCGACCTGATGTTCGCACAGACCCGCGACCTTTCGGCGCCGTTCAAGCACAACACCGAGACCTACGGCGACGACGAGAAATATCCCAAAGGCGTTTACGAAGTCGAGTGCCGGGGCATCGAGAAGCCGCTCATCAAGCGCAGCTTCCCCTACTTCCGCGGATTCCTCTCGCTCAAGGAGGGTATCACGCGTCTCGACGTGGCACTGAACGACGAGGAGGTTCCCGTACTGCGGATCGTCTACGTCAAGTCGATGTGGGACGATGCGAAGATCTGGAACGAACTGCTCAACGCCAAGGTATGGCCCGTAAAATACAACGACGGCACGCTCAAGGACGAAGAGCCGAAATTCACCTTCAAAACCGAAGGGCGCACGCTCTGACGCAACATACTTACAAGGGGCTTGTGATACGCAAGCCCCTTTTTTGAATAAACAGAACCGACTATGAAAAAAGCGATTTTTTATTTACTGGTCTGCGCGTTGCTTCCCGCCGCCGCATCTGCCGACGAAGGCATGTGGCTGGTCAGCACGTTCCAGAACATGATCTACCCCCAGATGAAGAAGGAGGGGCTGAAGCTCAAGCCCGGGGAGATTTACAACGAGGAATCCCCGGCGCTGTGCAACGCCATCGTGGCCGTCGACGGCGGCATGGGTACGGGCAGCGTAATTTCCGACAAGGGACTCGTCATCACCAACCACCACGTGGCCTACGGCGACATCCACTCGCTGAGCACCCCCGCGAAAAACTACCTCGAAGAGGGTTTCTGGGCCCTTGAACAAAAGGACGAACTGCCGCTCAAAGGCAAGACCGTAACCTTCCTGCGCAAGGTAGCCGACGTGACGGACGAAGCCCTGGCCATCCGCGACTCGCTCGAAAAAGCCAACAGCCTCGGCGTTTTCGGAACCCGCAAGGTCTACGGCATCCTCGCAAGAAAATACGGCAAAGACACGCCCTTCGAAGTCGAGTGCGCCTCGATGTGGAAAGGCAAGAAATACCTGCTTTTCTATTACGAAACCTATAAGGACGTGCGCCTCGTCGGTGCGCCGCCCGTGAAGATCGGCGCCTTCGGCGGTGAACAGGACAACTGGGGCTGGCCCCAGCACAAGGGCGATTTCGCCCTCTACCGCGTCTACGGCGACGCGAAGGGCCGCCCGGCCGCCTATTCGAAGGACAATGTGCCCATCACGCCCCGCAAGGTGCTCAACGTCTCGACCGGCGGCATCCACGACCGCGACTATGCCATGGTCATCGGGTTCCCGGGCCGTACCAACCGCTACATGTCGTCGTTCGCCGTACGCGAGAAGGAATACGTGACCAACCCCATCGTGATCAAGGCGCGCCACGACCGCCTCGACATCATGAAGCGCCACATGGAGGCCGACCCCGACGTACGCCTGATGTACAGCGACAAATACTTCGGCATCAGTAACTACGCCGACTACGCCAAATGGGAGAACATCTGCCTGCGCCGTTACGACGTGATCGGCATCCGTGCCGCCGAGGAGCAGCGCCTCGCCGCCTGGATCGATGCCGACCCGGCCCGCAAGGCCGAATACGGCGACCTGCTCGCCAACCTGAAAAAGGGCTACGAAGCGCGCGCCCAGGCCGTACGCTGCAAGTGTTATTACCAGGAGACGTGGATTCGCCCGAGCGACGTAATGATGACGGCCAACCGTCTCGGCACGCTCGTCGACCGGATGCTGCGCGACAGCATCGCCACGGTAAAGGACGGCGACAAGGACTTCGCAGGCGTGAAGAGCAACACCCGGCGGATGATGAAGGATTTCGACCCGGCCACCGACAAGGAGGTGCTGACACAGATGGTGCAGAGCTTCACCGACAACGTCCCCCGCGAAATGTGGGGCGACCGACTGCCGCAGCTTTACGACCGCTTCGAAGGCAACGTTCCGGCGCTGATCGACTACGCTTTCGAAAATACCTGCTGCACCAGCTACGAGAAACTGTGCGCCTGGTTCGCCGAACCCCGTTCCGCAGAAGACATCCTCTCCGACCCGATGGCGGCCATGGCCAATTCGGTCAGCTCGCGGTGCTTCGCCGAGAATCTCAAGCAGGCCGAAGGAGCCTCCGGCATCGACACCGACGCCGAAGAACTGCGCTACGCCCACGCGATCTACGAGATGCGCGAATCGGAGGGCGTGCCCCAATACCCCGACGCCAACTCGACGATGCGCCTCACCTACGGAACCGTAGGTCCGGTTTCGCCGAAGGACGCCGTGCACTACGACTCCCGGTCGACGATCGACGGCTACCCCGAAAAATACAACCCCGACGACTACGAATTCCGTGTCGACGAGCGGATGTTCTCACTCATCCGCAACAAGGACTGGGGCCGCTGGGGCGAAAACGGCCAGCTCTACGTCAATTTCCTCACCAACAACGATATCACGGGCGGCAACTCGGGCAGCCCGGTGCTCAACGCCAAAGGCGACGTGATCGGACTGGCGTTCGACGGCAACCGCGAGTCGATGTCGGGCGACATCTACTTCCATCCGACCAACTTCAAGACCGTCTGCGTCGACATCCGCTTCGTGCTGTGGATCATGGACAAGTACGCCGGCGCCGGATCGCTGATCGACGAAATGCGGCTGGTGAAATAACCCGCCCTTAATTTATACAGGAGAACGGACCCGGTCGGGGTCCGTTCTTTTTTTGACATCCCGGCAACAAAAACCCCGCAGGGCTTTAAAGCCCTGCGGGGTTTTAATCGGGAAACGGAGGGTCAGAAATTCAGACCCACGGCTGCGAACACGCCGCCCCGGCGGCTGCCGTCCATCAGTCCGCTGCGAGCCCATGCGGCGCGCCCTTTCAAGTCGACGTAAAGGCCGATCTTTTTCGCCGGGAAGTAATGCGTATAGCGCAGGCCCGCCTCACCGTTCAGGCGGTCGTTGGTCAGGAAAGCGTACTCCTGGGCCAGCAGGTCGGCCCGGTAGTTCTCGTTGTCGATCTGCACGCCCTCGGGACACGTCTTTTCCAACTGGTTCCCGCCGCCGAACGTATATCCGCCGCGCGCCGTCACGTCGAGCCAGTTGCGACTGTCGAACCGGAAATTCTTCGTCACTCCGAGCATCAGCTTCGAAAAGTGCACATCCTGGTTGTACCGCGCCGGAGCGATCGTATACTCCGATTCGGTTTTATAGTAATTATAGGCCACATCGACGATCCACGAACTGCTCCACTCGTTACGCTTGACATAGAGTTTATAGTCGGCGTCGACGCTGCGCTGCTTCTGTGAGAACTTCAGGAAACGACCGTACTGCTTGTACGATTTTTGGTTGGTCTCCGGATCGAGCTCCAGCTCCTGAATATTGTTGTATTTCAGCAGGTCGCCCCACGAAGCGTCAACCGAAAGCCGCTGATCGACACAACGGCCCGTGAAGTTCAAGACTCCCAGATAACGATAGGTTAACTGATCGTTGTCGCCCATATGCTGGTCCAAATCGAAACGGAAACGCTCCATTTTGCTGTATTCGGCCGAAAACTGGTTGAAGAACTTCACCCGCTTTCCCAGCTTCAGTTCCATCTGGGCAGCACCTCCGTATTCGGAACCTTTGTAATAGATATCATAGAAAGTCTCGGTTCCTCCAAGCTGCTGGCTGGTATAAAACCACATACCTTCGAAGAAATAGATCATTCCGCCAGTCGTATTCGTACCGAAAGCCTTGTAGCCAATCCGCTCTGTTATACGTTTATATGTAAAATTAAGACCGGCATCCACTACCTTCGAAGTAAACATTACACCCGGCTGAACGCTCATGTACATAGAAGTCGTCTTATTGCGCGAGTCACGGCGCTTTGCCAGGCTGCGATCTTCGTATTTACCCATCGCTCCGATCACCCAGTGGCCCATACGGTAAGCTACCCCGGCCTCGATGGCATAGGTTTCATTGCGCGTGTTACCCGGAATCGAATCGCCGATCAGCATCGGAGAATCACCGATATAGGCATTTCCAGCCCAGCTCCGGTCAGTCGAAGCCGCATAATTGTAGCTCAACTTACCGTAGAACGAAAGCCGGTCCCAACGACGGTACGATTCGGACTGAACGCCGAGCACATTTACCTTCGGCCCATCGGTGACATCGCGCAGTCCGCCTTTCTCGAAATCATAATTTACTTCCGCAATGGAGAGCGAAGCCTGATTAAGCATCAAGCCCGCCGCGTTGTCCGAAACGAGCCATCCGCTTTTCGAACGAATACGTTCCAGGGTATAATATTTTTCAAGGTTCTCCTTCGGAGTGGAAGACTGGGCGAAAACGCCCGACCCCGCACATACCGCAGTCAACAGGAGTACCGCATATATTTTTTTCTTCATAGCTGTTTGGTTTTATCGGTTTTTGTACTCCGTGCAAAGGGTCGGTTCGTCGAGCGGAATCCAGTCATCAGCCGAATTATTCGTATCCTGATAAACCGTACGCCCGACGATCTCCGAAGCGCTTTCGTCCACCTTGCGGATATAGGACTGACCGCTGTACGAGGTCGTCGTGATAAACAAAGGCTGAAGACTGATGTCGGAGCAAAGGCGCGGGACGTGCGTATCGTTGTTACGAAACTCCACACCATCGAGAATACACTCCTTGGGAACCATTATCGAAGGCATATTCGTATATTTCGTAGGCTGATACATCACCTTACCGTAAGGCTGGCTTTTGAAGGCCCCATCCTTAACGTACTCATAAGGATCTTCAGGCAAGCGATACACGACGATTGCCGGCGAACTGATGGAGAGAACGATCGAATTTCCGGATGCCAGTTCACAGAAGCATTCCAACCGTTCAACGCCTGCAGCAGGAGCTTTCACCGCAGAACTCGATCCAAAACGATCAATATACATTGCCCATACATTATCCGCGGCGAGATTCATCGGTCGGCTGGTCTGGTCTGCTGTTTGTTCAACGGCACTCAGAGCAATCACGACCTCTTCACCCGGCTGTATCGGATGTTCCTGGCCTTTACCCGGAAAAACAAAACCGAAGGCATTGACCGGAATAGAGTCGCGAAGTTCGGTGCTGGTACTTCCCAACCAGAATTTATTGTACACGACCGATTTTCCCGAATTGAACGTAGTGTGGAATCCGACTCCCACGCCATCGAGATACTGCACATCGTCGGAATTATTGCAGAGCGTGAAATACTGGTCATAGTTATAATTCGCTTTCCCGTCGGCAGTCTTCGTTTTGTGAAAATAAACCTCTTTCAGAATGATCGTCCCACGCGCCGTAGCTTTAATTTCGAGATTGCTCGTCTCGGCCGACTGACCGTCTTTATTCAGAACAAAATCCTTGGTAGCATGCAGGAACTTGCTAATTCCATCCACATCGGCCACTTTGCTGATAATCACGCTGTAATTTCCATACTCGGCATCGATCCGGGTTTCACCCTTCGCATCGGTTTCGGTAACATACGTATTTCCGATCTTCGTATTGCGCATGGTTACCTTGAATCCCGCCTTGTCGAGCGACGCCAGTTCTCCGGGCAAATCGATAGAAATCAACACCTCTTTGTTGCCGTGAAGCAGTTCACTGTCTTTCATATCTTTGAGGCAGCCGCTCAGCAGAAAGATCGCTGCCAAAGGAACCATATAACATAAAATATTTTTCATCGTCTGCAACTCTTTAGAATTTAAGTTTTAATTCTGCGCCGAAATAAATATCGGTATTCACACGCTTGTAAGTTCCTGTATTCTTCAGTAACATTTTGGGATGCGAATCCGTAAAGTTGTTGGCATAGAATGAAATCTGTGCAACCCGACCGATCTCTTTCGTGACACGGAGATTGGCCATGAAATAAGGCTTGAATGAGTTTTCAATAAAGGTAGTAGTCGTACTGGCCGTCTGAAGATATTCCCGATAAGCCGCCCCATAAGTGGGGTCGTTGTACAAATCCCGATTGAAAGGCAGCACCTGACCGTCGGAGTTCATGTAGAAATCGGGGTCTCTGTAAATCATCTTACCGTTCGTTCCGTTCGAAAAATCGCCATAAACGGGATTCCCGCTGTCATCGAGAATGTAAATACCGTCAGCCTGGAGATTTCGAGTCCGGTTGAGCCATACGCACTGAATCGTCAGCGTCGTGATCAGGCGCAACTTCGGAATATGCGTGATCAGATTGATATTGGAATTGAATCGGGTGTACACCGAGCCGGAAGAAGCGGACTTGCCGCCATAATAGGCACCCAGAAACGGATTGTAGATATTTTTACCGTCGGAGGGCACTTTTACCGTAGAATAAGTATCGTACAACAGCACACCCTCGCCCTCTTTCTGGGTCATGGTCATATATGCTCCGTTGACGACGACCGAAGTCCGGACCGGACGAATCTGGCCGAAATCGAACGTATACTCGACACCCCATTTATCGTATTTACCGTCATTGGCCGGTTTTTTGACGGATGCCGTATTGAATATTTTCTCATCCCGATAAGGAAGCGGAACACCTCCCACGCCCAGGACCTTTTGTCCCGGGTTGTTCGGATCGTCCATATAAACCGGGGCTTCTGTTCCCTTATAGGTCTCATACTCCCGGAACGACACGATTTGCGGAGTCATACGAAGGGTATAACCGTTACGCATCTTCTCGTTATAATATGTAACACCTCCCTTGATACCAAACATCTCGAAATCGAGACCTACCTCAAGGTTCTTGCTGTACTGCATCTTCAGGTCACGGTTAATCATATCGGACTGCGGAGTCACGAATGTAGTCCATGCCGCCATGGGACCCGTTTCAGACGTTCCGCCCCAGCTGAACGAAACCCGGTCGATATACACCGGAAAAGGATAAAGCAACCGTAAGGCCGGCAGCGTGGTCTGAATACCCCAGCCGCCGCGGATACTGAGTTCACGAACTTTTTTCGGGGCCCGGTTGCTGATGATTGTATATTTGGCGTTGAAACGCGGATCAACAGCCCAGTTATCGTTCAACTGATCCGTCGCCATATAGGTGAAACGCCCGCCTGCCTGCAACGTAAGCGACGTTTTTCCGATCGGAAGCGTCGCTTTTTCTTCGGCAAAGACAGCCACCTGATTCAAAAAAGGAATATCACTGAACGGTTCCGGACGGAATGACATGGGGCGCACGCCCTCGTAATACTGACCCTTGCCTGTATTTCCCGAATTATTCCATTCGACACCGAGCATCGCCTTGTTGTAAACCTTGCCGTAACGTCCCGAAAGTTCGGCTACCATTTTAGCCGTCGTGTAATAAGCCATACTCAGATTCCGAATATCGCTCAAGTAATTGTCGGGCATAAATTCAGTCAGATACTCCCCGTTTTCCAAAGCTCCGGGATTGGCGACGCCAAGCGCACTGGGAGCTGTCCGCTGACGGGCATACTGACGGGTCATCGACGTATTGAGTACATATTTCAACGTCGTAATCCACGATTTATTGAGCAGCCATGAACCATTGAGGTTGATCGACAGATTCCGGTCGTCGAGTTCCTTGCGTTCCGCCTGCGAGATATTGTCCGGATCTGCCTTCGTTGTGCCGCGCGAAAGGTAGCCGCTCACCTTGGCATTGAACTGAAATGGAGTGCGATCACGGTTAAAGGTGTTGGTATAACCCACCGAAAACGTTCCGCGGTCATAAGCTTCTTCCACCGTACGGATATCTTTCATCGCATTGGCGTAATCGATCGACGCATTGAGGAACCCCTTGTCGGGGCCCAATGCATAACCTTTGGTCAGCGCCACGGCCTTAGTATCCGGCACGGTCTTCACCCGGACTTCATAAGGAGTACGACCTTGCTTGGTCTTGACAACGACCGCTCCGGCGCTCATATTACCGTATTCGGCCGACGCCACACCGCGAATAACTTCGATCGATTCGATATTGTCGGTCGAAATCGTACGCATGTCGATACCTCGACTCGTTTGCTGCCCGAAAGCAGCAGCTTTTCCACCCATCAGCATTGCGTTATTATTCATAACGGCCCCATCGACATAGACACCTACCGAACTCGAGTTGATACTGCTCGCCTCCTTACCGTCCGTCATCGAGTTAGGGAGATCACGGATGCCAACGAAATTCGAAGTGGAGTTCGTCAATTCCGGATTCGCGGTCAACACACCCGGCAGCAACTGCATCACGTCCTTGACGGAGGTTGCCTGCAGGTGGTCCATCGCCTGACGGTCGATCGTCGACGAGGAGTTGATGCTGCGGCCCCGCTGGGCCGTCACGGTCACGGTGTTCAGTTGCAGGCTCGACTCCTTGAGGCGCAATGACAGCGTTCCGATCGAACTGGTGACCGTCACCTTATACGAAAGGGGCTCGTAGCCCAGGCAGGTCGTCTCGATGGTATAGCTGCCGGTAGTCACCGACGGCATCCGGAACCGGCCTTTGGCATCGGTCACCACCCACAGTTCGAGCGTCGGGATGGCAACCACACAGCCTGCAATCGGCTGTTTCGTGTTATACTCCGTCACGGTTCCTTCGATGGAAACCTTCTTCGGAGCCTGGGCCTGCACACCCAGCGGAATGCAGACGCCCGCCAATAAAAGTACTAGTAAAAATTTCTTCATGGCAAACAGGGTTATGTGAATACTGAGAATGTTGTTCGTTTCTGAGGCACAAAGATACGCGACCGCAAAACGGGCCGCAATCCCGAATAATGGGGATTTTTAACGATCAGGGAACATAAAAGCGACTGCCGGCAACTGCACGGCGCAATTGTCGGGTATCGGAAAATACTCGGCTGTCAACAGGGAATACGGCGGCTCCCGCGGGGGGGGGAACCCGGGCAGGGAGTTCGTCGGCACGATCCGGAACACAAGTCCGTCCGTCTGCGGTGCGGTGATTCAATTCACTTTTCCTCATGCCGGTCTCTTTAATTTACGATGGGTCTTGCGTCGCAAGATAAGAAAAAAACAGCATTCCGGATGCCTTTTCGGGGCATGAATTCACCCTCGGTTACGATCCGGACGCATCCGGCGGAATATTGCAAAAGAATTTAACCGTATCCTTCCATTCGGTTTCGATTCGCAACAGACTGACGGGGCCGAAAATTCTTTTTCTCGGACCGATTGTACTATGGACGGAAATTACTACCTTGCAACCCATAAACCTTTTCACTCCCCGGTTTGGCCCGTTACTTACTCCTGATTCTCGCCCTTCTCGGTTTTGTCGGCATGCCCTCCGCGCATCCGGCACGAAGCGGTGCACCCCAATCCCGCATGGTTTACGCACAAGTCCTGGGCGGCAGGTCGGCACGCACGACCATTATCGTGCAGGACAAACAGACGCGGGACCCGCTGATCGGCGCTACGGTCTCGATCATCAGCAGGAGCGATACGCTGCGGGGCACAACCACCAAAGAGGATTTCTACCGCATCCTGGCCACCTACCACTGCGACCGTATTTTCCGCGATTCGGTCGATCTGGAAGTCTCTTACGTCGGCTACAAGCCCTTCAAACGGCGCTACGGCAAGAACGAGTTCCGGGGCAGTATCGATGTCAAAATGGAGTTCGACGAGCAATCGATCGCCCAGGTCGTGGTCGTCGGGCAGCAGGTCGCCATGGTTTTCCGGGGCGACACGACGGTCTACAACGCCGGGGCCTTCAAAACCATGGCCGACGACCGTTTCGCGGAACTGCTGAAACAGTTGCCGGGAGTCGAAATCAAGGACAACAAGATTTACGCCGAAGGACAGGAGGTCAAACGGGTGCTCATCGACGGCAAAAACCTCTTCGGGACCCAAACGTCCTATGTCCTCACCGACCTCGAAGCTTCGGATGTCAAGAGCGTGCGGGTCTACGAAGACCTGAGCCCCACGGCAAAACGCATGGGCGACAACACCGCCGAAAAGGAGAAGGTGATGGATGTCGAGACCAAGTCGAAGCGCGGGTTCATCCAGGGCGGCAACCTGGAAGCCTCGCTCGGAGCGAGCCTCGAAAAGGACTACTCGGGGCGGCATGAAATCCGCCACTCCGAGGCCGGGACTTTCTACCGCAACAGCGAGAAGGGCAACCTGCGTCTCGAAGCCTCCAATTCGAAGGACAGCAATCAGCAGGGGGAGACCGCCTCGTACAACTCGAAAACCACCCCCACCAAACAGACCGACGCCCGTGCGGAGTACACCCTCCGCCGGGGCGACTCGACCAACGTCATGACCACCGTCCGGTTCGGCCGCAGCCGCCAGAGCAGCATCAACCGCTCGCAAACCGAATATTTCCCGACCGAAGCCTACGCCCTGCGCAACGAGGAGAGCGTCAGCGAATCGCTCTCGAAGTCGCTTTCGACCGAAGTCGCGAATTTCACCAGCATCCAGCGGAAAAAGAATGTGCTCGGCGCCTCAACCTCCTTCTCGATCGACGACGGCTCGTCGGCAGGACACAACCGCATGAAACAGCAGATCGACGACGAACAAACCCGGACCGACCTCAACAGCAATTCCGACAAACGGGACATCCGGCTCAATCTCTCCCTCTATTACCAGACACGGATCTCCGAGCGTTCGACGCTGACATTCAGCATCTCGGGCCGGTACAACACCGGCAACCGCGACGGATGGCGTATCGACACGACGGCCTCGACACCCGGCCTGCAGGTCAAACTGCGCAACGACGGCGACAGCCGCAGCTATTCGATCGGCGCCAATGTGGGCTACCGCTACAAACTGGGAAAGAAGGGTTCGTTCGGCGCATCCTATAACTTCAGCCGCGACTACGACCGGTCGAAACAACTGGCAGTCGATTTCCTCAGCGATCCGCGGGGTGTCATCGACACTGTCAATTCCTACAACTATACGAACGACACCTACACGCATAACCTGCAGGCCAACCTTCAATACCGGAACGAGGATTTCTGGATGACGGCCGGACTGACCGGCACGGTCTACGACATCGCCCGCAGCGAACGGTTCCCGGAAGAAGCGCGTTTCCCGCGGCTGTTCTTCGAGGTGAGCCCCTGGGTCTCCCTCTCGGTCGGCAAGTCCCGGCGGCGGTTTTCGTTCAACCTCAGCTCCTATCCGCAGATGATTCCGCTCGAATCGCTGCGCTCGACGCTCGACGCCACCAATCCCCTTGCACTGCAAGCCGGAAATCCCGACCTCAAATTGCAGAACAACCTTTCGGCAACGACGGGATTCCAGTTCACCGATGTCAAGAAAGCCCTCAATTTCAGCGTGCGGCTCAACGGCAGTTACACCGTCAACTACATCGCCTCGCGGCGCACGCTCTTCCTCGAAGACACCTACCTGCCCCAGTACGATTACACGGCGCAGAAAGGAGCGCAACTCTCCACGCAGGACAATGTCGGAGGCTGCTACAACATCGGAGGTACGGTCTCCTACTCGCAGCAGGTCAACCCGCTGCGGTCGACCGTAAACGTCTCGGTGAACTACGGATTCAACCAGACGCCCTACTTCACCGGCGACGACCTCTTCCATTCGCTCCGGCATTCGCTCCGCATCGGTTTCGGGTTCGACTCGGGCTTTTCGACCAAGGTCAAATTCTCCGTCCGTTCCAACACCTCGATGAGTTCCTACACCACGCAGAAAGAGACCTCGCAGGAGTTGCGCGAACAGGTCAACGCCCGCGTCGACCTGCGGTTCGGCAAATATTTCGGCTCGGTCGGTACGCTCTACGAGTTCTACTGCAACAGTCGTTCGCATTCGCTCACGCGCCATAACGTGATCCTCAACGCCTCCGCCGGGCGTAAATTCGGCAAGGAAAACCGACTGGGCTGTTCGATCGGCGTCATCGACATCCTCAACCGTCCCGACTACGCCACCACCAGTTTCGATACCGACTACATCGTCACCTCTTCGACCTCCTACCTGGGCCGTTACGGCTACCTGCGCATCGCCTATACGTTCTGATCGCAACTCACGGAATTCCGTTGTTATTTCGGATCATTTCATATAGTTTCGCAGATTTTCGTATCTTTGGGCCAGAAACCACTAAAAACACGATGAAAAAACTACTGATTCCCCTGATCGCCGCTTTCGCCGCGAACACCGTATCGGCCGCCGCGCCGCCGCAGGTCATCGACATCAGCACCGACAACGTATCGATGGTGCTCACCGCCACCCCCGGAGGTGAAGTATATTTCCGCCACTTCGGCGGACGCATCGACGACACGGCGCCGCTCGCCGCCTACAAGAGCAGCCGCCGCGGCGACCACGGAACCGAAGACCTGGCCTACTCGGCACAAGGAGGCCGCAATTTCCGCGAACCCGCCCTGCGCATCACCCATGCCAATGGCGATATGAACACCGAACTGCGCTACGTATCGCACACCTCGAAACAACTCTCCGACAAAAACGTGACGGAGACCGTCGTGAAAATGACAGACTGCTGCCAGGCGCTCGACGTGGAACTGGTTTTCACGGCCTATGCCAAAGAGAACGTCATCTCGACGCACGCTGTGATCCGCAACCGCGAAAAAGGACCTGTAACGCTACACAGCTTCTACTCCTCGTCGCTGCCCCTGAAAGCCGACAAATACCTCCTGACCCACCTCTACGGAGCCTGGGCCCGCGAGGCACAGGTCGACCACACGGTGCTGACCCACGGTTCGAAAAGCATCGAGTCGACGCGTGAAGTACGCACTACCCACACCGAGAATCCCGCCTTCCTGCTCACGCTGGGCAGCGACACGTTCAGCGAGAACTGCGGCGAGGTCATCGGCGGAGCGCTGGCCTGGAGCGGCAATTTCCGCCTCAACTTCGAGGTCGACGAATTCGACGCGCTGACCATCCTCGCCGGTGCGAATCCCAACTCTTCGGCCTACAAACTCCGTCCGGGCGCATCGTTCACCACCCCCGAAATGATCTACACCCACTCGTTCTGCGGCGCAGGCGGCGCCTCGCGCAACTTCCACGACTGGGCCCGCAACTACGGCGTTTACCGCGGCCACGAGGTTGTTCCAACGCTGCTCAACAGTTGGGAGGGCGCCTATTTCAAATTCGACGCCAAGGTTCTCAAAGACATGATTGACGACGCAGCCTCGATGGGCCTGGAAATGTTCGTCCTCGACGACGGCTGGTTCGGCAATAAATACCCGCGTAACGACTCCGGCGCCGGACTGGGCGACTGGCAGGTGAATGCCGCGAAACTGCCCGAAGGCATCGACCACATCGCCTCCTACGCCCATTCGAAGGGACTGAAATTCGGCATCTGGATCGAACCCGAGATGGTCAACCCCAAGAGCGAACTGGCCGAGAAACACCCCGACTGGATCGTCCGTCCGCCGAAGCGCGAGGCCCCGCAGACCCGCAACCAGTGGCTGCTCGACCTTTCGAACCCCAAAGTACAGGATTTCGTATTCGAGGTATTCGACAACACGATGAAACTCTCGGACAAAATCGACTACATCAAGTGGGACGCCAACCGCAACGCCAACAACATGGGTTCGGCCTACCTCCCCGCCGACGAACAGTCGCATTTCTGGATCGACTACGCCCAGGGCTTCTACAAGGTGATGGAACGCATCCGCGCCAAATATCCCGACGTACTGATCCAGGCCTGCGCCTCGGGCGGCGGCCGTGTGGAGTACGGCGCCCTGAAATATTTCGACGAAGTGTGGACAAGCGACAACACCGAGGCGCTTTCGCGCGCCCGCATCCAGTACGGCACGAGCCTCTTCTACCCGGCTATCGTCATGGGTTCGCACGTCTCGGCGACGCCCAACCACCAGACGGGCAACATCACGCCCATCAAATTCCGCTTCGACATGGCCTGCGCCGGACGCCTCGGCATGGAACTCCAGCCCAAACAGATGACCGACCAGGAGCGGCAGTTCGCCCGCCGGGCCATCGCCAGCTACAAGGAGTACCGCGACATCGTCATGCAGGGCGACCTCTACCGCATCGGCACGCCCTACGACAAGAACGGCTGCTACGGCCTGATGTATGTCTCTAAAGATAAAAAGCAGGCCGTCCTGTTCACTTACAGCCTGCAATACCAGGGCCGTTCGCTGATCCCGAAATTCCGCCTGCAGGGCCTCGACCCCAAGACGGGTTACACCGTTCGCGAACTCAACGTCGACAAACCCCGCAGTTGGTTCGACGGCAAGACCCTCAGCGGCGAAATGCTTGCGAATGCCGGCATCAACCCCGCAATGCCGAAGATTTACGACAGTTGCGTATTCCTGCTCACGGCGGAATAATCCCGGTTGCAATGCGATAAAAACGGGGAGGCTTCTTTCGAAGCCTCCCCGTTTATCATCCCGGCGCCCGCCGCCGGAAACAGACAGCAGACGGCTGCAAAAAAAGAAGACGCGCCGTCGCCGGCACGTCTTCCCCTCCTCTGAAATAAAAACCCAACTCTACCACATCAGGTTCACGGTGTAGGCCGTAATCCCGTTTGCCAGATTGTCGCTCGTAACGCCCGTAGGAGCCCAGAAACGCTCTTCGCTGATCATGAACAGGGTGTAACCGCTTCCTTGCGCCAGATTGTGCGCATGGAAGGTCGCGTCGGTCGACGCCACGGTCGACTGAAGACCCGAAAACAGTTCGTTCTTCACGGTTCCGATCATCAGCATGTTCATCTTCTCGCGCTTGAGTTTGTTCATCACCCCGTTTTCGCCGCCGAAAGCCGCAACCTGGTCCGCCGTGTCGAAACGCGCCGTGCGGAACTCGATATTGAACGAAACATCGACCGTTCCGGTGACGTTTCCGCTTTCATCCTTGTCCGTGCGGGTTCCCTCCATCTTGGGCGACATACCCGTGATGTAACAGCCCTTGCCGCAGGCCTCCGACTTCACCAGCCGCGACGGCTGGTTGAAGAAGAGCATACTGCCTTCGTAGGTAGTCCTGTTCTTCAGCCGGTTGAATGCAAACGCCGTCCAGCGGTAAGCGTTGAGCGAAACCGTCATCACTTTCGTCAGGTCGACATTGTCCGTCCGGTCGAGAATCGTGAGCCACGCCCCCTCCTGTCCCTTGAGCGTGTTGACCATGTAATTGTTGATCGCCGTATAGTCTGCATCGCCCGTAACCAGCGGGGCGTCGGTCAAACGGCTCACCACCTGAATTTTGGCGTTGAACTTGTCCGAAGGACTTGCGCTGACCGATTCCAGCGAATAAGAGTCGTCCTCGGTGCATCCGGTGAATACCGGAGCCGCAAGAGCCAGGGCGAGGACGGCAGCGAGATATTTTTTCACACTTTTCATTTTTTCGTCTTTGAGAGTTCAACAAGCGGTTATTTAAGCGAAATAACACCGATGATCGGATCGTGGTCGGAGAGTTTGCCGCAACTGACGGAATTCCCGCTGATTTTCGTCCACGCATTTTTCGGATAGGTGAAAATAAAATCCACCCACGACGAGTAAATCAGGTCTCCCGGTTCGGAGATGGCGGGAATACTGGAAGCGCTGCCCACATTCATGTCGCCCATCAGCACCGTCGGATAGGCCGGTTCGTTCAGGCCGATGAAGTCGGCCACCTCCTGTGCCTGCCTGATCTTTCCGGAGGAATTGATCTGGTGGTCGAGGTGCGAGCAGACGATACGCACGACCTGCCCCTCGGAGTCCGATGTCGGAACCAGGATATCGGCATAGCCCACGCTGCGCTGGTCGGCGCCGTACGTTCTGGTATAGGCGTCGTTATTGAACTGATAGTTTCCTTCGCCCAGGTAGTGTTTGTAGGAGATCAGTTTCGACCCCGTAGCGATAATGGGATATTTCGACAGGATGCCGTTTCCATAATACCCTACGTCCTTCGGATAGGACATGATGTAATAAGGAAACATGTCCAGGCGCGTGGCCAGTTCCACCAGCTTCTCCTTACCCATGCGGCTGGTTCCGCTTTCGAGTTCGTTCAGGCAGAGGACATCCGGGTCCTGAGCCTTGATCAGGGTGACATACTGGTCGATGTCGAAGGTGATCTGGTTGGATTTGTCGGTCATTTCGAACGAGAGCACGTTCCAATCCATCACCTTGAGCTGGACCTTCTGGGCGCTCGCCGTCGCGGCCGAAAGGAACAGGCCGCACAAGGCGCCCGCACGGACGATATTTTTCAACAGTTTCATAGCTGCTTATGGTATTAGTGGTTATTAATAGCCTTTGTTCTGCACGAGGTTCACCGAACCGTTGAATGCGGTGACCGGAATCGGGAAAACCTGGTTGATTTCGGGGTTGAACGTACGGCCGTTGTCGTAGTTCGACGGGGCATCGATCACGACCGTCTGCGTCGCGGCGTCCCAATGCGAATTGGCACGGCGGGTAGGTTTTGCATATTCGGTCTTCGCATCGCCCCAGCGAACCATATCGAGGTGGCGCGCAGGCATGAACTCGAAGGCGAGCTCGCAGCGGCGCTGGTTCTTCAGCTCGGCTTTCGTCGCAGGGCTGTTCTCCGGGAGGCGTGCGCGCTTGCGGATGCGGTTGAGCAGCGCCTTGGCCTCGGCATCTCCTTCGCCGTTTTTCCAGATCAGGGCCTCGGCCTTCATCAGCAGGACATCGGCAAAGCGGATCAGGCAGGTCCCGAGCGTATTGCTGGCATTGTCGCCGTTGCTGTTTACCTCTTTTCCGATGCAGTCCGCCCCTTCCCACGGCGACAGGAACTTACGGCAGGTAAGGCCCGTATCGGAGGAAATGTCGTAGTTGAAAGAGCTGCCGTTCTTGAGTCCGTAACCGCCGAAGATGACATCCTGGCCCACGAACTTGACATGCTGTCCGGGATAGAGGATCGTGGCGTCGCGGCGGATGTCGCCCGATTCGAACGCCTCCCACAGGCCGAGGGTCGGCTGGAAGTAACCCCACGTGTTATAGAGCTTCCAACCGCCGTTCTGGAACAGCATGCCGTGGTATTTCGGACCATCGACCGAGCTTCCCAGCAGCGAGAAGAGATATTCGCTGCCGAAGTTCTGCTCCTTGCGCCAGAGGTTGGCGAAAGCGTTGGGGGTTCCGTCGTCGAAAAGTTCGCGCTTGTCCTTGCCCGAAAGCGCCATCACTTTGTCGCACATCTCGATCACGACATCGTAATACGAAGCGTCGTACTGGGCGGCATAGAGGGCCGCACGGGCGGCAAAAGCCCATGCCGCAGCCTTGTGCGGATAACCGTACTGCTCGGCGGGCAGTTCGGAGAAGAGCGGCAGACGTTCGCCGGCCTCACGCATATCCTTGATGATCTGTTCGTAGTTCATCACCACCGAAGCGGGGCGCGGCGAGTCCATCGCAGCGGGTTCGGTCGTATCGAGGATAATCGGAATGCCGCCGTTGATGCCGCCGTCGCCGTAATAGGGAGCGATCCAGAGCATAGCCAGTCCGCGGAAGAAATAGGCGATGCCGGTAGCTTTCGTCTTGAAGGCGGGACTCAACTGGCTCATCGTCGGAACGACCTTGATGAGGTTGTTAGCCTTGGCGTTGGTCTCGTACATCTCTTTCCAGGTGGTTTTCACGTCGCGTCCGTTGCTCGGGCTCATCTGGAAATTGCGGATCTGCTCGGCCTCGGCCTGGGGACGGCCCACGGTCACATTGTCGCTGCAACACTCGAACCACGCGATACCGCGTCCGGTGACGCCCTCCGAGTTATTCGAAGTAAAGGAGTAGAGGGCGGCAATGGCCTTGGTGATGTCATCCTCCGTCTCCCATGTTTTTGCCTCGTGGTACTTCTTGACATCGAGAAAATCGGTGCATCCCAATAAAAGAAGTCCGCAGGCAAATATGCTGATCGTTGATAATATCCTTTTCATATCTGTGTAGTTATACATTGGTTAGAAGTTGATGTTTACACCGAAGTTGTAGAAACGGGATACCGGATAGACACCGCTGTCGATACCGTAGTTGCCCACCTCGGGGTCGATACCGTCATAACCGGTGATCGTAAATGCGTTGTCGACACTTACATACAGACGGATCGAGGTGCTCTGCAGCCCGATGGCGCGGCCGACGGACTTGGGAAGCGTATAACCCAGCGTAACGTTCTTCAGGCGCAGGTAGTCGCCCTTCTCCAGGAAAATATCGGAGAACTTGGTGTAGTTGCCGTTGCTGTCCTGCGTAAGGCCCAGGCGGGGATACTTGCTGTGCTCGGGGTTGAAATCCCAGGTGTCGAGCACTTCGGTGCTCAGGTTGCCGTAGTCGTCGCGGGCATTCATCGAGAGCTGCTTCGTGCCGTTGTAAATCTTGTTGCCGGTCACGCCCTGGAACATGAAGTTGAAATCGAAACCCTTCCAGTTGAGCGAAGCTCCGAACGAGAAGGTATTCTTCGGGGCATAAGACCCGGACAGCACCTGGTCGGCATCGTTGATCACGCCGTCGTTATTGGTGTCCACGAAGATCAGGTCGCCCACCTTCGCATCGGGCATCAGGAGTTTGGCCTCACCGGTCTCGGGATTCTTGTAGATATACTTGTCGATCTCGTCCTGCGAGCGGAAAATGCCGGCCGTACGGTATACCTGGAACGAATACCAGGGATTTCCCTTGTCCGAATAGAGCAACGGCGTACTGTTCAGATTGGGATTCTTGTGCTGGACCGCACCCTTGCGGATACCGTATTCACGCACGTAACCCTTGTTCGTCGAGAATATACCCCACACGTTGTAATTGAGTTTGCCGTGGGCGGCCGTTCCGTTGTAGTTGACCGAGAACTCCCATCCCCGGTTCAGCACGTTACCCATGTTGCCGTAGGGAGCGTCGTGCACACCGATCTGCTCGGGGGTCGGAATCACGTCGATCAGGTCCTTCGTGACCTTGTGGTAATAATCGACGCTGACCGAAAGCGAATTGTTGAACAACTCCATATCGAGTCCGGCGCTGGTCTGCTCGGTCGTCTCCCAACGGGCATTGAGGTTCGGAATCGTCGAGAGATAGGTCCCGGTGATCGTCTGGTTGAGGCCCTGGCCGAAGATGCCGGGCCAGTCGTAGGTCAGCAGTTCCGCCGTAGCGACATTGTTCTTGTACAGCTCGACGTTACCCACTTTACCCCAGCCTGCGCGGAACTTCACCAGGTCGAAGACCTTGTCGAGGCCGGCGTTTTGGAAGAATTTTTCCGAAGAGAGTTTCCACGAACCGGAAACCGACGGGAACCAGTCGTAAGGCTTCGATATCGGGAGTTTCGACGAAGCGTCGCGGCGGATGCTGCCTACGAGGAAATAACGGTCGTCGAACGAATAACCCACACGGGCCAGAACGGAATACATCGTATAGTCGTACTTGCGCTCCTGGGGTTTGATCGTCCAGTCGTTGGCGTCGTCCCACAGCAGATCGTCCTTATCTTCGGGATAGTCCTTCGAGAAGATGCTGCGGCGGTGCGTTTTCTTGGAATCGGCGGTGAAACCGGCCATGGCGCTGATATGGTGCTTGCCGAAGAGCTCGGCCCAGCTTACGGTCGTCTCCGAGAGCCAGTGGCGGTCGCGGTAGAAGAACTGCTCGCGGTTGCTCTTCGTACGCATCAGACCGGCCTCCTTCATGACGGGATAGAACTCGTCCTCCTCTTTCGTACGCAGGTCGGCCGTAAATTCAGAACGGATGGTAAGCGACGAGATAGGCTTGATTTCCAGCGACGTGGTCGAGAAGATTTTGTTCTCCGGATACTTGCGGTGGAGCCGTTCGAGATAGGCCACCGGGTTGTAAATATTGGGGGTTCCGGATACGCCGGCCCATTTGGGCGTGGTTCCTCCGAAATACCGGTTGCCCTTCTCGTCGAGTGCATAGCTTCCGTCCTCGTTCATCTCATAGACGGGGGCGAACCTTGGATACCACATGGCGCCCATGATCGGGCCCTGGTGGCCGGTGTCCACGTCGCCCTGGCCGTTCGAGGCGCTGAACGAAACGCGCTCCGAGAGTTTGAGCCATTTGGTCAGCGTGAAATCCGTCTGCAACTTGCCGCCGAAACTCTCGCTGTACGTGTTGAGCAGCACTCCCTTGGTCTTGTCGTAGGAGAGCGACAGTACCGACTGGATCTTGTCGCTGCCTCCCGAAATAGAGGCTGCATAGTGCTGTTTCGATCCCGTCCGGAAAATCTCGTCCAGCCAGTTCGTGCGGGTCACGTTGCCGAACGGGAAAAGCTCGGGATTCATCGCCGAAGGAAGCGCCTTGCCGCCCGGGTTGTTATCGACGGCCTTCTTCCATACCATGTTGAACTCCTCGGCATTCAGCAGACTGGGAAGGCTCGAAATCTTCTCGACGCCGTACGAAACGTTGACATCCACGCGAACCTGGCCGCTCTTGGCCCGCTTCGTCGTAATCAGCACAACGCCGCTCGAACCTACCGAAGCACCGTAGATAGCGGCCGAAGCGGCATCCTTGAGAATCGTCACCGTCTCGATGTCGTCGGTCATAAAAGGTGCGTTGGGCACTCCGTCCACGACGAACAGCACGCCGTCGCCCGATGTCGGGCCGTCGTTGCCGCGGTCCGAACCCTGGTCATTGCCTTTCGAACCGCGTCCGCGGATCGAGTACGACGCCTTTTTCATCGGGTCGCCCGACTGCTGGATCGTAACACCCGGCATGCGGCCCTGGAGGATGGTCGCCAGGTCGCCGGCACGGCTCTTCGCCACGTCGTCCAGCTTGACTGTCGTCACGGCCATCGAAAGATCTTCCTTGCGCTGCGAACCGTAACCGATGGCCACAACCTCACCGATCATCATCGCGTCGTCCTCCAGGACGACATCGATCTGGGTGCGGTTCATCACGGCCAGGCTCTGCGGCTTGCAGCCTACATAGGAGAAATCGAGGGTGGCAGTGCCTTTCACAGAAATCTGGTAGCGGCCCTCGGCATCGGTTGTCACGCCGTTGGTCGTACCTTTTTCTATGACCGAGGCGCCTACGAGCGGCTCTTTGGAGGAGCCCGTCACGCGTCCCGAGACCGAGACCCGTTCCTGCGCCCACGCCGGGAAAATGAGTAAGCAGCACAGCAAACTCATCAGAAGAAAACGGGCCATGCCCCGATCCTTCTCCGAAGAAGTCAAATTCATTTTCATAGAGTTTAGGTTAAGTGAAATAATTTTAGAGTGGAATAATTCGGTATTATCGGGAAATATATTTTAAAGTATTTTAAAAACTCGGCCCGATTTTACCATATATTTATAACCACCCGTTTTTCATTATTCAAAATTACGCACCGCACCGTCCTGAATGGGTGTTATTTGCGTATTTGAATCCTCACATTACGCATAATTCGCACAAGGCTTCCCGAAGGTCCGGGAAGTCACGGAAACGACCCGAAATTGTCACAGGAACGAGATTCGGACGCAATACGGAGCCAGCGCACGGACTTCGGGGTCCCGGCGCTGCCAGCGGTATTTCAAAAGATTTCTACCTGAAAATATGGCGGGCGTAATCATACCCGCAAACGTCGTAAAGTCCTGCCAGACGCCGCACGCGACGCACATAATCCGGATAATCCTTGCGATCGAGGCTCCATCCCGTTTCTGCGAGCGCGCTCAGGCGCGGCAGCAACATGTATTCGGCCTGCGAAAAGGTCGGAATATACTCCGTCCAGAGGTTGGCCTGCACGCCCAGGACACAGCTCCGCTGCGCGGGCGTCAGCCCGGCATAGGGGTCAAGCGCATAGGCTTTTTCGACGGAGACATACCCTCCCCAGGCAAGCGGTTCGGCCTCGCAGTCCTCCGACTGGTAGTAGTCGAAATAACAATATTCCGCAGGCGACATGATCACCTGGTTTCCCTGCCGGGCAGCCCGCACGCCTCCTTCGGTCCCGCGCCACGACATAATGGTCGCCGTCGCCGTGACATCGCCTTCGAGAATTTCATCCCAGCCGATCAGCCGGCGCCCGTGTGCATTGAGAAATTTCTCCACGCGCGCCGTGGCGTAGTTCTGCAACTGCCGGGGACGTTTCAGCCCCTCGGCCTTCATCCGGGCCCGGCACGCCGGACACCGCTCCCACATCACCGTCGGACATTCGTCGCCCCCGATGTGGATATACTCCGAAGGGAACAGTTCCACGACTTCGTCCAGGACCCCTTCGATGAATTCGAACGTAGACTCCCGGCCGATGCAAAACACGCGGTCGTCGATGTCCCACGTCTGGCGCACCTCGTACTGCTCGCCCGTGCAGCCCAGCCACGGATAGGAGGCCAACGCAGCCACCGCATGCCCCGGAAATTCGATTTCGGGAATCACCGTCACCGACCGAGCCGCGGCATAGGCCACCACATCCCGGATTTCATCCTGCGTATAATAACCTCCGTGCGGGGTTTCGTCGTAGCGGCACGACGCATCGTACTCGCCCCCGGGGTCCTTGCCGATCAGCGTGCGCCTGCGCACCGAACCGATCCCGGTCAGTCTCGGATATTTTTTAATCTCGATGCGCCACCCCTGATCGTCGGTCAGATGCCAGTGGAAAACGTTCATCTTGTGCAGCGCCAGGATGTCGATCATCGTTTTGACCTCGTCGACCGTAAAGAAATGACGGGCCGCATCGAGCATCGCGCCCCGGTAAGCCAGGCAGGGCTTGTCCGCGATCTCCACCGCCGGGATTTCGACCGCCCGCACGTCCCCGGCCGTATAGGCCTCCAGGGGAATCAACTGGCGAAGCGTCTGTACGGCATAGAACGCCCCGTGGACGCTTCCGCCCGTGATGTCGATTCGCTCCGGGGTCACCGCAAGGCGGTAGGCCTCGGCGGGCATTGCGGGATCGCAGGCGATATTCACCGTCCCCGGACACGCCTCTGCCGCAGTTTCCACGGCCAACGCCTGCCCGAAAACAGGCGTCAGCGCCTCGTCGAGCGCCTGCAGCGCATCGGCCATGCCGTCGGCAAGCACCCTCACGCGCGTCGAAGCCTTCAGCACGAACACGCCCGGCCCGGCTACGACCGATTCGGGACAGGGTACGACGGCTATTTCGCCGTCGGTCGGAATCCGCCTGCCGCAGCCGCAAAGGAGCGCACACGAGACAAAAATCGGGATCAGTTTTTTCATCGACATCCTATTATTCGCAGGCCGAAGCTCCGAGCAGGCCGCCGTTTTCAATGGTCGAACAACAGATATGGAGCCGCTCGACGGTTTTTTCGTAAGGAAACTCCCGGAGCGTTTCGTACATCGCGTCCTTGTAAAAATCGAACGCCTGCGCGATGCTGCCACCGAAAACGATCACTTCGGGATCGTACGCGTAAAGGATCATCATGACCAGCCGCCCGATATGGCCCCCGAACTCGTTCCACAGGGCAAGTGCCCCGGCGTCGCCCTCCCGGGCGCGGTCGGCGGCCTCCTTGCCGGTCGTACCGCGGCCCACGAAGAACCGGCTGCTGCAATAGTATTCGTAATCGCGGTCGAGATAGGGGATGCTCCCGATCTCCCCGGCCCCTGTGTTGTGCCCGGCATGAAGCCGCCCGTCGATCACCACACCTGCCCCGACGCCTGTTCCGAGCGCCACGCACACGACACTGCGGTAACCGCTCGCTTCGCCGAACCGGCATACGCCCAGCGCAAAGCAGTTGCAATCGTTGTCCACATGGACCGGCACGCCGAAACGCCGTTCGAGCCGGTCCTTGAGGTGTACCTCGCGCCACGACGGAATCCCGACCACATTGTAGACGATCCCCCGCTGCGCATCGACCACCGACGGCACACCGATACCGATACGCGACACCTCGGGCGTGATGAGCGACGCAATGAGCGATACGATGTGTTCCACGACCTCCTCTTCCGGACGGTCGGCCTTACAGGGTTCGGAAAGCAGCCGGACGATCCGTCCCTCGTCCACCAGTCCCACGCGCACGTTCGTGCCGCCCAGGTCTACACCAATTCTCATTTCAGCGTTATTTTTCGATTTTCCGTATCTCTCCGTCCCGGAACTCCACGTGGTCCACGATGCGCCCGTCGCGCTCGTGAATCCAACTTTCGAAACTCCGTTCCCCGGCCCGAAGCACCAGCAGGCGTACCCCCGGCCGCAGGTTGTTGTAGGTCGTATTGTCGCCCGAAAACCGGCCGTAACCCAACGCGATACCCTTCTCCGCCACGATGTAGTCGATGTCGTGGTCGTGTCCCACGAATATGCCCATCACGTCGCCCGATTCACGCATCGCCGCGAACATGCCGGTGTTCAATTCCCCGGGACATTCGTCCTCGGCGGCGCGGCCGATATGCGTATTGGCGGGATTGCGCCACGCAGCCACGTATTCGGGCAGCGCAATGTGGAAGAAAGCCAGCGCAGGCAGCGGCTTACCGCCGTTCGCCGCCGTATAGGCCGCGCTCCGCGCCCGGAACCAGCCGACCTGTTCGTGGGTGAACCACGCATAGCCGTCCAACTCCTTAATCGGGGAATAGTCGTGCGAATCCATGCAGTAAAGCAGTGCGGCCGTTCCGTTTGCACCGTTTACCTCAAGCACCGCATCGGCCAGCTCGCGGTTAGCACCGAGCGTATTGAGCGACTGCGGAAACGATGTCACGATGGCCGCGATCTGCCCGCGCGTCAGGTCCTGCTCCGCGTCGTGATTGCCGAGGACGACACAGAACGGCAGTTTGCGCTCCGCCACGGGGGCGAGCACGCGTTTCCACGCCTCGGCAGCCGGACTCCCCGTCACCACGTCGCCCGTAAAGATCACCACGTCGGGGCGTTCCGTATCGAGAATATAGCGCATCTGAGCGAGGGTTTTCTCCGCCTCGGCGCGCCGCGCTTCCGTTCCCAGGTCGAGATGCACGTCGGTGAACTGCGCGATTTTGAGTTTCCCCTCCCCGTCGAACCGCAGGACCGGGGTCTGAGCCGGCGACGCACTCCACAAGGCAGCGGCGCACAGCAAAGCCAGTATCTTTTTCATAAGCAGCAAGAGTTCTTTCGTTTATTTCAGGCTGACGGGCCCGCTCTTTTCGACACGTACCGTGCGGCTCTCGCCGTCGCCCCAGTTGACTACCAGTTCGAACGGCACATTGGTGACGACCGTCACCGACGGCGTCTCCGCCGCCGAACCGCGGGCCCTGACCTTCAGGTCGACGACACCCTCCGGACCATAGGGATAGCGCTCGATGCCGTGGGCTTCGGTCTGTGTGACATCCCACACGATGCGTCCTTCGGAGAAGTCGGATTTCACGCCCAGGACATACTCGATAAAAACGGCGATGGGCGGCAGGCCGGTCCAGCCCACGAAGTCCTTGCGGGCCATGAAGCCCGGTTCGATCTTTTCGGGGGCATAGTACTCCCAGAAAGTCCCGGTATCCTTCCAGACCTGGAATACGGCGTTGAAATGGTTCGCCGCGATCTCGCGGGCCAGGTCTCGGTAACCCTTGCGGTAGAGGCCGTCGATGACCATATAGTTCGTCCCGGGCCAGACGCCTCCCTGCCAGTAACGGCCCGTCGGATTGTATTTCGGATGATCGGCCGACAGCGACGGCACACGGTGCGGGCGGGCGAACTCGGCCGTATCCGAAAGATGGGCCACCAGCCTGTCGAGACGCTCTTTGTTCAGCACGTCGGTCTGCAAGGCCCAGTAGGCCCCGATACCCTTCGTCGCGCAGAGCGTTCCGTCGCCGTAGCGGTCGCAGAGAAAACCCGTCTCATCGTTCCACAGGTGCTCGTTGACGTAACTGCGCAACTGTTTCATCTCGTCCTCCATCTCCTCGATCTCCTGCCACCGCTCGATGTGGAACCCGATGTTCAGCAGGGCATCGTCGACCAGCATCTGCTGCAGGTTGGTGTCGAGCCATACCATGTGTCCGTGTGAGAAAATCTGGTTGTATTGGGGTTTCACGCGCGGCATGTTGTCCATGCCCGTTCCCCAGCCGCTCGACCAGTAGGTCCCGTCAGGCCACGTGCGGTTCAGACGCCACCATTTGGCATAAGCACACAGGGCCGGAAAAATCTTATGAAGGCGTTCCACGTCACCGAACTGACGAAAATACATCAACTCAACCCACGGCAGCAGGTTCGGACCCGTGGAGGTGGGGTCGTAACGCTCGAAACAGTCCGAACCGTCGGCCCGGATCTCCCGGCAGATGAAGCCGTCGGGATGCTGCTTGGCGTAGAAGTTGTCGAGCGAACGCTGGAACGGGAAATAGCGGTAACCGTAACGGGCGAACATCATCATGAACGACGCATCCCACATGAAGATATTGCCGTTATAGGCTACGTCGAGGTACGACGCGACGAATCCCGAGCCCTCCTGCGGCTGGCGGATATTGCCCACGGCGATCTTCCACGCGTGCCAATACATCTCGATCTCCTTCTCGTGCCCCTCCCAGACGGGTGCGGGGAGTATCTTCCGGGCCTCGGCGAACGGACGCGGCCGGGTCAGCCGGGGCTTCGCCGTCCGGAAATCGTTTTCAGCCACGAACACCTCCTTGACGTAGGTGTTCTTATAGGGCAGCTTGTAAGGACCCGACGTGAGGTCCTGTGCCGCGCATACGCCGCAGAGGGCTATTGCGAGGAGAGCCAGCAGGCTATTTTTTCGGTTTCTTCGCATCTTTTTTCACATTATTTTGGGTGGAAGTCAATTCTTTGATACGGCGGGCGATCTCCGTGTTGCGGTATACGCCGCAGAAACGGTCGGCCCCGGGGCCGTAGGCAAACACGGGAAGCAGGATCGGCGTATGGTCGTCGGAGACGTAAACGCCCATCACGCGGCCCGTCTGCTCATCGCCGTCGACGAGCGTCAGGCCGCCCGTTTCATGGTCCGCGGTGACGATCACGAGCGTCTCGCCGTTGGAATCCGCGAACTTCATCGCCTCGGCGACAGCCAAATCGAAGCTCAGCATCTCGATGATCGAACCGGGCAGGCATTTCGAGTGGCCCGCATAGTCGATCTTGGCTCCTTCGACCATCAGGAAAAAGCCGTCGCCGCCCAACTCCTGCAATTTGGCGATCGAAGCTCTCGTAGCGTCGGCCAGCAGCGGGAGGTTCGACTCTTCGGCGGCATCGTCCATACGCTCGTCAATGCAGATCGTCGGACCCTCGGCGGCATTGATCCGGTCGACGGCATGCACGAAATTATACCGCTTCGAAAGTTCCTCTTCAAGGTTGCGGCCGTCGTCGCGGTGGGTGAATTTGCGAATACCGCTGCCGCACACCAGGTCGACATGCCCGTCGAGCAGGTCGGCGGTCAGTTCATCGGAGTTGTCTCGTTCGGTATTGTGGCCGTAGAACGCCGTCGGAGTGGCGTCGGCGATGTCGCCCAGCGTCAGCACGCCCGTCCGGAGGCCCTTGCCGTGAAAATAATCGGTCAGCGAAGGATAGGCCACGCTGTCGGGACTTATCGAGATATGGCGGTTATCGTGGGGCTCGCCCGTGGCCAGGGCGCTGCCGCCGGCTGCCGAATCGGTCGTAAATACATCGGCGGCATTATTCTGCTGCAGGCCGATGTACTTCATGCCGAACAGCGAAAGTCCCTTGTTGGCATATGCACCCGCAGCGATCTGCGCCAACCCCATGCCGTCGCCGATCAGGAAAATAACGTTTTTGATTCTCCCCGTGCCCCCGTCGTTCAGGTAGGTCGGGGCATAAACGTCGATGCCCTTCGAGAGCTGGAGCTTCTCGTTCTGGAACCCGGCGAAATCGCGCGTCGCCTTATCCAGCCGCTTGGTTCCCGTCACGCCGTCGGAGGCCGTGCGGCGTTCGCCGATCCGGAAATTCTTGTTGCCGAAGTCGCTGAAGAAATCGGCGCAGGCTTCCGGCCGGTCGGTGTTGATGTAATCGATCCCCATGTCGTAGAACGTGTAGTATACCGTCACGCCCTCGGGAGCACCCCAGAAACGGACCGGTTTGCCCATAGCATGCGCCCGGTCGATCACCTTCTCGATATTTTTCAGTTCGGCGGCAATGATCGAACCTTTGCCGTTCCAGACGGAGAAATCGCCGAAGTCGGCGCTGACAAGCGCGATGCGCTCCAGTTGCCCGGGCGTATAATCGGCGTCCCACGCCCCGTCGAAAAGCACATAGGCCGGATATTTCGCGAAGTCCGCAGGTGCGGGAACCCGCCCCGTAACGGCAATGCGCACGGCCTCGGGGTTGACCCGCGTATCGAACACCGCCGGATATTTGTCCAGCAGTTTCACCACGGCGTCGAGCGTAGGCGCGGTTTCGGACTTGAGCTCGATCATCAACTGCAGGTGGTCTTCCGACCCGGCCCAGGCGCGGTTGCCGTTGCGGGCGAACAGCGTCACGAGCGGCTCGACATAGAGCGCCTCGAAGGTCAGCTCCGGCGTCAGGTCGGGCAGGTCGTGCCCTACGAGCAGTTTGCCGTCGACCAGGAATACATCGGCCTCGATCGAGTAGACCTGCTGGGCATAAGCCTGGTAGAAGGGTACGGTGCGCGCATAGTCGTTGTGCGAGTGGATCAGTATGGGGCGTTTGGCCGCAGCCGTCGCACAGAGGCAGAGCAGCAGGGCCAGCAGGGGAAATCCGAACAGTCTTTTCATAGTTTGCAGGCGTATTTATGGTTTTACAAAACGAATGGCGGCCATCACGGGGGCATGGTCGGAAACGTAACCGCCGTCGAGCGTGTCGGGCAGAACCTCGTAACGGTCGACTGCAACCCGGTCTCCGGTAAAAATATAGTCGATCAGCGGACGTTCGCCCTCGGGGATCGCCCCGAAGTCGGAGAAACTCCACGGTGTCCCGGCCAGTTGTGCGGCAATGGCTTTGGCATCGTGCAGCAGGCCGTTGCGCGTGACGTGTGCGATGACCTCCGACGACGGTTCGGCGTTGAAATCGCCCGTAAGGATCACCGGGCGCCCGCCGGACATCGCAACGATGCGTCGGAGCAGCAGCGACACTCCTTCGCGGCGGGCCTGTTCGCCGACATGGTCGAGATGCGTGTCGATGAAGAAGAACTCCGCACCGCTCTTCCTGTCGCGCAGCACGGCCCACGTGGCGGTACGCTCGCAGGCCCCGTCCCAGCCCAGCGACCCGGCGGCTTCGGGCGTCTCGCTCAGCCAGAACGTTCCCGATTCCACCCGCGTGAAACGGTCCGTGCGGTAGAACACCGCGCAGTATTCGCCCCGCTCACGGCCGTCCTCACGGCCCACGCCCACCGCCTCGTAGCCGGGCAGACGGTCGAGCAGGTCGTGCAACTGGCCCGAAAGCACCTCCTGGGTTCCGAAAACGTCGATGCGGTGCGACGTGACCACCTCCGCCGCACGGTCGCGGCGGTACATCCAGTTGTTCTCCCCGTCTTCAGGGTTGTCGTAACGCATATTGAACGTCATGACGTTCAGTCCGGCCTGCGGGGCCGCTGCGCAGGCGGTCATTACCGCCGCCAGAAGATAGATCAGTCGTTTCATCGTTTGTGCACTTATTTTCCGAGCAGCAGGTTTTCAGCGGGAATCGGTTCGAACTCCGTCTTCCCGGGCGCTTTCCAGCCCCACGAAAGGTCCTGTCCCTCGTAATCCTCGAAATAAAGCAGCGTGTAGGGATGCAGCCCGGCTTCGAGCGCTACGCGGCCCGAAGCGGCCACCGAAGCGTGCGAACAGTCGTTGTCGACGACCCTGCGGCCCCCGACGAGCAGTACGCTGCCGTCGTCGCTTTTGGTCATGAACTCCCACACGCCGCGTTCGGGAATGCGGATCAGCCCTTCGAAAACATAGCCGAAATGGTCTTCCTCGGGCGCACCGGCAATCGAAGGCTCGGGCATCGTGCCCTGCGACACGAACCGCCCTTTGGCGATGTCGGCGACCTGCGAGAACGTGCCCTCGTAATAGCGGTAACGCACGCCCGGAGCCTCGGCCTGCACGGCTGCCGGCCGCATGAAGACCGCCTTCTCGGCATGGAGCGTCAGCGTCCGGCTCGGAGCGGCTCCCTCCTTGAAACCTTTGGCCCGGAGCGTCAGGGAGCGGTCGACCGGAACCGGCACGGCATAGAGCGCCGAAGTTTCCGTGGGTTCGGAGCCGTCGAGCGTGTAGCGTATCTCCGCCCCGGCGGTCGTTGTCGCCAGGTCGACCGACAGCGGTTCGCTGAAAAGGCTCGCGTCGCAGGTCGTATAGGGAATCGAAACCACCTCCCCGGCGGTCAGCGAACGGGGCCATGCGCCGGGGTCCGTGCCGCGCTCCCGATTCGGTTTCGGCTGAAGGACAAAGCGCAGTTCGCCGCCCTGCATCAGCTTTTGGGCCGGAATGTAGTTCGTGCCGACCGGTTCGCCGTCGAACGTTACCGAAGCGATGTAACGGTTGCGCGCAGGGTCGTTGGCCGTAACCGTCAGCGTCCACCCGCCGGAAAGCCGCACGACGGCCTTTTCGAACAGCGGCGTCGTAAGGACGAATTCGTTCGAACCGGGGCACACCGGGTAGAAACCCAGCGACGAGAAGACATACCACGCCGACATCTGTCCGCAGTCCTCGTTGCCGATGACGCCCGCGGGCGTCGGGGCATACATCGCATCGAGCAGCGTACGCGTCAGCTCCTGGGTACGCCACGGCTGGCCGGCGTAATTATATAAATACGCCATATGGTGGCTCGGCTCGTTGCCGTGGGCATACTGCCCCATCATCCCGGTGATGTCGACCATGCCGACATCCAGTCCTGCGGGCGTTTCGAGCGTAAAGAGGCGGTCGAGCTGGCGGATGAACTCTTCGCGGCCGCCGAAAAGCTGGATGAGACCGTTCACGTCGTGCGGCACGAAGAAACGGTACTGCCACGGCGTAGCCTCGGTATAGTCGCGCCCCGAAACGAACTCCTCGAAGGGCGCCGCCCAACTGCCGTCGGACTGCCGGCCCCGGAAAAAACCGGTCGAACCGTCGAAAACATTGACGTAGTTGAGCGCGCGGGCCGAATACTCCGCGAAATCGGCATCGCGGCCCAGCGCCTGGGCCATGCGGGCGATCGCCCAGTCGTCGTAGGCATATTCGAGCAGGCACGATACCGACTCGCGCCTGACGTTCGACGGGATGAAGCCCTGCGAAACGTAGTAATCCGAACCCTTCTTATTGATGTTCGACGAACGTTTCATCGCCTCGAAAGCTTTTTCAACATCATAGCCGCGAATCCCCTTCAGGTAGGCGTCGGCAATGACCGACACGGCATGGTAACCGATCATCGTGTGCGTCTCGCCCGATGCCAGCGGCCAGATCGGCAGTTCGCCCGTCGTGTCGTACATGTCGAGCATGCTGCGGATCATGTCGTTAACCAGCCGTTCATTGACAAGCGTCTGGAGCGGATTCCACGCCCGGAACGTATCCCACAGCGAGAACGTGGAGTAGTAGGATTCCCCGGCAGGCAGTTGTCCGACGGTCTGGTCGTGGCGGCGGTACTGCCCGTTGACATCGCTCATCAGGTTGGGCGTCAGCTTGGTATGATATTGTGCCGTATAGAAGTTTACACGCTGGTCATGCGTGCCTCCTTCGACGACGATGTCGCCCAGCGCCTCGCGCCAGCTCGCGGCGGCCCGGGAGCGCACCGCATCGAAATCCAGTTCCGGAACTTCGGCGAGGCCGTTCTCCCGCGCATTGGCGGCGCTCACCGACGACAGGCCGACCGCCGCGGTCAGCTTTTCGACTTCGGGTGCGAAAGTCAGCACGGCGAAATCGCCGAACAGTTCCGCTTTTCGGACCGGCTCGGAGAAACGGGCTGCGAAATAGACATAGTGGTCGTTCACCCAGCCCTGCGTCCTGCGCATGCCCGTCAGTTCGCCCGACGCCCATTGCAAGTCGTGCAGGTCGACCTTTTCGTCGGTGATCGTATGCCCCAGATCGACCACCACGCGGCGTTCTCCCGCACCGCGAAACGTGTAGCGGTGCACGCCCGTACGGGGTGCGGCGGTCAGTTCCACGTCGATGCCCTCGGCCGGAAGCGCCACGGCGTAATAGCCGCACGACGCCTTTTCATCCTTGTGCGAAAAAGCGTAGGGTTTGTGGTCGAACACCGGGCCGGAAGCGCCTTCGGTCACGACATTCCCGCGCAGCGTGGGATAGAACAGCACGTCGGCCAGGTCGGCACAGCCCGTACCGCTCAGGTGGGTATGCGAAAAACCATCGATGGTCGTATCGTCGTAGTGATAACCCGAACAGGCGTCCCAATCGCCGGCGCGGGTATCGGGGCTGAGCTGCACCATCCCGAACGGGGTCGTGGCGCCGGGATAGGTGTGGCCGTGAAAACCCGTCCCCACAAACGGATCGACACAATCGACCGGATCGGTCGAACGGGGTGCACAGGAAGCGACCGCAAGGGTCAGCAGTGCAAACAGAGGGGTTCGC
Organism: Alistipes sp. D31t1_170403_E11; assembly: GCF_015553985.1. NCBI lineage: Bacteria > Pseudomonadati > Bacteroidota > Bacteroidia > Bacteroidales > Rikenellaceae > Alistipes > Alistipes sp. D31t1_170403_E11. Next base: position 430,673 of record NZ_JADNHQ010000002.1, on the reverse strand, counting down.
ATCATGGTCAGCAGTTTTGTCCGACCCCACCGGAAATTAAAGGAGAATGCACCGTAAAGACGGCAGTCCGGCCTGCGGCGGTTCTCCGGCGCATCCGATAGCGGGTCGCGAAATTTTAGGTTATACAAATGTAGTGCATCCCTCCGGGCCGGACCGTGGTCATTTGCGCTTTTACATCCTCAAATCACGCATAAAATTCCCATCCGCACGACAGCAGCCCGGCCGGAAAATCAGAAAAATCACGCCTTTAGGAAAGGAATCTGCAAAAAAAGCCTATCTTTGACTACGAAAACCCACTCGAAAAATGGCACGCGTAATTTTCCTGACGGACTTCTCCGAAGAATACGCCCGCAGCATCCTGCTGGGAATAGCCCGCTACGCCAAAGAGACCGGACAGGCCTGGAACCTGTGCAAACTGCCGCTTTCGATCCGCGACAAATTCGGCATCGAAGCGGTCGTCGAGTGGGCCAAACGCATGAAGGCCGACGCCGTGATCGGGCAGTTCTACAACACGGATAACGTGGACCTGTTCCTCCAGAACGGCATCATCGCCGTGGCGCAGGATTTCAAGAAACGCTTCACGACCATACCCAACATCACCGGACCGCACCGTCTGGCCGGAGAGATGGGCGCCGAATATTTCATCAAAAAAGGATTCCGCCATTTCGCATTCTACGGCGTGCGCGGCATCGTCTGGTCGGATGAGCGCTGCCAGGGATTCCGCGAAGCCGTCGCCCGCGCGAATCCGGCCTTTACGTTTTCGGCCCTGCACAACAACTCGCAGAACGACCTGTGGTACTACGACTCCACCCAGCTCATCATCTGGCTCCAATCGCTGCCTAAACCCGTTGCAATCATGGCCTGCGACGACAACCAGGCATACCATATCACCGAAGCGTGCATGCAAATTGACGGGGGGGGGAATTTCCGCATTCCGGACGACATTGCCATCCTGGGCGTCGACAACGACGAAACCATCTGCCAGCTCTCGTCGCCTAACCTTTCGTCGCTCAACCAGTCCGTCGAGCAGGGCGGCTACGACGTAGCCAAACTTATCGACCGGCAAATCCGCACCCCGGAAGCGGGCTGGGAAGACGTTGTCGTCAAACCGACCCACATCATCACGCGCCAATCGACCGACATCTACGCCAACAACGATCCCTACATCGCCAAAGTCCTGAAACACATCCACGAGAACATCAGCCAGAAACTCACGGTCGACAACCTGGTGACGCTCGTCCCGCTGTCACGGCGCCTGCTCGAAACCCGCTTCAAAAAGGAGATGGGCACTTCGATTTACGATTACGTCATCCAGATCCGCATCGAAAAGATGGCTCAACTGCTGTGCGAAGGGCTGAGCGTCTCGGACGCCGCCGCGGAACTGGGTTTTTCGGACATCAAAAACGTTTCACGCACGTTCAAGCAGCTCAAAGGCTACACCCCTTCCGAATACCGGCAGGCGATGTCCCCGACCCGGTAACCCCCGCCGCAACAACCGTACGCACGAAAAATCCGGCGGAACCTCAGCCTGAAAACCGAAATCCCGCCGGATACTTTTTGTCCGCAGCGTCACTCGATGCCCCGGAATACAAAATCGGCATACCGGTATCCCGCACGGTCGTACAGGCCGCGCAGCGTGCCGAGCCGCCGCACGAAATCGTCGTAGTCGCGCCTCTCGGGAGCCCACGCCACCTCGGACATGGCCGCCAGGCGGGGCAGCAGCATGTACTCCGCATGGTCCATCGTGGCGATGTACTCGGTCCAGAGGTTGGCCTGGACGCCGAGGATGTTGCGGGCCTGCGCTTCATCGAGCCGGTCGAAGGGGTCGTAGCCGTAGAGTTTGCGGATCGGGACGTTACGGCCGATTGCCAGCCGCTCGCCGTTCTTCTCCGGGTCGGAAGTCTGGTAATAGTCGAGGTAGAAGTAGAACCGCGGGGACATGATCACCCGGTTGCCCGACTTCGCGGCCTTGATTCCGCCCTCTGTACCGCGCCACGACATGACGATCGTCGAGGGCGTCACGCCGCCTTCGAGCAGTTCGTCCCAGCCGATCATCTCGCGCCCGTGGGCATGCAGCCACTCCTCGATGCGGCACACGAAGTAGCTCTGGAGGGCATTCTCGTCCTTCAGCCCTTCCTGCCGCATGCGGCGCTGGCAGTCGGGACACTTTTCCCACCGCACCTTGGGGCACTCGTCGCCGCCTACGTGGATGTATTTCGACGGGAAGAGTTCGAGTACCTCCGAAAGCACGTTTTCGAGAAACTCGAAAGTCGTCTCGCGGCCCGCACAGAGGACATCGCTGCTGTAAAACCACGTCGTACGCACCTCGTAAGGTCCCTGCGTACACCCCAGCCACGGATACGACGCCAGCGCGGCCATCGAATGGCCGGGCAGTTCGATCTCGGGAATCACGTCGATACAGCGCTCCGCGGCATAGGCCACCACCTCACGGATTTCGTCCTGCGTGTAGTAACCGCCGTAGGGCGTGCCGTCGTATTCGTCCGAGGTCTTGTAATGGCCGATCAGCGTCTCTTTGCGCACCGACCCCACACGCGTCAGTTCGGGATAGCGTTTGATCTCGATGCGCCACCCCTGGTCATCGGTCAGATGCCAGTGGAAAGTATTGAGTTTGTGAAGCGCCATGATGTCGATGAACCGTTTGACATCCTCCACGGGATAGAAGTACCGTGCCACGTCGAACATCGCACCGCGGTAGCCGAAAAACGGCTTGTCGCGTACCTCCGCAACGGGGACCCGGCCGCCGCCGATCATCTGGCGCAGGGTCTGCACGCCGTAGAGCACCGCCCGGGGCGAGCCTCCGCAGATCAACACGCCTTTCGGCGTCGCGCTCAGGGTGTACTCTTCGTCCGGGAACGTACCGTCCAGTTGCAGGTCGATGCCCTTGTGTACGGGTTTATCCGTCACGACGGGCTTCCGCACCCCGGCATCGGCCAGATAGCCGGCGCACAGCGCAGCAACGGATTGCAGCGACGGGTCGTCGTAACCGATCTTGCACCCACGGCCGATGCGGAACGTCCCGTCGCCCGGAACGACCGACACGGGGCGGGGAATGACATGGATTTCAGGCAGCGGGGCTTCGGCGCACGCAGCCGAGAGCAGGAGCACGGCGACAAGGATCAGGATTCTTTGCACAAATTCGGGATTTTGCCGTCAGCGACCGGGACGGGATTTTACCCGTCCCGGTCGTCTGTGAGGTTATTTTTTGTTGTAACGAATGGCGAAATAGTTCATGCACGACGGCGAGTCGATCGGCTGCGCGGCATACTCGTCGAGGCTTCCGCCGAGGTTCCGGGCCGCCTGCAGGCGGATGTAGACGTTCTTTTTACCCAGCATTTCCAACGGCAGTTTTACATCGACGGGTTTCCATCCCGCATACTGCCAGTAACGCGTCGCAGGAGTCCAGCGCGCCATGTCGGGCACGGTGTAGGAGTCGATATAGGTCCAGTCGTCGTCGTTGTCCATGTTGCCCGTCTCGGACCATGCGACGTTGAAATAGCGGGGCGAACCGTATTTGCCGCTGTCGTAGCGGTCGTTCAGCACGCTTACCTGCATCGACAGCACGTCGGTCGAGATACCTTCGGTCGAGAAATTGACGATCCACGCATGGCCGCGGTCGTTGGCCTTGTCCCACCAGTACCAGTCGACCCATGCGGGGCCTTCGGCACTGCCCTTGCGGGGAACCTTGCCTTTGCCTCCGCCCGAGGTGTCGCCCGAGGTGTTGTTGTTCACGTCGGCGAAATCGCGCCACCAGTCGGTTCCGTCTTCGAGGATGATGCCCATGCCGTTGACATTGCCGATGTTCGACCCGAAAATGAACGTAGATTTGTTGCCTACCGGCCCGAGGTAGCTGAAATCCTCGTTGGAAAGGATCTTGATCGCACCCGTCCCGTCCTTGTAGCTGTGCGTCAGGTAGCCGTTCGTGCCGTAGGTCGGATAAACCTTGTTGTTGTCGTACTGCAGGAAACGGTACTCGGTCAGCAGCGCCGAGAAGCTGTCCTTGAAATCCTCGGCCAGCCCGTCGAAGTCCGATTTCGAAACGTGGCGCAACTGGTAACGGCCGATATAACCGTAGGAATCGTCGTCGCCGCTCGGGTTGTCCTCCCACTCGAAACGCGGGAACAACTCGTGGACGACGATGCCCGAGAGTTTGCCCGAGCCATAGGGCAGACGGCTGCCGTCGCGGCGGTAGAGGCACGTCGTGTTGGTGTAGAGGTAGATGTGCTCGCCCTCGATGTCGCGCACGAGCGACGCGCATTTCTCCGTACGGTTGGCGCCCGTGGCATTGGCATAACCCTCGTTGATCGGGGTCAGCGGACCTTTGCGGATCGGCAGTTCGCAGTCGGTGAGCGTCACGTAAGTGTAGATATCGTCGTCGGTCAACTGGCTGATACGCTTTTCCCTGTGCGGAATATCCGCCGCCGTGCCCAACTGCGAACTGATGATCATGGCCGATTTCACGCCCTTGAGCGCAAAACGGTCCGGATCGGTATCGTGGACCAGGCGCACGCCCTTCAGCGAGAGCTGGATGCGGCTGTAACGCATGAAAATGTTGTCGTCGGCGGTCTGCGTTTCGATCATAAAGCCCAGGCTGCCGTCGATGCTCTCGACATAGGCGGTCTTTTTGCTGACCTCGTAGTTGATCGTAGACTCGGTGGTCATGGGATTGGCCCCCATGTTGCCGCCCGCGGCGTCGCTGACGACCCATGCCGAAATATAATAGTCGTTTTCGATGGTCACGACCTGCCCGGGACCGCACAGCGAACGAATCTCTTCGAACGAACGCTCCGTGCCGAAATCGTCGTGGGCATTGGCCTGCACGACGTAGAGTTTGGCCGAAGTGACTTTGTCCCAGCCGTTCGTGAACGAGAGCGTTATCTCCGCCGAGCGCATATTCTCCCCGTCGGGGTTGGCCTGCGTGGCGAAGAGCAGCGCCCCCGACCGGCTGTCGACGCGTACGTCGGAAATCCAGTCGGCAGCGCCCTCGTCGGGATAAACGACCTTCGTCACGAGGCGTTCCGCGCCGATATTAGTGTCGAGCGGAGCCGAAACCGACTGCTCGCCGCTGCTGCCCTTGACCGAAATGTTGGGCGCGGGAAATACGAGCCGCTCCTCGATCAGCCCCTCCTGGCGGATGTAAACCGTATCGCGGCGGCGTCCGCTGTCGTCCTGCAACAGCAGGCGCGCCACGCGGGCGAACGAGTCGTTGGCTCCGTAGGCGACACTGAAAGCGCCGTCGCCCGGAATCCGGCCGGTATGAAATTCGACCCAGGGAGTCGCTTCGAGCAGCGAGACGTTGCAGCCGCGGTTGCTGTACACCTCGACTTCGACCGTGCCGCTCTGTGCCGGCACGATGTATTCGCCTTTCACGGCGCCGAGTTCGATGACCGGGACGGAGTCCGGATCGTCGGCGCAGGCCGCCGCACAACCTGCGAAGGCCGTCAGCAGCAACAATTTCCAGCTATTTTTCGTTTTCATGTTGTCTTGGTTTTAAACGGGTGGTTAATCCAGCAGGCGGACCTCGATGTCATCGACGAAATAGTAGCTCGTCGTGGCCGCCGTACCGGTTTTCTCGAAGAAGTTGAACGAGGTATCCTTCGACACGCCGTCAGCGATCAGCCGCACTTCGGCCCAGCCGTCGGTTCCGATCGTGGAGTTGGGGATGTAGGCCGACGTAGCGGGCGTGAAGGCCATCTTCTCACCGTCGATGTAAACCTCCTGGTAGGTCCCCTTGTCGATCCAGCTCTGGAACGAGTCGGTCATATTCGCCCCTTTGACGTAGCAGAGGCGGAAGGTGATCTGCACGCTGCCCGAAGCGTCGGCAGGAATGTTCGCCAACTTCGGCGTGTGGATTTTGCCGCGGCCCAGCGTCGGCGACCCGACGCGCAGGCAGCCCTGGAACTCGGCGCATCGGTAGAGGTAAGTCCAGTCGTAGAGGTTGCGGTTGCGGATGTAGTCCGCCGTCACGTTGTTGACGGCCGCAGGGGGAGCTATGTTCCACGAATTGGTGTAATCCGCTGTTCCGGCGGCATTCTCCATTATGTAGAAAGGAGCCTCCTCGAGACCCGTCGCCGATCCCGCGGCGGTCGTTCCGGCCAGGCTGCCGCTGCTCTGCTGGGCTTCGGTCTGCGAGGGCGAATACCCCTTCGTATTGCCGATGTAATTCCCGCCCCAGGCACAGGCGTCGAAATACTCCGCGAACACCAGGTCGGCGTCGGGTGCATAGGCGATCGCAGGGGTCTCGGTCACGACGTTCCGCTTGATCGTCCGCGGGGTCGGCGAATCGAGGGTCATCGCCCGGTGCGAACGGTCGGTGATGCGGATTTTCAGCCCCGAAGCATACGCGCGGGCAGGCATCACCACATAGAAATCGGTTCCGCTTTCGCTCAGTGCGACGCCCTCGCCCGCACCGCCGCAGTTCATCACCAGGTGGTAAGCGCGGGCCGAACTCGCCGTGCCAGGCACGAGGATTTTGTTCCCCTCGCTGTCGGTTTCGAGCGTGGAATAGCCCGAAATCGGAGCGCCCGACCTGTCCTCGACGAGAATGGTGTTGATCGTCGCCGAGCCTTTGAGCGTCAGTTTCAGCACGCCGCACATGTTGCGCAGCGTGACGTTCACGTAACCTTTGTCTTCGTCGATACCCGTCGCTTCGCCGTACATCGGCATCGCATTGCGCCCGAAAGTGCCGGGACCGGCGTAGAACTGCGCCAGCGGCAACTTGAAGTTGGCGGCCTCCTTCGACTGCTGGAGGAAATTGCAGGCCGACGGGAACACCACTTCGTAACGCGGGGCCTCGGGAACTTCGGGCACGGCGGCCGAGCCGTCGTCGAGCAGGAAAACCTCGTAGGCCACGCCGTTGATATCGACCATATCTCCCGGCTGGAACTTCACGCGCAGGGTTTCGTCCAGCATGGCGCGCGTGTCCGCCCCTGCATCGAGGCGCAGCGAAACGCGTTTCACCGGAGCTGGCCCGGGCAGGCCGGCGGTCTCGACGGGAATTTCGGAACACCCCGCCAGCAGCAGGCCGCAAGCTATCAATAGATTCTGTATCTTTTTCATTTTTGCCTCTGTTTAGTCGGTTACCATTCGTTGTCGTCTTTTTCGTCTTCCATCTGGTCGCCTTCCAACCCGCCGATGTCGCACTTCTCCTGCGTCAGGGTTACGTAGTCGGTCGTAATCGTCCGTCCGCGTCCATCGTCGTAACGCAGGGCGATGCGCGCCGAACGCGGTGCGGCGGGATTGGCCGGGACCTTCACACTCAGCAGGCCAGCCTCGCGGTCGATCTTATAATCCGTCAACCAGCCTTCGGCGCCGGTCAGGTAGTCGCACACCAACGTCAGGCCGCCGTAAATCGCCGGAATGTTGCACTCGAAGGCCTGTTTGAACGTCTCGCCGTAGGCAGCCGCGGCATGGGTCTCTTCGGCAGGCGTCATCGTCAGTTTCAACGCTTCGGCGCTCTGCGTGACAGTGGCGCGGGTCTCGTAGCGGGCGCCGTTGCCGTCCGTAACCCAGAGGGTCACCGTGGCGAAACGCATCGCCCCGGTCGTGTTGTCCGTCACCGTGAAACGCAGCGACTCATCGTCGAGCGCAACATCGGTAATCCACCCTTCGCCGCTGTCCTCGCCATAGGAGACTTCGTGCTGCACGCGCTCCAGGTCGGGACCGAGGTTGCTCGAAAGGGTCATCTCCACGGGACATCCTTCGCCCAACAGCGCAACGCTTCCGGGCGTAACGGTCAGCGTCGGGTCCGTAATTCCCGCGGCCTGGAACATCACCACTTCGCAGAGGCGGTCCCCGGAACCGATGCGGATGGTCGCCTTGCGCGACAAACCGCCGTTGGCGTCGTATTCGAATACGAAATCGCCGTTTTCGCGCCCCGACGCCCGGTCGATGCGCGCCCATGCGCCGCCGGATTCCGAATCCAGGGAGAGCGACCACTTGCCGGTCGAATAGACCATCACGCGGGTCACGCCTTCCTTGGCCGGCAGTTCGACCAGGTTGTTATCCACGGCCAGCCGGATCGTCGGTTCGAACGGCTCGTTGCACCCGTACAGCGCCCCGCAGAGCGCCGCGAGCAATGCAATGCCTTTATAGCTGAATCTCATAATGTTCCGTTTTTAGGTTAAAGTCCGTATTTTTCATACTCCTTGTTGTCGAGCGCATAGCCCGAGTAGACCACCTGCGTGTCGGGAATCGGGTAGTATTCGTGGCAGGGCAGGATGGCGTTGCGAACGGTCTCGTAATCGGCCGATTCGAGGGTCTTCGTATACCAGATACCCCACCGCACCAGGTCGAATTTGCGCTGAAACTCGCCGATCAGTTCGCGGGCGCGCTCGTTCTGTATCTCTTCGAGCGTACGCTCCCAACTCTTGAAGACCGTGAATTCGGCGATACCCGCACGGTTTTTCACCTGGTTGAGATAGAATTTCGTCTGCTCCAGATTCTCCTTCATACACCAGCACTCGGCTGCCATCAGCACGGCGTCGGCATAGCGGAAAACCTTGTAGTTGTTCGAGTCGTAGCTGTCGCGCATGCCGGGACACCAGAATTTCGGGCCGAGCCACGGGCGCGTCCCGACGCTCTTGAACTCCTGTCCGCCGTACTCCCACGCGAGGTTCATCTCCACACGGCGGTCGCCGCCCGTACGGGTCTGCAATCCGGCGCTGAAAACCAGGTTGGGCCGCATGCCGGGCCACACGTTGGCGTCGTCGCCCAGCTCCTCGATCTTCACACCGTCGAAAACGTCGCTTCCCGACTCCGCGGTGGTCTGGTTAGGCATGCAGATGCAGGCGTAGTTCGAAGTATAGATCAGGCCTCCCGAAGTGTAGGAATGCTGGATTTCGAGGATCGACTCGGGAGTGTTCTTCATGCGGAACGGAACGTCCGAGAGCGGGTACTGGTCGAGCGTGCCGTAAATCTTCTCCAGTTCTGCGAGCGCTTCGAGCGCCGTGTCCCACTGCTTGTTCCACATCGCCATCTTGGCGGCGAGCATCCACCCCACGGCCGCACCCATGCGGTTGTCGGCAACCTCCGACGAACGCACCTGGTCGAGGCTCGGGACGTTATCCATCAACTCTTCGATCAGGTAATTGCGGGTCTCGACGGCCGACATGCGCGGCAGCCGGGCTGCCTGGTTGAGCAGCTCCTCGGTATTCACGTCGATCGTGTAGAAGGGCACGTCGCCGAAGACCGACGTGAGCAGGTAATAATACATCGCCCGAAGGATCATGCCCTCGGCCAGCAGCTTTTGGCGATCATCCTCGCTCACGGTGGCATTCTTGATGCCCTCGATGGCAGCGTTGCAGTACATCACGGCCTTGTAGCCCTGCGTCCACACCGTAGCTCCGTAACCGGGCAGCGCAGGCGAGATTTCGAGACGCGAATCGTAGACCGTCGGCGAGTTGTGGAACAGCAGGTCGGTGACCCCCTCGGTCATCACGCCGAAGTTGAAGTTATAGATCGTCTTGAGCGGAATGTAGCAACTGTTCAGACCGGCGATACACTCCGACTTGTTGCGGTAGAAGTTGCTCCGGTTGACGAAGAACTCGGGCGTTTCCTGAAGCGAGCAGGCTCCCGTGAGCGCCACCGCCGCCGTCAGCAAAACCAGTTTTATCGATTTCATAATCGTAGTCGTTTTTTGATTAGTAGCGGATTTGAACACTGAAAATCACCGTGCGCGCCCGCGGATAGGCGCCCATATCGACGCGGCGCAGCGTCGAGCTTTCGCTCGAAGTCGAAACGTCGGGGTCGAAACCGTTGTACTTCGACCACAGGTAGAGGTTTTCGCCGCTGACGCTCAGCGTGATGTCGCGCAGCCACTTCACCCGCTTGCGCAGGTCGAACGTGTAGGCCACCGAGACGTTTTTCAGGCGCAGGTACGACGCGTCGTGCACCTGCAGGTCGCTCGGGACATGCACCTGCACACCGCCCGCGCGGGGCAGGTCGGAGTCGGGGTTGCGCACCGGATGCCACGAGTTGGCCATATAGCGGTACTGGTTCGTGGAGTAGGTTCCCGCCATGTAGAGCTCCGAGTAGTTGTAGATTTTGCCGCCGAGCGAATAGGCGAAGTAGACGCCGACCTTCAACTGCCCGATGTTGAACGTGTTCTGCAGACCTCCGTAGATCGTGGGGTCGGCGTTGCCCAGGTAGACCAGGTCCTTCTGGTCCAGCGAGCCGTCGTTGTTGGTGTCGACGTAGCGCGGCAGGCCGGGGTTGATCGCGGTCGTGGCCGAAACATAGGTGTGGGTCACCTTGTTGCGTTCGATCTCCTCCTGGTTGTGCCACACGCCGCCGTACTTGAAGCCCCACAGGGCGTTGAGCGGCCGACCCTTGACATAGCCGTACATCATGTACTGGCTGTTGCCGGGGCTGTTCATGGCGCTGACGAAATCCTCCGTACCGATGTCCTCGACCATCTGCTTGTTGTGCGAGAGCGTGAGCGACGTCGACCACGAGAATTTGGGCTTAACGATGTTGCGCGTCTCGAGGGTCAGCTCGAGGCCCTTATTCGACGTGCGTCCGATGTTCTCGAAGTGGCTCGTATAGCCCGACTGCGCGGCTTTCTGGACCGAGAGCAGCAGGTCGCGGGTCTTCGAAATGTAGCCTTCGAAGGTGATGTTCAGGCGCTTCTTGAACAGCGAAGCGTCGATGGCGGCGTTGTAGAGGTCGGTGGTCTCCCACGTCAGGTTGTCGCTCGCCACGCGCACCGGGTAGTACGCCGTCGACTGCGAGCCGCCCAGCAGGTAGCCGCCCGAGGTCGAGGTGTAGGCCTCGATCGAACGGTAGGGCTTGATGGCGTCGTTGCCAGTGCGTCCGGCGCTCAGGCGCAGTGACAGCTCCTCGACCCAGCGCACGCGGCGCATGAAAAACTCGTTGGAGATGTTCCACTTGACGGCTGCCGACGGGAAGAAGCCCCACTTGTGGTTGGCGGCGAAGTTCGACGATCCGTCGTAACGGCCGGTCAGCGTCAGGTAGTAGCGTTTCTTGTAGTTGTAGTTCACGCGGGCCAGCACCGACATCTTCGTAACATAGTTGGTATAGGAGGTGCACGTGTAGTTCTCCTTGTCGTAGATGCCGTTCATGTTGTTCCACTTGTTGTCGTCGACGATCAGCCCCTTGGCGGTGAGTTCCATGCCGTTGAGGCGCGATTTCGAGCCCGTGAAGCCGCCCATCACGTCGAACTGGTGGCCCGTTTTCGAGGTGTAGGCGTAGGTCGCGGTGTTCTCGGTCGAGAGCGTGCGCGTGTCGTACTCGGCGCGGTAGCCCTCGCCGCCCTCGCCTTCGTTCTTAACGGGCAGCGTGCTCGGGTAGAAGCGGTAGTCGTGCCGCTGGTAGAGGTAGTAGGTGAACTTGCTGCTGATCTTCAGCCCCTCGACAGGTTTGATGTCCACATAGAGGGTGTTAGTCGAGGCGAATCGCTCGAGCGTGTTCTCGTTCAGGTCGATCGTGAAACGCGGGTTGTTGATCGTCTGGCCCGAACCGTAGAAGGGGTTGTAGGTGTCCTCGGGACCCAGGATGGGCGCCAGGTAAGTCGCGGCGTTCCACACCGACGAGCCGCCGATGTTGGCCTTGTTGTTGGCCTCGTCGCGGTAGGAGATCGACGAGTTGACGCCCGCCGTGAACCACTTGGCGAATTCGTGCGAGACGTTGACGCGGGCCGTCGTGCGCTGGAAACCGCTGTCGTCGACGATACCCTGGATGTCGCTGTAACCCAGCGACACGAAGTAGCTGCTCGTCTTCGAGCGGCCCGACACCGAGAGGTTGTAGTTCTGGTAGGGAGCCGTACGGGTGATCTCGTCGATCCAGTTGGTTCCCCGGCCCAGCGAATAGGGGTTGTTGTAGGTGTAGTCCTGGACCGGACGGTTGCCCATCTGCCAGTTGAAATAGGTCACGTCGTTGCGGTAGAGGGCGAACTCCGTGGCGTTCATCACGTCGAGGTTGCGCGGAAGCTGCGAAAAGCCCATATCGGCCTTGAGCGTGATCCACGGTTTGCTCACCGTGGGATTGCCCTTCTTCGTAGTGACGATGATTACGCCGTTCGACCCGCGTGCGCCGTAGATGGCCGTCGACGAGGCGTCCTTGAGCACCGAGATCGACTCGATGTCGGCCGAATTGATGTCGCTCAGGTCGTGCACGGCGTCGATGATGCCGTCGACCACGATCAGCGGCTCGTTCGACGCGGTGATCGAGCGCGTGCCGCGGATGCGGATCGAGGTCGAGGCGGTCGGGTCGCCCGACGTAGACATGATGTCGGCGCCGGCCACACGGCCCTGCAACGCCTGGTCCACCGAGACCACCGGAATGTCCTTGATGTCGCCCATCTTGACGTTGGTCACCGAACCCGTGAGGTCGGTTTTCTTCACCTCGCTGTAACCGATCACGACCACTTCGTCGATGTCCTTGTTGTCAGCCACCAGCCCGACATCAATCTGCGAACGGTTGCCGACGCGGATTTTCTGGGGAACGTAGCCCAGGTAGGAGAAGTCGAGCACCGACTCGGCGGACTGTGTCCGGAGGGTGTAGGCTCCCTTTGCGTCGGTCGTGGTTCCGCGCGTCGAACCCGAGAGCACGACCGTCACGCCGGCCAGCGGGCCGCCGGTGTCGCTGTCGGTCACGACGCCTTTCACCACGCCCGGTTCCCGGGTTTGGGACACGGGTTTCAATGCCACGTCGACCTGCGTCCGGCCTTCGGTGGGGACCTTCCGGGCGACGTATCCCTCCAGGGAGAATTCGAGTACGGCCTCGGCGGAGGACACCCGGATGGTGTAAGCGCCCTTTGCGTCGGTCGTGGTTGCCGCAGCCGCGCCGGAGAGTTTTACACTCACACCGGCAAGCGGCCTGCCGCTGTCGCTGTCGGTCACAACGCCTTTCACTCCGGCGGCCGTCTGGGCCGTCAGCGAAGAGAGGGTGACCGATACCAGCACAAGCAGCGCTCCGATCATTTTGTAGAATTTTCTCATATTAGGTAGTATTAGGGGACTTCGGTTATTTTTCGATCCGTGTGACCACCCGGAAATCGCGGTTCAGGATGTGGTCCGTACCCACGATTTCGATCTCGGCGTCGGGGTCCTTCGGAGTGTAGAGGTAGAGGCGCACAGGCTTCTGCTTGAGCCAGGTATAACGCTCGTAGGGGATGATGCCCTCCTCGACCAGCGAACGGGCCGCAAGGTCGTAGCGCTGGACCAGCCGGCCGCGGCCATAGGTCTGCTCGCCGTTCTCTTTGCAGACGAACGTCCAGTTAGGGGCGATCCCCCAGAAGAAAACCAGCACCGACGGTGCGCCGCCCGCAGGATCGAGCGCCGAGGAGCTCGCAATCCCGGTGTTCGAGGTCACGCCTTTGTTGTAAACCCGGAACTGCCGCTTGCTGTTGCCGTCGGCCCAGTCGACAAGCGACCGGCTTTCGAGGCAGTCGCCCCGGAAAACATACTCGGTGAAAGCGGCGGGATGGCCGTTGCAGCAGATGCCCTGCCGATACCACCAGTTGCCCGTAATGGCCGGATGGACGTACTCCACCATGCGGTCGCTGACGCGCGTCGTGCCTTCGGTGTGCCAGTCGCCGGTCATAATGGTAACGTCGTAGTCCTGTAACAGCACGAACAGTTCGTCCTTGTTCTTGAGGTTATACCAGATATCGTCCCAGGCGCCGTTGTTGGCCACCAGGGGCACGTGGCAGGCCACGACGAGCCGGCGGATCGAGGGGTCGAGCGCCTTGAGGTCCTTGTAGAGCCACGCCAACTGTTCCGGGGCGATGATCTTGTCGTACTTGTTGCGGCCGTGGTAGAGCATGTCGTCGAGCACGACGTAGTGGACCTTGCCGAGGTTGAACGAGTAGTAGGTCGGACCGAAATACTTGCGGTATTCGGCTTCGGCCTCGTAATCGGTTTCGTACTTGTGGCAATGGTCGTGGTTGCCGATGACGTGGTACATCAGGAAGGGGGTGTCTTTAGCGAGCCGCAGGTACTCGGGCATGCCCGTCTTGTTGCGGAACCAGTATTCCGAGTGGGTCATGTCGCCCAGGTTGAGCCCGTAGACCGGCATGCGCTGCATCACGCTGTCGGCATACCCGACCAGCCGGGGCATAAAGTCGTCGCGGAACTGGACCGAATCGACCGGGGCGATGACGTTGCCGCTGCCGGGCGGAATGTCGATCACACGGCCCGAGACGTGTTCGTCGGCCACGACGAGCAGCGTGTAGTCGTCGTTGGCGGCGCGTGTGAGGTGGAAGTCGAACTGCTGGACGCTCTTTTTATCCGCCGTCTTGTCGAGGGCGTAAAAGAACTTGGGCAGGAATCCGGAATAGACCTCCGGATCGTAGCCGCGCGGCGTGGAGATCATCACGAACTCGGAGCGCGAGAGTTTGGTTTTGAGCCAGTAGCGGCCTTCGGCATCGGTTTTCGTGACGTTGAAGCCGTCGGAGACGACGACCCCCTCGATGCCGCGGCCTTCGCACGCGACATAACCTTTGACCGTAACCCCCGATTTATCGGGAATGGCCGGCAGTCCGGCGCTTCGGGCCGGCGCCGCGAACAACACGGCAACGGCCAGGAAGAGCAGAAATTTTCTGTTTTTCATCATATAAAAGTGGTATGGATTCGGATTATTCGATCTTCGTGTCGATGACGTGCAGCAACGATCCTTTCTGGTTGGTAACCGTGATGCGGACGGCAGCCGCAGGGTCGGCCGGGACGTATTGCAGCCAGTGGTCGGCCGTACGGACCGTCGCGCACCACGAATACTTCACCCATCCGATCAGCTCCCGGTTGCAGAAGTCGCGGTGAATGGGGTCGTAGCGCGCCACGCGCGTCAGCCGGCCCGAAGTCTGTACGCCGTTCTCGTAGCAGGTGAAGGTCCAGTCGGGACGCATCTCCCAGAGATTGACCAAAATAGCGGGCGAACCTCCGGCAGGGTCCGACGATGCGCCGGGAGCGACGGTCCCGGTATTGGTCGTAACTCCCTTGTTGTAGACGCGGTAGCGTTCCGCGGCATACTCCTCCCCGAACGGCACGATGCGGTGGCTCATGGAAGCTCCGTTGACGGTGTAGGCAGCAAAAGCCGCCGGGGTCCCGTCGTTGCAAAGGAGTTTGTACCACCATGTGCCGCACACGGCCGGAAGGATGTATTCCACAGCCTTGTCGCCGATGCGGACCGAATGGGCATGATGCCAGTGTCCGCTCATCACCGTGAGGTTATAGCCGGCAAAGAGCGCATAGAACTCGTCGAAATTTTCGAGGGCCTTTTTATAGGAGCCGTCTGTCTGGAGGCTGTTGACAGTGGGAACGTGCATCGCGACGACCACGTCGCGGAGGGCCGGGTCCATCGCCGCGAGGTCCTTGCGGAGCCACTCCATCTGCCGGTCGTCGATGCGCGTGGAGTAGGCGTTCGAACCTTTGTAGATCATGTCGTCGAGCACGACGTAATGGATGCTCCCCAGGTTGAACGAATAATAGGTGGGGCCCAGCGCCGCTTTATACTGTGCATCGGCCGTATCGTCGGCAACTTTGTGGCAGTAGTCGTGGTTGCCGATGACGTGGAAAACGGGGAAGTCGATCCCCTTCATCGACTCGATATACTGCGGAAAGGAGTAGTTTTTCGAGTACCAGTACTCCGAATGGGTCATGTCGCCCAGATTCAGTCCGTAGACACGGTAGCCCTCGGGGGCCGAGGCGGCATAGGAGGCAAGGCGGGGAATGAAACGATCCCGGCACTGTTTGGCATCGAGTTCGGCGACGACCGTTCCGGCATCGTCGGGATAGCCCGGCTTGCGCCCCGAAATGTGCATGTCGGCCATGACCAGCAGCAGGTGGCGAGTATTGTCCACGGCCGTCAGGTCGAAGTCGAAGCGCTGCACGCCCGTGGCGGCGGGGTCGATAGGGGCATAAAAAGATGAAAGGATTCCGTCGCGGGCCGTCTCGTAGCCCGAAGGCACGGAAATCCGCACGAAGTCGGCCGAAGCGAGGTCGCTCGCAAAGGAATAATAACCTGCGGCATCGGTTTTCACGACGTTCACGCCGTCGGAAACCACGACTCCGGCGATGCCCTGGCCGTTGCAGCGGACATATCCGCAGACATCCCCCGCCCCGGCGGGAGGAGGCGCCGGATTCTCCGGCGAAGATTCGGACGAACAGCCTGCGAAAAGCATCAATGCAAGCGCGGCCGATGAAAGGCAATTCAAGATTCGGTTCATTTTTGGTTGGGTTTGCGTGTTGCCGCCTGGCAACGGGTTTGTCGGTATGGCAAATGTACCCATAAATAGACAGCCCCCGCAGGAGGCCCGGAAAAATCAAACCCATCGAAAACGCAATCAAATGAATATCAATACCCCGAGAATAAATCGGACTTGTTTTATCAAACCTCTCAACAACCCCGCAACGGTCCAAAAACCCTCCGAAACGTTTTTTTGAAACCGAATTTTACTATCTTGTCTGACCGAAACACGCCATTTGCCATGAACCGAAACCTCCGCTGCCTGCTGTTTGCCGTCACGGCCCTCCTGACGACCGGCTGCCACGACGACCTCGACCGCGAGATCGACGCGGCGATCCATGAACTGAACGACGTAATCCGGAACGAAGCGGTTTACGTGGGCCGCCGCCACAACATCATCCGCAAATACCAATACATTGCCGACACCACCCGCAGCGACAGGACACGGACCTGGGCCTACATCACCCTGGCGGGCCATTACAGCCACTTCCAGCTCGACTCGTCGGCCTACTACTGCATGCAGGCCCGCGCGCTGGCCGAGCAGTTGGGCGACAAACGGCTGATCAACGACGCCAAGGTCCGTACGGCCATCGTTCTGATCGGCAACGTCGAACTCGCGGAGGCCAACCGCGTGCTGCGAGGCGTCGACACCACGAACAGCCGGGAGGTCGACCTGACGCTCTACTACCGCACCCGGGCCACGGTATTCCGCGAATCGAAGCGTTTCAGCGTTTTCCCCGAGGTGCAGCGCCGCTACGACGACTCGCTCAAATACTACCTTAAAGCCTATCTCAACCGCGCTTCGGGACCGCGCATCGCCTACCAGAAAAAGAATTTCGAAGCCGAACTGCTGCGCCTCGAAGGACGCAACCGGGAAGCGCTGGAAAAACTCGAAGGGCTCATCAGAGACGACATCGACAGCCTCGATATATTCCAGAAAGGCAACATCATCTATCAGATCGCACGCAACTATACCGACATGGGCGACAACCGGCAGGGCATGCTGTGGGCCGCGCGCGCCTCGATCTACGAACTCTCAGCCTCGACGCGCGCCCATATGTCGCTCTACCGGCTGGCGCAGATACTCTACGAAACCGGGGAGATACGGCTGGCGAACGCCTACATCAAACGCACGCTGAATGACCTGACGGTCAGCAACTACCGCCTGCGAATGGGGCAATACGCCGAATCGCTGGACATGATCACCCGGTCGTTCGACAAATCGATGCACAGCAAACTGCTGCTGACGCTCTTCACGGCCATATCGCTCTCGGTGCTGCTGATCATCATTCTCTGGCAGGCGATCCACACCCTGCGGCGCAAACGCGAAATCGAACGGCTCAAAGACAGTTATTTCGAAATCAACCGCCAGTTGACCGACATCAACCAACGGCTCAATGCCACCAACAACGAACTGGTGCGCACCAACGACCAGCTCAACGACGCCAACAAGATCAAATCGGAATATGTGAGCCAGTACATGCAGCTTTGCAGTTCGTACATCCAACGCCTCGATACCTACCGCATGGGAATCATCAAACTGCTCAAAACCGAAAATGCCGAGCAGACGCTGATCACGCTGCGCTCACAGGAGTTGATACAGACCGAGCACCGCAATTTCCTGCGCCTCTTCGACGAGACTTTCCTCGGGCTGTTCCCCGACTTCATCGAGCAGGTACGCACCCTGCTCCTCGATCCCGAGCGCTTCATGCCCAAGCGGAGCAGACAGCTTTCGACCGAACTGCGTTACCTGGCGCTGGTCCGGCTGGGCGTCTCGGACTCGGCGCAGATAGCCTTGTTTCTCAACAGCACGCTCTCGACGATTTACACCTACCGGGCACGGCTGCGCAACGACCGGATCGACAAATCGTCGGACATCGAAGAGCAAATACGCAGGATTTGCCTCTCGTAGGGACGAAAATGCTTATGCGGGCGTTGTTTTTTTGCAAAAAAGTCGTCCGGAAGTTCCTCAAAGACCGATATTTTGTTATATTTGTTGATCCGGAACAATCCGGACCTTAACAAGGTAAGGAAACGGAGTCCGGCGGTCAATCATTACAAAACCCGGGCTACGGCCAAACCCGGCAGAACGACCATTATCAATAGAGCATTAAACACCATATCATGAAAATCACACCCGCTTACACAGCTCCCATACTGAGCTCCACCCAGAGCAAAGTCAATGTCGAGACCTACGAGCAGAGCGTCGACCGCTACAACGAGGGCAAGCACCTCGAAGCGCTGCACCTGCTGCTCGACCACCTCAATCCGGAATTCCGTACGAAATACGGAAACACCGACGGCACGGAATTCCACATTCCCCACGGTTCGATCCTGGTAAACATCACCGTCCGCGACGGACGGGTGCTGATCGAGGCCGACTTTCTCCAGCTTCCGGAAAAGGGCCGCGTGGCCATGCTCCGGCAGGTCGCCGACCTGAACATCAACCGCCTCATGCTGCCCCGGTTCCGCAAACAGGGAGACCGGCTCAAAATGGAGTACGGATGCGCCCTGTCGCAGAGCCATCCCCACAAGCTCTATTTCGTGCTGCGCAACATTTGCCACATCGGAGACCGCTATGACGACGAATTCTGCACCAAGTTCGGGGCGAAACGCTGCTACGAACCCCGCATCACACCCTATCCGGAAGAGGAAGCCGGGCGCATTTACGAAGCCGTGCAGCAGGCCTGCCGCGAAACGCTCGATGTCGTGAAAGAGTACGAGACGGAGCGCAAATACGGATATGCATGGAACGTCGTCGACACGGCCCTCTACAAAATATCCTACTTCGCACATCCGCAGGGTCAGTTGACCAACGACCTCGAAAAGGCCATCGACGACATGGACAAAGAACTGCCCGTAGCCGAGTTGGTAGCCAAAGGCAAAGCCTTCCTCGAAAAACTGCTCGCCATGCCCCGCGAAGAGATGGCCGACAACCTTTATTTCATCGACACGCTCGTCTCGACGAAACGGCGTTCGTCGCTCAACAACGTCCAGGAGAACATGAAGGACGTTTACCAGGAGGCCACCGAAGCCATCCAGGCCGAGAACTACGAGCGCGCAGCAGTCCGCATGCTCTACAAATTCTACGAAATGTATTTCTACAACGACGTACAGGACGACCTGAACGCCGTTGCGGCGCGCGCGCTGAGCCGTTCGGCCGGCAAACCGGTGGAAGAGGCTTCCGAAATTCTGTACGAAGCGCTGGACAACATCATGGAGGGCGAACTCGACGCGGACGACGACGAATCGCTGGAAAACCTCACCGGAGCGGCTGCGGAAGCGATGGCCGGAGCCGTCGGACAAATGCAGCAGATGGCTGCGGCCATGGAGTCGCAGGTCGCCGACATGCAGACCAAGATGCAGGAGGCGATGATGCGGGGCGACATGGCGGAGTACATGCGTCTGGCGACCGAATTCCAGATGAAGATGATGGAACAGGCCATGGGTAAAAAGAGTAACGACTAATAAAGCGCAAAACAATGGAACAGAACAACATATACCAACTGGTATTCAAGGTGACGCACGCCGGAGGCTCGGGCAGTTGCTTTTACCTGAAAAGCTGCAATCTTTTCGTAACCAACTATCACGTCGTCGAAGGGTTTCACCATGTCGCCGTGCACAGCAACGACCGCACGCCCTACCTGGCGAAGGTCGTATTGGTGAACCCGGTACTCGACATCGCCCTGCTGGCCGTCGACGGGGATTTCTCGGCGCTGCCGGAACTCAGCCTCGCCGAAAACGAGTCCCTCGCCATCGGACGCAAGGTTTACGTCGCAGGTTATCCCTACGGCATGCCTTTCACCGTGACCGAAGGTTCGGTGTCGTCGCCCAAGCAGCTCCTGGACGGCAAATACTACATCCAGACCGACGCAGCCGTGAACCCCGGCAACTCGGGAGGCCCGATGCTCAACGAGAACGGCGAGGTAGTGGGCGTGACGGTCAGCAAGTTCACGCAGGCCGACAACATGGGATTCGGTATCCGCGTCGAGACGCTGCGCAAACTGCTGGAGACGGTCGGAGAGTTCGACCGCACGATTTTCCAGGTGCAGTGCGGCAGTTGCGACGAACTGATCGCAGAGGAAGAGGAATTCTGCCCCTCGTGCGGCGAGAAACTCACCGAAGGGGTCTTCGACCAGCGCGAGCAGTCGCCCCTGGGGTCGTTCGTCGAGAGCGCCATCGAGCAGATGGGGATCAACCCGATACTGGCCCGCGACGGCTACGACTCGTGGCTCTTCCACAAGGGCAGTTCGGAAATCCGGATCTTCGTCTACGACGGCAACTACCTCTTCTCCACCTCACCGATCAACCTGCTCCCCAAGAAGGACGTGGAACCGGTGTTGGACTACATGCTGACCGAAGATTTCGGACCTTACAAGCTCGGTATCGAGGAGCGCCAGATTTACATCGCCTACCGCATCCACCTCTCGGACATCACCGACGAGTCGGAAGAGGAAATCCGGCAAAACATCGTACAACTGGCATTCAAGGCCGATGAGATGGACAACATGATGGTCGAACGTTTCGGGTGCGAATTCTCGGAATATTCCAAGGCCGAAGCCTAAGAAATTTTACCCGGTATGAAAAGCGGCGGATTGAGTTTTCAATCCGCCGCTTTTGCCGAACGGCCGGCACGGGCCGGGGGCGAATAAATTTGGCAGTGCCCCCGGGTTGCGTTATCTTTGCCGGAGAACTTTTCCGAACATGACCGAACAAATCATATCCCAACGATTGCAGATTTCCCTGCCCCAGGTGCAGGGAACCGTGCGCCTGCTCCGCGAAGGAGCGACGATCCCCTTCATCAGCCGTTACCGCAAGGAAGCCACCGGTTCGCTCGACGAAGTGCAGGTCGGCGCCGTCAAGGAGTGGCTGGACCGCCTCACCGAACTCGAGGCCCGCAAGCAGACCGTGCTCACGACGATCGAAGGGCTGGGCAGGCTGACCCCGGAGCTTCGCAAACGCATCGCGGAGTGCTGGGATTCGGTAGAGCTGGAGGACATTTACCTGCCCTACAAACCCAAACGCCGCACGCGGGCTACGGTGGCGCGCGAACGGGGGCTGGAACCGCTGGCTGAAATCATCCTAGCGCAGAACGCCCGAAACGTCGCGGAGCAGGCCCGGCGTTTCATCTCGGCCGAAGTGCCGACTCCCGGGGAGGCCATCGCCGGGGCCTGCGACATCGTCGCCGAACGGGTGTCGGAGGACGAGCGCGCCCGCAACACGCTGCGCCGCACGTTTGCGCGCGAAGGCGTCGTACATTCGAAACTCGTCAAGGGCAAGGAGGCCGAAGGAGCGAAATACTCCGACTACTTCGACGCCACGTCGCCCCTGCGCAGCATCTCATCGCACCGGTTCCTGGCCATGCAGCGCGGTGAAGACGAGGGAATCCTGAAAATCACGATCGACATAGATGCGGAGTATTGCACCGAAAGCCTTTGCCGGCAGTTTATCCGCAACGGTTCGACGACGCGCGAATGGATGGAAACCGCCGTGGCCGACTCGTTCAAACGCCTGATGCGCCCCTCGATCGAAACCGAGCAGCTTGCGGCGGCCAAGGCGAAAGCCGACGACGAAGCGATCCGGGTCTTCGCCGAAAACCTGCGCCAACTGCTGCTCTCATCCCCGCTGGGGCAGAAGCGCGTCGTAGCCATCGACCCGGGGTTCCGCACCGGATGCAAGGTCGTCGCGCTCGATTCGCAGGGCAACCTCCTGCACAACACGACTATCTATCCCCATCCCCCGCAGGGCCGGCAAGCCGAGGCAGCCGAAACTCTGAAATCGCTGGCCGCCAAGTACAAGGCCGAAGCGTTCGCCATCGGGGACGGCACGGCGGGCCGCGAAACCGAACAATTGGTCTGCGGACTGGGACTCGGCGACGTGGAGATTTTCATGGTGAGTGAGGACGGAGCATCGGTTTACTCCGCCTCGGCCGTGGCGCGCGAAGAGTTTCCGGACTACGACGTAACGGTGCGGGGAGCCGTCAGCATCGGGCGGCGTCTGATCGATCCGCTGTCGGAACTGGTCAAAATCGACCCCAAGTCGATCGGCGTGGGGCAGTACCAGCACAGCGTCGATCAGTCGAAACTCAAGGCGCGGCTCCAGACGGTCGTGGAAAGCTGTGTCAACAAAGTCGGCGTCAACATCAACACCGCCTCGAAGCACATCCTGACCTACATATCGGGCCTGGGGCCTGCGCTGGCGGAAAATATCGTTGCCTACCGTGCGGCAAACGGCGATTTCAAGAACCGCAAATCGCTACTCAAAGTGCCGCGGCTGGGCGCCAAGGCGTTCGAACAGGCGGCCGGATTCCTGCGGGTCGTGGGAGGAGCGAACCCACTGGACAACAGCGCCGTGCACCCGGAGTCATACCACATCGTCGAGCGGATGGCGGCCGATGCGGGTGTGACGGTCGAGAAACTGCTGAACGACAAATCGCTGCGCCGCGACCTGAAACCGGAGCGGTACGTGAGCGGGGAGGTGGGACTGCCGACCGTGACGGACATCCTGGAAGCGCTCGACAAACGGGGGCTCGACCCGCGCGAACAGTTGCAGGTTTTCGCGTTCGACCCCAATGTACACACGATCGGCGACCTCAGCGAAGGGATGCTCCTGCCGGGGATCGTCACCAACATCACGGCGTTCGGAGCCTTCGTCGACATCGGCGTCAAGCAGGACGGGCTGGTGCATATCTCGCAACTGGCCGACCGCTACGTAGCCTCCCCGGCCGACGTGGTACACCTGGGGCAGCATGTCGAGGTGCGGGTAACGGGCATCGACACCGTCCGGGGCCGGATCTCACTGACGATGCGCCGCGAAGCGTAAAACACCGCAAGCCATGATCATAAGCGCCAGCCGCCGGACCGACATTCCCGCATTCTACGCCAAATGGTTTATGAACCGGGTTCGGGAGGGGTATGTCCTGGTCCCGAATCCCTACAATCCGAAGCAGATCAGCCGGATCGCCCTCAACCCGGACGTCGTCGACTGCATCGTGTTCTGGACAAAGAACCCTGCGCCGATGCTCGGGGAACTCGACCGGCTCGGGGCATACAACTATTACTTCCAGTACACACTCAACCCCTACGGTCCCGAGCCGGAAAACCGCCTGCCTCCGCTGCAGGCACGGATAGAGACCTTCAAAAGGCTGTCGGAGAAAATCGGGAGGGAGCGGGTGATCTGGCGCTACGACCCGTTGTTCACCAATGAAAAATACACCGTGGAATTTCACCGGGAGGCGTTCGCCCGCACGGCGGAAGCACTGAAAGACCACACGGAACGCTGCATGCTGGGATTCATCGACCACTACCCCCATATCCGCAGGGCTGTGGGACAACTGAACATCGAACCGTTGTTACCAGAGGAGACCGAGGCGATAGCCGTCTCGTTCAAGGCTTTCGCCGATGGTTACGGCATTAGGCTAGACACCTGCACGGTGAAGGTGGACCTGCGCCGCCTAGGTATTCCGGGCGGCCTTTGCGTGGACAAACAGTTGATCGAACGCATCACGGGCTATCCGATCGCGGCGGGAAAAGACAAAAACCAGCGAGCCGTCTGCAACTGCATCGAGAGCATCGACATCGGGAGCTACGAAAGCTGCCTGAACGGGTGCGTCTACTGCTACGCCATCAAAGGAAATTACCATTCGGCGGTATCCAACAAGCGCAGGCACGACCCGGAATCGCCCCTGCTGATCGGGACCCCGGACAAGCTGGACAAGGATGCCGTGATCCGCGAGCGCCCCGTAAAAAGTCTCCGGGACCCGCAGTTCAAGCTGATGTAAGCCATTGCCGGAGGGAAAAGAGAAGCCGAGACTGTGCCCGACTTGGTCGGAAAATGGCCTTTTAAGGTCGGATATTATCCGGAAAACCCGTAAAACATCGTTACCTTTGACTATTCGGTTTTCTGCCGAAACAACCCGCTAACCGATCTACGCTATGAAAAACGGAATGTTGATTAAGTCGTCATGCATATTGGGGGCACTGGCCTCGTGCTACGGAGCCTCGGGAAAAGACCCGCGGCCCAACGTCATCCTGATCCTTGCCGACGACATGGGAATCGGGGACGTAAGGGGACTCAATCCTGACTCAAAGATAGAGACCCCCTGGCTCGACGAAATGTGCAACCGCGGCATCGCATTCACCGATGCGCACGCCTCATCGGCCCTCTCCACCCCCTCGCGCTACTCGATCCTCACGGGACGCTACAACTGGCGTTCGGAGAAAAAAGGAGGCGTACTCGGCGTCATGTCGCCCCCGATGATCGCTCCGGGACGCAAAACCATCGCCGACATGTTCAGGGCCTGTGACTATACGACGGCAATCATCGGCAAATGGCACCTGGGCTGGGACTGGACCGGCAAGGACGGCAAACCGGCAAAGAAGATCGACGACATCGACTTTACCAAACGCGTAGCCAACGGCCCCACCGACAAGGGGTTCGACTATTTCTACGGACTGACCTCGCCCTCGGGACCCCCGCACCTATACCTTGTCAACGACATGGCGGAAAAACAACCGAATATGGTATTCGAAGACTCCGGTGGAGGATTGTACAAGATCAAGGGCGGCGTCGGGCACAGCGACTGGAGTGCGGAGAGCATGCAGCCGCACCTGGCGGATAAAACGCTCGAATACCTCGACGAGAACAAGGACTCCGACAAACCGTTTTTTCTCTACATGGCCCTCACGGCGCCCCACATCCCGCTTTTTCCCAGCCCGGAATTCAAAGGGAAATCGGCGATCGGCGATTACGGCGACCTGGTGATGATGATCGACGACATCGTCGGCAGGATCAACCAGAAGCTGAAAGAGATCGGCAAGTACGACAATACGATCGTGATATTCGCTGCCGACAACGGCTGCGCCGGATACATCAACATGGGGCAGATAAACAAGAAAGACCACTACCCGTCCTATATTTACAGGGGATACAAGTCGCACGGCTGGGAAGGCGGCCACCGCATCCCCTTCATCCTGTCGTGGGGCGACCGGTACGGCCGCCGGACAGATAATTCGCTCGTATCGCTGACCGACCTCTACGCTACATTCGCCGACATGCTCGGCTACCGGGCGGACGCCGGCGAAGCCGAAGACAGTTACAGTTTCTGGCCGATACTGAACGGCACGGGCGATACGTCCCGAACCGACCTGATCGCAACATCGGGAGCCGGTTATTTCACCTACCGAACGCCGCAGTTCAAGCTGATATTCAATGCAGGCAACGGCTCCGCCGAAGAGTACAGGATCGAAGGCCGGCCTTCGTTGCAGCTCTACGACATGGTCAGCGACCCCGAAGAGAAGGTCAACCAGATAAACAATCCCGCATATGCCGGCCAGGTCCGCGAGATGGCGGCCCGGGTAAAGAAATACATCGAGGACGGACGATCGACGCCCGGTCCCGAATCGACCAACGACGGCGGCGATTCCTGGAAACAGGTTCTCGACATCATGAACGACCTATACACCAAAAATCTGTAAAGGACAAACGGCATTGATGGACGCCGGACCGAAACCGAAGTTCCGACTCCGATCGCAAAAAACCTCCGCATCGTCGATTCCGGGATGCAGAGGTTTTTTGTCAGCGGCAAGCAGCAATGCCGGAGAAGCATCTTAAGGTTTGGAATTTCCGGCGGGGATGGAGTCGCCGGGCGCTCCGGCGGCAGGATCGCAGACGGCTACGCCGACATGCGAATCGGCACACCCGTAGTAGAGATACCATTTAGATCTATAGTAAACCAGCCCTTCGATGAAGACCGTGCCGTCCTTGTACTGACCGCTCTTTTCGAAATCGTCCATGGGGCGGAAAAAGGGCACGTCGAGGCGTCCGATGACCTTA
This sequence comes from Alistipes sp. D31t1_170403_E11, assembly GCF_015553985.1. Lineage (NCBI taxonomy): Bacteria > Pseudomonadati > Bacteroidota > Bacteroidia > Bacteroidales > Rikenellaceae > Alistipes > Alistipes sp. D31t1_170403_E11. The sequence goes on along the minus strand of NZ_JADNHQ010000002.1, from coordinate 404,618 downwards.
CCCGGGTCCGCAGCGTCGAACAATAACTGTCCGGCAGAGTACGTGCCGCCCGGATAGCGCATGTCGCGGCGGTCGTCGGTGCGGTTCCGACCGTTGTAAAGCAGCAGGATGCCCTTGTCGGTCAGGATGGCCGGAGGTCCGCACTCGGTCAGGTCGCTGTCGAAATAGCCGATACGCGGAAAGACCACCCCCTTCAGTCCGCCCTGCTCATTCACTTCGGGCGTCCAGTCAACGAGGTTGTCCGACGTGGCGATGTTGATCATCCGCTCACCCCAGTACATCAGGTATTTGCCATTTACGCGCGTGATGACGAGTTTATCGCCGTCGAGTTTGGTCACGATCGAGGCCGATTTGCATTTCAGGTCGCGGAAACGGCCGTCATAGGCCTTTTCGAAGGCATAACCGTGCTTCGTCCAGGTCACCAGATCGCGCGAGGTAGCTACGCAGAGCCGCGGAATGCGGCGGTTCCACGCCGTATAGAGCATTACATAAGTGCCGTCCTCGGCCATGGCGACACGCGGGTCTTCACAACCTCCCGGCCACTCATACTCTTTCAGTCCGTCTTCGGCCGGAAAAAGCATGGGATCACGGCGGAATTGCATTGCCACGCCGTCGCTGCTTTCAGCCAGACCGATGCGCGAAGTGCGTTTGCCGATGCCCGTCGCCGAATTGTCCTCGGCACGGAAGAGCACGCATATTTTACCGTCCCGGACGGTCGCAGCGGGATTGAACGTATCGCTCTCCATCCATCCGACCGAATCCTGCCGCATGGGGCAGAAAAACCGGACCTGCGGGTCGGGCATGATAATGGGATTGGCCCCTGCAGGACGGACAAAGCCTCCCAGCGCCCACTCCGGCAGCCGGTTTTCGCCGTCGTCCGGACCTGCGGCACGGACCGCACCGCAACTGAAAGCGGCGACCCCGAAGGCCAGCAGCAGCATTTCGAATGATCTCTTCATAGAATTCAGGTTTATTTTTGGTTGCACTCCAATATTTATCAAAAACAAAAATAACGCAAAATAGAGAAAGACCGCCATATTACACCGGAAAAAATCGGCCGGGCGCAGAACCCGCCCGACAAATCCGGGAAACGGATAAATCAAAAACAAAACAGGGTTGCAGATAACCGCACCGCTGTTTTTTTGTCTATCTTTGCAGATAACCTCTCGCTCTATGACAGCCGGGCGGCTAAGTATTCAGATCATATACCAACGCACCTTCGAAATGACGATTGCCTTTCTATCCGATACGCACGGAAAACACCGGGAGATGAAAAATATGCCGCAGGCGGATGTACTGATTCATGCAGGGGATTTGTCATGGAACGGAACGGAGGAAGAGATTACCGATTTTATCAGTTGGCTCGGCCCGTTGGATTACAGGCATAAAATCTTTATCGCCGGCAATCACGACGATTGCCTGGACGGTGCGGAAATCGAAGGTCTGCCTGAAAATTGCCACTATCTGTGCAACAGCGGCATAAAAATCGAAGGCGTGCGGATCTGGGGAGTACCGCTCTTCCTATCCGATGAAATCCATTGGGAAGACCTTTATCCGGAGAAAATCGCCCGGATTCCGGAGCAGACAGATGTGTTGATTTCACATTGCCCGCCATTCGGAATCTTAGACAAATCGGCATTCGGTGCAAACATGGGAAGTGAAGATTTACGCAGACGCGTAGAGAATACGGCCCCGCGTTACCATTTGTTCGGCCATATCCACGAAGCCTGCGGAGTGTATGAAACGCCCCGGACAACCTTTGTAAACGGTTGTATCGTGAACGAAAACTACGAACCGGTCAATCGCCCCACCGTTATTCATATCTAAAACGGGCCCGTCTTCGGGCCCTGACAAAAAAAGTCCTCGAAAGTATTAACTTCCAAGGACTTTCGCGTTCAGATCGAGGTCTGAAGCGGATTCGAACCGCTGTACAAGGTTTTGCAGACCTTTGCCTAGCCACTCGGCCATCAGACCATTTTTACCCGAATACCCTGTCTTTTAAACTGAGCCGGATTTTCAAAATTCCCGGAATCCGATCGATCGGCTCCGCAAATCCAAAGCATACGGCTTCATTTTTCAGTGCATCGGGAGTGCAAATATACAAACATTTCTAAAATCTGCAAAACTTCGGCTTAACTTTGCGCTCTTTCCAAAAAATATTTACTTTTTAATCTTAAGGTAAGCGTACATGCGCTTACCTTTTTTCAATTGCAACCGGTTCTTTACGAAATTCCGCCCTGCGTTGCGTTATTTCCCGAAAATGGCTACCTTTACATCGTTCTAAACGTTTTTTCGCGGTATGACCATCGAGGATATTGCCCTTCAGATGACTCCGGGCATCGGCATTAAAGGCGCCGTGCACCTGCTGGAGCAGTTCGGCGATGCGCAAAGCATCTTCGCGGCCACGGCCGACGAGCTGATCGGCAAAGCGGAGCTGCGGTCCGAAGCAGCACAGCAGATCGTCCGCCGGAAAGGGTTTTCTGACGCGGAAAAGGAACTCGCCTACTGCCGCCGCAACGGCATCACAGCCATTGCCTCGACCGACCCGGAATACCCGGCGCTCCTGCGGGAAATCCCCGATTACCCTCATGTGCTGTATATCAAAGGAGACACCGAAGCCCTCTCGGCCCGTTGTATTTCAATCGTGGGAACACGCGAAGCGACGCCTTACGGGCAGACGGTCTGCAACCGGCTCGTAGAAGGGCTAGCAGAGCGGGTTCCGGAACTCTCGGTCATAAGCGGCCTGGCTTTCGGGATCGACATCGCGGCACACCGTGCGGCGCTTGCAGCCGGAGTGCCGACCGTCGCCGTGGTAGCCAACCCGCTGCCCGGCGTTACGCCTGCCCAGCATACGGACGTGGCGCGCGACATCCTCGCCCGCGGAGGGGCTTTAGTCACGGAACTGCACTCGCAGTCGAAGCAGAACGGCAATTTCTACCTCGCACGCAACCGCATCATTGCGGGGCTGAGTGCGGGATGTATCGTCGCCGAGTCTCCCGACAGCGGCGGCTCGCTCTTCACGGCCCACTGCGCCGACGCCTACAACCGGACGGTAATGGCCGTGCCGGGACGCATCACCGACCGGGCGTCGGCAGGCACGAACCACCTGATACGCAACCGCAAAGCACAGTTGGTACTGACGGCCGACGACGTGATCCGGGAGTTGATGTGGGACCTCGGAGAAAATCCCGCGATGCTGCGGGCGAAGCCCCCGACGCCGGAACTGACGCCCGACGAGGCCGGACTGCTGGGGTGTTTCCGCACCGACGACCCGTTGTCGGTCGAGACGCTCGGGGAACTGAGCAGCCTGAATCCCGGCGAACTGGCGACGCTGCTCGTAGGGCTCGAACTGGCAGGCGCCGTGCGCCAGTTGCCCGGAAACAGATACATGAAACTATGATACTGACAGATACGCATTCACACCTATACGACGAAGCATTCGACGACGACCGCGAAGAGGCTTTAGCCCGCGCCGCAGCCGAAGGCGTCGGGCAACTGCTGCTCCCGGCCATCGACTCCGAAAGCCACGAGCGGCTGTTCGGACTTTGCCGCAGCCATCCGCAGCGGTGCATCCCGATGATGGGACTGCACCCCACCTCGGTAAACGACAATCCCCGCTGGCAGGAGGAACTCGCCCTGGCGGAACGCTACCTGCAAACGCCGCCCGAAGGGATCGAAGGATTCTGCGCCATAGGCGAGATCGGGCTGGACCTCTACTGGAGCCGCGATTTCAGGGACGATCAGGCCGAAGCGTTCCGCCGCCAGATCGACCTCTCGCTGCAATACGGGCTGCCGATCGCCGTGCATACGCGCGACGCATGGCCCGAAACGGCCGCTATCATGCGCGAATACCGCGGCCAAGGCGTCCGGGGAGTCTTCCACGCCTTTTCGGACGGAATCGGGACCTACCGCAAACTGAAGGAGTACGGCGATTTCGCCTTCGGGATCGGCGGCGTGGTAACTTTCAAAAAGAGCAAACTGGCCGAGGTCGTGCGCGAAATGGAACTGCGGGACATCGTGCTGGAAACCGACTGTCCCTACCTCACGCCCGCACCCCACCGGGGAGAGCGCAACGAGTCGGCCTACGTGCGTTACGTCTGCGAAAAGGTCGCCGAACTCAAAGGACTCACACCGGCGGAGGTCGCGGAGGCGACGACAGCCAACGCCAAACGAATATTCAAAGGAATCTGATACCATGAGATCTTCGATCCTCATTATTTACACGGGCGGAACCATCGGCATGAAGACCGACGCCGCCACCGGGGCGCTGGTCCCCTTCGACTTCAGCGGCATTTACGACGAGTTCCCCTCGTTGAAACGCCTTAACGTCGACATCGACGTACACACGGTGTCCCCCGTGATCGACTCTTCGAACGTGGAGCCGTCGAACTGGCTGGCCCTCGCCCGCCTGATCCGCGACAACTACGCCCGCTACGACGGATTCGTCGTGCTGCATGGGACCGACACCATGTCCTACACGGCTTCGGCGCTGAGTTTTTTGCTGGAAAACCTCGCCAAACCGGTCGTCTTCACCGGAAGCCAGATTCCGATCGGCGTGCTGCGTACCGACGGGCGCGAGAACCTTATCACAGCCATCGAGATCGCCGGGGCCCGCATCGGCGGCCGCCCGGAGGTTCCCGAGGTATCGCTCTATTTCCAGAACCGCCTTTTCCGCGCCAACCGCACCACCAAGCGCAGCGCCGAGGCCCTGAGCGCCTTCCGCTCCTACAACTACCCGCCGCTGGCCGAAGTAGGGGTCAATATCGCCTACAACCTCCCGGCGATCCTGCGGCCCGCGGATACTTCCCCGCAACTGCGCATCGCCACGAAACTATCCGGGGGCATCGAACTCGTCAAACTCTTTCCGGGACTCAGCGAAGAGATCCTGCGGGCCATGCTTTCAGCCCCGGGACTGCGCGCCGTGGTACTCGAAACCTTCGGCGCCGGCAACGCCCCCACTTCCGAATGGTTCATCCGCGTCATCGGGGAAGCCGTCGCACGCGGGATCATCATTCTCAACATCACGCAGTGCGGCGGGGGCTGCGTCTCGATGGAACTCTACGAAACGGGGCTGCAACTGCAAAAAACCGGCGTCCTGTGCGGTTACGACATGACTACCGAAGCCGCCGTCACCAAGTTGATGTACGTACTCGGATTGGGGCTTTCGGACGACGAGACACGCATGCTCCTGCGCAAACCCCTGCGCGGAGAATTTACGGCATAAGCCGTTGCATGTAACAATTTTTTTTTCTATATTTCGCACTGCTAATGTACCCTTTCCGCAGGAAGCAATGGGCGGGTCAGGCGGCAAAAAGCATGCGAAACTATTGGCTTACAGTCCATTAATCGAATCCGGGATGAATTATCCGGGGTTCGGCTATATGTGCAGAAATAACCTTCCGCAGCAGCTCCGGAGCAGAAAAGGACACTCCGAAGGCTGCGAAAGACAAAAAAAATAATTATTTTTATTGAAAAAATAACGGACGGCAACGTTTGAAAATAAAAAAACGGCATTCGGCAGCGACCGGAAAGAGAAGAAACCAAAAACACAACAATAAAAAGATCAACTAATCAAATTTAATTTATCTAACACAACTATGAAAAAACTTTTTTTGATTCCGTCGGCTGCCCTGTCCGTACTGGGTACCGTTAGTGCGTTCGCACAGGATGCAGCTGTCGCAACCGAAGCGGTTGTAGCAGAAACCCAGGTTGCAGGCGACAGCATGCACCACGTCATGATGCAGAAGTTCCTCGAAGGCGGTTGGGAGTGGATGCTCCCGGTGCTCCTCTGCTTGGTGATCGGTCTGGCAGTGGCTATCGAGCGTATCCTGTACCTGTCGCTCTCGACGATCAACTCGAAGAAACTCATCGCTTCCGTCGAGGAGGCGCTCAAGAACGGTGGCATCGAAGCTGCTAAAGAGGTCTGCCGCAACACCCGCGGTCCGATCGCCTCGATCTACTACCAGGGTCTCGACCGTTACGACCAGGGTCTGGACGCTGTCGAAAAAGCCGTTGTTTCCTACGGTTCGGTTCAGACCGGCCAGATGGAGTCGGGCCTTTCGTGGATCGGCCTGTTCATCGCCCTCAGCCCGATGCTCGGATTTATGGGAACCGTCGTCGGTATGATCGCGGCGTTCGACGCCATCCAGGCTGCCGGCGATATCAGCCCGACGCTGGTTGCAGGCGGTATCAAGGTCGCCCTTCTGACCACCCTTATGGGTCTTATCGCTGCGGTTATTCTTCAGTTGTTCTACAACTATATCGTTTCGAAGATCGACTCGCTCGTGAATGATATGGAGGACTCGTCCATCACGCTGATGGATATCCTGACGGCTTACAACAAGAAATAATCCGACGCGGATAAGATTAAAAAGTCAAAAGCAATTATGAAAAAGATTTTAAACATATTGCTGGGTGTTCTGATGGCTATCACCGTAGTCCTTTTGGTCTACGCGATCGCTACCGGCGGCTCGGACGCATCGATCAGCGTGAACCTGATGTGGGGATATTTCCTCTTCGTGTTCGCTGTCGCTGCGGCTATTTTCTGCGCCGTTTTCGGAATGATCCAAAACCCGGCAGGCATCAAGGGAACCATTCTGTCCCTGGCGTTGATCATCGTCGTCGTCGGCGTTTCGTATTTCTATTCGGCCGGCCATACGGTGAATATCATCGATCTGCAGAACAACGGTTTCTTCAGCCACGGTGAAACCGTAATTACCGAAACGAGCATCCTCGTAACCTACGTTGCGTTCATCGCCGCTTTCCTGACGGCCGTTGCAACCGAAATCTGGGGCGCATTCAAATAACTGAGTAAAAACGATGGCAACAGATAAAAGAAAAATACAGGAGATCAATGCCGGTTCTATGGCCGACATCGCCTTCCTGCTGCTGATTTTCTTCCTGGTCGCCACTACCATGAATACCGACACGGGTCTGGTGCGCATGCTTCCGCCGATGCCTCCCGAGGATCAACCTCAGGATGAGATCAAGGTCAAGGAGCGCAACCTATTCCTCGTGTTCATCAACGGTAGGGGAGACATCATGGCAGGAGCAGCAGGCAAGCAGGAGCCGCTCGATCTTCACCAGCTCAAGGACAAGACCAAGGAGTTCATCACCAACCCGATGAACGACGAGAACCTGCCCGAGAAGCAGAACAAAGAGATCGAGCTCGCAGACGGCAGCAAATGGGTATATCCCGAGAGCCAGGGCGTCGTTTCGCTTCAGACGACCCGAGACACGGGCTACCAATCCTATATCATGGTGCAGAACGAACTCACGCGCGCATTCAACGAGGTGCGTAACGAGGTGGCACAGCGTAAATTCGGCGCAAAATTCCTCGATCTTCCCGAGGAACAGCGCAATGCAGTATCGAAAGCCGTACCTCTGAAGATTTCGGAGGCCGAACCGCGTAACATAAAGAAGTAAGCCATGGCAGTAATGAAAAAGAAGGGCAGCAAAGGTCTGCCCCCTATCTCGACCGCATCGCTTCCTGACGTGATCTTCATGATCCTCTTCTTCTTTATGGTCTCGACGACCATGCGCGATCAGGAACTGCTGGTAAGATACAAACTTCCGGAGGCTACCGAAGTGCAGAAACTCGAGAAGAAATCGCTCGTAAGTTTCATTCACATCGGTCCCCCGTCGATGACGATGCAGGCAAAGTTCGGAACCGCGCCGCGCATCCAGTTGAACGACTCGTACAAATCGACCCGGGATATCCTGGACTTCGTCGCCGCAGAACGCGATAAGCTCACCGAAGCCGACCGTGCTTCGATGACGATCTGCCTCAAGGCCGACGAAAATACCAAGATGGGTATTGTGACCGACGTTAAGCAGGAGCTGCGTCGCGCCAACGCCCTGAAACTCTCCTATGCGGCCTCCAAGTCGCTGGGATACTAATCCGGGGATTATGTTGAAAAAGAGCAGGCTTTCAAGCCTGCTCTTTTTGTTTTGCCGGGAAGGAGGGCGCTATGCAAAACGGTTCGGCGCGGATAACCTCAGGTCCGCTCGTAACGAAAAGCAGCCGCCTCCGGTACAGGACAGATGGCGCATCGCGTAAAAATTCCCGAATGGAGAGAGCGCTTCATTCGGGAATTTTCGGGGCGGCGGCAGGTGCGCCGCAACCATCGGAAACGTCAGAAAGGGAGTTCCAACTGGTCGATCTCGTGGTTGAACGTCAGCCGGTGGTGGGGCGTAAGACCGTACTCCCGGATCGCCAGCCGGTGTTCGCGCGTGGGGTAACCTTTGTTTTTCGTCCAGCCGTACTGCGGGAACTCTTCGGCGATGCGCAGCATATATTCGTCGCGATGGGTTTTGGCGAGAACCGAAGCCGCGGCAATGTCTGCGTATTTGCCGTCACCCTTGACGATGCAGCGATAGGGAATTTCGAGGCGCGTGCGGAACCTGTTGCCGTCGATAGCCAGGAACGACGGAGCCGGGTCGAGGCGCGCCACAGCCAGCGACATCCCTTCGAACGAAGCGTTCAGGATATTGATTTCGTCGATCCGCGCAGCCGAAACCGCCTCGACGGCCCATGCGACAGCCTCGCGTTCGATGACGGCACGCAGCTTTTCCCGGTTGCGCTCGGTCATCTGCTTCGAGTCGTTGAGCAGCGGATCGTGGAAATCGGGCGGCAGAATCACAGCCGCCGCAAAGACCGGCCCGGCCAGGCATCCGCGCCCGGCTTCGTCGCATCCGGCCTCCGAAAGGTCGTATTGGCACTGGTTTTCTAACATCGTATCACAAATCGCGTAAAACAGACAGCAGTCGGACGGCGTTTGCACCCAAAGATTACGGGACTACCTTCCATATTCTACAAAGTTACGGATTATTCCGGCTTTTTTCACTAATTTTGTCCGAGGAAAAAAGCCCCGACATGAAATTCGACATTGCACGGCAGCCGCTCGTTCCGGCCTTTCTGACCCTCGCCGCACTCACCGTCGTCGCGATGTGGGGTGCGGGCGGCTCTGACGCGGCCCCCGCGGCGCTGGCCGGGAATATAGCCGGCCGAAGCGCTTCCGACGCAGTCGCCATAGCCTTGCCCGGGGACCTGCTGGCACAGTTCCAGTCGGCGCATCCCGCCTGGTCGCGTTGGATCGCCGGGCTGCTGATGCTCTTTACGGGGATGTCCGTCGGACGCCTTACCGTACGTTACAACCTCTACACCGTCGGAACCTGCCTTGCCATTCCTCTTTACGGGGCCATCGCCTGCGGTCTTGCCGGTGACAGCGATTTCCTGACACTCTTCACCGCATCGGCCCTGCTGGCCCTGGCCCTGAAAAACTTCTGCCGCTCGTTCTGCAACGGATTCGGGTTCGACGCCATCTTCCGCGCCTCGTTCTACACGGGGCTGCTGCCGCTCGTCTGTGTAGCCGCTACGCCGCTCCTGATCCTGCTGCCGCTCGCCGTCATGCTCTTCCGGCGCACACTGCGCGAAGTCACCGTCGCCATTGCCGGATTGCTGCTGCCCGTCCTCGCACTCTGCTACGTCAACTGGGGCGCCGGGGGCGAATTTACAGCTCCGGTCACACTCCTGGCGAATACATTCATCACGGGAAGGCCGTTGTCGCTGTTCCTCTCGACACCGATAGAAAGCCTCGTGTTGCTGGGCGCCGTTTTTATACTCGACCTGATGGCCCTGCTGTTTTTCCTCTCGGACATCTACGCCGTCGGAACCAAACCGCGCTTTATCTTTATATTTAATATAAGTATACTCCTGCTTGTCGCCGCCGTGCTGTGCGGTCCCGCCGCGCCCCCCGGAGTAATCGCTCTGACGGCCGTACCTTCGGCCGTTCTATTACCCTTCATGTTTGTCCGGATTCACCGGGCCATCGCCCTTCCGCTTTACCTGCTATTGCTCGCTTCAGCAGTCATCAACACAATCTTACAATAATCTATTTAGCCCAAACCATAGCACAAAAGGTCTTATTTGCCCTTTTGTGTCCAAATATGCTATTAATTATGGTAGATTGAAAAGTTAAAATTGTATATTTGAGAACGAACATAAGTGACGCAATGCTTTGTTCAGAAAAACTTAAATTACAATTACTATGAAGAATTCAATGAATTCGTCGGTTCAACAGCCGATGATCGTGAAGTACGTCGAGTCGCTTCACAACGGTATCCAGTCGCAGTCCCTTTCGCGTTACGCAATCGGTTACATCCTCCGCGGAACAAAGTACATCTACGACGGTGATAAGCGTCAGACACTTTCGCGCGGCGACGTTTTCTACCTGGGCATCGGACACCACTACATTGAGAACTTCCCCGAAGGCGGCCAGCCGTTCGAGCAGGTGCTCTTTTATTACACGCCCGATGACCTCCAGCGTATCCTGATGCACCTGAACATCACCTACGGCCTGAACATTTCGAACGAACATTCGTGCGAAAACTGCCGCAACCGCTCGCACGTCACCATGCCCGCATGGAACTCACTGCGGAACTTTTTCGTCAATACCAACAACTACCTGCGCGACGAGGATTTCCGCCACGACGAGACGGCCGAGAACATCAAGATGACCGAGTTGATCTACCTGATCGCCTCACACGAGGATTGCTGCATCAAAAGCAAGTTGTTAAGCAACGTGGATGCCGCCAAGGAGAATTTCGAACAGATCGTCTACGACCACATCTTCAAGGACATTTCGATCGAAGAACTCTCGAAACTCACCAACCGTTCGCTCACCTCGTTCAAAAAGGAGTTCCGCCGCCACTTCCAGATGCCGCCCCACAAGTGGTACATCCGCCAGCGGCTCATGCACTCGCGTCTGCTGCTGATCTCGACTTCGAAGTCCATCTCCGAAATCGGCAACGAATGCACGTTCCCCAACACATCGCACTTCATCAAACTCTTCAAGAAAGAGTACCAGATGACGCCCGCGACCTATCGCCACAAGCACCTCACGTCGCTGGTCCCCGAACCGCAGCCCAGCACTATCGGCGAATCGGCCGAGAGCCTGGAAATGCGCGAGGCGCTTTAATCAAAAACTTATAAACACAGGGGTATTTTAAAAATTTTAATTATAATCTATAAACAAAATTGCGTTAGGTTTTAGAAAAATGTTACAAAACATTTGGTTTTTCGTAAATTTCAATTACCTTTGTGTAACAAACGTGGGATTCTCCCACTCTCATTAACCTAACTAACCTAACCAGAAGAGGTCCGATACCGGCAGGTGTCCGACCTCTTTCTCTTGCGGGATAGCCCCGGGCCGGGGATTATGCCCCGTCACGAACTCCTGCACGGCATCGCGGAAGAAAATGGGCCGATCACAAGGAATATCCAATCTTTTTTCTTATTTTTGCATCAATTGGAAAATAATGAACTTAAATGCCGAAGTTTTATGACAAGGTAGATGTACTGAAAAAACCCGGATGGCTGAAAATCCGACTCCACCGCACTCCCGAATGGGGCGAAGTGCGGCAGATCGTCGAAAAACACAATGTGCATACGATTTGCAGCAGCGGCAGGTGTCCCAACCAGGCCGAATGCTGGAGCCGGAGAACAGCGACATTTATGATTCTGGGCGACATCTGCACCCGTGGCTGCCGTTTCTGCGCAACCAAAACGGGACATCCCCTTGCTCCCGACGCCGAGGAACCCCGAAAGGTGGCCGAAAGCGTCGCACTGATGAAACTGAGGTATGTCGTCGTAACCTCCGTGACACGCGACGACCTCCCCGACGGCGGAGCTGCCCATTGGGCGGCAACCGTGGAGGCCATCCGGTCACAAAACAACGACGCCGTAATTGAGCTCCTTATTCCCGATCTCGACGCACGACCCGACCTCTTGGACGTAGTTATCGCGTCGAAGCCCGATATCATCGGGCACAACATCGAAACCGTCGAGCGACTGACCCCCGTGGTGCGCTCCAGGGCCAAATACAACACGAGCCTGGAGACCCTGCGTTACCTGAACGGACAGGGCGTCGTAACGAAAAGCGGACTGATGGTCGGACTTGGCGAGAGCGATGATGAAGTTTTGCAAACCCTGCATGACCTGCGCGACGCAGGCGTGCGGATTGTAACACTCGGTCAGTACCTTCGGCCTACTCTGGAGCACTACCCCGTAGCGGCGTATATCACTCCCGAAAAATTCGAATGGTACAGACTCCGGGCGCTTGAAATGGGTTTCAGCTATTGTGCGAGTGCGCCGTTGGTCCGCTCGTCGTATATGGCCGAAGAAGCCCTGCAAAGCGTAAAAAGTTTGTAGCGATGAAAGCCTCCTGCCGGGACCTCGGATGCATGGACTACAAAACCTGCTGGGACTTGCAGCAGGAGTTGTTCGACGCCAGGGTGGCCCGCAAACGCGCAGGCGGAGCAGGTTCGAGCCTTGTCCCGGACACTGAAAACGCCCCCGGAGACAACGCAGGGACGATCCTGCTGGTGGAACATCCGCCGGTTTACACGCTGGGGAAAAGCGGACACGCCGAAAACCTGCTCATCGCCCGGGAAACGCTCGAGGGGATGGGCGCACAGTTCTTTCACATCGACCGCGGCGGCGACATCACCTTCCACGGCCCGGGGCAGTTGGTCTGCTACCCGATTCTCGACCTCGAACAGCTCGGGATCGGCCTGAGGGAGTACATCGAAGCACTGGAAGAAGCCGTGATCCGCACGGTCGCGGAATACGGCATTGCGGCGGGACGCATCGCCGGGGCTTCGGGAGTCTGGATCGACCCCGGAAAGGCTCGGCCGCGCAAGATTTGCGCAATAGGAGTCCGTTCGTCGCGTTATGTCACCATGCACGGGTTCGCCCTGAACGTCACGACCGACCTAAGGTGGTTCTCGCGCATCAACCCCTGCGGATTCACCGACCGGGGCGTCACGTCGATTGCCGCCGAAACGGGCCGCGAAATCGGAATGAGCGAAGTAAAATCGCAGGTTGTGCAATTTTTAAGTGAGATTTTAAATGTTAAAATATATAAATAACAATTCGTATGCCTATAGAAAAACGCTGGGTAGTGAAGCCACAGGGCGACCCCGCGACGGCGGCCATGCTGGCTGCCGCTCTGCGGATCTCGCCCGTACTGGCCAATCTGCTCGTACAAAGAGGCATAGACACCGTAGAAAAGGCGGAGAAGTTCTTTAAACCGAGCCTCGCCGACCTGCACGATCCGTTCCTGATGAAGGATATGGAGAAGGCGGTCGAGCGGGTCGAACGGGCCGTTGCGAACAATGAGAAAATCATGGTTTACGGCGACTACGACGTGGACGGCTGTACGGCCGTTGCGCTGGTTTACAAGTTCCTGCGCCAGATCGGGCACAAAAACCTGATGTTCTACATCCCCGACCGGTATACCGAAGGATACGGTATATCGATCAAAGGTATCGACCTTGCCGCCCGTAAGGGCGTGGGGCTTATCATCGCCCTGGACTGCGGCATCAAAGCCACGGAAAAGGTTGTCTATGCGAAGACGAAAGGCGTGGATTTCATCATCTGCGACCACCACCTCCCGGCCGAGGAGATTCCCAAGGCCGTAGCCGTTCTGGACCCCAAGCGGGTCGACTGTTCCTATCCGTTCGACGAGTTGTCGGGCTGCGGTGTAGGATTCAAACTCGTGCAGGCCTATGCCCAGAAAAACCGCATGCCCTTCGAGCAAATCCTGCCCCTGCTGGACCTGCTGGTCGTCTCGATCGCCTCGGACATCGTGCCGCTGGTGGGCGAGAACCGTATTCTGGCCTATTTCGGCCTGAAGAACCTCAACCGCGAGCCGTCGAAAGGACTGTTGTCGATCATCAAGATCTGCGGACTGGACAAACACAACATCACCATCGACGACATCGTCTTCAAGATCGGGCCGCGCATCAACGCCGCAGGCCGCATGCGAATGGACGAGAACGACGAAAACGCATCGCCTTCGGGCGGGCACGCCGCCGTCGAACTGCTGATCGAGGGTAACGAGTCGATCGCCGAAGAGTTCGGCAGCGTGATCGATGCCTACAACCAGGACCGCAAGTCGATCGACCGCTCCGTTACGCAGGAGGCGCACGACTACATCGAAGGCAATCCCGAAATGAAAGCCCTCAAGAGCACGGTGATCTACAATCCCCGGTGGATGAAGGGCATCGTGGGGATCGTCGCTTCGCGCCTGATCGAAACCTATTACCGTCCGACGGTGGTGCTGACGATGAGCAACGGGTTCGTGACCGGCTCGGCGCGTTCGGTTCCGGGATTCGACCTGTATCAGGCCGTCGAATCCTGCTCGGACCTGCTGGAGAATTTCGGCGGACACATGTACGCCGCAGGGCTGACGATGCGCCCGGAACGGGTCGAGGAGTTCACCCGGCGATTCAATGCCTACGTGGAGGAGAACATCGACCCGCAGATGCTCGTTCCGCAGGTAGACATCGACAGCGAACTGCTCTTCTCCGACATCACGCCGACGTTCCGCAAGGACCTCAACCGCTTCCAGCCCTTCGGGCCGGGCAACACGGCGCCGGTCTTCGCAACCTACGGCGTGAGCAACCACGGCGACGCCAAACTCGTCGGCATGGAGTGCGAGCACCTGCGCATGGACCTGATGCAGCGGCAGAAACCCAATACCAAGATCCAGGCGATCGCCTTCCAGCAGCCCCTGCACTACGAATGGGTGCGCTCGGGACGCCCGATCGACGTATGTTACCAGATTGTCGAAAACCACTACCGGGGTACGGTGACCACACAACTTCGTATCAAAGATATAAAACCGGTACTGAACAGATAAAAAATCACACTTTCACGACAAGGTCCGGAGTTGCGTTCCGGACTTTGTCGTTTGATACAACGCGTCACGGCCGGGGAAACCCGGCAACCTGCATTTCAAAAACATGAATCTTCTGAAGAAAGCGTCCGGCATTCCGCTCCGCGTCCTGGCGGGAATCATGCTTTTCAGTTGCCTGCTGGCACACCCATTTTCCGAAGCGACGAGCAGCCCTCCGGGCGACAAGCGCGATTACATGCTGGTATTGAATACCTACACCGAATCATCACCCTGGAGCCGCAACATCATCAACAACATCGTCACACATATCGATCATGTGGACAATTTCGAGGTATACACCGAGAACATGAACTCGCTGCTGATGAGAATCAAGAACAACGAGATGGGGGAGATCGAAGCCTTCAAGAACAACCTGCTGCGGGAATACGGCAAAAATCCGCCCCGCATGCTGGTGTTGCTGGGCGCCCCGATTGCCGTACTGCGCGACTTCGTGAAACAAACCTGGCCCGGCGTACCGCTTATTTTCTGTTCGGAATTCGACTATATCGCCCCCGAAAGTGCGTATATACAACGCCGGGCAATCCAACCCGAAGAACGCAGGCCACTGCTCGACAAAGCCGAAGCAGACAACATCACACTGATCCGGACACCGTTCTACCTGCGCGAGAACGTCGAGCTGATGCGCCGGATGATCCCGGGCATGGATTCGCTGATCTTCATCGGAGACAGTCGGTACATCAACCAGCAGGCCGACAACGACCTGCGCGATTTGCTGCATCGCGAATTCCCGCACATCGACTACCGCTTCTATTCGGCGGACAGCATGTCGACCGAGGCACTGCTCGACTCGCTCAACCGCATCGACAACCGCCGCACGGGCGTTCTCTTCTCGTCATGGCACTTCACAAAAAAGATCGGGACCAACGTCGTTCCCGTCACTGACTCCTACCGCGTCATCGCCAGCGTGCAGGCCCCGATGTTCGCGCTGATGCCCGCAGACATCCGCGACGGCGGGCTCGTCGGAGGCTATGTGTACGACGATACAGAGGTGAACACGCAGATCATTTCGGCCATCGACGCCGTCCTCGCCGGCCATCAGCCGCGCGACATTCCGTTCTACACCCCCAAAGAACCTCGCCCGGTGTTCGATTATACGACCCTCGAACGCAAGAACCTTTCGCCCCATACCTGTCCGGCAAACACGCTTTTCTACAACAAACCGGTTTCAGCGCTCGAACAGTACAAATGGGCGATCGGCGGGATCGTTTTGCTGCTGCTGGCCTTCAGCATCATCCAGCAGTGGCGCATCCGCATGCTGCACAACGTAGATACGGCCCGCCGGCGCGAATCGGACAGCCAGGCCCGCTATTCGAACTTGTTCAACAACATGCCGATCGTCTACATCCAGGCAAAGGTCGTCTTCGACAAGGACCATACCCCTGCGGATGTGATTTACTGCGACGTGAACACCCATTTCGAGCGTCTTTTCACCGCCCGGGAAAAGGTGATAGGCAAACCGGGCAGCGAACTTTTTCCCTACCCGATGACCGAGTTCCTGCGGCTTATCAACATCGCGCTGACTGAAAACCGGACTATCACCTATCCCGTCTATTTCAAGCCGCGCGACGCCTTCTACGAAGTCGTCATCAACCGCTCGTATGTCGCCGACCACATCGACATCTTCTGCCTCGACGGTACGGCGCTCCACCAGACGCAGAAGAAACTCGACTCGATCAACCACAAACTCTCGATGGCGCTCGACGTGGCGAACATCGTCCCGTGGAAGTGGGACCTGCAGAACGGCACGATCCTGTGCGATGTCAACAAATCGGTGCGCAACCAGCAGCTTTTGGCCAATCCCGATGCCGACATACAACTGTCGGTCCCCGAAGGGAGCTATTTCGCGAAAATCCACAAAGAGGACCGCGAGCGGGTACGCCGCGCCTACGACGACCTGATTGCCGGGCGGAAGGAGAAGGTGCGCGAAGAGTATCGTGTAGCCTCCGATGCCGGAGGACACTGGCATCTGGACTGGGTCGAAGCCCAGGCCGTCGTGGACCGGCGCGACGAAGAGGGACGCCCGCTGAACCTCGTCGGATCGTCGCTGATAATCACCTCGCGCAAGCAGATGGAGGAGGAGCTCCTCTCGGCCCGAGACCGCGCCGAAGAGTCGAACCGGCTCAAGTCGGCGTTCCTGGCCAACATGAGCCACGAAATCCGCACGCCGCTCAACGCCATCGTCGGATTCTCGGGAATCCTCGCCGAAACCGAAGAGGAACAGGAGAAACGGGAGTACATCTCGATCATCGAAAACAACAACACGCTGCTTTTGCAACTGATCGGGGACATACTCGACCTCTCGAAGATCGAGGCCGGAACGCTGGAATTCAACTTCTCGGACTTCGACCTGAACGATCTGATGCACGAAAAGGAGAGTATCTTCCTGATGAAAGTCCCCGAAGGCGTCGACCTGGTTTTCGAACCCGGACTCGACGAATGCCAGTTCCACTCCGACCGCAACCGGCTTTCGCAACTGTTGATCAACCTGCTGACCAACGCTTCGAAGTTCACCCGCCAGGGGTCGATCCGCTTCGGCTACAAGGTCCGGGGCAGCCAACTCTACTTCTACGTCACCGACACGGGATGCGGCATTTCGGCCGAGGGCCAAAAACTTGTTTTCGAACGCTTTGTCAAACTCAACTCCTTCAAGCAGGGCACAGGACTGGGACTTCCGATCTGCAAGAGCATCGTCGAGCACCTCGGCGGGGAGATCGGCGTCGAATCGGAGGAGGGAAAAGGCACGACCTTCTGGTTCACGCTCCCTTACACCGTGGGCAAGCCCAGCGAGGTCCCGCGCGAAGAGGCTCCGGCATGCTCGGTCGAGAAAGACAAACTGACGGTTCTCGTCGCCGAAGACAACGAAAGCAACTACCGCCTTTTCGAAACGATCCTGCGCCACGACTACCGCCTGCGCCACGCCTGGAACGGACAGGAGGCTGTCGAACTGTGCCGTACGGAGCATCCCCACCTGATCCTGATGGACATCAACATGCCGGTGATGAACGGCTACGAGGCCGCGGCGGAAATACGCAAATTCGCCCCCGGAACCCCGATCGTCGCCGTAACGGCCTACGCCTACGCTTCCGACGAACAGAAGATCATGCAGAACGGCTTTACGGGCTACATGCCCAAGCCGATCAGCGCCCCGCAGCTTAAAAAACAGGTTCTCGACATCCTGCGAAAACACATTACGCTGATATAGAAAAGGACGCCTTGCAGGCGTCCTTTTTCAGTTTATCCGAGCCGTATGATCCGCTCTTTGTCGTCCGCGGGCGGAAGCGGGGCAGGGGTGAAATCGGAATAGCCCAGGGCGATGGCGCAGAGAGGTTCGCAGCCGTCGGGAACAGGCAGGAACGTGCGCAGGTAATCGGCGGCCTTCTCGCCGTCGGGAGCGTCCTTGCGGCGGGGCCGTCCGTTGACATGGACCCAGCACGAGGCGAGTCCTTCGTCGACACAGGCCAGTTGCAGCACCGTCGCCGAAATCGCGGCATTTTCGCGCCACAGGTCGCTTGCCGAGGTTTCACCCAGCACGAGGATCGCCAGCGACGCATCCTTCATAAATGCCGAGCCGTAATCGCGCATGTCGGCCATGCGGGCCACCAGTGCAGGATCGTCGACCACCACGAGACGCGTCGAGCGCGTATTGCGCGCCGAAGGAGCCGAGAGAGTCTCGTGAAGGATGCGGTCCACGACTTCGCGGGGAACCGTGCGGTTCGAGAATTTGCGGACCGAACGGCGTTTTGCAATTAATTCCTTGAATTCCATAATCGATTGTATTTTCTTACGTTATTTCGGAAAAAGGGGCTCCGGTTCAACAAGGCCGCACCCCGGCAGAACACACGCACCGCCCGACCTTGCAACCGGGGTGCGCCGTTTTTGCAAAAGTAGCGAAAAAAAGTTATCTTTGAGAATCAAAAACTTTGAAAACAATGGAATTCAGATTCACCATAGCGCTCATCTACGACTTCGACGGAACGCTTGCCCCGGGCAACATGCAGGAGTACGACTTCATTCCGGCGGTCGGCAAAAGCAACAAGGACTTCTGGGCCGAAGCCAACTCGCTCGCCGAAGAACAGGACGCCGACATGGTCCTCACCTACATGGCCCGGATGATTCAGGAGGCCAAATCGAAAGGCCTGTCGCTCCGCCGCGAAGCGTTCCAGGATTCGGGACGCCGCGTGACACTGTTCAACGGCGTGAAGGAGTGGTTTTCGCGGATCAACGCCTACGGCGAACAGCGGGGAATCCGGATTCTGCACTACATCAACTCCTCGGGCCTGAAAGAGATTATCGAAGGGACGGAAATCGCCCACGAATTCCGCAAAATCTACGCCTGCTCGTTCCTCTACGACGTGGACGGCATTGCCTACTGGCCTGCCGTGGCGGTCAACTACACCAACAAGACGCAGTTCATGTTCAAGATCAACAAGGGCGTGGAATCGGTTTTCGACAGCAAGATGGTCAACCGCTATATTCCCGAAAACGAGCGACCCGTGCCGTTCAAGCACATGATCTACGTCGGCGACGGAACCACGGACATCCCCTGCATGCGGTTGGTGAAGAACTTCGGCGGACACTCGATCGCCGTTTACAACCCCGACCAGAAGGGAGCGCGCAAGGAGATGACCTCGCTGATCCACGACAACCGCGTGAGCCACGTCTGCCCGGCGGACTACTCCCCGGGGTCGGAGATGGACGTACTCGTAAAGACGATCATCGACAAGATCGACCTCGACGACAAACTCGAAAAACTGGAGGCCGTCAGATAACCATGCCAACCCGAAAACAGCGGCACATCTACTCCGGGCGGCTGTTGCGCATCAGCCTGCTGGGCGGGTCGCCCGAGTGGACGGCAACCCTGCGGCGTCATCCGGCCGCTGCCGGGACAGTCGCCGCCGTACTGACCGTTTGCGCCTGTGTGCCCTATGCCGGATTCCCGGCGCTTTTCCTGGCGGCCCTGCTGTGCGGAACGTTTTACGCCGGCAACGAGCCGCTGCAACTCGTGCTGCTGCCCGAAACGGGGGCGGCGCGGTTTCTCGCCCAAAAGACATCCACGGCTTGGCGCAACTATTTCCTGCTGTCGCTGCCTTTCGCCGTCCTAAACCTCATTCTATGGCCCGGAACAGCGTGGATGGCCGCAGCATGGGTCCCGTCGGCGGCATTGGCTTTGTTCTACTTCGTCACGGCCAAATACGCCTGCTACGAGCCCTGCAGGGCCGCTCGCCGGCCGCTCGCCGCCAAACTCGGCGTCGCAGGATTCCTGGTTCCCCTGCTGCTGCCGCTGAGCCTTTGCCTCCTGGTAAGCTACACCCTCAGGGCCGAACGCAACCTCAACCGTTACCTCCATGATTACGATTGACGCAATCCGGGTCCGCGACGGGGAGCGGACGCCGCTCGACGGCGTGACGATGCTCCTCACCGCAAACGCCGTCCACGGTATCGCGGGCGAGGGACGCAGCACGCTGCTTCGGACCGTATACGGGCTCCTGAAGCCCGAATCGGGACATATATCCGCCCACGGACATCCCCTGCGACAGCGCGATATGGCTTATCTGGAGGCAGAACCGCATTTCTGGCCGGGACTGACAGCGGGGGATTACCTCGACCTCGTGCGCCGCTACACACCCGGAGCCGATCCTGCGCCGTTTCTGCGGCGGCTGCCCGTAACGCCGGACGCCGAAGCCGCGGCGATGTCCCCGGCAGAACAAAAACGGCTGGCGCTGGTCCTGGCGCTAATGCGGCGCAAACAGGTTCTGCTGCTCGACGAGCCTTTCCGGGGACTCGACATCGAGAGCGTTTTCGTCTTGCAGCAGTTGATCCTGCAACTCGGCTCCGAAGGACGGACGCTGCTCGTCGCGGCGGATTCGCTCACGCCGCTCGACGGCATCTGCGACGACCTCTACGTGCTCGGCGACGGCGGCGTCCGCAGCCGCTACGAACACTACGAATTTGCACGTGCGGCCCGGGAAGCGGGCCTTGCGCCCGGTTTCCCGGAAAAATAGTACCTTTGTCCAAAACAGCAACCGATGAAAATACTTTTCGCCACCAACAACGCCCACAAGCTCACGGAAGTACAGGCCGTGCTGGGCGACGCCTATACGCTCGTGACACCCCGCGACTGCGGCGTTACGGAGGAGATTCCCGAAGAACAGGAGACCCTCGAAGGCAACGCCTCGCAGAAGGCGCACTACCTGCGCGGCCGCACGGGGCTGGACTGTTTCGCCGACGACACGGGCCTCGAGGTCGAAGCGCTGGGCGGAGCTCCGGGCGTCCATTCGGCGCGCTACGCCACCGACGGGCACGACTTTGCGGCCAACAACCGCCTGCTGCTGAGAAATCTCGAAGGCGAACAGAACCGCCGGGCGCGTTTCCGTACGGTCATTTCGCTGCTCCTGGGCGACGAAGAACACCTTTTCGAAGGGATTGTCGAAGGGCGGATCATCGACCATGAGGCCGGGCACGAGGGATTCGGTTACGACCCGCTGTTCGTTCCCGACGGCTACACGAAGACCTTCGCCGAAATGACCACCGAGGAGAAAAACACCGTTTCGCACCGCGCACGCGCCGTACGCAAACTGGCGGCATATCTCCATTCGATTGAAAAATAACCTTATGGAAAACGTCAACTGGGGAATCGTGGGCTGCGGCAATGTCTGCGAACGCAAGAGCGGCCCGCCGATGTACAAAACGAAGCACTCCGCACTGGTGGCCGTCATGCGCCGCGATGCGGAAAAAGCCGCCGATTTCGCGCAACGTCACGGCGTACGGAAAAGCTACACCGACGCAGCGGCACTGATCGCCGATCCGGAGGTGGACATCGTCTACATAGCGACTCCGCCCGACACGCACTGCCGGCTGGCCCGGCAGGTGCTCGAAGCCGGCAAACCTGCCTATGTCGAGAAACCGATGGCGATGACCCATGCCGAGTGCACAGCGATGAACGACGCGGCGGCAAAGGCGGGGCAGAAGCTTTTCGTCGCCTATTACCGCCGGGCGCTGCCTTATTTCCTGAAGGTAAAAGAACTGCTCGACGGGGGCGCCGTCGGCAAACCGCTGACGGTCGGCATCCGCCACTTCCGCCCGGAAAGAGCAGAGGACCGCGATGCGGCAAATCGTCCGTGGCGGCTGTGCCGGGAGGTCGGCGGGGAGGGTTATTTCTACGACCTCGCCCCGCATACGCTCGACATCCTCGATTTCCTGCTCGGGGAGATCGCCGACGCCAAAGGATACAAAACGAACCGCGGCGGATTTTACGACGTGGCCGACACCGTCACGGCAACCCTGCGCTTCGAATCGGGCGTCACGGGGACCGGGACCTGGTGTTTCGCGGCCCCGCCCCAAGCCGCCGAAGACACGGTCACCATCACGGGACGCAATGGCATCATCCGGTTCAGCACCTTTGAGTTCAGCCCCATCGAACTGACGACGGCGCAAGGCACGGAGTTTTTCCGGATCGAACAGCCCGAACACATCCAGGGTCCGCTGATCGAAACGATCGTGGCCGAACTGCGCGGCGAAGGACGTTGTCCCTCGACCGGAATTTCGGCCGCACGGACATCGCAGGTCATGGACTGGATTATGAACCGATAAAAATCGTTATCTTTGCACCCATGGAACTGAAAAATTACGATAAGGAGGAACGGTTCGACCCGGCGACCGTCGAAGCGCTGAAGCTCCACTACACCGAAATACTGCGCCTGCTGGGCGAAGACCCCGCACGCGAGGGATTGCAGAAAACCCCCGAGCGCGTGGCCAAAGCCATGTCGTTCCTGACGAAGGGGTACGACGAAAATCCGCTGGAAATCATCCGCTCGGCGACTTTCCGCGAAGAATACAAACAGATGGTGCTCGTGAAGGACATCGAACTCTATTCGATGTGCGAACACCACATGCTGCCTTTCTACGGCAAGGCCCACGTAGCCTATATCCCCAACGGCCATATTACGGGACTTTCGAAGATCGCGCGCGTAGTGGAGTGCTTCGCCCGCCGCCTGCAGGTGCAGGAACGGCTGACGGTGCAGATCCGCGACTGTATCCAGGAGGCGCTGAATCCGATGGGAGTAGCCGTGGTGATTGAGGCCAGCCACATGTGCATGCAGATGCGCGGCATCGAAAAACAGCAGTCGGCCACTACGACTTCGGCGTTCACGGGTATTTTCCTCTCCGACCACCGCACGCGCGAAGAGTTCATGACCCTGATTTCACACCACTACCGGTAGACCGGAAGAAGGCAAAGGACACGAAAAAACCGCACACTTCAACGGTGTGCGGATTTTTTTATCCGGAACGGTCATGCTTTTTTCAAGTCGACCAACACGCTGTTCAGCGCCTTGTTGAGCGAGTACTGCGACAAGGGTTTGATCAGGAAGTCGTTACAGCCGGCCTCCTTCGCCAGGCCGGCGTCGTTGGCATAGGAATAGGCCGACATGGCCACGATCGGAACGTCCGGCGACATAACCCGGATACGGCGCGTAGCTTCAAGCCCGTCCATCACCGGAAGACGCACGTCGATCAGTACGGCATCGGGCCGCACGCGTTCGAACTGCTCCACGACCTCAGCCCCCGTAACGGCGCGCACAAGCCGGAAACTCCGGCTCAAAACAGCTTCGATCAGCCGGAAGCTCGGGTCGGAATCCTCGCCGACAAGCAGCGTCCAGCGGCCCGAAGACCCCTTCTCTCCCGGAGCAGCACCGGCATCCTCCGCCGGAAGGTCCCGGTGCTCCATCGGAATCGAAAAGCAGAACCGCGTTCCCTTGCCGACCTCCGATTCGACGCCGATCGTTCCGCCGATCCGCTCGACGATCATTTTCGAAATAGCCAGCCCGAGTCCGGTTCCCGAGGCAAAATCGTTCAGTTTGACGAAACGGTCGAAAATGGTCCGCACCTTCTCCGGCGGAATACCCACGCCCGAGTCCTGAACGTAGAACTCGATATGGTCGCCGCAGATGTCGAACCCGAAGCGGATCGAACCGCTCTCGGTGAACTTCGCGGCATTGTTCACCAGGTTGGTGATAACCTGCGCCAGCCGGTTCTGGTCGCAGACGATCTGCACATTCTCGTATTTCTCCTCGAAAACAAGCTCCACGCCCGGTTTCAAACGCGTTTTGTGGACCTCGTATTCCGAACGGCACAATTCGTTGAGGTTCATCGGTTTGAACTTGAATTCGAGCGTCCCGGCCTCGATCTTCGAGATGTCGAGAATGTCGTTAATCAGTTGCAGCAGCAAATCGGAGTTGGTGTCGATGATCTCGGCATACTGCTCTTTCTCCTCCTCGGTCTCGGCCGATCCGATCAGTTTGGCGAAGCCTACGATGGCATTGAGCGGCGTACGGATTTCGTGGCTCATGTTGGCCAGGAACGCCGACTTGAGTTTGTCGGACTCCTCGGCGCGGATACGCGCCTCGACGATCTCCAGTTCGGCATTTTTCAGGTCCGTGATGTCCCACGACACACCGATGATGAGCGGCAGGCGGTTTTCGACCGGGACCAGCGATTTCGAGGTGTTGACGATGCGCGTTTCGCCCGCCGTGTTGACATATTCCTCCACAAAGGTCACCCGTTCGCCCGTTCGCAGCAACTCCAGGTCGTCGCGGCGGAAATGCTCGGCATCCTTCGGATTGGGGAAAATCTCCGAATCGGTATGCCCGATCGCCTTCTCGACCGGAATGCCCGAATATTCGGCGAAAGCCCGGTTCCAGTAGAGATAGCGGAAATCGTTGCCGGGATCCTTCACGAAAAGATAAACCGGAATGTTGTTGAGGATGCTGTCGAGGATCGAATTCATCTCCTTGACCTTGTTCTCGTGTTCGATGCGCAGCGTCACGTCGCGGCCGAAGAACCAGACGATCTCGCGCTCCTTGAAATGGTCGTAGATGATATAAGCCACAACGTCCCAGGCCATGATGCGGCCCTGGCCGTCCTTAAAACGCACGGTATACTTGTGCGATCCCCCGTCACGGCGGATTTTCCGCAGGCGGTCCTCCCACTGCTGCTTCGTACCCTTGAACGACCAAAACTCGTAGACCTTGTGGCCGGAGAGTTCGTCCGTAATATTGTGGCGCAGGCGGTACTGCTCGTTGGCGTACTCCATCGTGCCGTCCAAGTCGCAGGCGTAAATCTCCTCGTCGACGTTGTTCAGCGCGTATTTGACCATCTCCAACTCGTGCTTGGCCACCTCGGCATCGGTAATGTCGCGGCAAATGCAGAGCGCATGCTCGCTGTCGAGCGGGAAAATGCGGTTTTCGTAGTTATGTGTTATGCCTTCGAGTGTGATGTCATGGTGCGACGAAGAGCCGTAACCCGTGGCAAAGACGTTTTCGAGGTTGTTGCGCACATTATGGTACGCCTCGGGAGAGAGCATCTCCCGGATATTCTGGCCGACGATCTCGCTGCTCGGAGCGCCGACATGGTTGGTTTCGTCTGAAGACACCAACTCGACGAGTTGTCCCCGCCGGTCGAGCACGGTCAGCATATCGGGGATGGAATCGAGAATCTTGCAGGCATAACGCTCCCGGAAGCGCTCTGTGCTCCCGGCCTCCAGTCCGAGTTGCCGTTCAAGCTCCTCGATCCGGCGAATCAGCTCCTCGCGGGAACTGTCATCATATCGGCTCATAATAATTCAGTATTGGAGGGAGTAAGTCTCTAACAAAGGTAGCATAATTATGCTATTTAGAAACAAATCGTTTCAAAAATCCCTGAAAAACACATTATCCTGCGAGCTAAAATTATTGATTTATAAGAAAACAATTTGGAAATGTAGCTCAGATTACATATATTTGACCAAGCCGCTATTTTGGTTAACCAAACTGGTGAGCCAAAAAACCTTTTACCTAACCTACAAAAACCTAACCTCCATGAAAAAAATCGACCGAATTATTTTCCGGGGGGGGGAAATTAGCTACACGCCTCCCGCCATTGATGTAATCGAAATTACACTCGAAAGAGGCTTCGCCCAGTCGGCATACGACAATTGGAACGACGGGGATGAAACGATGGACGACAACGACCTCGGTTCGTATTAACCCCACCTCCAAACAGCGTACAGCCATGAGACTGAAACTAATTATCGGGGGTTTAATGCTGAATGCATTGAGCCTTGCGGGATGTCAAAAAGACATTACGGAAAGTCCGGATTCCGGACAACAAACAATCGCCCGTTCGTTCACCGTTTCCGGCGAGGAGTGGGCGGAAGACGAAACCCGGTCGGGATACGATCCCTCCCTGCCGGGCATCAAACTGACCGGCGACGAGAAAATTTCGGTGTTCTATTGCAAGTTCACCACGGCCGGCGCAACGGCAGAGTTGCAGGACAAGGTGATCGCCGCTCCGGGAACAACACGCGGCGACTATTCGTTTTCGCATCCCGCGATTTCCGGCATTGAGGCATACAATTACTATTTCGTCATGCCGAACCTGTCCTTTTCGAAAGTCGGCGGTTCCACCAAAGCCCAGACTTACCATCGTTTAAGCCCGGTACAACTGCCGGAAGCAAACTCCTTCGATCCTGACTACGACTACCTGATCGGCCAGCCGCAGGAAAACCTGTCACAGCAGACGACTTTGTCGCTTACACAGTTCAAGCGCTTTTTTACGCCGCTGCGAATCGACATCACCGACGGAAGCAATGTGTTTGCCGGCGAAAAAATCCGGGCGGCGACCATATCGTTCGCTGCGACAGCCAGTCAGACGCAAAATCTTGCTGGACTCTTTTACGTCAACTATTCGACGAATTTCGCGGAATGCAAAGTCAACAGCTGGTTTCAGACCAGCGAAACCAACGCCCTGACGGCTCTCTATCCGGAAGGTCTTCCGGTAGCGGCAAACGCCTATCCGATCTGGTTTATGGTCAATCCCACGACGATTCCGGCCGGAAACCTCACCGTGACCGTTTCGACCGACACGAAGACAATAACCCGTACAGCCGCTCTTCCGCTCCTCAACGTAAATCCCCACCAGATCAATCACATCGGATTCAACGTTTCGGGAACGGGATATACGCAAGAAAAGTCGTTTACCCAGGATTTTTCGACGTTTTCCAATCCCTCCGCTGATATGCTGCTCCAGGCAGGTGACGGGAACGCTTACACATGGAACATGGCGGAAGCGCGGGCCTGGACGGACTCCGAAGGGACGCTACCCAATGCGCTCCGCATGAACGCCTCGACAAGCATCACGCTGCCCCGACCCATCGGAATAACGGGAATCACGAAACTACGCATCGTCCAACATGCCAACAATTATACGAACAATGCCCAATTAGAGCTTTGGGCGAACGGTGCGAAGGTCGGCGGGCCCTACGAATTCGGCTATTATGGAACTCTTGCAAAGAGCGGCGGCGTCTGTGAAATCGACATCCCGGCGGCAGACCAAGGCAAAACCTTCGTACTGAAAAATACCGGAACCAATCCCTGTTTTATCAGCAGCATTACAGCGGTCTACACCGGAACGATTGTCGCTGTCGACGAAAACGACTATCTGGATATGTACAACAAAGGGTACGACATTGTTATCGGCGGCATTACGGTCAACAAGACGAACTATCCGACAGCCGCCACCGTTACCAACGCCTCCGACATGATCGCAGCGATCAGGACCGGCGGAGTGATCTTTGTGGACAGCAATACCCCCGATGCAACCCCAAACCGCTGGGTCATGAGTTCCTCAGGATTCGTAACCAAAGAAACAATTCTGATCGGACGTTACGTCGATTCACAGCCCGCTATCCAGGCTTACAACGGAACAACAGGGTCTTATATCGCGGTCCGTTGCACCGATGCGAATTTCATCTGCAAGAACTTGGGCTTCGACGCTCCATACACAAACGACTTCCTGCTTTCGAGCGATGCCGGGAGCACACCTACGGGCCGCATTGCTAAAGTCGTGATCGAAGACTGTTCATTCGCACTGAAAGGAAACCTGCTCAACGACCAAGGTAAAGAGCACTGGATCGCCAACACGGTTATCGACAATTCCATCGTAAAATTCTACGGAGACGCGACCGGCAAGGCTTTATATTACGCAGCCGGGAATACCGGAGGCAGCGCAGGGACTCGCGACACCAAAAAGGCAAACGCAACTGAACTGGAAAGCATTAGGCTGACCAACAATGTAGTATATGCCGCAGGAACCCCCTCGGCAATGAAATTCAGCCTCGTCTTTATCGACAACGCCAGTTCGGAATATAACACCGCAAATGCAATCGTTTCTGCCAAAAACAACACCCTATACAATATCTGGCACGGCAACGGCATGATCAGTTGTTACAACGCCAAATCAATGGAGTTTTCCTACAACGTCGGAGTCCTCGACGGCGGCTCCGCCGCAAAATCGAGTTATTGCATCGGTTACGGAGGGACTGATCCGGTAGGAGCAAACATTACCGTATACTTTACCCGGAATTATTGCTATTCGACCGACGCCACCAACAAGTGGAAAAATTTCTGGCAGACATCAACCGGAAAGGTCAGCAATGTATCGGAAACTCCGGGAGAGAAGGGCAGCAACAGTCTTGCGCTGGACGCAAGTCCGCTGTTAATTTCGAATATCGCCGATCCGGCAAATCAAGGCGACTATATGCCTGTCGTATCCGGAAGCACGGCTGAAACGGCCGGAGCGGGAGCCTCCTACACAACCAAACGCTGGAAAACCTGGGAATAACCCGGTGCTTCCGATACAATGAAAAAGGGCGCCTTTCGGCGGCCCTTTTTTATTTACCTCAGATGTCATTGAAAACCAAAAAACAGTATCTTTACCCCGCAAACGAAACTCTTCATTCCATGAAACTTCTTCACTTTTTTGCCTGTGCGGCCGCTGTTTTCGCAGCGGGCAATACTTCGGCGCAAAATCCCGCCCCGGAAAAAGAGACGGTGATCGTCGATCTCTTTTTCCACGACCGGGCCGTTCCGGCTCCTTATGCCGAAACGCTGCGCGGATATGTCCTCGGGGCTTTTGCCGACCGGGGACGCCATAACGTCATCGACGCTGAACGTTCGGCGGCCGGGCCGGTTCCCGGACCCGGCGTCACCACCCCGGAGAATGCTACGGCCGACATGAGTGCCTTTCTGGAACTGCGCGCCCCGCAGGCCGCCGCAGAAGGCGCGCGATACCTCGTCAGCGGGGCGATTGTGGATTACAAATTCGAACACGCCCAACTGCCGCCGACGGACAGCAAAAACCCGCCCCGCCAGGGCTTTAAAGCCACGTTCCGCGTCGTCATTTCGGGCCTCGACCTCAAACTGGGCAAACGGCTGCCCGACGAGCCTTATACCCTGACGGCCACGGCTCCGGCGGCCACCGATGCCGATATGGCGGCATTGACCCGCATCCGCGGTTCGCTGGGGTATTACATCGACCGCAACTTCAAGTTCGAAACGCTGATCCTCGACCTTTGCGCACCCGACAAAAAGGGCCGCATCCGCGAACTGTACATCCACAGCGGCACGCAGATGGGCGTTAAGGTCGGCGACCTCTTCCTGGTTTACGAAGAGAGCGCCGTCGGCGGGGTAATGATGCGTCAACAGATAGGCCGCCTGCGCGTGAACGACGTTGAAAACCCGGACGTGGCACGCTGCAAAATCGCCAAGGGCGAAGACGAAATCGCCGAAGCGTTCCGTGCCGGCCGCGGCCTGATCTGCGTCAGCGACGGCAAGGCGTTCGGTTTCTGACCTGCAAAAACACCAATGTTCAACCGGGATTCCCTGCGGGGTGTTCCGGTTTTTTCGCGTCCCGAAAACGGCTCATTTATACACGTTTCGGGCTTCGGAACGCCAAACGTTCGCGCGGGGAACGAAATTTGAAACGACATGCAGGACAGCAAACCAAAAAAAATTCAAACACCATGAACGTCAAAAAAATCCGTTACATTGCACTCGCACTCGTTGTAGTTGCGTTCTGCTCGTGCCAGAAAGAACCCTCGACGTCGGATCTCCACAGGGATTATCTGGTCTACACCGCTCACGATACCGGCACCGACTTCGCCGCGATCGACACTTACTACCTCCCCGACAGCATCCTCATTATCGGGAACAGCGACAAAACCGAATACTGGAAAGACGCCGACGCACTGGCGATCGTCGGCACGGTGGCCGGCAAACTCGACGATGCGGGCTACACACGCACCGAAGACAAAGATGCTGCCAGCGTGGGTATCCAGCTCAGCTATGTCAAGAAAGTGACCTACTTCGTAGGCTATGACTATCCTTACTGGTGGTGGTACTATCCCTACTACTGGGCTCCCGGCTACTGGGGCGACTGGGTAGGCTGGCACTATCCTTACAGCGTTTACTACGGATACACCGCCGGTTCGCTGCTGATGGAAATGCTGGATCTTCAGGCCGACCAGGAGAGCGGCAAGAAACTGCCCATCGTATGGGACAGCTTTATCGGCGGCCTGCTGACCTCCGACGCCGACCTCAACCAGCAGCGCACGATCGCCGCCGTCGAGCAGGCGTTCGAACAGTCGCCTTACCTGGCCAAATAGTTTAACAGCAAAAAATCGTCCGATTATGAAAACATCGAAATACCTCAAAACCATCGCTTTCTGCGTCTTCATGCTCGCCGCAGCCATGCCGGGCAAAGCGCAGGTATTCCCCAACACGTACATCAACATCGACTGGCAGGTAGGCGTGCCTCTGGGCGCCGATTTCGCCGACAAGACTTCGGGCTGGGGCATGAACTTCGAAGGCGGCTACTTCGTAACGCCGGCAATCACCGTAGGTCCGTTTATCTCCTACCAGACCAATCTTCAGACCATTGAGCGCCAGACGCTCGACCTGGGCAACGGCTCGGCTCTGACCACCAACCAGAAACACGCGCTGTTCCAGTTGCCGTTCGGTGTCACGGGTCGCTACAACTGGCTTACCGACAGTGTATTCCAGCCCTATGCAGGACTGAAACTGGGCGCTAATTACGCCGAAATGTCGTCTTACTACTACATCATCAAGCAGTACACCGACACCTGGGGATTCTATCTCTCGCCTGAAATCGGCGTGTCGATCTTCCCGAGGCCCGACTACCGGCTGGGGTTCCATGTAGCGCTCTATTACAGCTACGCAACCAACAGCGGCGACGTGCTGACCTACTCGATCAACAACATCAATAACTTCGGAATCCGCGTCGGTATCTCTTTCTGACGCCGCGGGTGACGCCTCGACAGGAAGCGCCGGACCTTTTTGCAGGGTCCGGCGCTTTCAATTTTATCCCGCGCCATCAAGGGCATCCGCCACCGCCTCAGCGGTTTTTGGCATTTCGGAATTTTGTGCGTAACTTTGCAAAACCAAAACTATTGGATGTTTAAAAAGGATTCGGCATCGTAGGAATCCATGCCTTAAAATGGATTCCGTTTTCTTCGCACATCCGGACAACTCTGTCCGGAAGAGTTTTTATGTACAATTTCCTGCCGTCGACGTACGGCACAAAATCAAAAAAACATGAACAAAGAAAACAAAGAACCGATTTTCGAATTCGATTTCACCCTCATAGCAAACTTTTTCTGCGGCATCGACCGACAGGGTCCCGGCAGTGACGAACAGACTCTTCGGGCATTGGAATTTATCGACACGAACCGCACGGGACTGCGCATCGCCGACATCGGCTGCGGTACGGGACGGCAGACCGAAGTACTCGCCCGGCACTTGGACGGCACGATCACGGCCGTCGACCTGCTGCCCGAAATGATCGCCGGACTCGGCGCACGGATGCAGAAAGCGGGTCTGAGTGACAAGGTTACGGGCATCGTCGGCTCGATGGACGACCTGCCGTTCGCGGACAATTCACTGGATATCATCTGGGCCGAAGGTTCGATCTACAACATCGGTTTCGAAAGGGGACTGACCGAGTGGCGGCGAATGCTCAAACCCGGCGGCGCGATCGCCGTGACGGAGTGCTCGTGGCTCTCGGCCAAAACACTCCCGGAGTCGGCGTTCATTCGGGACAATTTCCCCGAAATCGACACCCCCTCGGCAAAAATCCGCATCCTGGAAAACGCCGGATATGCACCGCTGGCCCATTTCATCCTGCCCGCAACCTGCTGGACGGACAATTATTTCGATCCGGTCGCCGCGCGCATCCCCGGCTTCCTGGAGGAGCAGGGCCACAGCCCGGTCGCCGTCAGGATGGCCGGCCTGATGGGAGAGGAGAGGGAGCATTACCGGAAATACGGAACGTATTACGGATATGTCTTTTACATCGGACTCAAACCGGAAGAGTAATTCCTAC
This sequence comes from Alistipes sp. D31t1_170403_E11, assembly GCF_015553985.1. Classification (NCBI taxonomy): domain Bacteria; kingdom Pseudomonadati; phylum Bacteroidota; class Bacteroidia; order Bacteroidales; family Rikenellaceae; genus Alistipes; species Alistipes sp. D31t1_170403_E11. The sequence continues at coordinate 372,642 of NZ_JADNHQ010000002.1, read as the reverse complement.
GCATAGACGAGAGACCCGCTTTCTGAGGAAAGCGGGTCTCTTTTTTCGGTTCCGGAAGCTGGTTATTCCCGCGAAAGAGCGTCGATACGCGCCAGTTCCTCCGCGGAGAAAGAGGCGTTCTCCAGGGCCCGCAGGTTGTCTTCGATCTGCGCCGTGGAACTGGCGCCGATGATCACCGACGTAACGCGGTTGTCGCGCAGGAGCCACGCCAGCGCCATTTCGGCCAGCGTCTGACCGCGCTGCCGGGCGATGTCGTTCAGGCCGCGGAGGCGTTCGAGCATGGCATCGGTCAGCACGTCGCGCTGCAAGGAACGGCCTGCGGCCATGCGCGAATCCTGCGGAACGCCGTCGAGGTAACGCCCCGTCAGCAGCCCCTGGGCCAACGGCGAAAAGGCGACGAACCCCGAGCCCGACGCGGCGGCCAGCGACAGCACGCCCGAAGTCTCGGGCTGACGGTTGAAAATGTTGTATTTATCCTGGAAAACGAGACAAGGAACATCACGCTCGGCAAGGTAACGAAACGCAAAACGCGCGGCTTCGAGCGGGTAGCGCGACAATCCGACGTAAAGTGCCTTGCCGCGGCGGACGATGTCGACCAATGCCTGGAGGGTCTCTTCGAGCGGGGTCTCGGGATCGTGGCGGTGCGAATAGAAGACATCCACATAGTCGAGTTTCATGCGGCGCAAACTCTGGTCGAGACTCGCCATAAGGTATTTGCGCGACCCCCAGTTGCCGTAGGGACCCGGCCACATGTCGTAACCCGCTTTGGTCGCGATGAACATTTCGTCGCGGTAGGGGCGGAACGACCGTTCCATCAGGCGGCCGAAATTCGCTTCGGCCGTGCCATAGGCCGGTCCGTAATTATTGGCAAGGTCGAAATGGGTGATTCCGCGGTCGAAGGCGTAGTGCGCCATCTGCTGCACCTTGGAAAAGGTCTGCTCGCTGCCGAAATTGTGCCACATACCCAGCGAAAAGGCCGGCAGGAGCACGCCGCTGCGCCCGGCACGCCGGTAAACCATACCGTTCGCATAACGGTCCGGCGACGGTTGATAGGGTGATTCGATCATAGTTGTAAAATTTAACGCTCAAAAGTCTCCCTTCCCAAAGGGAGATTCAGAGGGATTGTCAGCATAGATGCGCACGGCGCATTGATTGCGAAAATATTCACAATCAATGAGCTTCCAACCAGTTATTTCCGACTCCTGCATCGGCAATCAGCCGGACTTTGAGCTGCGCGGCCGATTCCATACATTCGGTGACGATCGCCGTGACGCGCTCCTGCTCCGAGCGGAGCATGTCGACGACCAATTCGTCGTGCACCTGCAGGATCACCCGCGAGCGGATGCCCTCGGCGGCGAACCGGCGGTGAACGTTGATCATGGCGATCTTCATAATGTCGGCTGCAGAGCCCTGGATCGGGGCGTTCACGGCATTGCGCTCGGCAAGGCCGCGGGCAATAGCATTGTGCGACGAAATGTCGTTGAGGTAACGGCGGCGGCCGAAAATCGTCGATACGAACCCTTCCTCCTTGGCCTTCTCGACCACGTTGTCCATATACTCCTTGACCCCGGGATAGGAGGCGAAATAGCCGTCGATGATGTCCTTGGCCTCCTTGCGGGGAATTTCGAGCCGCTGGCTCAGGCCGAAGGCCGAAATACCGTAGATGATGCCGAAATTGGCCGTCTTGGCCCGGCGACGCTCTTCGGAGGTCACCTCTTCGAGCGTTTTGTTGAAAAGTTTGGCAGCCGTGGCGGAGTGGATGTCCTCACCGTGCTCGAAGGCCGCAATCAGCGACTCGTCGCCCGAGAGATGGGCCATCAGGCGCAGTTCGACCTGGCTGTAATCGGCAGAGAGCAGCAGGTGGTCGTCGTCCGACGGAATGAAGGCTTTGCGGATGCGGCGGCCCATGTCGTCGCGGACGGGGATGTTCTGCAGGTTGGGATTCGTCGACGAAAGACGCCCCGTGGCGGTCACAGCCTGGTTGAACGAGGTGTGGATACGCCCCGTGGTACGGTTGACCAGCTGGGGCAGCGCCTCGACATAGGTGGAAAGCAGTTTCTTCACACCCCGGTATTCGAGGATCAGGTCGACGATGCGGTGTTTGTGGGCGAACGACTGGAGATAGTCCTCGTCTGTGCAGAACTGCTTGGTTTTGGTCATCTTGGGCTTCTCGGCGATACGCATTTTGCCGAACAGCACCTCGCCCAGCTGGCGGGCGGAGTTGATATTCAGATTCGGCTCGCCCGCCTCGATGCGGATCACCGCCTCCAGTTCCGCGAGTTTGCGGTTCAACTCGACGGCGTACACGGCCAGCGCTTCGGAATCGATCCTTACGCCCGCCATTTCGATGTCGGCAAGTACGGCGATCATCGGTTCCTCGATCTCGAAATAGAGGTGCTGGAGCCCGATTTTTTCGACCATGGGGTAGAGCACCTGCTTGAGCTGCAGCGTCACGTCGGCGTCTTCGGCGGCGTACTCCTTGACGCGCTCGACGTTTACAAGGTCCATCGTCAGTTGTTTCGAGCCCTTGCCGATGAGCGTTTCGATCTCAATCGGTTTGTAATTGAGGTATTTTTCCGAGAGGGCGTTCATGTTGTGCCGCGACTCGGGATCGAGCAGGTAGTGGAGGATCATCGTGTCGTACATGCGGCCCCGGATCGTAATGCCCAGCCGGCGCAGCACCATCAGATCGAACTTGATGTTCTGGCCGATCTTGGCGATCGTTTCATTTTCGAACAGCGGCCGCACGATCTCGGTGTATTCGGCGGTATTCTCCTCCCTGAAAGGCACGTACCACGCCTTGAAAGGCTCCACGGCGAGCGACAGGCCGACGATGCGGTCGTTGAAGATGTCGAAGCCCGTGGTCTCGGTGTCGAAGCAGAATTCGGGGTATTTCCCGACCTCGGCAATCACCTCCCGCAACTGCGCGGCATTCTCCACCAGCGTGTACTCATGGGGGGTATTCTGGGCTGTTTTGAACTGCATCGCCTCGGCTTCGGCCTGGAGTTCGGCCACGGGAACCTCCTGCATCGACGGAAGCGGCACGACCGGGTCGCCGAACAGGTTGCCCTGGCCCGCCAGCGCAGCCTTTTTCGCCGCGGCCGACTTGGCGCGGGCCATCTCCGCCAACTGGGTCTGCGCCTCCTGGCGCGGCCCTTCGGGAAGCTCCTCGGCAGGCGCGAGGTTTGCCAAATCGTTTATAAAAGCTTTGAAATCGAGCTCGGCGAAGACCCCGCGCAATTCGTCGATATGGGGTTCGCAGACCGTGAGGTCTTCCTCGCGGAAGGGGATCGGGACATCGAGGCAGATGGTCGTGAGGCGTTTGGCCAGCCGCAGGTTGTCGGCCCACTCGGCGATCTTCTCACCCTGCTTGCCCTTGATTTTCGAGACGTTGTCGAGGATGTTTTCCACCGTTCCCCACTCCTGTACCAGTTTGCAGGCACTCTTCTCGCCGATGCCCGGCACACCGGGAATGTTGTCCGAAGCATCGCCCCACAGAGCGAGGATGTCGCGCACGAGCTGCGGATCGTCGATGCCGTATTTCTCGCGGATCGCATCGCGGCCCACGATCTCGATACTCCCTTCGGCGCCGCGCTGCTTGTAGATGCGGCAGTTGTCGCGGACCAACTGGCCGTAATCCTTATCGGGCGTCACCATATAAACGTCGTATCCGGCCTCGACACCCTTCTGCGAGAGGGTTCCGATCACGTCGTCGGCCTCGTAACCGGCGACTTCGAGGATCGGAATGCACATGGCTTCGAGCACACGTTTCACATAGGGAACAGAAAGCAGGATGTCCTCGGGAGTCTCGGTCCGGTTGGCCTTGTACTCGGGGAAGATGTCACGCCGGAAACTGCCGCCCTTGGGATCGAAGGCCACACCCAGCAGGTCGGGCCGTTCGCGTTTCTGAATGTCGCGCAGGAACTTCACGAAGCCGAACACCACGGAGGTGTTCATCCCCGCACGGTTACGCATGGGACGGCCCAAAAAAGCATAGTAATACTTGAAAATCAACGCATAGGCGTCGACCAGAAAGAGTTTTTTCATATTAGATAAGTTGCGTCAATTAGAGTCACCTTCTCCCGTTGCGGGCATTTTCACAAATCCACAGCACCGGGAATCCCTTTTTATTTCAATCCATATTGTCTTCGGCAAACCATTCGGCGAACGAGGTTGCGGTTTCATGCAGGCGCAGCGAATGGAGCGCAACGCCTTCGGGCAGTCGGGCGGCGATGCGGGCGGCGAAATCGCCCAGCATATTCTCGCACGTCGGCTGGTAACCGACCGCAACGACATTGTCGAAGCGCTCCGTGAGCACACGCCGGAGTTCTGCCCCGGACTCCGTATCGCGCAGCACCAGGGCATGGTCGAAACGCGAAACGATCTCCTCGTTCACGATTCGTTTCAACACGCCGAAATCCAGCACCATGCCGCATTTCGGGTTCGCAGCATCGTCCGCCGGCACGCCTTTAACCGTCACGAAAAGGCGGTAGGAATGGCCGTGAATCTCGCGGCACGGTCCGTCGTATCCCTCGAGCGCGTGGGCTGCCTCGAACGAAAATTCTTTTGTCAATCTGATAACTGTCATAATGCAAAGATAGTGTAAAGCGGAAAATATTCTCCCCGATCGGACGTTTCTGTTTAAAATTAGTTATATTTGCCCGACTATGAAGCAAATTCTCGCAGATATTAAACCTGTGGGCAGCAACAATTTATTCGTTACCCACTATTGGCCCGACAAGCAGACCGATCCGCCGCTCCATTACCACGAAGACTACATGCTCTGCCTGACACTTCACGTGCGCGGCAAACGCATTATGGACAACGTGGTCGAGGATTTCACCGAAAAAGACCTCGTACTCATCAATCCCGGCACACCGCATTGTTTCAAGCGTGACGCAGCGTATGCCGACGCCGCATGCGAAACCTCAACGGTCATGTTCAGCCACGATATGCCGGAGTGGAAACTCCTCGCCCTGGATCACATGATACCCATCCGCGACCTGCTGCTGCGCCCCGTGGCAGGACTGCGTTTTTCCAAAAAAATAATCGACTCCGTACTCGACCGGATGCTGCAACTGCCCAAGCTCAGCGGTTTTGAAGCCGTCTCGCTCTTTTTCAACATCCTCAACGACCTTGCCACAGCACCGCCCGAAGAGGTCGAACCGATCGGTTCACGCCACAGCGGGTCGTATCAGGACCACCGGGTGCAACGGATCGTCCTGTTCGTGGAAGACAATTATCCCCGGAAACTCACGCTCGAAGAGATCGGCCGCGCGGTAGGCATGTCCCCGTCGTCGGTATGCCGCTACTTCAAGCGCCGCACGCACCAAAACCTGTGGGAGTACATCAACAGTTTCCGCATCAACCGTGCAGCGCAGCTTATCATCGAAACACAGCTCCCGATTTCGGAAATAGGTTCCCGGTGCGGATTCAGCAATATCTCGAATTTCAACCACCTGTTCCGCGGCCATCTCGGAACCACGCCCAGCGACTACCGCCGGCGGTTCCGGACATCGCCCCTCACGGCAGAGTGACCCGCATACTTACATAAAAACAGGCGACCCTGAGAAGATCGCCTGTTTTCGTATCGTCGGTCGAAGTTAGCGTAACTCGACCTTGTAAGGCGAGTACATCAGGACGCCTTGCTGGCTCAGGGCCTCGCGCACGGCGTTGTACTCCTTCATCATCAGGCCCAGCTCCGAGCGGGCGAATGCTTCGCGGACGCTCACGTTCAGCGAAGCGATGATTGCGGCAAAACCCGTCGGCTCCTCCTTCACTTCGACCACCCGGTAGTTGTCGCCCAATTCCGCTTTGTCGACGGCCAGCGCGATCGCCGTTTTCAAACCTCCGTAAGTGTCGATCAGACCGATTTCCAGGGCATCCTGACCCAGCCAGACACGGCCTCCGGCGATGTCGAGGACCTTCTCGATGGGCAGGTTACGGCCTTCGGCGACATTGTTGGTAAAGGTCGTATAAACCCGGTCCACGCCGCGCATGATCATGGCACGCTGGACGGGCGACAGCGGTTCCGAACCTGCAAAGTCGGCCGCAGCATTACTCTTTACGCCATCGACAGTAATGCCCAGCTTGTTTTTCAGGGCATCGCGCGTATCGAGGAACATGCCGAATACGCCGATCGAACCCGTGAGGGTCATTTTGTCGGCTACAATGGCATCGGCCGGGCAGGAGATGTAGTAACCGCCGCTGGCTGCATAAGAGCCCATCGACACGATGACGGGTTTCTCGGCACGCAGGAGTTCGATTTCACGCCAGATGACATCCGAAGCCAATGCGCTTCCGCCGGGGGAGTTGACACGCAGCACGACGGCTTTGACCTTCTCGTTATCACGCACACCGGCGATCTCCGAAGCCAGCGTATTGCCGTAAATCTCCCTGCCGTAGCCCTCGCCGTCGACGATCTGTCCGTCGGCATAGACAATAGCCACCTGATCGGCGGAGATATTTTTCAGGTCGGCCCCTACCTGTGCGGCATAGTCGCCCAGCGTAATGAAATCGTAGTCGGAGGAGACGCCCAGTTCGGCAAAGATATCGTCCATCTGGTCTTCGTAGACCAGACTGTCGACAAGTCCCTTTTCGAGGGCGTCTTCGGGAAGTGCAACCTCCAGTTTGTCGGCTATTTCGTTCAGCGTCTTCAGTTCGATTCCGCGCGACTCGGCGACGGCTCCGGAGATAACGCCCCACATCGAACTGACGAGGCTCTGCATCTGTTCGCGGTTGGCGTCGGACATCTTGTTATAGATATAAGGTTCTACGGCGCTCTTGTATTTGCAGGCCGTAGGGCGGAACACTTCGGCCTTGAGGTCGAGTTTATCCAGCAAACCCTTGTAGAACATCAGGTTCATGGCCAGTCCCGACCACTGCATGCCGCCTTCGGGCTGCATATAGATCTTATCGGCAACCGAAGCGAGGTAGTACTGTCCCTGCGAATAGACCTCGTTATAGGAGACCACGAACTTGCCGCTCTGCTTGAATTCCACGATCGCTTCGCGGAGTTCCTCCAGGATCGCCGAGCCGGTAACGCCGCCGTTGCCGTTCATCCGCAGGTAGATGCCCTTGATGCGGTCGTCGTCACGGGCAGCTTCGAGGGCGCGGAGCGCCTTCAGGAGCGGCAACTGCCGCTGGGTTTGGAGCGTCATCAGGTCGAGGCCCGCCAGCGGATCGGACGACGGAGCGTCGGTCAGCATCTCCGAGAAGTCGATTTTCAGGATCGACTCGGGATGTACAGTAACGCTCTTCTCCATCGAACCGGCTATGCCCAGCAAAATGAAAATCCACAGGAAAAATACCAGGAACGTTCCCACGATGACCGCGAGAAGCCCTGCCAGAAAAGTCTTGAAAAAATTCATAGTTGTTATAATTTGTTGTTGTCTTTCGTTTATGCGATGATGCAAATATAGCATTTTTTTACGAAAAACAAATAAAATTTATCGTTTTTCGATAAAATAAATCCATATACTATATATATTCTCTAAAATATACGTTATCTTTGTCGAAGATAAACACCGGCAAAGACAGGCGCGCGCCGGCACAGTCCGGATAAATCCGGATTTTCGCCCGGTCCGTACTGCCGTTGTCCAAACGAACCACCGAAATACGACATGGAAGAAAGAATCAAAAAACTGCTTGCATCGGTCGTCCATCCGGAAACGGGACAGGACATCGTCACGAGCGGATTTATCGAACATACGGCATCCGCCGAAGGCAAGGTCACCGTCGTGCTGCGCTTCGCCAAGGCCCGCGACCCGTTTGCGGTGAAGATCAAGAATCAGGCCGAGGCCCTGTTGCGTGAGGCGTTCCCGGGTGCGGAAGTGCTCGTGGTCATCAAAGAGGGCGGCGCGGCTCCGCGTCCCGAACCCAAGTTGCAGACCACCACGGGCGGTATCGCCCGCGTGATCGCCGTCGCGTCGGGCAAGGGCGGGGTAGGCAAGTCGACCGTTACGGCCAACCTGGCCATCGCCCTGCGGAACATGGGCTTCCGCGTGGGAATACTCGACGCGGATATTTACGGACCGTCGCAGCCCAAGATGTTCGGCGTGGAGGGTTACGTGCCCGAAGCCGTGGCGGAAGACGGGGTAGACCACATCGTCCCGGCCGAGTCGATGGACATCCGCCTGATGTCGATCGGGTTCTTCATCAAGCCCACCGATGCGTTGCTGTGGCGCGGCGCGATGGCGGTCAGCGCCCTTAAACAGATGATTCACCAAACCCGGTGGGGAACCCTGGACTTCCTGCTGGCGGACCTGCCTCCCGGTACGGGCGACGTACACCTGTCGATCATCGGCGAACTGAAAATCGACGCCGCGGTGATCGTTTCGACCCCCCAGCAAGTGGCCGTTGCCGACGTGGTGCGGGGTGTGGAGATGTTCCGCAACGAAAATGTCAACATCCCGGTAGCAGGCATCATTGAAAACATGGCGTGGTTTACACCCGCCGAGCTGCCCGAAAACCGTTATTACCTCTTCGGCCGCGGCGGAGCGCGGGCATACGCCGAAAAGAGCGGAGTGGATTTTCTGGGTGAAATACCTATCATCCAGTCGATTATGGACGGTGCAGAGGCCGGGACGCCCGCAGCGGGGAGCGACTCCCGTGTCGAAGAGTACTACCGGGAAATCGCCGAAAAGATTGTCGGTAAAGTGGTAAAAAACGGTTGATAACTTGTCGAAAACCGGGTTGATAACCGATGATAAAGAATGAAAAGTCGGGGCCGAAAAATTTGCTTTTCGAAAAAGAAGGCAGGTATAAAAATCTTTTCGCCGAAACCAAATTTTCTTTTCAGAAGTTGTCACGGTGCGGGAACGGCCGAAACCGGAACAGAATGTTAAAAACAAATGGCTGTCGATATGTGGACAACCCTTTTCAACAAATGTTCACTACTTTTATTTATTATTGATTCTTAATAAATTAAAAGGAAAAAGAAAGAACAGTGAAAAGGAGAAATGTTGATTGCCGATTTCCGAACGGAGTTGTCAACAGTATGAACAGCTATTCTATTTATTCTTCTTTATTTATTTAAATTTATTAAAGGAATAAAAATAAAAAATGAATGTGGAAAACAACTCCGAACTCAGCCGCCGTATCGGGGAACTGAAGCGTGAGAAAAACGCCGTGATCCTGGCGCACTACTATACGACGCCCGAGGTGCAGGCCGTCGCCGACTTCCTGGGCGATTCGCTCGCCCTGTCGGTGCGGGCACAGTCGGTCGACGCCGATATCATCCTCTTCGCCGGAGTGAACTTCATGGCCGAGACCGCGAAGGTCCTTTGCCCCGGGAAGAAGGTGCTGCTCCCCTGCCCCGAGGCGGGATGTTCGCTGGCCGAGTCGTGCGATGCGAAAGACCTGGCCGCGTTCAAGGCGGAACATCCCGGACATACGGTCGTTTCCTATGTGAATACGACGGTCGGCGTAAAGGCGCTGACCGATATTTGCTGCACGTCGTCCAACGCTCTGAAGGTCGTGGAGTCGATTCCCGCCGACCAGCCGATCATCTTTGCGCCCGACCGGAACCTGGGAGCCTATATCCAGAAACTCACCGGGCGGCAGAACATGCTGCTGTGGGACGGCGCCTGCCATGTTCACGAAGAGTTTTCGCTGGAAAAACTATTGAAACTAAAGGAGGAACATCCTGCGGCGAAGGTAGTCGTGCATCCCGAATGCCGGGCCTATATTATTGCGGTTGCCGATTACGTGGGGTCTACGGCAGGTATCCTGGAATATTGCGGCAGGAGCGATGCGCAGGAGTTTATCGTGGTGACCGAATCGGGAATCCTCTCCGAGATGAAAAAACGCTATCCCGGAAAGACCTTTATTCCGGCGCCTCCCGACGATGAGACGTGCGGGTGCAACAACTGTAAATATATGAAGATGGTGACGCTGGAGAATATCTGCGCGTGCCTCGAAAACGAATCGCCCGAGGTGTTGCTCGACGAAGAGGTGCGCCGCGCGGCGGAACGCTCCATCCTGAATATGATCAATGTCAAATAATTTTTAATACTTTTTATGAAGAAAATCTTTTTACTGCTCGCCGCGGCATGCGTCACGCTTTCGGCAGCGGCCGACGAGGGCATGTGGATGCTGCCCTATCTCCAGAAAATGAACAGCAAGGATATGAAGGCGCGCGGATGCAAGCTCACGTCCGAGGAGATTTACAGCATGAACAAATCTTCGCTCAAGGACGCCATCGTCATCTTCGGGGGCGGATGTACGGGTGAGATCGTGTCGCCCGACGGATTGCTGTTCACCAATCACCATTGCGGTTACGGCTCGATTCAGTCCCTTTCGTCGGTGGAGCACGACTACCTGAAAAATGGCTTCTGGGCCATGTCGCGTGCCGAAGAACTTCCGGCTCCGGGACTCAAGGTGCGGTTTATCCGCAAGATCGTCGACGTGACTCCCGACGTGCTGGGCGCCGTGCCCGACATCGCCGGCGGGAAAGAACGCGAGGAACTGGTCGCCGGACAGGTGAAGGCCGTTTCGGAACGCCTCGGCGGCGAGAATCCCGGGATGGAAGTGGAGGTCAAGCCCTTCTTCGGCGGAAACCAGTATTTTGCTTTCGTGATCGAGGTCTTTACCGATGTGCGCCTGGTCGGCGCGCCTCCCACGTCGATCGGCAAGTTCGGCGGAGACACCGACAACTGGATGTGGCCGCGTCATACGGGCGATTTCTCGGTCTTTCGGGTCTATGCCGGACCCGATAATAAGCCGGCGGAGTATTCGCCGGAAAACCGCCCTTATAAAGCCGAAAAATTCCTGAAGGTTTCGCTCAACGGATTCGACGAGGGCGACTTTGCGATGATCATGGGTTTCCCGGGTTCGACGCAGCGTTACATGACCTCCTATGAGATCGACCGCCTGCTCGAAGTGGAGAATCCGCAGCGTATCTTTATCCGGGGCGAACGCCAGGCCATTCTGAAAGAGGATATGGCGGCCAGCAATAAGGTTCGTATTCAGTATGCTTCGAAGTATGCCCAGTCGTCGAACTACTGGAAAAATTCGATCGGCAAGTCGCGCGGCATCAAGCGCCTCGACGTGAAGGGCCGCAAGCAGGAGCAGGAGGCGGCGTTCGCCGCCTGGGCCGCGAAGAACACGCTGCCTACCGAAGGGTATTCCAATGCGCTGAACATGATCCGCGAATCGGTGGAGGAGACAGCTCCTTATTTCGCTTCGAGTCAGTATCTGAGCGAGGCGATCGGCCGTGCTGTGGAGATTCTTTCGCCGGCGCGTTTGGCCGTTATGAAGAAGGGCGATGCGCTGAAGGAGTCGCTGAAGGGTTTCTATAAGGATTACAATATGCCGACCGACCGGCGTGTGGCGAAACGGATGTTCCAGATTGTCAAGGAGAATTGCAAGGAGCTGCCTTCGGTATTCGCCGATGTGATCGACAAGCAGTTCGGAGGAAATACGGATGCGTATGTCGATTACCTTTACGACAATTCGGTTTTTGCCGATGAACAGAAAGCCTTGGCGGCCGTTGAGGCCGGAACGGATATTTCGAACGATCCGGCCGTGCTGCTGAGCAAGTCTTACAGTGCCAAGATGCGTGAACTCGCCGGGGCACAGGTAGCCGGGAAGCAGAAATTTGCAGACGGACAGCGGCTTTATATCGCGGGCCTGATGCGCATGCAGCCGAACAAGGCGTGGGCTCCGGATGCGAACTTCACGCTTCGCCTGACCTATGGACGGGTTCTGCCTTACGATCCGGCGGATGGAATCAGCTACAATTATTATACGACCCTCAAAGGCGTGATGGAGAAGGAGAATCCGCAGAATCCTACGGAGTTTACGGTTCCTGCGAAGCTCAAAGAGCTTTATGCGGCAAAGGATTTCGGCCGCTACGCCAATAAGAAAGGCGAACTTCCCGTGGCGTTCCTTGCCGACTGTGACATTACGGGCGGTAATTCCGGTTCGCCGGTTCTCGATGCGAAGGGAGCTTTGCTCGGACTGGCTTTCGACGGTAACTGGGAAGCTATGTCGGGAGATGTGGCTTTTGAGCCGGAATTGCAGCGGACGATTGCTGTCGATGTACGTTATGTGCTGTTTGTGATCGACAAATTTGCCGGCGCCGGATGGCTGCTCGACGAATTGCAGTTCGAATAACGACCGGATTTTCCGGTAAAACCATGGAGGCGTGCCCGGCGGGTGCGCCTCTTTTGTTAAAACCTTTCACAAAATATGCGGTTTTCGTTCCCGATTCCCTTAAAAATTCGTAATTTTGACAGAAATTAGTAATACTGTATTCGTTTTATGGCAAAAGAGTTCAAACGCTACCTCGTAACATCGGCACTCCCCTATGCGAACGGTCCGGTACATATCGGCCACCTGGCGGGAGTTTACATACCTTCGGATATTTATACCCGTTACCTGCGGCTCAGGGGACGCGACGTGATTTCGGTCTGTGGATCGGACGAGCACGGCGTGCCCATTACGATCAAGGCCCGCAAAGAGGGTGTAACGCCCCAGCAGATCGTGGACCGTTACCATGCGCTGATCAAGAAATCGTTCGAGGGGCTGGGAATGTCGTTCGATATTTATTCGCGCACTTCGTCGAAGACCCATGCCGAAACCGCGTCGGCGTTTTTCCGCAAACTCTACGACGAGGGTAAATTCATTGAAAGGACTTCGTTACAGTATTACGACGAGGAGGCGCAGACTTTCCTGGCCGATCGTTATATCGTGGGAACCTGTCCGAAATGCGGGAATGACCGTGCTTACGGCGACCAGTGCGAGAAGTGCGGTTCTACCCTCTCGCCCGACGAGTTGATCGATCCGCACAGTGCCGTGTCGGGTTCCGTGCCTGTAAAGCGTGAAACGAAGCATTGGTATCTGCCGTTGGATCAGTATGAAGGATTCCTGCGCGAGTGGATTCTGGACGGACATAAGGAGTGGAAAACAAATGTTTACGGGCAGTGTAAGAGCTGGCTTGACGGCGGTTTGCAGCCGCGTGCTGTAAGCCGCGACCTCGATTGGGGCATTCCGGTTCCGGTGGAAGGCGCCGAAGGTAAGGTGCTCTATGTCTGGTTCGACGCTCCGATCGGTTATATATCTGCTACAAAAGACCTTACGCCAGACTGGGAGCGTTATTGGAAGTCGGAGGAGACCAAGATGGTTCATTTTATCGGTAAGGATAACATTGTCTTCCACTGTATCGTCTTCCCGTCGATGCTTAAGGCGCACGGTGACTATATCCTGCCGGAAAACGTTCCTGCCAATGAATTCCTGAACCTTGAAGGCGACAAGATTTCGACTTCGCGCAACTGGGCCGTGTGGCTGCACGAATACCTCGAAGAGTTCCCTGGTAAAGAGGATGTGCTGCGTTATGTATTATGTGCCAACGCTCCCGAAACGAAAGATAACGACTTTACGTGGAAGGATTTCCAGGCGCGTAATAACAACGAGTTGGTTGCCGTACTGGGTAATTTTGTGAATCGTGCATTGGTGTTGACGCAGAAGTATTATGGCGGCAAGGTTCCGGCATGCGGAAGCCTGACAGATTATGACCGCCAGTCCATTGCGGAAGTGGTCGCCGTAAAGGCTTCGCTCGAGGGGAATATCGAGAATTACCATTTCCGCGAAGCTCTGAAAGACGCCATGAATATTGCGCGTATCGGGAATAAATACCTGGCCGATACTGAACCGTGGAAGGTGATCAAGACCGATCCGGCCCGGGTGGAGACGATTTTGAATGTGGCTTTGCAGATCACGGCCAATACGGCGATTGCCATCGAACCCTTTATGCCGTTCTCTGCGGAGAAAATTCTTCGGATGCTGGCTGTCGATAAGTTCGGTTGGGAACGTCTGGGGGCAATGGATTTGATTCCGGCTGGGCATATGATCGGAGAACCTGCCCTGCTGTTTGAAAAGATCGAGGACGATGTGATTCAGGCGCAGTTGGATAAACTTGCGGCGACCAAAGCAGCCAATGAAGCGGCTGAATCATTGCAAAGTATTGAACCTCAAAAAGATACGATTAAGTTCGACGATTTCCAGAAAATGGATATTCGTGTTTCGACGATTCTGGCTGCGGAAAAAGTTGCCAAAACGAAGAAATTGTTGAAATTGACGATCGATACGGGTATTGACAAGCGCGAAATTGTTTCGGGTATCGCCGAACATTTTACTCCTGAAGAACTCGTAGGACAACAAGTGCTTGTGTTGGTAAATCTTGCTCCGCGCGAACTGAAAGGCATCCTTTCGAACGGTATGATTCTGATGGCGGAAGATGCTTCTGGAAAATTGCGTTTGTTGCAACCCGGAGAAAAGACCAATAACGGTGCTGTTGTCGGTTAAAAATAAATTTTCGGTAAATCTTTTAAACGAATAAGATATGGAAAATACAGATTGGAGCGCAATAGGCTTCGACTATCGTAAAACCGATTTCAATGTCCGCTACTCCTATGCCGATGGCAAATGGAGCGACATGGTGGTTACGGATGACGAGTATATCCAGATGCACATGTCGGCTTCGTGCCTGCACTATGGCATCGAACTCTTCGAAGGGCTTAAGGCTTTCCGTGGTATCGATGGTAAAGTACGCCTTTTCCGAGTTGCTGATAATGCCCGGCGTCTCCAATCGTCGGCAAAAAGATTGTGTTTGCCCGTTCCTTCGATTGAAATGATTGTCGATGCCTGCATCGAAGTTGTTAAGCGGAACGAACGTTTTATTCCTCCCTATGGTACGGGCGCTTCGCTCTACCTGCGTCCCGTTATGTTCGGAACGACAGTCGGACTGGGTGTGAAGCCCGCCAAGGAAGCCCTGCTGATCGTTTATTGTTCGCCCGTGGGTGCTTACTTTAAAGGCGGTATCAAGCCGATCCGGGTCGCTATCGACCGTGAACAGGACCGTGCTGCTCCACGTGGAACAGGAGACGTGAAGGTCGGAGGTAACTATGCGGCCAGCCTTTTGTCGGGCGAGAAAGGCCACGAGATGGGTTATTCGAATATCATGTACCTCGACGCTGCTGAGCATAAATATATCGAAGAGTGTGGAGCTGCCAATTTCTTCGGTATTAAGGAAGGTAAGTATATTACTCCGAAATCTCCGTCCGTACTGCCTTCCATTACCAATATGAGCCTTCGCCAGATTGCCCGCGATATGGGATTGACGGTTGAAGAACGTCATATTCCGGTTGAAGAATTGGATTCGTTCGAAGAGTGCGGAGCCTGTGGAACGGCTGCTGTGATCTCCCCTATCGGTTATATTTATGACATGCAGACCGAAAAATCATATAATTACAGTGAGGAAGTCGGTAAAAACTGTATGGAACTTTATACTCGTTTGCAGGATATTCAGTATGGTCGCGCAGAAGATACCCATAACTGGTGTACGATTGTATTATAAAAGCTGTTTTATATAAAAGAAAAGACCATCTCACAAGATGGTCTTTTCTTTTGTTCTATGTGGAACTATTTGGATTTGTCGGGGATTTGTTCCACGTGGAACGTTTTATCGCCCGAATTTAATTAGCAATACATTTACGTCCGCCGGTGAAACACCGGGAACCCGTGACGCTTGTCCGATCGTTTCTGGTCGGATGCGGGATAGTTTCTGGCGGGCTTCGATTGTGAGTGCATTCATTGAATAAAAATCAAAATTGGCAGGAATACGAATGTTTTCGAGTCGGTGTAACTTCTCTGCAATGAATTTTTCGCGTTCTATATATCCTTTATACTTGATTTGTATCTCTGCTTCTTCGATTACTTCCGGGCCTATTTCGTTCGAGACAATGAATTTTCGTAATTTGGGCAGGACTCCTTGCAGTGAATCGAATGTTACATTGTTACGCATCAGGATGTCGTAAAGCTTTCTCCCTTGTGTTAAAGGGTCTGAATTTATCGATTTTAAATAGTCGTTAATTTCGGCTGCTTTGATGCTCTGCTCGCGGGTGAATGAAATAAGCGATTCTACAAGCGTGTTTTTTTTGATAAAATGGTCATATCTTTTTTGCGTAATAAGTCCGATTTGATAACCTAATGGTGTCAAACGGATGTCGGCATTGTCTTGTCGGAGCAGAATGCGGTATTCTGCCCGGGAGGTGAACATGCGGTAAGGTTCGTCGACACCTTTGGTCACCAGGTCGTCGATCAGTACGCCGATGTAAGCTTCGTCGCGCTTCAGTACGACGGCCTTCTCCCCTTTCAGTGCCCGGTGGGCATTGATGCCGGCCATCAGGCCTTGTGCCGCTGCCTCTTCATACCCCGTCGTGCCGTTGACCTGTCCGGCGAAGTAAAGTCCCGAAACCAATTTTGTTTCGAGTGAATGATGCAACTGGGTGGGTGGAAAATAGTCGTATTCGATGGCGTATCCGGGGCGGAAAATGTGCAAATCTTCGAATCCGCGGATTTTGTGCAGGGCTTTCCACTGAACTTCCCAGGGTAATGAAGACGAAAAACCGTTCAGATAATATTCGTTGGTCGTGTTTCCTTCGGGTTCGAGGAAGAGTTGGTGCTGCTCTTTGTCGGCAAAGGTGCGGAGTTTATCCTCGATCGACGGACAGTAGCGCGGACCGATGCCGCAGATGGTTCCGTTGAAGAGCGGCGACTGATCGAATCCGGTGCGAAGGATATTGTGAACTTCAGTCGAGGTATAGACCAAAAAGCAGGGTAATTGCTTTTTGACAGGCTGTGTTTCGGGCGAAAAGGAGAATTTGGCGGGGTTCTCGTCTCCGTATTGCGGTTCGAGAATTTCGAAGTCGATGGTACGGGCGTCGAGGCGCGCCGGGGTTCCGGTCTTCATGCGCCCGGTTTCGAATCCTACGGCCCGGAGGCACTCCGTGATTCCGTGCGAAGCGGCGTCCCCTGCCCTGCCGCCCTCGGCGTGCGAGGCCCCGCAGTGCATCAGTCCGCTGAGGAACGTGCCGGATGTGAGTATGACTTTCCGGCACGAAAATTCGACTCCCATGCGGGTTCGAACGCCCCGGACTACGGGTTTTCCAGGGGCGGAAGCGCTTCCTTTTCCGCTGTCGGGATTGGTGTCCGGAGTCGTGTCGAACAGCAGTTCGGTCGCTGTATCCTGCCAGATATAGAGGTTCCAGGTGTTCTCGAGCGTGTGGCGCCACTCCTCCGAAAAGCGCGTTTTGTCGCACTGGGCCCGGGGACTCCACATGGCTGCACCTTTTGACCGGTTGAGCATCCGGAACTGGATGGTCGTGAGGTCGGTAATACGGCCCATTTGTCCGCCAATGGCGTCTATCTCTCTGACAATCTGCCCTTTAGCAACTCCGCCTACTGCCGGGTTGCACGACATGGCAGCCATCTTGGCCATGTCCATCGTGAGCAGCAACGTGCGGGAGCCCAGGCGTGCAGCTGCCGAAGCGGCTTCGCATCCGGCGTGTCCGCCGCCGATGACGATGATGTCGTAGTCGAGTGTCATTCTTCTCTTTCGTTTTCTTTGTTCCGGTCTGCATCGCCGGAGATCCGCCCGGCGATCATGGCCTCAAAATCCAGCCGGTCCCAGGCTATTTCGTCGCCGTCGGGCAAATCCGTAAAGTCCCATTCGACGAGGTCCAGTTCCCGGGCCGTTTCGAGCGGGGCGTAGAGGCCGTAGAACAGGGGCTTTTTCCGGCTGTCGTTGTCGTTGCTGAATGCGAACACGGCGATTTTGCGCACGGAGTCTACGATGAATATATCCGCCTGCTGCACATCCGGATAACCTGCCGTTGTCCGGAAACGGTAGTGTGCAGGATCGATGCGTTCGAATGCGTCGATGACTGAGGGGTACGGACCGTCCATCATTTGCCGGACGAACAGCGAATCGTTGATCCATATCGGATACCAGTAGAGCATGTCCACATAATATTCGCCCCGGTATGAGTCGATCGGGATCCAGGTCCGGGGACAATCCTGCAGCGAATGGACCGGGAACGATCCGGGATGCCGCTCTTTTTTCAGGATGTCCAGACTTTGCGCGAAATTGTCCCTGCTCCAATCGTCATAATCGGGTGTCGAGCAAGCGTCGAGCAGGCGGTGGGACTCGGAGTCCCGGTTTTTGTCGATATACGCCCGGCAATGCCGGATGTAGCCGCCGTCGGGATTGTAATCCGACGATTGGAAGAGGAACGTCGTGTCGTTCTCCACGAAAGGACCGTGGCGTGTGAAAGTCCGGTTCGCAGTATCCGCCCGGGAGATGGAATCGGATGCCGGGGCGCTTGCCGTTGCGACGACAGCGGAATCCGTTGCCGTGCCGTTGTCCGAATTATCGTTCGTCGTCCTGCGTCCCAGGCAGCCTGCGCAGAGAAATCCGATAAGAAAAATCGAGAGGTATGTTTTCATGGACTAGGGGTTTGTTTTTCGGTATTCTCCCAGAATTTCAGGTACTTATCTTCTTTTCGGTGCATCTGCGCGTTGCTGCGGGGCGTCTTGTCTCCCTGTCCGCAAAGGTGCAATACCCCGTGGACTACTACCCTGCGCATCTCCTGCAAAGCCGATGCGCCGTACTGGCGGGCGTTGTCGGCCACGGTCTCGATGTCGATGAAGATGTCGCCCGAGACGATGCGGGCCTTCTTGCGATCGCTGTAATCGAATGTAATGACATCGGTGAAGTAGTCGTGCCCGAGGTACTGGCGGTTCATCTCCAGCAACCGCTGCGCGGAGCAGAAAATGTAGGCGACATCGCCGAGCGTATAACCCTCCTCTTCGGCCACTTCGCGCAGCCATTGCGCCGTGAGGCGCTTTTGAGGGAGTTTATAGCTGCAATCGTCGGTAAAGTATCTGACAGCCATTTTCGTTGTTGTTATGTCGTGTCTGTCCCGGGGGTGTCCGGCGCAGGGGCGGACGTTGCCGGCCGCCGGGCGGAACCGCAGGAGACGGCAGTTTTATTTCTTGAAACAGTCCTCCGCCCGCATCTTCTGCCCGGGATTGGGCGGATAGATGCCGAAGACGAGTTTGTACTCCGTTTCCATCGTCATCACGTTGACCGCCGAACCGATGGTTCCGAGTTGTGCGTTCTTTGCCACTTTCTGGCCCTTTTCGACACAGATCGTCCCCATGTTGGCATAGGAGGTTATATATTCGCCGTGAGCGACGTAAACGTCGTATTTGTTGGTTATGCGGTTGCGCTTCACGTCGACGACCTTGCCGTCGTAGATCGAGATGACATGCGCCCCCTTCGGGCCGGAGATCTCGGCCATGTTCTCCTTGTAGCGTTTCACACGGCCGGCCGTTACCGGAAGGCGCAGTCCCGAGGTCTTCGTCGAGAACGATGCTCCTTCGGTGTTGCCCTTGGTGAGCTTGCGCAGTTCGCTGATCGCCACATCCAATTGCTGTTCTTGCGAGAGTTTGCGCTGGAGGGCGGTCTTCTCTTTTTGCGACATCGAGCGGATGCTGGCCTTGGCATTGCGGGCGTCGCGCTGGAGCTTCTCGCGCTGCGCCGAGAGTTTCTGCGTCACCGAGTCGAGCGACCGTTTGCGGCGGTCGAGCGCCTCCTTTTCGATGCGGACCTGCATGGTCAGGGCTTCGATGTCGCGGAGTTTGCGTTCGCGCAGCGAGGCGACTTCGCGCAGGGCGGTGATTTTGCGAGCCACGTCGGTAAAGTCGCGCGACGAGAAGAGGAATGTCAGGTAATTGTTGTGTTTGTAGTTGCGGTAGGCTTCACGCACCATTTCGCTGTACTGCGCCCGGTCGCGTCCGAGCGTTGCCGAGAGGTTGCCGGCCACGCTGTCCGTGCGGGCGATCTCCTCGCGCAGCAGGCGCGCCTGCTTTTCGGTCTCGTCGAGCAGTTGGTTGCGCGAATCGATCTGCCGCGCTAGGCGCCTCACCCGCTCCTCGGTGGCCGTGCGGCCCTGCTGGAGCTTCGAAATCTCCTTTTCTTCGTTGGCGATCCGCTTTTCGAGGGCCGCGATGACGCGTTTCTGCTCTTCGATGCGGTTGTCGGTGGTTTGTTGGGCCACGGCGGCGAAAGCGAAGAACAGGAACGCAAGGGTCAGTGTCCGGAGCGGTCTCATGGGCGGGTTATTCTTGGGGTTTGGGGCTTTTGGCGGGCTGTTTGAGCCGCATTTCGATCTGCTGGGCGTCGTATTCCTTTTCGAGCGCCCGCCGCCAGTAGATTTCAGCCATGAACTGCTCGCCCAGTTCGTGCAGGATATCGCCGTAGTGAACCATCAGTTCGGGGCTTTTCTGTCCGTCGAGCGCAACGGCCTTCTGCAGGACCTTCTTGGCCTCGTCCAGGCGTCCCAGTTTGAAGAGCACCCAGCCGTGGGTGTCGAGGTAGGTCGGGTTGTTGTCGGTGAGCGCCACCACGCGGCTCGACATTGTCAGCGCGCGTTCCAGGTCGCGTTCTTCGAGCGAAAGGAAATAGGCGTAGTTGTTGAGTACCACCGGGTTGTCCTTCCAGTAGCCCAGGCTGCGGTCGTAAGCCTTGTAGCACTCTTTCATGTCCTTGCGGTAGGAGCCTGATTTGGCCGACTGCGCTATGCGGGTTTCGTCCCATTCGGGCGCCCCGGCGATGGCTTTCTGATGCCAGGCGTCGCCGATCATGCCCCAGATACTGCCTTTCAGCGAATCCGTATCGGCGAAACGCAGCGACTCCTTGTAGGCTTTGACTGCCTTGTCGTACTGCTTCGCATAGCTCATCACATGTCCTTTCGAGATGTGGAAATCGACCTTTCCGGGGAAAAGTTCCAGGGCGCGGGTGACGTATTTTTCCACCGAGTCCGGGTGCTGTAGATAGCTTTCGATGTCGATGACCGTCCGGAAATAATCCTCCACGGGAGGCTCGTCGGCGAGGTGGTTCTTGTAGAGCGCGAGCGCCTGTTCCAGTTCGCCCGAGGCGATCAGGTGGCGGGCGTAAAGCTCTACGACGCGTTTGTCGTCGGGGTAACGGATGGCCAGCGTCGAGGCCAGGTCGTTCAGTTGGAAGTAATATTCGCGGTAGAAGCGCGTGTCGGAGGTGAACTGCCCGAAGCGTTTGATCTTGGTTTCGAGCGGCAGGTCGTCGGAGCGGAATAACTGCCGTGTGACGGCCAGCAGCGACCGGTAATCCTGTCGTTCGGCGTGGAAATCGGCCAATGCCATCAGTGTCTGTACGTTCGTGGAGTCGATCGCCAGTGCACGGGCATATTCGGCGCGGGCCAGCGAATCTTTCTTGGCAATGGCATAGAGGTCGCCCAGGACCACGTGGTGCTGTACCTCGTAGGGTGCGTCGTCGACCATCGCCCGGGCTTCGACCAGGGCTTTGTCGATCTGGTTCGTAGCCACCAGCAGGCGCCGTTTCATGACGCTGAGCAAAGGGATGCGCCCGAAGCGCAATTCCGCCGAATCGAGCGTCACGAGGGCCATAAACGGATTCTGTTTCTGTTCGTAGAGGGCTGCCAGGATGCGGTAGTTGTCGGGGTCCTTCGGATTGTCGGTCTGCAGGCGGCGGTAGACTTTCAGCGCGTCGTCGTAACGCCCGGCGTAGATGAGTGCCTGCCCGTAGAACTGGTGATACCACTTGTTGGTCGTGTCGAGCCGGAAGGCCGTTCGGGCCAGCTCCACGGCCTCGTCCGGCGAGGCGTACATGCCGTTCGCCGCGAGTTCGTAGTAGGCCGGGGCGTAGGTCGAATCGCTGCGGATGGCTTCGTGGAACAATTCCCGGGCCCGTATCGAATCGCGGGCGATGGTGTTCTGCTTAATGCCCTCGGTGTAGAGCCACACGCTGCGCAGCGAATCGGGGTATTCGGGCACTGCCGAAGGACCCTTCCCGGTGACGAATGCCGTGGAGAAGAGCAGGAGGCAGAAAACCGTTGTCGCTGTCAGGCGTTTCATGGGCAGATGCGGGTTTAGAGCGCTTCGTCGAACTGGTGGAGGAACCGCACGTCGTTTTCGAAATAGAGACGCAGGTCCTTCACGCCGTATTTGAGCATGGCGATGCGCTCAATACCCATGCCGAAGGCGAATCCGGAATATTTTTCGGGGTCGATGTTGTTTGCTTTCAGTACGTTCGGGTCCACCATGCCGCAGCCCATGATCTCGAGCCATCCCGTGCCTTTGCAGACCGGGCATCCCTTGCCGCCGCAGAGGTTGCACGATACGTCGACCTCGGCCGAAGGTTCGGTGAAGGGGAAATAGGAGGGGCGCATGCGGATCACGGCCTGCTCGCCGAAGACCTCCTTGGCGAAGTAGAGCAGCGACTGCTTCATGTCGGCGAACGAGACGCCTTCGTCGATGTAGAGGCCCTCGATCTGGTGGAAAATGCAGTGTGCACGGTAGGAGATGGCTTCGTTGCGGAAGACGCGGCCCGGGCAGATAACGCGGATGGGCGGTTTCTGGCGCTCCATCGTGCGGACCTGGATCGACGAAGTGTGCGTACGCAGCAGGATGTCGGGGTCCTTCTCGATGAAGAACGTGTCCTGCATGTCGCGCGCCGGGTGCTCGGGCGGGAAGTTCAGGGCCGAGAAAACATGCCAGTCGTCCTCTATTTCCGGACCGTCGGCCACGGTATAGCCCAGCCGCGAAAAGACCTCGACGATCTGGTTCTTCACCAGCGAAATCGGGTGGCGCGAACCGAGGTGCTCGGCCGAACCGGGACGCGTCAGGTCGCCCGACGACGAGGCGTTGTCGGCGGCGGCGTTCTGCAACTGCTCGCGCAGCGCATTGATACGCTCCGTGGCCTCGTTTTTGAGGCGGTTGAGTTGCTGCCCCATTTCGCGCTTGAGTTCGGGGGCTACGGTTTTGAACTCCTCCATCAAGGCGGTCAGCTCACCTTTCTTGCCGAGGATTTTGATGCGGAATTCCTCGATTTCGGCGGCAGCTTTCGGTCGAAACTCCTCGACACGTCGCAGGAGTTCATTGATTTTGTCGGTCATATTTTGATAGTATTTCTTTTTTGTCTACTTTTGAAGGACATCATAGTAACGTGCAAAGTTATAAAAAAATTGAGATATGTTGCGTAAAATCGGCTCATTTGTCGGGATGCTGCTGCTGGCCGTACTCCCTGCCGCGGCCCAGAAGATAGGGGTCGTGATGAGCGGCGGCGGCGCAAAAGGACTCTATCACATCGGCGTCCTGGAGGCGCTCGAAGAGAACGGCGTGCCGATCGATTATGTGGCCGGGACCTCGATGGGCTCGATTATCGCTGCGATGTACGCCGCGGGCTACTCTCCGGCGGAAATGCGCGATATCGTCAACTCGGGCGTGGTCAAGGAGTGGGTTTCAGGACGTATCGACCCCAGCAAGTACATGGCTTATTACCGGCAGGTGGGGAGCAATCCCGCATTCCTGAGCCTGCGGATCGATGTCGAGAATCCCTCCGGCAAACGGTTGCGCGTGCCCCGGAACCTGATCTCCTCGACGCAGATCGACATGGCCCTGACGGAGTTGTTCGCACCGGCGACAGCGGCTTCGGACGGCGATTTCGACCGCCTGATGGTTCCCTTCCTTTGCGTGGCCAGCGACCTGAACCATCGCGAACCGGTGGTGATGCGCGACGGCGACCTGAGCGAGGCCGTCCGTTCTTCGATGTCCATTCCGCTGGTTTTCAAACCGATGGTGAAGGACTCGATGCTGCTCTACGACGGCGGCATTTACGACAACTTTCCGTGGAAACCCCTCGACGCCGATTTCAATCCCGACCTGATCGTCGGTTCGATCTGCACCGAAGGCAACACCCCGCCCAGCGAGAAGAGCAACATCATGGACCAGGCTTTCATGCTGGCCATGCACGATACCGACTACACGCTGCCTGAGGACCGCAGCGTTACGATCCGCCGCGCCGTGGGGGTCAACATGCTCGACTTCGACCAGGCCGGGGCGATTATGGATGCGGGCTACGAGGATGCGATGACGGCCATGCCGCAGCTGCTGGAAAAGGTCTCCGAACGCCGCGATTCGGCCTATTATGCCGAGCGCCGCGAGGCGTTCCGCGCCAAGTGCCCGCCGTTGATCTTCGACGATTACAAACTCGAAGGGCTGAAACGGGCCCAGCGGGCCTATATCCGTGATTTCGTGCAGGTGGACCGTCGCACGCCGGGCATCCAGCGGCCGATGGATTTCTCCGAATTGCGGGACAATATCTACGAGGTGCTTGCGGGCGGCGACTTCACGATGGATTTTCCCACCGTGCGTTACGACTCGGTCCGGAAACGTTATTCGTTCGAGGCCAAGTTCGGTACGCGGCCCAACTTCAAGATCACTATCGGCGGAAATATCTCCTCGACGGCCTTCAACCAGGCGTATATCGGTGTCAACTACAAGACCATCGGCCGCGTGGCGCAGCAGTTGGGCGCCGACCTCTACCTGGGACCGATCTATACCTGGGGAATGATCGGGGGACGGACGGATTTCTATGCCTGGAAACCGATTTTCCTCGACTATTCCTACAACTTTGCCGTCCGGAATTTCCGCCACGGCTATTTCGGCAACGTTACGAAAGTCCGTAACGCCGAGCAGGTCAAGAACAGCGAAAGCTTCTTTTCGGCAGGTGTAGGCATTCCGCTGACCCACCGCAGTGTCTTTGCGCTGCGCCTCAACGGCGGGCACGTCAACTACCGCTACGATTCGGAGATGCTGTTCGCCGACGACACCGACCATTCGCGCTTTTCGTTCTTCGGCGTCAGGGCCGGACTGGCGCGCAATACGCTCGATAAGTTTCTCTATCCCCGGCGGGGCTCCGAGCTGCACCTTTCGGCCATCTATGTCGCCGGACGCGACAAGTATGAGCCGTACGACGCGGATAAGTTCATCGTACGCCAGACCCGCCAGTGGGTCGGGGCGCGTTTTACGTGGGACAAATTTTTCGACATGCCGGGCTGCCATTGGTTCTCGTTCGGCCTGAACGTTGACGCCGTCTTGACCAACCATCCGGAGTTCCGCACCGAGTCGTCGACGCTGATGTCGATGCCGGATTACGCCCCCATACCCCACGCGAGGATGGTTTACATGCCCGATTACCGGGCCAAACGCTTCGTCGCGGGCGGACTGATGCCGACCTTCGATTTGATGTCCAACTTCTTCTTCCGGACGGGTTTCTATGCCATGTACCGCGAAAAACGGGATTTCAATCCGCTGGGCGAGCCCGACCGGCGCCTGCACTACATCGCCGAGGCATCGCTGGTCTACCACACCCCGATCGGCCCGGTGAGCCTCGCGCTGACGAAGTACGACCTGAAAAACTGGCGGAACATGTACCTGACTTTCAATTTCGGGTATGCGATTTTCGCTCCGAAAGGAACGTTTTACTAGCGCTTCCGATCTGCTTGCGAATTGGGCGGCACGCTGCACGGAGGAGGGCTTTTTCCCTCTTCGGCGGCGGCCTGTCGCAGTCCATCATGTTAATCCACAGCACACTCGAAGTCCGGGTTTTTCAGAAGGGCCCGGATGAAGATTTTCAAAAAAATGCTTGTATGTGATCTTTTTTTTGCTTAATTTTGCTTATTCGGCTTATAATGGAGCATGAAAATGCTTTTGAAAACAATTTGACCAATAACCCAAACGAAAGGAAATGAAATTGTTTCACTGTCGGCTGTTTGATTGTTGCCATTCGGTTGCGATGCACGATGTGCATGGTGCGAATGGTGAAATTCCCCCCCCCTCAGCGACGGTAGCTTAGCGAGCAATTTTTTAACAGACATATTGTTATACCGTGTATATATTGCCTTTCCGGCAATGTGTACACGGTTTTTTTGTGTCCTATTCCGACCTCGAACCTGATTCGATCAAACCCTAAAACCATACATTATGACTTTAAATCTACGAAAATTATTGAGTTGTATTTTAGGATCGGCCCTGTTGCTGACCGGTCCCGGATGTAGCGGCGGTGAAAAAGGCATCGACGATCCCGGCAATCCCGAGAATCCGGGTAACGGATACGAGGATATCAAGGTGGTGGACGGCAAGGTCCGGTTCTATCTGCTCGAGTCGGAAAACGCCGCCCGTAAGTCGATGGGTGTCGGCGAACGGGCGTGGAGCAAATCGACCGTCTCGGTCAACGGGAAATCCTATCCGGTCGCGACCGACGAAAGCGGACGCAACTACATAGAAGCCAGCGCGTCGAGTTCGGGAACGTACAACGCCATCCTGACGACTCCGGGTTCTTCGGGCTGGTATGGCACGTCGGCCTATGCCGATGTGAAACTGCCCTATTCGCAGTTCTGGGCCACTACGGCTGCGTCGTTGCAGTCGTATCCCATGTACGGCTCCTACACCAAGGAGAACGGCAACAAGATGGTATTCGAGGACGCCTTCGCCGTGCTGGACCTGGCGCTGACCGGTTCGGCCAGAATATCTTCGGTGAAGGTGAGCAGCCCTGCGGCGGACATCGTGGCAGGATTTGCCAATTTCCTGCCGTCGCAGGGGCAGTTTAAGATGACCGGAGGCGTCGGTTTCGCCGTGCTCAACTGTACCGACAACGGCAACTGCGTCCCGCTGAGCAGCAGTACGCCCAAGCACTTTTACATCATGCTGGCCCCGGGCGATTACTCGTCGGGATTGAAAATCACCGTGTCCGATTCGGAACACCGTTCCATGGAACATATCTTGTCGCCGGCGCAGCTCGCAGCGGGCAAAGCCACGACCGTAGCGCTGAAATACGCTCCCGACGCCGACCTCGTGTTCTCCGAAAGTTTCGATAATTTCGTATGGGGCGGCAATATCATGGCCGGCCAGGAATCGACGGGATACGCGCCGACGGCCGAAACCATCACCGCCAGTACGGGAACGGACCGGAACGGCTATGCGGACTCTTTCGAAAAGGTATCCTACAACAATCCGGGTTCCGCTTTCATCCAGTCGAATACCTGGGACGAAATCAGCGGCAAGACGGTCGGCACGTCGCATCTGATGTCCGATACGTATGTCGCCAGCCGCAATATCGGCGATTACACCTATATGTTCCGCTGCCAGGAGTATCAGGGCTTCCTCGCCTGCGGCGCGGGCAACACGGGACGCGGTATTTTCCAGACCGCGGCTTTGCAGGCCATCGACGGCATCAGCTCCGTCAAGGTTTCGTTCGATTTCTGCTACCAGTACGGGTCGACGGACCTGCTGGTGTTCCAGGTGGTGAACGGCGGCATGATCGCCTCGGCCGCCGTCGACGGAAAGGAGATACCTCTGACGGCCGAAAACTCGGGCTATGCGAGCGCTGCGGGGAAATACATCGTCGAAAAGAAGCACGTTACGCTTCCGTCGGGCGAGTCGGCGGCCAAGGAGTGGCACCGGGTGGAGGTCGTCGTAAACAATGCGACCGACGGCACGATGCTCTACTGGGGCGGCAACGATACCGGCAGCGGCGTCCACGGCTTCTATCTCGACAACATCGAGGTCCGTTCCCTCGGCGAAATGGGACGGGGCGCTGACAACCTGCGCGTTCTCTACTGGAATATCCAGAACGGCATGTGGTCCGACCAGGGGAACAATTACAGCAATTTCGTCGCGTGGGTGAAAAAATACGATCCCGACGTTTGCATCTGGTGTGAGTCGGCGTCCATTTACAAGAACAACACGAACACCGGAGCGCCGGAGTCTGAAAGGTTCCTGCCGGCCGGGTGGGCCGCACTGGCTGCACGCTACGGCCATTCGTATACGGCGGTCGGCGGCCACCGCGACAACTATCCGCAGACCGTTACGTCGAAATATCCGATCGAAACGCTGTTGAAAATAACCGATTCGGACCAGGCGGGCAAACCCATATCCCACGGCGCCGGCATCCAGCAGATCACCGTGAAGGGGCGTAAGATCAACCTCGTGACGCTTCACACGTGGCCGCAGGCCTATGCATACGGAGTTACCGGCGCGGCGAACCAGGAAGCGAGCGCAGCAAAGAACGAGGGCGACAAGTACCGCGAGTTCGAGATCAAGTATATCTGTGCGAAGACGGTCAACGATCCGGCGTACGCCGCCCAGCAGGACTGGCTGATGATGGGCGATTTCAACTCCCGTTCCCGCCTCGACAACTGGTACTACGGTTATCCCGCCAACGATACCCGCCTGCTGGTCCACAACCACATCCTGGACAATACCAATCTGGTGGATATCATCGCCGAGCGCAATCCGGGCTGTTTCGTATCGTCGACCTACGGCAATGCGCGTATCGATTATATCTATGCGTCGCCCTCGATGTACGACCGGATCGTGAACGCGCTGATCGTCGTCGACAAGTGGACGACGGCGACCAAAAGCCCGTATGTATCCAATTTTTACGACCCCTCGGACCACCGTCCGATACTGGTCGATTTTGAACTGAAATGATCGTCCGCCGCAGAATACCCGACTTAGTAAACATACAACCAATCGTTAACCTTTTTACTTATGAGAAAAACAATTTTGACGGAGAGTTTCGTCCGTTTTTCACGGAGATTGACCGGTATCGCGCTCCTGGCGGCGGTAACGGGCATCGCATCGTGTGAAACGCATTCGAACTCTGATCGCAACGAGTCGATCGCAGTCTATGCGGACCCGACCGGGAAGGAGCCTATCGACGCCGCTTACGTCGACGTGCGGGGCGGGCTTGCCCGAATTTACGTGGATTCCAACATCGATTTCGCTGCATCGTGGCAGGACGACGCGACGACGCCTTGGGTTTCGCTCCTGCCGTATTACACGGTGGATCCCCAGACGGGCCGCAGTATGGTAACCATGAATGTCCAGCGCCGCAGCAAGACATCCAGTTACTATACGCGCCGTACGGGCATGCTGATTCTGGCGGCTACCGACGGCGGATTGAATTACAACCGCATCCTTCCGGTTCACCAGGGCTCCACGGCCCGTGTGAGCAACGATTTTTCGTCCATGAAATACGGAAAGGAGGACCCCCGCTTTACCGACAGCGAGACTTCGATCGACAATTGGACGACGGCCCAGAAGAATTACGGCTTTTCGTCCACGAAGATCGAAGGGGAGGCCGTCACCCACTGCTACGGCAAAAACGGTTACCTGAAACTGGGCGACGACAAGGGACACGGCGCCGACCTGATTTCGCCCTACACCAACACGCTCCGGAGCGACTCGATGCTCATGGTTTCGTTCAGGGCCGTGGCGTATACCGACTACTATACCGGAATCAAAGACGATAACAAGATCAGGGTCGAGGTGCTCGACGGCGGCGTGATTGCCGATTTTGCCGACTCCGAAAAGACTTCGATCGATCTCGAAACCGCCTACTACGATCCCAAAAGCGATGAATTTCCCGAAAACATGTGGGAGGGAAGCGATTTTCTGATCTTCGTGGTCAGCACAAAGGCCAACCCGATTACGGTCAATACGCGGATTCGCATCACTTGCGGTTCGCTTACGCAGCCTTCGGCGACCAACAGCCGTATTTTCCTCGATAACTTTTATATCCGCCGCCTGGAAGTGGACGGGCAGGACTATTTTGCCCAGAACAACGGCAGCGGCAAGGATATTATTCTCGGGGCGCCTTTCGAGGAATAGCAAGCATGGAAATGGAATAAGTCGTTTTACCTAAAAAAGCCTAAAATGAATAAATTTTTTCAAATAATGAGAGCATCCGTCCGAGTGATGTCGCTGGTGGCGGTAGTGATACTGCTTGCGGCATATGCGGGACCGGCAACGGCTCAGCAGCAGGCCCGTACGGTCAGCGGAACCGTTGTCGATTCGGATGGCAGTCCGCTGACAGGAGCCACGGTGGTGCTGTCCACCGGTAAACAGGGTACGATCGTCGATGCGAAAGGCAAATTCACCATCAAGGCCCAGCCTTCCGATTCGCTGCACATCTCCTATATCGGCTACAAACCGCAGACGTTGAGCGTCGGTGCGCGGACGAATTTCATCATCCAGATGGAGAAGGACTCGTCCACCGACATCGACGAGATCGTGGTTATCGGTTACGGTCAGGTCGCCAAGAAGGACCTGACGGGTTCGGTCGCCACGGTCAAGATGAACGATATCAAGGACGTGCCCGTGCTTTCGGTCGACAACGCCTTGCAGGGCCGCATCGCCGGCGCCGATTTCATGTCGACCACGGGTGAGCCGGGCGCCACCACGACCATCCGTATCCGCGGTACGCGTTCGATCAACGCCTCGAACGAGCCGCTGATCGTCGTCGACGGCGTGATGGACGCCATCCACGACCTGAACGACATCAACTCCGACGATATCGCGGCGATCTCGGTTCTGAAAGACGCCTCGTCGACGGCGATCTACGGCTCGCGCGGCGCCAACGGCGTTATCCTGATCACGACCAAGCGGGGACTCGGTTCCAAAGGCAAGACGAACATCACGTTCAAGACCGACATCGGTTTCTCCCAGCTGCCCCGCCGCCTCGATATCATGAATGCGTCCGAGTTCGCGCAGTACCGTAACGACTACGCCTATTTCGGCGGCGATGCCAACCACCCCGATGTAGGCAGCGATACGCCGCTTTCCGGTTCGGTGTATCCCGACCCGCTGTCGCTGGGAGAGGGAACGGACTGGATCAAGGAGATTACCCGTACGGCCGTTTACTCGAACTACGCCCTCTCGCTTTCAGGGACCAACGATAAGTCGTCCTATTACGCTTCGTTCTCCTATAACGACACCCAGGGTATCATCCAGGACAGCGGCCAGCAGCGTTTCACGGGGCGCATCAACCTCGAACGCCAGTTGTTCAAGTGGCTGAAGGTCGGCTATACGGGTTCGTATACCTGGCGGCATAACGACCAGAACAAAGCCACGATCGGCGGTACGGCCTGGTACAGCGGTGCGCAGTACCTCTCGCCGATGCTCAAACCGAACGATTCTTACAACCCTCTGTACTACAACGGACAGAAGGTGAATACCCCTCGTGCGCTGATCGACCAGAACACCTATTACCTCGAACGCCATTCGAACAACCATGCCTTCTCGCTCAAACTGGAGCCGGTGAAGAATTTCACGATCAACAGTACTTTCTCGTATTACCTCTATCAGCGCCATACCTACCGTTACTATCCGGGAACCCTGCCCAAAAAGGGTGAAAACGAGGGCGGCGAGGCCTACCGTGCCGACTGGGATGAAAATTCGTTCTCGTGGGAGACCACGGCGGGATACAAATTCGAGAAGAACGACCACGCGTTCGACGTTCTCGGCGGTTTCTCGGCCTACCGGTTCGCTTCGCACGATTTCAACTTGTCCGGCAGCGGGTACATGGACGACGCCATC
This sequence comes from Alistipes sp. D31t1_170403_E11, assembly GCF_015553985.1. Classification (NCBI taxonomy): domain Bacteria; kingdom Pseudomonadati; phylum Bacteroidota; class Bacteroidia; order Bacteroidales; family Rikenellaceae; genus Alistipes; species Alistipes sp. D31t1_170403_E11. The sequence goes on along the minus strand of NZ_JADNHQ010000002.1, from coordinate 341,577 downwards.
ATGTGGAACAACATGAATGCGGTTCTGGACAAGGAGACCTATTCGGCCGGTACATCCTATTCGAAGAAGACCAAGATGTCGGCCTATGCGCGTCTGAATTACAACTGGAAATCGCGTTATTACCTGACCGTGACGGGACGTTATGACGGCGCTTCGAACTTTGCGGCCAATAACAAGTGGGCCTTCTTCCCGTCGGCCGCCGTCAAATGGAATCTGGCCAACGAGAATTTCCTGAAGGACTGCCGGTGGATCGACGACCTGTCGATTCGTATGAGCGCCGGCCTGACAGGTAACGACGCTATCAGCACCTACCGTTCGCTGGCCACGCTTTCATCGACGACGGGCGGCTACCTGTTCGCCGGATCGCAGCCCGTCGCATTTTACCGCAGCCGCCTCGATTCGCCGGACCTGACGTGGGAAAAAACCGCCGCATACAACATCGCACTCGACTGGTCGATGTTCAAGGGCCGTCTGAATATCACGGCAGAGGCGTACAAGTCCAAAACGACCGACCTGCTGATGTCGCTGGCCGTTGCGAGCCAGACCGGTTACACCTCCCGCTGGACCAATATCGGTTCGACTTCGAACAAGGGTATCGAACTTTCGATCGAGAGCCAGAATATCGTCCGCCCGAAGTTCCACTGGTCGACGACGCTGACCATGTCGCACAACGACCAGATGGTCGACGATATCGGCTCCGAGGATTTCATCTCGGCTTACAACTCGCCGGGTAACAACCCCTACATGATGTATGGTTACGTCAAGGGTTATCCGCTCAACTCGCTCTGGGGATTCAAGTACGGAGGAACGTGGAAAAACGCCGAGGAACGGACGGAAAACAACATTACGAAAACCTATGTGAGCCCGTCCAACACCGACGGTGGTCCGCGCTATTACGACATCAACCACGACGGCGTGATGTCCAAGGAGGACCTGATCTACCAGGGCAACGCCGATCCGTATCTCTACGGAGGTTTGCAGAATACGTTCTACATCCACGGCCTGAAGGTGGGAGTCTATTTCGCCTACTCGCTCGGCGGTAAGATTTACAACTATTCGGAAATTTACATGGCGGGGTCCCAGTTCTCGAACCAGTACCGCTACATGCTCGATGCGTGGCATCCCGTCCGCAACCCGGATTCGAATATTCCGCGTGCCGGAGCCAAGAGCGACGCTGCCCTGCCGAGCGATTTCATGATCCACGACGCGTCGTATCTCCGACTGAAAAACATCACGCTTTCGTACACGTTCGACCTGAGGAAGAAATGTTCGTGGGTGAAGGACCTGACGGTGAGCGTTTCGGGCGAAAACCTCTACCTGTGGAAGAAGTACAACGGCTTCGACCCCGACGTTTCCAGCGAGGGTACGTCGTCGACGCTGCGCCGTATGGACCTGGGTGCATATCCCAAACCCCGTACCATCATATTCAGCCTTCAGTTGAGATACTAAATTTAACAGCATAAAGACGATGAAAACCAAACATATAATCTTTGCGGTTGCCGGAGCGGTGCTCCTTTCGTTTCAGTCGTGTTCGCTGAACGAGGATACGTCCGGAATTTCCAGCCCCGATGACTTTTTCCGTAAATTCTCGGAATGCCAGTCGGTTGTAAACGGTTGCTATATCCCGATCAAGTCGATCTATAACTACACCTACATGATCGCCACGGAGTGCGTCACCGACATTGCATACTGCCCCTCGGGTACGCTCGACGCCAGCCTGGATATCTCTCCCTCCGTGCCGCGCCTCGGCTCGACCGTCTGGACACAGGGCTATCTCGGCGTGCAGCGCTGTAATTTCGCCGTCAACGGCATCGAACGCGCCTTCCAGAACGAAGTCCTCAGCGAGCAGCAGTACTATCAGTTGCTCTGCGAGGCCAAGACCCTGCGTGCGTTCTTTTATTGGACGCTGACCAGTTTCTTCGGCGACGTGCCGTTCTACTTCGACGACGTTACGGACAACGAAGTTCTGAACCGGATTCAGGTACTGCCGCGCATGGATGCCGGCAAAACCCGCGACAAGGTCATCGAGGACCTGTTGTCGATCGCTCCCCTCGCTGCCCAGACCCGTACTTACGACAACGAGGCCAATCGTCTGGGAGCGGCCTGCGCCTATATGCTCGTCGCCAAGATGGCCATGTGGAACAAGGAGTGGGATATCGCCCTGGACGCCCTGGAGAACATCGAAACGATCTACGGTTCGCTGTCGCAGTACAACTATGCGGAGAACATCCTGTTCCGGAACAAGAACACGCCCGAATCCATCATGGAGATTCAGCATGTTTATACCCAGGGCGGCCTGACCTATACGTCCAATGTGGCCTGCATCTGCCAGCCCTATCCGCGTGCGGCCAATTCGGCCATTTACGACGGTGTCGAGATTCCCGAACTCGGCGACCAGGCGACCGTTTGGGCCGCCATGCGTCCGAACGTCTACTTCTGCCAGGGCCTCCAGTCCAAAATGGGCAAGGATATCCGCGCCAAGTACAACATGGCCTGGGGCTACGAGGATAAGACGTTCAACAACACGAATACCCGTCCGTGGTGCGGACCGAAGTTCTGGTGTCCGAACATGCAGGCTTCGGCCGACGGCAACAATTACAAGGTGTTCCGTTATGCCGATGCCCTGCTCATGATGGCCGAATGCTATTTCTACAAGGAAAACTACGAGAAGGCGGTCGAATACCTCGACATGACCCGTACGCGCGCCGGTCTGGCCAACTACACCTACCGCACTCCCGCGCGTCTCGAAGAGGAGATCCGCAACGAGCGGGCCCGGGAACTCTTCGGCGAGTTCCAGCGCAAGTACGACCTGGTCCGCTGGGGCATTTGGTACGAAGCGGTGACGGATAATAGCGATTACGGCTATTTGCAGCTCAACACGGCGAACAGCCGCATCAAACCGTGCCACCGTTATTATCCGATTCCCGATACGGAGGTTACCTATTCGAAGAATAATCTCGATAACAATGAATACAAGGCCTACGGCTTGTAATAATCCGAAATTTTCAGACTATGAAAACAATATTCGATAAACAGAAAAGATCGGTCGTCGGTCTGCTGATCGCCGTAATGGCGTTTACGGCGGCTCTGACCGGTTGTCAGAAGGACTTCGAACTGGAACTGCCGCTGGCGGTCTCGGCGCGGGAGTTGTCGCTGACCAAGGATGCCGGATCGACCCACGTACTGGTCTATTCGACCGGTGACTGGAAGGCCCGCTTTACGCGCAATGTGAAATGGGCGTCGCTCAACAAACTCGAAGGGTACGGCAATCACGAAATCGTGTTCACGTATTCGGCCAACTACGGCCTGTCGAGAAAGGTTGGCGTCATCTTCGAGAAAGGTTCCCTGGTCGATACCGTAATGTTCATGCAGGCCGGATCGGTGACCGATCCGTCGATTGCATTCTCGAAACCTGCCGTCACGTTGCTGAAGGCGCAATCCCAGATCCTGGCTCCGATCAACACCAACCTGCGTTACAGCATCGACGATATGGAGGCTACCGTTACCTATTATGACGAGAACGGCCTGCCCAACGACCCTGTTCCGGTTATAACGCGCGCCGGGGAGGACGATGGCGAAGAGGGCGGCGACGAGCCGCAGGCTCAGCCCGTCGCACCCTGGATTTCCAATGTTTCGATTACGCAGAAAGGCGTTCGGTTCGAAGCTGCGGATAATGAAACGAGCTTTGTCCGGTGGGCCGACCTGACCGTCCTCATCGAAAGCGCCGAGGGCGACGTTATCAAATCGGTGCTGACCGTTACGCAGGGTAACGCCACCCCCGCATTCAAACTGGACAGTGATGCGGGGACCTACGAAGGTTACGCCCAGGAGTGTATCGTCCCGGCCATGACCAACAACCTCGTGCCCTACTCCGACCAGGTCGATTATTATGTAGTGTACGACGTGCCCGTCGAGGAGGACGCCGAGTGGATTCTGAAGCCCGCGATCACCGACGACGGACTGACGTTCTCGCTGGCGAAGAACGAGGGTTCGGCGCCGCGCACCGCCACGATCAAACTCAGCTTTACCGACGCCTCGGGGGCATCCGCTTCGGCCTTGTGCAAGGTTACCCAGAAACCCTATCCCACGGTTGCCGACTTCGCAAGCGTGCGTGCCCTGACTCCGGGCGAGATCACGCTCGCGCAGTATATCGAAGGGTTCGTCGTCAGCGATCCGGCCAGCAAGAACATCGTTTCGAGTCCCCAGACCCAACAGTTCTTCTTCGACCGCGGCGAGAACGACCGGACGGTCTACATCGAGAGCCTCGACGGGCAGTATGGTTTCTGCCTGAAGTTTGCGACCGCCGAAGACAACACGCTGGCGCGTTTCTCGAAGGTGCGGCTTGCAATCGCCGGAGCTACCCTCGAAAAGAAGGCCGATCCCGAATGCTATACCATCTCGGGGCTTACGGCAGCCAACATCCTGGAAACCTCGACTCCCGACGAATTCAAGATTCCCGTTAAGACCAAGAGCATCGCCGAACTTACCGACGCCGATATCTATACGCTGGTTTCCGTGACCGGCCTGGAGATCATGTGCAAGGACGGCGCCTACACCAACTGTACCGACGGCTATTCGTTCAAGGATGCACTGAACGCGATCGGTACGGCCACAGCCCCGCGCTGGGATGTCGCTCCGCTGATGTGCTACGACAAGGGCGGCAACTCCATCTTCATGCTGACCAATGCGGCCGTATCGTGGCGCCGCCACAGTTCGGGCCGCGATCTGGAGTTTAACTCGATCGTTGCACAGGGTTCGGGTACGTTCCGGGGCATCGTTGTCGCCGACGATATCGCCCCCATCCGTTTCGGCGACCTCGGCCGCTACCAGTTGCGCGCCATGACCAAAGAGGAGATCGCGCTGAACGACGAACCGTTTATGAAAACCGTCGTAGAGTGGAACTGGAACGACCGTAAGGTCGACCTTATTCCGGAGATCGGCGCGGGCGAGATCAACAAATACGGCGCTACGCAGGCCGGTGCTTCGGACTTCAACAACGTCGTCTGCTCGGGTATGGGCGGTGCGACGACCGAGCAGAAGGGACTGGTGGCGAACGGCGGAATCTTGTTCTCCCAGCAGTGGTGGGACTTCAAGGCCGACGAAGGCAAGTATTTCGACATTTCGTTCTCGACGCAGGGCATCAGCGGTTCGAGCCTGATCTTCGGTATCACCTGGGGCCACGGTTCGATGAGCAATACGACGATCTTCGGTCCTGCCCACTGGAACCTGCTTTACTCCGTAGACGGCGGCGCGACGTTCCGGGCCGTTCCCAACTGTCCGATGCTCAAAAAACGCTCGATAACGTGGTGGTCCACCACCTCCCAGGATGCGACGCCGGGCTTCACCGAGCATCTGCGCAAACTGCCCGCCGACTGCTTCGGCAAGGAGAAGGTGGTACTGCGCCTGCAAGTGGCCGACAAGGTTACCGATATCGATCCGAAAGCTACGGCTTCGAACTACCTGACGGCCCTGGGTATCGAAAAGGGCACGCTCACCGAGTCGGTTGCGGCGGGCAACAGCCAGACCCGTATCGGTACGATTACGGTACGCTATAACTAAATGTCTTCGAGCCGTGCGGCAGATTGCCTGCCGCACGGGCGAAGACCAGACAAACAACGCATAAAATTCAGACCATATGAACTATCGTAAATCGATAATTAAGTTTTTAGGCATTGCGGCCATATCCGGGGCCATGGTGGCTTGCGCCAATGCCGATGCCGAGGACATCGACCTCGTCAAACTGGGTGCGCTGGAAAAGGAGTTTGTTGTCGAAGCCGATGCGAGTACGTTCGATATCGACATCTATGCAAACGGCTCTTACCATATCGAGCGTATCAACCAGGCCGACTGGCTCAGCCTGACCTGCGGGGAAACGGAAGGCGGCAAAGCCAAGATCACGGCCGAATGCGAATTCAACGAGGATTTCAAGCGCAAGGCGGGGTTCGTGCTCTGTTCCGACGTGGATTCCCGTCGCGATACGCTCTACGTCAAACAGAAAGCGCTCGTCGACGCGCGGATCGAGTTCGACAACTCGTCGGTTACCGTTGCCGGGGCCGGAGGCGAGAACAAGTCGATCATCACCACCAACGTGCCTTTCTCGGCAATCACGGTCAATATCGAATATTCCGATCCCGAGAACGCCGGTTGGATCGAAGGGATCGAAATCGTGGATTCCGACAGCGAGAAACGCGATCTGATTATCAGCACCGAGGCCAATACCGCGGATGAGATTCCGCGCTCGGCAGCCGTATCGCTCTCTTTTACCGACGGCTGGGGAGAGACCGTTTCCGTCGAGTTCAACCTGTTGCAGCGTACCGCCCGGGAGACGCTCGGACGCGAAATCACGTTCGACGAATTCCGCCAGACGTATGCCGCCAACAAGAAGATCGAAGATTACGTCATTCTCGAGGGTATCGTGGTCAGCAACACCGCGAACCGCAATGCGGGCGAAAACTCGCAGCTCACGACTTCGACGATCGACTATACCGTGTCGGAAAGAACGGTCTATCTCGAATCGTTCGACGGCAAGTACGGTATTGCCATGCAGACCAAGTCGACCGAGGACAATGTGTATGACCAGTACGATCATGTGCAGATTCTCATTCAGGGCGCATCCGGCTACCTGGTCGAGAATCCCGACCGCTACGAACTGCGCAACGTCACCAAGGCGATGGTCATCTCGCGGGTCGCAGGCTCGGCCTCGGACGTTCCCGTGAAGGAGAAGTACATGAGCCAGCTTACCGACGACGACATCTATACCTACGTTACGCTGAAAGAGGTCGAATTCCCCGTGCGCAAAGGCGCGATCACGCCGATCAACGAGGGTTATGCGATCGGTACGAACGCACACCGTATCAGCAAATACCCGCTGCTCGTGCGCGACATCAACGGCGACGACATGTATATGCTGACCAACACCAACTGCGCTTATCGCAGCGACGGTACGCGCCTGCCTTACGGTTCGGGCAAGATTTCGGGTGTGATCGTCCACGAACGTTTTCCGCGTTTCGACTGGCGCGACGGAGCCGACCCGGCCGAAATGGACGATGATCCGACACTCGGGTTTATCGGCCGTTATCAGATCCGCCACCAGACCAAGGGCGACGTTTGGGACAACATGCAGAACAGTGTCGAGGACAGCTTCTCGGCCCTGCTGACGGAGTACCGTTACTGGAATCCCGATGTCAGCAATGCGGTTCAGAAGCCTACCTACGGCACGAACGGCTACCTGACGCACACCTATCAGCAGAAGTATTCGGGTTCGGAGAGCAAAGAGTACGTGCAGGCGGCCTACAATCAGCACATGTGGGGCGGCGGCACGTATGAATACCTGGGTCCTATCGGTAACAACGTCAACTATCTCTTCGGAGCCAACTACGGCAACAAGAACGGCATCGGCATCGTGATCGACCCCTCGAAGGAGAGTTGGAACCCGCTGATGAACGACCTCGTAAGCCGCAATCCCGATGGAACGATAGAATGGTGCGGTCCGTATGCAGCCGATAAGAACGTCGGGTGCGGCACGGGCGGCTGGACGAGCAACGAGGCGATTGCCACCAACTCGCCCCAGATCAATTACAGCGGCAGCACGGGCCTGCGCGGCAAGGGTAACGTCGGCGGAAGCTGCTACACCTCTTTCGCCAACCACTTCTGGTGGGACGACGACACCGACCGCCCCTATGCATGGCTGATCAACTTCTCGACCGCAGGAATCTCGACTTCGCACATTTCGATGCAGATTTCCGTCATGAATACGCAGCAGACCTTCTATTCGCCCCGGTTCTGGTGTGCCGAGTGGGCGCTCACCGATTCGCAGGACCCGAAGGACGATTCGCAGTGGAACCTGATCGGAAATTACACCATTCCCGACGTTTCCGTCTGGTCGAATACGCTCTATTCGTCGTGCGTGGCCTACAAGGGTATCGACTTCGAACTGCCCCAGGAGATTCTCGGACACGAGAACGTTTACATCCGCCTGCGTCCGACGAGCGACCTTTGCAGCGACGGCAGCGATTACGCCAATGCGCGCCTGAACCAGAGCGCCAGCGGCGCGGCCCTGGCTTCCGAGCATTCGAGCAACCTCGAATATTTCGCGATCCGTTATAACAAATAGTAAATCCGTCGAATAACCGGGGGCTGGCAAGTGAAGAAAAAGTCCGGAACTTGCCGGCCCCTGTTCTTAAATGTCCTTCGAAGCCAAGAAATTGATGATTATGTGTAAATTAGTTGCATTTATGACCCTGTTCGCGATGCTGTGCGGCGGTACGGCGGCGGGGCAGGACGACGGGGCTTCGAAAAAGGCCGCCAAAGCCGGCCTGAAGCTGATGTCGTTCAACATCCGCTACTACAAGCCCGGAGCCGACGGGGACAACTGCTGGGAAAACCGGCGGGAGGGTGTGCTGAAGATGCTTCGGGCCGAGAGTCCCGATATCGTCGGGTTTCAGGAGCCGCACCGTCCCCAGGTCGATTTCCTGAAAGTAAACATGAGCGATTATGCGACACTCGACATGGGAGTCGATTCCGACGCCAATATCGTGAAATCGCCCGATGGAGGGGCCCATCTGATGATCATGTACCGCAAGGCGCGGTTCATCCTGCTCGACAGCGGGTTTTTCTGGTTGAGCGACACGCCCGGGAAACCCTCGCGCGGCTGGGACGCCGTGTGCCGCCGCGTCACGGTGTGGGGGAAATTCCGCGACCGCAGGTCGTGGAAGGAGTTTTACTACTTCGACACCCACTTCGACCACAAGGGGACGAATGCCCGCATGCACGAGGCCCGGATGATGGCTGCGAAAATGAAAGAGATCGCCGGGGAGAAGGCCGCCGTTATTATGTCCGGCGACCTGAATACCACTTTCGGCAACGAGGCCCTCGCTCCGTTGCGCGAATGGATGTCGGGAGCGCGTGAAACGGCTCCCGTGACCGATTCGCTGCCGACGTTCAACGGCTGGGGAGCACACGACCTGCGGATAGACCATATCTTTTATCGTCGGGTGAAGGTTGCGGGTTATGAAAGTCTTGTGAACGACGCCGTGCGTTACGGCGTACCTTATTTGTCGGACCATAATCCGATTGTCGCCTGGTTTAAACTCTAAAAATTACGAAGATGAGAAAACTGTTTATATTGTTTGCCGTGTCGTTCGCCCTGACGCTGTTCGATACGGGTTGCGGAAAATCGGACGCAGGTAACGGCCAGGAGGAGCCTCCCGGGCCGGCTCCTGCTCCCGGCGGCGAAATCGACTGGTCGAAAGTCGATCCGGCGGCTACCGTGCGCGGCGTCGTCACGTCCGGCGGCGTGGGTGTGCAGGGCGTCGTCGTAACCGACGGCGTGAATATGACGCGCACCAACAAACAGGGTGCATACGGTCTGCGTACGTCGGCCGGAAAGTCGAACCTGGTTTACCTGACCGTGCCGTCGGGCTATGAGGTCGAGTCTTCGCGGGGCTTCATCCCCCGTTTTTATCGCAGGCTGACTTCTCCCGTAAGTGTTGAAGCGGTCCAGCAGCACGATTTTACGCTTAAAAAGGTGGACAACGACCGCCATATCATGATCGTGTCGGCCGATATGCACATCCGTAACCGTGCGATGATAAAGTCGACATCGGCAACGACGCCGTCGATTTGTCCGCCGAAAGGCGAACTCGATTCGGTAACGTTCCGGCGGACATACCTCAAAACCCTGCGCGAGTATGTGCGCGGCCTGCCTTCGGGCGTGCCGGTTTACGGGATGAACCTGGGCGATATGACGCAGGAATCGCACTGGACGAATGCCAACAAGGCGACGCTGGCCAATTTTGTCAACGTATGCGAACGCGGGGGCATGCCGATCCAGACTTTCCATGTGATCGGCAACCACGATCACGACATGGCGGTGCAGAACATCGTCGGTGAAGACGATTCGGAGGCCGAACTCGCGTATAACGCAGCCTTCGGCCCGACGTATTACGCCGTCAATATCGGCAAGGTGCACTATGTCGTGTTCGATAATACGCAATTCATAAACAACGGCGGCGACAGGTCCTATACCGTCCATCTCAGCCAGCGCCAGCTCGACTGGGCGCAGAAGGACGCCGACTATATGACTGCCGGCGTCGAACACATCGTGATCGCGTGGCATTGCCCGGCGTTCCGCCGCAATCCCAAGGCTTCGACGCCGTCGCCGATGGACAATGCGAACGCACTGCTCGACATATACAGGGACAAAAAACTGCCCGTGACGATCTGGTCGGGGCACAACCATATCGCCGAAACGGTGACTGTGCCGCGCAGCGATATGACCGTGACCGAATACACCCATCCCGCCGTTTGCGGCGCATGGTGGTATTTCCCGCTTTGCCACGACGGAACGCCTGCGACGTTTACCAGTTACGATTTCAGCGGCGGGGCGATAACGAACCGGCGGAGTGTGAATTTCAGCGACGAAAACGAACAGTATTACAGGGTATATAATTCGGGACAGACGAATGTCGACGGGAAACCGGTGATACGCATTAACGTCTGGGACTGGCATTCGACGTGGAAGATAGAGTGCCGCGAGAACGGGGCGGCAGTGCCTGCTTCGCAGCTCAAGGCCGTGAATGCCTACGACGGTTATTATGTCGCCGTCCATGATGCCTGCGGCAACGACATCGCATCGTTCGATTTCCTGAATAAGTACAGTACCGACCATATGCTCGAATATACGCCCGTTACGCCGTCGGCGAATATTCAACTTACCGCAACCGACGAGTACGGCAACCGACTCTTTGTCATCGATACGAAAGTCGTAAACTGATCCGCCGTATGCGCCCCGCTGGGATGCAGGTAAATCGGGAACGCCTGGAATTAATGCTAATTCCAGGCGTTCGGTATCTTTTCGCTTGCTTGGGGAAAAGGGGCGGTTACTCCGTCAGTGTCAGTTTTATCTTTTTGTCTTTGACGAGGATGAAGTAATCGCCTGCTTCGAGGAAGCGTTTTCCGTCGCCGTCCGTAAAGCTCAGGTCCCGTTCGGGGTCGATCTCAAAGCGGAACGTGTGCGTTTCGCCCTTTCGGATAAGCTGTTTTTCGAAGTGTTTCAACTCCCTGACGGGCCGTGAAATACGGCATACGGGGTCTGCGATGAACCAGTGGACCGTCTCGGCGCCGTCCATCTCTCCGGTGTTGGTCACCGAAACCGTGACGGTCAGCTTTTCCCCGCGGCGGAGTGTCGTCGCCGAAGGCTGAAGGTCGCCGTATTCGAATGTCGTGTAGCTGAGGCCGTGCGCGAAGTCGTAGAGCGGTGTGCTGGGGATGTCCTGGTATTTGCCCTGGTGTGTGCGGCCGCTCTGGCGGTGATTGTAGTAGATCGGTATCTGGCCGGTCGAGTAGGGGAATGTCATGGCCAGTTTGCCCGAGGGGTTGATGCGTCCCGACAGAATCCCGGCAAGCGGGTTTCCGCCCCGCAGGCCGGGCTGCCACATCTGGACGATGGCGCCGCACAGCGGTTCGAGCCGGCGCAGTTCGAGCGGGCGTCCGCTCGACAGCACCAGGACCACCGGTTTGCCGCTTTTCGCGAGTTCGGCGGCCAGTTGCTCCTGGACGGCGGGCAGTGCGATCGTGGACCGCGAGGCGTTCTCGCCGCTCCAGGTCTTTTTCTCCCCGAGGCAGAGCACCACTACGTCGGCTTTTTCGGCGGCGGCGATAGCCTCGGCGAATCCGGAGCGGTCTTCGCCGTCGAATTCACAGCCCTGCGCATAAAACAGTTCGGCTTTATCGCCGTATTCGTTTTCCAGTCCGGCGAAGATGCTCACCACATCCTCTGCATCGCCCTGTGCGGACCAGGAGCCCAGCAGGTTGAACCGGCTTTTGGCCATGGGACCGACGACGGCAATCCGGCGGACTGCCCTGAGCGGAAGTGCGTGCTGCTCGTTCTTGAGCAGCACCATCGATTCTTCGGCGAGTTGCTCGGCGATTTCGAGGCTGGCGGGCAGCAGGAAGCGTTCGGCTTCGGTCGATGCGGGCGTATAGGGCTTTTCGAACAGTCCCAGCCGGAATTTCAGCCGGAGGACACGCCGGACGGCGTCGTCGAGCCGTTGCTGCGGGACTTTGCCCTCACGCACCAGGGCGGCCAGGTGGGCGTCGTAGCAGCGGTTCATCATGTCCATATCGAGACCCGCGTTGAAGGCCTTTTCGGCGGCCTCCTTCTTGTCGGCGGCGATCCCCTGCGAGCGGAGCTGCTCGATGGCGCCCCAGTCCGAGACGACGAATCCGTCGTGTTCCCAGCGCTCTTTGAGCACCTCGGTCAGGATGTACGGATTGGCCGATCCGGGTGTTCCGCTGATGTCGTTGAAACAACTCATGACGGTCGCGGCCCCGGCCTTGATGCCTGCTTCGTAGGGCGGCATATAGGTGTCCCAGAGCGTTTGGCGCGAGATTTCGGTATAGACGTAGTCGCGTCCTGCTTCCGAAGCGCCGTAACCGACGAAATGCTTGAGGCAGGCGGCAACGCGGCGGTTGTCAGCAAGGTCGTCGCCCTGGTAGCCCTCTACCGTCGCTGCGCCGAACACGGCGTTGGTGTAAGGGTCTTCGCCGTAACCTTCGGCTACGCGCCCCCAGCGCGGATCGCGTGCAACGTCGATCATGGGCGAAAAGGTCCAGTCGACGCCCGCCATCCGGGCTTCCCCGGCAGCCACTTCGGCCGCCTTTTTCACCAGTTCGGGATTCCACGAGCAGGCCTGGGCCAGCGAGATGGGATAGGTGGTGCGGAATCCGTGTATGACATCGTAGCCGAACAGCACGGGGATTCCGAGTCTCGACTGCTCCACGGCTTTTTTCTGCACCCGGTTGCGCAGTTCGGGCGACGTGCCGAAGTAGATGAGCGAGCCGATTTCGGCGGGAATGTCGTTCACCGGATCGGCCATGTTGTTGGCGTTGTCGTTGCGTCCGAGCGTGTACTGCGTGAGCTGCATGACCTTCTCTTCGGGGGTCATGCGCGACAGCAGGTCGTCGATGCGCTCCTCGACGGGGCGCGAGGCGTCCCGGTAAACGGGCGTCCGGGACTTTTCCCGGGCCTGTACACCGTATGCGGAGGCCAGCAAAAGGCTGAAAATAAGGATTTTTTTCATCGGTTGTGGTTGTTATTTAAACACGGGCTTGTCGGAAAGGCGCATTCCCGAGCCGGGGTTGTTGTTCTTGATGTCGAAGACGACGATGCGGTTTCCTTTTTCCGTGAGGATTCCGGCCGGAATCAGGATCGACTGCTGTTTTTCCTCGTCCCAGAACGACCCGAGGTAACGGCCGTTGATCCAGACCTCGCCCATGCCCCATCCCGATACGTCGAGATAGGCGTCGCCCTGCGACGCGCTGTCGAAATAGCCGCGGCGGAAACAGGGGATGCCGCATGTCCCGATAGGCTCGAATCCGAGCGTTTCCGGATCGGCGTCGCGTACCTCCAGCGGAGTGATCTTCCAGCCGGCGATCTCTTCGCCGCCGATACGGGCGCTGCCGAACAGCCCCTTCGAGTTGTCGAGGATTTCGGGCCCGTAGGTGATGCGTCCGATGTTCTCGACGTAAAGCCGCAGGGTCCGGGTTCCGGGCTCCGCTTTCAGTTCCAGCGTTTTCCGTCCGTCCGTCACGGTTCCCTGGAACGTATCGTCGAGGTAAACCGCGGCATAATCCCGTACGTTTTCCAGTTCCAACAGGCTCTCCTTTCCGGGAAGGTCGACGGCGGCTTCGTAGAGGACATATCCGAATTCGACCCCCACATCGTTCATCGGGAGCAGTTCTTCGGACTCGCTGACCTCCCCGTAAACCTGCGTCAAGGGGGCGCATTCGGTCATTTTCAACTCCTGCGCCCCTCCCCGGAGGATGCCGAGGAAGAGAACGCAGAACAGGAGGGTTTTCTTATTCATAACCGTGTGTTTTTAGCGCATGAAAGAAGCGATGAACGACTCGTCCAGGGCGACCTGCGGGTCGAAACGCCCGCTGTGGACGTAGTTGTCGATACTTTTGAGCAGTTGCCGGGTTGCGGGGCGCTGGTCCATCTTCTTCTGGGTGTCGACCGTCAGGACGAGCAGCTTTCCGCCGCCGACCCGGGCTTCGAAGCCGATGCCGAGCTTTTGGTTGTTGTCGAAACTGTCGATGACCTGGATGAACGGCCTCAGTTCGCGCGGGGTCTGCTGCATCTCGATCACCTTGGCGTTCTCCAGGATATCCCACCACTGCCAGTCGGTGTGGTAGGAGGTCGGGAAGTCGGCGAATACCGGCTCCTCCGAGTGGATCAGGCAGCCGATGGTCATCGGCGCCCAGGCGAACATGATCGGGTTCCAGAAATGGTTGTGGAAGGTCGATTTGCGCCCTTTGACCTTGTTCAGTGCCGGGGTCAGGATGACCGTCTTTCCCTGCTTGAGGTGCTGTCGGGCCTGCTCGCCGAACTCCTTCGTGTAGAGTACCTCGCCATCCGACTGCATCAGCGACGGATTGCGCGGGTAAACCCAGATGTCCCAACTGTTGCTTGTCTTTTCGCCGACGTTCAGGTGAACAGTGAGTTTTTGCGGCCCCTGGACTTTGTCGAGCGGGATCGAGAACTCCCCGGCGGGGAAAACGCCGTCGATGCCGATGGTCTGCGATTTGAGGCTGCCTTTGGCGAGCGTTTTACCGCTGCTGTCGGTCAGCGACCAGCGGATTTTCGCATTTTTGAGCGCGGCTGCACCGAAGTTGTAGACCTCGGCTTTTGCGGTGAACGTTTCGTCGTCGAACCAGGCGCTTTTCGGGTAGCGGAGCAGGGCTACGGTCGGGGCGCAGAAGGCCCGCCACTCGTCGGGCGTCACCAGTCCCTTGGAGTCCCAGAAGGGGTCGAGCACACCCACCGGGGCATAACCCTGTCCCGGGAAATCGTTGAGCGAAAGCAACTGGAACCCGGCCGATTTGGAGGACCGGAGCAATGCCTCGATCACGGCTTTGTACTCCACGACGGTCAGCGCACCCGATGCCCGGAAGAAATCGTGGGCCTGGTCGAGCATGCCGTTCTCGTCGAGCATTTCGCGCCAGAGTTCGAAATTCCGCGCCCGGACGGGGCCTGTGAATTTCTCGATCTCGCGGAAGTCGGGGTAGATGCACCGCTGTCCCGATTCGTGGGAGATGACGGGCACGTCCACGTCCGATTCGCTGCTGCGGTCCCAGTCGGTTGAAGGCAGTCCTTCGTAGACCTTCACGGGACCTTTGTTGGTCTGCTGCGAGACGTAGTACTGGTCCGACGGAACGCGCGTGCGCGCCGTCGAGCCGCTGAACAGATGGCGGCTGTCGAGTTTGCGGCCGTCGGCGGTCAGCTCTTCGATGAAGTCGAAGTTGCCTGTGATTTCGTTGCCGTTGCAGTAGAGGACGAACGAGGGGTGGTTGCCGTACTCCTTGAGGATGGCCCGCATTTCACGCCGGAAAAAGTCGTAGCGCGCTTCGTCCGGTTCGGCGTCCTTGCCCCACATGGGCATTTCGACTTCGAGGTAGATGCCGTGCCGGTCGGCCATGCGGAAGGCCGCTGCCGGGGGACACCACGAATGGAAACGCATGTGATTCATGCCGTAGTCCTTCAGGATGAGCATGATACGCTCCCACTCGGCGTCGTCGAGCGGGGCGTGTCCCGTTTTGGGGAACACGGCGTTCTCGACGGTTCCGCGCAGGTGGAGCGGCCGTCCGTTGAGCAGGACGTGGTTGCGGCCCTGCGTCACTTCGCGCAGGCCGAACGTTGCCGATTTTTTGTGCTCGTAAGCGTCTTTGCCGGTATGGGTGAGCAGGGTGCACTCCACGGTGTAGAGATTGGGGTTGAATTCGTCCCAGCGTTTGGCGTCTTTTCCCAACGGAATGGTTTCGGTGAGGCGGACTTCCGCTGCGTCGCCGCTGACGGGCACTTCCTTGGTTATGCTGAGTCCGTTGCCCGAGACGGTGAGTAGGGCCTTGCCTTCGAAGGGCTTCTTCGTGCGGTTGTCGACGGTCATGCGGACTTCGACGCTGTTTGCCGCGATATCGGGATACAACTGCATGTCGTCGACGTAAACCGGGTCTACGGCCACGAGTTTCATCTCGCCGAGGATGCCGTTCCAGTTGATCTGCGTGAATTCGGTGTGGGCATGGTTCCATTTGTGGGTGTTGTACTGGAACCGGTTGTCGATGCACACCGTGATGCGGTGCGTCTTGCCCGGGGTGACGAATCCCGTGAGGTCGTGGTTGTGCGGGACGCTGATATAATCGAGGCGGCTCACCTCCTTGGTGTCGACCCACACCGAACTGAGCCAGTGGGTGCGCTCGAAATAGAGGAAGATGCACTTGCCTTTCCACTCGGCCGGAAACTCGATGTCGCGCTGATACCAGGCCGGTCCCATGTACTCGTAGACGCGTGTGAGGCGGTCGACGTGGCGGTAAGGCGATTTGTAGCCGATCTGGTAGTCATCGGTGATGCCGGGGAGCGTGATCGTCTCCTGCAGTTGGTGGTTGTACCTGGGCGAGAGCGATCCCCGGCGGAAGTCCATCACGTCGGTCTGGAACCTCCATTCTCCCGAGAGGTCCACTTCGCGGGTCTGGGCCGCAGCCGGGGCAAACGATGCAAGGAACACGGCCGCGAGGAGCAGTTTTATAAACCGGTTTTTCATGTATAGATGTTGTTTTTAGATTATCGTTTCAGGTGTTTGTCTGCAAATTTCACGAATTGCCGCCAGTCGTAGGGCGTGATGTCGTGGCCGCCCGAACGGACATGGTAGCCGATGTATCCCGACTGTTCGGGGGCGTCGTTTTCCGGCAGCTCCGTGTCGGGCAGTCCTTCGAGCCCGAAGAGTTCGTAGACGGGCGTAGCATGGACTCCTGCGAGAAATTCGCCCCGGATGTCGGACCACTTGTCTTCGGCTGCGCTGGCGATGTAGACCGGGCGCGGGGCTATCAGCGCGACCAGTTCGTGCTGGTCGACGGGCAGCGCGTCTTCGTTGCCGGCATATTGCTTGTAATTTTCGCAGAACCAGTGGGGGAACAGGCGGTTTATCCGGGCGACCGTCTCGGCGTAGCGTCTTCTGGCCAGTGCGGCGCCCCCGCACCCCGATTCGTTGGAGACGACCATCGCGAAGCGTGGATCGGAGGCTCCGGCCCACAATGCGGCTTTCCCGAGGCGCGAATGCCCGATGACCGCCACGCGCTCGCAGTCCACGTCTTCGTCGGTTTCGAGGTAGTCCATCGCACGGCTCAGGCCCCAGGCCCAGGCCGCGATCGTGCCCCATTCGTCCGGCTCCGGACGCGTCTGCCCGTCGCGGTAGAACAGCGGGTGAACGCCGTTTTGGAACCCGTCGTCGTAGTCGGGGTCGATGTCGCCGCGGTAGACCGTAGCCAGTCCGTAACCGTTGGCGATCAGCATTTCGATCGGCCACCGCGATGCCGCTGCGGCCCGCGGGAATCCGTCGGACGGCCCTTTCCCAGGTGCTGTCCGGGGAATGGACGGCGTGACGAGCGGATCGTCGCAGATCGTGTGGTTGCCCTTGAAATTGAGTCCCAGGAAGATTGGAACGACATCCGTGCGCTTGTTGGGAATGTAGAGCAGGATCGTCATGAAATGCGTTTCGTCGTCGGTGAAATAAACCGCGATTTCCCGGCGTGTGGCCATGTTGCCCAGCGTGTAGCGGTCTTCGCCCAGGA
Organism: Alistipes sp. D31t1_170403_E11; assembly: GCF_015553985.1. Taxonomy (NCBI): domain Bacteria; kingdom Pseudomonadati; phylum Bacteroidota; class Bacteroidia; order Bacteroidales; family Rikenellaceae; genus Alistipes; species Alistipes sp. D31t1_170403_E11. The sequence goes on along the minus strand of NZ_JADNHQ010000002.1, from coordinate 323,952 downwards.
CCTTGAAATGCAGGCCTTCGGGGCGTCCGGGGGCTTTGCCGTAGACCTGCGTCTCGAAGAGCGCGAGCAGTTCGGGGCGGCGTTTCGAGGTCCACGTCGCGGCGTCGGCCACCTTCGTGCCGTCGGAGCAGGTCAGCGGATCGGGCAGGACGTAGTCCGGGACCAGCGATTCGTCGTAATTCATCGCAGGTTCCTGTGCCCGGGCGCAAAACAGTCCCAGGCAGCAGAATACGGGCAGCGCGTATCTCTTCACGACGCTCATGATTGCAGTTTTTGTTTGATCCGGGTAAGCGCTTCGAGGTAATAGTAGTCGGCGTAGGTGAGCGGCGCATCCACTTCCGAAGAGAACGGATAGGCCCCGGTGCTGTGCAGGAGGATAAAATCCCCGTTTTCGCCCGGCTGTGCCGTGTATTCCGGCGAAGCCAGCGTGCGGACCTGCTTTTCGGCGAAGGCCATGTATTTTTCCCCTTCCGCAGGCTCCACGAAGCCGCTCAGTTCGACCAGCGCCGAAGCCATGATCGCGGCCGCCGAGGCGTCGCGCGGTGTAGAGGGAATGTCCGGCGAATCGAAATCCCAATAGGGAATCCCGTCGGCGGGCATGTTCTTGTGGCCGATGAGGAATCCGGCGATATTGCGGGCGTGTTGCAGGTAGCGTGCATCGCCCGTGAGGCGGTACATGCAGGTGTAGCCGTAGAGCCCCCACGCCTGTCCGCGGCTCCAGGCCGAATCGTCGGAGAAGCCCTGGTGGGTTTGTTTGAGGTGGGGCTGTCCCGAGACGGTGTCGTAGGAGACTACGTGCCACGAACTGAAGTCGGGACGGAAATGATGCTCCAGCGTCTTGTCTGCGTGAGAGACTGCCATTTCGCGGAAGGATTTGTCGCCCGAACGTTCGGCGGCCCACATCAGCAGTTCGAGGTTCATCATGTTGTCGATGATAACCGGATACTGCCACTTGTCCCGGTTGTGGTCCCACGAACGGATCAGACCCACCTGGGGTTTGAAGCGCGTCGCCAGCGACCGGGCTCCGGTGAGCAGCACCTCTTCGTAGGCTTTGTCGCCCGTGAGGCGCAGTCCGTTGCCGAAACTGCAGTAGAGCATGAATCCCACGTCGTGGTTGTCGGTCGTGTATTTCTCCCGCTCGACACGCGAAGTGTACATGCGGGCATACTCCAGCACCTTGGGGTTGCGGGTGTTCTCATAGACATACCACAGCGTCCCCGGGAAAAAGCCGCTGCACCACCAGCGTGAATCCGACGAAACGTCCTCGCCGTTCTCCCACGTGCGCGGGAGGCGGCCTTCGCGGCCGGCGTATTTTTCGGCCATCAGCAGCGTTTGCTGCTCGGCGCGGGCCAGCGCTTCGTTCACGACGGCTTCCAGCGGCTTCTGTCCGTCTCCGGCGCAGCTTGCGAGCAGGAGCGCCAGGGCCATGTATATCGATCGTATTTTCATTGTCGTTTTAGTGTTTGTCGTAGTACTCTTTCATCAGATACCACGCTTTCTTGCGGTATCCCTGGTCCGAAACCAGTCCTTTGCGGTTCCAGCCGTCCTGGTTGGTGGGGTGGAAGCGGAACGGCGAACGGAAATCGAACAGAATCCACGGCGACACGCCCCGCAGGTTGGGGATGTTTTCGAACATGCGGAGGTTGTCGGCGTAGAGCGCCGCCTGGTACTCCTCGCTCCACGAACTGGCCACGTCGGCGGGCCCGTGCTGGCCGTAGAGCGCCTCGCCGCCGAATTCGGAGATGATCAGCGGTTTGCCCCGCGCCACCTCCCACACCGCCTTGTCGGGCGTGAGGGGCCACGGGTGATACCAGCCCATGTATTTGTTGATGGCCACGACATCCAATTCTTCGATGAACGGATCGTTCATGACGAACAGTTGGCGCTCGCGGTCGAAACGCACCAGGTCGAAGGCCGCTACGATGAGGCGGGTGTCGTCGATGCTCCGGCAGCACGAAATCAGGTAGCGCAGGAAAGCGTTGCGCGCCTCGGAAGGCTGTGTCTCGTTGGCTACGCCCCAGAACGTCAGGGCACAGCGGTTCTTGTCGCGCATGACCATCTCTTTGATCATGCGTCCGGCTTTCTCCCGGGTCAGGTCGTTTCCGAAGTCGATGCCCTGCCAGATGGGAATCTCCTCCCAGAGCAGGAATCCCATTTTTTCGGCCAGGCGGACGATGTATTCGTTCTGGGGGTAATGCGCCAGGCGGATCATGTTGCAGCCGAGTGCTTTGGCTTCGGAAAGCAGCATCACGGCGTCTGCCTCGGAGTGCGCCCGGCCCATGCGCTGGGGGATCTCCTCGTGGAAACTGATCGACTTGAGGAACAGGGGCGCGCCGTTGAGAACGATCTCTTCACCCTCGACGCGGATGTTGCGGAAGCCGATCGACTCCTCCACCCGGTCACGGTCCGTGGAGACGATCACCCTGTAAAGTTTCGGGGCGGCGGGAGACCAGCGGTCCAGTTTTTTTACGTTGAACGACATTGTGGCCGTTCCCCGCTCGTCGGTAACGGCGGTTTTGCGGACCTTCAGTTCCGGAATTTCGATCTCGACGGCGGTTCCCGGGGTTGCTCCCGACAACCGGATATCGGCGTCGATCCGGTCGGCAGAATCCTTGCCGAGGCGGATGAAGTAGTCTTCGATGAAAGCGTCCGGGACGCTGACGAGCGATACGTCGCGCGTGATGCCGCCGTAGTTCCACCAGTCGAAGGCCATCGCCGGGATGGCGTCGGGCGTACGGGTGTTGTTCACCTCCACGGCCAGGAAGTTGCCTGAAGGCTTCACCTTGCCGGTCACTTCGATCTGGAACGGCGTGAAACCGCCTTCGTGGCTTCCGATCTCCTCCCCGTTGAGGTAAACCCGGCAGCGGTAGCTGACGGCTCCGAAATGGAGGAATTGCCGTTGTCCTTCCTGCTTCGGGGCGTCGAACCGCCGGGCGTACCAGACCGTACCTTCGTAGTATTTCAGTTCGGGCATCTGGCTGTTCCAGTCCGAGGGAACGTCGAGCCGCAGCCCGTTTTCGAACGAATATTCGTAGAAATCGGTTTTCCCCTCCGGCTTGCGGTTGAGGTAAATCTTATTTTTGCGCCCCTGGTCGTAAAGGTCGACGATGGCGTCCCATTTCCCGTTGAGCGACTGCGTTTCGCGTCCGTAAACGTTGGCGATCAGCTCCTGCGCTCCGAGGTCGGCGGCCGTGAGAAGCGACAGCGCGAGCGGCATTATCAATTTTGTCAGCGTTTTCATTTTCATGGTGTTTCGTAGTTTTGGTATTCTGCAAACGGGGGCCGTGTCAGTTCCCCGGCTTGCCGATTATTTCATAGCGGTACAGGGCGTAATCGTTGGGCGAAGGCAGTTCCACCTCCAGTGTTCCGCGGCGTCCGGTCGTTTTCACGGCGGCTTTGCCGCTGCCCAATACCGGCGTTAGGCGGACTTTGGTTTTTTCGGGCAGCCACGTCTCGACGAAAGCTTTCCGGACGGGGGTCTGTTCGCGGAAGAAGAGCAGGTAGCCCTGCCCGCCGCCGACCGACTGGAAGCCGGTCCAGGAGCGTCCCGAAGGCTCGTCGCCGACGGGCAGGACCACCCCGCTGTGGAAATCGTGCTGCACCTGTTTGTAGCGTTCGATCTGCGTGCCGACGCCCAGCGCTTCGTCGGGCAGTCCGCTCGCCTCCATCCAGGCCAGCGGTTGTCCGGCCATCGTGGTTGCGAAGAGGTATTCGAAGTTGTAGTTGGCCGGGGCGAACGGGTCGCCGGCATATTTTTCCGTGTTGCGCCACTTGTTCAGGAACTCGATCTGGAGTTTCTCCGCCGGGACGTATTTGGAGAGCATCCACAGGTTGCGCAGCGTCCAGTAGGGGTAGTAATTCTGCCAGTCGGTATAGCGGTTTTCGAGGAAAATGTTGCCGTACTCGTTGAACATGTGGTAACCTCCGCGCCGGCCGGCCGTTGCATCGAGGTTGAAAACCACTTTGTCGCCCGTCTTTTCCAGCACGCGGTCGAACAGCCGCCGCAGGTTGGTTTCGGCCTGTTTGCCGGGTATGGCGAGGCCGTCGATCTTGAACGTGCGGATACCGTACTCGTCGTAGAGGTCTACCAGCGCCTGCGCGTCTTTCTCCCAGTCGGCGTAGTCGTGCTGCACGCTCGGGTTGAACCAGAGGCAGATCTCCACACCCAGTTCCCGGCCCAGTTCCACGATCGGACGCAGTCCGCGGGGATACTTCACCGGATCGGGCGTCCAGTAGTCGGGGTTGTCCCAGATGTTTTTGAACGACCCCTTGGCCAGGGCCGAGTTGGGGCTTTTGCCCACCTGCCAGCCGTCGTCGATCTGGAAATGCGTGATGCCCAGGCGTGCGGCTTTCCGGACTTCGGCCAGGCAGAACTGTTCATTCACCTTCGTGTCCTGGCTGCGGTCGCCCCAGGTGTTCATCATCACCATTTCGTCGCGGCCGGGCAGTAGTTTCCGTACGTTTTTCTGATAGCTCCGCAGGGCTGTCAAGCGGTTGAGTTCGCTTCCCGACCAGACTCCGAGGACACATCCGTAGGCTTTCAGCCATTGATCTTTGCAGAGCTCCTTTTCCGTCATGCCGAGTCCCGTTACCGTGAAATGGCCGAATTCGGTCGTGAAATCGTATCCGCTGTATGCGGGCTGCACGTTCGAACAGGGGGCCTCTTTGAGGAAGAAGAACCCGTTGCCGTTCTCTGCGTTGTGGGCGAAGAGCAGGTTGCCCCGGTAGTTGTTTTTCCGGTAGGGAATGATGTCGGTTTCGAAAACCAGGTTGTTGTTCCAGTCGGTGACATCCTGGAATTCGACGATCCGCGTCCGCCAGTGGAACCCTCCGGGGTTGAATTGGTCGAGGACGGTCGCGGCCAACTGCGCGTGCATGTCTTCGGTCGATTCGATGTTCTTCCGGTCGGCGGAATTTGTAGCCTTGCCGCCGGGAAGCCGTTCGATACTGCCTTTGAGGTAGGTGTCGCAGGCGATTGCCGGGGTATCTGCGTAGACGCGGTAAACCCGCCTCACGGAGAGGTCCCCTAGCGAGAACTCCACGGTGGTTTTCAAATAGGCGGGATGTATTTCGGTTTCGGCGACCTGTACCGACGAATAGGTCCCGGAAACGCCTCGGGCATCGTTCGAGACCTTGAAATCGGGCGTCAGGGAACGGCTTGTCCACACCTGTCCCGACGAAAAATCGGTCAGGCTGCAAGTCATGAGGTTGCCCCCGTTCCAGACGAACCTGCGTTCGATCCGGGTGTTGCCGATCGTCAGGGTGTCGTTCTGCAAACGGCTGTAACATCCGTCCTGCGAAAAGGCGGATGCGCTGCACAGCAGCAGGAAGGACAGTATCGGGAATATTCGTTTCATCGTTGGAATCTATTTTGCCGGCAGGATCTTTTTCATGGCGTCGGCGAAAATCGCAGCCATCCGCTGCTGGATGTATTTGTCTTCGCCCCGCTGGGGATGCCATCCGTAGGTTACCCCTTCGATGGTCTGCGTGTCCTGGGCGTAGAGGAGGCTCTGCTGGGCGCCGGTAGCCGGATTGGGCGTCTGCATCGAAAAGCCGATGTTCGCATCGAACTCCACGAGCGGCAGTCCCCATCGGGCTGCGAGCCGCCGCACGGCGGCGTTGTAGGTTACCCGCGCGTCGTGCCAGTCGGTGCAGAGGACGATGACCGCCGGTTTGCCGGATTTCGTGCCGTAGTATTTCGATTTCGGGTTGTCCTTGAGCGCATAGCATTCGCTGAAATAGCGTTTGATCACGTAGTCGAACGCCGCGGCGTAGTTGCTCCGGTCGAAGGGGATCGTGTAGTCGGTGTATTGCGCTTTCAGGCCGCCCGTGCCGGACACGTCGCGGTTGTGTACCTGCATGATGACGAAAGCGTCGAGGTCGTCCAACTCTTCGGCGCTCCAGAGTGTGCCTTCGGCCATGCGGTTGGCGGTGTTGGCGATCGATTCGCCGCCGATGGCCCGGTTGATCGCACGGGCGCACAACTGCCGGCAGCCGATCTCGAACCAGCCGTTCTGCGGCGATGCGAAAGAGGCTCCGGAGAGGAGGATGTTATATTTCAGGCTGTCCTGTGCCGTGGTGTGTCCGCACAGCAGGAACAGCGTAAACAGCAGGGTCAATACTTTTTTCATGCGTGTGTTTTCAATCGTTGCGCAGGGCGCGTGGCGCCTTCAGCCGGTCGCCCTGGTTGAACTTCTGGTTGTTGGGAAGATCCTCTTTTTTGCCGACGCCTTCGCGCATCAGCGTTCGGAGCTCTCCCAGGTGTTTCTGGTAGACCTGGCGCGGTGTAGCGCCGTATTTCCGGCACAGGAAGGCCGCCATGCCGACCACTTCGCCCATCATCCCGGTGGTGCGCATGACGCGTACCGTGCCGAGCGCCACATGTGTCACGCTGATGTTTCGTCCGGCCATGAACAGGTTGTCCACGTTGCGGGAGTAGAGACACCGGTAGGGCACGGCATGGGGATAGATGTGGACGTGTTTTGTCGCAGCTTTGAACTCCCGGCCCGGGAAATGCACGGAGTTGACCGAATCGGGGAAATGCAGGTCGATGTCCCACGTCGCGGTGAACGAGGCGTCTTCGTGGAAGACGTTCTTGTCGATGTCGTCCTGTTTGAGGACGTAGTCGCCCAGGAGCCGCCGCGATTCGCGCTTGCCCGCCACGTAGGCTACCCAGCCCAGTTCGCGGTTGCGGTATTTGGCATTGTCTTTCAGACCGTTTTTCAGAAAACTCCAGTTCGAGTAGATCACCAGCAGGCCGTAGTCGCGGATGCGTTCGAAATCGTAGACCTGGTCGAGGTTCATGCCCGTCTCCCATTTCCATTCACCCATCGTCACGCGTTCGCAGTTCGATTCGTTGAACTCCACGCCGTAGCTGAACCGCGGGAAATCCGTCCTCCGGCCGGCATCGACCGAATACCATTGGACGGACGAACCCATCGTCATCCGGTCGGCGGTTTCGGGCGCCAGCGCTTCGCCGAATTCATCCCGGCTTTCGCGTCCCATGCGGTAATCGGCTCCGGCCAGGAATCCGACGGTTCCGTCGCCCGTACAATCGGCGAAGAGGGGCGCTTCGAGCGAGGTCTCCTTCCCGGTTTCGATATGCCGGATGACGACGGACCGGATCCGGCCGCCCTCCATGTTCACCGCAACGGCTCGGCAGGAGGCGAACAGCGTTACGTTCTCTTCCGCGGCTATAAATGCGCTCTTTTTCGCGTCTTCGTAATTTTCGGCCGGCTGGGCGTTGCCTGCGCGCGAATGGCCGAACTCGCGGATCATACGGCCCAGTCCCTCGTTCGGACCGAGTTCGATGACTCCGCCCAGGTGCACCCGGATTTCGGAACTGTTGTTGCCGCCCAGCACCGGACGGTCGTTGACCAGCGCGACGGTGCAGCCCAGGCGCGAAGCTGCGGCAGCGGCGCACATCCCGGCGATGCCTCCGCCCACGACGACAAAATCGAACGATTCTGCGGCCTGCGGAGTTTCGGGGATGCCGAGCATCCTTTTGCGGAACGCAGCGAGTTCTGCGGCTCCGGAAGGGGGAATATCGTCCTCCTCCGTGGTGAAGTAGACCGCGTCGCAGCGGCCGTCGAAGCCGGAAAGGTCGGTCAACGCAATGTTGACCGGACCTTTCCGGACCGAGACTTTTCCGGCGCACTGCCACATCCATTGCGTGCCCGTGTTGCCGAGCACGGCGGGCAGTTTCCGGTTGCCGACCCTGAGGGAGAACTTTCCGGGACCGTCGCCGTCGTACCACGGGGCGACCCAGTTGAATGTACGTACGTACGCCCGGTAAGTCCCGTCTTCGGGAAACTCGACCGTCGTCGTGGCGTCCTTCACGGGTTTGCCCATGCCGTGCGCGATGAGGTACGGCGATCCCATCAGGTCCATGAACTGTTGGTCAACGGCCCAGCCTCCCTTGTCGCGGAAGCTTTCGGCCTCGACCAGAATCCCGGCCCCGAAAGATGCGCTGACGCTCAGCAGCAGCGATACGGAAAGTAAAACAACCCTCTTCATCGTTTATTTTGTGTTAATTGATTTGAACCTCCAACAGTTTAACCCAGCCTTCGGCGGTCTTTTCGTCGTTCACGGCAAGCTCGATGGCCGGCTTATTCTCCTTCGTCGTGTCGACGATGGCTACGGCCCACATGTACTTTCCGGCCGGGAGATTCGTTGTCGTCTGGAATTCATAGGAGAAGGGTTTGCTATCGACCCAAGCTGAAGGTTCGCAGTTCTTGTCGACGAAAACCTGCTGTGCTTTGCCTGAAGCGTCGAGCAGCGCAAAGGCTACCTTGTACTTGTAGTTCCATTGCGGAAGGTTGTTCGGGCAGTATCCCCAGCCCATGTTGCGCCAGCGGGAATAGATTTTGACCGTTTCGCCGCTCTTCATCTTGTCGGGAAGCGATACCTGGTCGGGATAGAGGCGGTAACCGCCTTCGGAAATGAAGCGTTTTACGAGGGTGAAACTGTCTTTGAACCACGATTCGGTCTCCTGTCCCACGCGGAAGTCCATCATATTGACGTGCGCTTCGGCCGAAGCGTTGAATTCGCCTTTGCGAACGTCTTCGGGATGACCCTCTCGGTAACCGGCCGGATCGTTCCAGTAGCTGTGACTGCTGACGATATAACCGCCCTCCATAAGGATGGGGACCTTGTAGCGCCATGTAGCTGCGACCGCCTTTTCCCAGGCGGTGTAACCCCAGCTCGAATTAGTCATGCCGAAGGCATCCGAACGGATGCAGTACCCGTTGCTGATGGCCAGCGCCACTAATTCTTCGCTGTGTTCGTTCGGCGTGCCCTGGCTCGTAGGGTGGCCCAGTACGCGGTGGTAGTTGATCACCAGGGGAACCTTGGTGAAGTGTTTGGCGTAGAGTTTCGTGATCCAGTCGAGCACCTCGCGTTTCACCGTCTCCGTATTTTCGTCAACGCGGGAAACATCTTCCGTGTTGTAAGCCACGCTGTGCCCTTCACCCCATTTACCCAGTCCGTATCCGTCGATGAAAGCCGTGCGGTCCGGATCGTTGAACCGGGCGGCGAAGGCTTCGACGAACTTTTCATAGTACTGCTGGAAGATCGGGTCCTGCGGCATCGGTGTTTTGCGGTCGGGGTATTTCGGTTCCGACATTGCGTACTTGGCTCCGGCGTCGTAGACGAACTGGGGGGTATTCGCACCCTGGTCACGGCCGTCGACCACCACGCGGAAAGCGATCGGAAGCCCCCGTTCTTCGGCGCCCTTGATCAGCTTGTAGACTTTCGAATTGGGGTCGTCCCAGGCATACTTGCCGTCCGCGGGGTTCAGGACGGACCATTTCGTGCGGATGTAGCAGGCTGAGGCATAATCCGCCACTTTGACATTTTCTCCGAGGTCCGTGATGTAGAACTCCGTGTCCCAGTACGAGGGGTCGTAGTCGGCGCTGCAGTACATCACCCACCCGCTCAGCGGGTTGCGCAGATTTCTGGATTTGTTGTATTTGGGCTTTACGGTAACACCCGACTGCGGACCGTCGTTGTTACCGTCGTTCTTGTCCTTCGAGCATCCGCAGGAAACGGCTCCGAGGAACACGGTCAGGATACAACCGACGATCAGGTTTTTCATAGATGTCATATTGCTGTTTTTACATTTAATATTCATTGAAAGAAAATATTGCCGTATCTTCCTGTCGGCTTGAATTTGGTCTTCATTCCGATACGGCAATATTTTTCGGTGGTCGTTCCTACTTCTCGACCTTCAGGGCCTTGATTGTCATGTGTCGCAGGTCGAAGATGATCTGGTTGGTTCCGGACGGGACCTTGTAGTAGCTGTTACGGGTTTCTCCATCGGAAGCACCATGCAGTTCGGCCTCTTTATTGAGTTCGAGCGAAAGGTTCTGGCGTTTGCCGTCCGCCTTCAACGGGCAGGTAAAGCAGTATACGTTATTTTGGTTGTAATCGACACCGTCAACCGAGAAGTTTTGAGCGATACAGAACTTCATATCTCCGGCGATGGCTGTACCGTTGTAGACTAGAATCTGCGGATCGGCAAGACTCGGGGTGCAGCCGAGTTTCTTGACGCCCCAGCCGGTGCCGCCACCATAAGCCCACAGTTCGGTCACCTCCATCGTCGTCTCGGGATTAGTGTCCGCACCGTTCGGCCGGAATGTGACGGAGAGCGACTTCATGTCGGTTGCGGGCGAGTAGATGGTGGCCTGCTTCTCCTTCATATCGATCACGACGCGGTACCGACCCGGTTCCTTGATCTCCCAGGAGATGGGGGTTTCCTGCATCTTCACATTTACCGGCTGGCCGTCTTTCAGCGTGCCGTCGCCGTCCTCGGGGGTGATGTAATAGGTCAGACCGTCAAGTTGTACGGGAATCTGGAGTTCGCCGCGTGTAAAGTCGCCCAGCCAAGCATATTGGTTGGCATTTTCGATTGTTTTCGAAATCTCGGTCTCTTCGTTCATTGCGCTGCCGGCCAACGACATCTTGTCGGCGTCGAACACCTCGACCTTGATCGGCGTTACCTCGACCTCTACCGTGCTCACGTCGGGAACTTCGAACGTCGGACCGCCCGTCCATTCGACGATGACGCGGAACTCCAGCGTGAATTTCTTGTTGACGGGTAGTTTCCACTTTTCATTGGCCCAGTTGTTCAACTGCTCCGAGGTGAAACTACGGCTGAAAATACCGTCTTCCTCGCTCGTGACGATGGCGGTGGAGGAACCGAAGTTATTGCCGACGATATCTAACTTGGTCGTATAGGAAACGATATAGTCGTCGGGCATCTGCCGGGCTTCGGTCCAGTTGAAGGTCACCACGACATCCTTGGGATGCTCCCCATTCAGCGCGATTGCATCGGCGGAGGCCGAAACGGTCGTTTTCAGACTGTCTTCGATTTTGGAGATGTCGTGTTTGTATGGATCGTATGTGCATCCCCATTGGAGGAGAATTGCCGAGATCAGCAACAAAGCGCCATATATAAATTTTATTTTTTTCATATCCTGTTTGTTCTTTGGTTAATCAATACGCTCCGAATCATCCGGCTTTTTACTTCTTGTACCCGTCATACCCGGGGTTCTGCGGGAATTCCGCGCCGCGGTTTGCATCGCGGATCGCTTGCGGAATGGGCCACAGCGCATGGAAGTCCTCGATCTTGTCCTTCAGCGTCGAATTGTATTGTTTGACGCGGTCGATCAGTTTGCCTGTGCGCACCAGCGTGAAGCGGCGGCTCTCCTCGCCGACCAGTTCGCGGATGCGTTCGTCGAGCAGGAAGTCTATATCCATGTCGGCCTCGGAAACTTCGCCGGCTTTGGCGCGCTTGCGAACCTCGTTCACCGCTTTGGCAGCCTCGCCCGGATTGTTTTGGCCCAGGTAGGCCTCGGCGAGCAACAGGTAGGTTTCCGACAGGCGGAACTTCATGCGGTCCTTGTAAGAGCCGGTGAGCGACAGGTTGTCGGCTTTACCGAAGAAGAATTTCGTCAGCGCCGGGAACAGCAGGCCTGTCGACCAGGTTCCGTCCGTAATGTTGCACTTCTTGCCATACGTGCTGGGGACAGCCTCGTTGTTGTAGTACCAGTTGCGTTTAATGTTGTAGTTCGAATTGCGGATGTCGCCGTCGGTGAAGATTCCGCGGGCAGGATCTACGCCTTGCGGAAGGCTCGCGTCTACGGTCGCGTTGGTTCCCTGGACGCCCATCCACCATTTCATCGGGGAGATCTGCGCCAAGCCGCGGCCGCCGAGCGAGTCGGCTAGCGTGAAACCGTTGATCGACATATACTGGGGGTTCCAGGCGCGACGGGTCCAGTCGTCGGAGTTCGTGCCGCCGCCGATCGTCTTGTACTCGAACTGCATGACCCAGATGCTCTCCGTGTTGCCGCTTTTCCGGTTTTGGTTGTTCTCGATGAAGAGGTCGCTGAACACGTCGCCCGGCTCGGTCTTCTTTGCCCCGAAACGAGTCTTCATCAGGCTGTAATATCCGCAGTCGATCACCTCGAGCGCTGCTTTTTCAGCGAGCACGTACTCTTTCTGAAGCAGGTACATTTCGCTTAACAAGTGATACGCCGCCCAGCGGGTCAGTTTGCCCGGGTTTACACTTTCGGGGTTTTCGGGAAGATTTTCGCTGGCGAACTTCAGGTCGTCGATGATGTGCTGCAACACTTCGTTCTTGGGAGTGCGCGTGAACGAAAGCTGGAACTGGTCCTGAATGGTCTCTACCCAGGGTACGTCGCCATAGAGATAGATCAGCGTCCGGTAGGCATAGGCGCGGAAGAAGCGGGCCTCGGCCTGATAGTGCGCCTTGTCGGTGGGATAATCCCAGTTCTTGTTCTTCTCGGAGAAGACCAGCAATTCGTTGGCCGAAGCGATCAGGTTGTAGGACCAGGTCCAGTAGGTTCCCACGAACTGCGTGGAGGGGTTCAGGGTGAGGTCGGCGAAGGGAGTCAGCGAGCCGTCCTTGGCCCCGTTCTGATCGACGATGTCGGTAGCGATCTGCATTGCCTCGTACGGGCAGGCGCCGTTGTGGATGAATGCGCCGTTCTCGCCCCAGGTGTTATATTCTGCGCGGGCGATCGAATAGAGACCGGTGCTTCCGACCTCGAAGCCCATCGTACTCGTATAGGTATTTTCCGGGGACAGGTCGCTTTTCAGATCTTCTTCCAGGAAACTGCTGCATCCCGATGCAAGGGCTGCCATCGAACAAGCGACGCCCAATTTTATATAATGATTCATTTTCATGGTTAGGTCTCAATTAAAAGGTTAAGGAAATTCCGAGCATATAGGAACGCGCCGTCGGGTAAGAGGCGAACCAGGTGTTGTCATAGTTCAGCATCTGACGCATATTGGAGAAGGCGCAGACGTTGTTGACGCTGACATTGAGATCGATGGCGCTCAATCCCAGTTTCCGGACGAATCGTTGGTTCACGCGGTAACCCAGCGTGATGTTCCGGATCTGCACGAAGTTGAGTTTCTTGTAGAAACCATGGCTGAATTTGTTTTCGTACCCTGGTGAAACATAGTCGGCGTCGGGTGTTTCGGGGGTCCAGTATTTGGCGCCGTGAATGTAGTTACCCGCACCGAACGAATACGAACCGACGTTGGCGACATTGTCCGTCATCCATTTTCCGAATACGCCGTTGATCAGGAACGAGAAGTAGAAATCTTTGTAGGATAAACGGTTGCCCATCGACAGCGTGAAGCTCGGTTGCTTGCTTCCGATCACCTTTCGGTCTTTTTCGGTGATTTCGCCGTCACCGTTGACATCCTCTAGTTTGGCCGAACCTGGCTCGGCTCCGGTCTGATGTGCGATCTCTTTTCCTTCGGCATCGGTAAAGGTGAACTCATCGCCCTGCTGCCAGAGGCCGATCATATTGTAGTCGAAATAAACCTGCAGCGGCTTGCCGATGAACCACTTGTTGCTGACGTCGTCCTGACCGTCGCCGCGCAGTTCGACGATTTTGTCGCGGTTGAGCGAGAAACTGATGTCGGTGTTCCAAGTGAAATTCTTCTTGCGGATGTTCTGCGAGTTCAGCGTGAGTTCGATACCCTTGTTCTGCGTCTCTCCGATGTTGTCCATGATCTTGCTGTAACCGTTCATGATCGGTACGTTGCGAAGCATCAGCAGGTCTTTCGTGTTGGAGATGTACATGTCGATAGCACCGCCCAGGCGGCCGCCGAAGAACTGAAAGTCGATACCGAGGTTGGTTGTGTAGGTAGTCTCCCACCTCAGGTTGGGGTTACCTTTGCCGTCGCCGGGGAAGTAGGCTGCATTGACTGCCTTCGAGCCGTCGCCCCAGATGTACTTGATACCGTTGGTGGCATAGAGCCTATCGAGGGTTCTTCCGACGGTGATGGCATTGTTGCCGTTGGCTCCGTACGAAAGACGGATTTTCAGCATATCGATCCACGAGGCGTTATCCTTGACGAAACTCTCCTCACCCAGATGCCAGGCCACTGCGGCCGAGGGGAAGAAAGCCCACTTATTGTTCCGGCCGAACACTGAAGCGCCGTCGGCGCGTCCGGTCAGCGTTACTAGATACTTATTGTTGAAGGCATAATTCACGCGCAACATGCTCGATACCATCGTCTCCCGGGAATAACTCGAGGAGATCGAAATGTTATTCTCTGCACCGGACATCCGGTAGAAACTCGAATCGTCGTTTACGAAAGTGTCGCCGCTCTGCGACGATTTCACTGTTTTTTTCTCCTGCACGCTGAACAGTCCGGTGGCGTCGATACGGTGTTTCCCGAATACGCCTTCGTATTTGAGGACGTTTTCCCACGTGTAGTCCGTGGTGCGGGAGTTGCTGATGCTAGCTTTGCCGTCCACCTGCTTTCCGGTGACGGTGTTGCGACCGTAGTAGGTTCCCGTGAAGTTATCGCGGTAGTTGTATCCGAACTGCGAGCGGAACGACAAACCTTTCACCGGGAACAGAATGTCGACGAACCCGTTGGCGAGGAAGTTGCGCGACGTATTCTTGCTGTCGGCATTCACGTCCTTCATCGGGTTGGGAAGATTGTCGTATTCCATCGGTTTTTCGTAATAGGCGCCCGTCTCGTCCTTGTAGATGCCGTAGGGGCTTTGTTTGATGGCGTGTTCGAGATTCGGGGTCGCGCCGCCGGTCTCACGGTTTACGAACTGCGAGGTAAGGCCGACCGTCAGCCACTTATTCAGTGTTTGGTTGATGCTGGTGTAGACGTTGATACGCTCGTAATTTGAATTGTAGACGACGCCGGGGTTATCCAGGTAGGAGACAGCGGCTGTGTAGCTGGTCTTGTCGTTACCGCCCGAGATGCTGAGTTGATGGTCCATCGTGAAGGAGGTGCGGAAGACATAGTCTTGCCAGTCGTGGGTGATTCCTTTGGCGTAATTCTGTTTTTCGCTGGCGCTGATGATCAGGCCGGCCATCGGGTCGAGTTCTTCTCCGGAATATTTATTTTTCCCCAAACGACCGATATCCTGCTTGTAACGGATGAATTCGTTGGGTCCCATGACTTCGATGCGCTGCATCGGTTCGGAGATACCCAACGATGTCTTGTAGGTTACGTGCATGGTGCCTTTATTACCTCGCTTGGTCTGGATCAGGATAACGCCGTTCGAGCCGCGCGAACCGTAGATGGCTACCGACGACGCGTCCTTGAGCACCGACATGCTCTCGATAAGGTTCGGGTCGAGGTCGGCCAGCGAACCGCCATACGGAATGCCGTCCAGAATGATCAACGGGTCATTGGTCGCCGTGATCGAGTTCTGGCCGCGGATCAGCAGAGTCTGGTCGCTGCCCGGAGCAGCATTGCCGGTCGTGATGTTCAGACCGGCCACCTGTCCGACCAGGCGGTCCATCAGGTTGTTGGTCGAAACCATCTCCAGCGTCTGTTTGTTGACTACGGCCAGGCCTCCCGTGAGGTCCTTCTTCTTCTGCGTACCGTAACCCACGACGACGACCTCTTCGAGCGACTGTGCGCTCGAGACCATTTTTACGTCGACGACTCCGGATACGCCGATTTTGACTTCCTGGTTATTGTAGCCCAGGCACGAAAATACCAGGGTCGAGGAGGCGGGAACTTTCAGTTCGAAGGTGCCCTGTACGGTGGTGACGGCTCCCGCATTCGTTTTTCCGTCTTTTATAACAACGACGACGCCCGGCAGCGGGGCTCCGTTTTCATCGATGACCGTACCGGTCACTTTGACATCGTTTTGCTGGGCAAACGACGGTGTTGCGGACAGCAGGGTTAAAAGGAGAATGACCAGGCTGCCTTTAAGCTTTTTGTAAATGCTCATTATCATATAAAGGTTTCATATTGGTTAGTACACTTGTCTGTTAAGAGATTGCCGAACCGGCAGAAGACCTCTTGCCGTTCTTCGTGGGTTTCAGGTTATCTTTCCATTTCGGTTTAGGTTTTAATTATTACTGTTATTTAATCTTTTCAAAGAAACAGGTGGACGCCGGAGGCTTTATCCCCTTATTGCAAAGGTCAATAAAACGGTGCGACCTTATGGGCGTCTTTTATTCGGAAATGGTTCCATTTTGTACGGGACGTAAAAAAATCGAACCCTGTCCGGGGGTTCCGGATGCCCGGCGGGTCCGTGGCGGTATTTGTCCGGACAGAATGAAGCGCTCCCGTCGTCGCGTAAAACGACGGCGGGAACACCCCGTCGGTGAAGGTACAATCCATCCCTGTTCCGGCAGACGCGGAGGCGCATATCCATGACGCATTGGACATGTTAAATTACCTTCGTATGGTCCGGATTACGATTTTTTCTTGAATTCGGAGGGGGTCAGTTCAAAATGCCTTTTGAAACAAATGCTGAAATATTTGGGATTGGCGAATCCCGTCATGATCGAGACTTCGGCGATGGTCAGGTCCGACTCCTTTAATAATTGCGCCGATCGTTTCAGACGGACATCCATGATGAATTCCTTGATCGACATGCCTGTTATGTCGTTGATCTTCTGATACAGAAGCGTACGCCCGATCGACATGTCCGTGACGAACGAATCGACGTTGTAGTCGCTGTTGTCCATGTTGCGCTCGATGTAATTCATCGCCTTCTTCAGCAGCTCCTCGTCCATCGATGAAATGGTGATCTTCGAAGGTTCGGCGATGAATTTTTTGCTGTACAGTTCCTTGAGCTCTTTCTGGTTCTTGATCAGGTTGGCGACCTGCCGGAGCAGGAAATCCATGTCGAACGGCTTGTCGATAAATACATTGGCGCCGCTTTCCAGCGCTTTGATTTTGTTTTCGGTGTTTTTGCCCAGGGCCGACAGCATGATCACCGGGATATGGCTGGTCTTGATGTTCGAACGCAGGGAGCGGCATACGTCGAAGCCGTCGGCCTCGGGCATCATCAGGTCGGTAATGACCATCTGGGGGCAGATTTTCTCCGCCTTGGCGATGCCTTCGTTGCCGTTTGCGGCCGTGTATACGTTGTAATGTTTCGACAACCGCTGTTCCAGGTAACTTCTCAGGTTGGGGTCGTCCTCGATCACTACGATATTGCAGGCCTTGCGGTCGTGCTTGTCGTCCGGCGTCGTTACATCGGTTTCCGTCAACAGGTTGTCGATCTCGGAAACCGTGTATTCGTACGATTCGGCCGCACTGTCGGTCTTTTCGGCATTCAGCGTGAAAGGTAGAACGACCGTGAAGGAGACCTTCGAATTCCCGGAATGAAGGGTTATTCCTCCTTCGAGGTTGCCGACCAGTTCTTTGACGATGGACAGTCCCAGGCCGCTGCTGCTTTCGAATTCGGGGCGGCGGGTGGAGAGGTGGTTGAACGACTCGAAGATGGCCTCCTTCCTGTCGTCGGGGATTTCGGCCCCGGTGTTGGTGACCGTGAAGGATATGTACTCGGTGTCGGCGGCCGGTGCGGCGGAATCCGGTATCTGCTCCTGTCGGGCCGGGTATATCTTCACTCCGACATAGCCGTTCTCGGAGGTGTATTTGATGGCGTTGGAGAACAGGTTCGTGAAAATCTTCTCGATCACGTCGTGGTCGAACTTGGTGTAAAAACTTTCGTACTGGGAATTGAACCCGGTTTCGATTCCCTTTTTGTTGGCGTAAAACTCGAACAGCGAGAAGATGCTGTCGATAAACCGGATCAGGTCGCCCGGCTGGCGGTTGAGGGTGATCTTCTGGCTCTCGATTTCGCGGAATTGCAGCAACTGGCTGATCATGCGCTGGATGCGTGCTACGTTCTTTTCGATCAGGTGCACGTAGGCGTTGCCCGGCGTGTCTGCGGGCAGGTGCTCCTTGAGCTGTTTCAGCGGATCGACGACCAGGGTGAGCGGGGTCTTGAGGTCGTGGGAGATGTTCGTGAAGAAGTTGATCCGGGCCCGGGTCAGTTCCTTCATGTTCTGCTCCTTGATCCGCTCCAGTTCGAGCCGTTGTTCGAAGATTTTCTTGTTGGTGAAGTACCGCCAGATGAAATAGACCACCGCCGAGAGCAGTGCGGCGTAGACGAGGTAGGCCCAGACGGAGAAGAAGGGCGACGGATGCACCTTGAACCCGAGCGCCGTGATCTGATCGCCCCACAGACCGTCGTTGTTGGCGGCCTTGACCTCGAAAACGTAGTTTCCGGCAGGCAGGTTGAAGAACTGCACGCCCTTCTGTCCCTGCGGCAGCAGGGACCATTGTTCGGAGAGCCCGAGCAGCCGGTAGGCGTATTGGTTCTTTCCGGCGTTAAGGTAACTGTCCGCCGAGAACCGGATTTCGAAATTCGACTGCCTGTGCGACAATTCGATCATATCGCCTTTGCCTTCGCGGTAGGACAGAGTGGAGATCGCTTTATCGAGGGGTGAATTTTTGGCGCCGGGAATTACGGGTTTGCTGTTGATCAGCAGGTCGGTGAAGAAAACCTTCGGCTTCTGGTCGTTGTATTTTATGTTTTCCGGGGTGAACAGGATGAAGCCGTCCGTTCCGCCGAACAGCATTTCGCCTTTCGAAGTCTTGTAGCAGGCCCGCACGTAGTAGGCGCCGCAGTGGTTCGGGGTGTCGATCTGGGATTTGTTGATCGTTCCGGCAGCGTGGTCGTAATAATAGAGGCCGTCGTTGGTGCTGAACCAGACATCTTGCGAAGAGGTGTCTTCCAGGATGCCGAAGACCGTTTTACCCGACAGCCCTTCGCCGTTCCGGTCCTTGAAATTGACGTAACTGCCGTCGCGGCGCAGCAGGTTGACCCCGCCGCCGCGGGTCCCGAACCAGATGTCGGAACCCGACGTGACGCAGTAGGAGCAGAGGTTGTTTACCGCATAGGGGGCCTCGTCGATGTAATAATGCTTTACGATCCGCCTCGTGGCGGCATCTACGATGTAAGCTCCTCCGTGGCTGACGAGCCACAGGCTGCCCTCTTTGTCGTGAAACAGCGTTTCGATATGAATCCGGACGGGATTGCCCCGGTTGTCCGAGAACTGGACTGCTTCGATGATCCCTGTCTTTGCGTCCTTGTACATCAGTTCGGCGTCCGGGTCGGTCATCCAGATGCCCCGGTCGCCCTCCTTGACGAAGTCGTAGACGCTGAGCGGCTGCCCCGAGGCCGGATGGTTCATGTGCAGGTCGGTAAAACGCCCCTGCCGCTCGTCGAACGCCCGCATGCCGCCGTTGAACGCCGAGACCAGCAACGTGTTGTTCTCGTCGTGCCACAGCTTTTTGATCATGTTCGACGTAAGACCGCACTTGCTTTCCTGCGTATAGTAGATGAACCGGCCGTTCTTGCGGTCCCAGCGGTTAATTCCCCCCCCCTCAGTTCCGATCCACAGGTTGCCTTCCGTATCTTCCTCGAAACAGCTGACAATAGGATGATTAAGGCCTCCCGGGGTAGCTTTGAAGTAGTCGACGCCGTTGTCCGAGAAGGTCATGTAGGCCAGTTTGCCCCCGTATGTGCCGACCCATACCCCGCCGTCGGGATCGGCGAAGATCGACCACACCGAGTTGTTGGGCAGCGAGTAGGGATAGTGGAGGTCGAAGCGCAGCAGGCGTGTGCTGTCGGTGAGCGGGTCCAGCAGGAGCAGTCCCGACTGCGTCGCCACCCAGATAATGCCTGCCGGGTCGAGAAACAACTCTTTGGCGCCCGCGGACTTTTCGTATTCGTGCGGGAGCCTGTAATACCGCCCGATCCGGCCGTCGCCGTCGCATTCGTAAAGCCCGTCCATGTGCGTGAGGACGTATACCGAGCCGTTGTATTCCACTACGTCGCGGATCACGCAGTTGTTGCCGCCGACCGACGTGAACGGAACGTACTGTCCGGTTTCTCGGTTCAGGCGGTAGAGGTTTCCGTTCGAGGCGGTATAAACATACTCTTTCGTGCAGACGAGCGTCAGCGTTTGTCCGAGTGTGAATATCTCTTTGGGCAGCGGATAACTGGTTACGGCGGGCAGCCGGTCGGGATTGAACGATTCGATGGTGTTGTTCCGGATCAGCCAGACCGTCCCGTCGCCGTTCGCCGTGACCGAACCGATGTTTCCTTCCAGGACGAGTTCGAAATCGAGCGTTTCGTAGTCGAAGTGCAGCAACCCGTGGTTGGTTCCCACGTACAGCCCTTTCTGTTTGTCCGTGACTACCTGTCCATAAGACCAGTAGGAACTCGGGGAGAGGTTTGCGACCCGGTCGTTCATCCGCACGAACGACGTGCCGTTGTACATGAACAAGGCGTCGTACCCGCTGAACCAGATGCGTCCGACGCTGTCCTTGGCGATGCTGTGTATGCCTCCGTAATAGGAGGTTTCGGGCATGGGATGGAACCGGTAATCCGGAATATTCAGGGCGTGGAGGGTTTCCGGGAGCAGTCCCGTGACGAGTAGCAGTGCTGTTAATAATGATCTCATAGATGCCCGGATGAGGTCTGGTCTTTCATACAAAGTTAGAAAATTTTGATAAAACAGGCCGTCTGCCGTTGTTTTTTCGCTCTTTCCGGGTTTGATTGACCGGTTTTCGGGGCTGAATACTATTCCGGGGCCGGTGTCCGGGATCGAAAAAGGCGGCCGGAAAAACTTCCGGCCGCCTTTCTTTTCAGTACGGTATTTTACCAGATAATCACGCGATCCTGCTCGGGCAGGAACATCGCGCCGTCGGTGATCGAGAAGGCGTCGTAGAAGTCCTGCAGGTTGCGCAGCGTAGCATTTACGCGCCATTTGCCCAGCGAGTGTACGTCGAGCTTGGTGAGGCGTGCGATCTCCTCGTCGCGGATATTCTGGGCCCACAGCGTGGCGTAGCCCAGGTAGAAACGCTGGTCGGCGGTGAATCCGTCGATCGGGGCCGGAGCCTCCTTGCCTGCGAGCGAGTTGCGGTAGGCTGAATGGGCTACACGCAAGCCGCCCTGGTCGGCGATATTCTCGCCCAGGGAGAGGGAGCCGTTGGCGAAGATCGCGGGCTGCTCGCCCTTGGCGGGCAGAACCTCGATGGCGTTGAACTGCTGTACCAGGATGTCCGTCTTGGCCTTGAAGGCGGCGGCGTCCTCTTCGGTCCACCAGTTGTTCATGTTGCCGTCCTTGTCGAAGTTGCGGCCCTGGTCGTCGAATCCGTGGGTCATTTCATGGCCGATCACCACGCCGATTGCACCGTAGTTTACGGCATCGTCGGCCTCGGGGTTGTAGAACGGCGGCTGGAGAATGGCGGCCGGGAAGCAGATTTCGTTGGTCGTGGGGTTGTAGTAGGCGTTCACCGTCTGGGGCGACATGTGCCACTCGTCCTTATCCACGGGTTTGCCCAGTTTCGAAATATTGTCGGCCGTATACCAGGCGCTGGCTTCGACGTTGTTCTCCCAATAGCTCTTCGCCGGGTCGATCGTCAGCGAAGAGTAGTCCTTCCACTTGTCGGGATAACCGATCTTCACCGTGAAGGCTGCCAGTTTCTCCTGGGCTTTGGCTTTGGTGGCGTCGGACATCCAGTCGAGGCCCGCGATGTGCTGGCCGAGGGCTGTCTGCAGGTTCTTCACCATTTCGAGCATGCGGGCCTTGTCTTTCTCGGGGAAATATTTGGCGACGTACATTTCGCCCACGGCTTCCGACAGGATACCGTTGGGGACCGACATGGCACGCTTCCAGCGGGGTTTCTGCTCCTGCTTGCCCGACATCACGCGGCCGTAGAAATCGAACGATGCGTTGATGAAATCGTCGCTCAGGAAACCGGCTGCATTGCTGATGTATTGTGCGGCGAGGTAATAGCGGATGTCCTCCAGCGGGGCCGTCTTGATCACCTCGTTGGCGTTGGCCAGGGCCGAAGGGGTCGTCACGATGATCTGCTCGAAGTCGCCGATACCCATCGTCTTGTAGTACTCGGCCCAGTCGATGGCGTCGTACGCCTTCTCGAAATCGGCTTTCGCCGTGGGGTTGTACATGGCGGGGATGTTGCGCAGTTCGACGCTCGACCAGTTTTTCTCGGCCAGTTTGGTTTCGATCGAGATCACGCCGGCAACGGCCTTTTCGATATCGGCCTCGGGGACGCCCGTCAGGCGGAAGAGCTTGCCCAGGTACTCCTTGTAGGCGGTGCGGATCGACTCGTTCTCGGGATCGAGGTAATAGTCGCGGTCGCCCATCATCAGATCGGGCTGCGAAGCGTAGAGCGCATTGATATCGCTGTTCATCAGGTCGGACTGCACGCCGACGCCGAAGAAGGGGTTGGCGATCGAGGTGTGGAGCTTGGCGATGGCTGCGGTCAGCTGCGCACGGTCGCCGATGGCGAGAATCTCGTCGACGGCGGCTTTGATCGGGGCGGCGCCCTCGGCGTTCAGGCGCACCGAGTCGAGGCCCATCTTGTAGAGGTCCGAAATCTTCTGCTCGACGGTTCCCGGCCGGGCCTTCTGCTTGGTCATGCCGGAGAAGAGCTCGTTGATGCGCGTCTCGTTGTTGTCGCGCAGGATGTCGAACGAGCCGTAGCGCGAATATTCGGGTTTCAGGGGGTTGTTCTTCTGCCAGCCGCCCGTAGCGTATTCGTAGAAATCGGCGTTGGGAGCTACCGACAAATCGAAGTTGGCCATGTCGATGGCCGGTTTCTTAGGGGTATTCTGACAGGCTGTCATACAAGCCATTGTTGCTGCGAAAAGGATAATTTTTTTCATACTGTT
Source organism: Alistipes sp. D31t1_170403_E11 (assembly GCF_015553985.1). NCBI lineage: Bacteria > Pseudomonadati > Bacteroidota > Bacteroidia > Bacteroidales > Rikenellaceae > Alistipes > Alistipes sp. D31t1_170403_E11. Next base: position 301,427 of record NZ_JADNHQ010000002.1, on the reverse strand, counting down.
CGGGTTTTTGATAAAACGGGGACTTCCGTGAAAACCGGAAATCCCCGCTTTTGAATTTGCTTCGGTGCGTCCGGTTTAGTCGCGGATAGCCGCGACGCCCGGCAGGTCGCCGAACTCGATGTATTCGAGCAGCGCGCCGCCGCCCGTCGAGATGTACGATACCTGGTCGGCCAGGCCGAACTTGTTGATGCAGGCTACCGAGTCGCCGCCGCCGATGAGCGAGTAAGCGCCCTTTTTGGTCGCTTCGGCGATGGCCACTGCTACCTCCTTGGAACCGGTTGCGAACTTGTCGATCTCGAACACGCCCACGGGGCCGTTCCAGAGGATGGTCTTGCAGCCCAGGATGTGCTCGCGGAAGACCTTCTTGCCCTCCTCGCCGATGTCGAGTCCTTCCCAGCCGTCGGGAATGTCGTTGGCCGGGGCCTCCTTGGTGTTGGCGTCGGCCGAGAATGCGTCGGCGATCAGCGCGTCGGGCGACATGACCAGTTCGACGCCCTTCTTCTTGGCCAGTTCGAGGATCTCCAGCGCCACGGGGAACATGTCGGGCTCGCAGATCGAGTTGCCGACCTTACCGCCCTGTGCAGCCGCGAAGGTGTAGGTCATGCCGCCGCCGATGATGATCGAATCGACCTTCTCGATCAGGGCTTTGATGACGCCGATCTTCGACGACACCTTCGAACCGCCTACGATGGCGCAGAACGGATGTTTCGGGGCTTCCATCAGTGACGAGATGGCCTTTACCTCTTTTTCCATCAGGTAGCCGAACATCTTGTCGTTGGGGAAGTTCTTGGCGATCAGGTAGGTCGAAGCGTGCTTGCGGTGGGCCGTTCCGAATGCGTCGTTGATGTAGCAGTCGGCCAGCGAAGCGAGTTTCTTGACGAACTCCTTCTGCGGACCCTCTTTCAGCGCCTTCTTGGCGGCGTCCTTCTCCTCCTTGGTGGCGTCCTCGGCCAGGCCGCGGGGCTTGCCCTCTTCCTCGGCGTAGAAACGCAGGTTCTCAAGCAGCATCACCTGTCCGGGTTTGAGGTTCTTGGCCATTTCGGCAGCTTTCTCGCCCATGCAGTCGCCGGCGAACTCGACCTTTACACCGAGGTTCTTCTCGATGGCGGGAACGATCTGCTCCAGCGAGTATTTCATATCGGGGTTCTTCTTCGGGCGACCCATGTGCGACATGAGAATCACCGAACCGCCCTCGGAGAGCACCTTCTTGATGGTGGGGATGGCGGCGCGGATACGCGTGTCGTCCGTCACTTCGCCCTTCTCGTTGAGGGGCACGTTGAAATCCACGCGGATAATCGCGCGCTTGCCTTTGAAATCGTAGTTGTCGATCGAGATCATAGCTGTTTGATTTTTAAGTATATTGTTAAAAGATTTTCGGTAAAGCCTAATTCGGGACAAATTTATGAAAATATTTTAAGAATCTGTTATTCCGATAACAGAAAAAACGTTCACCCGAACAAAAACCGGGCCCGCCTGGTCGGCGCAGCCCGGCTTGGATTACGGAACGAGGAGGCGTGTCAGTATTTGTACCGTACCCATTTGAACAACTCCTTGAGCGACGGTTTCTTGCCGTACATGAAGATGCCCACCCGGTAGATTTTGGCTGCGAACCACACCATGCCTATGAACGAGGCGTAGAGCACCGCGAGCGAGAGGACGATCTCCCACAGCGGAATGTCGTAGGGGATGCGGGCCATCATGACGATCGGCGAGGTGAAGGGAATGATCGAGAACCAGAATGCCAACTGCGAGTTGGGGTCGCGGATGACGACGAACATCATCAGCAGAGCCAGGATAATCGGCAGCGTGATGGGCATTTGCAACTGGGACGCGTCCTGTACGTTGTCTACGGCCGAACCGACTGCGGCGAACATTGCGGCGTAGAGCAGGAAGCCGCCGAAGACGAAGAGCACCAGGCTGGCGAAGATTTTAACGATGTAGGCGATGTCCATCATGGCGGCGACGGCCTGCAGCATCTCGGGATTGATGTCGACCATCGAACCCCCTGCGGGCATCCCCTGCTGCATCGCTTTGGCGGCTTCCATCACGTCTGCGGGCAGCAGGTTGGAAACGATCAGGAATCCGACGCCGACGATCAGCACGCCCCAGATGAGCACCTGCACCACGGCCACCGAAGCTACGCCGAGGATTTTGCCCATCATCAGGTCGAAGGGCCGCACCGAGCTTACCATTACTTCCAGTACGCGGTTGTTCTTCTCCTCGATTACCGACTGCATGACCATCGAACCGTAGATCAGCAGGAACATGTAGAGGATGAAGCCCAGGACGTAGCCCACGCCGGTGGCTACCATCGACGACTGGGCCTGTGTGTCCTCCTCCTGCGACTTGTCGTTGCGGAAGGTCTGCATGTTGACCTTGGTCTTCACCTCGTCGAGGATTTTCGAAAGGTTTTCGATGTTGTAAGCCTTGAGTTTCTCCGCTTCGAGGATATGCTCGATCTGCCCCGTGATGGCGCTTTCGAGCGAGAGCGACGACGAAGAGTTGGCGTAGAGCTTGACGTTGCTGGCGTTTTCGAGAATGTCGCTCCCGATGTACAGGACGCCGAATTTATCGGTCAGTTGTTTGCGGGCCTCCTCGGTCGAAAGGTCTGTGGTTTCGAAGGCGATCTCTTCGCTGTTTTCGAGCTTCGGGGCTACCAGGCCGCTGTCGTCGACAACGGCGATGACCTTCTCGTCGCCGCGCGAATACTGCATGATCAGCGCCGGCGAGGCCATCAGGGCGATCATCAGCACGGGCATCAGCAACGTGGTGATGATAAAGGATTTTTTGCGCACGCGCTCGTTGAACTCGCGCTGGATGATGATGGATATGTTTGACATAAACCGTATGTTTTTAATTTATTAACCGTTTGTTTGCTTCCGGTCGTCGCCGGGTCTTTTCTCCCGGCGCAGAATCCATACTCCCGCGGCGGCGGAAACGAGGCAGAAGACCAGCGAAACGAGTGCATCTTCGCCTTCGACGACGCGCCGGAGGTTGCGCAGCGACTCGGAGACGCCTGCGAAAAACAGCGCCAGCCCGATGATCACAGGCCACGTAAAACCGAACCTGCGGTCGTGCGAATTCTTGTTTTCAGTTCTGTCCATGGTTTGCCGATTTATTGTTGAAGTTCTTCCCTCGAAGAGAAATTGTCTGTATGGCCGGACCGGCTTTTCATAACGAACCGTTTACGGCTCTTATGAAAATGTCGTTCATCGAGGGGATGATTTCGCGGAACGAGCGCAGTTCGACGGCGTCGTTGACCGCGCTGATGACTCCGCGCACTTCCGCGTCGTTCTCGACATGGAGTTTGAGCATCCGGTAGACCGATTCGTCCTCGGCGCCGTCGAGAATCTCGCAGCGGCCTGCAACGGCCTGCCGCAGGACCTCCTCTTCGCCGCGGTAGGCCACTTCGAAGATGTTCGAGCCGTGGCGGCGGCGGATTTCGTCGACCTGGCCCGAGAGGATATTGCGTGACTTGTTGATCAGCGTGATATGGTCGCAGATCTCCTCCACGGAGGACATGTTGTGCGTCGAGAAAATAATCGTCGCGCCTTTGTCGCGCAGCGCCAGTATCTCTTCTTTCAGCAGGTTGGCGTTGATAGGGTCGAAGCCCGAGAAGGGTTCGTCGAAGATCAGTAACTGGGGTTCGTGCAGGATCGTGACGATGAACTGTACTTTTTGGGCCATGCCCTTCGAGAGCTCCTCCACCTTCTTGTCCCACCAGTCCTGGATGCCGAATTTGACAAACCACTGCTTGAGCCGGGTGACGGCTTCGCGGCGTGAGAGTCCTTTGAGGCGGGCGAAGAAGACGGCCTGTTCGCCGACTTTCATTTTCTTGTAGAGACCTCGCTCTTCGGGCAGGTAGCCGATGCGGTAGATGTCATCGGGGGCGATTTCCCGGTCGCCGAACAGCACGCGGCCCGAATCAGGCGCCGTGATGCGGTTGATGATGCGGATCAGGGTCGTCTTGCCGGCCCCGTTGGGTCCGAGCAGCCCGTAAACCGAGCCTTTGGGGATGGCGAGCGATACGTCATCGAGCGCCGTGTGCGAAGCATAGCGTTTGGTGACGTGTTCTACTGTGAGTAAATCCATAGTCGCGGATGTTTTATTTTTGGATTGTTACAGCCGCAAATATAGGAACAAATTTTGAATATCAAAAAATATTTATCGTTTTTCGATAAAATATTTCAGCCGGGTTTTTGGAGGGCTTTCGGACGGCAGGCGGGGATGCCGTGCCGGGGCGTGGATTTCCCGTGTGGGAAGAATGTCGGGGATTGAAGTTCGGTTTCGGTCGGGCGGATGTCCTTGGGTCGTTGCTCGTGCTGTCGTGTTTTCGGGTTTTTTAGTCTGTTATCTATATATAGTACGGCAAAAAGCCCCGCCATACGTAACGGGCCGGGTGATTTTTTGTGCCGAAAGGGTTGCGGTCGTTTAAATTTTTACTATATTTGTACGGGCCTCCGGACGATTTCGGTTTTCGTTCGCAGAAAAATAAGGCCGGGTGGGTGTTCCGCATGGTTTTGCGGAGCGCTGTTTTACGTACCTTATTCAACCCAATTTTAAATTTCAAAACATGAAAAAACTACTGATCTTCCTCGCCTGTCTTCCCCTGCTGGGAGCTTGTACGCAAACCGCGCCGGTTGCCGGAAACCGAGCCGAAGCCATCGTTGCCGAAATCCACAACCCGCATTCGAAAAATGTTATCGTCGCGTCGCACCGCGGCGACTGGCGCAACTACCCCGAAAACTCGCTGGCTGCCATCGAATCGGTGATCGGCATGGGGGTCGACATCATGGAGTTGGACCTCAAACTGACTTCGGACAGCGTCCTGGTGCTTTGCCACGACCGGACCATCGACCGGACGACCTCGGGCAAAGGCCGTGTGTGCGACATCACCTACGATTCGATTCGGCGCTGCGTCCTCAAGACGGGCCACGGTGTGAAGACCACCCATAAGATGCCGACGCTGCGCGAAGCGCTCGAAGTCTGCAAGGACCGCATTGTGGTGAATGTCGACCAGGGTTATGAATTTTACGATCTGGTGCTTGCCGTCACCGAGGAGCTCGGCGTCACGGACCAGATCCTGATCAAAGGCAAGCGCGGCACGGATGTCGTGGCGGCCAAATTCGCCGAACATCCCCGTAATATGATGTACATGCCGATCATCGACATTCTCAAGCCGCAGGGCAAGGCGCTCTTTGCCGAATACCAGCAGAAGGGCATCGTGCCGCTGGCTTACGAGGTGTGCTGGAACGAATACACCCCCGAGGTAAAGGAGTGCATGGATAAAGTCGTGGCCAGCGGGTCGAAACTGTGGGTCAACTCGCTCTGGGCGTCGCTCTGCGGCGGACTGGACGACGATGCGGCTTTCGACGGAAATGCGGCCGAAATCTACGGAAAACTGATCGACATGGGCGCTACGATGATTCAGACCGACCGTCCCGAATTGCTGATTTCCTACCTCCGCTCGCGCGGACTGCACGATTAACACCGGACACCGATGAATCGTATTTCCCGTTTCTACCGCATCAGCGAACCCGCCCCCGCCCGTGAAATGGACGAGGCGCAGCGTACCAAATATTACCACCGCCTGCGCTTGCAGGCTTTCATCGCCGCGACGCTCGGTTACAGCCTCTACTATGTTTGCCGCACGAGCCTCAACGTGATGAAGAAACCGATCCTCGACAGCGGATCGCTCGATGCTTCGCAACTGGGCGTCATCGGCTCGGCGCTGCTCTTCGCCTATGCCATCGGCAAATTCGTCAACGGATTCATTGCCGACTACTGCAACATAAAACGCTTTATGGCCACGGGACTGATCGTCTCGGCCGCAGCCAATGCTCTGATGGGTGTATTGGGGTTGATGCACAGCGTCATTCCCACGGCTGTCATTTTCATCTCCTTTGCCGTGATGTGGGCATTCAACGGCTGGTCGCAGTCGATGGGCGCCGCCCCGGCCATCATCTCCCTCTCGCGGTGGTATCCCCTGAAAGAGCGGGGGACCTATTACGGATTTTTCTCCGCGAGCCACAACCTCGGCGAGTTCTTCTCGTTCCTGTTCGTGGGCTCGATCGTCACTTTCGCAGGCTGGCAGGCCGGATTTTTCGGCTCGGCGATCGCCGGAGCTATCGGCGTGGCGGTCATCCTCGTGATGCTCCACGACACGCCCGAATCGAAGGGCCTGCCTCCGGTCGAGGCGCTGGCGCACGAAGCGCCGACGGCAGCGGCCGACAAGTCGGTAAAGGAAATTCAAAAGCAGGTGCTTCGCACTCCTGCCGTGTGGATCCTGGCTGCCGCGAGCGCTTTTATGTACATTTCGCGTTATGCCATCAATGGCTGGGGTGTGCTGTTCCTCCAGGAAGCGAAGGGATTTTCGGACGTTCAGGCGATCTCGATCGTCTCGATCAACGCCCTGCTGGGCATCATCGGCACGGTGCTGTCGGGCTGGTTTTCGGACAAGCTCTTCAAGGGCGAACGCAAGATGCCTGCGCTGATCTTCGGTATCCTGAACGCCCTGTCGCTCGCACTGTTCTTCTACGGAGGCAATGCGCTGTGGGTCAATGTGCTGTCGATGGTGCTGTTCGGTATCGCTATCGGTGTGCTGATCTGCTTCCTGGGCGGGTTGATGGCCGTGGACATCGTGCCGCGCAAGGCTACGGGCGCCGCGTTGGGTGTGGTCGGCATGACCTCCTACATCGCTGCCGGTATTCAGGACGTGGCGTCGGGCTGGCTGATCGACTCGAACATTACGGTGGCGGCCGACGGCGTCAAGCATTACGATTTCGGCCCTGTGGCGATTTTCTGGCTTTCGGCGGCGGTCATCTCGTTCCTGCTGCCGCTGCTCAACCGCGGCAAGGTCAAGGAGTTTTAACGCGATCCGGACCGGGTTTAAATAAGACGTTGCAGGTAATAAGGCCTGCAACGTCTTTTTTACCCGTTTTGCCGGGCGGGGGCTACCTGTCGACACCGTATTTTTCCCAGTCCCTTACTTTTTTCTGGTAATAGGCCTTGTCGGCCCGGTAGGCCTCGATCCGCATGAGATGCTCCGTTGCGGAGCAGTTTCCGGCTTCGGCGGCCCGTTTGGCGAAATATTCCGCTTTGTCGAGTTCGTTGATCCGGATGTAGAACGACGAGAAATAGAGCCATGCGTCGGGTTCCTCCTCCAGTCCGCGGAGGAATTCCAACGCCGTGTGGATGTTGTTGTCCAGGAAACTGAACATGGCCATCGAAATGCGGTTGACTTTTTCGTTGGGGTACATTGTGGCGGCTCTTTCGAGGACGTTCCGGAACGGTTGGCTGCCCGGGTCGTACAGGTTGGCCAGCAGGTAAAATTCATAGAGTGACAACATATCTGGACGTTTTTTGTGGTTTTTTATGATTTCACGGTGATAATTCTTTTCTGATAACAAATATAATGCACCGCAAGGCGTTGATAAAGACAACTTTATCGGCGCAGGTCCGCTGTGCCGGACCTTTCGGTGAAACGGGTTGCTGCCGGGGACATGATCCGGCGGAAAACGCGGAAACAGCGTTTTTTGGGGACTTTTCGGAGAAAACCGAACCGCATTTTCTCCGAAAAGGAGAAAAACAGCCTGCGCGATCGCTGTTTCTGCGGTCCCGGACGGGCCTGTTTTTCGGACCGGCTTTTTTCTTCGCATTTTTTTTGCTATTTTGCAAAAACGGGGATTCCCGTTTGACGCAATTTTACAGGTTATGAGAAACAGTACTGCGAGCAGGGAAGATCTTCACGATGCTTTCATCGGTAAACTATGTAAAAAAGTACCCCGGCGGGCGGACCTCGTGGCCCGCATATCGGACATCCTGCGCCTGGAGAAGGAATCCGTCTACCGGAGGATTGCCGGACGGGTGAATTTTTCGGTACGGGAAATGGGCATCCTGGCCCGGGAGCTGGGCCTGTCGCTCGACAGCCTGCTGTATCGGGACAAAGAGTTCCAATGGCTGCCGTTCCGGCTCGAATCGCCGCAGCAGTTTCGGTCGATGGATTCGTTTTACGACATGATCGAATTCAACCAGAAGTGCATCGGTGAGATGACACGCGACGAACCCGGCGAGACGGGCAACGTCTACAATTCGCTGCCGATGGAATTCTTCATTTCGTCGCCCCTGCTGACGAAGTTCATGTTTTTCAAGTGGGGCAACTATTTCGTCCGGTCCGAAGAATTCAACAGTTTCTCCCGCTGGGAAATGCCCGAAAGGGTGGCTGCAATTGCGGAGCGGTGCGCCGGGTTGTACAATTTCAGGGAGGCCTTTTATATCTGGGACAGTTCGCTGGTCTGGACGCTGGCCCGGGAGATCGATAATTTTCACCGGATGGGGGTCATCACTCCGGAGGAGAAGGACGCTATCAAGGCCGAACTGACGAACCTGCTGCGCCGTATCGAACAGGCGTTGAACGGGACCTACGTTTCGTCGGTTCCGTTTCCGGCCGAGATGTCCTTTTATGTGTCGTCCATCAATGTCGGGTTTTCGAGCAGCTATTTCGCGGCGGGCGACAGGCATTTCGCTACGCTCCAGACCAATTTCAGTTTCTCGAAGATCGAAAATTCGGAGGAGGATTTCCTGCGGATCAAAGAGTGGATCAGGTCCTTCTGCAATATCTCCACCCTGCTCTCCTGGAGCGGGCGTATCGAAAGGCGGCAGTTTTTCGAGAGCCAGTATAAGATCGTCGATTCGATGCTGTAACAGCACGGAATCGGGCTGCTTCTCCGGACGGATTTGACGGTTACGCCAGGATTCGTTATCTTTGCAGCGTCGATAAAAGACACCGTACCATGAAAAAACACAAGATTACCGAACAGGATTACCTCAAAGCCCACCGCAAGGCAGGCCGCGAAGAGGAGATCGCACGCCACGGCCGGCCCGTAGGGCTGCACGCCGTGCACAAATCGAAAAAAGCATATGATCGCAAACGCGAAAAGGCAGGTCTGAGAAACCTGCCTTTTCCATTTTACCTGTTTGCCGAATACGCCGGGCCGCTTACAACTGCTCCGGCAGGGTTCCGGGCGTTTTTTCCGGTGCAGGCCGTACGGTGACGATGCTGTCGACGACGAACTTCGTGAATCCCCGCCAGGGCAGCGCCCCGAAGTACTCCTTGTAGTGCAGTTCGAGCGTTTTGCCGCCCTGCAGCATCAGGTCGCGGGCAAGCGCCTCGTCCTCGACCGAAAATTCGAATTCGTAGGATTGGATCGAACCGGCTGTTTTCGATCGGATTCCGGTCTGGATCAGTTTCCCCTCATAGGTTTTGAACAGCACGCCTTTGTAGACGACGTAATTCAGTTCGCCGCTCTTGACGCCTTCCCCGAAGACGAAAAAGAACCGGAAATAGAAGGCTGCCGCCAGTACGACAGCAATCGTTATCAGAATCAGTACCCAATGTTTTTTCATAGTTTTCTCGGCCGGGCTTTATCCGCACCGTTGTCACAAAGATAATCATTTAATCCTGTCGCTGTGCACTTTCCGTGCGCAGGTTCGCCGACACCCTCTCCAGGCCTTCCGGCGGGGGAATTTTTCCGGAAGGAGCCCTCCGGCGTTCGCCGCGATATAGTAGCGGAATGTACGGTTTTCCCGGCTTTTTCGTATATTTGGACTGTGAAGGAGTCGAAATATGTCAAAACGAAGATTGCGGCGGGCTATCTCCTGTTGATCGCGGTCTGTATCCTTTCGGTGGGCTACGTCTATCGGGTGGCGGTCCGTTTTTCAGCGCCCGACGGCAGCTATTCCCTGCTGCATACCAAGCGCGGGGCCATCAACCGGACTCTCTACCACCTTTATCAGGCCGAAAGCTACGGGCAGTTGATGATCGCCGGATACCAGTCCTATGAAAACCGTTACCGGCGCGAACTGCGCACCGTAAGAGGCTGTATCGACTCGCTGCGATCGCTTACCTTCGGCGGAGATTCGCTGCAGGCGATGAGGCTGGACAGCATCACGCGGCTGATCGCCGATAAGGAACGCCGCACGATGAGCCTGCGGCATGCGATTCGCGCCGGGGCTACGGCGGGCTTGCTGGACAAAAATATCCGCAGCCTGATCGGTCCCCGGGAGAGTATTGTGGCCGATACGACGCCGTTCCGCAGCGTCGTGCGGCAGGATACGACGGTTGTGCCGCGCGCCAAACGCCGTTTCTTTCAACGGCTGGGCGACCTGTTCAGCCCGCCGGAGGCCGATTCGAGCGTCGTCATTTCGCGCCGTGAGCAGATCGGCTCGGTCATGCCCGCAGAGGCGGTGAAGGATACTATCACACTGGTGCTGCGGGCATTGCAGGACAGCGTTACGAGCAACCGGCTGGGTTTCTACGACCAGGTGTGGCAGGAGGGACTGCGGCTGAGTTACAGCAACGAACTGGTAAACACGAAGATATACCGCCTGATCATGGATTTCGAATCCGAGGACACGGCTTACCTGATGCAGCGCATCGAGCGCAACGAGGTGTTCCGCCGGCGGTCGTCGCGCATTCTGGGCGGCGTGGCCATCGGGGCCGTGGTGCTGATGCTCCTGTTCGTCGGGATGCTCTGGCGCGACATCAACCGCAGTAACCGCTACCGCCGGGAATTGGAGCAGGCCAACCGCGATAAGGAGGCGCTGCTGGAGGCGCGCGAAAAGCTGATGCTGGCTGTTACGCACGACATCAAGGCTCCGCTGGGGTCGGTGATGGGCTATATCGATTTGCTTTCGCGGTTGACGGACGACAAACGGCAGGAGCTCTATCTGCACAACATGAAGGAGTCGTCGGAACATCTGCTGGCATTGGTCGACAGCTTGTTGGATTTCTACCGGCTCGACATCAACAAAACCGAGGTCAGCCGCGTGGCGTTCAGCCCCGCGCAGTTGTTCGAAACGATCCGGGCGGGATTTGCCGCCGCGGCAGCTGCGAAGGGGCTGGAGTTGCGCCTGGAAGCCGAGCCGGCCGCCGGCCGGGAGGTGACGGGCGATGCTTTTCACATCCGGCAGATTGCCGATAATCTGATTTCCAATGCGCTGAAATTTACCGATGAAGGTTCGGTGACGATCCGTGTGGACGTGGTGCGTGGACGGCTGGTCTTCTCCGTGCGCGACACGGGCCGCGGCATCGGCCGCGAGGAAAAAAAGCGGATTTTTGCGGAGTTCGTGCGCCTGAGTTCGGCGCAGGGTGTCGACGGTTTCGGACTGGGGCTGTCGATTGTCGACCGCCTTGTGAAACTGCTCGGCGGCACGATTTCGCTCGAAAGCCGTTTGGGTGAAGGGAGTAAGTTTATCGTTTCGGTCCCTGTCGGCGAAGTGACAGAAGGGGCGGCGGCCTGTGCTGTTGCCGAACCGGTTCCGCAGCCGGGATTGCGGGTGCTGCTGATCGATGACGACCCCCTGCAGCTCGAAATGACCGCCGCGATGTGCAGCCGGGCGGGAATCGGGTCCGAAAGCTGTCAATACCCCGAATATGTGGCCAAACTTGTCGGTGAAAGCCGTTTCGATCTGGTGCTGACCGATATACAAATGCCGTCGGCGGACGGATTCGGTGTGCTGGAGGCCGTGCACGGCGTCGATCCCGGGTTGAAAGTAGTCGCCGTATCGGCGCGCGGGGATTTGGATGCGGGGGATTTCACCGCCCGCGGATTCGCCGGATGCCTGCGCAAGCCGTTTACATACAGTGAGTTGATGACCGTCGTTCGAGCGGCTTGCAGTGACGCGGAGATTGCCGCATCGGCGGACGAAGCCGGGATTCCGGCGGCGGGTGTCGATTTCAAGGCTTTGACAGCCTATGCGGGAGACGATACCGAAGCGGCCAGGAGCATTCTGGGATCGTTCGCCGAACAGACGGCGGCGAACTGCGCCGGGCTTGAAAAGGCGCTCGGCGACCGAGATGCCGCAACGGTGAAAGCGTTGGCGCACAAGATGCTGCCGATTTTCACGATGCTCGGGGCGGCGGAGATCGCCGCCGTCCTGCACCGGGCCGAAACCTGTGAAGGAGCGCTGACGGATGCCCTTTGCGGCGAACTGCGGACGGCCGTGAAAAAAATCCGCACGATTGTCGCGGATGCTGAAAAAACGGTATCTTTGTGAAGCCTATGGAAGAACGGATTTTAGTCGTGGACGACGATATCACCTTCGCGCTGATGCTGCGCACATGGCTCTCGAAACGCGGTTTCGGGGTCGAGACGGCTTCGTCGGTGGCGGCAGCGCGCACGGCCCTCGCCGCGGGCGGCTTTTCGCTCGTGCTGAGCGACATGCGCCTGCCGGACGAGGACGGTATCGCCTTGCTGCAATGGATGGCCGGTGCGGGTGTCGTTGCGCCGGTGATCGTGATGACGAGCTACGCTGAAATCCAGAACGCCGTGCGGTGCATGAAGCTCGGCGCCTGCGACTATGTGGCCAAGCCGGTGAATCCCGACGAACTGCTGAAAAAAATCCGTGAAGCGCTGGACGCCTCCGTGCAGGCGGCCCCGGCGGTGAAGTCCGTTCCGAAGGCTGGCGGGAACGCTGCGGGACAACCGCTCAACTATATCGAAGGCCGCAGCGACGCCGCGCGGCAGTTGTACGAACACATCCGGCTGGTGGCCCCGACCAACATGTCGGTGCTGGTGAACGGTGCGAGCGGAACGGGCAAGGAGCACGTGGCGCAACTGATCCACCGCGGGAGCAAGCGGGCCGGGAAACCCTTCGTGGCGGTCGACTGCGGAGCCATTCCCCGCGATTTGGCGGCCTCGGAGTTCTTCGGGCATGTCAAGGGGGCGTTCACGGGGGCTTTGGCCGACAAGACAGGAGCTTTCGAGGCCGCCGACGGCGGCACGCTGTTTCTCGACGAGGTCGGCAACCTGAGTTACGAAACGCAGGTGCAGTTGCTGCGTGCCTTGCAGGAACGGCGCATCCGCCCTGTGGGAAGCAACCGTGAAATTCCGGTCGACATCCGCCTCGTGGCTGCGACTAACGAGGACCTCGAAGCGGCTATCGCACGCGGCTCGTTTCGTGCCGACCTTTACCACCGCATCAACTCCTTTACATTGCGTATGCCCTGTTTGAGGCAGATGCGCAGCGACATTCCGCTCTTCGCCGACTTCTTCCTCGACCAGGCTAACCGCGAACTGGACAAACGGATCGTCGGGTTCGATGCTGCTGCGGCCGCGGCCCTTGTCGCTTGCGACTGGCCGGGCAACCTGCGGCAACTGAAAAACGCGGTGATGTCGGCGACGCTGCTTGCCGCGGGCGAGTACGTCACGATCTGCGATCTGCCGGCCGAAGTTACCGCCGGTCCGGCGGAGGAACCTGCTGCGGCATCCCTTTCGCTGCGCGACCCGGCTTCCGAGGAGGAGCAGATTCGCCGCGCCATCGCCGCCGCGGGCGGCAACAAGTCGCAGGCGGCCAAACTGCTCGGCATCGACCGCAAAACGCTCTACAACAAACTGCATCTCTACGGCATCGAATAGCGGCCGCGGCCTGCGGCCCCCGATTTGCCTGTTTCCCGGCCGCCTTTCCACAGCCGGCTGTGGAATTTTTCCACACTTTTTGTCCTGTTTCCACACTTTTCCACACCCGGTCTATTTTTTGGCATGGTGGAATTTTGCATTGGAAACCAGTGTGTTGTATTTTCTGTTCCGGCATGGCATCGCGCTTGAACTTCAGAAAGACGGAACGGCGAGGAAACGAACCGCTAAACGAGAAAATGAAGTTCAACCATTTTAATTCTTAAAACTATGAAAAAGACAGTTGTAATGATGGCGGCATTGATGCTGATGGCCGGAGGTATGGTCTATGCACAGGAGCCCGAGAAGCAGGATTCCACCAAGAAGGAGGCTCCGACGGCGCCCGCTCCCGAAGAGAAACCCGATCCCGTGAAGCCGGAGCCGGTTCCCGCAGAGCCGGAATCGGAACCCGCCGAGCAGAAATCGGAACCTGTGAAGGTTGAGAAAGCCCGGAGCCTGGAAACCGAGTACGGCGAAGTCGTTCGGTAATCTTTTGCCCGGAATCATTTAGTTAAATAATTGTTTGCCTGGTCCCCTGCTTCGGCGGGGGATTTTTTTTGCGCGTAAAAAAGGGCGCCTTCCGATCGGATAGCGCCCCGGTATGCTGCGGGTTATGGAATCACCGGATCCATTCGACGTTCGTGGCGTCGCGGAAAAGGATGTTAAGCGGCCGTATGAGGCTTGCGGCATCGGTGGCGAAGAGGAAGCCCACCTTGTCGAGCGGCACGGAGATGAAGGTCGTCGAGGGGTAGCCGCCGATCATGTCGATCTTGTCGAGCAGCGACCAGACGAAGATTTCGAACGGCATCTGGCCCGGCAGCAGAGTCAGCCCTTTGAACCGTTCGGGGTAATCGGCCGACGAGGAGTCGGCGGGGTGCGGCTTGAAGAAGATGTCGTACCGGTCGCCGTACTGCTCCATGATTTTTCCTACGTAGTTTGCCTGCTGCTGTTCGCTGGTCGCGGAGGAGTGGCTCGTACCGATGATGATGAGGTTTTTCTTCGGCGACTTGTCGAACAGCGCCTCGAAGTCGTCGTAGCTGAATTTGGCCATGCGGTAGAACTGCTGTTTCGACGCTTCGGGAAGGGCTGTCAGCAATTCGTAGGGCTGGATGCTCTCCATCTTCATTTCTGCGAGTTGCTCGGTGATAAACGGACACGAGGACTCCATCAGGTCCTTGTTCTGGAGCATCAGCCGGTAATTGGGACGCGTCGAGAGGTAGTAGGGCCATGTGTAGGCATTGAACTCCTCGATGCCGCGGGTCACGGGATAGCGGCCGCCGTGGTTCCAGTCGAGGGCTTCGACCTCCCCTTCGTAAGTGTTCCAGTTCTGCTCGGCCGTGGCGGGATCGCCGAAATAGAGGTGGAAATTGTTGTAGGTTCCCGAGCCGTCGGAGAGCATCGTCACTTTCACACGTGTGGAGTCGATGCCCTGCGCCACGAACCAGTCGTAGCCGAGGCGGCATCGCAGGTCGTCGACCAGCAGTCCGAAGATGGCTGTGGGTTCGGCGGCGTTGATCTCCAGAATGCGGCGTTTCATCGCGTCGCGCATCTTCTCCATGTCGGTTGTGGCCGAGGAACTGACCTCTGCCCAGTCGGGGAATTGGGCGGGATCGAAGGTCTGCGAGCGGTCGAAATAGAACCAGCTTGGTTTGTTGTGCGAAAGCAGGTGGAGGCCTGCGTAAAGGCTGGGCATGGTTCCGAACGTCGCGTAGAAATAGTAGTCCGGGGAGTCGAATCCGGTGTGGCCGGCACTTTGCGAGAGCTGGAACGGGTAGTTCTTGCCGTCGCAGAAGAAGGTCACGAGGGCGCTGCGCGCAGCCCCGTCGTTGGCGTCGAAACTCACCTCGATCTCCGAATAGCCTGCCGGACCTTTGAGGGGCGAGAGTGTGAACCACTCTTCGGCCGGTTCGGGCAGGGTGATTTGCCAGGGAGCGGGCGCATTTACCGTGATTTTGCCGCTGCGGGCCAGATCGTCGAGCGACAGGAAGTCGGTGCCGCCGTTGATGCGGACCTTCGGTGTTTCGTCGTCGCAGGCCATGGTTCCGGCGACGAGGCCGAGAGCCAGGATGAGGCGGAAGAATCGTTTCATGCGAAGTGTTTTTTGGGTTTGTCTGTATTGTTAAATGCAGAAAAAGCCGGTTTACTGCTTCGGATGCAAAATTCAGACCGTCCGGACAAAGCGTCCGGACGTGAATACAGGCGGGAACACGTTATGCGTTCCGCTTTTTCTTGATACGTTCGAAATGTTCGCGCAGGCGTTCGCTGAACTCCTCGCGGCGATGCTTCAGGTTGGCCCGCCAACCCAGCCAGCGGGTGTAGCGGAGGCGTTTTTCGGGATAAATGTCGCGAATCGTCACCAGGATGCCCGTCTCCTCCACGCCGCCGAAATCGGGGTTCGACACCGTGTCGAAGACCCGCATCGTGGGCGAAAGGTTCATATAGGCGTTGATCAGCGGGGGAATGTTCTCGTTGAACTCGCGGATTTGCTGGATCAGGATGCGGTAGTTCTCCATGTAGGTCGCGCCGCAGAACAACTCCTCGTAATAGGGATCGTCGAGGTCGAGCGGGATGGGATTGATCCCTTCCACCAACTGGTCGCGGTCGGGGAAATAACGGCGCAGGAACCAGATGAGCGCATTGCGCGCCACGGCTTTGTAGGTCGTGTACATCGTGACCTTGCCGAAGAGGTATTTGGCCTTGGGGTTCAGGACGATGAGTGCGCCGAGTCCGTCCCAGAGGTTGTCCAGGGCGTAGATGCTCTTGGCATTGCCGCGGGCCTGGTAGGCGGGCTGCACGAACGAACGGCCCAGTTCGATGGTCCGGGGCAGGAATTTTTGGCGGAAACGTTCGCTGAAACGGAAATAGTGCTCCGTCGAGAGGTGGCGGGGGTTGGGCGTGGTGCAGACGATGAAGCGGTAGCCGCCGACGATCTCCTGCGCTGCGGGGTCCCAGACGATCAGTTGGTAGTAGCCGTCGCCTGCGAGGTCCTCCTCGTCGATGTCGACCTCCTGCCCCGTACCGCCGCCTGCGCCGCGGAAAGCTACTTCACGCAGGCGTCCCACTTCGCGCATCAGCGCGGGGCATTCGGCTGCCGAGAAGATGTAGATTTCATTGCCGGCCTTGTGGGTGCTGCGTATTTTGCGCGCGGGCGTCAACTCCGCGAGCAGCAGTTCCCGGCTGACCGGTTCTATAATGGGTTCCATCTTATTTTGTTGCATGACGGGGCAAAAATACCAAAATTAGCGCGTTTGGTTCGGGTCGTCGAGTTTTTTTTCTAAAAAATACGCCTTTTTGCGTACTTCCAGCGCCTGTTCGCGCAGTGAACCGTAATGCTGGAGCTCGGCTACGGGGATGGGATCGCCGACGATGATGCGGAAATGCTTGCCCTTTTGGGAAAACATTTCGTCGGGCAGCCACAGCATTTCGATGTTGAATTTGATCCCCAATGCTTTGCGTAGGCGGTAAACCCGGTAGAAGAATTTCGACAGGTGGCCCTCGACGAAGACCGGAACGATCTGCCGCTGCGAAGAGTAGGCCTTTTTCAGGAAACTGATTTTCCACTCCGGATCGGTCACTTCACCGCCGATGCAGCGGGAACAGAGGCCTGCGGGGAAGGTCAGGATGGGCAGTTCGCCGAAAAACTCCTCGTCGAATTTCCGGGCGTAGGAGGCGCTTTGCGCGCCGTGTTTGTTGACCGGGATCCACAGCGGCTGCAATGGTTCGAGGTGCATCAGCAGGTCGTTGACCACCACCCGCGCATCGCCGAAACGGTCGATCAGTTTGTCGGCGAGCATCATGCCGTCCATACCCCCGAACGGGTGGTTCGAGGCGAAAAGGTAGCGTCCCTTGGGGTCGAGTTTTTCGAGCCCTTCGACCGAATAGGTGACCTGCCATTCGCGGAAACAGGCGCGGATGAACTCCTGCGGAGGCAGCGACCAGTAGTGTTCGAGGATATAGTTGATTTCCGACTCGTGGATCGTGCGGCGAAGCCAGTTCACGACCGGACGGGGTATCCAGCGTGCCAGCCGCGGAGCTTTCTGCTTGAGTACGGCGCCGATGTCGATTTTAGGCATGGAATGTTCACAAAATTATATCCACAAATATAGGTATTCTTTTTTGAAAAATCCCTAACTTTACACCCAAATAGACCTTTGCAAACAACTATTATGTCGCAATACCATACTCCCGTACTGTTGGAAGAGTCTGTGGGACTGCTCGGTATCGAGTCCGCAGGCACATACGCCGACCTCACTTTCGGCGGAGGCGGCCATTCGCGCCGCATCCTCGCCGAACTGGGACCGGAGGGTCGTCTGTACGGTTTCGACCAGGATCGTGACACGCTGGAAAACCGCCCCGAAGATGCGCGTTTTCACTACGTGGAGAGCAATTTCCGGTTCCTGCGCGGAGCGCTCCGGCTGCGCGGCGTGACGGAGGTGGATGGTGTTCTGGCCGATTTGGGGGTGTCGTCGCACCATTTCGACGCCGTGGAACGCGGCTTTTCATTCCGCGGCGAGGCGCCGCTCGACATGCGCATGAACCAGCGCGGGCGGCTCACGGCGGCCGACGTGGTCAACAACTATTCTGCGGAGGACCTGACCCGCATATTGGGCGACTGGGGAGAGGTCGAGACGCCGTGGAAGGTGGCCAACTGTCTGGTGAAGGCCCGCGCCGTAACGCCTGTCACGACTACGGCGCAGTTGGTCGAGGCGGTGAAGCCCTGCACGCCCAAAAAGGACGAGGCCAAATTCCTGACCAAACTTTTCCAGGCTCTGCGTATCGAGGTCAACGGCGAGATGGAGGCGCTGAAAATGGCCCTGGAGCAGAGTCTGCGGGTGCTGAAACCCGGCGGCCGGCTGGTCGTTATCTCCTACCATTCGCTCGAAGACCGTCTGGTGAAGAATTTCATGCGCAGCGGCAATTTCTCGGGCGAGGTCGAAAAGGACTTTTTCGGCCGGCCGCAAACGCCGTTTGACCTGGTGACGCGCAAAGCCGTGACCCCTTCGGCCGAAGAACTCGACCGCAATCCCCGTTCCCGTTCGGCGAAACTCCGGGCGGCCGTAAAACGCTGACAGAATGTACCGCGATCACGAATTCGACCCGATAACCCCTGAGGAGCAGGCCCGCCGCGAACAGGAGGAGGAGTTCGCGCGCCGCGTGCGCCGCGAGGTGCGCCGCATGGAGCGCGGTGAAGCCGAAGAGGACCTTCGCGCCGACGAGGAGCAGGAGGCCGAGGAGCGCGCCGAAGCCGAGGAACGCGAACGCCGGGAACGCCGCCGTTCGGCCAGCACTTTCTGGCAACTCTTTTCGGGAACGATCCTCGTACGCGAAGGCGTTTCGAAATATTACCCTTACATGCTGACGATCGCCGGTATGTTCTTCCTGAGTATCATGGTGATGTTCTGGTCGTTGCACCTCGACATGCGTTATACGCGCCTCGAAGGCGAGGTGCAGAAGCTTCGCGAGCGCTCGATCCGCCTGCAGGAGCAGCGTTACCAGCGTACGACCCATTCGGCGGTCGTCGAACAGCTCCGGGCGCGGGGTATCGAACTTTACGATCCGCAGGCGCCGGGCGAAATTATTGAAAATTAGGCGGCGATGAAACAGGAACGTTCGAAGGTCAAAAGCGACATTCTGCTGCGGGTGAGGCTCCTTTACGTGCTTTTCATCCTCGCCGGGGCCATCGTGCTCGCGCGGCTTATCTGGGTGCAGCTTTTCAGTTCGGAGGTCGCCTACAACGCCGACCGCCTCGCCAGCCGTATTTTTACCCAGGAGGTGATTCCGGCGCAGCGGGGCAGCATCCTTTCGCGTGACGGCGAACCCTTAGCGACCTCGATTTTCCGCTACCAGGCCGCTTTCGATTTCGCATCGCCGGGACTCGATTCGCTCAAGACGTTCCGGGAACAGGCCGACTCGCTGGCAAAACTGCTGGCTGTCTTCTTCAAGGACAAACCCGCTTCGGCCTACTCCAAACGTTTCCGCGAGGAACATGCCCGCCGTTACCGGCTGGTCAATCCGCGCGACACCTCCTACCTGCGTTCCGACGGGTGGTTCTCGCGCATGATGGACCGCATGCGGGGTGAAGAGTGGGTCAAACGCCGCATCTACGATACGATTCGCGACCATACGCCCGTGAACATCTTTCCCCGCGAAGTGGACTTCGCCGAATGGGAGACGCTCAGGCGCTATCCGCTGCTGAACTGGAACATGGGCATGGTTTACCGGCTCATCGAGCGCGACGAACGCATCTATCCGCAGGGCGAACTGGCGCGCCGTACGATCGGACTGACCGGAGACAAGGGTAACTACGGCATCGAGGAGGCCTACCGCGAGGAGTTGGCCGGCCGTGACGGCAAGGCCCTGCGGCAACGCATCGCGCGCGGCTTCTACGGCCGGGTTGCGGGCGGCGACCATGCGGACCCGGTGGACGGCTACGACATCGTTACGACGCTCGACCTCGACCTGCAGGATGTAGCCGACAAGGCCCTGCGGCGTCAGTTGGAGGCGCAGAACGCCCTGTGGGGCACGACCATCGTGATGGAAACCCGCACGGGGGAGATATTGGCATTGGTCAACCTGGGCCGCAATGCCGACGGAAGTTTCGCCGAGCGGGAAAATTATGCCCTGAGCCGCAGTATGGAGCCGGGTTCGACGTTCAAGCTGGCGACGATGCTTACGCTGCTCGACGACGCCCGGATGCCCGTATCGACGGTTTACGACACGCACAACGGCGATCCGGTGACGGTCGGCCCGGCCAAGAACATCCGCGACTCGCACCGCGGCGACCATGAAATCGATTTCCGGCGCGCCGTGGCTTCGTCGTCGAACGTCTATTTCGCCAAGGCGATCTGGGACCGCTACGGGATCACAGGCAAGAAACAGGAGTACAGCGATTTCCTCCATAAAGAGCTGCACCTGGGCGAGACGGTGGGGCTGGAACGCCTCGGTGAACGGGCTCCTTCGATCACGACAGACTGGAAGGTTCCCGATCCGGGCGTCATGCTCGTGAAAATGTCTTACGGCTATCGCGTGCGGCTGGCTCCGATTCAGATGATCACCTTCTACAACGCCATTGCCAACGGCGGCAAGATGATCTCGCCCGTGCTGGTGCGTGAACTGCGTCATGGCGACCGGGTCGAGGAGCGCTTCGAAAGCCGGACCATCGCTTCGTCGATCGCCTCGCGGGCTGCACTGCGCGAGGTCCAGCAAAGCCTCCAGGCAGTCTGTACGGAGGGTACGGCCAGCGCTTTCTTCCGCGACACGACGCGCCTGCGGGTGGCGGCGAAGACCGGTACGGCACAGATCACCGATGCCCGCAGCCGCGAGGGCCGCTACTACCTGGGTTCGATGGTGGCCTACTTCCCGGCCGATGCCCCCCGGTATACGGTGCTCACGACCATCGAGACGCGGGCCCAGGCCGGAAAGGCCTATTACGGCGGTCCGCTGGCGGGCCCTGTGGTGAAACGCATGGTCGACTACATCTTTAACCGCGGCCACGATTGGTATGCACGTATCGACGACGGTGGTCCACGCCGTTATCCCGACCGGATGAAGGGCGGCGATATCGCCCAGATCCGCCGTGTGGCTGATAAACTCTCACCCCGCGCCTCGTTCGACAGCCGTACGGGCTGGGGACGCGCCGCGGTGGACAGCCTCGCCAATGTGGTTATCTCGTCCCTGCCCGAAGACCGGGGCGTGATGCCCGATGTGCGCGGCATGGGACTCAAAGATGCCCTTTTCGTGCTCGAAAGCCGCGGCCTGAAGGTCCGCTTTTCGGGGCAGGGAGCCGTAACACAGCAAAGCATCACCGCCGGAACCCGCATTACGCCGGGTACGGCGGTCATTATAACCTTGAAATAAAATGAAAAAATTAACCGATATCCTGCAAAATACCCCCGTCAGGGAGGTGCGCGGCGATGCGAACGCCGCCGTCGGCGGATTGGTCTACGATTCGCGCGCCGTGAAGCCGGGCGATTGTTTTTTTGCCGTGCCGGGTACGCAGAGCGACGGCCACGACTTCATTCCCGCGGCCCTCGGGAAGGGCGCGGCGGCGGTGGTCTGCGAGCGGATGCCCGAGACTCCGGCGGAGGGCGTGGCGTATGTTCTCGTCGAAGACTCGGCGGGAGCCATGGCCGATATGGCCGCGGCGTTCTATGACTATCCGAGCCGCGGGTTGAAACTCGTGGGCATCACCGGGACCAACGGGAAGACCACGACCGTGACGCTGCTCTACGATCTCGTGCGGGCGATGGGTTACAAGGCCGGGCTGATCTCGACGGTAGTCTACAAGATCGACGGACGTGAAATCGAATCGACCCACACGACGCCCGACCCGGTCCGGCTGAACGCCATGATGCGCGAAATGGCCGACATGGGATGCGAATACTGCTTCATGGAGTGCTCGTCGCACGCCATCGTGCAGGAGCGCACGCGGGGCCTCGACTTCGCAGGCGGCATCTTCTCGAACATCACGCACGACCACCTCGACTACCACAAGACCTTCGCCGAATACATCCGGGCCAAGAAACTCTTTTTCGACGGACTTCCCAAAGGGGCTTTCGCGCTGACGAACGCCGACGACCGGAACGGCCGCGTGATGGTGCAGAATACTGCGGCTGCGGTGAGCACCTACTCGCTGCGTTCGATGGCCGATTTCCGCTGCAAAATCGTCGAGATGCATCTCGACGGCATGTTGCTGCGCCTCGACGGCCAGGAGTTGTGGGTGGGCCTGCTGGGGCGGTTCAACGCCTACAACCTGTTGGCAGTCTACGGCGCCGCCGTGTTGCTGGGCCTCGACCGGGGCGAGGTGTTGCGCGTGTTGAGCATGCTGCACGCCGTGAGCGGCCGTTTCGAGAAGGTTCGGGCGGCGAACGGCACGACGGCCATCGTCGACTATGCCCATACGCCCGATGCCCTGGAGAACGTGATCCAGACCATCGAGGAGATTCGCACGCCCGAACAGCAGTTGATCGTGGTGTGCGGCTGCGGCGGCGACCGCGACAAAACCAAACGTCCCGAGATGGCTGCCATCGCCGTGAAATACGCTACGACAGCGGTCTTCACCTCCGACAATCCGCGCCACGAGTCGCCCGAGGCGATTCTCGACGACATGGCCGCGGGGATCGAACCCGGGGCGCGCTACCTGCGCATCGCCGACCGGGCCGAGGCGATCCGTACGGCCGTGATGCTCTCGCGTCCGGGCGACATCATCCTCGTTGCGGGCAAAGGACACGAAACCTATCAGGTCGTCGGCGATGTGAAGCACCATTTCGACGACCGGGAGGAGGTCCGCAAGGCTTTCGATACATTGATCAAATAAAAAACAAGTAAACAGAAGACATGTTCTACCATCTTTTCAGGTATCTGGACGAGGTTTATAACCTTCCCGGTTCGGGAATGTTTCAGTACATCTCCTTTCGTGCCGCGGCGGCCATTATCCTGTCGCTGCTGATCGTCATTATCTTCGGACGTTCGATCATCGACTTTCTGCGCCGCAAGCAGATCGGCGAAGATATCCGCGACCTCGGACTTCAGGGCCAACTGCAAAAAAAGGGAACCCCTACGATGGGCGGCGTCATCATCCTCATCGCCATCCTGGTCCCGATGCTGCTCGTCGGAAAACTCGACAACGTTTACATCCAACTGCTGCTCGTGTCGACCGTGTGGCTCGGACTGATCGGCGGCCTGGACGACTACATCAAAGTTTTCCGCCACAAGAAGGAGGGCCTGAACGGCCGTTTCAAGATTGTGGGACAGGTGGGCCTCGGTATCATCGTCGGAACGACGATGTGGCTTTCGCCCGATATCGTCGTCCGCGACAAGGTTACGCAGCCCGTGCAGACGGTCTACCTGAACGAGGACGGCACGGTGCTCGAAACTGTTCAGCGCCACGTTGTTATCAGTTCTGAGAGCCTCAAGACCACGCAGACGACCATTCCTTTCGTCAAAAACAACGAGTTCGACTACGGCTGGCTGACAGGCGGAAACAGTACCGCCACGTGGATTCTCTATGTGCTGGTGGCGATTTTCGTGGTGACGGCCGTATCGAACGGCGCCAACCTCACCGACGGACTCGACGGACTGGCTACGGGCGTTTCGGTCCCGATCGTCGCCGTGCTGGGCGTGCTGGCCTATCTTTCGGGTCACATCGTCTATGCCGACTACCTCAATATCATGTATATCCCCGACAGCGGCGAAATGGTGGTCTTCGCCGCGGCGCTGGTGGGTGCGCTGGTGGGCTTTTTGTGGTATAACTCCTTCCCGGCGCAGATTTTCATGGGCGACACGGGGTCGCTGGCCATCGGCGGCGTGATCGCGGTCTTCGCGCTCTGCATCCGGAAGGAACTGCTGCTGCCGCTGCTGTGCGGCGTCTTCCTGGTCGAGAGTTTCTCGGTGATGATGCAGGTCAGCTACTTCAAATACACCAAACGCCGGTACGGCGAGGGGCGGCGAATCCTGCTGATGTCTCCGGTCCATCACCATTACCAGAAAAAGGGTATTTTCGAGACTAAGATCGTCCTTCGCTTCTGGATCATCTCGCTGCTGCTGGCGGCAATTACACTGGTAACGCTGAAGATAAGATAATATGAAAAACATCGTCGTACTGGGCGGGGGAATCAGCGGCTACGGTTCCGCGATCCTTGCCAAAAAGAAGGGGTTCGGGGTTTTCCTCTCCGATGCGGGGCGTATTGCCGACCGCTACAAGGCCAAGTTGGACGAGTGGGAGGTTCCCTACGAGGAGGGCGGCCACAGCGAGGAGCGTATTCTCGCGGCTACGGAGGTCGTCAAGTCCCCCGGCATTCCCGACACGGCGCCGATGGTGTGCAAAATCCGCGAAGCGGGAATCCCGGTGATTTCCGAAATGGAGTTTGCGGGCCGCTATCTGGGCAAGGCCAAATGTATCTGTATCACCGGTTCGAACGGCAAGACTACCACTACGTCGCTCATCTACAAGATCATGCGCGACGCAGGCGAGAACGTTGCGCTGGGAGGCAACATCGGCGAGAGTTTCGCCTATTCGGTCGCGACGGGCGAATATGACTGGTATGTGCTGGAACTGAGCTCGTTCCAACTCGACGGCATGTATAAGTTCCGGGCGCACGTGGGCGTGTTGATGAACATTACGCCCGATCACCTCGACCGCTATGACCACTGTTTTCAGAATTATGCCGATGCGAAGATGCGCATCACGCAGAACATGACCTCGCGCGACTGGTTTGTCTATTCGGGCGACGACGAGGTGATCTGGAACGAGCTTCCGAAATACGATTTGAGGATGCGCCAACTGCCCTTTGCGGCTAAAAACGCCGTGGCGAGCGGCGCGGGCGATGCGTTCCTCTGCGACGGGAAATTCACTGCGACGGCCGGAAAGGCATCGGTCGAGATCGACACGGCGAAAATGCAGATCAAGGGCCTCCATAACGCTTACAATGCCATGGCGGCGGCCCTTGCGACCCTTGCGGCGGGCGTTGCCCCGACGAAAATCCGCAAATCGCTCTACGACTTTACACCCGTCGAACACCGCCTCGAACCCGTGGCGGAGAAGGGGGACGTGCTGTGGATCAACGATTCGAAGGCCACGAACGTCGATTCGGTTTACTACGCGCTGGAGAGCATGACGCGTCCCGTGGTGTGGATCGCCGGAGGCACGGACAAAGGCAACGATTACGAACCCCTCAAGGCGTTCGCGGGTGCGAAGGTGCACACGCTGGTCTGCATGGGACTCGACAATGCCAAACTGATCCGGGAATTTACGGGCGTGGTTCCCGAGGTGGTTTCGACCGACTCGCTCGAAGCGGCCATGGCGGCCTCGAAGGCGGCTGCACGTCCGGGCGACGTGGTACTGCTGTCGCCGGCCTGCGCGAGCTTCGACCTCTTCAGGAACTACGAGAACCGCGGGGAACTGTTTAAAAACTGGGTCAAAGAAAAAGCATAACCGATGCTACGGGACGAGAGCAGAGCCGATGGGCAGGCGACGGCCGAACTGGCGCGCGATGCAGCGCCGCGCGGTGGCAGACGAACTTCGGGGGGCGGTAAAGCGGCCTCCGCGGACGATGCTGCCTGCGGAGCGGAGACGGCCGCCGAAAAACCCAAATTCCGGATCTTCAACGGTGACCGCGTGCTGTGGATCATCGTTGCCGCGCTGGCGGTGATCTCGGTGCTGGTGGTCTACTCATCGACGGCCAAGATGGCTTACGACGCCCATACGGCCCGTACGACGGCACATTTCCTGCGTCAGCAACTGATGCTCCTGGTCGTCAGCCTCCTTATCATGGTCGCCGTGCAGAAAATCAACTGCCGCATTTACAACCTTTTCGCCCGGCCGGCTTATTTCCTTTCGGTGGCGCTCACCGTCGCCGTCTACTTCATCGGTGCAACGACCAACGGCGCGGCGCGCTGGATTCCGCTCGGCCCCTTCCAGTTCCAGCCTTCCGAGGCGCTGAAGGTCGCCACGGTGCTGTTCCTGGCCCAGCAACTCGCCGGGCGGCAGTCGAAGATCGACAAAATCCGGATCGTGCCGTCGTGGAAGTTCTGGACGTGGCGTTCGTCGCCCGAGCAGCGGAAAATCTGGCGCGAAGGGACGCGGCCGATTCTGTTGCCGGTCGCTGTTTCGGCAATGGTGATCTTTCCGGCGCATACCTCGTCGGCCGTGCTGGTGTGCCTGGCTTCGTGGGTGATGATGCTGATCGGCCGTGTCCGGTTCGGGGAACTGATGAAACTGGTGGGATGGGGCATTGCGGCCATCGTCGTCATCATGTCGCTGAACCTCGGGCGCAGCGAAACCGCCGAAGGGCGTGTTTCGACGTGGATTCACCTCTGGACCAAGTCGCAGACCGCGAAACCCATCGAACATCTTTCCGACACCGAACGTTCGATGATCGCCATTTACAACGGCGGTATTCTGGGCGAAGGCGCCGGACAGAGTGCGATGCGCGTGGAGATGATCCACCCCGAGAGCGACTACGCCTACGCCTTTTTCGTCGAGGAGTACGGCTTTATCCTGGCCGTGTTGCTGCTGATGCTCTATCTGTGGGTCTTCTTCCGGGGAATCGAGATATTCCGGCAGTGCGGAACCGCTTTTCCGGGATTGCTCGTGCTGGGGCTTGCGCTGCTGATCACGTGCCAGGCGCTGCTGCACATCATGGTGACGGTCAATCTGATCCCCGAAACGGGTCAGACCCTGCCGCTGATCTCGCGCGGCGGCTCGTCGATGCTCTTCACGATGATCGCCTTCGGGATGATTTTGAGCGTCAGCCGCCAGAACGACGAACAGTCGCACGACCGGCCGAAAAATGAAACGTTGTACGAAAAATAGTTGAACCCCGATGAAACGTTTGCTGTATCTGCTCTTTGCTGCGGTGGCCGTAACGGCCTGCGCTCCCGCTGTTCCCGCCGGCGAATTTTTGATCGCCGGGAAGATAGAGAATGTGCCTGACAGCGCGGTAGTCTTTCTGTATGAAATGCGGGGGAGGATATTGCAGGAGATAGCCGTGGATACACTCGTCGACGGGAAATTTTCCTTCCGGGATACGGTGGCTTTTCCGAAACGGGTGTTGCTCTACGCCGAGGGTGAAGGTTATCCGAACTGGCTGTTCGAAGTCTGGGTGGCTCCCGGCAAGCGTGTGAATGTTAAGGGGCGGGATAAGATGATCGGACTTTGGGATGTTTCGTCGGAAATACCGGAACAGCAGGAAGAGAACGCTTATCTTGTCCGGGTCGTTCCGGAGATGCGTGAAATGATGCTGTTGATGGCCGATGCGCCCGAAGAGCCTTTTTCAAATCGGAAGGATTCCTTGTATAAGGGGTTGTTGAGTCGGATCACGGCTAAGACCGTCTGTTACATGCAGACGGCCCCCGTAACGACGGTCTGGATAAATAAACTGGTCGAATATGCCGGATCTTTACAGTATGGAATCGGGACCGGTTGCAAGGCGGAGATGCTTGCGCTTTACGATCGGATGTCCGCAGAGCAACGACAGTCCCAGAAAGGGCAACTGATTGATGCCTGTCTCAATCCGCCTCCGGCGATCGGCATTGGCGATGAGATGGTGGACGGCGACCTGTATGATGTGGATGGAAATCGGCATCGCCTGTCGGAATTTGCCGGGAAATACCTCCTGCTCGATTTCTGGAGTGCGGGCTGCGGTCCGTGTGTGCAGGCGATTCCCGAATTGAAGGAGATCGGCGAACGCTACAAAGATCGGGTCGAAGTCGTGAGCATCAGCCAGGACCCGGAACGGGAGTGGAAGGAGTTCGTCGCCGGGAGGCAGTTGACAGGAAACCAGTGGAACCAGCTTCTTGAGGGTAATATCGGTCTCGGGGCCAGTTATCGGGTGAAGGGAATCCCGCACTTCGTATTGATCGCTCCCGACGGCCGGGTGCAGGATATATGGGTCGGTTACGGCAAGGGAAGCCTGCTGGAGAAAATAGCGGAAAACATAAAGTAATATGGAAGATATTCGATTGGACAAATACCTTTGGGCGGTGCGTATTTTCAAGACCCGCAGCGATGCCGCCGATGCCGTGCGCAATAATAAGGTGACGGTCAACGGGGCTTATGCCAAGCCTTCGCGCGAGGTGAAGACCGGCGACGTGATTGCCGTGCGTAAGTTGCAGGTGACCTATTCTTATAAAGTCCTCGATCTGGTGTCGAGCCGCCAGCCGGCGAAAAACGTCCCGTTGTACTGCCTCAACATCACCCCGCAGGAGGAGTTGGACAAACTCAACGTCCCGCGCGAGACGATCTTCGTCGTTCGCGACCGCGGTACGGGCCGCCCGACCAAAAAGGAGCGGCGGGAACTGGACGGACTGATGGACGAGGTTTACTACGACGAAGATGAATGAAAAAAGCGGCTTTCGGCCGCTTTTTCCTGTTTGATGCGAGCCGCTCTTCCCGTTCGGGAATGGTCGCGGCCCTGTCGGATACCTGTTTTTTGAGTTACTTCTTGTTGAAAAAGTTCATCGTCATGGCCGTTCCGACGGTCGCGAACGACCGGACGGCGTCGACAAAGACCTTCAGCCGGTCGGGCATGGCCTTCTGTTCCTCGTCGGTCCACTCCCCGAGCACGTAGTCTACCTGGTGTCCCTTCGGAAAGTCGCCGCCCACGCCGAAACGCATCCGGGCGTACTCCTCCGTGCCGAGCAGTTCGGAGATATTCTTCAGGCCGTTGTGGCCTCCGGCGCTCCCCTTCGGGCGCAGGCGCAGCGTGCCGAACGGCAGCGCGATGTCGTCCGAGATGACGAGCAGGTTCTCCTGCGGAATCTTTTCGGTGTCCATCCAGTAACGGACGGCCTTGCCCGAGAGATTCATGTAGGTCGAGGGTTTCAGCAACACCAGTGTCCGCCCCTTGTACTTCGCTTCGGCCACATCGCCGTAACGTTGGGTGGTAAAAACAGCGTTGGACGCCTCTGCAAGGGCGTCCAACACGTTGAAACCGATGTTGTGACGGGTTCCGGCGTACTCGGCGCCGATATTCCCGAGCCCAACAATGAGGTATTTCATACTCCTTCGGCCGGCTTATTTCGCAGCCTCGGCAGCACCGCGCGACGCACGGGTTACGCGAACGGCGCAGACAGCGGTCGTAGCAGGGGTAACGAACTTCAGGTTCTCGATATCGAGGTCGCCGACGAAGATGGTCTTGCCTACACCCAGCTCCGTAACGTCTACGACGATTTCGTCGGGCAGGTTCTCGACCAGTGCGCTGACGACCAGCTTGCGGGCCGACAGGGCCAGCTTACCGCCGACTTTCACACCCTCGGCGTTGCCGGTCAGGCGTACCGGGATGGCGATCGAAACGGGTTTGCCGTCGGCGATACGGTAGAAATCCAGGTGGAGAATCTCCTCGCGGATGGGGTGGAACTGAGCCTCGCGCAGCACAGCCTTCTCTTTTTTGCCTTCGAGGTCGAATTCTACGATGTAGGAGTTCGGGGTGTAGATCAGGGGTTTGATCTCGCGGGGATCGACCGAAAAGCTTTCCGTCTCACCATTGCCGCACAGTACGCAGGGGACCATGCCTTCGCGGCGTACCGCTTTGGCTGCTTTCTTGCCGAAATCGGCGCGCTTTACAGCCTTTACCGAAATAGTTTTCATAATTTGTTTTGTTTTTTAATGTGTTACCTTCGGCGGTTCTCAATGCGGCCTCTGCGGACCGCATCCCATTTCCGCCTGCTTTGGGAGCGCAAAGTTAGTGTAAATAATTAAAAATGAAAAATTAGCGCCCGAAAAATCGCTGTCTGCCGGTAAAAACAAGGGGAGGAGTTGCTGCTCCGCCCCTTGAAAAAGATCTTTTGCGTCCGGTTATTCGATTCCGCGGATGTGTTTCTCCCAGGCCCAGGCGGCGCGGAGCGTTTCGTCGAGCGAACGCTCGGCTTTCCAGCCCAGTTCGTTGTTGGCCAGGGCCGGATCGGCCCAGATGGCGATGATGTCGCCCGCGCGGCGCGGAGCGATCTTGTAGCAGAGCTTCACGCCGTTGACCTCCTTGAATTTGTGCACCAGCTCCAGTACCGAGACCCCGCGGCCCGTGCCGACGTTGAAAATCTCGTAAGGCTGTTTGTTCTTGTCTTCGATCATGCGGCCGATCGCGGCTACGTGGGCTTTCGCGAGGTCCACAACGTCGATGTAATCGCGGATGCACGATCCGTCGGGCGTCGGATAGTCGTCGCCGAAGACCGAAAGGCACTCGCGCAGTCCGGCGGCGGTCTGCGTGATGAAAGGCACGAGGTTCTGCGGCACGCCGCGCGGCAGTTCGCCGATCAGGGCCGAAGGATGTGCGCCGATGGGGTTGAAATAACGCAGCGCGATGCCCTTCATACCGGGATAGGCGGTGAGCGAATCGCGCAGGATGTCTTCGCACATCTGCTTGGTGTTACCGTAGGGCGAGGTCGCCGGCTTGCGGGGCGTCTGCTCGGTTACGGGCTGCTTCTCGGGTTCGCCGTACACGGTGCACGACGACGAGAAAACGATGTTCCGGCGGCCGAATTCACGCATCAGGCCGATGACGTTCATGAACGAGGTGAGGTTATTGCCGTAGTATTCGAGCGGCTTCTGGACCGATTCGCCCACGGCTTTCGATGCCGCGAAGTGGATCACCGAGTCGAACTCGTATTGTTCGAAGACTTTGCGGAAAGCCGCGCGGTCGCAGCAGTCTACCTCGACGAAGGGTATGTCGACGCCCGTGATCTTGCGCACGCCTTCGACGGCGTTGAGGTCGCTGTTCGAAAGGTTATCGACGATCACTACGTCGTAACCCGCGTTGATGAGTTCCACGGAGGTATGCGAGCCGATGTAGCCGGCTCCGCCGCTGACCAATACACACGATTTTTTCATAAGGAAGCTGATTGTTATTTGAGCAACAAAGATATTATTTTTTTATACGGCGGCAAAGAAAATGCCGTTGAAAAAACGACTCCGGGATATTGAAGCCCGGCGCTGATAACAAATTGTAACCCGTATCACGAAAAAAGCATTCGGAACGTATCGGTTTTCAAAAAATTATCGTACATTTGTAACAAATCGACACTTTGCAATCGGAATTTCATCAAAAAATTAACGGATATGTACGGGAAAATCAAGGAGTACCTGCAGCATGAACTCGCCGAAATCGAGGCCGCAGGGCTTTACAAACGGGAAAGGATCATCGCTTCGCCCCAGCGGGCCGAGATCGAGGTTGCAGGTCGGAAGGTGCTTAACTTCTGCGCCAACAATTACCTCGGTCTCTCGGACAATCCGCGGCTGATCGAGGCTGCCAAACGCGCCATGGACAACCGGGGTTACGGCATGTCGTCGGTGCGCTTCATCTGCGGCTGCCAGGACATCCACAAAGAGCTGGAAAAGGTTATCGCCGACTATTTCGGCACGGAAGATACGATCCTTTACGCCGCCTGCTTCGACGCCAACGGCGGTGTGTTCGAACCTCTCTTCTCGGAGGAGGACGCCATTATTTCCGATTCGCTCAACCATGCTTCGATCATCGACGGCGTGCGCCTGTGCAAGGCCGTGCGTTATCGTTACGCCAATGCCGACATGGGCGAACTGGAGGAGTGCCTGAAGAAGGCCCAGGCCCAGCGTTTCCGCATCGTCGTCACCGACGGCGTCTTCTCGATGGACGGCAACGCTGCGCCGCTCGACAAAATCTGCGCTTTGGCCGCGAAGTACGACGCGCTGGTGATGGTCGACGAGTGCCACTCGGCAGGCGTGCTGGGCAAGACTGGCCGCGGCATCACCGAACTGTACGACCTGCGCGGGCAGGTGGACATCCTCACGGGTACGCTCGGCAAGGCCTTCGGCGGCGCTGTGGGCGGATTCACCACGGGCCGCAAGGAGATAATCGACATGCTGCGCCAGCGTTCGCGTCCCTACCTCTTCTCCAACTCGCTGCCCCCTGCCGTGGTGGGCGCCGGGATCGAGACCTTCAAGATGCTCGCCGAGAGCAACGAAATCCATGACCGCCTCGTGGCCAACGTCGAGCATTTCCGGGCCGGGATGATGGCTGCGGGCTTCGACATCAAACCTACGCAGTCGGCCATCTGCGCCGTGATGCTCTACGACGCCAAGTTGTCGCAGGAGTTTGCCGCGAAGTTGCAGGACGAAGGCGTTTTCGTCACGGGTTTCTACTACCCGGTGGTTCCGAAGGGCCAGGCGCGCATCCGCGTGCAGGTATCGGCGGGCCACACGACCGAACACCTCGACCGCTGCATCGCCGCCTTCACGAAGGTCGGCAAAGAATTGAACGTAATCAAATAAATTTACCGCTATGGCTAAAACCGCATTGGACGCGATCGATCGCAAGATTCTCAAATACCTCATTAAGAATGCGCGCATGCCTTTCCTGGAGATCGCCCGCGAATGCGGAATCTCCGGCGCCGCCATCCACCAGCGCATCCGCAAGCTCGACGAGTCGGGCGTGATTCTCGGAAGCCGGCTGATCGTCGACCCCAAGATGATGGGTTTCGATGTCTGCGCCCACATCAGCATCACGTTAAAGGACCCGCAGTTGCTCAAACAGACCGTCGAGGAGCTGCGGAAGGTTCCCGAAATCGTGGAGTGCCACTTCATCACCGGCAACGGCAATATCCTGGTGAAACTCTACTGCGTGGATAACGAACACCTGATGCGGACGATTTTCGACGGTATCCTGCGTATCCAGGGAATTGCGACGACGGAAACTAACATTTCGTTGCAGGAGGTGTTCCAGCGCGAGGTGAACATCGATTTTATCGACGAATAGCGCAGGTATCCCTGCATTTGTACGTAAGGCACGGAGGGGTTCCCATCCGTGCCTTGCTTCGTTTGCGAGGGCCGGACCGGCCTTTACGGGGTTCGCCGGGGATCGGTCCGCGGTCATGCAAAACCCCTCCTGAAGGGGAGGGGTTTTGAACGGTTCGGGCAAATGTTGTCCGGAGCGGTTATTTGTTGAAGACGGGCCGGTCTACGGATTGGGATGTCGGCTGCTGGCCCGGCGAAACGGGCCAGCCGTCCACCCAGTTGATCCGGTCGAGCATCAGGCATCGGTAGTCCTTGTCGTTGGGATAGGCGTGATAGAGAATCCAGTCCTGTCCGGCATCGTCGGTGATGATGCGCGAACAGTGTCCCGGCGAGGAGAATGTGCTGTTGCCTTTCAGCACCAGCTCGTGGTGGACGCTCATCATGTCGTTTCCGTTCTTATCCACATAGGGACCGAAAACACTTTGCGACCTGCCGACGACAATCCGGTAAGTGCCGCCTTTCGAATAATCGCCCGTCGAAACGATCAGGTAATACCAGTTATCCCTTTTCAGGACGACGGAAGCCTCGTACTGGCCTCCGGCCACCTCCCGGCGTTTCTGGGTGGCCTTGTTCTTGATGGCCGTTCCGTCCTCGGTCAGTTCGAGAACGCTGATGCTGCGGAAGCTGCCCCAGAACAGGTAATTCCGGCCATCCTCCTGATAGAGGTAGGCGTCGATGGAAATTTCTACGCCCTGTTCGTTGCTGTCGATCAGTTTCCCGAGATCCGTGAACGGTCCCGTGGGCGAGTCGGCGACGGCGACGCCGATGGCGTGTTTGTAATTCTTACCCGGCTGGGAGTAGTAAATCACGTATTTGTTGCCGACTTTATTGACCGAGGGCGCCCAGATCCCGGCGTCCTGATCGGTGATCTGGGGATGGGTGGAGTCCGTAAAGAGCGAACCGACGCGTGTCCAACTGATCAGGTCGGGCGAACGCATGATCGGACTGTTCTTCATGTCGGGGTCGTTGCGTTTATGTTCGGTGGCGTAGAGGTAGAAATAACCGTCGTCGCCCCGGATTACATCGGGGTCGGGCAGCGAGAAGTTCGTGAAGATTGCGTTCGAATAGGCTACCGGAAGCGTTGTCACGGTTAATTGGTATTGCTCCGAAGCCAGCCATGCGTTGTCTTCCACGTTGCACCGCACCGTCCAGACGAGCGGAAGGGTTTCGCTTCCGCTTTCCGCATGGGCGTCGAAGAGCTTGCGGACCTCCTCCTTCGAGAGGTCGAATTCGGTTTTCCCGGCCAGGTCGAACGAGGCCAGGGGTGCGCTGAAGTCGCCGCCCTTCCGGTCGAACAGCAGGGTGTACGACGGGGTTTTGGTTCCGGAGGTCTTGGCTGCCGACCAACTGAAGTGGAGATTCTCCTCGAGCAGGGTCAGGTCGGCCCTGCTGCCGTTTTCCGGGGTGAAGAGCGCCTCGACGATATACGGCTCCATGGTGTTGGTGACAATCAGTTTGCGGGACTCTTTGCCGCCGTATGTTTTATCGCCCGCAAGCGCGTTTACGGTCCAGATGAGAGATGCCGTGCCATCCTTCTGAGTTGCTTGGTAGAGGGTTTTCACGTCCTGGTAGGAGAGGGTCAGTTCGGTCTTGCCGCCTGCCTGAAAAGAGGCTGCCGGGGCTGTGAAATCGCCTCCTTCCAGATCGAATACCAGTTCGTATCCGTCGGGTTTGCCGGTGGTACGCTCCCACCAGAACGTGAGGTTCGACAGGGCGTCGAGGTTGACGGAAAGCCCGTTTTTCGGGGCTGTCAGTATGGTTGCCGGTTCCCCGGTTGCCGGCCCGTCGGGGCCGGCCGGAGAAGACTCCGACTGGCTGCATGCCGACAGGATTGTTCCGCAAAGGATTGCGAATGTGCTGATCATTTTATTCATGTGTGTTCTTGAATTCGTGGGTGTAATGTCCCTTGTCGTCGTTCATATAGAGGTACAGGTCGGCATACCACCGTGTCAGGTTGTTGCCGTCGCACAGTGCGTCCGGATATTTGAATGCGGGGTCCCACTGGTTCGCCAGGGAAGGCTGGACGTACCAGTAATCCGCTGCCGTCGAAGCGTTGGGACGATCGCCGTTTGTGGACATGCGTCCGAACGGCTGCGCCTTTCCGTCGATGGTGAATTTGAACTTATACCGTTCGTCGAAACCCCAGCTCGTCTTCTGGAGCGCGATGTTCAGGTTCTTTGCCGCCCATACGCCTTTCCCTTCGTAGGTCATGGCGGTCAGTTTGGAGGTCCAGCAGAAGAAGTGCTCCACGTTGTCTACCTGGACGATATAAGCCTTGCCCGATGTGATGTTGAACCGGATGCGGTAGATGCCCTCTTTCGCTGTGGTTCCTTCGGCTTCGGCGGCCGAGTTGATCTTCTTGACCTGGGTCCCGTCTGCCGTCAGCGTGTAGAAAACGGTTCCGGTAACTGATCGGAAATAGAACTTGCTTCCGGCGCCGAGTTTGGTGAAAATTTCGTATTTGTAATCCTGGTTCTTGAAAGCGTCGACCTCGCCCGACTGGCCGATGGAGGTGTTGTAGGAGGCCGAAGTGATGTAGGAGGCCTTCTGTCCGGCCTCGCTTCCCGTGCCGTCGATATACAGGGGATCGCCGTCGGCGAATGCCTTCACCTCGACAGGATTGACGAACTCGTGGGTATAGTGTCCCTTGTCGGCGTTCATATAGAGTCTGACATCTGCACACCATTTGGCAAGGTTCGAATCGTCGCAGAGCCAGGCCGGATACTTGAATACCCAGTGGTCCCATCCCGTATACGAAAGCTGCAGGTCCCAGTAGGAGGCATCTTCGCTCTGTCCGGGACGGTTTCCGGTGACGCTGCCCTCGTTGTTTTTCGAGAGGCCCTGAATCTGGTCGATGCCGTCGAGTTTCATGACGAACCGGTAGCGGTCCTCCTTGTAGCTTCCCATGTCCTTGAGGACGATGTTGTAGGACGACAGGGTCCAAAGTCCCTTACCGGCGTAATTCATCACGGCGTCGGTGACCTTGTTCTGGTCATAAGCTCCCCAGGCGAACCGGAGGTTGATGTATTCCACCTTCCGCACGTCGGCCTTCTTTGTTCCGTCGGCCTTGAAGCGGATTCGGTAGATGCCGTCCTGTGCGATTTTGACCTGTGCATCCTCCTCGGTTTCCGTTTCGACGAATCCGTCGGAGGCGGTCGCCTTGAAGAAGTGCGTCTTTTCGTTGTTTTCGTCCGTCGTATAGAAATAATACTTTTCGTTTGCCTTCAGCGAGACGAATACTTCGTAGTAGGGGAAATCCTTCCAGTTCTGGCCGATCTTCTCCATCCGGTCGTGCCAACTGTCGTTGTCCGTTTTGTAATAGCTGTCCGGGATGTAGACCATCTGCTGGCCGGTTTCGGTCGATCCGGGAACCCCGATATAAAGCGGGTCGCCCCCGGTGAATGCGGGAATCTTCTCCTTCGGGATGACCGAGAAGGTGCGAATCTCCTCGGAGATGGTTTTGTTTGCGCCGATCTTGGCATAGACGGCCCATTTCAAATAGTAGCTGTCCCCGTCGGCTGCTACCGGCGAGGCGTCGTAAAGTTCGGTCAGTTTCTCTTTGGTCACCACGGTTTGGGTCGCTGCGAGTGTCTCCTCTCCGGCTTCCAGTTCCACGCTGAGAAGCGGCTCCGAAAAGTCGTTGCCGGCCTGGTCGATCACGAATGTGTAGCTGATGTCCTTTTCACTACCCAGCCATACGGGCTTCGACCAGGAGAAAGTCACATCTCCGGCGAGTTTTTTCAGATTGAAAACGGTCTCTTTCTCGGGTGCGATCAGCGTTTTGACAACCACCTTCGCTACGGTCGTGAACGTGATCAGCCGGGTCTCTTTCGACTGCGTCCTGCCCCGCTCCGAGGTCGTGTAGACCCGCCATGCGAGTTCGGCGGTCTCTCCCGCTTCGTTTTTATTCTCTTCGAAAAGCCGCTGGATGTCCTCGAACAGGAGCGTGTGCGACGTTTCGGTCGTTTCGAACCGCTCTGCCGGAGCGGAGAAGTCGCCGCCGGCCTTGTCGAAGACGAGTTCGTACTTCAGGCCCTCCCCGGCCGATTTCCAATCGAACCGGAGGCCTTCGAACTCTTCGGGGTTTAAAAGTAACGTGTTGACGCTCAGCCCGTCTCTGGGCGCCGCCAGTTTTTCTACGGTTGCCGGTCCTGCCGGGTCCGAATCCGTCTTGTCCGACGAACAGGACACGAGCGTTGCAGCCAGAGCAAACACGGATAATAGGGAATTTTGAAGTGTCATAAGTATGGCTTTTAGTTGGTTTTAATTTGATTTTTATATCGGGAATCGGCCGTTGCCACCTGTGTGGACGGCGGTCCGAGGTAAGAGCGTTTCATGCCTCCGAAATCGATGACGATCTTCTGGATCACCATCCCCGGGTCACCGGTCCGGATACGGAGTGTGTGGCGGCCCGGCGCGTCGACGTGCAGGACCGATTTGTTCACCACGCTGTTTCGCAGGACGCTCTCGTACCATACCTGGGTGTATTCGGTATGGGATGAAGTGGGGGTCGCGATGGCTCCTCCGTCGATCTGGATACTGTATTTGGTGTCTGTATTCGTATTCTCAGGCAGCTTGAAATCCCGGTCCGCATGGAGCGGAAAGAGCGGAAGAACGTAGGTGTAGACATCCACCGGGCCGGCGTCGAAACAGTAGAAATCGTATTCTGCCGAAGGGGTGTTCTCGTCCCGGTAGTTTTGCAGGGGTGCAGCAGGGTCGCCGAGTTGAAGGGCGTCGCCGTCGGGGCCTAACCCGGGAACCGGTTTCACGGCGACCTTCCCGTTGCCTGTTATCCGGTGGAAAGCGGCCGCAGGAATCGAAACATATCCGTCGCTTTGGACATAGAGGTTTCCGAGGGCTTCCCGTGTGGGTTCCGCCGGATTGAAGACCGAAACCAGGACCTTTAGGGTTCCGCCCGTTCCCCGGATGGAAATCTCCCCGAGGATATCCTTTCCCGCGGGAACTTTCGTCCAGTCGACGGACACCCCGATCCGCTCTTCGGAGCCGGTCGTGCCCGACGCTTTCGAGAGCACGATCCAGTCGTCGGACACCCCGGCTTCCCAGTTGACGCTTTCGCAGCCGGTGTTGTACACCTCGATCCAATGACTTTGGCGCAGGTATTTGTCGAAGACGGGCAATGCCCGGAAACTCCGTATGCCGCTTACGTCCTCCCCTTCTACGGCAAGGGCGAGGGATGCCGGGCCGTCGAGGTCGATGTAATGCAGTTCCGGGAGTTTGAAATAGGAACTCGTATGATCGTAGTTCTGCCTCAGGGACATCATATGGCGCCACTTTCCGCCGAGAATCGAATTGTATTCCTCCGTGATCAGGACAAGCGAATCGTGGCAGGCTTTGACTTCATCCGCTGTACGGTTGGCCGATGCGCGGTGCTGACGGGCGTACATCCGGTTCAACTGGCCTTTGAGCGTCATCCGGTTCATCAGTTCGATGCCCCGGAACGGATACCAGACGAGTTGGCAGAAAGCTGCCCGGTATGCCTGCGGAAGCGAATCGTAGCTCTTCCGGGCATAGCTTCCCAGTTCCGAACAGGCGGCGAGCCGCCGCTGCGCCTCGTCGTAATTGAGGAACGAGAAGTCCGTGTCGGTCGGCTGCTCGCATTGGTTGCCGTAGTGGTTCCAGTGATAACCCCAGCCCATATACTCCGGTTTGCGGCTGAATGCCAGGTTCAGGAATGCAGTGTAGTTCCGGCACAGTTCGTCGTACATCGTTTCGCCGAAAATGGCGCTCAGCCATTTAGCCGGATACTCTACGACGGTTTCCGGCGTGAAGGCGCCGATGTCGTAGCCCATGTCCATGAACAGCGAAACCTGCATTTCGCTGCCTTTCAGGTCGCCGCAGTTGAGCAGCCAGTAGCGGTCGGCTGTCGTGTCGTACGCTTTTTTCAGCTCTTCGTACATCAGTGCCGGCGGCGTGGTGCTGAACCACAGGTAGCTGTGGGGAACCCCGAGATAGGAGACGTGGTAATAGACGCCCGAGCGTCCCGAGCGCTGTTGTTCCCGGATGCCGCTCAGCCGCTTGAGGTAGCCGTAGTTGTCGTCGGGCCAGACGATCGTCACCTCGTCGGGAAGTTCCAGTCCGTTGGAATAGATTTCCAACACCTCCTTGTAGGGCGTGAAGACCTGGGGAACCTCCCCGACGGGACCCGAAACCTCCGCGGAGATGATTTTCCGTTGGTCCGCAAGGGCTTCGGAGAGCATCCGGACCTTCTTCTTCACCGGGATTCCGTTCGCCATGACAGCATCGTGCAGGCCCCGGAGCGCCAGCGGGTAAACGTTCTCGTACGGGGAAGCCTCGCGGACCCGTGCGGCCAGAACTTCGTTCATCTTCTCCCGGTTGGCGTCGTAGTCCCATGGTCCCATGGTCTTTTTGTCCCACTCGCCGGCCGTGTTGAGCAGCAGCGGTTCGCAGTGGGTTGCGGTCAGGACGATGGCGAAGGAGTCTGCGACCATCCGGTTCTCGGGAATGCTGTGGAACGGTGTCGATACCGGATGCATGGCCGGAGCGAGCATGTTGCCCTTCAGGCGCAACAACAATTCGCAAACTTTGGAATAGGTGCGCGGCCCGATGTTGCCCCGCTCCTTTTCGAAGGTTTTCGCTGCCCAGGGCGTAAGTCCCCAGTCCTCGTCGTTCAGGAAAATCCCTCTGTACCGGACCGAAGGCTCGGCGGAATAGTGACCGGGGGCGTCGACATACAGCCGCTCGTGTTTTCGGACCGGCACGTCGGCCCACCAGTACCACGGGCTGACACCTGCCTTCTCCGAAAGGGACAGGATGCCGTAGGCTGCGCCCCGGCGGTCGCTTCCGGCGATTACGAGGGCCTCGGAAATTCCGGGGAAAGGTTTCCGGACAGTCCGGATGTGGTACTGTTCCCAGCCGTTCCGGATCGGTTCGAGGTCGATTTTTCCCGCTTCGGCAAGACGGCGGATGGCATCGCAGCCGTCGATGGTCCCGACGATGACGCAACTCTTTACCCCGTCGAGCGAGGTTACGACTTTCGCCGGGATTCCCGTGACGGCCCCGATGTCCGAGGCGAACAGTCCGGCGGATTTCTTCACGACGGGTGCGTCGCTGCCGTCGACATAGACGACCGGCTGCCGGTGCGGTCCGGCGAGATAAAAGACCGACGGAGAGTTCCCTTTCGCAGGAAGCACCGTCACGTCCTTCGCATCCAGCGGGTGGATGCAAAGGACGGAGAGCGCGAATGTGTAAAACAGACTGCGTGTCATACGGTTTTCCTACTTCTTCGGAATGGGGTTGCGTCGGCCGGAGTTACCGTCGTGGGCGGATTCACCGGATCCGGTTTCCGCGTCGGCTTTTATCGGCATGGCTATTTATCCTTGAATGAGCGTTCGTGGAAATAATCGGCCTTGTCCGCATTGTTCATGTGCACCCGGAAAGTCGCCAGTTGGTTGATGCCCTCGCTGTCGTTGGTCGTTTTCCACGAATGGACCCAGTCGTCTTTGAGTGCATTCACGAACCGGTAGACGTTGAAACATTTCGGATTCGCCTCGGGGTTTTCCTCGGGGCGGAAGTCGTCGTTCCAGTAAGCCCATCTTTCGATGCTCTGGTCCGTATAGTACACCTTGAAATGATACCGGGTGTCCTTCTGGGAGGTCGTCCCGACATTCCAGGCGAAATCGACGATTTCCCATACGCCGTTGCCCTTGTAGGTCATCGGCTGCTTGCTTTCGGCGCCGAACCACGGACGGTTCCAGAATACCACTTTTTCGATCTCCTTCATCGACCAGGTCATGGTGTTGAAGTCGAGGTATACCCAGTAGATGCCCGCTGCCGGAGCCGCATTGGAACTCTCTTCGGCATAGGTGCATCGCAGCGTTCCGTTCTCTTCGAGTGCGAAGTAACGGTCCAGGTCGTCCTTTACGGTGAACGTCCCTTCCGAGAATTGCGTAAAACATTCCATGGCGCCCTGTTTCCGGTCTGCGATGTGTTTCCCGGTAGTTGCCGATACGGGAAGTGCGGCGTTGAGCCTGATGGCGGCCTGGTTCTCCGTTGCCGTACCCTGAAGCGCGAGCGTAGCGGGAAGCGGGTCTACGGTATTCGGCATCGTAACCAGGATGGTTCGTGATCCTCCTTCCTGCACGCCTGTAACCTGGTCGAGCCCTTTGAGCGTCCGGACGGTCCACTTTACGGTGACGGTCTGGCCGGGCAGTCCGCCGCACAGGGCGACGATGGTCGACATCGTGGCGGAAGATACCTCCAACGAGGGCATGAAGCCGTTGGCCGTACTCGTGATTACATACGCGGGTTTGGAAAAGTCACCCTCTTCTTTGTCGAAAAGAACCTGATAACAGGCGTTGTTTGTCTTGGAGTTTTCCCATTCGAACACCACAGGCTGCCCGGCGGTGATATCGAGCGGATACTGATCCCTCGGAAGGTAGAGTTTGCCGGGGGAGCAGAGTTCGTTCTGACGATTGTTATCGTCGGAGTCGCATGCCGTTACAGCCATGACCGTAACGACAAGGAGAAGCATATTTAATATACGTTTCATGTTTCGATCGAATTTCAAACGGACTATT
Organism: Alistipes sp. D31t1_170403_E11; assembly: GCF_015553985.1. Classification (NCBI taxonomy): domain Bacteria; kingdom Pseudomonadati; phylum Bacteroidota; class Bacteroidia; order Bacteroidales; family Rikenellaceae; genus Alistipes; species Alistipes sp. D31t1_170403_E11. Next base: position 260,154 of record NZ_JADNHQ010000002.1, on the reverse strand, counting down.
TATATCTTTCAACGAACCACATGGATTCGAGCGCCTGTGCCGCACTCGTATAGGCCCCGAGCGAACCGCCCGTTCCGGGCGTCCTCGCCTCGTAGCACTTGACTCCGAAATAAGAGTCGGCCCAGCCCAGCGGCGACTTGTCGATGCCGCGTGTCCAGTAGTAGGAGGCATGGCGCAGCAGGTAGCGGTCGAGTTCTTCGCGGATGCGCGAATCGACGGCGTCGATATTGCTGTCGACGGCCATCCGGGCGGCCCAATGGAAGAATACGGCGTGGAAGATCGAGTTGTTCTCGTCGGCTCCTTCGTCGCGCATGATCCGCTCTGCTTCGTACGTTTCGTTCATGGACGCCGCCGACATCTGTCCGCGGGCTGCGGAGATCGCTTTGCGGATGTAACCCTCCTCGCCGGTCAGTTTCCAGATCAGCCGCCCGGCCTCCATGCAGGTTCCCTGGGTATAGCTCAACGGCGGGTTGCCCAGCGTGCCGTCCGAGTTCATGGCATGGATGTTCTGGTCGAAACATTTGAAGGCTTCGTTGAGGTAGCGGTTGTACTCCTCGCTGTTTCCGGCCTCCTTGGCGTAGCGGGCCAGGGTGGCTGCTGCGATCGCTCCGGGGCCGTTGGTGCACTCGTTGGCGCCCAGGCTGGTCCATTTCCACGGCAGCCAGCCGTATTGGTTGTAGGCGAAACGGGGCCGCACGCATTCGTCCCAGGTCTGTTTGGCCGCAGTGTAGTAGGTTTCGTCTTTTGTGGCGTCGTACATTTGCAGCAGGGCGATGGTGATCCAGAGCGTATCGTCGGTGAAGTCGTTGCCGAAGCCGGTGCTTCCGCGCCACGAGGCGTTGCCTTCGTAGTTGTTGCCCCGTTTGTCGTACCAGCGTTTGAAATAGCTCCGGATGAGTGCGGCCTGATCGGGATCGGAGTACTTGATCCGGTTGTAGTAATCGACCATGGCCCCCATGGCGTGGGCCTGCTGCCAGTAGCAGTTGCCGTTGTTCTTTTGGTTGTTGTACTCGCTGTAGGAGAATACTCCGTCCGCTCCGTTGCGGTTCGAACTGCAATAGAACCGTTCGATGAATGCGGTTGAAACCGAGTCGGCAGCCTCCGCCCAATCGATTTCGTAGTCGGAGTAAATGTTGGCTTTCTGCTCCGTAGGAGGGTTGGTGATGGACATATAGTCTTCCTCGCAGGCTACGGGAAAAACGGCGAGCATCGAAAATATAAACGGTAGACCCATGAATTTATACAGTTTCATAATTGTTCCTTATTATTTGAATTTATACTCGTGCCACCACGTTCCGGCCGGATTGTCCCCGTTCAGGTAGAGGTAGCAGTCCAGTTTGCGTCCGCAGTCGGCGGTCAGGAATTTGTAGGTCATCTCCCAGTTCACTTTGTCCGTCGTATTGACTGTTTCCGTCGTGTAGAGATTGACCTTGAGGTAGTCGGTCGTATAGGAGGTTCCGAGCGAGGCCTGGGTTCCGAGATACAGTTTGGTTCCGTCTCCGAGCGTGGCGTTGAAGCGGTGGCGCGAATCGTTGGCGGAGTTGTTGGAAATGGTATTCTCGTAGTCGAGCAGTGTCCAGACGCCTTTCCCGGCATAGGTCATGGCCTGGTTTACGGTCGACATCTTGTTGTCGGCCCACGACGCCGCATAGTATTCGATCTTCGAAACGGTGTTGTAGGACCAGGTCATCATGTCGAAATCGATCTTGAGCCAGTAAATCGCCTCGGAGGGCATCCGGTTGTTGACGGCGGTTTCGGAGTAGGTTACGGTTTTGTTTTCGTTCAGCACATAGTACCTGCCGAGGTCGTCCTCGACGGTGAAGCCGGTGCTGCCCTTGATCTTCGTGAAGCATTCGAAGGTTCCCTCCGAGGCGGCTGCCTTGTCGATGCCGGCCGATGCCGCCATGTTGATGCCCGTCGGGTCTTCGAGGGCGTCGCCCCGGAGAATTACGGTCCGGGGGAACGGATTCATGGCGTTCGTCGTGGTCACCGACAGCAACCGCGACTCGGAATAGATACTGCCGAAAAGGCCTTTCGAGGCGCGTACCGTCCATTTGAGGTTGCCGGTTTCGGAGGTTCCTAATCCGGCGGCCCGTGCCACGGCGTTCAGTTTCTTGGACGTGACGCTCAAATAGGTCTTGGAGCCGTTGAGCTGGCTTGTCATTGCCGCCAGGGGAGCCGAAAAATCTCCGCCCTCGAGGTCGAACAGCAGTTCATACGATACGAAGCCGTTGTCGTAGGCGACCGACGGGGCCCACTGGAATTCCACGTCGGCGCCCCGTGACAGGTCGACGGCCTTCCCGGAAAGGGGGAGGTAGAGTTCGTTTCCCGGTTGAATGTTATAGTTGATCTCGTTACCGTCGTCGGTGCATCCCGAAACGAAGGGAGACACCGCTACGGTCAGAATCGCGATATTTCGAAATAGGGTTCTCATCTTGTTTTATGTCGTTTAGTTTGTCTGCCGCCGGTTTACCAGCCGGGATTCTGCGTGAGGTTGTGGTTGATGTCCCGTTCGCTCTGGGGAATGGGGAACCAATATTTCATGTTGTAGGATGCCGGGCACTGGATGTTGCTTCCGTCGTCGAGGAACGGAGCTCCGGTCGCCCTGGAGGTGAGGACTGCCGCTCCTGTGGACTTGATGGAGGGGTTGTCGAGGGCCGCCCAGCGGCGCAGGTCGAAGCATCTGCGGCCTTCGAGGGCGAGTTCGGTGCGGCGTTCGTCGCGGATTGCCTGGCGGAGGTCATCGCCGCCGGGATAAGCGCAGTAGTCGTTCGAGAATCCGGCTCTTTTGCGGAGCGGGAAGATCGTGGCGTTCCATACGTCGGCGGTCATCTTGCCGGTTTCGAACATCGATTCGGCGTACATGAGCAATACGTCGGCATAACGGATCTCCATCAGCGGTTTGTAGGAACCGCCGCCCGAGCCGACCGTGTTGGCTACGTAGTTCTTGATGTTGTAATAACCCGTCAGTGTCCGGTCGTTCGTGCCGTTGTACGAATCTCCCAGGGCGGGATCTTTTTTCTGGGCCGCCGTCTCGTCGGCCGGATTGGTCCAGCAGGTATAGGTCCCTTTGCCGACCCCTTCCGAACCGATGATCTTGCAGGATTTGGCTTCCGGAATCTGGAGGGTGCAGCCGTTATAAGCTATCGTCGCGTAGAAACGCAGGTCGCGGTCTTCGTAGTCCGTATCGTCGGCCACCGTGCCGTCCGTCTTGCGGAAACAATCTACCAACTCCTGCGTGGGCGAGAAGGCGACTTCGGCTCCTGCGCCGATCGACTGCGGGATTCTCGGACCGGTGGCCCAGCTCCGCTTGATGTTCTCCACGCCGCCTTCGTAGGCGAATTCGATGGTCATGATCGATTCGGGGCCGTAATGTCCGTTGGTGAAGAGGTCCGTATAGTTGTCGGCGAGCGCATAGATCCCGTATTCATCGCTGTTGATGAGTTTCGCACACTCCCGGGCGCAATTCTCGAAATCGTTGTCGAGCAGGTAGGCCCGGGCGTTGAGCGCGACGGCGGTTCCGCAGGTCACGCGTCCGTTCTCGGCTGCGGTGAGCGCCGTGTTCTTCGGAAGGATGTGCGAAACCTCTTCCAGCTCGGAATGGATGAACTGCTTGATATAATCCGCGCTGGTGCGTTTGATCGTTTTCGACTCCGGCAGCGTGGGATTGCTCGTCAGGAAGGGAACGTCGCCGAACCACGCCGTGAGGCGCATATAGGTAAAGGCCCTCAGCAGTCGGAGTTCCGCGATGAGCCGCGACTTGACTTCGCTCCTGATATTCATGCGGTCCTGGTTGTCCAGCGCGGTATGGATGGTGCGCAGTTCCTGGTAGCACTCTTTCCATTCGTCCGAGAAACGGCCGCCGTTCGTCGTTGCGAGCCCTGTCGCCGTTTCCGTGGAACTCGTCGTGTGGCGGCTGCCGTAAACGTCGTCGGAAAGGAGGTTGTTTCCGAAGTAACGGTCGGCACTCCAATACTGGTTGTATCCCAGGTAGAGGGCGGCCATGCAGTTGTCCTCGTAGTTCCAGAACGTTGCGTCGGAATAGGAGTTGGTAGGATACTGTTCGATGCCCACACAACCGGCCAGGCCGACCAGCAGAAACGATAATATAGTGTACTTTTTCATAAACTTAGCTTTTTAGAAAGTCAGATTGATTCCGCCGCCCCAATAGCGCAGGGCCGGGTAATTACGGACCGAGTTGGCTCCCGAACGTCCCATGTTGCTGCCGAATTCCGAGGACTCGGGGTCCACGAAGCCGTATTTCGTAAGTGTCAGCGGATTTTGGGCGTCCAGATAGATGCGCAGGCTCTTGCAGCCGAATTTCTGGGTCCATCTTTTAGGCAGGGTATAGCCGAGCTGGATATTCTTCACGCGCAGATAAGCTCCGGTGATCATGTTCAGCTCCGAGCCGGCCTGTCCCCAGTTGTTGGTGGCGCTGACGGTTCCTTTCGTTGCCAGGCGGGGCCACTTTGCATCGGTGTTCTGGGGTGTCCAGTAGTCGAGCTGGTGCTCGTACATGGTCATGCCGTAGTCGCTGTGGAACGGCTCGACCAGCTCGCCGCGGATGGCGCTCGTACGCTTCAGGACGCCCTGGAGCATCAGCCCGAGGTCCAGTCCCTTCCAACGGACATTGTAGCTGAATCCGAAGGTGTAGCGCGGGAAACCGTAACCCAGGTAGGCGCGGTCGTTGATGTCGATCACGCCGTCGCCGTTGACATCCACATAGCGGACATCTCCCGGACGGAGCTGCGAACGGTCGATCGTCGAGGGAATGGCGGCTTCCTGAATTTCGTCGTAACCGGAAAAATAGCCGGCTACCTTATAGCCGTAATAGGAGTTGAGGGGAAGTCCTTCCTGGATCAGGACCGTGACGCCGTCGTTGGACGAGATTTTCGGCGTGCCGTACGTCACGACTTCGTTTTTCGAGTCGGCGATGTTGAGCGAGAACTTGTGGTCCCAACTGCCGTGCACGAGGTTGTAGTTCAGTGTGACTTCCCAGCCCTGGTTGTCCATCACGCCACGGTTTTCCTTGGCGATGCTCGCGCCGAAGACGCCCGGGACGATGGCCGGAAGCAGGATGTCGGAGGTCCGTTTGTAGAAATAGTCGAAACTTACATTGAGCCGGTTTGCGAAGAACGATGCGTCGAGACCGATGTTGAAGGTTTTGGAACGTTCCCAGGTGAGGGCTTCGTTACCCATGGTGAACATCAGGCCCGGAACACTCGAGCCGTTGAACCCGTAGGCGTTCGTCCAGATGCCGTAGGTCGTCATGAAGTCGTAGAGGCCTACGTCCTGCTGGTTGCCGTTGACGCCGTACGAGGCCCTGAACTTGAGGTCGCCGACCTTGTTGCGGTAGTCGCCCATGAAGCCCTCCTGCGAGAGGCGCCAGCCTACGGAAACAGCCGGGAAGAAGCCTCCGTTGCGGACCTTGAGGAATTTGGACGACATGTCGTAGCGGGCCGTAAATTCGACGTAGTATTTATCGTCGTAGGAGTAGCCGATACGCCCGAAATAGGATTGCAGCGCCGAACGGGTGTTGTCCTGTGTCGACAGTTTCGTATCCTCGTCGACCACGACGGTTCCGTCGCTGGGTTGATTCAGGTCGTTGAGGTATTTTTTCGATACGCTTAAGGAATAGTGTTTTTTCGACTCCTGGGACCAGCCGGCCAATGCGGTAATGTTGTGCTTTTCGGCGAATGTGCGGTTGAAATCCAGAAGTACCTGTCCGTTGAGGTAGGTGTCTTTTCCCACCCAGTCGTCGGCGGGATCGGTCGTGCTGCCGGCCAGCGCTGCGGTCGAGGAGTCCGACCAGTTGGCGCCGTTGTCGGTAACTACGTAATAGGAAAAGTGGTCGGAAAAGCGGTGCTCGCTGCGCGATTCGGCGCTGAGGACTCCGCGGAGCTTGAGGCCCTTGACGATCTCGAATTCGGCGTTGAAAACACCGCTGATGTAGTCGTTGTCATACTTGTTGTACCCCCCCCCCGACAAGTCCGCCGAAGACGGCTCCGCAGCCTCCGTATTTGTAGTTGTTGGCGTAGAAGGTTCCGTTGCCGTCCATCGTGCGCATAAAGTAATAGGTCGGGAACCGGGCGAGGTCGGCGAAGAGGAATCCGCTGGTCGTCGGGGATTTGGTTTCGGCCCGCGTATAGCTGACATTGGCGCCGACTTTGAGGCGGCCCCACTGCGTCGATATGTTCGAACGCACGTTGTAGCGCTGCTTGCCGTAGTCGGGGCCGATGTAGTTGGATTCCTGGTCGAAGTATCCTGCCGACAGCATGTAGGTCGTATGTGCCGTTCCGCCGGAAACGCTCAGGTTGTAATTCTGCTGCATGGCGGTTTTCATGGCCTGCTTTACGAAAGGTTCGCAATCCCCGTGTACGTACATGTCCTGAATTTCGCTTGCCGAGAAGATCGGGTTGAGCCCCGAATTGGTCAGCGCCTCGTTTCGCAGGATCGAGTTCTTGTACGAAGGAACCGGGTCCCAGAGGATGTGCGGGTCCTGGGCGCCGAGCTGGGCGCTGAAGGTGATGCTCGGAGCCGTTTCCCGGTGACCCTGCTTGGTAGTAATCAGGATGACGCCGTTGGACGAACGTGCGCCGTAGATGGCCGAGGAGCCCGCATCTTTCAGGATGTTGACGGATTCGATGTCGTTCGGGTTGAGGTCGTTCATCCGGGATGCCTCGGCCTGCGGGACTCCGTCGATCACGACCAGCGGCGAATTGTTGCCTATCGTGTTGACGCCGCGGATGGAGAGGTTCATCTGGTCGCCGCCCGTCGGGTCGTAGTTGCGTGTCTGGATAATCAGGTTGGCCGCCGTTCCCTGAAGGGCCTGCTGGATGTTGGCGACCGGCCGGTCCGCCAGGTCTTCCCGGTTTACGGTGGAAACGGCCGAGGTGATGTGACGCCTTGTCGTCGTTCCGTAGCCGATGACGACTACTTCGTCCAGGTAACTCGTGTCTTCGGCCATGGTCACCGAGATTTCGGTCTTTTTGCCGACCGCCTCCACGACTGTCTTGTAGCCGAGGTAGACGAACTTCAGGTTGTCGGTGTCCTTGACACCCTTGATGAGATAGGTTCCGTCTGCATTGGTAGCCGTACCGTTGACTGTGCCTTCAACGAGTACGGACACCCCGATTAGCGGTTGGCCTTTCTCATCCACAATCCTGCCGCTTACCGATTTCGCACCGGATTGTCCGTAGACGCCGGAAATGCCGGTTGCGATCAGACACCACAGCAATGCGAGCGAATAGCGCGCAAAGGTGCTAAAAGTAGATTTCTTGATCATAAGTGGTTATTAGAATAAAGGTTGCATGGTTTCTCCATACAAACATATTTATTATTGAATAGACGTATGTACGATTTTATGCCATTTAAGTACAGATTTGTACTTTCGTGCTGATTTATGAAAAAATTGGCTTAATTTCGGGGCAAATAGTACGAACGTGGGCAATAGAAACGTCTTTTTACTCATTTTTGCAAGTACGGTCCTTACGTGCTGGTGTCCGGGGCTTTTTGCCGGTAATCTGAGAATGATCTCCAGCAGGGAGGGGATCAGCAACAACTCTATTCTGTGCCTGAACCAGGACACGGACGGTTATATCTGGCTCGGGACCTGCGAAGGCCTCAATCTGTGGGACGGACAGCGCATGGTCTGCTATCCGCAGGAAGGCAGCGGGATGAAACCTCTGTCGGGAAACCTGATCGAGAAGATCCAGCCCACCCGGGACCGATACTACTGGCTTCGGACCAATTACGGTCTCGATCTCATGCACCGGACCAAGGTCGTCGAACAGCACAAGGAGTTTCAGGGAACCTATTTTCTGATCAGCCGGGACAAATCCGAGACGATCGTACTCACCCAGGACGGCAGTTTCTACGGCTACTGTGAGGAAACCGCCTCTTTTCAGCGGATTCCGGATGCATTTCGGTTCGATTCGTACCTCACTTCCTGGACCGGAAAGAGCGATTCCGTCTTTGTTTTCCGGAAGGACGGAATTTACCGGACGGTTTTCGCGGCCCGGAAACCGGGAGAGCCGTGCAATTTCGGGGGACTCGACCGGGTGCTGCCGATAGAACTCAGTTATGCCTTTGCAGACAAGGATACGGTGATACTGATCGACGCCAAAGGCGTGTTGTATAGCTTCGATCCGGCGACGGAAGTGCTCGAATATATCGCGAATATCCGTTCGGAGATCAGTCGGTACGGAATGGTTTCCTATGCGATCCGTTACGGCAACGATTTTCTTGTTTCCTTCCTTTTCGACGGCGTGACAAAACTTCGTTTTACGCCGGAAAGCCCCCGTAAATATGTCATGGAGCGGTTGGACATCAACTGCGGCGTGTTCTGCCTGCTCAGGGATGCGAAGCAGGATATCGTCTGGATCGGCAGCGACGGGCAGGGATTGTTCATGTATGCGAACGGCGAGGTGTCGTTCCATTCGTACAGCTACGACAAACTGCCCTACAACCTTTCCAAACCGGTCCGGAGCCTGCTGCTCGATTCGCGGGGCACGCTGTGGTTTGCGACGAAAGGGGAAGGTATCATTCAGATTCCCGGATTCTCCACGGCCGACAAGCCGACGGAGATCGTCCAGATAAACGGTCCGGGGTCGGGGCTTGCCGATCACGCCGTTTTCGCTTTGGAGGAGAGCTCCCGGGGGCTTGTGTGGATCGGGTCCGAAGGGGCCGGGATCAATTACAAGCCATTCGCCGGGAACGAAATCCGGACGCTGGGCGGAGATGTGCCTCCGGACCTGCGTTATGTGCACGCCATTCGGGAGAGCGACAGGGATACGTTGTGGGTCGCTACGGTGGGGTGCGGCGTCTTCCGGCTGGTTATCGGCGACAAGGGCGGTATTCCTTATGTCCGGGAGTGGAAGAAACTGGATTTCGGGAAAGCGCTGGAGAACAAGAACTTCTTTTTCACCTTGTTCGAAGATGTGGACCATACGCTCTGGATCGGCAATCGCGGAGGCGGGCTGGTCCATTACTTCCCCGACAGCGACACTTGTACCGTCACCACGTTCGACGACTCGCGGGCGGAGATAGCCAACGATGTCTGGGCCATCCTTCGTGCCAAAGACGGGAAACTCTGGATCGGGACGAGCTGGGGACTGCTCCAGCTCGAAGACGACGGAACCGTGCGGGAAACTCCCATCCGCAATATCATTCACGGGATACTCGAAGACAGCGAAGGAAAACTCTTCCTTACTACGAACAGCGGGCTCGTAAGGTACGACCCGCAAACCTCCTACCAGGCGAAATACGGGTATTCGTACGGGATATACACCATTGAATACAGCGACGGGGCCGCCTATAAAGACCCTCGGAGCAATACGCTGTTCTTCGGGGGAACCAACGGATTCGTCGTTATGGAGCAGACCCGCTACAAGGCCGAACCGTTCTATCCCGAACTGCTTTTCCGGAGCGTGCGGATCGACGACCGGCTGATTCCTTTCGAAGATGCGGTCCGCGAAGACAGTACGTTGGTCATCGGTCCCCGTGAAAGACTCTACGATGTGGGTGTAATCGCCCTCGACTACATCAACGGCAGCAATTATGTCTATCTCTACAAGATCGAAGAGGCGGAGAACCGATGGATGGAATCCCCTTCGGAGATACTGTTCGCGGAAAAGAATCCCGGGAAATACCGGTTGAACGTACGATACAAGAATATTATCACGGGAGATACCAGTCCGGTCAAATCCCTGACGATCATCATCAAGGCCCCCTGGTACAGTAGCCGGTTCGCCAAATGCGCCTATCTGCTCCTGTTTTTGCTTACCACTGCTCTGGCCGGCCGGCATCTGTATAAAAGACGCTGGCGGAAAAGGGCGGCGGCCATGGAACGGCTGGAAGCCAGCCGGAAAGAAGAGGCTCTCGATTCGCAGCTCCACCTGATGGAGAACCTCGCCCAGCAGATGGCTGTTCCGGTATTCATGGTGTCCGTACCCTGCCAGCAGATTTTAGAATATCCCGAATCCGATGATTACATCCGGATGCGCATGAAAAGGATTCTCCAGCAGAGCGCGAAGTTGGGCAATATCATCCACATGCTGCATGATTTCAGGGAGTCGAGCGAGTCGAACAAGGTAAACGTGAAAATATTCTCCGTCACGGAATACATGATGGAGATCACGAAGAGCTACGTTTCGTTGGCGGAAGAGAAGGGGATTGCGCTCAGGGTCGACGTGCCCCAGGGGCTTCTTTGGACGAGTGACCCGAAACGGGTTGCCGCCATAACGGATATGATGATGACCAATGCCTTCCTCCATGTGGTCCGGAAGGGGCGGATCGGGTTCGAAATAACGTCCGACGGGGACCGGTTCGTTATCCGGCTCGAAGTCGAAGGCAAATGGATCGGTGAAGCGGATTTCAGGCGGCTGACCGACCGGTACGACATCATGGCGGACTTTCAGAAGCGGGGCAAACAGGGCAAGTCCTTTCAGGACGAGATGCGGCTTGTCGTCTGCTTTAATTATGTGGCGCGGCTCGGCGGTGTGATGCGGTTTCGGGATAACGGCGGCTCTTTCTCGTTCGAAATCGAACTTCCGCCGCTCACCGTTTCCGATTCCCGGACGGACACAACCCAGGACTCCATCGGGGAGTTTACGGAGGAATACCTGCTGAACAGCCATATCCTGATGATCGAAAAGGAGGGTATCCGGCAGTTCGACACGGCGGCCGACAGGCAAACCCTGTTCATTATCGGCTCCGATGCGGGAATCATCAACTCCATCGCGGATATGTTCTCCGAAGAGTATAATATTCGAACCTTCAGCAAGCCGGCGAAATTCACCGAGGGGATGCAGGCCGGGCATCCCGACATCATTCTTTGCGAGAATATCTCGATGCGGAGCGAAATCGAGGCGCTGATGGTTTCCGTCAAGAAGGACCGGATGACGGTCAAGATTCCCATCGTGCTTATTACCAGCCTGCAGCATGTCGATTCGCTGACGGATGAATATGCGGACTCGGTACTGTCCCTGCCCATAAACGTCAAGGCGCTGCAAGCTGCCGTGAAGCAGAATCTAAACCGGATCAGTTCGCTCCGGGAATATTACAATTCGGCCATCAGCGTCTACGAATTCAGCGGCGGCAAGATGCTGCACAGCGAGGACAAGATGTTCCTCGAAAAGATGTTCAAAGTCATTCAGGACAACATTTCGGACAGCGGAATGACGACCGGGACGATCGCCCGGAAAATGGGCATAAGCCTGAGGAACCTGTATCACAGGCTCGACGGGATCGTGACCGTCACCCCGAGCAACATCATCCGGGAATACCGGCTTACGTATGCGGAGCACCTGCTGACGAAGACGAAACTTTCCGTCGACGAAATCATCTATAAGGCCGGATTTACCAACAGGGGAACGTTCTTCAAGAACTTCCAGGCGAAATACGACTGTACGCCGAAGAGCTACCGAAAGCAGAAGATGGAAGATATGGAAGAACGCGAATAAGGAAGCCTTATTCGCGTTCTTCGGTTTTATCGGGGCCGTCCGGATGGAGGCCCCTTATGGGGTCGGAATCGTCAGAGCCACTTCTTGTACTTGAAGTACCAGATCGTCAGTGCAGAACAGAAGATCATCATCCCGATGGCGAAGATGTAGCCCAGGGGGATGTTCCAGCCGTTGCCGAGCGTCAGCGTCCAGTCCAGTTCGGGCATGAACTTGAAGTTCATGCCGTAGATCGACGCGATGAGCGTCGCAGGCATGAAGATCACGGCTGCCACGGAGAAGATCTTGACGATCTCGTTCTGCTCGATGTTGATCAGACCCAGCGCCGCGTCCTGGATATAGTCGAGTCGCTGGAAACTGAAGTCGGCATGGTTGATCAGCGAGTTCACGTCCTTGATCATCAGTTGCAGGCGCGGGTAGATGTCGTTGGGGAACCGCTCGGAGCGCAGGATGCCCGAGAGTACGCGCTGGCGGTCGAAGATATTCTCGCGCAGCGACATCGTCGACTCCTGCAGGGCGCTGATACGGTGGAGCACCTCCTTGTCGATCGAGTCTTCGGAGTTGATGTCCTTCGAGAGCGCTGCGACCTGTTTGGCGATCAGCTCCACGAGGTCGGCATCGAAGTCGATGCGTACTTCCAGCAGTGAAATGAAGAGGTGGTAACCGGTCGAGTAACTGCGGTAGTTCATCTGGAGCCGCTTTTCCGTCTCGCGGAAGGTCCTGAATTCGGCGTTGCGCACCGATACGAGCACGCCCTCGTTCGAAATGATGAACGACACCGGTTCGACGATAAACGAGTCGCCCGTGGGGACGAAGAAATTGGAGTTGGAGATGATGGAGTTTTCGTTCTCGGAGTATTTCGAGGTCGACTCGATCTCCTCGACCTGTTGTTTGGTCTGGAGGCTGATCTCCATGAAGTTCTCGACGGCCTTCTGCTCCTTGATCGTAGGCAGCAACATGTCGATCCACAGGATGTCGTCGTAGCCCAGTTCATCGAAGAGCTTGGTGTCGGCATTGCGGATGATCTTGTTGTATTGCTTGAGGTAAATTGTAATCATAAGACGCTCTCTTAAAGTTCGTGAATCCGTTTACGTGCAGAGAGGCGGACCGCTGCCCGCTAGGCTCTTCAGCCGGGATTGGCTCTCGGGGCTACCTTGAGGCCCGAGTTCCAGAACTTTTTCAGCGCTTTGTCTTTCTGATTGTCGAAGATGTAGTCGAAATGTGCCAGTTCCCCGTAAGCGTGCCCGGGATCGGCTGCGAAGGCCGATTCGAGGATCGCTTCATAGCTGTGTTCGAGACCGTAGGTCAGTGCGTGCTGCAGGGCCTCGACCGTGTCGGGGTCCACGTCGGCGTGCGCCACCCAGACGGCGAAGGCGCAGGGAAGTTTTCCGAACGGTTTCCACGCCTCGGCGAATACGTCGTCGCTGGTGAGCAGCGCCTCCTTTGCGGCGGGAACGCCTCCGACACAATATTCGGTGATGATGCGTGCCCCGGCCAGCGACGGCACGGCGGCGGCAGACACCAGGGCGATGTCGGCTTTGTGTTCGGAAAAGGTGCGGATTACTTCGGAAGGATCGGACAACAACAATTCGGCACGGAAGTTATCTGCGTGCTGAATACCATAGATGAATGGCGTCGTGCTGAGGCACGACACGGCGGCTATACGTGGAACTATGACCATCATCCATAAAGTGTAAAACTGTTGGTTCGTGGAACAAAGATAGGATATATTCCTGAAAAAAGGGCGAAATACGAAAGATTTCTTTTCGGAACGGCTCCGCAGCGGGCCGCAGCCGCGCTGCAAAAGACGCCGCCCCCGAAAACACGGGGTTTCCGGGGGCGGGCGGGGAACAGTCCGCAGAATCAGTTCGTCTTAACCGGGGTCAGGCGGTAAAGCACCACGTCCTCGGCCGGAACGAGCACCTCACGGACGCGGTTCGTGCGAAACTGTTTGCCTCCGGACCAGAGATCGCGCCCCTGGTAGACCACCTTGTCGAAATCCGTCGAGCGCTGCGAGACCTCCACGTCGGTGAAGCAGAAGCGCCGCCAGTCGATCAGGTAACGGCGCGGTTCCTGCGTGCGGTTGAAAAGGCAGAAAGCCCAGTCGCCGCCGGCCAGCGGCTTGAACCAGATTTCCAGTCCGTTATCCGTTTCGTAGCGAAGCCCCTGCACACCCAACGGATCCTGGTCGATGGCAATCGCCTCCTTGTTGAGCAGGATGGCCGCCGTCTCTTGCGGCATCGCGCGGAGGTCGTTGCCCAGAATCAGCGGGGCGGCCATCATGCACCACATCGTGAAGTGCGCGCGGTCCTGGTTCACAGACATGCCGTTGCCGACTTCGAGCATGTCGGGATCGTTCCAGTGGCCCGGTCCGGCATAGCGGCGCAGCCCGGCGTTGGAGTCGAGGTTCTCCAGCACGGTGCGGGGTTTCCATGCGCCGGGCTCGGCCTCTATCGGACCGGCGAACACTGCACCGATATCCCCCGTCGAACGCCACATGTGGCCGACCTCCGACTCCCATTCCCAGGGTTTGTTGGAGCCCCATTCGCACATCGAGAAGAGGATCGGACGGCCTGCGGCGCGAAGCGCATCGCGCATCAGCGTATAGGCCCCTACCGGGTTGATATTTTCATTGTGACACCAGTCGTATTTCAGGTAGTCGATTCCCCAGCGGGCATACTGGAGGGCGTCCTGGTATTCGTGTCCGAGGCTGCCGAAACGTCCGGCGCAGGTCTTGTGTCCGGCGTCGGAGTAGATACCCAGTTTCAGTCCCCGGGCGTGGATGTAGTCCGCAAGCGCCTTCATGCCGCCGGGAAAATGTTCCGGGTCGCACTGCGGAAATCCGTCGGCGTCACGATCGGGAGCGTGCCAGCAGTCGTCGATGTTGATGTAAACATACCCGGCGTCGGCAAGGCCCGAAGCGACCATGGCATCGGCCGTCTCCCGAATCATCCGCTCGTCGACGTTGCGGCCGAATTTGTTCCAGGAGCTCCAGCCCATCGGAGGGGTTTCGGCTAGGCCCTCCCATTTCTGGGCATGGGTGATCGCCGCACAGCAGAGGGCAGCGCAAAGGAAAAGAAATCGTTTCATAATTATTAGTTTGGTTGGTAAATAAATTTATCTATAATCTGATTATTTATAAAACTTATTACAAATATAGCTACTTTCACGAAAATCGGGCTTGTTTTTCCATAAAATTTAGAAAAAGTGCTCCGGGGTCTTGACAAGGGGGTATCCGGTGTTGTATATTTGCCGTACAATTCACAGCCAGCCGTCGCGGCGGTCAAGTTATCAACATGTAGAAACTGCTCTGTTTCTGAAAATTGTGAATTGTTATTTCTGCTTATCAACAAGTTTTCAACCCGTTGTTAACAACCCGGATGCCTTCCGGGCCCGGATGTGCCGTCCCTGTTTCTTTGTCCTTTTCTGCCGGGCAGGCCTCTCTTACCCATGTCATCATCTCTAAAAACATTTCCATGCAATTCACACAAATTCCGCAACAGTACGCCCCGCTCGGCGGGGAACTCCGCTATGCCGTCAGCCGGGAGGAGGCCGGGAACATCGACATCCGGATTGCCGGAGCCGCAGACGCTGCGCTGCTGGGCGCAAAACGGTTTGCGGCCGTAACCGAAGCCGCATTCGACGCGGCGCCCTACCTGCGCCGCCGACTCCGGTTCGTCCCCGCAACGGGTAAAACCGGGTTTTATTCCGCCGGGGGAAGGACCGTCTCGGTCGTTGTCGAAGCCTCGGAAACGGACGGCGGGACAATCGCGGCAACATCCCCGGCGCGTACGTTCCTGCCGGGCGTCGAGGCTCCCGCAGGGCCGTGCCTGCGCACCTCGATGCCTCTGAACCGGCTGATTCCGGAGGGCGCGTGCGACGAACTGACATTGTTAACCTCCGGAGCCTGTGCCGTGACGGTGACGGCCGAAGCCGGGGATTCTACGACGGCCGAAAGCTACCGCACGGCTGAATCCGGACTGCACCTTTTCCGCCTCGACACGCGCGATTTCCAGGGTGCGGAGTGTATAACGGTGGATGCCGGGGCGTGCAGAGCGGCCTGCGCCCTCGCTGGCGCAGAATATTGCCCGGGGATGGGACTGCCTGCTGGCCAACATCGGCCTGCGGCCCGGAGCCGCGTTGCCCGCCGACCGCAACGTCCTCCATTTCGACGAGGAGGTCCAGGCCCTGCGGCGCCGTTCGGCCATCGCCGCCGACGAAGCCCGCCGCCAGGCCGCGCCGACGCGTACACAGTCCCGGGAGGATCCCTCCTACGGCGATACGGTCCGGTCGGCGAACGAACGCGCCTATGCCGAAGACGCAAAACGCTTCCGCTGTCAACAGCGGAAGCGCAATTAAAAATTAAAAATGAAGAATTAAGAATTTAAAATTGCCGAAGGGGAAGCCTCCCTTATCAAAGGGAGGTTTGGAGGGATTGTCGACATAAAAATGGAAGTCAGGCAACATCCGTCCTCAACGGTAAAACGAACAACCAAATTCAACAAACATTTAAAAACACAACATCCATGACTTATCTTGAAAATTCGAAACAGTACACCGGTTCCGACCTCGAAAACATTTTCTTCCGCCCGATGCTGACCGGAGAGTCGGCGCAGGAATTGGGTGTGCGCGTACTTTACAACATGCCCCAGCCCACGCACATCCAACTTTGGGACGGGCAGCGCAACATCCTCCAGAAATTCACCTCCGCGGGCTGGACCGGAGGCAACCCGGCCACCAAGTACGAAAAGACGGTCAGCCTCAGCCGGGTGAAAGCCGAACTGGGATTCTCGGCCGCCGACTACTTCTCGATGGTCTACGAAAAGATCACCGCGCTGGCCAACGTCAATATGGACGACCTCTCCGGGACGGAGCTCGAACAAGCTGAAACGGCGCTCTTCAAACAGGCGCTCGCCGAGAATATCCGCGTCACGATGTGGCTCGGCAACACCGCCTCCGCGACGGGTTACAATACTTTCGATGGTTTCCTCAAGCCGATCAACAGCCTGGCCGGCGACGAGGCCATTTACTGCTTTGCCTACCAGGCGTCGGAGCTCGCGGACCCGGCCTGTGCGGTCGAGGTGTTCGACAAACTGTGGACCGGGGCCGATCCCCGTGTCCGCGACCTCAAGGCCGACGGGCAACTGGTTTATTTCGTGTCGTCGGACATTTATCACCTTTACGAGAAATACCTCGATTCGAAGGGTGCGGACGCCGCCTATACCGATGCGATGAACGGCCGCCGGGCGTTGGCCTATCACGGAATCCCCGTCGTGGCCGTACGGCTGGGCAGTTACCTCGGCGCAACCACCTTCCGCCAGTCGTTCGCACTGCTCACCGACCGCCGCAACCTCGTCCTGGCCGTCAATACGGCCGACATGCCCGGCAACGAAGTGCGCATGTGGTATAACCCCGACGAGATGGAGAACCGCCAGCGTGCAGTCTTCATGGCCGGCAGCGAAATCCTCGACGAGGCGCTGATCTCCTTTGCCTACAAGCCGTAAAAAACCGGGGACGTGCATCCGCAGGAGTCTTTTCCTGCGGATGCCGGACTCACTGAAACCCGAAAAACGCCATGAGCAAAACGAAAAAAATCAAAACCGCCGTGGGGGTCGCCGACCGCACGGACCCTTACTTCGCGCTGGGGTCGTCGCGGGTCGACAGCGATAAATTCTGGCGCTGGGGCGACGATAACCTCTTTCCGGCGGCGCTGGCGCTGATGGCCCGGCGTTCGACGACCCACCGGCGTATCATCAACGACAAGGCCGATTACATCTCGGGCAAGGGATTTACATGCGACGAGGCCCGGCAGCCGCTGCTGGCCGAATTTGTCCGGCGCGTCAACGGCAGCGGCGAGAGCCTGAGGCAGGTGCTCAACAAACTGGCTTTCGACAAGTCGCTGTTCGGCAATGCCTTCCTCGAAGCGGTCACCGACCCCGGACACACCTATTTGTCGCTCTACCACCAGGACGCCTCGCGCTGCCGCGTGGCTCGCGACTCGAAACACATCCTCCTGCATCACGACTGGGCGGCATTCAGGCCCGCCGAAGCGCGGTCGCTGCCGCTCTATCCCGATTTCGAAGTGCAGGACGACGGCACGCTGCGCTCTATGATCCACTACAAGGATTACGAACCCATGTTCGAACACTACGGCGTGCCGCCCTATATCGCGGGGTTCAGCGTTTCGGCGATCGCCTGGAAGACCGACCGCTGGAATATCTCGCGGCTCGACAATTCGTTCCAGTTGTCGGGCGTGATGATGCTCGACTCGTCGGTGGACAACGAGGCCGAAGCCGAACGCATCGTGCGGCTGGCTGAACAGAAGTTCGCCGGGAATCCCGGGCAGGTGATGTTCGTCATCCGGGACGGCGGCGAGGACGACAATTCGCGTTTCATCCCCATTGCCGCACAGAACGAGGGCGACTGGCAGGCGCTGCACGAACAGGCCGTCGGGGACATCGTCGTGGCCCACTCGTGGTTCCGGACGCTGAGCGGGCTGGACTACGCGGCGGGCTTCAGCGCCGAGCGCATCCTCCACGAATACGAGGTGGCGCTCAACACGGTAATTCTGGCCGAGCAGGCCGAACTGACCGAGCCGATCCGGGCCCTTGTGGCTTCGGTTCTGGGACTCGACACCGCCTCGCTGCAAATCGTCAACCGTCCGCCGACCCGTTCGAAACCCATCTACATGAAGGTCTGGGAGGCCCGTAAGGCCGACGGGCTCGACTACGATCCGGAGGACCCGAAACAACAGGCCTTTTTATCCGAAATTACGAAGTACAATATCAAGAGTATCGAATAAACGCATAGTTTTCGCGGGATCGAATGTCGTTCTTGCGGCGTACCGTCGCGGGGCATTCTGCCGCTTTTGGTGGCAAAAGCGGCGCAAAACCATCCGCATGTCGCTTTCGCGGGATCATCCTCCGGCCCGCGCTGAGCGGGCGCAGTAAGATCGAGCCTTTACAGCCTCCCGCTCCGGGCGCGCGGCCCCTCGGACGATCTTTTTCCGCTCCAAGCGAGAATGCGGAATTATGTTACCGTAGAACCGGTACGCTTTTCACTTTTAACCTTCCACCTTTATGAACACGTTAATCACCCCTTTACAGGTCCTGCGCCTCGCTTTCGGCGACGGGGAATACCTGCCGCCCGAAACCATCACGGAGGCCGACATCGCCGCCGCTGAGCAGCGTTACATCGTTCCGGTCATCGGGCGGGCGCTTTACGAAAAACTTCTCGGCGGCTCCTATGCCGGTTTTCGGACCGAATACCTCGCGGCCCCGACGGCTCTCTTCACGCGTGTAGCCGTCCAGCCGCGGCTCGACATCCGCACCGGACAGTGCGGCACGACGGCCCCGAAATCCGCCTATACCCAGCCGGCCGGGGACACGGCCCGCCGACACCTGCGGCGCGCTCTGCTGGCCCAGGCCCGGACGCTGCTGCGCCGTGCCGCCGAACACCTCTGCGCCCACGGGACGGAGTTCCCGGAATACGACCCCGAAAAAGACATCTTCAACCGCTGTACGACCGATGGAGGCTTTGTTCAGGTTCGTTAGCGGCGCGGCGGCAGGGATTGCCGCGCTGTTCGCGCCGATCGGGCCGCTGGTGGCCACGACCGTCGTCTTCATCGGCGTCGACTTCCTTTCGGGGGTGGCCGCCGACCGCGCCGCGGCCCTCCGCGAAGGGCGCGCTTGGTATTTCGAGAGTTGCAAGGCCTGGCGTACGGTGCTCAAACTCACGCTTGCGGTCACGGCGATCTCGATGGCGTGGCTGATCGACAGTTGCGTCCTGGATTTCATGCCGTTGAACCTGGCCCGGCTCCTCACGGGATTCACCTGCGGCGTGGAGCTGTGGTCGTTTCTCGAAAACGCCGCACAACTTTCCGACGCTCCGTTGTTCCGCTGGCTGCGCCGTTATGTGCGCCGCCGTATCCGGAAGGAGGCAGGCGATGAGTAGGGGGCTGGCGAACTGTAATCCGGGGAATATCCGGCAGTCGAAGGTCCGCTACAAAGGCGAGATGCGGCCTTCGCGCGATCCGGCCTTCAAGCAGTTCGAATCCCTCGCATGGGGCTACCGGGCTGTCTTCATGCTGCTGCACACTTACCGGATTCGTCATGGACTGCGGACTGTCCGCGGAATGATTTCCCGATGGGCTCCGCCGTCGGAGAACCACACCGAAGCCTACATCCGCGCCGTGACCGCCGATACGGGCATCGGGCCCGACGAACCGGTCGATACGTTGGATCCGGCGACGATGATTCCCCTTGCTGCTGCCATTTCCCGCGTGGAAAACGGTGTCGTAGCGGACCGGGACGAAATCGGGCGCGGCTGGGCGCTGTTTATCGGCTGATTTTGCTATCTTTACGGCTCGATAGACTATCCGGATGAAGATTTCCCGCCTGTTCGCGCGGCTCGACCGCATGCCGATGCTTAGGATTCTCGTGCCTTTCGCCGCGGGAATCGCCCTGGCAGGCCGCTATGCATTGCCCCTGTGGTTTCTCGCAGGGGCTTTCGTATCGGCGGGGCTCGTGGCGCTGTTGCTGCGCTCGTCGGCCGCCACGGCGGCGATGATCGTCACGGCGGGATTTGCCGCGGCGCAGCTTCGTGTGCCCGAGCCCACTGTCCCGCGCGGCGTGCATACGGCCTATGAAATCGAGGTCGAGGGATTTCCTGCCGACCGGGGGCGTTACCTCTCCGCCGATGCGTCGGTCGCCGCATGGCGCAGTCCTGTAGACGGGCATTGGCATGCCTCGGACGCCCGTATCAGGCTTTATGCCGATTCGCTTACCGGGTTGCAGCCCGGGGAGCGTATCCGCTGCCGGGGTACGGTGAGGCCGCTGTGGGGCGGGGCGGAGAGCTACCGCCTGCTCATGGAGCGGCGGGGGTATGCCGGAACCCTGTGGATCGCGGAACAGACGATTCTCGAACGGCTGCCGGGGCGGCACGCGGGCCTGCACCGGGCGGCTGTCGAAAGGCTCTCCCGGCTGCCGATGGAGCCGCAGGCCGCGGCGGTCGTCGAGGCCATGGCGGCGGGCGAGCGGCGGGGCATTACGCCCGAACTCCGTGCGGCGTACTCCCGGAGCGGGTTGTCGCACCTGCTGGCCGTATCGGGCCTGCATACGGGGATCGTTTTCGTGTTGGTAAACCTTGCGCTGTGGTGGCTGCCCCTGCTCCGGCGGGGACATCTCCTGCGTAATGTTCTGGCGGCGGGGGCCGTGTGGCTCTTCGTCGCGGCGGCGGGATTTCCGCCCAGCGCCGTCCGGGCCGCTGTGATGTGCACCGTGTTGCAGGCGGCATTGGCCTCGGCGTCGGAATACGTCGGACTGAATGCCCTGGCCGCGGCCGGATTCGGCATGCTGGTCTGGAATCCCAACTGGCTGGGAGACATCAGCTTCCAACTTTCGTTCATTGCCGTGGCGGCTATTCTCGCCTGGGGCGTGCCGCTCTGCCGCCGCTGCCGCACCCGGTGGAAGGCGCTGAACGTCGTGATCGACGCCTACCTGATCGGCCTGGCGGCCACGCTCGCCACGGCGCCGCTCGTCTCGCACACCTTCGGTGTCGTGCCGCTGGCCGGACTGGCGGTCAATCCGCTGGCCATTGCGCTGGCCGGGGTCGTGGTGTGCGGCGGCGCATTGTGGATGCTCCTGCCCGTCGGAATCCTCGCGCCCGTATTCGGGTTTGTCACGGGAACTGCCGCCGGGTGGATCAATGCGCTGGCCTGTTTGACCGCTTCGTTGCCCGGAGGTGCTGCCGACCACACCCTTGGCGGGTGGCAGACGGCGGCTGTTTATGCCGTTTTCGCACTTGCAACTGTTGCGGTGTGGAGCACCGAACCGAAAAAAAGCCTACCTTTGCGGATGTGATTACTCCCGAAGAATACTCCCTCCTGCTTACGGACGAAGTGCAGCGCGCTATTGCCGCCGCACGGGGCCGCGACCCGTTGGAAGTGGCGATGGACCGCGCCGTTCCCCATGCCCGGATCGTAGCTACGCAGGTCAAATACCTCGCACGGGCCGCCCGGAAACTTCCCTCGTACGCCGCGGCGCAGTGCATTCTCCCGCCGCTGGCTTTCGAACAGGCGTCGAGCGAAGCATGTGCCGCCCATAAGCGGATTGCGGGCGACAGTGTGCTGGACCTCACCTGCGGGCTGGGTGTCGATGCCTATTTCCTGAGCCGCCGCTTCCGCCGTGTGGTGACGCTCGAACGCAACGAAATGCTTGCCCGCGTGGCCGCGGAGAATTTTTCGAGGCTCGGCGCCGCGAATATCGAGGTCGTAAACACCTCCGCCGAAGAGTACCTGCAACGCGACGGCCTGTGTTTCGACTGGGTCTACGCCGACCCTGACCGCCGTTCGGCCGAAGGCCGCAAACTGGTGCGCCTGGAAGACTGTTCGCCCGACATTATCGCCCTGAAACCCCGTATCGACCGGATTTCGGGGCGTTTGTGTGTCAAAAATTCTCCGCTGTTCGATGTGGACGAGGCCCTCAGGCTCTTTCCCGACAGCCGCGTGGAGGTGTTGTCGCTGGGCGACGAGTGCAAAGAAGTGCTGATTTATGCCGACGGTTCGGGTCCCTCGGTCACTGCTACCGCCCTCGGGTGCGGCAGTTTTTCGGCGAACCCCGGCCAGACCGTCCCTCTTCCGGGACCGTTCGATCCGGCGCGTTACCGCTGGCTCGTTGCGCCGGACGTGGCGTTGCAGAAAGCCCGCCTTGCGCGGCTGCACCTGTCGGGCAGGGCCGATATGTGGAGCGAAAACGGTTACGGATTCGCCGCAGAGGAGCCGCAGGGCGTGCTGGGCCGGGTCTTTGCCGTCGAAAGCATCGAACCTTACGACCCCAAGCGGCTGAAGCGTGAACTGAAAGGCTGCGGTGCGGAGGTGCTCAAGCGCGACTTTCCGCTCGCCGCCGAAGAGTTGATGCGCCGCCTCGGATTACATCCCGGAGCCGACTTGCGGCTGGCGTTCACGAAAATAGGGAACGATTTTTGGGTTATACGGTTTAAATGACTACATTTGCGTATGCAACTTGAAGCCTGCGGTTTATGAAGCTCAGCGAATTCCTTACATACTTCACCGACACGATTTTCCGGCGCGATGTCACCGAATGGCGCAACCCCGTCGTCCGGTGGCTCGTCCAGCAATACAGGCTGTTGTTTTATACCGCCCGCGGCCTGCTCGAGCACGGAACCATCGTCCGCTCGGCGGCACTCACCTTCTATACGCTGATGTCGCTCGTTCCGATCGTCGCCGTGGTCTTCGCCGTCGTGAAGGGCTTCGGGCTGGCCGACGGACTGGTCCAGAACCTTTACGCCCTTTTCCCCCAGAACCCGGACATCGTGGACTACGTGGTCCAGTTCGCCGAAAACGCCCTGGTCCGCACGCAGGGCGGCGTGGTTGCCGCCGTGGCCCTCGTGATGCTTTTCTGGGCCGTGATCCGGGTCTTCGGGTCGATCGAAAGCGCTTTCAACAACATCTGGGAAGTCAAAGTCGAACGCAGCATCACCCGCCAGTGGACCGACTATATCGCCGTGGTGATGATCGTCCCGATCCTTTGGATCGTAGCCAACGCCGTGGGCAACTACGCCGAGGAACTGCTCGGATTCGACGACAGTTGGTATTTCAGCCTGCTGTCGCACCTCGCCTCGATGTTCGTCATCTGGGTGATGTTCACCTTCCTCTACATCATCATCCCCAACGCCAAAGTGCGCTTCGGGAGTGCGCTGATGGCCGGTATCGTCGCCGGGACGATCTTCCTGCTGTTCCAGTGGGGATATGTCTACGTCCAGCGGTGGATGACCTCGTACAACGCCATCTACGGCAGTTTCGCGGCCCTGCCGCTGTTTCTGATCTGGATGCAGACCTCGTGGGAGATACTCCTTTTCGGCGGCGAGTTGTCGTTCGCCTACCAGAATATCGCACGTTTCGGCGAGGAGCGCGAGTCGCTCTTGATCAGCTACGACCAGCGCCGCAAAGTGCTGCTCGCGGTGATGCTCTCCGTCGTGCGGCATTTCCGCAATGAGGGTGGTACGATGCCTGCGGACGAAATCCGCGAACGGCTCGGTCTGCCCACGCGTATCGTCAACGACGTGCTGTTCCAACTGGTGCAGGCCGGGCAGTTGATCGCCGTGCGCAGCGGCGACGGCGAGCGTGAAATGGGATTCACCCCGGCGCATGACATTGCTTCGATGACCGTTTACGGTGTACTGGAAGCGGTCGAGCACTCGGGGCAAACCACATTCGACCTCGGGCAGACGCCCGAACTCGCACGTGTCGACCGCGAACTGGAAATGCTGAAAGAATCCGCCCGCAAATCGCAGGACAACGTGCGGCTGGTGGACTTGCTGTAAAACCCAAACAGGAAGAGCCTATGAAACGCCTCGTCATCATCGGCAGCGGAAACCTCGCGGAAGCGCTGGCCCGTGCCGTCGCCAAGAGCGACCTGGAACTCGTGCAGATTTTCGCCCGCAATCCCGAACGGGCGCGCATTGTTGCGGAACAGTCTGCGACCGACTGGGCGACGCATCCCGAGATGCTTTGCAAGGAGGCGGACATCTACATCATCGCCGTCAGCGACAAGGCCGTGGAACACGTGGCTGCGACGCTTCCGATCCCCGAAGGCGCCGTCGTGGCCCACACCGCCGGCAGCGTGCCCCTCGCGGCTATTCCTGCGAAATTTGCCCGCCGGGCGGTTTTCTACCCGATGCAGACCTTCACCAAAGGCCGTGAAGTGGACTTCTCGGTCATTCCGGTTTTCCTCGAAACAGCCTCTTCCGATTTGCGGCCCGAACTGGAGGAGTTCGCCCGGAAACTCTCCGGAACGGTCGTCTGGGCCACCTCCGCACAGCGCGTAAAGGTACATCTCGCAGCGGTTTTCGCCTGCAACTTCGCCAATCACATGTATGCCGTGGGCGAACGCATCGTCCGCAGTGCAGGGCTCGATTTCGATGTGCTGAAGCCGCTGATCGCCGAGACTGCGGCCAAGGCCTGCGACGCCCGTTCGCCGCTCGACGTGCAGACGGGGCCCGCCGTGCGCAACGACTTTGCGACCAAAGCCCTCCACTGCGACCTGCTGTCGTTCGACCTTCGTTTGAAAAACATTTATTCTACGATAAGTCAAAGTATATGGGAAACTTCAAAGAAGATATAGCGCGCTGTGAAGCCTTCGTTTTCGATGTCGACGGCGTGATGACCGACGGGGGCATCATCCCCACGCTCGACGGCGATTTCATCCGCCGCTACAATGCCAAGGACGGTTATGCGCTGGCCTATGCGATCAAAATCGGCTATAAGGTCTGTATCATCACCGGCGGCCGGGGCCGGACGCTTGAAAACCGCCTCCGGATGCTCGGCATCGAGCATTTCTACGTCGACTGCATGGACAAGATCGCAGCCATCCGCGAATACATGGCCGGCCAGGGACTCGATCCGGCCAACGTGCTCTACATGGGCGACGATATCCCCGACCTGGAGTGTATGCGCGAAGTGGGCCTTCCGGTCTGCCCGGCAGACGCCGCGGCAGAGGTGATCGAGGCGTCGCGCTACGTCTCCGAGTTCCGGGGCGGCGAAGGGGCCGTGCGCGACATCGTCGAGCAGGTGCTGCGTGCCCGCGGCGACTGGGCCCGCGATTCGCGGGGCGTTACGCCTTCGTCGCTCGCAGCGTCGCGGTAAGGTTTTCCGGGAGAGGCCGGGTTTTTTCCCGGCAGACGGAAAAAGGTTTGGTCTGCTTTCTCTTCTTTCTTTGAAAGAAGGAGAAACTATGCGGGGTTTCCGGCTAAAATTTGTATCTTTGCCGGGCATAAAGCCCGGCTTGGATAGGCTGCGCCTCGGCAAATCCTCGTAAAACTTGGTTCTGCCCTCGCCTTGCGCTATCTTTGCAGGCTACAAGCCTCCGTTATGCTCGAAAAACTGGCCAAACAAACTGCCGTCTACGGCATCAGCACCATCGTAGTAAGGTTCCTGAGCTACCTGCTCACGCCTTACTATACCCGTGTTTTCGGGCAGGAGACCTATGGTATCGTTACCGACATCTATGCCCTTATTCCGCTGGCTCTCACGCTCCTGACGATGGGCATGGAGTCGAGCTATTTCCGTTTTTCGGCCAAGGCCGAGGCGGCGGGCGGCGATGTGAAGGCGGCCAAACGGCGGCTTTTCGCCACGACGTGGGGTGTCACCTCGCTCGCGGCGGCGGTGTTCTTCCTTGCAATGGCCTTTTTCCGTGACGGCATTGCCCGTATGATGGGCGAGGCCTATGTCGCACACCCCGAATATGTCGTCTGGGTCGGCCTGATCATCCTTTTCGACGTTTGGGCCTGCATTCCCTTCTCGCGGCTGCGCGAACAGGGCCGTGCCATGACCTTCGTGGGGCTCAAAGCCCTGAACGTCGTTCTGAACGTGGTGCTGGCCTTCGGGTTCGGCGCCGCAGGGCTGTTCGCCACGGAGTTCGGCGTGGGATGGGTCTTTGTCGCCAACCTCATTGCGAGCGTGGTGACGTGGGTGCTGATTCTGATGACCGCCGACCGTACTTTCCCGAAAATCAACTGGGCGCTGCTCGTCGCTGTCTTCGCCTATTCGCTGCCGCTGTTGGTGGGCGGGCTCGCCGGTACGGCCAACGAGTTCATCGACCGCCAACTGATCAAATACCTCGTTCCCGAGGGTGCTATGGCGCAACTGGGCATCTACGGCGCCATCACCAAGATCGCCGTGGTGATGATGCTTTTCTACCAGATGTACCGCCTGGCCGCCGAGCCGTTCTTCCTCTCGAATTTCAAGAAGTCGGACTTCGTGCAGATGAACGCCGCGGCGTTGAAGTACTACGTCATGGCCTCGATGGTCATTTTCCTCGGCATCGCGCTGTTCCGCGACCTCTTCGCGCTGATCGTGGGCCGCGATTTCCGCGAAGGCATCTTCATCCTCCCGGTGGTGCTCGGGGCGAACGTGCTGACGGGCGTCTGGCTCAACCTCTCGTTCTGGTACAAACGCGAGGAGCGGACTTCGCTGGCCATTGTCGTTACGGGTGCGGGACTTGTCGCCATCACCGTTTTCGGTTTCTGGCTGATTCCGCTGTGGGGCTACTACGGGGCTGCCTGGGCACGCCTGGCGAGCGAATCGGTCATGGTCGCCGTCAGTTGGTGGCTCAACCGCCGCTATTACCCGACTCCCTACGACTGGCGGCATATCGGCGAGTATGTCGGTGTGGCGCTCGTGGTTTTTGCCGCCTGCGAGGCTTTGACCGCCTTTGCGGACAATATGTTTGTAAGCTATGCGTTTAATATAGTGCTTTTTGCGTTGTATGCCGCCTACCTCGTCCGCCGCGAGCGGATCGACCTGGGGGCGATGCTGCGCGCATTCCTGCACAGGTAAAATTGAATCGGAGTATGCAGAAACGACTTTTTCCCCGAATTGCAGCCGCGGCCACGGCCGTCCTGCTCCTCGCCGCCTGCGGCCAACCCCGCCCGACTGGCTCCGCTGAGGTATTGCTGCATACCACGGCGGGCGACATCCGTATCGAACTCGATGGCCGTACGCCCCTTCACCGGGACAATTTCCTGAAACTGACCCGCGAAGGATTTTTCGATTCGGTCCTTTTCCACCGTGTGATCGCCGATTTTATGATCCAGGCCGGCGATCCCGCTTCGCGCCGGGCTCCGGCGGGCAAAATGCTCGGCGAGGCCGATGCAGGCTACCTGATTCCGGCCGAAATCGTCTACCCGGCGTTGGCGCATACGCGCGGTGCATTGGCTGCGGCCCGGACGCCCGATGAGATGAACCCCGACCGGAAATCCTCCGGAAGTCAGTTCTATATCGTCTGGGGCAATACTTTCGAGGACGAGGTGATCGATAAAATGCAGGAGCGGATTTCGGCGGCCACCGACGGCCGAATCGTGATTCCCGACTCGCTGCGGGCACTCTATAAAACCGTAGGCGGCACGCCGTTCCTCGACGGACAGTATACCGTCTTCGGCCGTGTGACCGAAGGGCTGGAGGTCGTCGAAGCCATCCAGGGCGTCGAGACCGATCCGGCCGACCGGCCGCTGGAAGACGTACGGATACTCAGCGCCGAGGTGGTGGAAAAATAGACGGAAATGAAGAAATCGACCGGAAAAATCGTGGTGATGGGCGTGAGTTTCGCGCTTTTCCTCGGCGGAGTCGCCGCCCTCCAGATGGAACGGGGTACGGCGCGTACCGTCATCCTCGCACTGGTTTTTGCGGGATTATTGACAATCGCCGGTGTGCAGACAGCCTGCCGGTTGAAAAACAGGAAATAAGATGCGTTTTGCGGACATAACGGGACAGGAGGATTTGAAACGGCACTTGACGCAGTCGGTCGACGCCGGGCGTGTGAGCCATGCCCAGCTCTTCACGGGCACGGCGGGTTCCGGGGCGCTGGCTTTGGCCGTGGCCTACGTCCAGTACCTCTGCTGCCGCCACCGCCGCGACGGTGACTCGTGCGGCGAATGCCCCGACTGCAAGCAGATCGCGGCGCTGGCGCATCCCGACCTGCATTTGGTCTTCCCGGTTAACAAGCAGGGCAAGAAATCGGGCGAAGTGATGCGCAGCGACGAATTCCTGCCGCTGTTCCGGGCTTTGTTCGGCGAGCGCGGCGGGTACTTTTCGCCGCAGGACTGGTACGACCGCCTCGACCTGGGCAAGACGCTCAAAGGCATGATCGCGGCCCGCGAGGCCGACGAGATTATCCGCAAGTTGTCGTTCAAGAGTTTCGAGGCCGATTATAAGACCATGCTGATCTGGCTTCCGGAGGCGATGAACGAGGAGGCGGCGAACAAGATTCTCAAAATCCTCGAGGAGCCGTGGGACCGTACGCTTTTCATCCTGGTCTCGGAGCACCCCGACCGCCTGCTGCCGACGATCATTTCGCGGACGCAGGAGGTGGCCGTGCCCCGCATCGCACCCGACGTGCTGGAACGTGTGGCGCGTGAACGGGGCGTGACCGATCCGTTGCAGGCTCGTAATATGGCGCGCCTGGCGGGGGGCGACCTGCTGGAACTGGGCCACCTGGTTGCGGGTGAGAGCGATGCGCTCCGCAAGGAGCATTTCGATCTTTTCTGCGGTCTGATGCGCCTGAGCTATAACGATAAGCACCTCGAACTGGTCACCTGGGCCGAGGATGCCGCGCAGCTCACCCGCGAACAGCAGCGGGCGTTCCTGCGCGATGCGGCGCGGCTTTTGCGCGAGAGCTTCATGCTCCACGCCGGCATCCGCGAGGTCAGCTACCTCTGGGGCGAGGAGCTGGCTTTCTGTTCGAAATTCGCCCCTTTCGTCGGCTCGCAGAATATCGAGCCGCTGATCGCCGAGATCGAGAGTGCCGCCGCGCAAATTGCGCAGAACGGCAATCCGACGATCGTATTTACCCATTTTGCCCTCTCGGTGAGCAAGATGATAAAACGTTTGTAATTTATGGCACGTGTGGCACTTCTTTTAGGCGGCAACCAGGGCGATGTGAAACGAACCCTGCAAACGGCACAGCAGTTGATCAACTCCCGTGTGGGAGCCGTGCTGCGCTGTTCGCACCGTTACGAGAGCGAGCCGTGGGGATTCCCGGCCGCGGAGCATTTTTCAAACCAGGCGCTGGAGGTCTCCACCGACCTCACGCCGCTCGAAGTGCTCGACGCCTGCCAGCAGATCGAGCGCGAACTGGGCCGCAACCGCGCCGCCGAGCTAATCGAGAAGGCCTCTTCGGGCGCTGCGTACTGCTCGCGGCCGATCGACATCGACATCATTTTCTACGACGACGAAGTGATCGACGACGAACGCCTCTCGGTTCCCCATCCGCTGCTCGCCGAGCGGGAGTTTGCCCTGACGCCGCTCTGCGAGATTATGCGCCAGCGGCAGCATCCCGTGACGGGTGTCACCGTCGGCGAGATGCTGGATGCGCTCCGAAACAAATAGACGGGTATGAACGCAAAACGAATCATATTGCTTCTGGCTGCCGCCGCGGTGACGGCGGGGTGCTTCAAGGACGTGTCGTATAAGACGAACTACATCCTCAAGCCCCTCGCGCAGGAACTGTCGGGCGACCCGAGCCTGCCGTTCGAAGGGCTGAAAGCCTACGCTTTCTCCGCCGATACGGCCTTCTATACCGTGGCCTCCTACGAGGATGCGCTCAACGGCGTCATTTCGCTCAAGGACAATCCTGCCGACCAGATTTCCACTCCGCTCGCCACGGCCGAGCCCTATGTGCAGGAAGGGACGGTAGGCTGGGTGCAGATGCCGCTTTCGAGTCCTGCGCAAATGATCCTCGCCGTCGATCCGACGCATCGGATTTACGCCTATACGCAGCAGGAACTGGGCGAAAACCTCCCCAACCTCTATGTCTCGCTGGTCTTCAAGGCCTGGAAGGAGGGCTTTTCCTACAAGGACGGCAACTGGAGTTTCTACAACGAATTCTATACGCCTCCCACCTACCTCGACTGCCTTATCGACCCCTCGGTCCAGGCCGAGGAGGGCGGCCCCACGGCTGAAATTTCCAGCCTGAAGGCCTATGCCTTCGCCGCCGATACCACGGCGTGGTACATTGCCTCCTACGACGATGCCGTCGCCGGAAAGATCACGTCGAAGAGCGACGATTCGTTCACGCGTACGAATCCCAACTTTACGGCTTACAAGGAGGACAACTCGACGCTCTATAAGATGAAGGTTTCGGCCCAGACCCTGATGGTGGTCGTTGTCGACCGCACCAACCGCCTCTATGCCTATTCGAAGCAGGAGGTCGACCTCGACGGCGAATCGGTGACGCTGCCCGTCGTCTTCCGCCCGTGGCATGCCGCGTGGATCTATGTCGAGGACGGCTGGCGCGTCGTCAATCCGGCGCACGTCCCCGGAACGGACACTCAAACACAATCCCGACGCCGATGAATACTCCGCGAAATATGCTTAACATGCTGCGCCTCGCGGTGGCGCTGCTCTTTGCGTCGGCCTTCCTGAGCCGCTGTGCGAGCATGATGACCCCTACGGGCGGTCCCCGCGACTCGCTGCCTCCCGTCATCCTGAACATGACGCCCGACAACTTTTCGACCAACCGCCCGACGGTCGGCCACGGGAAGATTTACATCGAATTCGACGAGTTCGTCCAACTCAAGGACCAGCAGAAGGAGTTCTTCACTTCGCCGGCGATGAAGAAAAAACCGCTCATCACCCTGCGCGGCCGGGGCATCGTCGTCCAGTTGCGCGATACGCTGGCCCCGAATACAACCTATTCGCTCAATTTCGGCAGCGCCGTGCGCGACAACAACGAGGGCAACCCGCTCTACTCGATGCGCTATGTTTTCTCGACGGGGCCCGAGATCGACTCGATGGTCCTTTCGGGCTATACGGCTGACAGTTACAAGGCCGACTCCGTTTCGAAGTCGTTCATCTGGTTCTTCCCGGCCGATTCGGTCGAGAATGTCGCCGGGTACGACTCCACGATTTTCAAGTACAAACCCGCCGCAATCGCCCGCGCCGAGAACAACGGTATCTTCATTGCCCAGAACCTCAAGCCGATTCCCTACCGCGTCTATGCCGTCCAGGATAAGAACGACAACCAGATGTACGAGCCGGGCAGCGACCAGGTGGGTTTCCTCGAAGGGACCTACAACCCCGCCGAGATGCCCGATTTCGCCGTTTGGTACGACTCGATCCGCCAGTATGTGACGGCCGATCCGCAGCTTTATTTCCGCATGTTCACCGACAAGGCGTTCCGCCGCCAGTTGCTTTCGCAGTCCGAACGGCCTTTGCAGCACAAGGGAATGCTTTACTTCGCTGCCGCGCAGCCCAAAATCGTGAAACTCCGCTTCGACAGCATTCCCGCCGACCGGGTGATCGTCGATCCGCAGACCGTGGGCCGCGACACGATCGCCCTGTGGTTCAACATGCCCTCTTCTTCGCTTCCCGATACGATCAAGGGTGAAATCACCTATTTCAAGCACGATACGGTCAACCAGTTGCAGGAGGTCACCGAACCGCTGAAACTCGCATGGCGGCTGATCGAGACCAAGGAGCAGGAGCGCGAACGCGAGAAGCTCGAACGCGACCGCCGCAAGGCCGAGGCCGCGGGCGAGGAGTGGGTGGAGCCCAAGAAGGAGAATCCTTTCGCCTTCAAGATGCCCACTTCGGGCGAGATCAACCCCGAGAACCACCTCACGGTCGATTTCGACTATCCGCTCGTAAAGCTCGACTCGGCGAAACTGCTGCTGACGCGCGTGCTCGAAGACAATTCGATCGAGGACATCCCGGTGCGCATGGTGCGTGATACGGGGTTGCTGCGCCGCTGGCAGGTCCGCGCCCCGTGGAAACTGGGCGGACAGTATACGCTGACTATCCCCGAGGGGGCCATCACCGATGTCGCGGGCCTTTCCAATGATTCGATCATTGGTAAGTATACGGTCCTCGACCCTGAGAAGTTCGCCACGGTGATCATCCACGTCAAAGGGCGCGACGACGGTACGAAGTATATCGTCCAACTGCTCGACGGCAACAACGCGCTCAAGCAGGAGAAGCGCGACGTGTCGACGGGCGATGTCCGTTTCAACTACGTTCCTGCGGGCGAGATCAAGTTCCGCGTCATCGAGGACCGCAACGGCAACGGCAAGTGGGACGCGGGCAACGTGGTCGAACGCCTCCAGCCCGAGCGGGCCGAGATCTATGCCAACGAACAGGGCGAAGACACCTTCGCCACGAAGACCAACTGGGAAATCGAATTCTCGATGGACATGAACCGCATTTTCGCACCGGTTACGATGCAGTCGCTCTCGCGCCTTCTGGACGAACGCGAGTCGCAGCGCCTGCGCCGCGAGGCGGAGAAACGCGCCAAGGAGGGCCCGAAGAAGGACCAGGAACGCGACCGGCAGCAGAACAGCAACAACAGTAACTTCAACTCGGCCGGCAGCATGTTCAATAATTTCAGGTAAGATGACGATGAAACGACATATCCGAACCGCGCTCTTCGCCCTTGCCGCCCTCGTCGCGTGGCAGGGGGCTTCGGCGCAGCATACGCTCGGCTTTACGGTGGGCTACGGCATGGGCAACGGCCGCTTCCAGCCCAAGCAGGAGATGCGGGCGATCTGGGGGCTTTACAGCGGCGGCGTCTCGTGGCGCTACTACGGCAAGCAGCGCTTCGTGGGCGGCTTCGGCATCGACCTGGAGTTCCAGCAGCAGGGCTTCTCGTTCGCGCCCAACGCGTCGCTGGTCGAGGAGAAGAAAGACTACATCTACTATACGCGGCATATCAATTCCATCGTGCTGCCGATTGTCTGGCAGCCGCACTTCTACATGCTGCGCAACCATGTCCGCATCTACCTCGAAGCCGCCGCTACGTTCTCCTACAACCTCTCGTCGACCTACGAAAACGAGCAGGCCCGGGACAACGGCGCCGCCGACTGGAAGGGCGACTACCCGTTCAAACTCGCGCGCGACAACCGCTGGGGCTACGGACTGGCTGGCGGCGGCGGTATCGCCTTCCTGATCCGCCGTTTCGAACTGAACTTCCGCGTGCGTTACTCCTTCGGCTATTCGGACATCGTCCGCAACCGCAACAAATACTACGACAACAACAGCGACGGATCGGAAAACCCCTTCTGGGTCTCTCCGATGCGTTCGCCGCTCGATAACCTCATGATCTCCGTGGGGTTGAACTACCGCTTCAACAAACAGGGCTTCGAGTCCTGGAAACCAAGACCCAAGAAGGAGAAGAACCGCGAGGTCTTCAAATTCGGGTTGTAAAAACAGCAAGTTTATGGAAACTACCCGCCAGCAGAAAATCACCAAGCAGATCCAGAAGGATATCGCCGACATCTTCCAGAAGGAAGGCGCTCCGATCGTGCGCGGTTCGCTCGTAACGGTCACCGCCGTGCGTATATCTCCCGATTTCAGCTATGCCAAAATCTATGTCAGCATCTTCCCGTTCGAAGAGAGCGGCGAGGTGATGAACCGGCTCGAACACCAGAACTGGTTCATCCGCCGCGCTTTGGGCCAGCGTATCCGCAACCAGTTGAAGAACGTCCCCGAAATCCAGTTCTACCTCGACGATTCGCTCGAATATATCGAGAATATCGACAAGGCGCTGAAGAATGAATAATCCCGGGCGAAAGACTCGCCGCTGCGGCGTTTGCGGCTGTAATGCGCGGCATGCCGCCGTGTTTGCAGGCCTGCTCCGCAACTGCCGCGGTGCGTTTTCCCGTACCGTAATCCCCGCCCTGCCGGGAACTCCCGGGTTCTCGGCTTAACCCTTTGTTCGCCATGCTGCCGCAGCTTTTTGCCCGTCGCTACCTCTTTTCGTCCCAGTCCCGGTCGGTCGTCAACCTGATCTCGGGGCTGAGCGTCGCGGCCATTGCGATGCCTGTTGCGGCCATGATCATCCTGCTGTCGGTTTTCAACGGCTTCGAGTCGCTCGTCAAGTCGATGTACTCGGCTTTCGACGCCGACCTGACGATCGTTCCGCGGCAGGGCCAGACCTTTGCGCAGGGCGACCTCGATACCGTGGCCCTCGCGCGCATCCCGGGTGTCGGCGCGCTGTCGTTCGCCCTGGAGCAGAGCGCCCTGCTGGAACACGGAGGACGCCAGGCCACGGCTACGATCCGGGGCGTCGACGACGCTTACGGCGAGGTCTTTCCCCTCGGCGATGCCGTGTCCGCCGGGGAGTGGCGCGTACGGCTGGGCGATCTGGAACAGTTGGTCGTCGGGCAGTCGATGGCGTGGATGCTGGGCATCCGCTCGCTGGCCGACGCCGATGTCACGCTCTACGCC
Organism: Alistipes sp. D31t1_170403_E11; assembly: GCF_015553985.1. NCBI lineage: Bacteria > Pseudomonadati > Bacteroidota > Bacteroidia > Bacteroidales > Rikenellaceae > Alistipes > Alistipes sp. D31t1_170403_E11. Next base: position 225,960 of record NZ_JADNHQ010000002.1, on the reverse strand, counting down.
GTGCGGCGGGGATCGTTTTCGTCGCTGCTGCCGCTCGAAAACTATACGCGCCGTACCGAACCCGTGGGCGGGGTCTATACGCTCGACCTTGAAACCGAACGCACTTACGTACTGGCTTCGCTGCGACTGGCGCAGGAGTTGTTCGGTTATCCGGGCCGCGCCTCGGCGCTCGTCGTGCGCCTTGCTCCCGGAGCCGACGCCGCGGCGGTCCGCAAGGCCGTTGCGGAGACCGCAGGCGACGAATTCCGGGTCCGCACGCGCGACGAACTGCGGGCTTCGTTCTACCGCATCATGACCTACGAGAAGTGGGGTATCTTCTTCATCGCCCTGCTGGTGCTCGTTATCGCCTCGTTCTCGGTGGTGGGGGCGCTGGCCATGCTGATCGTCGAGAAACGCGGCGACATCTCCACGCTCCGCGCCCTAGGGGCCGATACGGGCCTTGTACGCGCCGTGTTCCGCTCCGAAGGTTTTTTGATCTGCGGCCTCGGCGCCGTCGCCGGAATCGTTCTCGGCGTCGGTATGACCCTCTTGCAGCAGTATTTCGGGCTGATCGAGATTCCCGCCGAAACCTTCCTCACGAAGAGCTATCCCGTCGAATTCCGTTTTGCCGACCTCGTGGCTGTCGTCGCCGCTTTTGCCGCCGTCGCCGCCGTCCTGTCGAATATCACCGTTCGCAGCATGATTAAAAATACCTCCCGATTATGAAACGACTCCTCCGTATAACGGCTTCCGCGGCTCTGGTGCTGCTGCTTGCCGCCTGCGCCCGCCACAAGATCATTCCCGACGACAAACTGGCGCAGATTTTCCACGATGCGTTCCTCACCAATGCCTATATCGGCAGTGAGAACGTGCGAACCGACTCGCTGCGCATCTACGAGCCGATCTTTGCCCGTTACGGCTATACGACCGACGACGTGCACTACACCATCGGCAACTTTTCGAAGCGCAAGAGCGCCCGCCTGGGCGACGTGGTCGAGCGGGCCATCGAGATGCTCGAAAAGGAGGGGAAAATCTATAACCAGGAGGTCGCCGTCCTCGATACGATCGACAACGTCGCCCGCCGCACCTTTACGCGCACGGTGCTGGCCGATTCGCTTATCCGCGTCGCGTCGTTGCGCGATACGGCCCGCCTGAGCTTTTCGCTCGATGTCGAGCCGGGCGAGTATAACCTCTCGCTCAAATATCTCGTCGATTCGCTCGACCGCAACCAGCGCGGCCTGAAAGGCTCCGTCTGGCTCGAACTGCGTGACAGCTCGCGCACCAACGTCTACACCACGACCCTGCGCCGTAACCGAGAGGAGACCTTTTCGCGCCGGTTTACGACCGACACGACGCACCGCCGCCTGCGTATCGACTTCCTGACCTTCAACGGCAAACCCGAGCGGCCTTCCGTGACGGTCACCGACCTGAAGGTGGACTACACTCCCCCGACCCGTAAGGCCGTCGAAAAACTCTACGAAAAGCAGCTCGATATCCGGATTTTCGCCGATGACTTCCTCCGTGCAGCAGCCGTCCCGAAGGATAGCCTCTAACCTGTTGTGGACCCCGCAGGGCCTTGTCCGGCATCCGCTTCTGACGCTCGGGCCCGACGGTCGCGTGCTCTGGGCCGAAAGCTGTCCCGAGCCCGACCGCCTCGCCGCTACGGAGTTCTATGCGGGGCTGCTCGTTCCCGGTTTTCCCGCCGACTACCGCGCGGCTTTCGGGGGAATGCGCACTGCCGCCGCCCCGCTTTCCGAACTGCTTCCGCAGGTCGTGATATCGGGCGGGGTGCTGGTCGTCATCTCGGGACTCGACTACGAATCGCTGCGGCTTACCCCGCAGTCGCAGATCCGGAAAATCTGATTATTCCGGGGAATCTCGGTTGATTTTCGGCGGCTTCTCTTGCTCCGCCACCCTGTTCGCGGCCGATGGCCGCATCTGTGAATCCGACCCCTCCCCGGCCTCGCTCAGGGAGGCCGAATGACGTACGCTCCGGACGGACGGCACAATAAGGACTGTGGCTGTGATGCGCGTTAAATCGGCAGGTGCTCTTCGACCGTACGCCGCAGGTGTTCCTGGTCGAGGTGGGTGTATATTTCGGTGGTGAGGATGCTCTCGTGGCCCAGCATTTCCTGCACCTGGCGGATGCTTGCGCCGCCTTCCAGCAGGTGTGTCGCGAACGAGTGGCGGAAGGTATGGGGGCTGATGCTTTTCTCGATTCCGGCCCGCCGGGCGGCCTGTTTGAGGATCGTGAAAACCATCACCCGCGTGAGTTGTCCTCCGCGGTTGTTCAGGAAAACGATCTCTTCGCCCGTCCGGGCGCTCCGCCGCTCTTCGAGGTAGAGCTGGATGCGGTCGCGCGCCGTCGAACTGATCGGCACGAGTCGTTGTTTATCGCCTTTGCCGATCACGCGGATGTAACCCTCCCCGAAAAAAAGGTCCTGCATCCTGAGCGACGTGAGTTCCGAGACCCGCAGCCCGCACGAATAGAGCACTTCGAGCATGGCGCTGTCGCGCAGTCCCTTGACCGTGGAGGTGTTCACGACGGCGATGATGCGGTCGATCTCCCCGGTGGTCAGCACGTCGGGCAGTTGGCGGCCGAATTTGGGCGGCAGGACGAACTCTGCGGGCGACGATTCGATCTTGTCGTTGATCATCAGGAAGTTGAAAAAACTCTTCACGCTGCTCAGCGCCCGGGCCTGCGAGGTCTTCTCGCGGCCGCGGTCGAAGAGCCACGCCATGTAGCGTTCGACCATCTGGGGTTCGACCTTGTGGGGCGCAACGTCCCACTGGCGGAGGATGAAGTGTGCGAATTGCCTGTAATCGCGCATGTACGATTCGACGGTATTTTCCGAAAGCCGTTTCTCCAGTTTGATATACGTACGGTAACGGCGGCCCGTTTCGTCCCATTTTTTCGTATTTTCTGCCATCTTTTGGTCCGCTGAATCCGGGATTATTGTAACTTTGTCCGAGCGAAGGTATAAAAATTTTACATAATATGGATTACACGGTCCTCAATATCGCTGTCGACGACGTGCAGGCTGAAATCCTGACCGCCGAACTCGCCGATTTCCCGTTCGAGAGTTTCGAGCAGGAAGGCGGCGCGCTGAAAGCCTATATCCCCGGCGAACAACTGGCCGGATGCAGGGCCGAAGTCGACGCCCTGTTGGCGCGCCGCGGGGTCGAAGGGCGTTATGCCGCTATCCCGACCCGGAATTGGAATGCCGTGTGGGAGAGCGATTTCCCGTCGGTCGATGTCGAAGGCCGCCTGCGCATCCGCGCTCCGTTCCACGATCCGGCTCCTGCGGGCGAGATGGAGGTAGTCGTGATGCCCCGCATGTCTTTCGGCACGGGCCACCATGCTACCACGTGGCTTATGTCGCGTGCGGTGCTCGACCTCGGAGTCCCGGGCCGCCGCGGACTCGATATGGGCAGCGGCACGGGCGTGCTGGCGATCGTCGCCGCCAGGTGCGGCGCAGCGCATGTCGACGCCGTGGACATCGACGACTGGGCCGACGAGAACTGCCGGGAGAATGTCGCCGCCAACGGCGTCGCAGACCGCGTTACCCCGATGCTGGGCGACGTGGGCCGCATCGCGGGGCGGCATTATGACTTTATCCTGGCTAATATCAACCGCAATATCCTCCTGGCCGATATGCCGGCCTATGCCGCGGCGCTGGCTCCGGGCGGCGACCTGGTGATGAGCGGATTCCTCGAAGCGGACGTTCCGGCAATCACCGGGGCCGCTGCGAAGCTGGGTATGGAGACCGTTGCGACCGAAACCCGCGACGGCTGGGTCGTAGTACATACTAAAAAAAAGGAGTAAATCCGGTCGCATGCGATAAGTCCCCGCCGAGGCGGGGATTTAGGGGTGGGTCAGACTTGCAAACGCGGCGTTTCGCCGCGAGAACGGCGGTCGGGTCCGAAAGGCGTTCGGGAAAAGAGATTGATTTAGTGATTTGAAAACCTACAAGGGGCGCGGCATCGTACTGCATACGCTCAAATACGGCGACACGTCGATGGTTGCCTACCTGTTGACCGATGTCGGGGGACGCCGCAACTACATGGTGCAGGGCGTCCGCAGCCGCAACGGCCGGGGTTCGAAGCTGGCGCTTTTCCAGCCGATGTTTCCCGTCGAATTCGAGGGGCTGGAGTCCTCGCGGCAGCAGATGGACCGCTTCAAGGAGGTGCGTGCGGGATTTGCGCTGCAAAGCCTTCCGTTCGATGTCCGCAAGTCGACGATGGCGCTGTTTATGGCCGAAGTTTTGTACCGCCTCGTCCGGGAGAGCGAGCCCAACGAACCGCTTTTCGACTTCGTGTGGAGTTCTGCCGAAGCGCTGGACGCCATGGACGACGGGGTTTCGAATTTCCACCTCTGGTTCCTGGCCAACCTGAGCCGCCTGCTGGGTTTCCGGCCGGGCAACGACTACCTTCCGGGGGCGTGGTTCGACATCCGCGAGGGCCTCTACTGCGCCGCACGGCCGACGCATCCGGGGGTGATGACCCAGGAGTGCGCCTGCCTGCTGGACCGGATGCTGTGCTGCGACGTGCGCCGCCTGGGCGACGTGGGGCTCAACCGCGACCAGCGGTCGGACTTCCTCAGCGCCATGCTGGCCTACTTCGGCTACCACCTCGATGCCATCAGCGCCGTGCAGTCGGTGCGCATACTAAAAGAAGTTTTTTAACGTTCAATTCAAAAGATAAAAACCGGGAAAATTATGAGAAAGATGTTGCTTGCGGCCGTTGCGCTCGCCGTAGCGCTGACCGCCTCGGCCCAGGAGCCGAAATTTGATTTCAGGCGCGACACCACCCGCACTTCGGGCTTTACGCTTCCCGATTCGCTGGCGCACATGTCGCCGTGGAAACCCGATTACAAAACGATGGCGCCGGTGAAGACCAAGCCTTCGGTGTCGATGACCTCGGTGGTGGTTATCCAGAAGGAGAACCTGCCTTCGCGCGTCACCGTCATCGACAACAATACCCTGCGTCTGGGCCAGCATTTCTCGCTTTCGAACGGCCAGGCCTGGAACTGGAGTCCCTTCCCCGACGCCTACCTCGATGCACGTACGCTTTCGTTCCCCATGCCGCGCTGATGCGCTGTAAGGGTGTTCCGATAAAAGGGCCGGATATGTCCGGCCCTTTTTACGTATTTACGCGTATTGACCCGAAGCGGAGAATTTGCGACTTTTGTACCCGGAAAAGAACCGTCGCTTATGAAACCGATTCTTACATTGCTGCTGTCGCTGTTCCCGCTCGGAATCCTTGCCGGGGAACCCTCCGCACCTACCGTTGCGGAACTTTCGGCCGAAATCGAAACTTTGAAAACCAAAACCTCTGCGTGGGATAAAATCCTGGCCCGCCTGCCCCGGATCTCGGGTTATGTCCAGACCGGTTATGAATGGTCGGAGACCTCTTCGACTTTCTACATCAAACGGGTGCGTCTGAATCTGGCGGGCGACATAGCCCCGAAACTCGACTACCGCGTGCAGATCGAGTTCGCCTCGCCGAAACTCGTCGACGCCTACGTTCGCTACCGGCCTTTCGAACAGTTGAATTTCCAGTTGGGCGAATACAAAGTGCCTTTCTCGATCGAAAATACCGATTATGTGCCGCTTAAATATGAGTTTATCGAATATCCGATGGCGCTGCGCAGGCTGATGGGTTTCGACGACGTGTGCGGACTTTCCGCTACGGGGCGCGATCTGGGGGCCATGGTCTACGGCGGCTTTTTCAACAAGAAAGGGTATAGCGTCCTGAGCTACGACCTCGCGGTTTTCAACGGCGAAGGACTCAACACCAAGGATAAGAACAAGTCCAAGGACATCGTGGCGCGCATGACGCTTCGCCCGGCCCGGGGCCTCCAGGTCACCGGATCCTATTACTGGGGCGAATATGGCTCCGATTACCTCAAACGTATCCGCTACGGTGTCGGAGCCTGCTACGACGAGGGTCCCATGGTCCTGCGCAGCGAGTATGTCAGCGGAACGACGGGGCTTCCCACGGGCGGCGAACTGGACAGCAGGGGCTGGTACGCCATCGGCGGCTGGCGCGTGACGCCGACGCTGATGCCTGCGCTGCGTTACGATACGTTCCTCGAAAATGCTTCGGAGAACGCTTCGCGCCAAACCAACTATACGGCAGGCCTGACGTGGCAGCCCGTGCGTTACCTGCGCTGCCAGCTCAACTATACTTACGAGGATTACGCCTCCCGTGCCGCTGCGAACCGCAATGTCGTGTCGCTGATGCTCTCCGGTATTTTTTAAGCGGTATGCGCATCCCCTCTGAAAATTGCAAACAATTCTGATATGAAAAACTTTTTCGAAAAATTCCGTGTCGAAGACTGGGTGGTAGTCTGGGTTTCGATTCCGCTGCTGCTGCTTGCGGCGCTCATCCCCGCCGACCTGCCCTCCGTCCCCGGGACGCTCGTGGGCAGTGTGGCGTGGTACAACATCGCCTTTCTCTTCGCCATCGTCCTGGTGGTGCTCTACGTCGGCTGCCTCATGCTGCGCCGTCCCCTCAGGGGACTGCTGCCGTCGCTGGTAGTGGTTTTCTCCGTGTCGTTGCTGGCGCAGGTCGTTGCCAAAATCCCGGCGGTCTCCTACTATGGTTTCGAGTCGGTCTTCTTCTCGGTGCTCTTCGGCCTCTTGATCCGCAACGTGTGGCGCGTTCCCGCGTGGATGAAGCCTGCCATCCAGGGCGAATTCTTCATCAAGATCGGCGTGGTGTGCCTCGGGGCGACGATCCTTTTCAGCGACGTGATGAAATCGGGTGTCTTCGGACTCGTCCAGGCCTGCCTCGTGGTGGCCGTCGTGTGGTTCTTCGCCTTCTGGTTCTCGCGCCGCATGAAGGTCGACCAGCGTTCGGCGATGATCCTTTCGAGCGGCGTTTCGATCTGCGGCGTCTCGGCTTCGATCACCGCGGCGCGCGTGGTGGGCGGCGACGACCGGAAACTCTCCTACATCGTCTCGCTGGTGCTGATCGTCGTCGTGCCGATGATTTACCTCATGCCGTGGCTGGCGAACCTGATCCTGCCCCGTTTGTTCGCCCCCGAGGTGGCCGAGGAGGTTGCCGGGGCGTGGATCGGCGGCACGATCGACACCACGTCGGGCGTCGCTGCGTCGAGTATGATCGTCGGCGAGGTCGCCAACCAGCACGCCGTGATCATCAAAGCCGCGCAGAACGTGCTGATCGGCGTGGTGGCCTTCTTCATTGCGCTCTACCTTTCGACGCGCGGCGAGAAGGGCGGACAGGCGCCCTCGCTGGGTATCGTGTGGGAGAAGTTCCCCAAATTCATCCTCGGGTTCGTCGCCGCGTCGCTCGTCTTCAGCCTCTTCCAGTCGAACGGCCTGTTTACGCCCGACGCCAAAGGCAGGTTGCTCGAACCGGGTGTTGCGAAGATGTTCTCTACGGTCTTCTTCTCGCTGGCCTTCGTCTGCATCGGCCTCGATACACGCCTCAAGGATATCATTTCTAAGGAAAACCGCAACGTCCTCTGGTCGTTCCTTGCGGCGCAGACCTTCAATATCGTCATTACGTTCTTCATCGCCTGTCTGCTGTTCGGCGTGCTGAAGCCGGCGCTTTAAGGAAGGTTTTTTGGGGCGATGGCCTGTATTTCCGTTTGGGAAGCGGGCCGCCGCTATCATTGACAAAAAAGGCTGACGCGATCGTCAGCCTTTTTTCGTGGATTTTCGCCGGGGTGCGAATCCGGGTTTGCCGCCGGAGTCTTTTGTCCGTCGTTTGCCGCCCGCCTGTTTCCCGCCGAAGAAATAGCTTTTCTGCCGCCGCTTTTCGTCCTGCGAGCGGGCGACGTAGACTTTTTCGTGCGTGTAGGGATTCTCGCCCGTGTAGAACATCACCGACGAGAGGGTCATCGGCGTAGGGGTCAGGTCCTGCACCTGTTCGAGGTTGAAATGGAGTTTTCCCAAGACCTTGTCCGCCAGCGATTTCATGTCCTGCTCGGTGCACCCCGGGTGCGACGAGATGAAGTAAGGGATTAACTGATAGGGCAGATGTTCCTGATTACAAATGCGATGGAAGTCGGCCGTCAGCCGTTCGAAGAGCGCGAACGGCGGTTTGCGCATCAGACTCAGCACGTTATCCTCGGTATGCTCTGGCGCCACTTTAAGTCGCCCCGAGGTGTGGTGTTTCAGAACCGTTTCCAAATAAGGCGATTGGTCGAACAGGTCGTAACGGATGCCGCTGCCGATGAAGGCTTTCTTGATGCCTTTGACGGCGCGTATTTTTTCGTACAACGCCAGCAGCGGCCGGTGGTCGTTGTCGAGGTTGGGGCACATCTTCGGGTGGAGGCACGACGCACGGCGGCATTTGCGGCACAACTCCCTGTCGCGGCCGCCCATGCGGTACATGTTGGCCGACGGAGCGCCTACGTCCGAAAGGTAGCCTTTGAACCCGGGCGATTTCACCACACGCTCCACTTCGGTGAGGATCGACCGTTCGCTGCGCGAATTGATAAACTTGCCCTGGTGGGCCGAAATGGTGCAGAACGAACAGCCGCCGAAACAGCCGCGGTGGATGTTGACCGAATGTTTGATCATCTCCCACGCCGGGATGTCGCCCTTGCCCGTGTAACGCGGATGCGGGGCGCGCTCGTAGGGGAGGTCGAACGAGTGGTCGAGTTCTTCGGTCGAAAGCGACGTGTTGGCAGGCGTTACGACCACATAGCGGTCGCCGACGGCCTCGACGAGCGTCGCCGTGGGCTCCATCAGGTTGCTCTGGGTTTCGATGACGGTGAAATTCTCCCCGAAGGCGGCCTTGTCGCCGACGCACTTCTCGTAGCTGTTGAGGCGGATCGTTTCGGCGGGGTCGAGCCGCGCGACGTAACTTTCGTCGGAGAGAAAGGCCACCTGCCGGATTTTGCGCAGCAGCTTGGCGTTGTAGCCGTTGCGCATCGCCTTGGCGACCTGCTGCACGACCCGTTCGCCCATGCCGTAGATCAAAAGGTCGGCGCCCGAGTCGGCCAGAACGGAGGGCTTCAGTGCGTTGCTCCAGTAATCGTAGTGGGTCAGGCGGCGGAGCGAGGCTTCGATGCCTCCCACCACCACCGGGACGTGCGGAAAGAGGCGTTTGAGAATCTGCGAGTAGACCGTTACGGCGTAGTCGGGACGGAATCCCGCCTTGCCGCCGGGCGTATAGGCGTCGTCGCTTCGCAGGCGGATGTTGGCCGTGTAGTGGTTGACCATCGAATCCATCGACCCGCCGGAGATGCCGAAAAAGAGGCGCGGTGCGCCCAGCTTGGTGAAGTCGCGCAGGTCGTCCCGCCAGTTGGGCTGGGGAACGATCGCCACGCGGTAACCCTCGGCCTCCAGCAGACGCCCCACGACGGCCGCTCCGAATGCCGGGTGGTCGATGTAGGCGTCGCCCGAGAAGAGGATCACGTCGAGCTGATCCCATCCGCGTGCGCGGACTTCCTTGATGGTGGTCGGTAGGAACATGAATTCGCAATTAAAAATTAAGAATTAAAAATAGGGGCACAGGTCGCGTATGGTCGGATGTATCGGAAGTGAATCCTTGGGGCATCGCTTGGCCTCCGGTTTCGAGCAGCCCTTTGCGAACGGGTAAAATTTTTAATTCTTCATTTTTCATTTTTAATTATTGTTCGGCATCTTTGGATGTCGAACAATAGGTGTCCCATTTGGCCAGCAGGGACTGGAAATCGGCCGGGAGGGGGCTTTCGAACAGCACCTCCTCGTGCGTCGCGGGGTGTTCGAAGCCCAGCAGGCGGGCGTGTAGCGCATGGCGCGGCATCACGGAGAAGCAGTTCTCGATGAACTGGCGGTATTTGGCAAAGGTCGTGCCCTTGAGGATGCGGTCGCCGCCGTAGCGTTCGTCGTTGAACAGCGGATGGCCGATCCACGCCATGTGGACGCGAATCTGGTGGGTGCGTCCCGTTTCGAGGCGGCACTCCACGAGGGTCACGTAACCGTAGCGTTTCAGCACTTTCCAGTGCGTCACGGCGTGTTTGCCGTCGGATCCGTCGGCGAAAACGAACATCTTTTGCCGGTCCTTGGGGCTGCGGCCGATGTTGCCCGTGATCGTGCCTTCGTCCTCGTCGAAATTGCCCCACACGAGGGCCACGTAGCGGCGTTGGATCGTGTGGTCGAAGAACTGCTTGGCCAGCCGGGCATGGGTTTGCTCGTCCTTAGCGATGACCAGCAGTCCCGAGGTGTTCTTGTCGATGCGGTGCACCAATCCTGCGCGGTTCTGCTCCTCGGCGGGGATTCCCTGCTTGTTGAGGTGGAACATCAGCGCATTGACCAGCGTGCCGCTGTAATTGCCGACGCCCGGATGTACGACCAGACCTGCCGGTTTGTCGACCAGCAGCAGCCATTTGTCCTCGTAGGGGATTTCGAGCGGAATGTCTTCGGCGAGGAGTTCGATCTCGCGCCGCGGGTAGGGCATCACGATCTGGATGCGGTCCAGCGGTTTGACCTTGTAGCTCGACTTGGCGGCCTTGCCGTTCACGAGGATGTTTCCGCTGTCGGCTGCGGCCTGGATGCGGTTGCGCGAACAGTGCTCCATCCTTACGGTCAGGAACTTGTCCAGCCGCATGGGGGTCTGGCCCTTGTCGGCCGTCACCGCATAGTGCTCGTAGAGGCCGGCTTCTTCTTCGTCCTCCGCGTCGGCCGGGACTGCATCCAGTTCCGGGTCGTTGATGGGGTGCTTGTCGGTCATCAGTCGAAAAATCCGTCGTTGTCTTTGCGGGCTGGCTGGTCGGCGGCGGGTTCGGCCGAAGCCTCTTCCAGGGCTGTGCGGGCCAGCGAGTCGGCCAGTTCCTGTTCCTCGGCCTGGCGCTCCCGGGCGGCCTGTATGGCCTGCTTCTCAGCCTCGGTCCGGTATTGGGCGAGTTTCTTTTCGTCGAGTGTCAGCCGCAGGTCGACCTTCGAGCCCAGTGCGGCGTTGCGTTCTGCACCCGGGGTCTGGATGTAGACGCGCGAATCCTTCTGGTTGAGGAGGTTGATGCCTTCGTCGAAGTCGATGCGCCCCACGTTGAGACCCAGTTCCCAGAGGCGGCCTTTGGCCTGCGCGAAGGGGAGTCCCACCAGCCGCGGCACGATCGTCGAGCCGTAGCCGTCTTCGACGCCCACGTAAAGCGTCACGCCGGAGCCCATCTCTGCCTCCATGCGCGTGGTTTGGGTGACGGGTTTACCGTCGCAGTACTCCTCCAGTACGTAGTTGGTAGCCATGTCGGCGCGGTAGACCAGTTCGGCGATCTCCAGACCGGCGATTTCGAGCATGTTCTTGGCCTGCCGCAGGGAACGTCCGGCCACATAGGGCACGGGGACCATCTTCTGGCGGAAGGAGTTGATCGTGATGTAGACCGTGCGTCCGGGTTTCACCTCGACGCCCCCTTCGGGCAGTTGGTCGAGGACGATGCCGCCTTCGTAGGCGGGGACGAACAGCGAGTCGTTGATATGCAGGTGCAGGTCGTGCTTGCGGGCGATGCGCTGGGCTTCGTGGAGCGGCACGCCCGCGAAGTCGGGCACGGTGCGCCGTGCGCCGTGGCGCGTACCCAGCTGCATGAGGATATGCGCGGCAACGGCCATCACGAGGATGATCGCTCCGATCAGTACGAGGTTCCACAACAGCGGGCGCTGCCGGAGCCGGGACAGGAAATTTTTGGGTTTCTCCATAAATTGCAGGTTATTTCGGGGCCTTCCGGTAAAGGTAGACGGCGATGAAGAGGTAGATGATGTTCGGGAGCCACACGGCCAGTCCGGGCGGGAGGGTTCCGCTCTTGGCGAACTCCTCGAAGAAGCGGTTGAAAAGGATGTACGAGAAGCAGAGTCCCGTGCCGATGCCGATGTGCAGGCCGGTTCCGCCGCGGACCTTACGCGAGGAGAGCGAAACGCCGATCAGCGTCAGGATGAACGTCGAGAGCGGATAGGCGTAGCGGGCGTGTTTCTCGACCTCGATGATGTTGATCGAGTCGGAGCCTTTGGCCCGCTGCTGGGCGAGGAATTCGTTGAGCTGGCCGATGTTCATGGTCTGGATCAGGTCGTTGATTTCGCCCAGCTCGGTCACTTCGAGGTTGATCAGCGTGTCGAGGTTGCGGAACTGTTCGAACTTTTCGACACCCAGCGAGTCGAACTCGCGTTTGGTGTAGCGCGGGGCGGTCCAGCGTTTGGTCTCGGCGTCGAACTTGGCGTCCGACGCTTCGAGCGAATGGGTCATCGTGCCGCTGTTGTAATGCTCCAGGACGAAGAACGAGGCCTGGCGGGCGCCGTCGTTGTAGCCGCGGATGTAGGCGAAGGTTCCGGGTTCGATCTGGCGGTAGATATGGCGGTCGTATTTGGTGTTCTGTTTGCGTTTGATGTATTGCTGCTCGAAATCGACGATGTGCCGCTGCGAGAGGGGAATCAGCCAGAGGTTGAGCGTCAGCGAGAGCGATCCGATGATCAGCGCGCCCAGGAAGTAGGGCCACATCAGGCGGCGGAACGACATGCCGCCCGAGAGCATGGCGACGATCTCGGTCTGGTAGGCCATCTTCGAGGTGAAGAAGATACACGCGATGAAGGTGAAAAGGCCGCTGAACTGGTTGATGAAGAAGGGAATGAAGTTGAGGTAATAGTCGAGGATCACCGATTTCAGGGGTGCGTGCAGCTCCGTGAAGTCGTCGATTTTCTCCACGTAGTCGAAGACCACCACGATGACGATGATCATCGCAATGGCGAAGAAGTAGGTCGTCAGGAACTTCCCCAGTATGTAGCGGTCCAAAATCTTGAACCCCGGAAAGCGCATTTTCATTATTTAGAGTCTTCGTTGCAGTTTCCCGACCATGGTCTCTTTCCACGCCGCAAAGTCCCCGGCGAGGATGTGTTCGCGCGCCGCGCCGACCAGCCGCAGGTAGAAGGCGATGTTGTGCAGCGAGGCGATCTGAGCCGCGAGCATCTCGCCGCAGACCGTCAGGTGGTGGAGGTAGGCCTTCGAATAGAGCGTGTCGACGAAAGCCGTGCCTTCGGGGTCGATCGGCGAAAAGTCGTCCTCCCACTTCTTGTTGCGGATGTTGATGACGCCTTCGGCCGTGAACAGTTGTCCGTTGCGGCCGTTGCGCGTCGGCATCACGCAGTCGAACATGTCTACGCCGCGTTCGATGCCTTCGAGGATGTTCACCGGCGTACCCACGCCCATCAGATAACGCGGACGATCCTCCGGTAGTATGGCGTTGACCACTTCGATCATTTCGTACATCACGGGGGTAGGTTCGCCGACAGCCAGTCCGCCGATAGCGTAACCGTCTGCATCGTATTGCTTTACATTCTCCGCAGCCCGGGCGCGCAGGTCGGGGTAGGTGCATCCCTGCACGATGGGGAACAGGGCCTGGTAGTGGCCGTATTTGGGCTGGGTCTGGCGGTAGCGGTCGAAACAGCGGTTGAGCCACCGCTCGGTGAGGTCGAGCGACTTGGCGGCGTATTCCCGCGGGGCGTCGCCCGGGGGGCACTCGTCGAAGGCCATCATGATGTCGGCGCCGATCGTACGCTCGGTGTCTATGACGCTTTCGGGCGTGAAGAGGTGCTTCGAACCGTCGATGTGCGAGCGGAAATGGCATCCCTCCTCCTTGAGCTTACGGCAGGCTGCGAGCGAGAAGACCTGAAACCCGCCGCTGTCGGTGAGCATAGGGCCTTCCCAGGTCGAAAACCGGTGTACCCCGCCGGCCCGTTCGAGGATTTCCATGCCGGGCCGCAGGTAGAGGTGGTAGGTGTTGGCCAGGATGATTTGCGCCCGTGCCTCGTCACGCACGTCGCGGTGGAAGATGCCCTTCACCGTAGCCGCCGTGCCGACGGGCATGAAGATCGGGGTCCGGATCACACCGTGGTCGGTCTGCAGTTCGCCTGCGCGGGCGTGCGACGAAGGGTCTTTATGTTGCAGGGTGAATTTCATACTCATATATTCGGCAAAAATACACAAAATATTTCTATCTTTGCGCATATTTCGTCAATATGCAATTTATCGATTCTTTTCTGGCATGCTACGGCTGGGAGGGTGCGGCTCTTGCGGGAGCGGTGCTGCTCATGCTCGGCGTGCAGTTGTACTATTATATTTTCGTCTACGGCCGTATCCCCGGCTATAAGAACAACCGCCGTCCGCAGACGTTGGACCGGGAGCCGTCCGTGTCGGTGGTGGTTCCGCTCTTTTCGGAGGACTATTCGTTCGTCGAGGAGCGGCTGCCGCTGGTGCTGGCCCAGAATTACCCCGATTTCGAGGTGGTGATCGTCTACGTGGGCCACGACTCCGATTTTTACGAGGACCTCGTGCGGCTGAAACAGTCGTTCCCGCAGATCACGACCACGAAAATCCACCTCGATCCCCGCTTTCCGATTTCGCGCAAGATGGCGCTCAACGTGGGTATCAAGTCGGCGCACTACGAGCACATGATTTTTACCTCGACCGACGCCGTGCCGCAGACCGACCGCTGGCTGTCGCTGATGGCCAAGGGCTTCATGCGCGGCGAAATCGTGGTGGGTTATTGCGGCGTGGAGCGCGGAAAGGGCTTTTCGAACTTCATGATGCGCGCCTGGCGGATGATGCATTCGGCCGACTGGATCGCCCGGGCCGTGCGTCGCCGCGCCTATCGCGGAACGCTCCACAACTACGGTTTCACCAAGAGCCTCTATTTCGGAGCCAACGGTTTCAGTCACCTCAATATGAATATCGGCGAGGACGACCTGTTCATGCAGCAGGTTATGACGCGCGACAACGTGAGCGTCATCCTTTCGCCCCGTGCCTCGCTGCGCGAGAAGATGTGGGGCGGTATGGGCTGGTGGATGAGCCAGCTGCGCTATTTCGGTTCGGCGTTCCGGTTCTATCCCCGTGCGGTGAAGACCTTCGTCGGCTGGGAACTGGGTTCGCGCGTACTCTTTTTCGCCGCCGTGGCCTGCGCTATCGCGGTCATGCCCCCGGAATACAAGCTCGCCGCACTGCTGCTGCTGATCGTCCGCTACGTCGTCGTGGCGCTCGAAGTGCGCCGCGTCGCCCGGCGGCTGGGCGAGGGCGGCATTGCGGGCCGTTACTTTATCTACGACCTGCTCAGCCCGCTGTGGGCTGCCGCGCTGTGGGCAATGCTGCTCCGCCGTGACAACCGCGTATGGAGATAGCCGACTATATCGTAGCCGAAGACCGGGAACTGGTCGAACGCGTGCTCAAAGGCGACAACGGCGCCTTCGAGTACCTTTTCAACCGCTACCGCGATGCCATCCACCGGCTGTTCGTGCAGCGACTCGGGGGTGCGAACGACGCCGACGACCTGTTGCAGGAGACTTTTATCAAAGTTTATATCAACCTTCACCGTTACAGTGCGGAGTACACCTTCGGGCAGTGGGTCTATACCATTGCGCGCAATACGTTCATCGACTTCGTGCGCCGGCGTCAGGACGATTTGCCGATCGACGAGCGTTTCGCCGCCCCGGCGTCGAGCGCCCCGACTCCCGAGGAGAGCGTGATCAACCTTCAGCAGCGGACGCAGATCGAACTCTACCTCGAACGCCTTACGCCCCGTTACCGGCAACTGATCCTGATGCGCTTTTTCGAGGAGTACTCCTACGAGGAGATCGCGGCGAAACTGGTGCTGCCGCTCGGAACCGTGAAAACCCAGATACACCGTGCCCGCGAGCAGATGTGCAAACTGATCGCATTGGGCGAAAACAAGTGATGCCATGGAATTGATCGAAAAATATTTCCCCGAAATTACCGACGGACAGCGGCGGCAGTTTGCGGCGTTGTACGACCTCTATGCCGACTGGAACGCCAAGATCAACGTCGTTTCGCGCAAGGATTTCGACCAGCTCTACCTGCGCCACGTGCTGCATTCGCTCGCCATCGCCAAGGTATGCACGTTCGACGCCGGAGCGCGGATTCTGGACGTGGGGTGCGGCGGAGGATTCCCCTCCGTGCCGCTGGCGATCCTCTTTCCCGAGGCGCATTTCACGGCCGCGGACTCCATTCGCAAGAAAATAACCGTGGTGGAAGGGGTCGCCGAAGGCCTCGGCCTTACGAACCTCGATCCCCGCTGTGTGCGGGTCGAAACCCTGACCGAGCGTTTCGACTATGTCGTTTCGCGCGCCGTAACGGCCATGCCGGAGTTCGTTGGCTGGATATGGAACCGCATCGAGCGGGGGCAGAAAGGCTCGCTGCCCAACGGCATTCTCTACCTCAAGGGCGGCGACCTGGCCGAAGAACTGGCCCTGACGGGCAAGCGGTGGTATATCTACGACATCCCGCGTTTTTTCGAGGAGGAGTTCTTCGAGACCAAGAAAGTGGTATATACCCCTAAAAAATAGTTAGTTGTTCCGCTATGGACCGTTAAATAAAATAGCTTCTTTCCCGGATTGTAGGAGATGCAGGGCATCGGCCGGATTTGAACGAGGGATGGCGGCATTTGAAATGGAATGACATAATATCGGAGTTTGTTTAGCCCTGAAGAAGTATTATGAGAAGAATCCTGTTTTTCCTTGCGTTTGCAATCGTGGATTTTGCGGCAAACGCGCAATCGACCGTTTATGTGGTTTTTACATCAACGGACAACCAATCGGCGCTGAATGGAGCATGGCACTCTAAAATGGCCCCAGACTCACAACTCGGTCGGGAAATCACGGCTCATGTGATAAGCCTGATTTGCGAAAGCAGCAATAAATGTTTTACGTTTGTGTCGGAGGATAATGTCGCTCCGATCAAAATGTCGAAAGATTTTTTGAAGACCGTGACTTGCATCGATTGGGATGTGCTTGCGCCTACGCTGTCAAAGTCGCAGGCCGAGGTGAAATACAAGGAGATTGTGGCGCATGATACAATCTATTTTATCGACCGCAACGATATTAAAGGGGATGAAATGAACCTGATACGTGTGCATGAACCGAGAAGCAGGTTTTGAGAAAACGGACATATATCGAAAACGGGAAGGTTCGAAGCCTTCCCGTTTCGTTTTATCTGGATTTTGCCGCGGGTTTCTGCCGGGCGATGATCGTGCGGAGGTTGTCCATGAAGGTGTCGGCGTCGGCGGCGCCCTGGATGCGGCCCAGCAGTTCGCCCTGCGTGTCGAATACGAGGTAGAGCGGAATGGCTCCGCTGCCGTACTTTTTCATCAGTTCGCGGCCCGTGGTTTTGTCCGTATCGTATTTGGCCGCCACGAAACGCTGGTCCATGAACTCCCCGACATCTTTGCGTGAAAAGACCTCCCGCT
The DNA here is from genome assembly GCF_015553985.1 of Alistipes sp. D31t1_170403_E11. Taxonomy (NCBI): domain Bacteria; kingdom Pseudomonadati; phylum Bacteroidota; class Bacteroidia; order Bacteroidales; family Rikenellaceae; genus Alistipes; species Alistipes sp. D31t1_170403_E11. Next base: position 208,787 of record NZ_JADNHQ010000002.1, on the reverse strand, counting down.
CCATTGCCCGGCACGGGGGACACCAGTCGGCGTAAAGGTCGATGAAGACCAGCTTGCCCTGTTTGACGGCCATTTCGCGCACGGCATCCGTCGATTTGGTTTCGAATTTCACCTGTGCCTGCGCCGCGCCCGTTCCGAGGGCGAGCATCAGTACGAAAATCAGTTTTTTCATGCGAGTCGTGTTTCGTGTTTTCGGTGACGGGAGCAAAAACCGGACCGGGTGGATTTTGCGGTTGCAAAAAACGGAGGCAGCCTCTAAAGTCCGGCTTTCAGCCGGGTGCTCAGCAGTCCGCAGGCGGCCTGGATGTCTTCGCCGCGCGAAGCCCGGATCGTGGTCTGGATGCCGCGGGCGGTCAGCGCGTCGCGGAAACGGATCATCGCCTCGTCGCCGGGCGAGAAGTAGGGCGAGTCGGGAATGCGGTGGAACCGGATCAGGTTGATGCGGCATTTGATGCCGTTCACGAGGCGCGTCAGTTCGCGGATGTGGCGCGGGGAGTCGTTCAGCCCGCTCATCACGATATATTCGAACGACACCCGCCGTTGGTGGGTGAAGTCGTATTCCCGGAGGATTGCGGCGACTTCGGCGATGGGCCAGGCCCGTTCGACGGGCATGATCTCCATGCGTTCCTCGTGAAAGGGGTTGTGCAGGCTGACGGCCAGATGGACCTTCGTTGCGTCGAGAAACCGCCGCAGTTCGGGTACGACGCCCGCCGTGGAGAGCGTGATGCGCGTCGGCGACCAGCCGAAACCCCACTCGGCGGTGAGGATTTCGAGCGCCCGCAGCACCTCGCCGGTGTTGTCGAGCGGCTCACCCATGCCCATGAACACGAGGTTGGTGAGTTTGTCGCGTTCGGGCAGCGAGACGATCTGGTTGAGGATCTGGGCTGCCGTGAGCGATTGCTGGAGCCCCTGCCGCCCTGTGGCGCAGAACCTGCATCCCATGCGGCAGCCGGCCTGCGACGAGACGCAGAGCGTGGCCCGCTCCCCGTCGGGGATGTAGGCTGCTTCGATATAGTGTCCCTCGGGGGTGCGGAACAGGTATTTTTTCGTGCCGTCGGCCGATTCGGTGACGCGTTCCGGTGCGCTGAGGACCTGCTGGAACCGTTCGGCGAGCCGCTCGCGGTGGGCGGCGGCGATGTCGGTCATCCGCATCGGGTCCTCCGTGTGGCGGACGTAAAGCCAGCGGGCGATCTGCCGCGCAGCGAAGCGCGGCATTCCCAACTCGCCGCACAGGGCCGCGAGCTGGTCGGGCGTTTTGCCGTATAACGATTCCTGATGTGCCATTCTTCGGGTTCCGGGGGCTATTTCCGGTGACAAAAGTAGGCAAAAAATGAAGATTTTTGTGTCCGTCTGTGCTTTTTTGAATTTTTATCCATATATTTGTGGTGCATAGCGCACCTATGTACGTATTTACCCGAACAATTAAAAATTTTTAAAATAAATGGAAGTTAAAAAATCACCCAAAGCGGACCTTGGGAACAAGCGGGGTCTTTTGCTCGAAATCGGTTTGGTCATTGCGCTTGGTCTCGTGATCGGGGCATTTGCGTACACTCCGAAGGAGCGCACGATTGAAAAGATTGATTTGCAGGCAGCTATCGTCGAAGAGGAGATCGTCGAGATCACCCGTCAGGACCAGAAGCCTCCCGAGACGCCGAAGCGTGTCGAGGTGAAGGTTATCTCCGACCTGCTGCAGGTCGTGACCAACGACACGAAGATTACGACCGAAGTGGACTTCGCCGAGTTCGACGAGAACACCGAAGTGATTCAGCAGGTCGAGGTGGGTGAAGAGACCATCGAGGACGACCAGCCGTTCCTGATCGCCGAGACCATGCCTTCGTTCCAGGGCGGAGACCTCAATACGTTCCGTAACTGGGTACAGCAGAATGTGAAGTTCCCGCAGATCGCTCTCGAGAACGGTATCCAGGGCCGTGTGGTTCTCTCGTTCGTGATCGAGAAGGACGGCCGCCTGACCAACATCCAGGTGTTGCAGACGCCCGACCGTTCGCTTTCGGAGGAAGCCATCCGCGTACTGAACAAGTCGCCGAAGTGGAGCCCCGGAAAACAGCGTAACCAGGTAGTGCGTGTGAAGTATACCCTGCCGGTAGACTTCCGCGTACAGAACTAAGACCCCGGGACAGGAATATCCGCCCGGCAGCCGCGGCGGAGTTCCTGCAAATAAGGCTGCATCGATTCGTTTCCGACAACCCCCTAATGCTGACTGATATGGAAATTAAAAAATCATTCAAGGCGGACCTTAGGAATAAGAGAGGCCTTTTGCTGGAAATCGGTGTAGTCTTGGCACTTGTGCTCGTCATCTCGGCGTTTACCTATGCACCGAAAGAGTACCGGATCGAACAGGTCGAACTGTCGTATGTCCCCGATGATGTCGAAATGATCGACGTGACCCGCGACCGTCCCAGGGAGACGCAGCCCCGGAAAATCGAGGTTCGCATTCCGAACCAGGTTATCCAGATCATGGATAACAATACGCATATGCAGACCGATGTCGACGTTTCGATTTTCGATGCCGAGACCCCTATCGAGTTTGTCGTGCCTGCTCCGGAACCCGCTGTTGAGGACGAGATTTTCCTGATCGCCGAAACGATGCCCTCGTTTATGGACGGAACGATCGAGACCTTCCGGGCATGGGTGATGCAGAACGTAAAGTTCCCGCAGATCGCCGCTGACAACAACATTCAGGGCCGTGTGGTCCTTTCGTTCGTGATCGACAAAGACGGACGCCTCACCGATATCGAGGTGTTGCAGTCGCCCGACCGTTCGCTTTCGGAGGAGGCCATCCGCGTACTGAGCAAATCGCCGAAATGGAGCCCCGGTAAACAACGGAATCAGACGGTGCGTGTGAAATACACCCTGCCGGTCGAGTTCCGTATGCAAAACTAAGGTGTTCAACTGAACTTTTTGAGGGTATCCTGCTTTTGGGCGGATACCCTTATTTGTAGCATCGTGTTTGCAGCACGTTGCCTGTCCGGCAGGAGCCGGAATTGAAATTTGTAAAAAGAACTTATTTTGGAAGAAAATAAACTGAATCCCCAGCCTGCCTCCCCGGCCGCGGCCGATTGCCGCGAACGTGCCGTGCTGGTCGCCGTGATCCGCGACAACCAGGACCCGCGTCAGGCCGAGGAGTTTTTCGACGAACTGGAATTTCTGGCCGAGACGGCCGATATCTGTTCGGTGAAACGTTTTACGCAGCGCCTGCCGCAGCCTTCGTCGCGCATCTATGTCGGCCCCGGCAAGCTGGAAGAGATCGCCGCGTACTGCAAGGAGCATGAGATCGACGTGGTGATCTTCGACGACGAACTGACTCCGTCGCAGACGCGCAACATCGAGAAGGAGATGCCCTGCCGGCTGCTGGACCGCACGCGCCTGATTCTCGACATCTTCATGTCGCGGGCCCAGACGGCCTATGCCAAGACGCAGGTGCAACTGGCCAACTACGAATACATGCTGCCCCGCCTGTCGGGCATGTGGACCCACCTCGAACGCCAGCGGGGCGGTACGGGAACCCGCGGCGGCGCGGGTGAGCGCGAGATCGAGACCGACCGCCGTATCATTCGCAACCGCATTTCGAAACTGAAGGAGGACCTCAGGAAGATCGACCGCCAGATGGCCGTGCAGCGTTCGAACCGCGGTGCGATGGTCCGCGTCGCGTTGGTAGGGTATACCAACGTGGGCAAATCGACGCTGATGAACCTGATCTCCAAGAGCGAAGTATTCGCCGAAAATAAACTCTTCGCAACGCTCGACACTACGGTCCGGAAGGTGGTTTTCGACAACCTGCCGTTCCTGCTGTCCGATACCGTGGGTTTTATCCGCAAGCTGCCTACGGAGTTGATCGAGTCGTTCAAATCGACGCTCGACGAGGTGCGCGAGGCCGACCTGTTGATCCACGTGGTAGACATTTCGCACCCGCAGTTCGAGGAGCAGATCGCCGTCGTAAAGCAGACTTTGCAGGAGATCGGCGCGGGGGACAAACCCGTCTACCTGGTTTTCAACAAGGTCGATGCTTATACCTATGTTAAGAAAGAGGAGGACGACCTGACGCCCGCGACGCGTGAGAACCTCTCGTTGGAGGAACTCAAACAGAGTTGGATCGCAAAGGCCAATACGCCCTGCATCTTTCTCTCGGCGCTGGCGAAGACCAACCTGGAAAAATTCCGCTCGGATCTGTACGGCATGGTGCGTGAAATCCATGCCGGGCGTTATCCGTTCAATAATTTCCTCTATTGACAACCAAACCCTTCTCAAACATGACGTTGCATATTCTCTCCCAGCAGAACACCGTTCTCAACAAATTCATCGCTGAAATCCGCGACAAGCAGATTCAGAAGGATTCGATGCGTTTCCGCCGCAACATGGAGCGTATCGGCGAGATCACGGCCTACGAGATTTCGAAGTCGTTCAGCTACAAACCGTGTGTCGTCGAGACACCGCTGGGTGAAGCCACCGTCGAGATGATCGACGAGCAGATCGTCGTGGCGACGATCCTTCGGGCGGGGCTCCCGTATCACCAGGGATTCCTCAATTACTTCGACGATGCCCAGAACGCTTTTGTTTCGGCCTATCGCAAGAGCACCAAGGACGGGAAGTTTACCGTAAAGGTCGAGTATATCTCGTGCGGAAGCCTCGAAGGCAAGACGCTGCTGCTGGTCGATCCGATGCTGGCCACCGGGTCGTCGCTCGTGCTGACTTATAACGCATTGTGTGAGAAGGGCGGCACGCCTGCCCGGACCCATGTCGCGGCGGTCGTCGCCAGCGAACAGGGGCTCGACTATGCGATGAAGAACATGCCGCGGCTGACCACCACGATCTGGACCGCCGTTGTCGACGAGGAGCTGACTTCGCGTTCTTACATCGTTCCGGGCATCGGGGATGCCGGGGATCTTGCGTACGGCGAAAAGATCTGATTTTTCGATTTTATAGGGTATTTTCCGCATTTTCTTTGCGGGGCGAAATGGGGCACATACTTTTGGATGATCCTGCTTCGCCCCACTTCACGAAGCACGAAAACAGCACCTCTAAAATCAAAAATTAAGTAGTGTTGGGCCAATTGGCGATGATGACTGTATAAGGATTCCGACTTGATGCCGGAGTTGTGAAACGACGTGCCGGCTAAAAGCGCGAGCGGAGGGGACGGGGCGCGTGCGCCCCCGCGAATAGTCGCCCGGAGCCAGCGTTAGATGGCGCGTCGTAGACGTAGGCATCTGTCGGAGAGTTTTTGGTACTTTTTGCGGAAAAAAGTACATGGACCGGTGGTTTTAACCGCAGCATCTTTTGTCGATCAAAAAGCGGTAAAAAGAAAACATGAAAAGAAAACTCACATTCCTCGTTGCCGTGTTTTGTGCGACCGTCCTCGTGATGGCCGTGCAGAAACCCGTCTTCATGGCCTGGTATGCCGAGGAGGCGGCCGGAGCGGGGTTCGGGGGCTGGCTGGACGTGTTGTGGCACGGACTGACGCTCGACATGACCGTTGCGGGTTACGTTACGGCGCTGCCCGTTCTGGCCGTGTTGCTCTCGCTGTGGGTGCGGATTCCGGAAAAGGTGTGGAGGGGCGTGCTGACGGGCTATTTCGTGCTGATCGCCGTGGTGACGGCCGTGATCTTTGCCGTCGATGTCGCGCTGTACGAGCATTGGGGATTTCGCCTCGATGCGACCGTTCTGATCTACCTTACCGATCCGGAGGAGGCGATGGCGAGCGTCGATTTCTGGCTCGGCGTGCGGCAGACGCTGCTGGCCGCAGTGTATGCCGCGCTGATGATCTGGGTTTACCGCCGCGTCGTGCGTATTTTCGATGGTAGTCCTGTCGGCTGGCGGATGGCCCTGCCCGGGAGCCTGGTGGTGCTGTTGCTTGCCGGATTCGATTTCCTGGCGATCCGCGGCGGCCTGGGGGCTTCGGTGGCCAACGTTTCGAAGGTCTATTTCAGCCCGACGCTGTTCCTGAACCATGCCGCCACGAACCCTGTTTTCTCATTCCTGGCGAGCCTCGGCGACCGCGCCGACTATGCCGACGAATACCCCTTTTTCGACGAATCGGTGCGCGCTGCCAATTTCGACGCCCTGCGGGGTAACGGTCCGTCTGCGGGACCTGCCGAGCCGGTGCTCGACACACGGCGGCCCAATGTGGTGATCGTGATTTTGGAGAGTTTTGCCCGTACGGTCATGGACGAAGAGGTCGACGGAGAGCCCGTCATGCCCAACATGCAGCGGTTGAAACGCGAAGGGATCTGGTTTGAGAACTTCTTCGCCAATTCGTTCCGTACGGACCGCGGCGAGGTGGCGATCCTGAGTGGATTTCCGGCCCAGACGCGCATGTCGATCATGAAACTTCCGGCCAAGAGCCGCAACCTGCCTTCGGTGGCGCGTTCGCTTGCGGGCGAGGGTTACAAGACGAGTTTCGCCTACGGCGGCGACCTCAATTTCACGAATCAGGCTTCGTACATGTATGCCACCGGATGGCAGGAGTTGATTTGGCAGAAGGACCTGCATTTCGATGCTCCGGCTTCGGACTGGGGTTACGACGATGCGCTGATGTGCGACTGGTTTGCCGACCGGGTGATCGCGCTGAGCGATGCCGGGGAGCCGTTCCTGGCGGGTTTGCTGACGCTGAGCAGTCACACGCCGTTCGACGTTCCCTATGCGAAGTTCAGCGACAAGGTGCTCAATGCGATGGCTTTTTCGGACGACTGCGTCGGGAAGATGATCGACCGCCTGAAAGCTTCGCCCGCATGGGAGAATCTCCTCGTCGTGCTGGTCGCCGACCACGGTTATCCCTACCCGAAGACCTTGGCTTATAACGAACCGCTGCGCCACCGGATTCCGATGATCTGGACGGGCGGAGCCGTTGCGGGGCCGCGCGTCGTGGAGGAATACGCTTCGCAGATCGACATCGCCGCGACGCTGCTCGCCCAGATGGGTGTCGCGCACGACGATTTCGATTACAGCAAGGATATTTTTGCCCCCGAGCCTCCGCGCAAGTTTGCCTATTATACGTTCAACGACGGTTTCGGCGTGGTCGACGCTTCGGGTGAAGCGGTGTGGGATGCAACGAGCGGGCAGGCTGTGACGGCGACCGGTCCCGAACTGCTCGATGTGGGCCGCACGATGCTGCAAACGACCTATACAGATATCGGACGCCGCTGAAAATACCGGATTGTAGGTATTGTGGCATTGTGCTTGTCCGGATATCTTTGTGCTTGGAAAATAATACCTATGTTTATGTATAAGAATGGTGGATATACAGGCGAGGACCGAATGTGCGATTTGGTGTGCGACCGCTATGCCGTGTTGCAGGTGATGAGCCGATTCGGCATTGCGCTGGGATTCGGCGACAAAACCATTGCCGAAGTGTGCGAAGAGAATAAAGTCGACGCCGAGACGTTTCTGGCCGTGGTAAACATGCTGATGAACTTCGGCAACGGCGCCGAACTGGCCGGGGAGGTCTCGGTGCGTTCGCTGACCGATTACCTGCACAATTCCCACCGTTATTTCCTGGATTTCAGGCTTCCGGCCATCCGCCGCAAACTGATCGAAGCGGTCGACTGCGCCCAGAGCGACGTTTCGTTCGCCATCATGCGCTTTTTCGACGAATATGCCGCCGAGGTCCAGCGACACATGTCCTACGAGGAGCAGACGGTTTTTCCCTATGTCGAGTCGCTGCTTGCGGGCGAGAAGAACACTGCTTATTCGATCGACATTTTCCGCCGCCAGCATGACCAGGTCGAGATCAAACTGCGCGAACTGAAGAATATCATCATCAAATACTACCCTTCGGGCAGCACGAACGAGCTGAACGGCGTGCTGTTCGATATCTTCAACTGCGAGCACGAACTCGCGTCGCACAACGCCGTGGAGGACGAACTCTTCGTTCCGGCCGTCGAACGGCTGGCGGCGACGGGAACCCGCACGGTGAAATCCGAGCCGCTGAGCAGCCGCGAAAAGGAGATTATCGTCTGCGTGGTGAAGGGGATGACCAATAAGCAGATCGCCGACGCGCTCTGCATCTCGGCCCATACCGTGATCACCCACCGCCGCAACATCGCCGCGAAACTCCAGATTCACTCCGCAGCGGGCCTTACGATTTACGCCATCGTCAACAAGCTGGTGGAACTCTCCGAAATCAAGGATACCATAACCGATTCGCAGTCATGACGCACGAACATCACCACCACGACCATGCGGTTTCGTCGCTCAACAAGGCCTTTATCCTGGGCATTTCGCTCAATGTGGCCTTCGTCGTCGTCGAGTTTGCCGTAGGGCTTTATTACGGCTCGATGGGGCTGTTGTCCGATGCCGGACACAACCTTTCCGATGTCGCCGGTTTGTTGTTGGCCATGCTGGCTTTCCGGCTGGCGCAGGCTCATGCGACCCCCAGGTATACCTACGGGTATAAGAAGAGCACGGTGCTGATTTCGCTCTTGAATTCGGTGATCCTGCTGATCGCCGTCGGGGTCATCGTAGCCGAGAGTATCGGCCGTATGCTCCACCCCGCGCCTGTCGAGGGCGGTGCTATCGCCTGGACGGCGGGCATCGGTGTGGTGATCAACGGGTTTACGGCCTGGCTGTTCATGAAGGACAAGGACCGCGACCTGAATGTCAAGGGAGCCTACCTGCACATGGCCGCCGATGCACTGGTGTCGGTCGGGGTGCTGGTCTCGGGGCTGGTGATTTCGTGGACGGGCTGGACGATCGTCGATCCCGTCGTGGGACTGGTCGTCGCTGCGGTGATCGTGGCGTCGGTCTGGTCGCTCACGCGCGACAGCCTGCGGCTTTCGCTCGACGGGGTTCCCGGGGGTATTGACATTATCGAGATCGAACGGCAAATGAGTGCCGTTTCGGGGGTGAAGGAGGTGCACCACATCCACGTTTGGGCCATCAGCACAACCGAAAACGCTCTGACGGCCCATGTCGTGCTCGACAGCCTTTCCCGGATGGAGGGTGCGAAATGTGACCTGAAGGCCTTGCTGGCCCATTCCGGAATATCCCATGTGACGCTCGAATTTGAATCCGCCGGCGAGCGATGTTGCGATTTGTACGACTGATTAGTATACTTGGACGGAATAGTTCTGTTTAAAGGCGAAATCCCGACCGTAAACTTTAGGGTCGGGATTGGTTTTTTCAAAAAAGGTTGTAATCTTTGTTCTCGGTAATGAGAATAGATTCAAAAAAGAAGTGACGCAACTTTTTTTGGGAGGAGGACGGTCGGCTGACAGCCGGCCGTCTTTTTGTTTACGGTACGGGGTCGTAGCCGCTGCCGCCCCAGGGATGGCATTTCGAAAGGCGCCGCACCGCCAGCCACAGTCCCTTGACGGGACCGTATTTGCGCAGCGCTTCGAGGGCATACTGCGAGCAGGTGGGAGTAAACCGGCACGACGGGGGCGTGAAGGGCGAGATGCAGAGTTGATAGAACCGCACCAACCCGATCAGCGGCAGGGCGCATATCCGTTTAAAGATGCTCCACGACCGACTCCAGAATCCTGCGGACTGCATTTGCGACGGTTTTATAGGACAGCACCTCCTTCGACGAGTAAATCAGCGCCAGGTCGAGGTTGACCGGCTTGCCGTCGTGCAGAATCTGCTTTTGCAGGCGGTAGGCCTCCTTCGTGCGGCGGCGCACGAGGTTGCGTTTGTTAGCCCGTTTGTGGAACTTCTTGGGGACGGAGAACATCACCTCGACCGATTGTTCGGTGTCGGGTTCCGCGAACCACACGTAGCGGAACGGGAAGATAAAGCCGCTTTCGCCGCTCTCGAACATACGGCGCACGGCCCCGAGCGAGCGGAGCCTTTCGGTGCGGGAGAGCGAGTTTGCGGACATGGCGGCAGAGGGCTTCGGGCCCTTATTTGCGGGATTCGGAAGCCGGACGGCGGCGGCCCTTCTTGGTCAGCTTGTGCTGCTGACTGCGGATGAACTCCTCCTTGCGGGCGTCGGCGATCAGTTCCACGGGTTCGATCGGCTCGCCTTTCTGCACCTTTTGCAGGTAGAGGTCGATGGCCTTGACCATCGAGGGGGCTTCGGGCCTCGGGGCGTTGGCCAGCACGGTTATTCCGCCTTCGAGGGCGGCGCGCAGCGTGCCTTCGCCGAATACCGCCACGGCAGGCAGGTTGTCGGTTCCGAATTTCTCGATCAGGGCCTTGACATCCGAAGGCGAATAGAGCGCCAGCAGGTCGTAATCGGTCAGTTTAACGTCGTCCAACTCTCCGGCGACCGTACGGGCCAGGATGACGGGATCGAACGAAAGTTTGAGCTTGGAAAGCGTTTCCGGCAGCTCGGGTTTGTGGGGCTCGCTCAGCGAGAGCAGGAATTTCTCCTCCTTGTGTTTGATGATCAACTCGACGAGCGATGTGAACGATCCGTCGGCAAACGAAATCTTGCGTTTGCGGTAGACGATGTATTTCTGCAGGTAGAGGGCTACGGCCTCCGTCTGGCAGATGTATTTCATGGTTTCGGGCACGGTGATGCGCGCCTCTTCGCAGATGTGGAAGAAGCTGTCGACTGTCGTGCGGGATGTGAAGATGACGGCCGTGTGCGTGAGTATTTCGACCCGTTGGGCGCGGAACTCCTTGAGGGATACGCCCTCTACGCGGATAAAAGGCTTGTAGGCGATCTCCACGTTGTATTTTTGGGATAATTCGTAGAACGGGGACTTCTCGATAACTGCAGGCCTCGGTTGCGAAACTAATACACTCTTAATTTTCAATGTTGCGGATTGATTAATTAGGTTTGTCTTTGCGGTATCATCTTGTCGCAAGCAGCCATAATAGGCTGATTGGAAAGACTTCCACCGTGCAAAGGTACAAAATCCAATGCAAAATCGAAACTTTTTTGGAAAGAAACAGGTTTAATGTCTCCCTGAGGTAGAGTGCGGCCACGGCAATCAATTCGATTGCCACGACGCAGAACCAGACGCCGCCCGTGCCGCGCGGGCAGAGGGCGAAGAGCAGCAGCGCGGGTGAGGTGACGATGACCGAGAGGGAGAAGTAGGTGCGCTTGAGCAGTACGAGCTGCGAGATGAAGGGCTGCGTGAGGGTTATGGCTCCGGCCAGGCGCACGACGGCTGTCTGATAGACCGCCACTCCCATCCAGGCCAGCGTCGCCAGCAGGCTCAGCAACAATACCGCGCCGTGCGGAATGGCGTTCATCGACTGTCCGGGGATCAGCATGTCGCCGCACTTGACGGCGGCGATCCCCATGAAGAGCATGCCGATCGTTGTCGCGATGTGCAGGAACCGCGAATAGCCGCTGCCGCCCGGATCTTCCGAGAGGCGTTCTCCCGTAGCCGTGTCGCGCGAAATACGGCCCAGCAGCGTGCGTATGTCGCCCAGGTTGCGGTAGAGCAGCATGGCGTAGGTTGCGGCGAGCAGCAGCACGAAACCCTGGAAAACGGCGTTGTCGGTAAGCGACGGCGGCGGTGCGAGCGGAATCCGGGGAGTCTCGACGGTGACGGCCTGTGTGCCGAAAACCGCTGTGGAGGTGGTGTCGCGCCATACGGAAGGACCTGTCGTGCCGGCGGCAAAGGGAAACAGCGCGGCAGCGCTGTCAGCGGGAGTGGCGGCCGCGAGGGTCGAATCTGCCGGTGTGAATCGGGCCGAATCCGCAGCCTCTGCCGGCGCTGTTTCGGTCCCGGTCCGGATGGTCTCCAGTCCGAGGCCGTAACCCGTGCGGACGGTTGTCTCCGGCCTTGCGGCTGCCGAATCCGCCGCAGGCACTGCGATTTGCATATGTGCCAGCGAGTCGGTCATCAGGCGAAATGGCGTTTGAGTGTGATGCGGATGGTGGTTCCCTTGCCGATTTCGGAGTCGATGACGGCGATTTTACCCTGGTGGTACTCTTCGACGATGCGCCGCGAGAGCGACAGTCCGAGGCCCCAGCCACGGGTTTTGGTCGTGAATCCGGGTTCGAAGATACGCTTCCAGTTGCTCTTGGGGATACCCTTGCCGGTATCCTTCACGTCGATCATGACATCCTTGTCGTCCGACGAAATCCGCACGTCGAGCGCTCCGTGGCCCTGCAGGGCGTCGAGCGAGTTCTTCATCAGGTTCTCCACGACCCATTCGAACAGCGCGATGTTGATGTTGGCCTGCACCGGAGCGATGGCCAGTCCGTTGTAATCGAGCGTTACATTGCGGGGGATGCGTTTGCGGAAATACATGACCGATTCGCCCACCACCTCGTTGATGTTCGCCGGGGTGAGGGGTGTTTCGGAGCCGATTTTCGAAAAGCGGTCGACGATTTTCATCAGGTGGGTGAGGTCCTTGTTCATCTCTTCGACGGCGGTCTGGTCCACGTTCTGCGTCCGCAGGTATTCGATCCAGCCCAGCAGCGAAGAGGTCGGGGTTCCCAGCTGGTGCGCGGTCTCCTTGGCCAGTCCGATCCAGACGCGGTTCTGTTCGTCGTGTTTCGACGAGCGGAAAGCGATGAAGCCCAGGGCAATGAAGGCCGTGATGACGAGGATTTGCACGTAGGGGAAGTAATAGAGCGACTTGAGCAGCGCCGACTTGCCGTAGAAGATGATGTGGTAGTGCTGCGACGACCAGAAGAATTTCACGGGAATCGGTGGATTCTCTACCGAGAATTTGTCGATCTGCTTGCGCAGCCGCCCGGGATGGTTGATGATCTTCTCGGGAATGAGGTGCGAATTGATGACCTCCAGGTTCTCGTTGGTGATGATGAACGGGATGTTGTTGCCGTTGGACATGATGTCGGCCACGAACGGGTCCTGGATCGTACCGCCCAGCACGTCGCGCGTCACGCGCTCCATGGCGTGGGCCCACAGGGCCACGTCGTGCTGCTCCTTCTCCCTCAGCCGCTGGGCCATGTTGTTGGTATAGAGCAGCGACACGGCGCCGAGCGTCACCCCGACGACGATCACCACCACCCGGTTGCGGAACGAGAAGAATTCGGTACGGAGTTTCATGGCCTTATTTGCGCTTGGTGTCCTGTTCGCGGGTGATACGGACGTACTCTGCGGGATTGCCGAGCACCTCGACGGCTTTTTTCACCTCCTTGTCGCCCGGCAGCGAGTGCTCGATGACGCCGGCCTGGTAGCCGTGGCGCATGACGATGTCGTTGTTGATCGCCTCGACGACCTGCGTGCGGTAGGTTTCGAGGTTGGTTTGCGTGTCGTCCTTGAGCTCGGCCTCCACCTGTTCGAATTTGTCCTTGAGTTCGGCGAAACGGTCGTCGTCAGCGGCTTTTTTCAGCGCCTTGAGCGCCCGCCGGGTGTCGGATTCGTAGGGAACCTTCTTGTCGCGCATAAACTCCGCAAAGTCGGCGTAATCCTTGTCCGTGATCGAGAAGGTGCGGATGTCAATTTGCCGGCCGGGGTTGCGGCGCGTGTATTCGTCGCCGAAATCTTCGATGAATCCCAGCGCGTAGAGCGTCATGGCGAAGCGCGAAATATACTCGGGGGAGGTTGTGATGTCGGGCATCACGCCGCCGCCGTCGTAGACCTTGCGGCCTGCGCGGGTCGTGAACTCCGAGATCAGCGAGTCGGGCACGGTCCGCACCGAACCCTCCTGCGAATGGGAGTAGTCGATGGCCTGGATGCAGCGGCCCGAGGGGATGTAGTATTTGGCCGTGGTGAGTTTCAGCATGGCGTTGTAACCCAGCGGACGGGTCGACTGCACGAGCCCCTTGCCGAAACTGCGCTGGCCGATCAGTACCGCGCGGTCGAGGTCCTGCAAAGCTCCGGCGACGATTTCGGCCGCCGACGCCGAATTGCTGTTGACCAGCACGGCCAGCGGCAGGTCGGGAAGTATCGGTTCCGAGTCGGTGCGGAAAACCTGCTTCGAATCTTCCGAACGGCCCTTGGTGCTGACTACTTCGGTCCCCTTGGGGACGAACATCCCCAGGATTTTGATTGCCTCCTGCATGATGCCGCCGCCGTTGGAGCGGTAGTCGAGTACGAGGCCTTTGAGTTCATCCTCGGCGCGCAGTTGTTCGATGGCGCGGCGCATCTCCTCGTAGCATCCTTCGGTGAAGTCGCCGTGGCGGATGTAGCCGATGCCGTCGGCAACCCATCCGACGTAGGGAACGCCCGGAATGGCGATCCGTTCGCGGCGGATCACGGCAGTCTGCTGCGTGCCGTCGAGGTGTTCGACGGTCACCCTGACCTTACTGCCCGGCTCGCCCTTGAGGCGTGAAGAGACCTGCTCGGTGGTGAAGCCTTTGGCGTCCTTGCCGTCGATCGAAAGGATCTTGTCGCCGATCTTCAGTCCGGCTTTGTCGGCGGGCGAACCCTGGTAGGGCTGGGCGATGCGGACGTAGTCGTCTTTCTGGCGGATGAGCGATCCGATGCCGCCGTATTTGCCCGTGGTGAGCAGTTCGAAATCCTGCATTCCCTCCTCCGGAATGTACTCCGTGTAGGGGTCGAGGTCGCTGACCATGCCTGCGGCGGCCCCCAGCATCAGTTTATCGGGGTCCACGGGGTCGACGTAGCCCAGCGAGAGCTCGCGCATCATGTTGACGGTGATCTCCATGTTGCGGCCCAGCCCGAAATCGTTACGGGCGGCGAAGGTCAGCAGGCCTGCGGCGGCGATTGCCGCAGCGGCGGAGAGCAGGTAGCGGTATTTTCTAATCATTGCGTGTCATGTGTATATATGAATCGAGCCGGTACTGCACCCGGGCTACGCCCCGGCGGATGCCGTCGAGCACGATCCATTGTCCGTATTGTGAAACTTTTATCTCGTCTTCGCCCAGCAGCAGCAACTTTTGGCCGAAACTGTCGGCGCGGAAGGTCATCACCCCGTCCTTGTCGCTGCGCAGCGAAAAGCCTGCCGAGCGGAATGCGTTGATGATCTGTTCCCGGTTTTCTTCGATGTCACCCTCTACTTTGCGTTCCACGAACCCGAATTTGGGATAGGCGATCGCCAATACCACGATCGCCGAAAACAGCATCAGGTAGCGGTCGGTGTGGAACATGGCGTAGAGCGTGTCGTCGAGCGACAGCGCCGAGGTCCCGGTCATCAGCATCAGCCCCATCAGGACTATACACAGAACGCACAGGGCGAAGAAATATTTTAACGAACGGACGAAGTATTTCATAGCGAAAATTTTTAATTCTTCATTTTTAATTTTTAATTGAGGTGGCCGATTGCATCGGCCACCTCCTGCATCAGCCATTTGGGTGTCGAGGTAGCCCCGCAGATGCCGACTGTCGCGGCCCCGTCGAACCAGGCGGGATCGATCTCCGAGGCTTCTTCGACGATATGCGTGCGCGGATTGGCCCGGCGGCACACCTCCGAAAGTACTTTGCCGTTCGACGATTTCCGCCCGCAAACGAATACCACGACATCGAACCGTCCCGAGAACTCGGTGAGGTGTTGTTCCCGGTTGGAGACCTGCCGGCAGATCGTGTCGTCGATGTGCACCTGTTCCGCATCGGCGGCCCGGCGGCGCATTTCGGCGCCGAGCGTTTCGAATAGTCCGATGCTCTGCGTGGTCTGCGAAAGGAAGTAAACCGGGCGTGAGAAGTCGATCAGCGTCAGGTCCTCCGATCCTTCGATGACGATCGTCGGGTCCGTAACCTGCCCCGTGAGGCCCACCACTTCGGCATGGCCCCTCTTGCCGAGGATCACGACCTGTCCGCCGAGCGGACGCATCCGTTCGTGGGCCTCCTTCACCCGGCGTTGGAGCCGTGCGACCACCGGGCAGGTGGCGTCGATAATCCCGATGTTCATTTCCCGGGCGGCGGCGTAGGTGGTAGGGGGTTCCCCGTGGGCGCGGATGAAGAGCCGGCAGCCTGCCAGGTGCGGCATGTCGGCATGGGTCACGGTCCGCAGGCCCAGTTGTTCGAGGCGCTGGACCTCGATGCGGTTGTGGACGATGTCGCCGAGCGAGTAGACCGTGGAGCCCTCCGCGAGGGCCCGTTCGGCCTCCGTGATTGCGCGGACTACGCCGAAGCAGAAGCCCGATTTATCGTCGATCTCGACTACCATAGCCGTTTGCGGTGCGCCCGGCGGCGCTTTATCTTATTCGTTGATTTTTGCGAATTGCTCCATAAACCACGCCATCTGTTCGTTGACGGTCATGTGGCTGTTGTCGAGTACGATGGCGTCTTCGGCCTGGCGGAGCGGCGATATGGCGCGGCTCATGTCGGCCTTGTCGCGCTCGCGGATGTTGCGCTCGACCTCTTCCATCGTCACCGACATGCCCTTGCCCGTCAGCTCCTTGTAGCGGCGGCATGCGCGAACGGCGGTGTCGGCCGTCATGAACAGTTTCAGTTCGGCGTCGGGGAATACCACCGTGCCGATGTCGCGGCCGTCCATCACCACGCCCCGGCGTTTGCCCATCTCCTGCTGCATGGCGACCAGTTTGCTGCGCACCTCGGGGATGGCGCTCACGCGGCTCACGCAGTTCGAGACCTCGATGGTGCGGATTTTACCTTCGACCAGGTCTCCGTTGACGTAGATGTCGCTCGCCCCGCGTTCGGGGTTGAAGCGGAAGGTGATCGAAATGCGGTCGAGCAGTTTCACGACGGCTTCTTCGTCGACGATGCCCGAGTGGATGGCTCCGTGTTCGAGGGCGTAGAGCGTCACGGCGCGGTACATGGCGCCCGTGTCGATGAAAATATAGCCCAGGCGGGCCGCGATGGCTTTGGCGAAGGTGCTCTTTCCGCACGACGAAAATCCGTCGACGGCGATTATGATCTTATGTTTAGTGTCCGACATTGGGGAATATATCAAAGAAGGTCGATAATATGGTATAAATTCCTAATATTCCGATGATAAGGCCCGCGACATGGTTGATCGTGAGCATGTGCCGCGGTCGGAAACGGCGGCGGAAGAGGTTGATGATGAAAGCCAGCAGGGTCCACCAGGCCACCGAACCGCCGAAGAACCCGGCGATGACGAACAGCGAACGCATGAAACCCCCGAAGGTGTGGTCGGCCACGTCGCCGCCCGAAATCTTGAACACCGCGAAGAAGGCCAGGATGTAGGGGATAACCATGATGAAGTTGGCGATCGTAAGCCCGAAAATCGAAGCGAAGTCCTGCCACAGCGAGGTTTTGCCCGCGCGGTTGCGGCGAATCTGCGGCACGGGGTTCTGGGCGAAGATGAAAACCCCGACGATCACGACGAAGATTCCGCCGATCACCCGCAGCAGGGTGTTGTACTGCTCGATCTGGGTCTGGAGCATCGAGTAGAAGAACAGCGCGGCCATGGCCATGAACGTGTCGGCGCAGGCGACGCCGATGCCTGAGACGATGCCCGAACGGCGGCTTTTCGACAGCGTACGCTGAATACAAAGCACCGCCACGGGGCCCACCGTGATCGAAGCGGCTATGCCGACGCAGATGCCGCGGAACAGGGTTTCGACGATTTCAAATGCCATTTTCTCGGTTTGCGGAGTTTTTCTGACGGCTGAGACGGTCCATGCCGGGCCATAACCGGGTTTTTCCGGATTTGCCGAGGCGCCGCCGGTCCAAGCCGCGGTTTAACTTCGGCAAAGATACGAAAAAGCCCGGACATCCGCCTATGAAAAGGCAAAAAAAGGGCGCGGAGGGTTGTCCTTTGAGGCGGATATGTTGATAAAATATCGAAAACTTTGGCCCCATGCTTGTATAATATTAATTGAAAATGAATAAATTTGCAAGAAATAGCACTCCACAATGGCAGAGATGAAACAATTCGGCATCGACCTCGAACTGGACGACGCCGTGGCCCAGGGCCACTATTCGAACCTGGCGATCATATCGCACTCCACTTCGGAGTTCATCATCGACTTTGCGACGGTGCTGCCCGGTGTGCAGAAGGCGCGAGTCAAAAGCCGCATCATCCTCACTCCCGAGCATGCCAAACGGCTGCTGCGCTCGTTGCAGGAGAATATCGTGCGTTACGAGAGCAACGTGGGCAAGATCGAAATTCCGTCGCCCCAGCCTACGCCCGACGCGGGTCCCAAGATGGGACAGGCCTAAAATTCCAAGGCGCTGCATAGCAGCGCCTTTTTTGTGCCGGGTGTGCCGTGTCACGTTTTTGTCACGGCTGAAAAGTTTTGCGGCATGGAAAAAAATGCTATTTTTGTGGCAAAAGCCCAAAATCTGCTATGTCCACACCCTCGCCGTCCGACCAACGGTTATTCGAAGGCATCAAATTCGGCAACGAAGCCGACTTCGAGTGCTTTTTCCGGCGTTATTATCCCCGATTGGTGAACTATGCCGCCCGGTTTGTCGCCGGACGCGAGACTGCGCGCGACCTGGTGCAGGACAGTTTTGCGGGCCTGTGGGAGCGGCGGCGTGAACTGCGCGAACTGGACCTGGCGTCGCTGTTGTTCACGATGGTGCGCAACCGCTGTCTCAATTATCTGAAACACAACGGCGTCGTAGCGCGCCACGAACTGGAGTATACGGCCCGTATGCGGGGTGAGGAGCGTATTTACAGCTACGATTTCCTGAGCGACGCCGAGCAGCCGTGTCTCTACGAGGAGTTGCAGCGCGAGGTGCAGAAGGCGGTCGACGCACTGCCCGACCGCTGCCGCGAGGTTTTCCGCATGAGCCGCTTCGAAGGGCTGAAAAACCGGGAAATAGCCGCCCGGCTGGGTATCTCCGAGACGGCCGTCGAGAAGCACCTCTCCCGCGCCGTCGGCCGGCTGGGCGAACACCTGCGGCGGAGCTGCTCGTTTGAACTCTCCGTGGCGGTGCTCTCCTGCCTGCTGGCCAATTACCTGTAATCCGATAGACGATATTAACTGTACGACGGCGGAGATTTTCCTCTCCGCTGTTGCCGTTTTCTTTCTTTTTGCGACTTTTTTGAATTTTTTATGGTTGCGAAGGTTGGGGAAAAGCAAATTAGGTTGTTTTAAAATATGTAACGGAAATGGAAGAGATGAAATTCGATCAGGAAGAGATGCGGCATTTGGCCGGACGTTATTTTGCGGGAGAGATCACCGCCGAGGAGGAGCGCGAACTGTTCCGCTTCGTCACCTCCGATGCCGGGTGTCGCCGGCAGTTCGCCGCGTGGCGGCTCGAATGGGAGTCGGCCCCGGTGTCGGACGCCTTCACCGACAGCGACTGGCGTCGCCTGCGGTCGCGTATCCGTTTGCAGGGCCCCGGGCGGAATCCCCGTCTCGGGCGGGTCGCTGCTTGGTGGCGTGTAGCGGCGGCCGCGGCGGTCGTGTGTGCGACTTTCTTCGGGGCGCGGCTCTACGACCGCCTGCTGCTGGCACATGCCACGGAGTGTTACACCGTGACTACAAAATGCGGCGACCGCAGTACGGTCTGCCTGCCCGACGGGACGCAGGTACGGCTCAACGGGTCGTCGACGCTGACCTACCCGGCCAATTTTAACGCCACGAACCGCTCCGTAGAGCTTTCGGGCGCTGCCTTTTTCGACGTTTCGCCCGACGACAAGCACCGCTTCGAGGTGAAGGTCGGAAATTGCTCGGTGGTGGTCAAGGGTACGAAATTCGACGTGGCGGCCTATCCCGACGACTCGCTGATCACGACCACGCTGCTCGAAGGCGCCGTGGATTTCGCCGCCCCGCGCGGCGAGACCGTGCTTCGTCCGGGCGAATCGCTCACCTACGATCGTTTCGCCGAGACCACGACGATCACGCACGTCAACACGGCGCAGTACCTGGCCTGGATCGAGGGCCGTATCGAGTTCATCGACGTGACGATCGTGCAGCTTTGCGAGAGCCTGAGCAGCCTTTACGGCGTCGAGATCGTGCTCGACGACCGCCTGCGCGCCGACGGAACCTTCATCACCATCCGCCTGAGCAACCAGGAATCGCTCGACAGCGTGCTGAAGGCCCTCGACCTGATCGTTCCGGTCTCGGTCCACCGCCAAGGCCCTTCGGTCCGCCTCTCGGCCAAGTGACGTCCGAATCCCGAAACTACTTTAAAACAACCAATACCTTAAGCAAATGAATCAATTTTCCAATCTGAAACGGGTGCTTCTGCCGTGTCTGTTCGTGCTGCTGACGCTCCCGGCGTGGGGGCAGATGCAGCCCGTCACGAAGAATTTCCGGAAAACACCCCTCAAGAACGTCCTCAAGGAGGTGGAGGCGCAGACCGGGTTGTCGATCATGTACGACACCCGGGAACTGAACCTCGAACGTCCGGTCACGGCCTCGTTCGACCGTACGCCCGTGTCGCAGGTGTTGCGCGAAGTGCTCGACCGCAGCGTCCAGTACTCGATCAAGGACAAGATGATCGTGATTTACAAGGCTTCGGCGACTTCCTCTTCCGCGGCGGAGAAAGGCAGGGTCCTGACCGGTACGGTTCTGGACGAGACGGGCGCCCCGATGATCGGCGCTGCTGTCACCACACCCGACGGGCGCCGCGGAACGGTCACCGACAGCAACGGCCGCTACTCGCTGACGCTCGGCGCATCGGACGCCCTGATTTCGGTCTCCTACCTGGGTTACGTCACCCAGCAGATCGTCGTAGGCGACCGCACGCAGGTTGATGTCAACCTGGTTCCCGACGCCAAAAACACCATCAACGAGGTGGTGGTCATCGGCTACGGCTCGGTGAAGAAATCCGACCTGACGGGTTCGGTCTCCAACGTGAAGATGTCCGACATCCGCGACGTGCCCAACACCTCGGTCGACCAGGCCCTGCAAGGTCGTATCGCCGGCGTTGATATCATGTCGACCTCGGGTGCGCCCGGGGCCACGACCTCGATCCGCGTGCGCGGTACGCGTTCGATTTCGGCCTCGAACGAACCGCTGATCGTTGTCGACGGCGTGATCGACGCCGTGAGCGACCTGAACGACATCAACTCGGCCGACATCGAGCAGATTTCGGTACTCAAGGATGCCTCGTCGACGGCCATCTACGGTTCGCGCGGCGCCAACGGCGTGATTATCGTCACCACGCGGCAGGGCGTCACGTCGAAGCCGTCGATTACGGCCAAAGCCGAATTCGGCGTCTCGAAACTCGCCCGCGACCTCGACCTGATGAATGCGCAGGAGTTCATTCGTTACCAGAACGACCGCTATTATTTCACTTCGCGCGATCCGCAGCGCCCGCCGCGTTTCGACCCCTCGGAGTACGGACGCGGAACCGACTGGATCGACGAAATCACCCGCACGGCCATCTATCAGAACTACAACCTTTCGGTCAGCGGCCGGGGCCAGAAGTCGAGCTACTTCGCGGCCTTGGGCGGCAACGACACCCAGGGTATCGTCGACGGCAGCGGATTCCGCCGCATTACGGCCCGCCTGAATCTCTCGTACGATTTCGCCAAGTGGCTGACCGTCGGGTTCAAGGGCAGCTACACCTTCCGCGACGAGAGTCCCAACCGGGCGACCATCGGCGGTGCGAACATCTGGGACGGCGCCGTTTATCTGGCCCCGACGATGGGTCCCAACGACTACATCAACCCCCTTTACGAGAACGGTGTGCGCATCAACACGCCGCGCGCCAAGATCGACTGCAACGAGAACGAGAGCGAGCGCATGACCAACACCGACGTGCTGGAATTCACGATTAAACCCGCGCGCGGGCTGATTATCAAGAGTCAGAACTCCTACATGGTCTATCAGCGTCACGACTACCAGTTCTGGCCCAGCTACCTCCCGAAGAACACCGAGGGCGAAGGCGCCGACGCCTACCGCTATGAAGGCGACGCACGCCGCCTGACCTCGGAAAATACGATCTCCTATTCGAAAAAATTCGCCTCGGGGCACTATTTCGATGCGATGGCGGGTTTCTCGGCCACGCACGAAACGGCCAACTTCTTCTCGCTGAAGGCCGAAGGTCTTCTGACCGACGACCTGAAATGGAACAACATGAACGGCATCGGCAGCAAGGAGAATTACAGCGCTTCGACCAGTTCGAACAAAGTCGTGCGCGAATCGGTGCTCATGCGCCTGAACTACAACTACAAGAGCCGCTATTATTTCACCTTCACGGGCCGTTACGACGGATCGTCGAACTTCGCTGAGAACAACAAATGGGGCTTCTTCCCCTCGGCGGCCGTCAAATGGAACGCCAAGAACGAGAATTTCCTCAAACAGGTGCGCTGGCTCGACGAACTGTCGCTGCGCCTGAGCGCCGGGCGCACGGGTAACGACGCCATCGCGACCTACCGTTCGCTCGAAGCCTACGGGACCTCCACGAACGGTTACCTGTTCGGCGGCAAGCAGTCGGCTTCGTCCTTCCCGACGCGCGTGGCGAACCCCGACCTGACGTGGGAGAAAACCACGCTCTACAACGCCGGACTCGACTTTTCGGCCTTCGATGGCCGCCTGACCCTGACTGTCGACGGCTACTATTCGACCACCCGCGACCTGCTGCTCTCGTTGCAGACGATCCACACCACGGGCTATACGAGCCGCTTTACGAACCTGGGCAAAACGTCGAACCGCGGCGTCGAAGTTTCGATCGAGAGCCGCAACATCGTGAAGCCGAAATTCGGCTGGACGACGAGTTTCACCCTTTCGCACAACAAGCAGATGGTCGACGACATCGGCCACGAAGAGTATGTGTCGTGCCTCGAAAGCGGCGGCAACACCAACTACATGATGTACGGTTACAAGACGGGTTATCCGCTCAATTCGCTCTGGGGATTCCAGTATGGCGGAGTCTGGAAGACGACCGGCGAGTTCGAGCGCAACCGATTCACCAAGAGCTATATATCGTCTTCGACGGGCAGCGACGCCCAGTTGATGCTGGGTTATCCCAAATACGTCGATCAGAACCGCGACGGCATTCTTTCGGAAGAGGACCTGATCTACCTGGGCAACTCCGACCCCGTGCTTTACGGCGGTTTGCAGAACACCTTCACGATCGGGGGCCTGAACATCGGATTCTACTTCTCCTATTCGCTGGGCGGCAAGATTTACAACTACTCCGAACTGGCGATGGCCGGCGGTTATGCCACCAACCAGTACCGCTACATGCTCGACGCGTGGCATCCCGTGCGCAACCCGGATTCCGACCTGCCCCGTGCGGGAACCGACGACCGGCTGGTTCCCAGTTCGCTGCAGGTGCACGACGCATCGTACCTGCGCCTGAAGAACGCCACTGTTTCCTATACGTTCGACCTGAGGAAGAAAACCCGCCTGCTGCGCGACATCACGCTGGCCGTCACGGGCGAGAACCTCTGGCTCTGGACCAACTACAACGGTTTCGACCCCGACGTTTCGAGCGAGGGAACCAGCTCGACCCTGCGCCGCGTCGACATGGGCGCCTATCCCCGTTCGCGGATGTTCGTGTTCAGCATCCAGCTGCGTTATTAATCCACCTGACAATTACCGAAGCAGATGAAAAACTTCAACCATTCCATATTGGCCCTTTTCGCGGCGGGACTGCTCGCATCCTGTTCCCTGGCGGAGGAGCCGACCTCGTTCGTCAACCGCAAATCGTTCTATCAGAACGAGTCGCAGTGCATTGCGGCGCTCAATTCGTGCTACATGCCCGTCAATTCGATCTATACGGCCAACTTCATGCTCGTTACCGAAGCTTGCACCGACATCTGGTATTCGTCCTCGACGACCGTCGACGCCTGCCTCGACGTGACCCCGGCCAAACCGCAGTACGGCAAGACCGTCTGGACGCAGGGCTATAAGGGCGTGATGTACTGCAACGAATGCGTCGAGTGTATCTCGACGGCCGACCTGCCCGACGGGGTGAAGATGCCCCTTGCGGCCGAAGCCCGCGTGATGCGCGCTCTCTACTACTACATCCTGACCTGCATGTTCGGCGACGTGCCGTTCTATACCTCGATGGTCGACACCGACCAGCGGCTGGCCGAAATCCGCCGCCTGCCCCGTACCCCGGCCCATGAAATCCGCCAGGAACTGTACGACGACCTGGAGCAGAACGCCCTGCCGTGGTTCACGGCCGAGAACGGCCGCAAGTGCCGCGCCTCGGAGGCTGTCGACAACCGTTCGGGTTATGCGCTGGCGTTGATGCTGATGGCCAAGTTCGCCCTCTGGAACGAGGACTGGAACGGGGCGCTGGTTCCCCTGCAGGCTATCGAGGAGCTGTACGGCGACTTCAACGAAGGCAACTACCCGCTGGCCGAGACCCAGTGGCGTTACAAGAACCCTGCGGAGACCATCTTCGAGATCCAGCATGCATGGTCGCTCACCGGAACGCAGTACAACGGCAACGTCGCCGCGATCATGATGCCCACGCACAACGGCGACGGTGTGTTCGACGGCGTGCCTCTGAAGGGCTACGGGACGACGATGCCCGGCTGGTCGTCGCTCAGAGCCTGCAACCGCTATGCGATTTTCCGCCCTGCGACGGGCAACACGCAGACCGAGAATGCGACCTATATCGACGCGTTGTTCAATCCCCTGCCCCTGACCTACGACACGTACGACGCTTCGCTGAACCGTTATACGGTGAAGATCGACATGGCGGCGCTGGCCGCCGGGGAGATCCGCGGTCAGAAGATCGACCGCCGTGTGAAATACTTCCTCGGCCTGGGCGACCTGGAGACGGGAGCCACCTTCAAGATCACCGGCACGTACGGCGTGCCCTGGCCGGGACCGAAGTTCTGGTGTCCGGACATCGAGCAGAACTACGATTCGAACAACTACCGCATTTTCCGTTATGCCGACGCTGTCCTGATGATGGCCGAGTGCTACTGCAACCTGGAGAACGCCGACGAAGCGATGCGCTACCTGAACATGGTCCGCGAACGGGCGGGCGTCGATCCCGTCACCAACTTTACGGGCTTCGAGGACCTTACGCTGGCCATCCGCTGCGAGCGCGCCCGCGAACTGGGCGGCGAGTTCCAGCGCAAATTCGACCTGGTGCGCTGGGGCATCTGGTACGATCAGACCTATGCCTACACCAACAACTCGACGCTCAAGGGCAAGATGCGCCCCTGCCACCGTTACTATCCCATTCCCGATGCGCAGTGCGCCCTTTCGGGGTATGTGCTGACCAACGACGAGTACCTTGCCGACGGATTATAAAAACCAGAACCGATGAAACGAATCAACAACCTGATACTGGCGCTCGCGGGACTCTTCGCGGTTGCGTGCGCCGACACTTTCGAGGAGCGTTACGACCTGAGCGTCAATACGGACAAATATTCGGTCGACGCCACGGCCGCCCGGCTCCCCATCACGGTCTACTGCTCGGGTGCGTGGACCGCACAGCTCGCCGCCGAATCGGTATGGGCGACGCTCAGCCGCACCTCGGGCAGCGGCATTACGACCATTCATCTCGACTGCGCCGACAACTCCGGGCTGGCCCGTTCGGTCGGGGTAGTGCTGCGCGGTTCGGGGCTCGAAAAGTCCATTACCGTGGTTCAGAAGGCGGGAATCACCACTCCCGAACTGATTTTCCTGGCGAAAGACCTGGCCTTTGCCAACGGCGCCTATAAAGGTACGACGGCCTTCGAGACCAACCTGCCCGACGAACTGCTCCGCGAGGTCGTGCCGGCCGTGACCTACGCATCGGAGGGCGATGCGTGGATTTCGGACATCGCGTATCATGCCGACGATACGGAAGCGGGCGAGACGGAGATACCGCTGGCCCGCCGGGGACTGATCACCTTCTCCACGGCCGCCAATGCCACGGGGGAACCCCGCACGGCGACGGTCGATTTCTCGGTCGAGGATGCCAACGGCAATGTTTTCGGCGACAGTTTCACCGTGACGCAGAGTGCCGACGAGGGCCGCATCACGCTCTCCGACGACGTGGTTCCCATCGAGGGCGGCAAGCGTACGGTGGCCTTCTCGACCAACCTCGGGGCGCTGCTCGGCGAAATGAAGACCGAGGTGACGTATGCCGATCCCGCTGCGGCCGGGTTTATCTCGAACGTCGAACTCGGCGCAGAATCTCTGGCTTACGATATTTCGGAGAATACCGGCGTGGAGAAACGCTACGCCACGATCACGGTCTCCTACACCGACCTTGCGGGCAACGTGATTTCGGCCTCTTCGGCCATTACCCAGCGTGTGACGGCCCAGCCGCGCGAAATCCCGTTCGCCGACCTGCGTGCGCTCTTCACCGCCGAGGACAAACCCTACGCCAGCGACGAGGACCACATCGACTACCTGCTGTGCCGTGTCATCGGCGACGCCGGGAACCCGAACATGGACCAGAATGTCAATACCGGCCCTAACAGCATTACGACCGACGAAAACGACCGTACGAACTACGTGCAGAGCCTCGACGGTATGTATGGTTTCCGCCTGAAGTTCGCCTCCGCGGCGGACAACGCCTGCCTGCGGGGCGAGCAGGTGAAAATCCTGCTCGACGGTGTGATCCTTTCGCGCGAAAGCGATCCGATGCGCTACACGCTGCGCGGCGTGAAGGCTGAAAACGTCGAAAAGGTGGCCGGGGGCGCAGCCCTGGAACCCAAGGCGCGGACCATCTCGACGCTTACCGACGACGATCTCTATACCTATTGTACGCTTTCGGGGCTGGAGTTCTCCGTGAAAGAGGGTGCTTACGCCAATGTCCGCGAGTACGACGCGATCCTGAATCCCTATAACGAAGGGATCACCTTTGCCAGCGGCACGCAGGCCCAGCGGGCCAAAGACGGTGCGGCCAACCTGCTCTACGACGGATCGAACGACGCGATTTATATGCTTGTGAACATGAACTGCGCATGGCGCCGCACGGGACAGAGCGTCCCGCAGGGCGTCGGATCGGTCAGCGGCATCGTGGTTCACACGCCGATGGAGCGCTGGGGCGGCAATGTGGGCCGTTACTCGATCCGGCCCTTCGACGAGGCGGACATCGACGTTGCGCGTGCCGAGGCTTCGTCCTATGCGAAACTCGTCGAGTGGCGGCTGGACAAGGGAGTGGTTTCGGTCGGGGCCTATGTATGGAACGACGGCAGCGGCTACACCGTCGGCAACGCCACGAATTCGGCTGCGCAGCTCGTCCAGAACCGGATGCACGCCACGACCGACAACACGGACGGCAGTGCGCGGCTTTACAGCGAGAACCGGATGCTCAACCAGACTGTCGCTAACGATCGTTCATATCCTGTTGCTATCGTCCACGGTTACCGCGGACTGAGCGCCTCGAACTACGTGGCGGGCGACGGCACGACGATGGGCATGTCGAAATACACGATGCTGGCCTTCTGCGGCAATGTCGCCGGCTGGTACGACTGGAACGGCAATACGTGGACGGGCAAGACCAACGGCATCGTGATGGAGTTCCCGACATCGGGCGTCGGCGGTTCCGCCGCTGCGGTCAGCTTCTCGATCGCCGCAGGCAAGCACAGCACCAACGAAGCCGCCTGCTCGTGGACCAATGCCAGTTCGTATCCCGTCTACTGGAAGGTGGAATACGCCACCTCGACCGATAACGGTGCGACGTGGAGCGACTGGACCGAGGCTGTCAATGCCGCCACGGGCGTGCGCGGTTTCGAGATGCGCTCGCTGCCGTGGTGCATCAACAACAGTGCGACGCGCACTTCGATCTTCGACACGGCCAACCAGTCGGGTGTCTACACCCAGTCCGACTTCGGCTTCGGCCTGGTTCCCTACCGCTTCGTGCTGCCCGCCGATGTGCTCGGCAAATCGAAGGTCCGGGTGCGCATCAGCCCTTCGTCCGACATCATCGCGACGTGGAACGCCGGGCTGGGCAACTACGGCCTGGGCCAGACCTACCGCAACGTACGCGTAACGCGGACCTATCCGTTCGCTATCGCCAATGCGGTCTATGTGGAAGACCTTTCGATCCAGTACAAATAAGCTGAATTATGAAACACCTGTTGAAATACCTGCTCGCCGTCGCGGCTGTCCCCCTGTGGGGGCAGGCCGCGGCCGCCGGGCCGTTCGACGCGCTCCGCGCGCTGTGCGAACCGGGAAAGTCGGTCCTCCTGACCGCCCCGGCGGTGGTCGAAGGCGTCGTTGTCAGCGACTACCGCAGCCCCAACATGGAGTTGAACCCCAACCTGAACTACTACTCCGTCGACTTGGAAGAGAACGACCGCACGGCTTATGTCCAGGCCGCAGACGGCAGTTGCGGCATCCGCCTGCATTTCGACGAGGCGAGTGAAAACCGCCTTGCACGCTACGACCGCGTACGCCTCGATCTCGCCGGCTGCCGTCTCACGCGCACCGCTTCGCCCGACTGCATGACGCTGACGGGCGTGCAGGCGCTCAACGTCGTCTCGGTGACACCCGGCACGCCCGCCGACGTTCCCGCGAAGGAGCGGACCGTCGCGACGCTTACGGACGGCGACCTCTATACCTTCGTGACGCTGCGCGACGCCGAATTTGTCTTCAAGGAGGGTTCCTATACCAACATCTGGGAACCTTACGCCCAGTTCTGCGGTGCGCTCCACCACTATAAGTACGACATCAACAACCGCATGGACGGTTGGGCGTCGCTCGTGCGCGACTCGGAAGGCGGCGCGATCTATATGCTCGTCAATACGCTCTGTGCGTGGCGGCGCACGGGCAATCCCCTGCCGCAGGGCACGGGGCCGCTTTCGGGCATCGTGGTCCATACGCCGATGCGCCGTTACGGCGGCGACATGGGCCGCTATTCGATCCGCCCGCTCGACGAGGGCGACATCGCTGTCAGCCGCAAACGCAACTCCCCGTGGAAACGCCTCACGGGGTGGGTTCTCGACGGTTCGGCAGGCGCATCGCTCGAATTCGAACTGCTCGGCTACCAGAACCTCGGGACCGAGGGGCGCAAGGGCGACCGGGTGTTGAGCGACGCCGGCGCTTCGCGCGGATACCTCTGGACCGACTGCGGCGCTTTCGTACACGTCGAAGCCGACTACAACGCCACCGGAACACAGAACCGGGGATGGATCGGCAACGGGGCGGTCGTCTTCAAGGCCCCGACCCCCGATTGGTACAAATGGGACAATATGGGCCGCATGGCCGGGTCGAATGCCTTCTACATTGCATTTCCGACCAAAAAAGCCCGCGGCACGGAGTTGCAGCTCGCTTTCGAATGGGGAGCTGGCAACCAGGACGGCAATTTCTCGTGGAATTTCCCACTGGAGTGGAAAGCCGAATATTCGGTCGACGGCGGTGAATTCCAACCCTTGAAGGATGCCGCTACGGGACAGGAAACCGTCGTGCTGCGCGCACTGCCCTGGTGGGACAAGGTGATCGACGGGTCGGGCCATGCCGACCGCCTGCGCACGCCCTACGATTGCGGTATGGGCCTTCAGCAGCGGGTTTTCCGGCTGCCGCCTTCGGCGTTGGGCCGCGATGAAGTCGTCGTGCGCCTTTCGCCCGCCTCGGGCCTGCTCTCGCAGATTCGCGGCAACCCCTCCGCCGACGTGCTGATCCCGACCTCGGTGGTTCGCAAGAACTGCAAGCAGACGACCGTCATCCGTTTCGGGACGATCTCGGTCGATTACAAATAACACCAAAACTGAACCTGAATATGAAATACAGCAAGCTATTACGTAACAGTGCGGCGTGCGGCCTTGCGGCCCTCGCGGCCGCCGCCTGCTCGGTCGACGACGCCGAAACCATCCGCGTGCGCGAACTTACGGCTGCCGAGCGCGAACTTTTCGTCCCGGCGTCGGGCGGAACCGCCGAAATACAGCTTTACTCCAACGGTCGCGTCCGGGTCGAGCCGCTCAACGACACCGGCGACTGGGCCGCTGTCGATCCCGTGGAGTTCGACGGCGACCGGAAAGTCTCGGTCACCTTTACGGAGAATCCCTCGTTCCGCCGCATGGCCAAACTGCGCTTCGTGCTCGACGGCGGCGCACGGGTCGATACGGTCTGTGTCAAACAGTACGGCGTGGTTCCGTCGCTCGAATGTCCGGCTCCCTACAAGGCTATCCGCGGCAGCGTCGAGACCTTCACCCAGTTCGAGATCGACACCAATATTCCGCTCGGCGACTTCGCCGTCAAAACCTCCTACGTCGGTAAAACCGAGGGGTGGATCAGCAGCGTGCAGCCTGAACAGGGCATGCTGGTCGTCGATACGAAGCCCAACCCGGGCGACGATGTCTGCAAGGCGGTCGTCAACCTGAGCTACGTCGACGGCTGGGAGGAGACCTTCTCGGCCAATCTCTACATCACGCAGGCCGACAAGGACGACGAATTCGGCCGCGAGGTCTCGTTCGCCGAGGTACGGGCGCTGGCGACCGGGGAAGGTACGGCCGTTGACGAGGATATCCTGATCGAAGGCATCGTCATCAGCGATTTCCACAGCAAGAACATGGAAGTCAATCCCAGCGTGTCGTACGACAAGGTCGACGTGACGGTCAACGACTGCACGGCCTATATCGAGAGTCCCGACGGCCGTTACGGCTTCCGCCTGCGCTTCGATACGCCGGAAGACAACGTGCTGGTCCGCGGGACGCATCTTTCGCTCTCGCTCAACGGCACGGTCCTGACGCGCGAGGAGAACCCCGAACGCTATACGATCAGCAGCCTGGTCGGTGAAAACATGGTCGAAAGCGCCGCCGGGGAGACTGTCCCCGCCAAGGTGCGCCGGATTTCGGAACTGAGCGACGAGGATGTTTACACCTATGTTTCGCTGCAGAATACCGAGTTTCTGTTCAAAGAGGGCAGTTACGCCAACGTTTACGAGAATTACAGCCTTCTGTCCGAAGTCAACGCTTCGCAGACGGGCAACAACAACCGCATGGACGGCTGGGCGTCGCTGCTGATGGACGATGCGGGGAATTCGATCTACGCCCCGGTCAACATGCTTTGCCTCTGGCGCCGTTCGGGGCAGGGCGTTCCGCAGGGCGTGGGTTCGACCCACGGCATCGTGGTCCATAATGAGCTGCCGCGTTACGGCAATGTGGGCCGTTACCAGATTCGCGTGCTCGGCGAAGAGGGCTTCGACATGGAGTGGGCCGGGCAGTCGGCCTACACGGAATTTGCCGAGTGGGACGGCAATCCCCACAAATACTCGTTCGGAACCTATGCCGGGTTCAACAGCCGCTACGCTTACAACCGGTTGCAGTCGATCACGCCGTCGGACGATATTTCGGCGGACAAGACCACGCCGAACGCCGAACTGTTCTGTGAAAACGGGGTCGAAACCACGACCTCCGAAGCCTGGCCCATCGGAAGTACAGGCAATTACAACAATCCGGAGGTGGGTTCGCTCGGAACCTCGACGACCTGCAAGGCCTATTTCGTCAAAGCCGGCGTGAAGGGCTGGTATCAGTGGGAAGGAAACGAGGTCGTGGGTTACAACGGCCTGCGGCTGGAGTTTTCGACCGCTTCGGTCAGCGGTTCGCACATGCTCCTCGGGTTCTCGTTCGCTGCGGGAACGATTTCGGCCAACACCTCGAAAACCTATCCGGCGCACTGGTGCGTGGAGTATTCCGTCGACGGAGGACAGCATTACACCCTTTGTCCGGGCACGGCTACGGGGGCCGATTACGTGCATATGCGCTCGCTGCCGTGGTGGGACGCTTCGCTGGCCGGAAACCGCTACAACACCTGCTCGTCGGCGGGCCTCGGGCTGACCGACCACCTCTTCCGCCTCCCGGCGGAGGTCTTCGGCAAAGAGAAGGTGATGGTCCGTATCCGGCCCTACGACAAGGTGATGACCGTGCTGCCGCTGGTCTGGAACGGCGATACGGAAACCGCCGAGATCAGCGCCGCCACGACCTACGACAACCAGTTGCGGTGGGGTGTCATCACCCTGCGCTACCGATAGCGCCATGCGTAGCGTTTGTCATTCGATATGCCTGCTGCTCGTCCTGCCGCTGCTCCTCGGGGGCTGCGGCAAGGACGGGACAGGCGGTGGGGAAGAACCCCGCCCGCCCGTGGGCGGCGAGGTGACCCTGCGGCTGAGAGTCCCTTCCGGGGAGTCGGGCCTGCGCTGGGACTGGACCGGGGAGGAGCGCGCACTGGTCAACGGCGTGGCTTGCACGGTGGGCTTCGATGCCGGCGGCGTGCCGGTCGTGGGCACAGACGCCTCGCCCGACGGCCTTTATACGGTTTATTTCCCGGCCGATGCGTACAGCCGCGTGAAGCGGGCTTTCATACTGCCTCCTGCGCAATTCCCGGCTTCGGGCGGGAGTTTGCAGGCCGCTGCGTGCCCGATGTACGGCACGGTGCGGACTGCCGACGGTGTGGGCGAGGTGACGCTTTCGCCGCTGTGCGGCGTCGTGCGTATTGTGCTTGCAGGCGATGCGCGTATCGCTTCGGTTCGTGTCGAGGATAAGGCTGCCGGAACTGTTTCGGGCCTGTTTCCGTTCGATCCGGCCGTGCTGAAACTCACGCAGGACAGCGATCCCGGCAACCTTCCGTGGGTGGTGCTCGACTGTGCCGGAACGGGCGGCGGGGTTTCCCTTGCAGCCTCCGGAAAGGAGTTCTGCGTGGCGGTCCCCGAAGGCAATTACGCTTCGGGCCTTCGCATCCGCGTCACCGACTGCGGCCATCGCTCCGCGACCTACGACATTCCCGGTCCGTGCGCCGTCACGGCGGGCGGGGTGAAAAACCTCGCGCCGCTGGACTACGCCCCCGATGCCGGCCTGCTCTTCGCCGAGCATTTCGACAACTGTGTCTGGGGGTGCGACTATGTCGGCGAAAAGAGCGGTTACGGGGTCGGGGCCGGCAGTTCCGTGCCGTCGCCCGCCACGTCGGCCGGAACCGAGGCGGCCTACGTCGCCAAGGGGGTCGGAACGCCCGGGAGCGTGCTTTTCGAGACTTCGGACTACAACTCTGCGCCCGCCGCGAGTTCGACGCTCGCCGTGCGCCGCGACTACCTGCGCAACCGCGGCCTCTACGACTGGCAGCGCCTCTTCTATGCCTCGGAATACCGGGGCAGCCTGTGCGGCGGCGATGTCGGTAACTACGGCAACCGGGGTATTCTCGTAACGCCTCCGATGACCAATGCCGATGAGTCGTGCTATGCCGAACTCTCGTTCCGGATCTGTCTCGAACGCGGCATGGCCAGCGATGTGGCCTGCCTGGCCGAGTCGGGCGTGTTGTTGGGATGTACGATCGACGGCGAGCCGGTCGATACCGATGTTACGACCGGGACGGACATCTCGCAGTCGGTGCAGGGAGTTACCCGCACGGCCGTCGTGCTGCGCACGGCCAAGCTGGCGCACGGGGTGTGGCACGAGGTGCGGATGTCGTTCGGGGCCGTGGCCGGCGGAAGTGCGTTCCGCTTTATGCCCACGGTGATCCGCAACGCCGCGAACTGCTTCTGGATCGACGACGTGGAGGTTCACCGCACGGCCCGCTACGCTCATTCGGGCGATTACGTCACGGTCGAACCTACGACCGAACGGGGCGTTGCGGGCGAGGATGTTTCGCGCCTGCGCCTGCGGCCGAGCGCCGTGCTGTCGATGGCCAACGAGACGACTTACACCACTACGCCGGGCTATGGCATGACGTGGATCTGTCCCAGCCTTTCGTCCGACGAATCGGTCTGGGCGCAGGACATCGCGTTCGCCCAAAAACAACTCGTCGCCAACGGCTGCAAAGTGTGGTGTATACACCTGCCTTACGGGTCGACGACCGCTGTCCGCAACCGCGACCTCTGTGCCGCGGGAGCCGACCGCACCGCCTCGGTGGCCTTCTTCACGAAGGCGATCCGCGCCGTTGCGCCCCTCGGTCCGAAAAACGTGCTGGTTCACTGCAACCAGACCCTCGCCTTCGGCGACGGCAGTTCGGCCGCGAGCCTCGCCCTGTCGCTGCACGAGTTGCAGACGGTCGCCGATGAGATCGGGGCGCACGTCTGCGTCGAGAACATGTCCTACGGCGTGGGCGCCGATGCCGCGGTGCTCGCTGCTGCCGTCGACGAGGCCAATGCGATGGGCAGCCACCGTCACGAAGTCCGCATCGCTTTCGATACGGGCCACGCCAACCTCTACCTTACGCGCGAACAGCCCGGAAAGACGGTCCTCGACTGGCTCCGGACCGCCGGCGCGCGCATCGGTCAACTGCACGTCCACGGCAACCGCGGCTGGACCGGGCGGATCAACGACGACCACCTGATGCCGGGCTACGCCGGGCGGCTGGGTTATTCCGACGCCATCGGCAAAGCGGGGCTTTGGGGCGAATTCTATCGGGTGCTGCTCGCCGAATGCCGTTACCGGGGTCCCTTCACCTACGAGATTTCCACCCGCTCGTTCGGCGCAGTCGCGGGGGAAGAGCGTTACGACAATGTTTCGGCCCCGTGGACCATCGCCCATAATTACGACACTTATATGTACCCCGCCTTCCGGGGGTACGGCAACCGAAAATGAACGCCATGAAAAAACTGATTTGTCTGCTGCTGATGCTCTGTGCGGGCACGGCGGCCTTCGCGTGGGGCGGCCGTGAACACCGCCTGATCGCCTATATCGCCGAGGCGCACCTCACGCCCCGCACCCGGCAGGTGCTCGACCGCTATCTCGACCAGTCGATCGTCGAGTATTCGACCTGGATGGACCGTTACCGTACGGCCCCCGGTTACGAAATAACGACCTACTGGCACATGGTCACCATCGATGCCGACGGCAGCGTGCCGCCCGAACCCCTGCGTCCGAACGGCGACGGCGACGCCGTGCGCCAGCTTACGCGTGCCATCGAGCGCCTGCGCAACTACCGTGAATTATCCGATTCGACGGTCAACGTCAACCTCAAATACGTCATCCACCTCGTCGGGGAGATGCATTGCCCGGCACATATCTATTTCGCCGACCTTCCGGGCGGCATGGACGCTCCGCGGCACTACGACTTCTTCCACCTGAAATACAAAGGGAAAGAGGTTACCTACCACTGGGTCTGGGACGGTTCCGTGTCGCGCCAGTATCCCGATTGGACCGAGGAGGATTATCGCCGGGAACTGGACAAATGGCCCGCCGAGAAGCAGCGCGCCGTGGGTGAAGGTACGCCGACGGACTGGGCGCTGGAGTGCGCCCGCAGTTGCCGCGTGATTTACGACTGGGCCAAACCCGGCGACAACATCGACGAGGGGTTCCTTGAGAAGCACGGCGCCCTGCCCGTCGACCAGGCCCTGCGCGGAGCCTACCGGCTGGCGCGCGTACTCAACGATTTGTTCGACAACTAAAATCTACCGACTATGAAACATATGATCCGAACGGCGGCAGCCGTGGTGCTGTGCCTCGCGGCGACGGCGGGCGTGCGGGCCGAGAGTTTCGAGGCGCTGCGCGCGCAGGCTGCGGGCCGCACCGTGCGGCTGGCTCCCGGCGTACAGATCGAAGCCCTCGTGGTCAGCGACTACCGCTCGCCGAACATGGAACTGAACCCCAACATCTCTTACGATAAGGTGGACCTCGGCGAGAACCTCCGCACGGCCTATGTCGAAAGCCCCGACGGCCGTTACGGCTTCCGGCTGCGTTTTGCGGGTATCTACGAAAACCGCCTCGAACGGGGCGACCGCGTACGGCTCGACCTGGGCGGTTGTTCGCTGACCGGGGACGCCGATCCCGAACGCTACACGGTCGACGGCCTTCGCGCCGAGAACGTCGCGGTGCTCGAACGCGGCGTTGCGCTGCCGAAGAAAGAGAAGCGTATCGCCGACCTGAAAGACGAAGACGTTTACACCTATGTGACGCTTACCGCGACCGAGTTCCTGAGCAAACAGGGCTGTTATACGAATGTTTTCGAATCGTGTGTCCAGCGTTCGCGGCTCAACGCCTTCGACCAGCCTTCGCGGCGCACCGACGGGTGGGCCTCGCTGCTCAAGGATGCCGACAACGGTTCGATTTACATGCTCGTGAATACCAAATGTACCTGGCGGCGCGACGGCCGCGGTGTTCCGCACGGCGTAGGACCTGTTTCGGGCATTGTGGTACACACCCCGATGCGGCGTTACGGCGGCGACATGGGGCGTTATGCGATCCGTCCG
Organism: Alistipes sp. D31t1_170403_E11; assembly: GCF_015553985.1. Taxonomy (NCBI): domain Bacteria; kingdom Pseudomonadati; phylum Bacteroidota; class Bacteroidia; order Bacteroidales; family Rikenellaceae; genus Alistipes; species Alistipes sp. D31t1_170403_E11. The sequence goes on along the minus strand of NZ_JADNHQ010000002.1, from coordinate 173,088 downwards.
CTCGACGAGCGCGACATCGCCATCCCGCGCGATACGGCTTCGTCCTACACCGCTGTCGCCGAGTGGAACTGGGACCGTAACTACGACGCTGCCATCCGTTTCGAGAAGAAGGGTTACACGCCCCGGGCCCCGAAGGAGGGCGTTGCGGGCGACCGTGTGCTGGCTGACGCGGGCGAGGGATTCCTTTCGACGACTTCCGGGGCCCGGATGCGGCTCGACACGGAGTACGACACGCGCTATGCGCAGGACAACGACGGCAAGGCCATGCGCGTCAACGCCGCCCTGCGGCTCGATTCCGATACCCACGACTGGTATCAATTCGACAACCGGGGCCGCATGAGCGGCGCGGAAGCCATTGTCGTGGAGACTTCGACCGAAGGGGTGAAGGGGCGCGGCCTCTCGTTCGACTTCTCGTTCCTCGCAGGCAACCACGACATCAACCGTTCGTGGGGTTTCCCCGTGGAGTGGAAGGTCGAGTATTCGGCCGACGGACTGCCGTTCATCGATGCGGGGCGCGTCTTCGTGCTGCGTCCGATCGTTTACAACGACGCCACGATCAAGGACCTCGGCCTGCGCCGCCTCTCGTACGATGCCGCGCCGGGATTCACCGAGTACAGCGTGCCGCTCCCGGCCTCGCTGCTCGGGCATAAGAAACTCACCGTACGCCTCGTGCCTGCCTCGGCGGTCATGGCTACGATTCCCGAGAATCCGGCCGACGATTCGGCCGGCGGGGTCGTCACGGCCGATTTTCGCCAGCCCTTCGTGCTGCGGCTGGGCCGGGTGGCCGTCCGGGTGCTCGAATGACGAAAAAGCCCGCTGTTCCGGCAGCGGGCTTTTTTATTTATCGGGGCCGTTTACAGCGCTTCGGCTACCACATAGGTGCTGCCGCCGATGAAGATCATGTCTTCGGGTGCGGCCAGTTCCCTGGCGCGGGCTACGGCGGCCGTCACTTCCTCCACCGCTTCGCCGTGAAGCCCGTAGATTGCGGCTTTCGCGGTCAGTTCGGCGGCCGGGAGGGCGCGTTCGGAGTGGGCCTGCGTGAAGATGTAGTGGGCGTCGCGCGGCAGCAGGGGCAGGATGTGCGCCAGGTCTTTGTCGCGTACGAAGCCGATCACGCAGTAGAGTTCCTTGTGGGGCGTGGCCTTCAACTGATCGGCGACATAGGCGATGCCGTGGGCGTTGTGGCCCGTGTCGCAGACCGTCAGCGGCGCTTCGCCGAGCGTCTGCCAGCGGCCTTGCAGGGCCGTGTTGGCGGCAGCGCAGCGCATGCCTTCGAGGAAGGCGCGGCGCGAGATGGTGAGCGGCGTCTCCTCGTGCAGGTAGTCGATCGCCGCCGAAGCGGTCACGATGTTGCGGCTCTGGTAGCTGCCCTGCAGGTCGAGCGACACGTCGAACGTCCGTTCGTCGCGCGTGCGGCGCAGGCGGAAGCGTTGGCAGCCGCACTCGGTGTGGTGCTCCTCGCACGAAAATTCCTGCTCGGCGTAGATCACCCGCGACTTGTTGTTGGCGGCGACCTGTTCGAAAACCCCGTTGTAGCGGGCGTCGGCCTCGCCGATGATTACCGGGATGCTCTTTTTGATGATCCCGGCCTTTTCGGTTGCGATCTTCGGCAGCGTGTCGCCCAGCAGGGAGGTGTGCTCCAATCCGATATTGGTGATGATGCTCAGGATCGGGACGATGATGTTCGTGGCGTCGAGCCGTCCCCCGAGGCCCGTTTCGATCACGGCGACCTCGACATCGCTCTGCGCGAAGTAGTCGAAGGCCATCGCGGCGGTCATTTCGAAGAACGACAGTTCCAGTTCGATCATCTTGTCGTGGTGCTTGTCCACGAAGTTTACCACCTTCTGCTTGGGGATCATCTCGCCGTCGACGCGGATGCGCTCGCGGAAATCCTGCAGGTGGGGCGAGGTGAACAGTCCCGTGCGGTATCCGGCCTGCTCCAGCACCGAAGCGATGATGTGCGCCACGGAACCTTTTCCGTTGGTCCCGGCGACGTGGATCGTGAAAAAGTTGCGCTGGGGGTTGCCGATGTGGCGGCAGAATGCGGTGATGCGCTCCAATCCCGGTTTGTAAGCCGTCGCGCCCTGGGTTTCGAAGACGGGTAGCGACTGAAAGAGGAATTCGAGTGTCTGGGTGTAATTCATATCAGCAAGGGATTTATTTGACGAGGTGGTTCCTGCGTTTGTAACGGTAGGCGACGAAGTAAAGTACGCACAGCAGCAGGACATATTCCGAAATACGGGCCAGGTAGTCGCCGTAACGGGTGTAGAACGTGAGCCGGGTGTTGAGCGGGACCTGCGCCGTGATCACGCCGCGCTGCTCCCAGCCGAGCGTTTCGCCCACGTCGCCGCGGGCGGAAATGAAGCCCGAACGCCCCGTGTTGGCCGAGCGGGCGACGGCGCGGCGGTGTTCGATGGCCCTGAGGCGCGAGATGGTGAACAGGTGTTTGTAGCCCGGCGTGTCGCCCCACCATCCGTCGTTCGATATGATGGCCATGAACTGGGCGCCCCGGCGGACGAAACCGCCGTAAAAATCGCCGTAAAGCCCTTCGTAGCAGATTGCCGGGCCGGTCTTTACGCCGTTGTGTTCGAACGCCTTTCCGTGCGGCCCTTTGCCGATCTGCCCCAGCGTCCCGCCGAGGTCGATCACAAGGAATTTCAGTACGTCGAAGACCCACGTCGGGGTGTTTTCGACGCCGATCACCAACCGTCCTTTGTGGTAGATTTGCGTGCCGCCTGCGGAATCGAGGCCCACGCTCGTGTTGAAAATGTCGTAGTAATTCCCGAAGCGGTCCTGGCGGGCCGTTTCGGTCTGTGCCCCGGCCGGGTAGCGGCGGATGGTATTGGCCCCGGCGATAAGCAGCGCGCCGGGATGGCTGCTGCGGAGCGTGTCGGTCAGTTCCTGCCAGAAAGCGCCCGGTTCGCCTGCCGAGTAGAAATCGCTCAGTTCGGGTTCCAGGTAGTGGCCCGGGACGGAGGTTTCGGGCAGCAGGATGAACTGTGCGCCGGCAGGAACCTCTGCCAGGAGGTCGATGATATTGCGCTCCTGCCGCTCGGTGTCGCCGTGGAATTTGTCGTAGCAGTCGACGTTGGGCTGGATGATGCTCACCGCGACCGATCCTTCGTCGGGCTGTTTCCAGCTTCCCCAGATGGCCAGCGATACGGCTGCGGGCAGCGCGACGGCGCAGGCCGCTGCAATCCACCGCCGTGCGGAGCGCGCCCGGAGAGCCTCGAAAATCAGGATATTGGCGAGCAGCACCCACAGCGTGCCGCCGAAGACGCCCGTATATTCGTACCATTGCACGGCCCAGATTTCGTGTGAAAATCCGTTGCCCAGCACGAGCCACGGCCACGAGAAATCCCCGACGGTGTACCAGTATTCCGTGGCGATCCAAGCCGTGACGAGCGTGACGTAGGCCAGTGCTTTCGGAGCTTTTTTCGAAACGGTGTGGAAGAGCATGAAGGCGATCATATTCATCGTCGTCGAGGCGAGTGTGGCGGCCGCAGGCCCTACGGGCGTCGCAAACCAGATCCACCAGATCGTCATCAGGTTCCACAGCACGAACGCGAGCGTCGCCCAGCCGAACATGCGCCACCACGAGCGGCGCGTATCGTCGTACGACGCGCTGATCCACAGCAGCGGAACGAACCCGACAAGGAGCGTCAAGCCCGTCATGCTGAGCCATCCCGGCGAAAGCAGGATGGCCGATAGGATTACCGCCGCGAGTCTACGAAACATGAAATGAGATTTTTACGACGGCAAAAGTAGTCAAATGAGCGCATATTTCAAAATATTTCATACTTTTGTAACGAAACCAACCAATCTGCTATACTAATGAAGAAATTCCTTGTTTTATTGACTGCCCTTATGGGCATTCTCCTGTTTTCCGGTTGCGAATCGAAAGGCTGGAAGACTGTCGACGGCGTGATCGTTTTCGATACTCCCGCGCGTGAACCGGGTCAGAAATCGGTGCTGGGGCTCAAAACCGCACCGATGGATGTCGTTCGCGTGGGCTTCATCGGGCTGGGCATGCGCGGCCCCGGGGCCGTGGAACGGTTTACACACCTCGACGGGGTCGAAATCAAAGCCCTCTGCGACCTCTATCCCGAACGGGTGGACAGCGCGCAGGCGATCCTCGTGCGCCGCGGATTCCCCGAAGCGGCTTCGTACAGCGGCGAGGAGGGCTGGAAACAGCTTTGCGAGCGCGATGACATCGACCTGGTTTACATCGTAACCCCGTGGTTGCAGCACGTTCCGATGGCTGTTTACGCCATGGAACAGGGCAAGCATGTCGCCGTAGAGGTTCCCGCCGCCACGTCGCTCGAAGAGTGCTGGCAGTTGGTGAACACTGCCGAGAAGACGCAGCGCCACTGCATGATGCTCGAGAACTGCGTTTACGATTTCTTCGAACTGACGACGCTCAACATGGCCCGGCAGGGGCTGTTCGGCGACATTCTCCATGTCGAAGGGTCGTACATCCACGACCTCGACGCCTTTTGGGATTATTACCAGGATAGCTGGCGCCTGAAATTCAACCAGAAACACCGCGGCGACGTTTACGCTACGCACGGCCTCGGCCCTGCCTGCCAGGTGCTGGACATTCACCGCGGCGACAAGATGAACTACCTGGTGTCGATGGATACCAAGTCGGTCAACGGCCTGAAGCTCGCCGAAGAGAAACTCGGCGCCACGGAGTTCGCCAACGCCGACCAGACGCTGACGATGATCAAGACCGAGAAGGGCCGCACGATCCTGCTGGAGCATAACGTCTATACGCCCCGTCCTTACAGCCGCATGTACCAGGTGACCGGTACGAAGGGCTTCGCCAACAAGTACCCCATGCAGGGCTATGCCTTCAATCCCGAGCAGCTTTCGGATTCGGGAGTGCCCGACCACGAGAACCTGAACGCCCACCGTTTTGTGTCGAAGGAGGTGCGCGGGGCGCTGATGGAGCGTTACAAGGACCCGATTGTCATGCAGATCGAGGAGAAGGCCAAGGAGGTCGGCGGCCACGGCGGCATGGACTTCATCATGGATTACCGCCTGGTCTACTGCCTGCAGCACGGTCTGCCGCTGGACCAGGATGTATACGACGCGGCCGAATGGTCGTGCATCGGAGCCCTTACGGCGATGTCGCTCGAAAACAACAGCGCTCCGGTGGCCGTTCCCGACTTCACGCGCGGCGACTGGGACAAGACCGACGGCTACCGTCACGCGATGCTGGTCGACTAGGCCGGAATCGTTGTACGAAAAAGGCGGAATCCGACAGATTCCGCCTTTTTCATTTACAGGTTGTGGCCGCGTTTTTGTACGTGCCGTTTCAGCCTCAGCGCCGGACCCCTCCCCGCGACAATACCTCCTCGAAGTAGGCAATTGTCTTAAGCAGACCGTCGCGCAACTGGATTTTCGGTTCCCAGCCGTCGAGCATGTTGCGGGCGAGCGAGATGTCGGGCTGCCGCTGCTGGGGGTCGTCGGCCGGCAGGGGCAGGTGGACGATCTTCGAGTTCGAACCGGTCAGGTCGATCACCTCGCGGGCCAGTTCGGCGATGGTGAATTCATGCGGGTTGCCGATGTTTACCGGGCCGGTGAAGTCGTCGGGCGTGATGTTCATCATGCGGGTCATGCCTTCGATCATGTCGTCGATGTATTGGAACGAGCGGGTCTGTTCGCCGTCGCCGTAGATCGTGATCTTATCGCCCCGCAGCGCCTGGACGATGAAATTCGACACCACGCGCCCGTCGTTGATGTCCATTTTCGGGCCGTAGGTGTTGAATATGCGGATGATCTTTACGGGGATGCCGTGTTCGCGGTAGTAACTCATGAAGAGCGATTCGGCGCAGCGTTTGCCCTCGTCGTAGCACGAGCGGATGCCCAGCGGATTGACGTGCCCCCAGTAATCCTCCCGCTGGGGATGGATCAGCGGGTCGCCGTAAACTTCCGAGGTCGAAGCCTGGAGGATTTTGGCCCGGTTGTATTTGGCCATGCCGAGCATGTTGATCGCACCGATGACCGATGTCTGGGTGGTTTTGATCGGGTCGTGCTGGTAGTAAATGGGCGAGGCGGGGCAGGCGAGGTTGTAGATCTCCTCGACTTCGGCCATGTAGGGATAGACGATGTCGTGGCGGATAACCTCGAAATTCGGGTGTGACAGCAAATGCCGGATGTTGCTTTTGTGTCCGGTGAAATAGTTGTCGAGACAGATGATATCGTCACCTTCCGCAAGTAATTTTTCACACAAATGGGACCCGATAAACCCGGCGCCGCCTGAAATTAATATTCGTTTCATTCTCAAATTGAGACGTTTGATTCTAATGAGCAAAGATAGAATTATTATTTAAAATTATATATCTTTGCAAACGAAATAAACAAATTAGGTCGAAATAATATACCTTATGGGCCGAAAAGCTGTATCCTATCTGTTGAAAAGTCTGGCTGTTGCCTTTACCGCACTGTTGCTGGCGGCAGCCGTCGTGAGCTGGCGTTCGTCGTTCATTTCGCCCGAAGCCGGGAATTTCTGGGCTTCGATCGCGCTGCTGATGCCTGTCATCCTGCTGCTGAACCTTGCAGCGCTCGTCTGGTGGCTTTTCCGTCGCAAATGGGGTGTTGCGCTGATGCCCGTTGCGGCGCTGGCGCTCAACCTGGGTTACATTTCGGCGATGGTCCAACTGCCCGATTTCGGCAGCAAAGGCCCGCACGACATCCGTGTGGCGACGCTCAACGCCTTCGGGTTCCGCCGCCTCGGTCCCACGTCGGTCACGGCTTACGGTATCGCAACCGTGATGAAACGCGAAGAGGTCGACGTGCTCTGCCTGCAGGAGTTTCTCCAGGATTCTAAATTCCCGGCCGACAGCATCGCCCGGTTTTTCGCTTCGCGGATGCCTTACCATGTCGCTCAGAACGGCCAGGCTATCCTGAGCCGTTTCCCGATCCTCGACCACCGCTACGTTCAGTTCCCCGATTCGGGCAACGACTACCTGGAGGCGGACCTGAAGGTGGGTGACGATACGGTGCGCGTACTGTCGGTGCATCTTCAGACTTCGGGTATTTCGGGCCTTCGTCACCGTTTCCGCAAGGATTACAACAGCGACGCCCCGGTCGAACGGGTGATCGGCGAACTGGAGCGCAACAGTCGTATCCGGGCGCAGCAGGTGCGTGAAATCCGCGCCGTGATCGACTCTACGCGTTATCCGGCTATCCTTGCCGGAGACTTCAACGATACTCCGTCGTCCTATACTTACCGTCAGATCAAAGGTAATATGACGGATGGCTTCCGGGCCGTCGGCAACGGATTCGGCGGCACGTTTCGCTACCTGGGCGGCGTGCTGCGCATCGACTACATCTTCTACGACGATAATTTCACGGGAGTCCGTTACTACATACCTGCCGACGATCTGAGCGACCACAAGGCTGTCATCGCCGATCTCAGGCTCAAGCGGTAGCGTCGTTTGCAGTCGCCGGTGCGGGCTGTTCCTTGGCGATGGTGAAGGTGAAGGTCGAACCCTCGCCCTCCTTCGATTCGACGGTCAGTTCGCCTCCATTGCGGCGCGTGAGGTCCTGCACCAGTTGCAGGCCCAGCCCCGATCCCTCCTCGTTCTTGGTTCCGTAGGTGGTATGGTGGATTTCGGGGTTCAGCAGTTTGGGAATATCCTCTTCCTTGATGCCGATGCCGAAATCGCGGACCGAGATGATGGCATGCGTGGGCGAGTCGCTCACGGAGATCACGATGCGGCCTCCTTCCTGGCTGTACTTGATGGCGTTCGACATCAGGTTGCGCATGATCGTCTTGACCATGTCCACGTCGCAGTGGACCGTGATCGGTCCCGGAATTTCGTATTCCACCTCGACGTTCTTGACCTGCGCCACCAGGTCGGACATCTTGCTGGCGAAAAGCACCACTTCGGAAATGTCGACCTCCTGGAAGACCGTATTCATGCGGCCGATCTGGCTTTTGGTCCATTTGAGCAGGTTGTCCAGCAGCATGAACGTGCTCTCGGTGATGTTGTTGCCCATCGAAATCATTTCGAAACTCTCTTCGCTGACCTGATCGGGCGTGATGCTGATCGAAAGCATGTTGAACACCATCTTGAGCGTGCCGATCGGCGAGCGGAGGTCGTGGGCGATCACCGAGTACATCTTGTCGCGCGCTTCGACGGTGGCCTGCAGTTCGTCGCGCTGCTGGAGGATGGTCCGCTGCGCCGCAGCCAGGTAGATGTGGTGCGCCACGCGGGTGATCAGCTCTTCATGGTTGAAAGGCTTGGAGACGTAGTCGCTGGCTCCGTACTTGAAACCCTTCACGATGTCTTCGGGGTTATGCAGCGCCGTGAGGAAAATGACGGGAATATCCTCGTGCGCGGGATTTGCCTTCAGTTGCTTCAAAACCTCGTAACCGTCCAGGTCGGGCATCATGATGTCCAGCAGGATCAGGTCGGGGTTCACCGCCGCTACCTTTTCCAGGGCCTCGTAACCGCCCGATGCCGTGACGATTTTGTATTTCGCCCGGCTCAGCACGGCTTTGAGCAGCATGATGTTCGTGGCGATATCGTCAACGGCGAGAATGGTGTAATCCTCGGGTTTGATAGCAATGTTTTTCATGGCAGTCAGCAGTTTATGACAAACAAATTTAGTAAAAAAATCGGGCTTGTGCAAAAAATCATGCACGGCGCGCTTTTTCCCATGCGCCCCGGCCCCTGTGGGTCGCCAGATACCCTGCCCCGCGGAAGACGTTGAGGTTCATGAAGAGGAAATAATAGGGAACCGAAAGCATGCCTCCGCGGTGTCCCCGGCGTTCGCGCAGCCATCCGGCGAAAGCCGTGAGGTAGAAGGCCGCCTGCAGAGCGAGCAGCACGGCGTAAAGCGTCGGATGCCCCGACCACAGCAACGCGATGTTGAGGGGGATGAGCGCCGCGAGCGCTACCGGAGTGATGGTCCAGCGCAGCACGCGGTGCGAAACGTACTGAAACCACAGCACGCCGTAGCGGAAGGGATTTAATAACTTGCGTAAACGCCATACCGACTGCAACCCGCCCGCCGCGATGCGGCGTTTGCGTTTGCCCTCCTCGCCCATGTCTGCGGACGGGGTTTCAAGGGCGTAAGCCTCTTTGCAATAGGCTATTTTGTAGCCGTCGGCGGCGATCAGCATCGAGCAGACGAAGTCGTCGAGCAGGGTGTCTTCGGGCATTGTCCGCCACAGGCTGCGCCGTACGGCGAACAGTTCGCCCGCAGCTCCTACGGCCGAGTAGAGGCGGTAATCCCAGTCTTTGAGTTTCGATTCGTATTTCCAGTAGGCTCCTTCGGTTGCCGCGGCGCCAGAGGCTGCCGCGGCCGCCACGCGTTTTTCGCCTGCGACGCACCCCACTTTCGGGTCGTTGAAGCAACGCACGATCTCCGTCACGGCTTCGGGATTGAGCATGGTGTTGGCGTCGGTGAAGATGACGATCGGGGTGTGGATATACTCCAGCGCACGGTTCAGGGCTGCGGTCTTGCCGCCGCGGCGGGCGTCGTGGAGCACCGTGACGCCGGGATATTCCGCCAGCAGGCTGGGCGTACGGTCGGTCGAACCGTCCGTCACCCAGGCGATGTGAAGCCGTCCTTCGGGGTAGGCCAGCGTCCGGCAGTTGGCCATCTTTTCCGCCACGATCTCCTGTTCGTTGTAGGCGGCGATCAGCAGTGTTACTTCGGGCGCTTCGGCCGGGGCGGGATGCTTCGCCGCGGGACACAGGGCTTCGCGGAGCTTCACCAGCCCGGCGAGCAGGACGCCGTATCCGACGTAGGTATAGACGACGAGTGCAGCGCAGGTCCAGAAAATAATTGCAATAGCGGTCATGGCATTGGTCGGTTTATTTGCGGCGGATCAGCCGTTCGACTCCCCGGACGAATTTGTATCCGAAGAGGTTGACGAAAAAGGTCCGGGTCCGGTAATACGCATAGGCCTTGGGCGAGAACCAGGAGTTCTGGTAGTGGTGAATGGCGTAGGTGTCGGGCGTAAGCATTACTTTGCGCGAGTCGAAAACTTTGGGCGAGAAGTAATCCGGCGGCAGGATGCAGACCGCTTCGGAGAGGTCTTTCCGTTTCAGGGCTTCGAGTCCCCCGTCCACCTTCACGATAGGTTTCAGTTGAGGAATCCGCTCCTGCATGATCTCCGGCAGCATTCGGATGTCGCAGGACCCGTCCTGGCGGATGAAGTTGCGGCCTTGGTAATAATCGAGGCACTGTTTGATCCAGTCGCAGCCCTTTTCGGCGCCCAATACGGCAGCTTCGATTGTCCCGGAGGTCTCGGCTCCTGCAAAGTAGGGAAGTTCCAGCAGCGGGTCGAAACTCCGGAGCACCTCGACATCCGAGTCGAGGTAGATGCCCCCGTAGTTATAGAGGGCGTAAAAACGGATGTAGTCGGCGGCGAAGGCGTATTTTTTCGCCTCGAAAGCCTGTTTTACCCAGGGTACGGATTCCAGGTCGAAACGTTTCGTGTCCCAGAGGATGACTTCGTAGTCGGGCAGGAATTTTTTCCAGCTTGCGAGGCACTTTTCGATCTTCGCAGGATAGGGGTCTCCGCTTAGCCAGCAGAGATGGATTTGCTTGGGTATCATAGTGTCGGGGATTTCATTTCGGTTATTACCTGCTGCATCTGCCGCTCCCACGAGAGCGTGCTCTCGATCGTCGTGCGGATGTGCGCCGGGGTGCGGTCCGTCGTGTCGAGCCAGCCGAGCAGGCCCGGGATGTCGAGCGGCGTGTCATCGGCCGGGGCTTTCACGACGTAGGGCATGCCGTCGAAGTCGCTGTCCCGCTCGGAGTAGACGAACGGGATGCCCCGTGCGGCGTATTCGCGGTTTTTGAGGCTTTTGAGGTTTTCGATGCCGTTGCGGTGACGGGCGAGGCTGGCCACGCCCATGTCGCACCAGGCAAATTCGGCGTCGAGCGCCGCGCCCGAGCGGGGCCCCGTGATTTCGACATACTCCTCCAGCCCGTATGCCGCGATGCTCCGGGCGTAGCCGTCGATCAGGTCCGGCATGCCGTCACCCACGATCCGGAGCTTTACCACCCGGTCGTGCGGTCCGGCATAATAGTTCTTCAGCCCTTCGATCACGCGGTCGAACCCGTGCCACGGATGGATGTTGGCCACAGCCAGCAGCCGGACCTCCTGCGCGATGTCGTGCAGTTCGGTTTTGAGCGGGATCGTTCTGAAATCGATACCGTTGGAGATGCGGATGGTCTTCTGCCCGAAAATCTCGTCGTCGTCGGAGAAGGTGACGATGCGGTCGACCTGCCGGGCCAGGCTGTGGCGGAACAAACGGTCGATCTGCAACTGGACCTTCTCTTTCCAGCCGCTTTCGCGGAATTCCGCATCGTAGGGATAGGTAGGGATTTCGAGGGCGATGTGCACTTTGAGCCTGCGCACGCGGCGCAGCCAGCCCACCAGCAGCGGATTGGCATTGAGGTCGTGGCGGATGTAGAGGAACTCCACCTTTTCGCGGCGGATGTAGTCGGTGATGTCGGAGTAGGAGATGCGTTTGAGGACCTTGGCGCGGAACCCGTTGCCGAAGGAGCGGATTACGGCGTCGCCGGCCAGGCGTCGCTGCGTGCCGTCGGGGCCGATCTCCATGTGGCAGAGTGCGATATCGATACCGCCCAGGCGCAGGGCTTCGCACTGGGCAAAGATTTTCTTGCTGATGCCGCTGTGGGCCGAGAATCCGTGGAATACGATGAACAGTCCTTTCATGGCGGTTTTATTTTCCGGGCCGCAGGCGTGCTGCGAGCTCTTTCAGGTTATACACTCCGCCCAACTGGATGTAGGCGAGCCAGACGGCCAGCGCCGCGGCACTTTTCGCGGCCAGTGCCGCCAGAAGGGGCGTTTGGGCCGGCAGCGACCACGTCAGGGCGGTCAGCGTGAGCGACAGAATGGCCGTCAGCAGCAGCGGCGAGAGGAAACTTCGCCAGAAGGGGCCCCATTTCATGCGGAGCGTCAGGCAGAACATGGCGTGGTAGCACTGTACGAAGTTGACGGCAAACGAGATGCAGATGGCCCATGCCACGGCTTCGAGCGTCCCGAAGGCGAAGATGCCGGTGCAGATGGCCGCGACGTTGAGCGTCGCCGAGAACAGGCCGCAGATGAAGAGCATCCGCGTGGCGTTGGCGGCCTGGAAGATCGAACCCGAAGTCGACATGACGATCTGGATGCCGACCGAAAGGGCCAGGATCCGGAACGCCGGGACCGACGGCATCCACTGGCCGCCGAAGATGATCAGCACGAGCTCCTCGGCCGTGAACCACAGCACCGCCGAGAGGGGCAGTCCGATGAAGGCCAGCAGGTGGATGACTTTCATATACGACGCGCCCAGTTTTTTCAGGTCGTCCTGCATGTGGGCGAAAACCGGGTGCATGACGGGCGAGATGACGAAGGCGATGTTTTGCAGGGGCATCATCATCAGGCGGTACGACTTGTCGTAATAGCCCAGGTCCGAGAGGCTCATGTAGCGGCCCATGAGCAGTTTGTCGAGGTTGCGGCTGAAGAAGTTCAGCAGTTGGAACGAGAACTGGTAGGCCGAGAACGAAAAGACCTTGCGGATCGCATCGTACGAAGGCCGCAGGCGGATGCGGAGCGGATATTCGCGGTAGTTGATCGCGAAGAGCATCAGGCTCGAAAAGACGGGATTGATCGTCAGGGCGACGATGCCCGCCCCGGCGTAAGCCGCGATGATGCCCGCCGCGCCGCCGACGATCTGCACCGCCAGCGAGCGCACGGCGGCGAAGCGGAAGCGTTTGTCGCGCATCACCAGCGAGTTGGGAACGATGTTGGCCGTGGCGAAGAACAGGTTCACCGCGAGGATGCGGCAGATGTCGCGCAGTTCCACGGAACCCTCGTAAAAGGAGGCGATCAGCCCCGAGGCGGCGAAGAAGAGCAGGGCGATCACGGCCGCGGACCACAGCGTGAGCGAGAAAATGCCGCTCAGGTCGTGCTGCGAGAGGTTCCGGTGCTGGATGACGGCGGGTCCGATACCGAGGTCGCTGAAGATGGCGAAGAAGGCGATGATCACCGTGGCGATGTTCACCACGCCGAACTCCTCGGGGGAGAACAGGCGCGAGAGGACGGCTGTCACGAGAATCGTCACCACGACGCCCGCGTACTTGGCGACCGAGGTGTAGAAGACGCCCGAGGCGAGTTCGCGGCCTACGGAATGGGGTTGCTTATCGTCGTTCTGTGTCATGGAGTTGTTGGTAAAGTCGTCCGTAGGCTGCGGCGATCTGCGGCAGGCGGAGGTGTTCGAGGGCATATTTGCGGTTCTCGTCGCCGTGCCCTGCGGCCGCGAGGCGGGCCGCTTCGGCCAGCGCGTGGTTCACTGAGGCGGGGTCGGCCGGGTCGAAGACCGGATTTCCGGTTTCGGCCAGGATTTCGCCGATGTTACCGGAGTTCGGTCCTGCGACCATGCGCCCGAAAGCGAAAGCCTGCGGCACGTTGCCTGAGTTGAGGATGTCGGTGCGCTGGATGAAAATCACGTCGGCAGCCGCGAAATAGGCCGGCAGGTCGGTATCGGAAATCAGTCTTTCGGACGACGTGATGCGGCAGTGCAGCACCTTTTCGATGGCGTGCGCCGCGAGGTAAAGGGTCTTCACGGCGAGGCGTTTCAGTCCCCGGTGGTGCGACCCGTTGAGGACGTAGGGCCACAGGCGGGGCGCCAGCAGGAACTTTCCGGGTTTGTGCAGTCCGCGGAACGCCTGCCATGTGAGGCGGCGCTCCCGGTCGTGGCGGAATGCCCCGAAGGCCAGCATCACGAACGCATCGGCCGGAACCCCCAGTCGCCGCCGGGCATCGTTTCGCCCGATATCGGCATAAAGCCCTTCGTAGATGTGGTGCGGGATTACGACCTGGAGCTGCCGTGAAGCGGGATAGGCCGCGAGGAACTCCCGGCGGCTGTAATCGCCCAGGTGGACTACGGCGTCGGCATTCTCCTCGGTCAGCCGGTAGGCCTCGGCCAACTGCGCATCGCCCTTGTGGGGGCGGGTGTTATGGCGGGTATAAACGACCGGGATGCCGCGCTCGTGCAGCATCCGGAACCGTTCGCGCAGCGCAGCGACCCGTTCGGCTGTGGGGTAGCTCCACCCGAAGAGCTCTTCGGGCCATTGGAGGTGTACCACGTCGTAGGCCGCGGCGTTGTTCCAGAACTCTTCGGCCGAGCAGACGACCTCGAATCCGCAGGTGCGGATGCCCTCTGCGAGCAGGCGCACGAACGGGTTGTCGCTCAGACCCGAGGCTTTGTAGACGATCAGTATTTTCATGGCCTGCATTAAACCCGGACCCATTCTTTCTTTTCGTGGTCGTAGCGTTTGACGACTTTGGCCGGATTGCCTACGGCCACGCAGTAGGACGGAATGTCTTTGGTGACGACCGAGCCCGCACCGATCTGGCAGCGCTCGCCGATCGTGACACCGGCCACGATGGTCGAATTGGTCCCCAGGTGGGTGTAGTCGCCCACCTTCACGGGGCGGAGCATCAGCGGCTGGAGGTTGGGGTCTGTCGTGACATCCTCGTAACCGTGTATGAGGCCCTGCACCGAGACGTGCTGGCCCAGGAAGACGTAGCGGCCGATGTCGACCGGCCCGACCACCACCGAGCCCAGGCCCACGCGCGAGCCTTCGCCGATCCGCACGTCGCCGGCGCCGTTGTTGACCACGGCGAAATCTTCGATCTGGGCATCCCGTTCGAGGAGGAAGCGATGCCACGGGAAGATGTCGGCGCGGGCATACCGCGCTATTCTGGAACCCCGCCCCGCCGGGTGCAGCAGGGGACGCAGCAACCGGAGCCACCACCGCGGCCGAGGCCGCTTGGGCGAGGACAAAAACCACAGCGCGAGGCGTCTGAGCCGGGGATTTTGTTTGATAGTTTCGATCATTATTCAGGCGTATTTTTACAAAGATACGGAATTTACGGGATGAGTTGTTCGTAAAGCGCCAACAGTTTTCGTGCGGTCTGCTCCCAGGAGAAAAGCTTTACCCGTTCGAGTCCGTAGGCGATTTTTTCGGCGCGGAATGCGGCGTCGGTTTCGAGCCGCACGAGGGCGTCGGCGATTTCCGACGGTGCTGTCGGATCGACGAGGATGGCCCCTTCTCCTGCGATCTCGGGGATCGCCGAGGTGTTCGACGTGACCACGGGGGTTCCGCAGGCCATCGCTTCGAGTTGCGGGATGCCGAAGCTCTCGCGCAGGGAGGTGTAGAGGAACGCCGCTGCACCGTTGTAAATGGCCGGGAGGTCGCTGTTGGGAATGTATCCCGGTATGCGGAGCATCTTTATCAGCTCCGGTTCCCCGATCTGCTGGAGGATCGATTCCGCGGCCTGCACCGTGAGGTCGGCGACCAGCAGCGGCAGCGGACTGGCCGAGCGGCGCACGTATTCGGCATAGGCGCGCAGTGTCCCCGGGGTATTCTTCTTGGGATCGGTGTTGCCGAGAAAAAAGAGGTATTCCGGGTCCGGAAGATATTTTTTCGTGACTTCGGCCGTGTCGTCCATCGGCCGGAAGCGCGTGTTGTAGCCGTTGTGGATGGCGGTAATCCGCTCGGGGTCGAGACCGAGGGCCGTGCGGATGCGGTCGCATTCGAATTGAGACACGGTGATGATTTTCCGGCATTTGGGCAGGATGCGCGGAACGACCAGGCGGCGGTACTGCCGCCCGAGCGATTGGTAGAGCGACGTGTTGCGGGCGGCCTGTTTTTCGAGGAAGATGATGTCGTGGAGCGTCACCACGAGGGACGTCGATCCCCACACCGGGGCGGTGTTGCTCGTGCAGTGCAGCAGGTCGGGCCTGATGCGTGCCACGGCCCGCGGCAGCGCCCATTGTTCCCACAGGGGATACGACGGGCAGCGGAGCGTCAGGATATGCACGTTGGGTGTCTCCTCCAGACAGCGGTCGGGACCGTCGCCCACGAGGATGAAGTATTCGTTCCGGGTGTCGAGCCGTTGCAGGCAGCGGATGGTTTCGAGCGCTACGAAGTCCATGCCGTGTTTGTTGGGGCGGAAAATGCGCTGTGCCTCGATGGCGATTTTCATGGAGCGGGTTCGTTTTCTTTCGGGGCGGCGTCGGCGGCTCCGGTATGTTGGGTGTGGATGAACTTGTCCTTGGTTCCGCCGAGACGGAAGAGGTTGGCGACGGTGAGCAGCACCAGAACCGGGATTCGGCGCAGGGCGTGGCCCAGTTTGGCGTCGGCCTGGCCGTCGGGCAGGGCCATCGCCATCGCGAAGAGCAGCAGCAGTACGGCGACCCACCATTTGACCGACCCCCACGGGTCGAGGACAGTCATCGCGACGGCCCACATCGGCACGAGCCCGATGAGCAGCATCCGCGGGGGCAGACACCACTGCACCAGTTTGTCCACATAGTCGTAATTAGCGCTGAACAGGGCTGCCGGCAGGTTTTTCAGGGCCGAGCCGAGGGCGTAGAACTGGGCCGCAATCCAGCGCCGGCGCTGGTTATAGTAGGCTCCTTCGGCCTGCACTTTTTCGTCCAGTACGAAGAGGTCGTCGAGGTATTCGATAAAGATGCGCTGCTGCAAAAGCAGTACTTCGAGTTCCTTGTCTTCGCCCGAGGTGCAGCATTTGCGGATATTGTCACGGAACCAGTCGTAGCGGAAAGCCATTCCCGAGCCGATCAGCGCCGACGAAAGGCCCAGCGCCACGTGGCCGCGGCGGAAAATCGAATTGTTGATCTCTTCGCTGGCGGCGTCCAGCACCGCCGTGTCGCTGTCGCGGTTCTTGGCCGTGCGGTGGGCCTGTACGGCTACGATGCCTGCGTCGAAGACCTCGTTGATGCGTACGGCGAAACTCCCGTCCACGAGGTTGTCGGCGTCGAGGATCGTGACGATCTCCGCCGCATCGGGACCCAGCCGGTCCACGGCGGCCGTCAGGGCTTTGGCCTTCGAACTGTTTTCGAAGGTGACTTCGATCACCGTCAGGGGAAGTTTACGCAGTTCCCCGAGCGTTTCGGGTTTCAGTTGGTCGGCGATCACCACCACGCGGTGCAGCTCCGCGGGATATTCCTGCGCGAGCGCCGCCTGCGCCGTGCGGACGATCACTGCGTCGGCCTTGTAGGCGGGAATCAGCGTCACTGTACGGCGTTGTTTGCGAGCCGGGGGATAAACGTTTTTACTCCGCGGCATCGAGAAGGCCGCAAAGAGGAATAGGTAGAGCACCGGGAGCAGCAGTGCCAGGACAAACAGCCAGTCGATGATGGTTACCGCGATCATTCTTTTCCGGTTTTATGGCGCAGGAAATCCCGGCAGCCGCGCAGGGCGGCCGCTGCGAGGTCCCTGCGGCCGTGCAGCAGGGCTGCGGCGACGCTTTTGGGAAGCGCTACGCCCAATTGGTAAATTATCGAAAGCCTCCGTGCCGCGCCGCGCCGGTTGCGGCGGGCGAACAACAGGCGGTTGCGTGTGAGGTAGTAGCTCCTCAGGGGGCTTTGCTGGCCCGTGGTGGCGCTCTCCTTGTGGAAAACGGTCGCCCGCGGATCGTAGACGATGCGGTAACCTGCTTCACGGAGGCGTTCCGACCAGTCCAGTTCTTCGTAGTAGAGAAAATATTCTTCGGGCATCGGCCCGGCCTTTCCGACCGCCTCGCGCCGTACCATCATCGCCGCGCCGTGGGCGTAGGGCGTCTCGTGCGGTGTGTCGTAGAAACCGTCGTCGGGTTGTCCGAATCCGATCAGCCCGTTGCGCAAGGTGATGCGCGTCAGGGGCGTGTAACCCGCAAACTGGATGGCCTGCGGAGGCGCCCAGAAGCGGATTTTGGGGCAGACGGCGCCGATCGACGGGTCGGCGTCGAGTGTCTCCGCGAGGTGGTGCAGCGTGTTGTCCGTCACCTCGGTGTCGTTGTTGAGCAGCAGCAGGCAGTCGCCCGTGGCCGCCCGGATGCCGAGGTTGTTGCCGCCTGCGAACCCGAGGTTTTCGTCGCTGCGCAGGACGACGATGTCGGAATAGCGTTCCCGCAGCAATGCGGCTTCGTCGCGCGCCGAACCGTTGTCGACGACGACGATTTCGAGCGGAGTCGTGACGTGCCGGCGCAGCGAGTCGATCATCGCCGCCGTGAGCGCGAACCCGTTGTAATTGACCGATATGATGGATATGCGTGCTTTCATGCCGTTACTCTTTTGCCAATGTCGAGGGAAGCGCCGTCCGGCTGCGGGGGTTCAGGGCCAGGAGGTTTTTGCCGGGAACGGCATGCTTCTCCAGCTCGGCCTCCTCCAGCTCCTTGTCGAAGCGCGGGGAGAGGAAAATAAAGGCCATGCTCATGTAAATAATAGCGCCCGTGGGAATCTGCCCCAGCACCTCGTTGCCGTAAGACATCACCACGACGCCCGAGATGCCTGAGATCAGTGCCGCCGTAAGTCCCCGCAACTGGTTGTTGCGCAGCCGGAAAGCCACCAGGAAGGCGCCCCGGCCCAGTATGTAGAGCAGGATGCCGATGTGCAGCAGCAGCCCGACGATGCCGGTTTCGACCCAGATCATTACGAACCATGAGTCGGTGGGAATCTGCGACAGCGGCGCATTCGGGGCGAAAACCTTGGCCTTGCCGCCGCCGTGTCCGAGGCCTGCGCCGAAGGGTTTGTCCTTCATCAGCGCGCGGATCCGGTCCTGGTTTTCGAGGCGCACCTGGAACGAGGCGTCCTGGGTGTTGAAGGCGCTTCGGGCGCGGCGGATGATGGAGTTGCCTTGTCCGATGCTTGTGAAGTTGAGGAAGATGAAGGCTCCGATAATCAGGATTACACCTGCTATCACCATCCGGAAATTACGCGAGAGCACCACGAATACGGCATAGCCGGCAAAGGGAACGGCCAGAGCGCTGCGCGTTCCGGAGATCAGCATGCCGTAGCATGCGGCCGCGGCCACTGCCAGCAGGTAAATTTTCATCCACCGGTTTTCGTAATAAAGCGCCGAGATCGAAAAGACGACCATTGCCAAACCCATTCCCGCACCGAAATTCGCCGCGTCGCTGTACACCGAGAAGTAACGCACGCCGGTGTAGATGATGTGCGTGACGGATCCGCCCTCGACGAAGAGCCAGTAGTTTTCGGCCGCGTTGAATCCGACGTATTTTTGGACGAGGGCCTTCAGTACGGCGACGAGCGTCAGCACCGACCACACCACCAGCATGGCTTTCAGGTATTTGTAGCGGGCCATCGTAAGTTGTGTGAGCACGACGATCAGGAAAAAATAGAAAGCCAGCGAACGGATGGCCATGGTCCATCCCTTGGGCGAGATGCTTTGGGGATTGAAGAGTTCGAGTACGCAGTAGATCATCCAGATCGCCGAGGCGAGGGTCACTCCCGTAGCGGCGCGCCGCCACTCGACCCGTTGCACGAGGGCCTGCATGAGCACCATTGCCACGTTGAAGAAGATCGCGCCGTCGAGGATCAGTCCGACCGGAACGCCGTGCAGGAACTCGCGGCCGAGGTACATGATGAAGTAGTTGAGCACCAGCATCCCCAGCATCGAGACGGCCGGGTTGCGGAGCGAGAACCACAGTGCGCAAAGGCCTATCGGAAGCATCGACACGGCAGCTCCCGCCGGCAGTCCGTAATGGGTGAAGGCGTAGGCGATAACGGTTACGCCTCCGGCAATGAGCAGTCCCACGGCTATGCGGGGAATGCTCAGCGAGGCAGTTATGTTACCGTGAAGTTCCATCCGCAACGTGTTTGCTGAATTCCGTGCGGACGGATTATTTTACCGCGGTGAATCCGAACTGGCTGATCTGATAGCCCAGCCTGCGCAGGCGGCCGAAGGGCGGGAGCAGGCCCGTGAAGGTCTGCACGACATCGCGGCTCGCGTAGTTGAGGAAGAGCACCGTGGGGGTCTCCCCGGCCATTTTCTCGCCCTTTTCGAAGAGCAACTGGTCGGTGTCCTTCCAGGTGCGGTTGGCGGGGGCTACCACGATGTTGAGTTCCGCGCTTTGCAACAGTTCCTTCGATACAGGGCTTTCATTCAGGGGCGGGTATTCCACGAGCACCACGTCGGCCTCGGCGAACGGAATTTCGCCTTCGGCGTCGTGGACGAAGTCCCCGAGCCGCCCGGCGAGCAGGTAATCCCGCTGGTGGGCGTCGAAATCCTTGTTCCACGACACGGTGCGCACCTTCATGCCCGTTTCGCGGAAATGGTCGGCGAGGTATTCGACGAGGGTCGATTTTCCGTCGCCCGGCTCCGTAGAGAGGATATTCAGGATGTTGGGCCGTTTGCTCGGATCGAAATAGTTGAGCACGGCATTACCCATGAAACGGGACGAAATCTGCCGGTATTGCTGGGTATAGCGCCGCTGGCCGAACCGGCCCCGGCCCGGGAAAGCCCCGATGACCTTGCCGCCGGTGATGCGCTCGGCGCGGATCTTGTCGCGCAGCGTGCGGTCGAGCAGTTCGAGCAGGATGAAGATGCCGAGAATGAAGACCAGCGTGCAGAAGAACGCCGCGGCGACCATCATTTTGCGCTTGTTCGGCTCGGCCGAAATGGGCAGTACCGGCGGGTTGATGATTTTGAGCGTCGCCGAGGTCATCTGCAGGTTTTTCTGGCGCAGGCGTGCCGTGTTAAGCGCCTGGAGCATCGAGAGGTACGACTGTTCGGTGAAGCTGATCAGGCGGTTTTTGCGTTTGAGCGTCGAGCCTACCGGAGCATATTGCACGTAACGGTCGTCGAGCGATTTTTTCCACTCGTTCACCACCTCCATCTCGGCCTGCGATTTGGTCGAGAGCAGTACGGCGTCGAGCCACTGCTGGACCAGCGATTCCGTGGAGATGCCCTCCTTGGTGTATTGCTGTTGGGAGATGGCCGCGGTGATTTGGCGCAGGCTGTCGGTCGCCAGTTGCATCCGGGCTTGCAGGCGTCCCACGTCGATGGGCTGGACCACCGGCTGCCGCCCCGATGCGGGGTCGGGAATAAAAGCCTCCGCGGCAGTGATTTGCGCCTGCAGGTCGCTGATTTTGTGGAGCTGTTCGACGAATGCCGCATTGTTGTGGTAGATTTGCAGGTTTTCGAGTTGCGCCTCGATTTTCTGCCGCAGCGATTCCGAACTGTTGAGGTTCAGGCGCGTCTCCTCGTAACGTAGCTCGAAGTCGCGTGAGAGGATGGCGATGTGTTTGGTCTGCTCGTCGTAGTTGATGATCAGGTTTTCGACGCTGTAATCGCGCAGCGAATCCTCCTGCTCGCGCAGTTCGTTGCCCACGCGGGCCAACTCCTGTTCGAAGAACTTGATGACACTGTTGGTTTCGCCGTAGCGCAGTTCCTTGTATTGGTTGACGAACTCGTCGTTGAGGATATCCAGCGTGTTGTAGACGACTCCGGGGTCGTCGTTTTCGTAGCTCAGTTCGAGCATGTCGCTGTTGGCGATGCGCTTAACCTCGATCTGGCTCAGCGCCTGGTAGCTGTAATAACGGTGCGTCCAGTGGAAAAGGCCGTAGACGTGGTTGCCGTGCTCGGGAACCTCGTAATCGAGGAGATTCTGGTAGGTTTTCTGTTCGCTGCTGCGGTCGATCAGGGCCAGTACCGCGGGAGGCGTGTGCTCGATTTCGCTCCGGTAGTTGCGGGCGTAGATGTAGCCGTTTACATCCTTTTCGGGGTCGCCGTTGACCATATTCCGGGCGTAGAGGCGCAGCGAAACGTTGTGCAGCGTCGATTGCGACTTGATGATGTTGATCAGGTTGTCCATCGCGTTGTTGATGATGTTCCAGTCCTGACGCGATCCTTCGCCGTTTTCGAGGTCGTAACCCGACACGATTCCGGTGTAGATGGTCGATGTCGAGCGGTAATAACGCGTTTGCCGGCCCATATAGAAGTAGACCAGCAATCCGACCGCCACTGGACAGATGATGAGCCACCATTTGATCCGATAGAGGAATTTTATAATGTATGCGATATATGTCGTCATGTGCGGGGCGTTTTATTTTGTCGGGGCGGGTTGGCTGATGATCGGGGTCTTCGAGAGTACTTCCAGTTGCAACAGCGCCTTGTTGAGCAGCGAACGGGTCTGTTCGTATTCGCGGACGGTCGAACTTTCGATGCTCTTCTGGCGGCTGAGCGTCTGTGCGTCGATCTTGCCGTTCACGAAATCGGCCTCGGCGGCAAGGGACTGCGCCTTGGCGGCCACCATCGAACGGGCCGAAGTCTCCAGCAGCGAGAGGTTTTCGACAGCCGAGGTGTAGCATTCGATAATCTTCAGGCAGATTTCGTCGTACCAACTGTTCATCTCGTACTCGATGCTTTCGAGCCGCTTGCGCTGCTGCTTGATGCGGTTGCGGCGGTTGAAAATCTCTTCGAGCGGCAGCGAAATGCCGGCTCCGACGGTCCACCAGGCCTGGGTGGTTCCCGTTACGTTCTGGATAATCGGGAGGTTTATGTCCTGGTATATCTGGCTGTTGACATCCGTCGATCCGTAGCTGTACTGGGCGTTGAGCTTGATGTTCTTGAGCCACGAGCGGCGCAGGGTCTTGATCTCACGCTCCTCCTGTTCCTTGGTCGAGGCGAACTGGTTGACCTGCGGCGAACGTTCGCGGGCGTTTTCCAGCAGCACGTAGAGGGGCGGCAGGTGAAGGTTCATATACGATTCGGCCGACATCCGTGCCAGGTCGGTGTATTCCGAGTAGACTGCCGGTGCGGCCGTCGTGCTGTCGCCGGTATGCTGCACGTCCGGAGCCTGCGCCCGGAGCAGGGCCGGGAGATACATCAGGACGGGTAAAAGCAGGAACTTTTTCATGGTTTAAACATTTTCTTTCTGGATGAACGCCGTGAATGTACGCAGTATTATCTTCAGGTCGAACCAGGGTGACATTTTCCGGGCGTATTCGATGTCGAGCTGCTTGCGCTGTTCGGGCGAGAGTTTGCCGGCTCCGCCGCGTTTCTCGACCTGCCACAGGCCCGTAAGGCCCGAGGGGCACATGAAACGTTCGATGTATTCGTCGCTGGTGAGGCGTTCGGCCTCGTAGAGCGGCAGGGGGCGGTTGCCCACGACCGACATGTCGCCCCGCAGGATGTTGAACAACTGCGGCAGCTCGTCGATGCTGTATTTGCGCAGGAAACGGCCCAGCCGGGTGATGCGGGGATCGTTCTCGATCTTCACGAAGGCGTTTTCCTGCTCGGTGTCCACGATCTGCTGGTGTTCCTCTTCCGGAATCGCGAAATCGTCGGCGAAAAGCATGCCGCTTTCCATGTCGGCGAGCAGCTTCTTCATCTCTTCCTCGTCGAGCGAAATTTTCGATGCTTCGGCGTTTTCTTCGTCCGAGGCATACTGGTTCAGGTCGCTCAGTTCCTTGAGACGCTGATCGGCGTCGGAGCGCATCGAGCGGAACTTCAGGAAGTCGAAAACGCGGTAGTTGCTGCCCACGCGCTTCGACCGGTAGACGACCGGTCCCGGGCTGTCGAGCTTGACGGCGATGGCTACGACGAGCAGCAGCGGCGAGAGCACGATGATCGCCCCGAGCGAAGCCGCGATGTCGAAGGCACGTTTCCAGAGCGGCATCCGGAAAACCCGCACCTCGTCGTTTTGGTGTACGACGGGCTTGTGCGAGAAAGTGTAATCGGTCATGAACCGCAGCGTGTGCTGGAAATCTTCGTCGGAAACGTCGCCCGCCACGGCGCTGTTGACTCCGGCGCGCAGATAACTGCGGCGTTCCTCGTCGCGGAGTTGGGCCGAAGTGATCAGAATAATACCCGTTTCAGGGAACCGCGACCGCAGGAAACGGATGTTGCTGTAATCGGTTCCGGGGTCGTGCTGCTCGTAGAGGACGTAGGCGTGTTCGGCATGCAAGGCCGTGAGCGCGGTCATCGCCGAAGCGATGTCGCTGACAACGCGCATCTGCCCGCCGGTGAGTCCGGCGAATCGGGTCGTATGGTCGCCCCGGCCTTTTATGTAAATAACGGGGTATTTCAATCGAGAATCTTTTTGATGCGTATTTTCAGTTCCATCGGGTTGAAGGGCTTGACGATGTAGTCCTCCGCGCCCTCTTCCAGCAGCCGGATGCGTTCCGAGGTGCTGTCCTCGCTCGAAAGCATGACGACCGGAATCTGCCGGAAAAGCTCGTTGTGCTTGAGGTAGGCGAGGAATTCGTCGCCCCGCATCTCGGGCATGCGGATGTCCGAAATGATCAGGTCGGGCATGTTGCCCTGGTTTATCCACCCGATGGCTTCAACGGGATTTTGTTTGTAATAGCAGTCGTAGTCCGCCTGGAGGTATACGTAAAGGATTTTTGCGATCTGTTCTTTGTCGTCGACGATCAGCACCTTTTTTTTGTTCATGTTACTGTTGATTTATCCCGATTTTCCGGCCTTGCCGGGTGTTTAGCGTATATTTGAACGTAAAGATAATGATATAAATCTGAATCTTGCATGCAAATATCGGTAAAAAAAATGAAATGTATACTATTCGGGGCAAATAGCCTATCAAAAACGGCCGATTTTGGCTGTTTTTTGCCTTCTGAAATCCTTTTTCCGGAGTAAATAGTAATAGGTATTCAAAAAATTGTTAACTTTGTAACTGATGCGGTCCCCGGTTCTACTCCGGAAACCCTAAAATTTGCACGGTCTATGGAGTGTGAACACAGCGGCGTCCCTTCGCGGCGCCGGATCCTTGTCGCAGAGGATAATCCGAGTAACTATAAACTCGTCGAGGTGTTGCTTCGGCGGGACTATGACCTCGTTCATGCGGTAAACGGGGCGGAAGCCGTCGAACTTTTCAAGGCACAGGGTGCAGACCTCGTGCTGATGGACATCAACATGCCCGTCATGGACGGTTACGAGGCGCTCCGCCTGATCCGGGAATTGTCTGTCGGCGTTCCGGTCATTGCGCTTACGGCCTATGCTTTTGAAACCGACCGCCGGCGCATGTTCGAGGCCGGTTTCAACGAATGTCTTGCAAAACCCCTCCGTGTGGACGAACTTCGCAACAGGGTCGCCCAAATGTTGGAGGGAAATAGAAACCTATGAGAAAAAACTACGCGATAAAACCAGGCTGGCTGCTGCTGCTTTGCTGCTGCATCCAGTTGCTGCCCGCATTCGTGCAGGCGCATGAAACCCAGGGGCGCGAGAGTATTCTGATCATTTCGTCGTATAACCCCGACACGCGCCGCATGTCGAGTTTCATCACCGATTTCGAACAGCGCGTCGTTGCGTCGGGCGTTCCGTGCGACATTTACGTCGAGACGCTCGAATGCAAGGGCATTGCCGATGCGCCGCAGTGGATGTCCCAGATCGACAACCTGATCACGCGTTACGAGAACCGCCAGTTGCGGGCCGTCGTGCTGCTGGGGCAGGAGGCATGGGCCTCCTTCGTGTCGCTGGGCCGTATCCCCGAGGGGGTGATGTGTTTCAGTTGCTTCGCCAGCGAAAATGGCGTCATGCTGCCTGCGCCTCCCGATTCGTTGCAGACGTGGAAACCCCGCATGGTCGATTACCAGGGGATGAGCGACAGCCTGAACATGGTGGGCGGCATGCTCAACCGGTACGACATCCGGCGTAATATCGACCTGATTCGTACGTTCTATCCCCAGGTGGAAAATATCGCTGTCGTGACGGACAACACCTACGGCGGCATTTCGTTGCAGGCCCTTGTGCGCGAGGAGTGGAAGGATTACCCCGACCTCAACCTCGTGCTGGTGGACAGCCGCGACGGCGAGGACGCTGCGTTCCAGACTTATGCGTCGCTGCCGCCCCGTTCGGCCGTGATGCTCGGTACATGGCGCGTGGGCAGCGACGGCGAGTATTTCATGCAGCGGTCGCTGAACGACCTGGTGCAGGGCAATCCCCGCATCCCGGTCTTTTCGGTGACCCGTACGGGTATCGGCGACGTGGCGATCGGCGGTTACGTACCCCAATATGAAAACGGTGCGGAGATCATCGCGGCACAGATCAAGGATTATTACGATACGGGCAAACTCGACAAGACCCATTTCCATACGAGCAAGAACCTCTATCTGTTCGATTCGCGCAAACTCAAAGAGTGGAAGATCGCCGAATACGCCCTGCCCAAAGGCAGTGTCATCGAAGATACGATGGCGGCCAAGTTGTCGAAATACTCCCACTACATCGAATTGCTGGTGCTGGGTATCGCCCTGCTGGGGCTTCTGCTGTTCTTTGTGACGTGGCTGTTGCTGCGTATGCGGCGGCTGAAGCTCACGCTCGAGGAGCGCGAGGGACAGTTGGTCATCGCCCGCGAGAAGGCCGAGGAGTCGGATATGCTCAAATCGGCGTTCCTGGCCAACATGAGCCATGAAATCCGTACGCCGCTTAATGCCATCGTGGGCTTCTCGTCGCTGATGCAGAGCGAGGAACTCTCGCAGGAGGAGCGTGCCGAGTACTGCGCCATCGTGGTGAACAACTCCGAGATGCTGCTCACGCTGCTGAACGATATTCTCGATATTTCGTCGCTCGAATGCGGCAAGATCAAGTTCAACTACGCTTCGGAAGATATCGTGCAGATTTGCCAGCACGTGATGATGACTACGGCCCATACGCGCCAGGAGGGGGTCGAAGGCCGCCTGGAATGCCCTGTCGAATCGTTCATGCTGACCACCGATGCTCACCGCCTGTCGCAAATCCTTATTAACCTGCTCACCAATGCCGGTAAGTTTACTTCCGTAGGCAGTATCACGTTGGGTGTGGAGATCGACAAGGAGCGAAACGAGGTGCTCTTCTCGGTGGCCGACACCGGCCCGGGTATCCCGCTCGACAAACAGGAGATGGTTTTCAACCGCTTCGAGAAACTCGACGGCAACAAAAAGAAGGGCACGGGACTGGGCCTTGCCATCTGCCGCCAGATCGCCATGATCGTCGGGGGCCGCATCTGGGTGGACCCTAACTATACGGCCGGCGCCCGCTTCGTTTTCGCACATCCTATCGGTCTCGACCCCGGTGGAGAGAACCGTGAGGGGGGGGGGATTTCAACCCTGTAAGCAGCGCAAGTCCCTCTCTGTGAACAAAGACGGCGGACTGTCCTCCGACGATAAATAACGCCCGGAAAACCGTACATAAAAGGCCCATGATTTCATGGGCCTTTTATGTATCGGTGTGGTTGGGTTCGGTTTTCAGGATCGTCGGCAGCCCGGGACGCCGCAATGACCTGCCAGCCCCGGCTCTTGTCCTTGGTCCTGATCCGGGTATAAATCGGGACCTCTCCCGCCGGAAGCTGAAAACGAAAAAGCCTTGCTTACATTGATAAGCAAGGCTTTTTGCGATGATGACATGACCCTTTTCACGTCTCTGGAGCTGAATCCGAGATTTGAACTCGGGACCCCTTCATTACGAGTGAAGTGCTCTACCGCTGAGCTAATTCAGCCTTTGGGGAACACGGAGGTTCCCTTTGGGATTGCAAATATCTGAAAAATATTTTTTTCTCGCAACAATTTTGCGAAAATTCTCGCTTTTCTTGCTATATTCGCGTTTAAACTGACCCCAAGCTATTCGCGATGATTACTTTCCTGGTGTGCCTGGCGCTGTTGCTGGCCGCATATTTTACTTATGGACGCTATTTGGAGCGGCTTGTCGGTATCGACCCTGCGGCCCAAACCCCATGCAGCCGGCTTTACGACGGTGTAGACTATGTACCTCTTCCCCGTTGGCGCATCTTCCTGATCCAACTGCTCAATATTGCGGGCCTCGGCCCGATTTTCGGCGCCGTGCTCGGTGCGGCCTACGGCCCCGTGGCATTTTTGTGGATCACCTTCGGCGGTATTTTCATGGGCGCCGCGCATGATTTCATCGCCGGGGTCATCTCCCTGCGCCACGACGGTGCGAGCCTTCCCGAGACCGCAGGAGTGTATCTGGGCAATGGCATGAAGATCGTGATGCGGCTCTTCTCCGCAGGACTTATGATCCTTGTCGGGGCGGTGTTCCTTTCGCAGCCTGCCTCGCTCGTCGCTAACCGCCTCGATATTCCGGCGCTCGAAGGTATTGCCTTCGGAGGGTTTTCGTGGCTGCTGCTGATTGTGTTGGGCGTGATTCTCATCTACTACATTGCCGCCACGCTGCTGCCCGTCGACAAGATTATCGGCCGTATTTACCCCGTCTTCGGATTTGCTTTGCTGTTCATGGCCGTGGGTATCCTCGTCGTGCTGCTTTTCGGCGGGGAATATACCATCCCGGAATTCACCTCTTTTAAGAACTGTATCGCCGATGCGAAAGAGTTTCCGATCGTTCCGATGCTCTTTACGACTATCGCCTGCGGGGCTATTTCGGGTTTCCACGCCACGCAGTCGCCGCTGATGGCCCGCTGCATGCGTAACGAGCGCGAAAGTCGCTCGGTCTTTTACGGCGCGATGATCTCCGAGTCGATTATCGCCCTCGTCTGGGCGGCTATCGCCATGGCTTTCTGGGGCGATGTCGCGGGGCTCAACGGGGCCATCGCCGAATACGGCGGACAGGCGGCCGTCATGGTCGATGTTATCGCCAATGCGACGCTGGGGCCCGTGCTGGCCGTCTTTGTCATCTTCGGCGTGGTGGCCTGCGCCATCACCTCGGGCGATACGGCCTTCCGCTCCGCGCGGCTGATCGTCGCCGACTTTATGGGAGTCGAACAGCGCACGCTGCGCAAACGCATTTATATCTGCATTCCGCTCTTCGCGCTGGGGCTGCTCATTATCTTTGCACTGCCGTTCCAGGCCATGTGGAGCTACTTCGCGTGGATGAACCAGACCCTCGCGGCGGTGACGCTCTGGATGATCGTCGTTTATCTTCGTCGTCGGGGACGCGGCGTCTGGGTGGGGCTCGTCCCGGCCCTCGTCATGACGTATGTCTGCGCCAGCTATATTTTCGTTTCGCCGCTGATGCTGGGCATGCAGAACCGTACGGCAGCCTACCTGCTGGGCGGCGGCGTGACGCTGGTGGTACTCCTTGCAATGATCTTCAAACTCAGAAATAATGATGCAAAAAGCATATCTTAACCCTACGCCCGACCAGACCTTCGAGGTGGTCGGCGAAGGACCCTATAACTTTGCGAAAATCCTGGCGCACACCCGTGAGATGCAGACGGCCGGCGATGTCGAAGGAGCCTGCAACGAGCGCTTCCGGGCTTTTCAGCGCCTCGCCGAGCTGATTCCCGAGGACGAGGAGGTCAATCTCGAATGGAACCACCGCAATTCGCGTGCGGCGCTGGAGCTGATCCTCGCCTCGGCCATCGACCACTTTTTGATCAATGATTTCGAAATGTCTGCGGCGCTGCTCGAAATGCTGTTGGAACTCGATCCCGAGGATCATCTGGAGGGGAGTGAACTGCTGGCTTTCGACTATCTGGCCATGGACGAACAGGAGTTGTTCGACGAGGTGATCAACGATGTTTCGGACAAACATCCCGGGCGCGAGGTGCTGTTGCTGTGGTCGGCTTTCCGCCGCGACGACAAGCTGCCCGAAGGGGAGTTGCAGCGGTTCCGGACACGCTTTGCGCCCTGGTTCGCCGAATTCACCGCCGCTGAACATCCGGCCGACGAGGCGTATCTGCGCGACATCGAGAGCGAACGACCCTCACCCGCCGCACAGGCCCGCGAACTGTGGCTGCAAACCGAGAACCTCTGGGTGCTCTGGCCCGGGTTTATCGACGCCCTGCGCGCCGCCCGCTGACGAAATCGCCGGGCATTCCCGGGAAAAGAAAACCGCAATCCAGGTTTTGGGATTGCGGTTTTATCATTGTCGGCCTGTGGCCGGGAGTTACTCTTTCCCGCCGTTCGCCAGCTTGTTGAAGCAGTGGCGGCAAATGGGTTCGTAGCTGTCCTGCGCACCGAGCATCACCTGCTTTTCGTCGCTGGTGAGACGGTGCGAATGGTGCGCGAGGTTGCCGCAGCGGACGCAGATGGCGTGGACCTTGGTGACGTATTCCGCAGTGGCCATCAGCGCAGGCATCGGGCCGAAAGGCTTCCCCGTGTAGTCCATGTCCAGCCCGGCGACGATCACACGCACGCCGTTGTTGGCCAGCCGGCGGCATACATCGACGATGCTCTCGTCGAAGAACTGCGCCTCGTCGATACCTACTACGTCGACATCGGCGGTCATCAAGAGGATGTTTTGCGGCGATTCGACGGGGGTGGAGCGGATAGCGTTCGAGTCGTGCGACACGACCTCCTCCTCGGAGTAGCGCACGTCGATCCGGGGTTTGAAAATCTCGACTCGCTGGTGGGCGAACTGGGCCCGTTTCAGGCGGCGGATCAACTCCTCGGTCTTTCCCGAGAACATCGAGCCGCATACGACTTCGATCCAGCCTTTGCGGCTGGCATTTTCTAAAAACATAAGCGGTAAAATTGTTCCTTTTTGTTCGTTCGGTTTTGCTCGCCGCCGTTACGTCCGTGTCCGTCTCCGCGGCTTCTGTTTTCGTGCAGACAATCCCTCTACCCCCCCCCTCTGAAAAGGGGAACTTTACAGGCTCGCTTTCCGGTTTATTCCCTGCCTGCATAATTCGTCAGAGGTGTTCCTGCCAACCGGCATACAAAGATAACCTGTTTTTTCTTTTTTGCAAAGCAAAACCAGGGCTATGCAGCCTGTGGATTTCCTGAAAACGATCCGGCCCTCCCGTGAGGGAAGGCCGGATCGGAATGAGGATGGCCCGACGCGTCGTCAGTTCGATGTCGGGAATTTGTACGTCACGGCCACGGGCTTTTCGCAGATGCCGACATACTCTTTTACAGCCTTCATCGTCTTCAGGCTGTATATGTAGAGGCTGCCGGGCTTGCGGTCTTTCGCCGTCGGATTGTAGGTGGCGATCAGCAGCATGTCGTCGTCGATCACCGTCGACGAAGTCGAGGGTTTGGCGTTGCTGCAGATAGCCATGATCTGTTCGCCGTCGGGAAGTGTGATGTCCGCCTTGTCGCCCTCGGCCGGAAGCGTGGGGCTGACACTGGTCATCGCCCAGTGGTAGATTTTGTTGTCGTAGTTGTAATAGACGTTGTCGTTGAGTTTGGTCGGGATCATCGTCGAGTTGCGGTCGATCAGCGCCGGAAGGTTCTCGTTGTACTCGATCACGGTGTTCTGCGCCGAGATGCCGGAGTTCGACTTGATGACCTGGATTTTACGCGGCGTACCTTCGGTCGAACGGGCGATGACGTAGTAAGCTTCCGTCCCGACGCGCGTTCCTGCGGCGTTGACGGCCTCGAATCCCTCGGGAATGGGGAAGCCCTTGATGTTCGAGTTCGGGAAGCCGACCACGCCGTTTTCGCTGAACAGCAGTGGTACGCGCGTGCCGCTGCTTGTCGTGGCGTAGTAGCTTTGGTAGCCGTATTTCACCGGATAGGGCGTCTGGCGTACGGCCAGCAGGTCGGCCGTGAATTCGTAGCGGTAGGCTTTGCCGTCGTCGCCGATGGCATAGGAGAAGTGGCCGCGCGTGGTTTTCTCGCCCAGGATCCGGCCCGTGCAGGTCCCGTATTCCTCCATGGCTTTGACGCGGAAAGTTACCTCCATCGTCGTCGGGTCGAGGCGGTAGACCGAACCGTCGGCGTCGCCCGAGGTCATGAGTATGCCCGACTCGCTGGTCGACGAGAAGACATAGACATCGCGCATGTTGCGGAAGTCGTACTGCGGGTTGATCGTCAGCAGGTCGTCCCATACCTCCTGGGCGCCTTCGGCCTCCTCCTGGGGCGAACGCTTCTTGACGAAGGCCAGCGAACCCGCCCCGTCGTTGTCGTTGCAGAGGACGAGGTAGCCTTCGTCGAAGCCGGCCTGCACGCGCAGTTCGTAGTAATGGAATCCGATGCTCTCGCCGTTGTCCACCTTCAGGCGCAGTACGTAGCTGCCGGCATTGTTGAATGTGTAGTCGAGCGTCGGCGAATTGGAAAGGAACATGGTGTCGGCCATGCCCGGAAAGTCATCCTTGGGTTTGCCGTAGGCCCACTCGCAGTCGACCGCCTGGCCGTTTGCGCTCTCGATGCGGATTTTGTCGAGGTGGAGTTTCTCGGTCGCCTTGGTGTAGATCGTCTGGTCCAGGCCGGTTACCGTTATCGGAGCCAGTTCTCGGAAGTTTTCCTCTTCGAGGCCGTAGCAGGAAGCCAGCGCGATGCCGCAGCAGAGCGGCAAAAGGTATTTCAGCAGGTGTTTCATAGTCGCTCGCGGTTAATAGTTATAATCCGGGTTACGCCACCCCTTCGTGGTTACGTTCACCGACTTGTCGGTGTAGACTTCCGCGTCGGGGTAGTTGGTCGAATAGTAGTCGAACATGGGGCAAAGCACGTAACGCACCCATGCCAGCTTCTGGGGGTTGTTGCTGCGGACCATAAAGCCCATGGTCATCTCCGCAAGTGTCCCGGAGGTGGTGACGTATGTCTTATTATCGATATTTTCGCCGTACTGCTCGATCATTTTCTTGTAAAGCGAAGGGTTGGTTTCGCCGATACCGTGGTAGAATTCGAGCAGTTTGCGGTATTTGCCGGGCGTGAAGATACCGAGGTACATGTACCATTCGTTGTTGGCGTCGTAACGCCACCAGATCGGGCAGGCGGGTTCGCCGTCCGAGATCAGGATGCGGTAGACGTTGCGGGGTACACCTTCGAACAGGTCGTTTTCCGCGATCTGAAGCACCAGCGATGCGGTTTTTGTCAGGATTTTCTCGGTGCGTTTCACCGTCACTGCGATCTCTCCCTCCACGGCGCCTGCCGGAATGAAGAGCTGCCCCAGCGTGTAATCCTCCCCTTCTTTGGCGTCCACCAGTTCGCGGTGAATACCTCCCGACGTGAAATACGACGTGGTGTCGTGGATGGCCGTTACGGCGAACGTACGGTCGTAGTCGGCTATCGTGCCCATGAGGGATACCGTAACCTTGGCCGGAAGTTCCTTGACCGATTCGTCGAGCAGGGCGAACGATACGTCGGTCGAGATGTATTTGTCGAGGTCCGCGCCTTTGCCGGTCGAGAAATAGAGTTTGCCTTTCCGCGAAGTGTCGTATTTGAGCCAGGTATCGCCGCACGATACGAATCCCGCGGCGATGCCGGCCAGCAGGATGATGTTGAATAATATATTGCGTTTCATAAGGCTTCGGTTATTGTCTGTAATTGTCTTCCACGCTTGGCGGAATGGGAATCGTGTAGGTTGCGTCGTCGGTTCCGGAGAACGTACCGGCGCCGGTGAGTTCGATGTCCTTCTGCAGGCGTTTCATGTTGAAGAAATCCTCGCCGTCGGCATAGAACTCCTTGCGACGTTCGTTGAAGATGTTGTCGGCGGTGATTTTGCCTTCGCGCTCCTCGAACGAGGTCAGGTCGCGCGAGGTCACTACGGCGTCGAGGTATTTCATCGCCTTGCCGGGATCGGTCGTCAGGTTGGCTTCGGCGACGATGTAATACATCTCGGGAATGCGGATCAGGCTCAGACCCGGGATCGAATTGCCGCTGTAAGTGGGGCTCGATTCGCCCGATGCGTACATCTTGTTGAGGTGCTTGATGCATTGCCCCGTTGCGGAGTTGAACCATGTGCTGTAACGCTTGTCGCTGCCGGCCTCGTCCGTGGCGTACACTTCGCGGTATTCGTCCGATAGTTCGATGTTGGCGCCGCTGTCGATGTGGTATGTGTAGAAATTGGAGGTGTAGGGCAGCGAATAGAGTCCGCAGATGGTCTCCTGCATGTTGAGCGTTCCGGCTTCGACGGCGTTCCAGGCTTCGGCAGTGGTCATCAGCGGGAATTTGCCGCTGTCGATCACCTTTTCGGCATAATCCGCCGCCAGGTCCAGTTTGCCCATCGTCCAGTAGGCGCGGGCCAGCAGCGCCTGCACGGCGTAAAGGTTGAAGTGGGTGATGCGGCAGCTTGAAAATCCGTCGGCGGCGTTGGTGCGCGCGGCGGTGACCAGGCTTTCGTCTTCGGCGAGATACCCTTCCGCGTCGGTCAGGTCCTTGACGATCTGTTCGAAGACTTTGTCCAGCGAACTGTAAGGGGTGACTTCGATGCCGTACTTGGTCACGTAGGGAATCGCTTTGGCCTTGGCCGCAGCGTCCCCCGAGGCGAACGACACGGCGAACAGGCGCGCCATCTCGAAGTGCAGGAACGCGCGCAGTGCGAGCAGCTCGCCCTTGTAGAGTTTCACGTGGCGGTATTCGGTGTCCGACTTGGGCAGGATGTGCATCAGGGCCTTGTTGACGTGGCCGATGACCTTGTAGCCTGCGATCCAGATATTCTCGGCGGCGGTGACGGCGTTTGTCTGCTTCCATTGGCGCTGGACGAGGTAAGCCGTGTTGTCGTTCGAGTCCACGGTGAAGTTGCCGATCATCAGTTCGGGGTACTTGAACGAGAGCATCATGCTGAACAGGCTGTTTCTGTTCGCGAAGTTGCCCATCTCGGCATAGATGCCGTAGATGGCGTCCTCACAGCCTTCGGCTGTCGAAAAGAGCTTCTTGTCAGTCACTTCCGATTTTGGGTTGACATCGAGGTATCCCTCGCAGCCGCCCAGCAGCGGGAGGAGCGCCAGTAAGATATAACCGTATATTTTTATGCGTGTCATAATTTCAGCGTTTTAGAATGTAGGACGGAGCGTCAGGTTGATCGTACGGCAGTAGGGATAGCTCGTGCCGCGCTCGTACTTGACGGTCGAGAAGCGGACGAGGTCCGTGACGCCGACGCCGACGGCCAGGCGTTTGAATCCGATCCGCCGGAGGAATTTCGACTGGAATTCGTAGGTGAGCGTCGCGCTCGAAAGCCACAGTTCGTTGAGTCGTTCCACGAAACGCTCCGAACTGTAGGAGTCTACTTTTTTATTCTCCTTGATGGCCAGGTAGCGCGAGAGGTCGCCCGGGTTCTTCCAGCGGTCTGTGAAGGCGCGTTCGTCGACGTTGTAGCGCGGGTCGATGTCTTCGACCTTCTCCCAGAGGGTCTTGTTGTAGGTGTCGCCGCCGAAGGTGTAGCTGAACACGAAGTTCAGCGACCATCCCTTGTAACGCAGCGTGTTGAGCCACGTACCCTGCAGTTTGGGCTGGGTGTTGCCCACGACCACTTCGTCGTTGGGGTCGTACTTGAAGGTCTCCTCGCCGTTCTGCTTGATGAAAATCTCCTGTCCGCTCACGGGGTCGATACCTGCCGAGCGTACGGCGTAGATGTCATACTGCGAGCCGCCTTCGCGGAAACGCAGGCGCAGGGGGCTGCCTTCGTCGATCTGGTAAGAGGTTTGCTTGAGCGTGTTGCTGATCCGGTTGATGCGGTCCTTGACGTGCGAACCGTTGACCACCGTCGTCCAGGCCCAGTTTCTGGTCTGGATGACCTTGCCCGCCACCGAGAAGTCGTAACCGAAGTTCTGGTTCTCGCCGAAGTTCACGGTGATGTCCTCGGCTCCGGTCGATGCCGGAAGCGGGATGGTCATCAACTGGTCCTTGGTGGTGTTGCGGAAGTAGTCGAAGCTGACGACCAGGCGTTCTTTGAAGAGCGTGAGGTTGATGCCGAAGTTGTTTTTCAGCACGCGCTGCCACTTCAGTTCGGGGTTGCCCATACGGATGGGCACGGTTCCCGCGCCTGTGTAGTAGATGTTGCTGTTGTCGTATTTGTAGGTCGTGATGGCCTGGTAAGGGTTGCCGGTGGTCTGGCCGTTGTATCCCCACGACCATTTGAGGCGCAGCACGTCGATCCATTTGACATTTTCGAGGAACTTCTCCTTGTGCAGGTTCCATCCCAGGCCGAACGACCACATCGGGGTGAAGCGGTTGTCCTTGCCGTAGGCCGACGATCCCGACGTACGGAAGGAGACATCGGCGAAGTAGCGGTTGCGGAAGTAGATGTTGCCGCTGGCGAAGAATCCGACCTTGGCCAGCAGCGTCTCGGTTCCGCCCGGGAGTTTCGAGGTATCGTAACCCAGGGCGTATTTGATGTCCGAAAGGTTGTCCTTCAGGAATCCCATTGCCGTGACGTAGGAGGTCGTGGCGTTGGTGTGCTGGATGTCGCTTCCGGCGTTGACGACGAATCCCGATCCCTCCTGCCCGATGTTGCGGCTGTAATTGAGCACGATCTTACCGTCGTAGTTGAATGCCTTGCCCGTTCCCAACTGGTAACTGCCGCGCTTGGCGGGATCGGTTGTGCCGAGGAACGAAGCGTCGTCGGGCGAAGTGTATTTGTCCGACTGGCTGCTCTTGATGTCGATGTTGAACTGGCCGGAAACGTAGAAATCCTTGGTCACGTACCATTTGGCGTCGAGCGTGTTGCGCAGCGCCTGGTTGCGTGTGGTGCTGAAACTCGACAGCGTGGCGTTGTAGAGCGGGTTGACCTGGTAGCCTTCGCTCGTTGTCGAGGTTTCTCCGGGGATGAACTGGAACGCCTTGACCAGTTCTCCGTATTCGTCGTAAGGCGACTCGTAGGGATTGAGTTTGGTGTAGGCGCTGAAACTGCCGTAGGGCGAATCCTTCGCATCGGTCAGCGTGTAGTTGGCCGTGTAGCGCAGCGTGAGCTTTTCGCGTGCGTGGTAACCGATCGAGAAGTTGATCGAGTAGTTGCGGCGGTTGTCACCCTTCATGACGCCGTATTTGTCGCTGAAACGCAGCGACGTGCGGTAGTCGATCTTCTGGGCGCGGCCGCTCAGGGCGAGCGAGTGGGTCTGACCGAACGGGACGCGCAGCGGCGCTGAAATCCAGTCGGTGTTGACGCCCCGGCGCACGTTCTGCAGTTTGTAGGCGTATGCATTGTCCATGCTGCCGTCGCTCTTCGAGTAAAGTCCGGCCAGCCGTTCGAGTTCCAGTTTCTGCGCTGCGTTGCAGAGGTTCATCGAACTGAGGTCGGGAATGCTCAGTTCGGGCACGAAGTTGTAGCTCAGGCGGGGCTTGCTGTCGGTCACCTGCTGGCGCTCGATGACGATTACGCCGTTGGCGGCGCGGTCGCCGTAAACGATCGAAGCCTGGGCGTCTTTCAGTACGTCGATGCGCTCGATTTCGTACATGTCGAGGTCGTACAACTCCTCCATGGTGATTTCGGCGCCGTCGAGGATGATGAGCGGGTTGTTGTAGGCTTTCTGCTCGGCCGACGTGGCGATGGAGTTCGAGCCGCGGATCAGGATTTCGGGGATGGCGTTGGGGTTCGAACCTAAGGCGTTGTTCTGCACGACCACCATACCCGGGGTCACGGCGCTCAGGGCCGACATCAGGTTGGTGTTCGAGATGGCCACGAGGTCTTCGCCCTTGACCGAGGTCACCGAGCCCGTGTAGGTGTTCTTGTTGCGGGTAAACATACCGTTGACCACCACGTCGTCGATGCGCGTGCCGCCCTCCTTGAGGGTGACTTTCATTCCGTTTGCCGAGCCGGTCATGATCACCTGCTGGGTCTCCATGCCCAGGAATCCGACTTCGAGGACCGCAGGGCTGGTCTTGGTCGAGAAGGTGAACGAGAACCGGCCTTTCTCGTCGGTCGAGACACCCTGTCCCCCGCCGCCTTTCAGGATGACCGATGCGCCGGGAAGCACCGCCTTGTTCGTGTCGAAGACGGTTCCGCTCACGGTGAACTTACGCATCTTGACCGTCGAGTCGTAGACCAGCACGACGTTATTCTCGATCGCGTATTTGAACGTCGATCCTGCGATGCATTTGTCGAGCAGTTCGTGTACGGAGGCTTTTTTGAATTCGCCGCTCACGGCCGGAAGCCGGCGAATATCCTCGGGGTCGTAGGCGAATTTGATCCCGGTCTTTTTGGTGATGTCGTCCAGCACGGCAGTCACGGGCTTCTCCGCCAGCGTGACGCTGAGTGTCGCATTCAGGTTGACCGGGTCACCCCCCCCCTGCGCCTGCGCTGTAATTGCCGCACTGCATAGTGAGCCCACGAGCAGCAGCAGCCGGAGCGCACGGCTGAAATGTTGTAGAATTCTTTGCATGTGTTTGGGTTTTTAAGCAGACCGGCCGTTTCGGCCGGTCTGCCCGGATTCTTTAGTTTTTCTGTGACGGGAACAGGCTGCGTTCGAGCACGTAGATCATGCCCTGATAGTGGGCGCGGGTCTCGCCCGAGGCGCTTTTTACGCGCGCGCTCAACAGTTTCAGGATACGGTCGTTGATGTTGACGAACAGTGCGCGCGACTCGTCGATCGACCGCAGCTGGACGTTGTACTGCCAGCCGTAGCCCGATGTCAGGGCGTCGTTTTTCCAGAGCTGCGAAGCGATGTATCCCTTGCCGTACTCTTCCTCGGCTTCGCGCAGCGGTCCGAGGTAACGTTCCACGACGCCGCTCCGGTCGAGACCCATCAGTGCGATCTCGTCTACCGAGGGGGCGTAGGCCTCCGCGATGCCGCCCAGTTTGACGCGCTTCGCCTCGCTGGCCGCCACGTCCGCGGCCGCATCGACGAACATTCGCTGGATCAGCCGCTCCGAGGCCGACACCGGACGCCCCTTGATCGTGCTTTCGAAGACGATGTCGTAGAGGTCGTTCATATACTCCTGCGGCGTGTAGGGGTTGTCGGCGATGTGCGACGAGAGCATCACGTTCTTATAGTATGTGAAGAACGCGCGGCAGAAGTTGAAGCGCAGGATGGACGAGAGGTCTACGTGCAGCGGCAGTTTTTCGGTCAGCGCAGGCTGTTCGAGCCACGACGAGTCTTTCATCTGCGCGAGCACCCACTTCAGCGAAGCCCGCTGGAGTTCTTTCGGAACCGGAACGGCCTGCGGGCCGCCCGCCGTGTTGCTGTTCACGTCCGTGAGGTAGATGCCGCCCACGTTGAGCATCACGGCGTTCACGTAGCGGGCGAACTGGCCGGCTGCAGCCTCGTACAGCTCCGTGCGGATCTTGAGGTCGGGATCTTCCTCGTCGGTGATCCACTCCTCCATGTGCGAAACGACGTATTTGAGGTTGCTGATACCGTAGTCGCCGGCCTTGATATGGTCGTCGCCGAGGTCCTCCTCGATGGCGGTGGGGTCGTAGCGGGCGATCACCTGCTGACGGCCGTAAC
Organism: Alistipes sp. D31t1_170403_E11; assembly: GCF_015553985.1. Taxonomy (NCBI): domain Bacteria; kingdom Pseudomonadati; phylum Bacteroidota; class Bacteroidia; order Bacteroidales; family Rikenellaceae; genus Alistipes; species Alistipes sp. D31t1_170403_E11. Next base: position 134,282 of record NZ_JADNHQ010000002.1, on the reverse strand, counting down.
GGTAGATCGGGTCGCCGACCTTCTCGTCGATCCATCCGCGGATGGTCTTCTCCTCGTCGAACATGCCCTTCTTGTCGGGCAGCGGCGTGTAAGCGTACTTGATCACGTACTCGTCGTAGGGCCCGAGGTCCGGCGGGGTGAGTTTCACGCCTTTGTCGCCCGGCTGGGCCACGTAGTTGAAACGGGCGTAGTCCATGATCGACGGGGTCGTGCCGTGCTGCTGCGTGAACGTCGCGCTGCGGAGCGAATCCACCGGGAAGGCGTTCGATGCGGCCATGTTGTGCATCAGGCCGAGGCAGTGTCCCACCTCGTGGGCGAGGATGTATTCCAGCGACTCCTGGAACACGTCGTCGGGCAGTTCCTTGCAGCGTACGCGCTCATCGACCTGCGAAGTCTGCACGAAGCGCCAGATGGCAGCCAGTTTCACCACGTCGTTGTACATCAGCACCGAGGCGTTGATGATCTCGCCCGAACGGGGATCGACCCACGAGGGGCCCATGGCGTTGGCCACGGCCGCCGGAACGTAGCGGATGCAGGAGTATTTCAGGTTATCGGGGTCGAAATCGGGGTTGTCCTTCGGGAAATCCTCGATGTGCATAACGTTCTTGAAGCCGATTTTCTCGAAAGCCTTGTTCCAGCGGAGTACGCCGCGGCGGATCGGTTCGCGCCACAGCGCGGGGAACGCATCGTCGAGGTAGAAGACGATCGGCTTTACGGGCTCGACGAGTTCTCCGCGTTTCCAGGCCTCCACGTCCTTGGGCTGGAGGTTCCAGCGGTTGATGACCGCGAAATCCTCGATCTTGTCCTTCTTGCCGTTGATGCGCGACATGCCGGTCAGGAAGATGCCGATGCGTGCATCGGCCAGACGGGGCTGCATCGTCTCTTCGGGCAGCAGCAGGATGGTGCGCGTCACCTTCATGGTCATCGGTTCGTCTTTCTTGATGACCATCAGGCCCAGCAGGTCGGCCGTCACCGAATAGGAGAGGTACGATTTGATGGTCGCATTGTCCTCGAAAGACTTGATCTGGTCGATGACCGAACCTTCGTCCTTGAACTTACCCGTGATATTTACTATGCCGCCTTTGGTGTTCTTGATCGGGGCGAGCAGGGCGTTGTCGCCGGCGAAGAATTTGGTCATGTCGATCACCATTGCCGAACTGTCGCGGTTGTAGCAAACCAGCGAGTAGGCGTTCATGATCGGCGGGAGGGTGCTCCGGCCGATGGCTTTGACCATGTGGGGGTCGTCCGTGTCGTGAACGGGCGGCACGATGGCCTGCGAGAGGTAAAGCGTCGTGTCGATGCGCGTGAATTTGACGTGAATGGGGGCCGTGGGCTTGTAGCCGATGGTCCCCAGATTGGTGTCGCTCGCCTCCGAGATCGTGGATGCAATCAGCATTTCACGGCCGATCGTCTTGATCGGAACCTCCACGTAGAGTTTGCCTTTGAGTTTGTGGAGCGTCAGGAACGGACCTTTCGCGGTCTGGCACGACTTGTCGTTGACAAACATTTTGGTGTACTTGTCGACTTTCGGTTTTGCCACCTCTTCGGTTTTTCCTTTTTTCTTGTTGGATTTTGATTTTGAAGCCGCCGTCCCCGACGCCGGGACGATCAGCAACCCTGCTGCCAGGAGCAGGACGCAAAGTTTGGATAGTGAACGCATGTAAGTAAAATTGATGAATATTCGGCTTTTTGTAAGTAGATAACGCGTTGAAGTTTCAGAATGTTAGGTGAAAAGTCGTTTTACCCGTTGCCGTTGTTTCGCCTGGGCGAAAACTCGACTCGCAAATATATAAAAAATAGGCCGAAAATTCGTTCAGCGTGTTTTTTAGCTGCGAATCTTTCGGCAAAAGTCGGGTAAATATGCGGGGAGGTAACCGCTTTTGCGACGGTATTCCGGAAAAACCCCTGCTGCGCAATTTGTTAAATATTGCGCGACAGGGGTTTTCTTTCGCAGGGCGGAACCTTATTTGCAGTCGTCGATGCGGGTGATCCGGGCCCCGAGGGCGTTCAGGCGACCGTCGATATCCTTGTAGCCGCGGTCGATCTGGTCGATGTTCTGGATCGTCGAGACCCCTTCGGCCGACATTGCCGCGATCAGCAGCGCCACGCCAGCACGGATGTCGGGCGAGGTCATGCGCGTCGCGCGCAGGCACAGCCGATGGTCGTGGCCGATCACCGTGGCGCGGTGCGGGTCGCAGAGGATAATCTGTGCGCCCATGTCGATCAGTTTGTCGACGAAGAACAGGCGGCTTTCGAACATTTTCTGGTGAATCAGCACGGCGCCGTTGGCCTGTGTGGCCACCACGAGGAAGATCGACAACAGGTCGGGCGTCAGCCCCGGCCAGGGGGCGTCGGCGATGGTCATGATCGACCCGTCGAGGAACGTCTCGATGCTGTAATGGTCCTGCTGCGGAATATGGATGTCGTCGCCGCGCTGTTCGAACTGGATGCCCATGCGTGCGAACTGCGCGGGGATGATGCCCAGGTTCTCGAACGAGACGTTCCGGATCGTCAGTTCCGAGCGGTTCATGGCGGCCATGCCGATAAAACTGCCTACCTCGATCATGTCAGGCAGCAGGCGGTGTTCCGTGCCGTCCAGCGCCTCGACGCCTTCGATTTCGAGCAGGTTCGAGGCGATGCCCGAAATCTTCGCACCCATGCGGTTGAGCATCTTGCACAACTGCTGCAGGTAAGGCTCGCACGCCGCGTTGTAGATCGTCGTCTTCCCTTTGGCCATCACGGCGGCCATCACGATGTTGGCCGTACCTGTCACCGACGCTTCGTCGAGCAGCATGTAGGTTCCTTTCAGTTCCCGGCCTTCGACCATGAAAAACTCGTCGGCGATGTCGAAATTGAATTTGGCGCCGAGCTTCTGGAACCCGAGGAAGTGGGTGTCGAGCCTGCGGCGGCCGATCTTGTCGCCGCCCGGCTTGGGGATGTAACCCACGCCGAAGCGCGCCAGCATCGGGCCGATCAGCATGACCGAACCCCTGAGACGCGTGCAGCGCTGGCGGTAGTCCTCTGATTTGAGGTATTCGAAGTCGATGTCGCGGGCGCAGAAGGCATAGGTGTCTTCGGCGAGTTGTTCCACTTCGACGCCCATGCAGCCCAGCAGTTCGATGAGTTGCATCACGTCCAGGATGCGGGGAATATTGCTGACGACGACCCGTCGGGGTGTCAGCAGCGTGGCGCAGAGTATCTGCAATGCTTCATTTTTGGCCCCCTGGGGCGTGATTGCACCCCGCAGGCGGTGACCTCCTTCGACTTTGAATACAGCCATCTGTTTGTAGTGTGTTATCCGTTTGAAAATAAAGGGGCTCCGGACCGGTCGGCATCCGATGCCGGCTTCCGGAGCGTGCTTTCCGTACAAAGGTAGCAAAAAACCGGATGCTTCCAAAACCGGATTGCATGCCGTTCGGCAAAACTTTCCGACCGGTAAAAGTGTCGTTACGACACCAAAGGTAGCAAAAAACCGGATGGTTCCAAAACCGGACTGCGTGCCGTTCGGCAAAAAGTTCCGACTGGTGGAAGTGCCGTTACAACATCGAAGATAATAGGATTCCGGGCTTTTTTAGCAATTTTGGTAAATATTTTCACGAAAAACTTTTGCGGATAACTTTTTTGTTGTACTTTTGCAATCCGTAAAAATGTCTGAAACAATAAAAACTATATAGCTATGGCAATGAAGAGAACATACCAGCCTTCGCGTCGCAAGCGTATCAACAAGCACGGTTTCCGCGCTCGTATGGCTACGGCTAATGGTCGCAAGGTGCTGGCTGCGCGCCGCGCAAAAGGTCGCAAGAAACTGACCGTATCGGACGAGTCGACGTTCAAGTACGCTTAATTTCCTGCAGGAAAGATTTAAGGTCGGCTTTTTGCCGGCCTTCTTTCATTTAATACCTATCGTATATGCTTTCGATCCGCCGAGCCTGCGAAAACGACTGCGGACTGATCCGCCGCCTGGCCGGGGAGGTTTTCCCCGCCACCTACCGCGATATTCTCACGCCTGCGCAACTGGATTACATGATGGAGTGGATGTACTCCGCCGAAAGCCTTGTGGGGCAGTTCCGTGCGGGCCACGTCTGGTTCATCGCCTCGTCCGACGGCGAACCGTGCGGCTATCTCTCGGTCGAACGGCAGGGCGACGACCTGTTCCACCTGCAGAAGATTTACGTCCTGCCCCGCTTCCAGGGCCTCGGCGCCGGGGAGTTCCTGTTTCGGCAGGCCGTGGACTACATCCGCAGCGTGCATCCCGGGCCGTGCAGGATGGAACTCAACGTCAACCGTCATAACCGGGCGCTGCACTTCTACGAACGCATGGGTATGCGTGTCTTGCGCGAAGGGGACTTCCCGATCGGCGACGGTTACTATATGAACGACTATATTATGGGACTGGAGATAAAATAAAGGGTTGGCCTCGGCCAACCCTTTTTTAGTTTTCGTCCGTTTTGAACAGGTCCACTTCGCCCCGCTCGACTTTGCCGTACATGTCGGCCAACTCGGCGATTACGGGAGAGATGTATTCGAGCGTGTCCGCCACGGCCGGCTTGTCGCCTTCGCCCTTGATGCGGTAGAGCATCGCGGCGTAGAGTGCCCGGAAACAGAGTTCCGTGTCGTTCATCCCCGGATTGCCCATCACGGTCCGCAGGCGCGGCAGTTCCGGTTCGAGAGGTGCGTATGTCTGGCGGTAATGCGCTCCGACGGGAAGTTTCATCAACTGTAAATGCAGGTTGTGCAGGTCCTGGATCAGGTGGAGCGTATGCTCCAGATGCCCTTTCTCCTCCTTGCCCTCCTCGCGGAGCAGGTTCGCCAGATCCATGTACCAGAGCAGGAATACGTGTTTCTGCTCCTCGCCGATATCTTTCCGCGGGGCGATCAGCGTCGAGAAAATCGCTTCGGGACTGAATTGCAGCGCCCGGAGCAGGTCTTCCAACTGCCACAGGTAAAGAATATATTCGGCGATGTTCTCCCGCCGTTTGGCTTTTGCGATGTCCATTTTGTAAGTTCTTTTTCGGAAGTTCCGCCCTTCGGGAACGTTACTTCATCCAGTTTTTCGGCCCCGGCAGATGCTTGAGGAAGTACTGCTGCGATTTGAGGAGGTTGCGTGACTGGAGCACCATATTCTTGGTTTCGGTCAGGATCGTCAGGTACAACATGCTTGCCTTGGTATTCGACCGGGCCTCGTTGATGCGCGTAAGTTCGGATTTGATCGCTTCGGCGATCGCTTCGAACAACTGGTCGCGGAGCGTCAGCACCATTTCGATTTCCGAGAAGTCGCCGTCGCGGAGCATCAGGTTGATGTGGCGGTAGATCGACTCCACGTCGTCGTTGATCGACATCAGATCGCGGGCCTGCTCTTTCGATAGTCCTTCGTGGTTGTTGTCGATATGCTCGAACGCCGGGCGCGTGATGTGCATCAGCGCCTTGGTCATTTCGTTGAGGTAATCTACCACCTGTACGTAGTAGTGGGCCGTATTGACATCGCCGCCCTGGAGCTTCTTGAGTGTCGGGAGCAGCGAATATTTGCGTTCGCGCGACTGGTAGAACAGGTCGTTCGACTCCTTGACCATGTCGCGCAGCACTTTGCGGTTCTCCTTGAAGACGGCGATCAGCGTGCGGTCGTAAATCTTCGTGGCGCACTCCATCGTGCGGCACACTTCGTCGCGCAGGTTTCCGATGATATCTTCGTTGGCTTCCGCCTCCTGCCGTACGGTGGCGGCGCTTTTGTTTTTCTTGATGAAGTTGCTGTGGATAAGCATCCATCCGCACAATACCGTGATGACGATGAATGCCGGGGTTCCGCCGTAGATCAGCGCCAGCCCCACCACGAAGGCGATCAAAAATCCGCCCAATGCCGTGATGAACCATCCGGCCACGACGGTCATGACGCCCGAAATGCGGTATACGGCGCTTTCGCGGCCCCAGGCGCGGTCGGCGAGCGACGAACCCATGGCTACCATGAAGCAGACGTAGGTGGTCGACAGCGGAAGTTTGAGCGAGGTCGCCATGGCGATCAGCAGCGCCGAGGTCGTCAGGTTGACCGTGGCGCGGATCATGTCGTAGGGCGAACCGCTGTGCTCCACGTCCTCGTATTCGAAACGGCGCGAGATCGATTCGCGCAGGTGCTTCGGGACCACGCGCTCGATACCCGAGCTGACGTTGAGGGCCGCGCGGACGATCGTGCGCGAGAAGACCGACGACCCGTACTGCTCCTGCCCGTCGTCACCCTGCGCCGAGAGCGAAAGCTCGGTTTCGGAGACGTGCATCGCCTTTTTCGAAGTCCACAGTGTGAGGATCATCATGATGCCTGCGGCGAGCAGGATCAGGAAATTGGCCGGAACGTTTTCGTTCAGGGCTCCCATGAGCATCCCCGTGTCGCCCGCTTCCCGGGCGATGGTGTAAGCGTCGAATCCGGCTACGGGCACGCCGATGAAGTTCACCAGGTCGTTGCCTGCGAAGGCCAGCGCCAGGGCGAAGGTTCCCGACAGGATCGTGATGCGCAGGATGTTGATCTTGAAGCGCTGGATGAAGAACAGCAGCAGCGAGCAGACGATCCAGCAGATGGCCAGGGCCGAGAGCAGGTGGTTGTCGATGAGCTGGATGAAGGCATTGTGGGCCAGCAGGGACTTGAGTCCCTTGAAGACGGCGAAATAGACGATCGCCGTCAGCGAGGCGCCGCACCAGAGCGAACCGTAGCGGCGGAAGAGCACCGTGTAGCGGAACGAAAAGATCATGCGCGAGATGTACATGACCAGCGTTCCGCAGGTAAAGGCGATCACTACCGACAGCAGGATGGCCGAGACGATACCCATGGCGCGCGAGGTGTTGATATACTGTCCGAGCGCCGAGACGCCCTGTTCCGGGTCGTTGGCGATTTTATAGATCGACACGGCGATCGCTGCGCCCAGCAGGCAGAATATCAGCGATACGGTAGTCGATGTAGGGAGTCCCCACGAATTGTAGAGGTCCAGCAGGATGACGTTGGCGAACATGACGCCCAGGTAGAGCATCATCACTTCGTGGAAGGTGAACAGTCCGGGGTTGAACATGCCGCTGCGTGCGACTTCCATCATGCCGCTCGACGTAACGACGCCGATGATGATGCCGATGGACGCTACGGTGAGGATAACCTTCATCGAGGCGGCTTTGGAGCCGATAGCGGAGTTGAGGAAGTTGACTGCGTCGTTCGTGACGCCGACGAAAAGACCTGAAATAGCGAGGATTCCCAGAATGCCGACAATGACGGTGTAAATTTCGCTCATGTTGGGGGTTTAGTGCAAATTGTGAACAAATTTACGCCATTTTTTCCGATGAAATGGTTTAGACACCCAATGTTAACATTAATTTAACACAAAAACGCCTGCACGGTGCGCTGCGGACGAATCTGTGGGAACCGGGCAGGCTGACGAATGCCGCGCGGCGGGGACGCATGGGCTTCCCGTGTGTGGTGGCAATTGACTCTGGGCTGCATTTCCGGAAAGGGAAAAGGTCCTATTTCCTCTGTTCGGGTATAAAAAAACCTTCTGCAATGCGCAGAAGGTTTTTGCGGATAACGGATTGTTCCGGTTGGAACGCATATTGGCCGGGACTCCTGTGCCGGAACCGCCGCCGTATGCAACCGCCGGGAACTATTCGTCGTCGGTATCGGTGTAGGCTTTGAGCAGTTTGTCCTGCACGTCGGCGGGAACCTGCTCGTAACTGTTGAATTTCATCGTGTAGGTCGCCGAACCCGATGTCAGCGACGAGAGGGTCGTCGAGTAACGGTAGAGCTCGGCCAGCGGAACCAGTGCATTCAGGCGGTCGAAGCCCTTGTCCGACTCCATGCCGGCGATCATCGCGCGGCGGTTCTGGAGGTCTGACATCACGGCGCCCATGTATTCGCTCGGAACGAGCACTTCGACGCTGTAAATCGGCTCCATGATCTTGGGCCCTGCGTTGCGGAAAGCCTCCTTGAAGGCGTTGCGCGCCGCCAGCTTGAACGAGATTTCGTTCGAATCCACCGGGTGCATCTTGCCGTCGTAGATCACCACGCGGATGTCGCGGGCATACGATCCGGTCAGCGGGCCCTCGTCCATCTTCTCCATGATGCCTTTCAGGATGGCGGGCATGAAGCGTGCGTCGATGGCGCCGCCCACGATTGCCGAGTAGAACTGCAGTTTGCCGCCCCACTGCAAGTCGTATTCCTCCTTGGTCTTGGGGTTCAGCACCATGTCGCCCTTGCCGGGAACCTTGTAGTTCTTCGGTTCGCCGATGCCTTCGTAATAGGGTTCGATGATCATGTGCACCTCGCCGAACTGGCCTGCGCCGCCCGACTGCTTCTTGTGGCGGTAGTCGGCCTGCGCCACCTTCGTAATGGTCTCGCGGTAGGGAATCTTCGGTGCGATGTGCTCGTAGGAGAGTTTGTTCTCCTTCTCGATGCGCGAGCGCAGGATGTTCAGATGGTGCTCGCCCTGGCCCTGGATGATGGTCTGCTTCAGTTCCTTGGAGTATTCGACCAAAATGGTCGGGTCTTCGAACTTGGCGTCGTTGAGCACCTTGCCCAGCTTCTCCTCGTCGGCCTGGTCCTTGCATTTGATGGCGGCGCGGTAGCGCGGTTCGGGGAAGACGATCGGCTCGATCGTCACGGGAGCCGACGGCGCCGAAAGCGTGTCGTTGGTGCGCGTACCCTTCAGTTTCACCGTGCAGCCGATGTCCCCGGCCATGAGTTCCGTGACCTTGATGCGGTTTTTGCCCGCTACGGCGAACAACTGCGAGAGTTTCTCTTTGTTCCCGGTGCGGGTGTTCACCAACTCCGTTCCTTCGGTGATCTTGCCGCGGATGACACGGAAATAGGTGATTTCGCCGATATGCTGTTCCACCTGGCTCTTGAAGACGAATGCTACCGTGGGTGCAGTCTCGTCGGCCGTGATCTCCTCGCCCTCGGTCGAGAGGAATGCGGGGGCCTTCTGTGGGCCGGGCGCTACGTTGATGATGAATTCCATCAGGCGCTTGGTTCCGATGTCGCGCTTGCCGCTGGTGCAGAAAATAGGCATTACCTCGCGCTTCGAAAGGCCGATTTTCAGGCCCGAGCGAATGTCGTCCTGCGTGAGCGTGCCCTTGTCGAAGTAGAGTTCCATCAGCGCCTCGTCGTGTTCGGCGGCCATTTCCACGAGTTCCTTATTCAGCTCCTGTGCTTTTTCGAGTTCTTCGGCGGGAATTTCCAACTCTTCGCGGTGGCCGTCGTTGTCCTTGAAGCGGTACATCTTCATCAGCAGCACGTCGATGAAGGCGTTGAAGCCCGGGCCCTGGTTGACGGGATATTGTACGATGACGGGTTTCACGCGCGACGACGCTTTGATCGACTCGACCGTCGATTCGAAATTGGCCTTGTCGGCGTCCAACTGGCTCACCACGCCGATCACGGGTTTCTTGAGCAGCCGGGCGTAACGGGCCTGAATCTCGCTGCCGACCTCCCAGCCGTTCTGGGCGTTGAACAGGAAAACCCCCACGTCGCCCACCTTGAATGCCGAGAAGAGACTTCCGCAGAAGTCGTCCGAGCCCGGGCAGTCGATGATGTTCAACTTGCGGTCCATGAATTCGGTGAAGAGGATCGTCGAATAGATCGAGCGCTTGTATTCGTGCTCGATATCCGTGTTGTCCGAGAGCGTGTTGTTCGTCTCGATACTACCCCTGCGGTCGATGACCTTACCCTCAAAGGCCATCGCTTCGGCAAGGGTAGTTTTACCCGTGCCGGGCGCGCCGATGAGTACGATGTTCTTGATCTCTTTAGCTGAATAATTTTTCATATTCCCGTATGGTTTTAAGGTTTTTCGTTCATTCCGGACCTCATTTCCCGTGCCGCAATCGGATACAAGGTCCCGCGTCGGCCCGGGCGTTTCGGTTAGCCGACTATAAATATACAAATTATTCGTGAAAAACAACTCGGGGAATAAAAAAATCGCCCGAGGAGGGCGATTTTTTAAGTCTTCGAAAAACAGCGGGTTTACTTCGCGGCGGCAGGCCGGTAGTGTGCCAGTGCGGGCAAGATGACACGCTCCATGACGGCGTAACCTTCGGCCGTGGGATGCACGCCGTCCTTGGTGTATTCGCTGCGCAGCGAACCGTCCTCAGCCTGCATGGCGCTGTGGTAGTCGATCCAGATCAGCCCGCGGTCCCGGGCGTACTGCTTCAACTGTGCATTCAGGGTGCGGATCTTTCCGGCGGCGTCTTCGATTTCGGCTCTCCACGGGAATTTTCCGGCCGGCAGGACCGAGCAGATGATCGGCCGTATGCCTGCGGCCATCGCCAGTTCGGCCATCGAAATGATATTTTCGGTGATGTGTTCGATTTCGATGGGGCCGTTGTTCTGGGCGATGTCATTCGTCCCGGCGAGAATTACGACCGCCTGCGGATGCAGGTTGATCACATCGGCCCGGAAGCGGCAGAGCATCTGGCTCGATACCTGCCCGCCGATTCCCCGGCAGGCGAAATTGTTGGCGGTGAAGAATTCGGGATGGGTTTTATACCACCCGGCGGTGATCGAGTTTCCCATGAACACCACGGCGGGAGGGGCCGTGAGTTGTGCGTTGGCCGTGGCGTAATGGCCGTAATTGGCCCAGTCGCGCTGCTGGGCCGAAAGGGCGGCCGGAAGCGCGAGTGCGAGCAGAAGAATCAGTTTTTTCATAAATCTTTTGGTTCTTATTTCTGTGCCCGGGTGATGTTGCGGGCGTTGCGTTCGTCGTCGTTGCGGTGGCGTTTGCCTCCGAAACGCCCGAATAACCATCCTGCCGCAAAGGCGGCCAGCAGGAGAATGATGTCGAGGAAAACGTCGGCCAGCCACCGCTGGATGGCGGGTGCGAAATTCCAGAGCAGCAGGAAGATGATCAGGATGCCCAGCATTCCTCCGATGATGATCCATTTCTTGTCCATAATAACTGTGTCGGATTATAGTGTTGTTGTAAAATCAAATACCGTTTTCTTTGTCGCCGGCGTATTCCCGGAGCCGGCCTTCCCTTTACGCGCTGTTTCACGGCAAATCGGTGTTTGCGCTTGCGCTTGTCCGGGGCGGGGCGGAGGGATGCGGCCGGCCTTATCTGCCGACTGTGGCTTCGAGTTCCTCGACCGTGACGGGTATTTTCCGGTCGCCGATGATACGGCTGCCCGAATCCGTCACGAGGATGTCGTCCTCGATGCGGATTCCGCCGAAGTCGTGGTAAGCCTCCAGTGCGTCGTAATCGACGATCCCTTTGTAAAGCCCTTCGGCGCGGCACTTGGCGATCAGCGCAGGGATGAAATAGAGCCCCGGCTCGTCGGTCAGGATGGTTCCCGGCTCGATGCGCCATGCGGCTCGGTAGACGCAGGTTCCCGACTTGGCCGCGCGTTCGGCGATCGAACTGTAATCGAACGACCGTTCGCCCATCGCTTCGCAGTCATGCACGTCCATGCCCAGTCCGTGTCCCAGTCCGTGGGGCATGAGCATCGTCATCGCTCCCGCGGTAACGGCGTCGGCGGCCGAACCTTTCAGCAGCCCCAGTCCGACAAGACCTTCGGCCAGGGTCATGTAGGCGGCGTTGTGTATTTCGGTATACATCATGTGGGGCTTCACGATGTGCGCCACATGGTCGTGCGCCGCCAGCACGATGTTGTAAATGTCTTTCTGCTTCTGTGTGAAACGTCCGCTCACGGGGTAGGTGCGCGTGTGGTCCGAACAATATCCCTCGACGCTTTCGCCGCCGGCGTCGCATAACAACAGGCGTCCTTTCTCCAATACGCCGTCGGCGTTGAGGTTGTGGAGCGTTTCGCCGTGCTGCGACACGATCGACGGGAACGATACGCCCTGTCCCCGGGATTTGGCGATGCCTTCGATGGCGCCTGCGATCTCGCGTTCCACGACGCCCGGGCGGCACATCCGCATGGCCGTCGTGTGCATGTCGTAGCCGATCCTGAAGGCGCGTTCCATCTCTTCGACCTCTTCGGCGCTCTTCTTCTCGCGCATTTCCGCCACGGCGAACATCAGGTCCACCGATTTGTAGTCGTGCAGCAATGCGGGCTTGATACCCAGCAGCGCCGACAATTGGAGTTTGGTCTCGCCGCGGTAGGGCGGCAGGAAATGAATTTTGCGGCCCAGGGAGACGGCCCTGCGCAGCCGCGCTTCGAGCTCCGCCATCGGGAATGTGGCCGTGATGCCGACTTCGGCGCCCATCTCGCGCAGCGTGGGCTGCGGTCCGGTCCAGATGATGTCCTCGACCGTGAAATCGTCGCCGTACAGCGCCTCTTCGCCCGTGTCGGCGTCGATCAGGCCGGCGACGGACGGCACGTTCAGCCCGAAATAGTAGCGGAACGAGGAGTCCTGGCGGAAATAGTAGGCGTTGTTGGGGTAGTTGTTCGGCGAGAGGGGGTTGCCCGGAAGCAGGATGATTCCGCTTCCGATCTTCGTGCGCAGTTCGTGGCGGCGCGCGGTATAGGTTTTTGCTGAAAACATGGCGATTATCGGTTTTTGGGCTCCAAAGGCTGCCTGCGCCCGGCAGGCCTGCGCCTTTCGGAACACAGCCCGCCCGTATGGAGCGAGTCTTTGGCAAATATAATAAAAATATGCCGGACTGCGGTCGCCGATGCGGGATTTTTCAGAATTCCACGACCGATCCCTGCTCCCCGACGGTGATGTGTACCTTGCGGTTCATGAAAACCGGGAGGTTGGGAGCTTCATGTCCGGCGGGAAATCCGAATACGACGGGAATGCCGAGCGGCGCCGTGTAGCGTGCGACGATCTGCCGGGCGTCAGCAGCAGGAGTGCACGAAACATGGCGTTATTTTTTGCGGGTTAATCCTTCGGGCAGGGGCAGGGAGATGCGGGTGAGACTGATGATTGCGCCCGTGACGGCGAATCCGCCTGCCAGTAGCAGGGCCGTGTGGGTGCTGTTTTCGGGAACGATGTGGAACAGCAGGGCCATCAGCGCGGCGCCCGTCGTCTGTCCCACGAGGCGTGCCGTGGCCAGCATGCCGCTTGCCGAACCGCTTCGCTCGGGCGGGGCCGAAGCGATCAGGATACTGTTGTTCGGCGACTGGAACAGTCCGAAGCCCGCACCGCAGAGCACCAGCCGCCAGATGATGTCGAAATCGGTCGGATGCTCCGGGAGGAAGGCCAGCAGGAACAGTCCCGCGGCCATCATCGTGAGGCCCGTGCCGCCCAGCAGTCCGGCGTGGATGCGTTCGACCAGCATGCCCGCTGCCGGGGCGACGATCATGATGATGGCGGGCCAGGCCGTCAGCAGCAGTCCCGTCTCGACGTCGTTGTAGCCGCAGGCATCCTGCAGGTAGAAGGGCAGCGCCACCATGGCGAGCATCTGTCCGAGGAACGAGCAGATCGAGGTCAGCACCGACACCGAAAAAATCGGGATGCGCAGCAGGTCGAACGGCAGGATGGGATAGGGTTCGCGCAGCTGGCTGCGGATGAAGAAGAATCCGATGACTAACAGCGCTGCGACGCCCAGCGTGAGCAGGCGCGGGTCCAGCCCGTGCGAGAAGCCCTCGACCGAGGCCATCAGCAGGCCGAACGTCAGGGCGTTCATCACCGCGTCGCGCCAGTCGAACCGGTGTGCGCTCACCCGCACGGGATTTTCCGGCAGGAACCTCCGGCTGAGCGCCAGGGCAATGAGCCCCATCGGGATGTTCACGGCGAACAGCCACGGCCAACTGGCTACGGAGAGGATTCCTGCGGCCAGTGTCGGCCCGGCCACCGACGACACGGCGACCACCGTGGCGTTGATGCCCATGCCGCGGCCCAGCTGGGCTTTGGGGTAGATGAAGCGGATCAGCGTGGTGTTGACCGAGGTGATGGCCGCGGCCCCGAATCCCTGCATGACGCGCGCCAGCACGAGGGTCTGGAGCGATCCCGAGAGTGCGCAGGCCACCGAAGCCACCGTGAAGAGCATCAGCCCGCCGATGTAGATTTTGCGGTAGCCGACCACGTCGCCCAGCGCCGAGAACGAGAGCAGCGAAACCATGATGGCCAACTGATAGGCATTGACGATCCAGATCGAGTCGGCCGACGAAATGCCCAATTCCTGCCCGATGGTGGGCAGGGCGACGTTGGCGATCGTGCCGTCGATCACCGAGAGCGATACGCCGAACGCCACGGCCAGGATGGCCCATACCCTGCGGGGCATGGGCAGTCCGTCTGCCGGACGCAGGTGTATGTGGGGTTCGGCGTTCATTGCGACTGCAAAAGTAGGGATTTTTTCGGGCTTTTCCGGGAAAAATACCAAAAGTCGTTCCTTCGGCGCGGGTGCGCCGCGGCTTTCCGGCCGGCAAAATAGCGGCACACCGTCCACGGCCGAAACGCGCAAAACACGCGAAGCCCCGGATATTCCGGGGCTTCGGCACACAACTAAGTGGGTTTTTCCGTTTTGCGGCTGGTAAGAGGACCGCTCCGGGCAAACCCGGGTTTGAACTTTTTATTTGGATTGGTTGCGTTTCTCGGGTCGGGTCGAGTTGAACACTACCGGCGGCAGCTTTCCGGGACGATGTCGCCCTCGGGCTGGATGCCTTTGAGGTATTTGCCGAAGAATTTCTCCATCGCGCGGTAGAAGTCGAAACGGTTCTCCTCGTTGTGGAATCCGTGGCCTTCGTTGTCCTTGACCATGTAGTCTACCGTTACGCCGCGTGCGCGGAGTGCGTCGACCATCTGGTTGCTTTCGTTGATGTTCACGCGGGGGTCGTTTGCTCCCTGGACCACCAGCAGCGGACTCTTGATCTTGTCGGCGTTGAGTGCCGGGGAGTTCTCGGTCAGCATCTCGACCTGCGTTTGGGGGTTGCCGACCATTTCATACATCTGGTCGAGCAGCGGTTTCCAGTAGGGCGGAATGGTGTTCATGAACGAGAAGAGGTTCGAGACACCCACGTAGTCTACGGCGCAGGCGTAGAGGTCGGGATCCTTCACGATGCCCTGCAGCGTCGCATAACCGCCGTACGAGCCACCGTAGATGGCGATCTTCGCGGGATCGGCGATGCCTTTTCCGATCAGCCAGTTCACGCCGTCCGTGATGTCGTCCTGCATCTCCTGGCCCCACTTGCCGAAGGCTATCTCCATGAAGCGGCGTCCGAAGCCTGTCGAACCGCGGAAGTTCATCTGCAAGACGGCATAGCCGCGGTTGGCGAGGAACTGCGCCTCGGGGTTGAAGCCCCACGAATCGCGGGCCCACGGGCCTCCGTGCGGATTCACCACGACGGGCAGGTTCTTGGCGTTGCGCAGGGTCTTGCCCACGGGCAGCGTGAGGTAGCCCTCGATACGCTCGCCGTCGCGCGAAGTGTACTCGATCGGAAGCATTTCGGCCATCTCCTCCTGCTTGATCCAGGGTTTGAGGTCGGCCAGCTTGGTCATCGTGTCGGCTTCAACGTCGTAGATGTAGTAGGCGCCTGCCGTACGGTCGCTGCCGGCTGCGACGATGTATTTGTCCTCGGCCTTGTTCGAACCGGCGATGCCCAGCTCGTAGCCGCGCAGGTGGCGTTCCATGCGGCCGAACATGTCGCCGGCCTCCTTATCGAAGAAGTGGCGCGTCGTGCCCTTGTGTCCTTCGTACGATACGCCGAGCAGTTTTTTCTCCTTCTCACTGTACCAGACGCCTTCCAGGTCGTAGGTGTCGTTCGTATAGAGCATCTCTTTCTCTTCGCACGTCGCGGGGTCCATCAGTACGAGGGCCTCCTTGTCGCGTCCGAGGTTGGTGATGGCGTAAACCATTTTGTTGTCGGGCGTGAACGTCGCGAAGTAAACCGACTCCTTGAAGTTGGTCGTCAGCACGGGGCGGAATTCCTCGGCCTCGGTCTCGCGGTAGCGGATCTGGGAGTTGACGCCGTCGACGATGGCGTAAGCCACACGCAGCTTGCCGTCGTGGTCGGTCTGCCAGCCCTGCACGTCGCCGGGGTTTTCGCAGAGCATCGTCATCTCGCCCGTGTTGAGGTTCAGGCGGTAGGGGTCGAATATCTGCGGGTTGCGCTGGTTCGTGCCGATGATCATCAGCGAGTCGATCTCCTCGAGCGGGTCGATGATCTGGGTCCGCACGCCGGGGATGGCCGTGTAGGCCTTCGGGTCCGTGCCGTCGATATTGACGCCGTAAAGCTGGTAGTTCTCGTCGCCGCCCGTGTCCTTGAGGTAGAGGATGCGGTTGTCGTTGGCCCAGAAATAGCCGGCCAGGTCGCGCTCGGTTTCCGAGGTGAGGCGGACGGCCTCGTCGGAACCCACCTGCTGCACGAAGATGTTGCGGCGGCTCTCGTAGGGAGCCATGTAGGAGAAATAGCTGCCGTCGGGCGATATCTGGTAGCCAGTCTTTTCCGAATTGCGGAAGAAGGTTTCCATCGGCAGCTCGGGGGCTGTCTTCGGAGCGCATGCAACGGCTGCGGCGGCCATCGCGGCGATAATCAGGAGTTTTTTCATGGGATTATTTGTTTGGTTTCTCATTCTTGCGGGTTGCCTGGCGCCAGATGCTGCCCAGGCAGAGGATCAGTACGATGATCAGCGGGAGGTCGCTCGTGTGCGATGCCCCGGGGAACATCAGGTGTGTGGCGACCTTCACGGCGAAGGCGGCTACGACGAGGAAAATGGTCAGGATGCGGATGACTTTTTCGATTTCCATGTGATGTCTTTTCTGTTTTCGACACTGCAAACATACGAAACAATTTTTGAAAAACAAATAATATTTATTGAATTTCGATAAAAAATTTTCGATAGTTGGCCATCAGCAGTTTTAGAGGCCTGAAAAAAGGCGCACCTTGCGATGCGCCTTTCAGTTGTTGGGGCCTGTCAGATTTTAAGGTATATCTTTTTCCGGTCCAGGAACCACAGCAGCAGCCAGCAGACGGTCACGTAACCCGCCGAAAGCACCACGGCCGCCACTTCGGGCGAACATTTCGAAGCCAGTCCGCCGAAGAAGAACTCCGAGGTGTAGCTCACGCGTACGACGCGCTGAACCATATAGATCGTGATCGAGTTGACGCCGATGACCTTGAAGAAATAGGTCCACCGCCGCCACTGTTTTACATCTATTATATAATAGAACAGCGCGAACATGCCCAGCGAATAGGCTCCTGCGGCGCAGACGAACGCCGGGGTCCAGAGTTTCTTGTTGATCGGCTGCACTGCGTCCAGGCAGAGCGCCGCCGCCAGCAGGACAACGGCTCCGGCGGCCATCCAGAGCGCCTTGCGGCTTCCGGAGGTCTGCTGCTCCGAACGGCGGACGAACTCGCCCGTGAACATGCCCAGCATGGCTGTCACGATCGCCGGCAGGGTGCTCAGCAGTCCTTCGGGGTCGAATCCCTTGCCGCCCAGCAGGTGTGAGGGCATGATCATCCGGTCGACGTAACCCACGATATTGCCTTCGAGGGTCAGCGGCCCGGCCCCTCCGGCATCGGGTGCGGCGACGAATTGCAGCAGCAGTCCGTAGCCGACGAGAATCGCGGCGGCGATCAGGATGCGCGTGCGGACCCTGAAATTGATGAACAGCAGCGCTGCGAACATCCACGCCAGGCCGATGCGGCCCAGTACGCTCGGCAGGCGCAGCGTGCCGGGTTCGAGGTTGAACAATCCGCTGTAAACGAATCCCAGCACCACGAGCGTCAGTCCGCGGCGGATTACCTTCAGGTAGATGCTCCGCTCGCCCATCCCTTTTTCGCGCTGTTTCGAGAGCGAGAAGGGGAACGAGATGCCGGCAATGAAGAGGAACAGCGGGAAGATGGTGTCGTGGTGGAAGAATCCGTTCCAGTCGGCGTGGCCCATCTGAGCGGTCATCCAGGTCGAAAAATCCCCGGGCCAGAGTTTGCACAGGCTCACGACGAGCCCTGCGAAGCCCATGATGAAGAGCATGTCGAAACCCCGGAGGGCGTCGAGCGAAAGAAGCCGCTGCGAAGCGGCCGGTTTGGTCGGTTGAGGTTTATCCATCGGTATCGGGTTTTAGGCTTTGTCGGCTGGGACGAATTTATAGAGCTGGTCTCCGCGGCGGATTATGCCGGGGGTGCGGATGGCGCACAACTCTCCCTGTGCGACGGACTGCACCGGATTGCCGTCGGGTCCGTGCAGTTCGGTGAGCGTCTGCTCGGCGACGCCCGTGGTTGCGCCGAGGAAAAATATTGTCTCTCCGGTATTTAGCGGCGCCGCTTCGACCAACACTTCCGCTACCGAGAGTTTCTTGTAGAAATTCACCACTTTACCTACGTACACTTTACGCTGCGTGGCCGACGAACCGTAGGCGGGACTGTGCTCTACGACGGGGCGTCCGGCGTAGTAACCTTCCCAGAACCCGCGGTTGAAGACCGTGGCCAACCGCCCTTTCAGCCCTTCGGTTAAAGCGGAGGTGTAGCTCCCGGCCTCCATGGCCCTGAGCGCCTGGTCGTAACACTCCACCACGCGCTTCACATACTCCGCGCCGCGTGCGCGTCCCTCGATTTTCAGCACCCGGACTCCCGCGGCGATCATTTTGTCGAGGAAGTCGATCGTGCAGAGGTCTTTGGGCGAGAGAACGTAGCGGCCGTCGATGTCGAGCTGCGCCCCGGTCTCCTTGTCCGTGACGGTGTATTTGCGGCGGCACAACTGGCGGCAGGCGCCGCGGTTGGCCGAACAGCCCGTTTCGTAGAGCGACAGGTAGCATTTGCCCGAAACGGACATGCACAATGCGCCGTGGGCGAACATCTCGATCTCGACCAGTTCGCCGCGCGGACCGCGGATGTCGTCTTCGACGATCCGGCGGCGGATCGCCGCAACCTGTTCCAGCGAAAGCTCCCGGGCCAGCACCACCGTGTCGGCCCACTGGGCGTAGAAACGTACCGCCTCGGAGTTCGAGATGTTGCTCTGGGTCGAGATGTGCACCTCCTGTCCGATCCGGCGGGCGTAAAGGATCGCCGCCATGTCGGAGGCGATGACGGCGTCGACGCCTTCCCGCTTCGCGCGGTCGATCACGGCTTGTACGTCCGTAATTTCGTCTTCGTAGACGATCGTGTTGACCGTCAGGTAGGTCCTCACCCCGGCTTTGCGGGCCGTGGCGACGATTTTTGCGAGGTCGTCGAGTGTGAAGTTGGCCGCCGACGCCGAGCGCATGTTGAGTTTCCCGACGCCGAAATAGACGGCGTCGGCCCCGGCCTGGATGGCGGCCGCCAGCGATTCGTAGCTCCCGACGGGAGCCATTATTTCAATGTCGGAACGTTGCATCGTTTAGTTTTTCCGCCCCATTAAACTCATTGCGTAGTCGCGCATGCGCCCCGTACGCGCAGGTTCCACCGAAAGGGTGTCGAGGATCGACAGCGCACGTTCGAAACGCACCTGGATCTGCTGTTCCGTGAGGCGCGGCACGTCGAGACGGTCGTAGATGGCCTTCACCTTAGCGATCTTTTCGGTGTCGGAAAGCGTTGCGTCGCGGTAGGCCGTGCGCAGGACTTCGCGTGTAGCCTCGTCCGAGCGGCTCATCGCTGTGACCATCAGGTAGGTTTTCTTGCCTTCGAGGATGTCGCCTCCGATGGCTTTGCCCAGCCGTTCGTCGCCGTAACTGTCCAGCAGGTCGTCCTGCAACTGGAACGCCAGGCCCAGTTCGATGGCGAAGCGCCGCAGGCGGCGGCAATCCTCCTCCGAGGCGCCGCCCAGCATGGCGCCGATCACGACCGATCCGGCCAGCAGTACCGAAGTTTTCAGTTCGATCATGTGCATGTACTCGACCACCGAAACCTTGGGCTTTTGTTCGAAATCCATGTCGTATTGCTGTCCTTCGCACACTTCGAGCGACATGGTGTTGAACGTCGAGAGCACCTGCGGCAGCAGTTTGGCCGGGACGGTGCTCAGCAGGCGGTAGGCGTAGATCAGCATGGCGTCGCCCGAAAGAATGGCTACGTTCTGGCCCCATTTGGCATAGACCGAGGGTTTTCCGCGGCGCACGGCGGCGTTGTCCATGATATCGTCGTGCAGCAGCGTGAAGTTGTGGAACACCTCGACTGCCGCCGCTGCCGGCAGCGCCTGCTGTACGTCGTCGGAAAAAATTCCGTATGCCAGCGTCAACAGCATAGGGCGGAGGCGTTTGCCGCCCCCGGCCAGCGAGTAGCTGATCGGAGCGTACAGGAGTTCGGGCTCGGCCGGAAATTCGGCCTGGGCGAGATAATTTTCGATGGCGGAGAGCATCTGCTCGTTGGTCTGCATAGTCTTGAATAGAGTCTTGAATGGTGCTTTTGGGTCGGAAACTGTCCCAAAAATAGGAAAAAACTTTGGAGTAGCCGAATTTTCAATTAACTTTGACAGGATAAAACTAACTTTTAACCTGAAACACGATATGAAAAAACTCGCGATCGGCGTGGACATCGGCGGCATCAACACCGCTTTCGGCCTCGTAGACGAAAACGGCGACCTTTATGCCGAATCGGTCATCTCGACCAAGAAGTATCCCTTTGTTGACGACTATCCGGCTTACGTCGAGGATCTTTGCGACTCGATGCGCGCACTGGCCCAGAGCCTTTCGTTCGAGTACGAGTTGACGGGTATCGGCATCGGAGCCCCCAACGCCAACTATCACAAGGGCACGATCGAGACCCCTGCGAACCTGTGGAAGTTCAGGGAGGGCGACCCCAATCCCGACGAAAAGCGCCGCGTATTCCCGCTGGCGGACGATATTTCGAAGTGTTTCGGCGGCGTGAAGACGCTCATTACGAACGACGCCAATGCAGCGACGATCGGCGAGATGATCTACGGCAACGCCAAAGGCATGCGCGATTTCATCATGATCACCCTCGGTACGGGCCTCGGCTCGGGATTCGTCGCCAACGGCGAGATGATCTACGGCCACGACGGCTTTGCCGGCGAGTTCGGCCACGTGATCGTCGAGCGCAACGGCCGTGAGTGCGGCTGCGGCCGCAAAGGCTGTCTGGAGACCTATGTTTCGGCAACGGGTATCAAGCGCACGGCGTTCGAACTGATGGCGAAAATGAACGCTCCCAGCAAACTGCGGAGCATCGCTTTCGACGACTTCGACGCGTCGATGATTTCGGCCGCTGCCGAGCAGGGCGACCCCATTGCACTGGAGGCTTTCCGCTATACGGGCGAGATGCTGGGCCGCGCGCTGGCCGACGTGGTGACGGTGACTTCGCCCCAGGCGATTTTCCTCTTCGGCGGACTTTCGAAGGCCGGCAAGCTGATCTTCGAACCGACGCAGTGGTTCATGGAGGAGAACATGCTCTTCGTCTTCAAGAACAAGGTAAAACTGCTTCCCAGCGGTATTCAGGGCAAGAACGCCGCCATCCTCGGCGCGTCGGCACTGATCTGGCAGGAAGCTGTCAAATAGCCGTGTCAGGCGGATTTTATAAAGGCGAAGTCGTGAAAACTTCGCCTTTTTTGAGAACCGATAACTTAAATTTACACCAATGAAACGCTTTTTTCTTTTGGCCGCTGCGCTGCTGGCGGCCTGGGCTGCGGCCGCACAGGTCCGGTTTGTGGACGCTACCGAGTTGAACCTCATCGGCAAGGCACAGCCTACGCCGCATCCTTACCACCGGATCGATACGGTTGTTTATAAAGGCTTTACCAAGGCCGAAAACCAGCAGGTGCGCTGCTCGGCGGGCCTCGCGCTGGTGTTCAAGACCAATTCCACGCGCATTGACCTGCTGCCGGACTACGCGCCGTTCGTTTACAACGGTGCGAGCACGCCCCGGGTCGCTTCGGAGGGCTTCGACCTCTACATCCGCAAGGACGGCGAGTGGCTTTATGCCGCTTCGCGCGCCCCGAAAAAACGCGGCGAGGCCTACACGATGATCAGCCACATGGATTCCTCGGAGAAAGAGTGCCTGCTTTACCTGCCCAATTACAACGAGCTGACCTCGCTTCAGGTCGGCGTGGACGAGGGGGCGACGATCGTTCCGATGGAGAATCCCTTCCGCCACAAGATCGTGATTTTCGGTTCGAGCTTCACCCACGGCGTGAGCACCAGCCGTGCGGGTATGAGCTATCCGATGCAGATCGGCCGTAACACGGGTCTCTACTTTTGCAGCATCGCCTGCAGCGGCAACTGCAAGTTGCAGCCCTATTTCGCCGACTACCTCGGCGACGTGAAGGACGCCGATGCGATGGTTTTCGACGCCTTTTCGAACCCTGACGCCAAGATGATCGAGGAACGGCTGATTCCCTTCATTGCACGTATCCGCGAGAAACTGCCTTCGACGCCGCTGATCTTCGTGCAGACGATCTACCGTGAGAGCGGCAATTTCGACCTCCGTTCGCGCAAGGGCGAGGAGGCCAAGCGTGAGATGGCCCGCAAGCAGATGGCCGAGGCGATGAAACGTTTCGACAACGTTTATTTTATCGACAAGGCGGACCTGACGGGAACCGACCACGTGACCTCGGCCGACGGCACGCACCCTTCGGACCTGGGCTATTGGCGCTGGGCGCAGAACCTCCAGCCCGAACTGCTGAAGATCTTCAAGAAGTGCGGCATCCGCTGATCGGGCGGGTTTTGCAGAAAAAAAAGGGAGACGGTCCGTTGTGGACCGCCTCCCTTTTTTGCGAGTCGTACGGGGGATCACTTTTTCTGCGACACCTTGAAATTGTCGATCCAGAAACGACTGTAACCCCCGTTGCCGGAGACGCCCAGTTGCGTCTGTGCCGTGGCTCCCGTGACGACGACGGTGATGTGATGCCATTGCGCGCCGTTGGTCCACCCGGCATAGTTGCCGCAATAGTAGTTGTAGCTCTTGCTGTCGGCGGCCGGACCGGTGTAGGTATCGCCGCTCACGCCGGTGTAATTACCTGAGAGGGATGCGATCTGTCCGTCGCCGTGTACCGAGAAGATCGATTTGCCGGTCTCGGCGGCGTTCTTATACTCCAGTACGTCGTACTCGACTACGATGTCGGTCGGTGTCGGACCGATGGCTGTCAGCGCCGGGGAGAGCATGTCGCCCACGGCGGTCGTCGTTCCGAAGCCCAGCACGCCGTTCTTGGCGTAAAGGTAGCCCCCGGCGGAGGTCCAACCGTATTTGGTGTACTTTTCAGCCCATGCCGTAACCTTTGTGCCGTTGGTTCCGATGGTCGTCGTGTTGGTCAGCGAGCCGCCCAGGATACCGCCCGTAGTACCGTCGCCTGCTGTCCATGCGAAGTCGTCTTCGAGGTAAACGACCTCGGGAATCTCGTTGGTCTGCGTGACGGTGAGCGTCGCCGTGGCCTGGTCGCCGGACGAAACGGTGATCGTTGCCGTGCGGGGGCGGTCGGAGAGGTTCTGCGACAGGGCGCGGAATGTGAGGCTGTAGGCCATGCCTGTTCCGAGGCCTTCGCTCATCGGCGAGACGGTGAGCCAGTCGGCGTCGGTGCTTGCCGACCACGAGCCCGGGGACTGGATGATCAGCGATGCTTCGGCGCCTTCGAGGTTGTCGATGTCGGCGCGGCTGCTGCCGTGCACGCGGATTTGGGGGACGATGGTCGAAGGTACGTCGCGCGATCCGGTGACGGCGCCCTTCACGGCTTTGCCGATCAGGATGTTGTCGACCAGGATTCGGCCGCCGGCCGTTGCGTCGGCTGCGCCGAAGACGATGCTCGTCTGTGCCGTGGCGCCCTTGACGATGACCCAGTATTTCCGCCAGCGGAAGCTGTTGGTGAGGGGCAGTTCGACCGAGGTGTCGTCCGTGTCGCCGATCGTGCCGGGGCCGTCGACCGAGATTGTCAGCGGTTTGGTATCGGGCGTCATCGTCGCCGTGGCGTAGTTGGCTCCGAAGAACGAAACGAGCAGGTCGGCGGGTTCCGTGCCGATCGCGGTGAGCGCCGGGGTGACGAGCGCCGCGCGGCGGGACGAAATGCCGAGACAGACATAACCCTCGTAACGGGCCTGTACGTCGGTGCGTGTACCGAGCGTGGAGTAGCCGATGCGGGTGAAATCGTCGAGCAGGTCCAATGTGAAGTAGTTGGCCTTGCCCGTAGCCGAAGTCGCTGCAGTCACGGTGGGCCATCCGCCGCCCGTGAGTGAGTCCCAGCGGCTGGAGGCGGTGATCCAGGCGAAATCGTCGGAGAAGTAGACCTCGTTGGTCTCGTCGGAGATGACCTCCATTTTCATCGTGTGGGGAATGTATTTGGCCGCGGCGAATGCCCCCGTGTCGTCGGTGACGTAGGAGGTGAACGGCTCTCCGGCGAAGATGGTTTCACGGAAAACCCGTTCGTCGGTGGTCACGACCTTGAGCGTGAGTCCGCCCGCTGCGGAGGTGAAGCGTCCCAGCGGGATGCGGACCGAACGGGCCTGGTCCAGCGCGAGGCCGTCGCCGTCGCAGACGACTTTCAGGCGGTCGGACTGTTCGGTGAGGGTCACGTTGCCGAGGTTGTCGGTCGTTCCGTCGGCCGCCATCCAGCCCGTCAGCGCGGAGCCTTCGGCGGGAGCGATCTCGATGGTTGCGACCGAGGTCTCTTCGAGCGGCTCGAAACTCAGTTCCAGCACCGAAGCGAAGTTACGGAAGCGCAGCGCCACGGGGTGCTGCTGCGTGGCGGAGGTCGAAGCCTCGCCTATGAGCAGCGGCAGGGTCGTGTTCGCGCCTGCGGCGACGTGTTGTTCGGCGGGAACCGAGAAACGGATGACGGCGCGGTTGAGCAGTCCTCCGGCGTTGGTCTGGTCGTAGGGATAGTAGGCGAAGTAGGTGCGCCGCCCGGTGACCGACTCGTTCCAGCGGATGGCTTCGGCGGCAGGTGTCAGCATGCTGAACGTCGTGGCGTCGGAGAGCGTATAGGGGATGTTTTCGATGTGGGGCGTGCCGTCGATCATTGCCGTGATGCCGATTTGGTCGCCGGCCTCCCAACGGATGGCTGTGCCCTCCTGGACGACGCGGCTTTCGGCCTCGACGGGGTCGATCGCCGCCGCGAACTGCACGTCGCCGATCACGGCGGGCTTCTGCTCCGTCGTTTCATCGTCCGAGCAGGCGCCGAGTGCGGCCAGACACAGGCTGAGTAAGAAAAAACGTTTCATATCGGTAAGTTTTAAGGTTTTCGGAATTTAGTCGAACAGCCTTCCCGGGGAGACCGTCTCGAAGGAGATGCGGCGGTAGAGTTGTTCTTTGCCGCCGGGATCGCCGTTCTCGTAGAGGATGCCGACCGATCCGTCGGGCAGGCACACCAGGTCGGAGTAGGCCGCGCGGCCTTTGCTGACGGTGACGAAGCGGCTCCATGTGCGGCCGTTGTCGCGGCTCACGCCGATCGACATGTTTTCGCGTTTGAGCGAGCGCGGGTTGGAGAAGAGCAGCGTCCGCGAAGGCTTTCCGCCGTAGGGCGTGTAGTTGAGGATGCTGCCCTGGCAGCGCGGTTCAATGAGCTGGGTCTCTTCCCACGTGCGGTCCCACGTGACTCCGCCGTCGCGGCTCACGGCGCACAGGCGCAGCGAATCCGCGTGGTCGTAGTGGCGCATGTTGAGCATCAGATCGCCGTTGGAAAGTTCCACGACCGTGCTTTCGTTGCCGCCGGGCTGTGAAACGGCGCCGATCTGCCACGTCGCGCCCCGATCGTCGGAGTAGAGCAGGTGGGAGTTCGAGGCGATCGTGCCTTCGGGAGTCACCCACTTGTGGTTGGCCGGAACGACGAGGCGGCCTTTGTGCGGGGCTTTGGCCTTCTGGATGGCATGGCAGGGACCGGTGGCGTACCAGGTCCATCCGGGGCGTTTCACCGTGGAGGTGATCTCCACGGGGTCGCTCCACGTCACGCCGTTGTCGTCGGAGTAGAGCGAAAAGACACGGCGGGTATTGCCGGCTTTGCCGGTTTCGATGTCGCGTTCGTGGTCGGGGCCCCGGTTCCAGCAGGCCACGAGGACGATGCGTCCGGTTTCGCGGACGACCACCGGGGCGGGGTTGCCGCAGGTGTTGCCGGCGTCGTCCCACAGGACGGCCATTTCGCCCCATGTGCGGCCGTTGTCCGCCGAGCGGCGCACGACCAGGTCGATGTCGCCCCGGTCGGCCGTGCCGTCGCGCCGGGCCTCGGCGAAGGCCAGTAGCGTGCCGTCGGCGGCGCGGATGAGCGCCGGGATGCGGAAACAGGCGTAACCGTTGTCGCCGTTCCGGTAGACGACGGTCGCGTCGGGGTTTTGGGCCCGGCAGCCGAGGGCCGCCAGGGCGGTACAGACGATCAGTAGGAGCGTGCGCATGGTTTCGGGTTATTTGGTGCGGTTGAAAAAGTCGATGGCTTCGAGTTCGGATTTCAGCTCTGCATATTCGGCTTCGGTGAAGGGAGCCAGCGGCAGACGGCATGAACCGCAGTCCACGCCCACGAGGCGCATGATGGCTTTGCCGCCGCGGACGCCGCCGCCGTGGCGGATGATCACTTCGACGATCTTCACCGAGTATTGCTGCAACCGGGCCGCCGCGGCGATGTCGCCGGTGCGGAAGGCGTCGAGCAGGCGGTTGTAGACCTTCGCGGCGTAGTTGTAGGTGCTGCCTACGGCGGCCGTGGCGCCGAGCGAAAGCCCGCACAGCAGGATTTCGTCGTAGCCGTGGAGCACTTCGTAGCGGCCTTCGTCGAGCATCAGGCATTGGGACATTTCCATCAGGTTGTTATGCGTGAATTTCACGCCGGCGAGCGTCGGCATCGCCTTGCCGCCCAGGGCGAGGAACTCCGGGACGGAGACCGAGACGCCCGACATCGAGGGCATGTTGTAGTAGTAGAAGGGCAGCGAGTTGCTGTTGGCGATGGGGGTGAACCACGCCACGAGTTCCGCGGCGGTCTGCGGCTTGAAGAAGTAGGGAGCCATGGCGCCGATAGCGTCGACGCCCGACCGCTCGGCGTGCTGTGCCAGGGCGATTGCGTCGGCGGCGCAGTTGGAACCCACGTGCACGATCACCTTCAGGCGTCCCGCGGCGGCCGCGATCCACGCTTCGGCGACGGCCCGGCGTTCGTCGGTGGTCAGCGATGCCGATTCGCCCGTCGTGCCGCAGATGAAGACCCCTTTCACGCCGCTTGCAACCAGCAGGTCGGCGTAGGGTTTGACGGCGGGGAGGTTGAGTGCGCCGTCGGCTGTCATCGGGGTAAAGGGAGCGGCGATCAGGCCCTCCAGTTTTTGCTTGTTAACCATTGTTGGGAGTTATTTTTTGGTTTTATAAATAGTCAGGTTATCCGTGTGTTTGGGGTCGCTGCCGCCCGTGAAGAGGCTCACGACGTAGCCGATGACGAAGCAGGCGATGAAGCCCGTGGTCGAGTAGAGCAGCAGGTTGACCCATTGGTGCTGGGTGACGAGCGTCTGGACGATGATGCTCCCGACGAGCCCGCAGAGGGCCCCTGTGGCATTGGCGCGGCGGGTCACCAGGCCGAGCAGGAACAATCCGCCCAGTCCGCCCAGCAGGATGCCGAGGAATTTCGAAAATTCGTCCCACAGCGATTTGATGTCCCACGAGGCCATCACTACGGCGAACAGGATGCCTACTATGCCCAGCACGAAGGTCGCCCAGCGGGCGATCGAGAGCATGTGGCGCTCGTCGCGGCGGGGCTGCATTTTGCGGTAGATGTCCGTGACGAAGGCCGTGGCGGCCGAGTTCATGCTGCTGCTCAGCGTCGACATCGCCGCGGCGAACAGGCCTGCGATGACCAGCCCCAGCACGCCGCGCGGCAGTGCGGTGCTCATGTACCACGGCAGGATGGCGTCCGAATCGGAGATCGACATGCTCAGCTCCTGCGGAAAGTATTTGTAGAAGGCCCAGAGCGCCGTGCCGAGCAGGAAAAACAGCAGGCTGGCGGGAACCGTCAGTGCAGCGTTGGTGTAGACGCCTTTGCGGGCGGCCTTTTCGGAGTCGGTCGTGAGGTAGCGCTGGACGATGGTCTGGTCGGTTCCGTAGGTGGTGATGTTGGTGAAGACCGTGGCGATCAGTACGGTCCAGATCGTCGGCTGGCGCAGGTCGAAGAACGATTCGCCGAGGCTGAATTTTCCGGCTTCACCCGCGGCGGAGAAGATCGTCCCGAATCCGTCGGGCAGTTGGAATGCGATCGAACAGCCCACGGCTACGGCGGCGCCCAGCAATACGACGACCTGCAGGGCTTCGGTCCATACCACGGCCTCGATGCCGCCCATCAGCGTGTAGGCGAGGCTCAGTACGCCCATCAGGGAGATGCAGAGAAAGATGTCGAAGCCCGTGACGATGTTCAGGGCGATCGACGGCAGCAGCAGTACGACGGCCATGCGGCCGATCTGGAAGATGATGAACGAGACGCTGCACACGACGCGGATCAGGGCGTTGAAGCGCAGTTCGAGGTATTCATAGGCCGTAGTGACGTTCAGCCGCCGGAAGAAGGGGATGAAGACCCCGACGATCAGCGGAACCACGAGGACGATGCCCGCGTTGAACAGCAAATAACTCCAGTCCGTGGCGAAAGCCTTGGCCGGAATGGCCATGAAGGTGATGGCCGAGAGGCTCGTGCCGAAGATGCTCAGGCCGACGACGAACCACGGGATGCGGCCGCCGCCCTTGAAGTAGTCGCCCGTCGATTTCTGGTTTTTCGAGAAGTACCAGCCGATCCACGCCAGCGCCAGGAAGTAGAGCCCGATCACCAGGATGTCAAGCCAGCCCATGCGGTGGAGTTCGTCGGCGAGGTGTCCGTGCAGGATCACCGGGGTCCGGATGCCGGGGGCTGTTTCGCCGCTGGCGATCGTGATGTCGCGCCCGTCGCTCACCACGGCGGTCGTCACAGGCAGGATGAAGGACGATTTGTCGACATCGGCCTGGGTCATCGTACCCGTTACGGTGTGATAGAGCCTGAGGGCGTTGTCCGATGTGGCTTCGTCGTGCGACTTGCCGCCGAAGAAGAGGATGTGATTCGTGCCGAAAGCCGCTGCCGTGCCCGCCATGACGGGAAAGTCGCCTTCGAGAGCCGTCCATGCGTCGAGCCGCGGATTGTAGCGGTAGCCGTCGCGATGGATCGTCCACGGCGCGTCGCCGTCGTAGTCGCGGCCGCTGAAGAGGTAGAAACAGTTATCCATTCCGTCGCTCTGGCCCGCGGCGACGGCATAGCCGCGCGCAGGACCCGGCCATGCGGCCAGTTCGCGCCATCCGGCGGCAGGGGCGGCCGGGTCGAGTACGAAAAAGCGTTTCGAGGCCTTGGCGGGGGTCATCGACTCGTTGCCGCCGGCGACATAGACCTTGCCGCCCGCGAGGCATCCCGCGGCATTGGCCAGCGGGGCCGGGAGCGGGGGCCACTCCGCAATGCGGGGCGCGCCGTTTTCGACGGTGAGCAGGTACACCTCGTTCATGCAGCGCGAAGCGTCGCAGCCGCCGATGCAGAGCATACCCCCGGGAAGCGTTACCGAGACACCGTAGGCCGCCGGGCGCGGCAGGGCGTCAGGAAACGTCTGCCACCCGTTGGTTTCGTCGTAGAGGTATACGTCGCCGTACCAGCGTTTTTCGCCGCCTTCCCACGGCATCGCACCGGGGAAATTGGCGCCGCCTGCGATGACCAGTTTTCCGCCGGTTTTTCCGGCGAAAACGCCGGCAAGACCGTGGTGGGCCGTCGAATCGTTTGCGGCGGGGAGGCACAGGGCGTCGTTCCAGACGATGGCGTCGGTACGCGTCAGTTGCGTCGTGGTCTCAGCGCCGCGGGCAGGGGCTGCCGCCGCTGCGAAAAGCAGGGCGAGGGGTATGATAAATTTCAGCACGTTTTTAAGTTTATTTTCTGGGTTTCCGGTTTTTGCTCAGGTAGATCGTATAGAGCTTCAGGTGGTCGGCGATGGCCTTGCGGTAACCCTCCTCGTCGCCGCGCTGGATGTACTCCAGCAGGTGCTTGTGGGTCACCAGTTCGCCGCTTTCGGCAAGCTCCTTTTCGATGGGCTCGAAGAAGTCCTGGAAGTTGTCCTTCACGAAATCCATCACCGGATGGATTACGGCCTGGAACTCCGAGATCATGTCGTTGCCCGTGATTTCGTAGAGTTTCGAGTGGAAATGCACCTCGCTCATCGGGGTGTAGCGGTTGACACCGATAATCTCGCCCATCTCGACGATCTGCTCCAACTCCCGGATGTCCTCGGGGGTGATGTTGGCGAAGATGTAGCCGCTGATGCCGATTTCCAGCGCGATGCGGAATTCGAGGATGTCCAGCACCGTGTCCTTGTTCATCAGCAGCGGATTGACGCAGCGCTTCATGCCGCCGAGGATCGAAGGCTCGGCCAGGATCATGCCCCGCTTGGTGCGGGATTCGATCATGCCGGTCATCTTGAAGCGGCTCAGGGCTTCGCGCAGCACCGTGCGCGCTACGCCGAGGGCGTTGGCCAGTTCGGCTTCGGGCGGAATGCTGCTGCCCGGGCGCAGGCCCTGCTCCTTGAAGTATTCGATGAGGCTCTCCTCGACCTGGTCTACCAGCGTCGTGTGGGGTTTGTTGATTTTCAGTGCGCTAAGCATAGTTTACAGTTTTTTCAGATTTATCTGATAAAATTACGAATTATTCGGCGTCCGCCCAAAAAATTACTCGCGTAATTGCTGGGTGAAGACTTTTCCGAAGCGGTCCGTAACCCGTATCAGAACCGGCGAGTCCGCAGCCGCCGTTACGGCCGAGAACATGTGCGGCGTGCTCTGGGCGCTGGCGGCGCTCTTCGACATGTCGTCGCCCGAAGGCTTGTAGACCGTCTCGACATAAGTCAGGTAGCCCGGGTCCTTGCGCGCCTGGCGCGTCACCGTAAGCGGAGCGTTGTTTTCGAGGACCTCGACTTTCCAGGCGGCATCCCATCCGCCCCAGACGTTGACCAGTATCTCGTTGGCCACGCTCTTGTCCTTGTAGGGCTGTTTGTTCATGTCGTAGGCCGTGAAAGCCCGGTCGGCGGCGAGTTCACAGCCTTTGTAGCTCCAGCGGATGCTGCGGCCGCTGATCTCGTAGATGCCGTAGCCGACGGGCGAACCGTCGGTCCCGGAGCTGTATTCCGTTCCGCCGTTGAAACCCTTGACGTTGTACCAGAGCGAACCGCTGATGGCTCCGAGGTTATGCTCCCGGATGGCGGCGCTGCCGGGAACCGTGCCCGTGTGGTTGTTGTGCCAGTGGCCCGAGAGGACCAGCACGTCGGTAAAGCCGGCGAGACTGCTGACGAGTGCCTGGGCGTTGCGGAACGAGGCGTTGAGCGTCGGGGTGAACTGGCGGCAGGAGGTGAGCGGAGCATGAATCCAGATCATCAGCGGCGCCGTTTTGTCCTCGATGGTTTTGAGGTCGGCTTCGAGCCATTCGAGCTGGCGGTCCGAAAGTTCGACGGCGTAATATCCGTCGCCGAAGACGCCCTGCGAAGCGCCGTTGTTGTCGATGCGGACGTTATCGAGCGCGATGCAGTGGACTTGGCCCAGGTTGACCGAATAATAGGTCGGCCCGAGGTGGCGGCGGTAAGGCTCCTTCGTGGCATGGTCCCCGGCGATGTAACGGTCGTAGTCGTGGTTGCCGACGGCGTGGAAGAAGGGGATGCCGAATTCGCCGATCAGCGAACGGTATTCCGCAAATCCGAATCCGTAGAGGTACATGTTCTTGTCGAAGATCATGTCGCCGACCGACAGGGCGTAGACTTTGCGGCCGCCGAGTTCGGAAACGGTCTTTTTGAAGTCGGGCACGAACGAGTTGCGGCAGCTCATGAGCGACGACTGCGGAACCATCAGGCGGGAGTTGTTGTCGATCTGGATGTCGGCCGTGGCCAGCAGCACGTAGTCGTCCGTGCCGGTTTCGGACAGGGTGAAGTCGTACCGGTCGCGGCCTTCGGCGAGCAGGTGGTAGAACTGCGGGACGGGTCCGTCGGCAGCCGCCTCGTAACCGCGGGGGAGGGTGACGAAAACCACGTCGGAAGCGCGGTCCGAGACCATCGACCAAATGCCCTGTGCGTCGCTTTTCACGACCTGGAGTCCGTCCGAGACTGCAACGCCTGCCAACGCTTCGCTGCCTGAGTAGACGCGGCCGTAGAGATTCGTGCCTTCGGGGAGCGTCGCGGGGTCGATGCGGTCGAAAGCCGAGACGGTGACGGCGGTGACGCCGAGCGACTGGCGGTCGGCGCCGCGCTCGATCCATACCTCCCAGTCGCCCGAGGCGAGCGACGCCGGGAACCGGATGGTGATGCCTTCGGCGCTGCAACTGACGACGGCCGCTTCCAGGCCGGTTTGTCCTTCGGCGGCAAAGCGGATCTTGTCGCCCTCGGTGAATCCTTCGCCCGGAATGGTTACGATCTCACCGCGGTCCACCGTGTAGGCGGCTTCGAGTTGCACGTTGCGCACCAGGCGGAAAATGTCGACGTTGAGCATCGCCGTGCCGAGGAACTGGGTCTTCACGTCGCGCATGCACCAGAGGCTCCAGCGTCCGGTCGTGACCTCTTTCGGAATGCGGAACGTAACGTCGGTGGGTGTGAATCCGCTGATCGCGACGGCGGTCTGTTCGGTCGATTCGCCCCGTTCGCCCGGCGTCAGGGCGAGGCGGTCGCCCTCGGCGAATTTCAATACCCGGAGGGTCATTTCGCCTTCGTAGTCGAGGTCGTAGGCGTCGTCGACCAGCGCAATGACGAAATGGTCTTCGCGCGGGGTTTCCTGCTGTGTTTCGTCCGAATCGGAGCATCCGGCCAGCAGCGGTCCGCCGGCTAATGCCGCGGCAACGAGCAGTCTGTATAATAGCTGTTTCATGGCGTTCGGTTATTTGATTTCCACGATTCCGAGGTGTCCCAGGCGCGACGTGCCGGTCGCGGCGATCAGTGCGTTGTTATGCTGGGCGTTGGTCTCGGCGGCGCAGCGTATGAGGATCGTCACCTGCTGCTTGCCGCGCATGGCGTCGGGCAGGCGGAAGCTGTACGGGAAGAGGAACGGCGTGAAATTGATGCACGGGGCGTCGTAAGTGCCGATGTCCTCGAACTTCACCTTCGCCAGGTCGCTCTCCGCCGAGTCGCTCCACTGGACCTTCATCTTGCCCGGACCGCCCTTCGAACTGGTGCTCGTGAGATAGAGGTAGAGCGCTCCCGTCGCGTTGCGCAGCGTATTGGTGCGGATGATGAATGCTTCGCCCACCTCGTCGTTGTTCGATACCAGCGAATGGTGCGTCGTCACGTTCCACCAGAGTTTGGCGTTGAGGCTGTAATAGTGCTCGGGCTCGTCGGCGAACGGAATGTCGTGCTGGCGGCGTACGTCGGTCGTGAGCCAGTAGGAGGCGATGGCCCCCGAACTGCTCGGGAAAACGTCGAAATTGTTGGTGTCGTCGTAGATCGAGAAGACCGCCGAACTTTGGTCGCCGCCCGTATTGCCGACTGCGAAGACCGGCACGGCGTCCTGGGCGAGCCACGGCCCGGCCTGCATCAGCGTCGTCGAGAAGCGGGTTTCGCTGTCGGCCGAGAGCGCGTCGTCCGCCGTGTTGCGGATCTGGAGGATGTATTCGCCGCGGAACTTCGTGACCAGCGCCGTCAGTGCGCCCGACCCGGCCGGGAGATTGCGTGCGTACATCTCGGTGAAGGAGCGCAGGAAGTAGAGTTTCACGACGTTGCCCTTCGTATCGCGCACGAGCTGCGGGGCGAGCGTGTGGTAGGGGAAGAGGGCCCGGTAACCGGCTTTCACGTTCTTCACCCACTCCGTTTCGGTGGTCGCCTCGTTGTTGCCGTCCTTTTCGAAGAACGGTGCATAGCCGCCGTAGGGCGTCACGAACTCGACGGGGTCGATGCGGACGACCGTGTTGGCATATTGTGAGAGGTCGCCCATATCGTTCAGGACCACCGCAACCGGGGTTGCGGGAGCTTCGTCGGTGCTGCGTTTGACCGAAGAGGCTGCGAAGTCGATCACGCAGAGGTTGCCCTCGGCGTCGTTGCGCAGTTCGGCGGCGTACATGTGTATGGCGACTTTGCGGTTCTGGGCATACCATCCCCGCTGTTCGGCGGAGGGGCTGAGGAACTCGTTCTTGTCCTTGAGTATGAATTTAATGCCGCGGCCGCTGGCGTCCTGTACGTAAAGAACGCTGTCGGGCAGGTTTTTGCGCTCGAAATCGCTGGTGATCCAGCCTTCGACGGCATAGTTTTCCTCCAGTTCGAAGCGTCCTTCGGCGTCGAGCTGCACCTCGCTCAGCAGGCGGGCTATCGTCACCATTTCGGCGTGTTCGAACGAGGTGTTGCCGTCCATCTGCTCGACGGGGACCGACACCTTGTAATCGCCGCCGACCATGCGGAAGCTGATCTGGCCGGTGCGTTTGGGCTGGCCTGTGTTGTTCGTAAAGAGGAACTGCTGCGACGTTTCGGTCGTTTCGCCCAACGAAATCCACGTGTCGCCTTCGTCGACGGCGGCTTCCCACTTCACGTTGCTCGTGATGCCGACGGTGACGGGCGTTCCGGCGATGTCGACCCGGATTTTCGACGACGTGAGGTTGGTTTTGATTTCGGGGGTCAGTCCGGCCTGTTTTACGCGAATCTGTCCCGCAACGCCGTGCGCCGTGCGGATGTCGAATGTCATTTCGCGGCCGTAGGCGTCTCCGACAGGCTGTACGGTGAGGGTCGTGCGGCCGTTGTCGTCGCCGTAAGCGGGCCACACGTCGATCCACGAAGCCGCAGGGTCGTCGGCGACGATCTCCCAGTGTCCCGAACGGGAGAAGAACGAAATGTCTTTCGTACCGCCTTCTGCGGGACATTCGAACAGGTTGTCGCCGCCCAGGAAGGTCATCTCGCCTCCGCCGGCCGTGTCGTCGTCGGAACACCCGGCGGCCACTACCGCGGCAAGGAGCAGCGCCTTCGGACGGAGTATGTTGAAAAGTTGACGGATCATATCTTGTTGAATTTTTAAGGTTTTAGTTCGTTGCGCCCGTTTCCAGTTCCACGGCGCGCCTGCTCCACCAGACGGGTGTCAGCATGTTGTCCCCGCCGACGGTTCCCCGCCCGACGATCGGATAGGTTGTCCTCATCCGGGCGATTTGCTTCTGGTAGTTGGAACTGTTGGTCGAAATCAATGTCTGCGGATAGCACAGGCGTGTGGGCATGACGCCTTCGTTGTCGCACCCGGGGCCGATCGGCAGTTTCGGGTAGCCCGTGCGGCGGTAGTCGCACCACGATTCGAAGCCCTGCAGGAAGAGCGATACCCATTTTTGCAGGAGAATCTGCTCCTGAGTGCCGTTATAAGCGACTTTCGATCCTGTGGCGTGCAGAAACCGGTCGATGTTGGCGTCGGAGATGGTCGGGCTCCACTGCCGGATCGAATTGGTAATGGCTTTTTCGTAGTATTGCTCGGCAAGGGCCTCTCCGCCGGAGATCATCCCGATATGGGCCGCTTCGCTGAGGATGAAACAGACCTCCGACGAGGTCATCAGCCAGACCGGCGAGGTGTACTGCTTAAGCACCGAGGCGTTCATCACGCTGGCTCCCGTGCCGTCCGGCTCGACCACGCCGCTCACGACGCCGTGGATGTCCTCCGAACCGATCGTCCGGACCCATTGGGCCATGCGCGGGTCCGAGGTGGTGTGCAGTTGGTCGATGAAGAAGGCCGAGCACTTGCGCGACGAGGTCGTGAACGTGGCTTCGGTCATGTCGCCGAACTCGTTCTTGAAGGGGGCGATGCCCGTGTAGCTGACCTTGGCGTCGTCGTCGCAGGAGGAAAAAACGGGGTGCTTGGCCGGGTTGCTGACGATGGTCTGCATGATGGCGGCCGAACCCGCCTCGGGACGGTTGCTCAGGCGCATGCAGAGGCGCAGGCAGAGCGAATTGGTGAACTTCTGCCAGGCGGCGATGTCGCCTCCGTAGAGCAGGTCCTTGCCCGGGACGGTCAGCGGATAGGTGTAGTTGCCGTTGTTGTCCGTGGCGGTCCGGTAGAGGCTGTTCGCCTCCAGCAGCATGTCGATCAGCCCCGCGTAGATTTCCGACTGCGGGTCGATCTGCGGCTGGGTGATGTTCTCGTCGATGCGGTAGGCCTCTTTATAGGGTATATCGCCGTAGAGGTCGGTGATGAGCGACATGAAAACCGCCTTGAGGGTCATGGCGATGGCCTGTGCATTGGGGTCCTCGTATTTTTCGGCCAGCGCGATCATGTGGTTCGCATTGGCTGCATAGCGCTGGAAGCGTTCCCACGGGGTTTTGTACTCCCCGACCTGGAAAACGTAGCGCTGGATGTCGGTGGCGGCGCTGCAGTCGACGGTATACTGCATCAGTTCGTTGTTGACCCGCCACGAACGTTCGTAGATGTAGTAGGCTCCCGTCGAAATCAGTTGTTCGAGCAGCGTGCTCGGGTCGACGTTGCCGTATTCGGGACTCTCTCCGTTGGTGTTGTACTCTTCGAAGTTCCCGGTGCACGAGCCGAGGCCCATGCCCGCCAGGAGGATGAGGACTGTGGCGTATGAAAGTATCTTTTTCATAAGGTCAGAAGCTGAGTTTGATGTTGAAACCATAGGTGCGGGTCATCGGATAGGAGGCCGTTTCAAAGCCTCGCGTGATGCTGGCGCCGTTGAGCGTACCCACTTCCGGATCGTAGAAGGGCCAGTTGGTCCAGCAGAAGAGGTTCGTGCCGAAGACGGCTACGGATGCGTCCTGCAATATGCGCGTGCGGGTGATCCACTTTTTCGGCAGGGTCCACTCCAGGCGCAGTTCGCGCAGTTTGAGGTAGGAGGTGTCGAACGTGCTGGTCTCGACGTTGTTCATCGAATAGACGCGGTCGAGGTAGTAGGTGACGACGTTCTCGGTGACGGTGTTGTTGGGGTTGTAGACCATGTTGCCCTGTGCGTCGAGTCCGCGGGCGACGACGCCTTCGTGCAGCACGCCGCCGTAGCGTCCGTAGAGCGTGTTGGTCAGTTTGCCCTGGCGCGAGAGTTGGGCGTTGGTCAGCGAATAAGCCATGCCGCCCCACTGTGCGGCGAAGGTGGCGCTCAGGCGGATGCCCTTGTATTTGAGCGAGGTCGAAAGGCCGGCGCGCCAGTCGGGCTGGACGTTGCCCATCTTGACCATCTGGTCGGAGGCGAGCACCGGATAGCCGTGTTCGTCGATCACCGTCTGGCCCGAAACGTCGATGCGCGAACCGTCGGTGTTGAGGATGTAGGAGCCTGCCGGGGCCTTGGCATAACCGTAGCCGTAGAGGTCGCCGAGCGTGCCGCCGGGGGTGGCGATCACCTGTCCGCGGGCTCCCGAGGAGATCACCCACGAGTCGACGCCCGGGGCCAGGCTGATGACCTTGTTCCAGTTTTTCGACCACGTGAGGTTGATGTCCCAGTTGAAGTTCTTGGTGCGTACGGGCTGCAGGCGCGAGGCGAGTTCGACGCCGCGGTTGCGGATTTCGCCCGCATTGATGTATTTCGAGCTGACGCCCGTGCTGTAATCAACGGGGGTGTTGATGATCTGGTCGGTGGTCGTGTTGTTGTAGAACGCCGCATCGAGGGTGATGCGGTTGCGCAGAAATTTGGCTTCGAGGCCGAACTCCCAACTTTCGACGTTTTCGGGTTTCATGTTGTAGAGCGCCCAGGTCGTCGGCAGGAAGTAGCCGCTCGAAAAGTCGGTCACCGAATAGTAGTTGTTGATGACATAGGCACTGGTGTCGTTGCCCACGTTGGCCCACGAGGCGCGCAGTTTGAGGAACGTGAGCCACGGCATGCGGTCGCGCAGCCCCAGCGCCTTGGTGTCGGTGAGCACCCAACTGGCGCTGACCGACGGATAGAAGAACGACCAGTGGCCCGGGGCCAGGGAGCTCGACCAGTCGTTGCGGCCCGTGATGTCGAGGAACAGGCAGTCGTCGTAGCTCAACTGCACCAGCCCGTAGAGGCTGTTGACCATCTTGCGGGTGTGCTGGCTTTTGGTGATGACGCCCGACTTGGCGTTTGCGAGGTTGTAGACGCCCTCCGTGAGAAGTTCATCGGCCGTGGCGGTCACGACGCGGCTCTCCTGGTACATGCTGTTGCCGCCGAGGTTGACGTTGATATGAAACTTGCCCAGGGGGCGTTCGTAGGTTACGAGGAAGTCGTTGTTCATCTCGGTGTTCTCGACGTTCTGCTGCCGGAAGTAGCCGTTCAGGTTCGACAGCGTGCCGAAAGGTTTGCGGCGCGTGCGGAACTCGCGGTTCATGTCGAGGCCCGTGCGGAGCATCAGTTTCAGTCCTTTGTAGATGTCGAACGTGGCGCTGACATTGCCGTAGACGCGGTCGCGGTCCATCGTGTTGAGCTGTTCATAAGCCTGCGTATAGGGGTTGTCCGAAAGGTTGTTCAGGGCGTTCGGATAGAGGTTGGCGCCCTGCCGGTATTCCTGTTCGTACCAGCGTACGTCGAGGTTGTTGCGGCTCCAGAGCAGCGTGTAGGTGGGCGACGAGGTGCTGTAACCGATCATCGGCAGGTTGTCGCTGTCCTTGCGGTAGTAGTTGATTTTTCCGGACAGTTCCACGATGCGGAACTTCTGGGCGAAGGAAGCCGAGAAACTCTGCGTCTTGTAGCCCGTATTGGGGACGATCCAGGTGTTGCGCACGTCGGTGAACGAGACGCGGATCGAACCGCCCTTGCCGTTGTTTCCCGAGATCGACACCGAATTCTTATATGTTGCGCCAGTCTCGAAGAAGCCCTTGTACCAGTCGCGCGGCTTGAAGTCCAGCGGCGTATACATTTTGGTCTCCGGGTCGTACGAAGCCCATTGGTAGAGCTTTTGCCCCTCGTAGCGCGGTCCCCACGTGTAGCGGCTGTAAGTGCGCGAGGCGGCTTCGCCCGTGGTCGACTGGTCGGCCTTCACGGTGTAGAACGAGTAGGTGCGGGCGCCGTTGTTGCCCGGACCGTATTCGTCCTGGAAATCGGGCCAGTAGCCGGCGCGTTCGAACGAGAAGTTCGAACTGAACGTGATGCCCAGTCCTTTGGTCGACTTGCCGGCCTTGGTCGTGATGACGATGGCGCCGTTCGCCGCGCGCGACCCGTAGAGGGCTGTCGCCGCGGGGCCTTTGAGCACCGAAACGTTGTCGATGTCCTCGGGATTGAGGTCGGCGGCTCCGTTGCCGTAGTCGACGCCTGCGTCGGTGTTGTTGTATGCCGCGCCGCCCATGGCCGTCATGCCGCTCGACATCGGAACGCCGTCGATGACGAACAGCGCCGTGTTGTTGTCCATGTTGACGGTCGATTCGCCGCGCAGCGTGACGCGCAGCGATCCGCCGGGACCCGATGAAGCGTGGTCGAAATTAAGACCTGCGACTTTGCCCGATAGCGCGTCGAGCCAGTTGTTCGAGACGGCGGCCGTCAGGTCCTGGTTGTCTACTTTCGACACGGCATATCCCAGCGCTTTCTGTTCGCGGGTCATGCCCAGCGCCGTGACCACGACGCCTTCGATCGCCTCGGCCTTGGGGTGCATCGTCACGTCGAGACGTGTCTTCCCCCCCCCGATCCGCTGCGTTACCTCCTCATAGCCCAGGTAGGTGAAGGTCAGCTCCTCGCCCTCTTTGGCGCGGATGCTGTACTGCCCGTCGGCTCCGGTGACGGTTCCCCGGTTGGGAGCCCCTTTGACGATCACCGTCACGCCGACGAGCGGGCTTTTCCCGTCCCCGTCGAACACGGTTCCCTGTACCGAACGTTCCTGAGCTGCGGCTGCGATCGCCAGCCAGAGGAATCCGGCCAGGAGGGTCGCTGTTCGTAGTAGTTTTGTTCTCATTCTGTATGTAATTAAGGTTCAGTCGGTAGTTGCGGAAAATAAGAGAACGGGCCGAATTCTGCGTCTTGATTCGCCTTATTAATCTTATTTGTATGACAAATGTAAATGGTTTCCTTGAATCGTCCAAGCATTTTTACACGAAATCTGAAAATAAATTTCTTTAAAATCGTGCAGAATGATTGGCGGTTAGCTTGTTTTTCGGGTCGGGCAGGCCTCCGGAGGGTGTTTCAGGGGCAGGGATAATTTGCGACGGGATGGCCTCCGTCGGGGATTTACGTAGGGTCGGGTATGCTTCCGGCGTGTGTTTACGCAGGCCGGAGCGGTTGTTTGGGAACTTGTTGTTTCGGGGACGCTGTTTCGGGCGGCAGGACCGGACGGGCCGAAAAAAAGCCGGGCGACCTCTCGTGTCACCCGGCTTTTAAATATAAGTGTGCGGTTTTATTTCATCACCACCTGCGTCTGGCCGATCAGGCGGCCTTCGCTGTAAAGCTGAATCTGGTAGGTTCCGGCGGCAAAGCCTGTCGAATTGTAGTAGATACCCACTTCGAGGTCCTGGTTTTGGTAGTCGACCTCACGCATGGCCGAATAGCTCAGCCGTTCGCCCTCGAATTCGAAGGTCGGCATAGCCTCGGTGGTCAGCACGTAACCGTCGGGCGAAGTGATACGCACGTAGATGGCTTTGTTGCCCGGGGTAGCCAGTTCGTTGGCTGCGAGCACGAAATCGACGCGCAGGCGTGCGGCGTTCTTGACCCTCGATACGGGTTTGCTGCGGTCGCTGAGGGCCGAGAGGCGGATATCGCGGGCGCGGAGCACCGAACCCACTTTGACTTTGTTGTCCAGTTCGGCGGCTTTCTCTTCGGCCATGTCGGCGCGCAGGTTGGCCGACGAAATCTCCTTGCGGAAACCGACGTTCTCCTTGATGAGCTTCTTGTTGAGCGTATTGAGCGAGTCGATCTGTTTCACGTAGCCCTTCATAATCGTACGCAGTGTGCCGACCTCCTTTTCATATTGTTTGATTTTCGCGAGGTTCCACGAACGCTCTTTCTTGAGGCGCGTCATGAGCGAGTCGGCGCGTTCGCGCTCGAAAT
This sequence comes from Alistipes sp. D31t1_170403_E11, assembly GCF_015553985.1. Lineage (NCBI taxonomy): Bacteria > Pseudomonadati > Bacteroidota > Bacteroidia > Bacteroidales > Rikenellaceae > Alistipes > Alistipes sp. D31t1_170403_E11. The sequence goes on along the minus strand of NZ_JADNHQ010000002.1, from coordinate 93,703 downwards.
TCAGCCCGGCGGAAATCGAGTCGTTCGAAATCCGGAGGCCGTCGTAGTCGGTCATCAGCCGTCCCAGGTCGTTCTGGATCGAGTCGCGGTCGGCCTGCAGCAGTTCGTTGTCGAGCATCTGCTGGCGGTGGATGCTGAAATAAAGCACCGAAATCGCCACCAGAATCACCGAAAGAATGATGATGACGATGCGGTAGCCGCGAATCGATTTACCCGCATCGGGCTGCGGAGTCGTGTAGTCGTCGTCTTCGAACTCCGAAGGATCGTATCCCTGTCTGTTTTCCATAGTGGTCCGTTTTATTACAAAGATAGTACAAACCGGGGCGCAACGCAAATTTATTTGTCATGCCGGGGAGCCTATCCAAGCAGGATGTTATCTTAGGGCAAAGATAGAAAAAAATATGAAAATCCAATGCGGGATAATGACATAACCTTATTGTTTTCGGTCTCGCCCGATGATGGTGTCGTAGTTTCCGGCTGGTTCGAATCCCATCAGCAGCGGTCGGGGGCGGGTGGCGTCGAATAGCTCGCCGACGAGGCTGCGCGTCGGGTCGTACCACCGGCATCGGATGCCCGCCAGGTCCAGCAGCAGGTGTGAAAGGTCGTCCGACGAGAACGGCCGGTCGAGCGAGCCTGCGACCTGTGCCGCGACATCGGGGCGGTTGCGGCGGTAGGAGTCGGACATCCAGATCATGAACGGGATTTCGAACTGGTATTTGCAAACCTCGGGAGTAAGCGGCAGGCCGTGCGAACGGCAGAAGAAATCGCGGTAGTCGTAGACCTCTTCGCCGTGGTCGGAGAGGTAAACGGCGATGGCGTCGCGGTCGGCGAAACGCGCCAGGATCGCATCGACGACCCGGTCGTTATAGCGGGTGGCGTTGTCGTAGTCGGCGACGACCTGCCGCTGCTGCCGTGTCAGGTCTTGGCGGGGAATATCCCCGGGTGTGAAATACGCCTCTTCCTTGGGATAGCGGTCGGAATAGCCGACGTGCTGTCCCAACAGGTGGAAGACGACCAGTTCGGGGGTGTCTCTGGGGGAGGCGAGCCGGTCGTAGTCGCCGAGCAGTTCCAGGTCGTAGGGATGGCGGTTCTCATTGTGGACCGAGAACAGGAACGGGGTGCTGCGGGCATTGAAAAGGGCTTTCAGCCCGAGATCGTGGTAACCGTAATCGCTTCCGGCGGCCTGGTTGTCCAGATGGCAGGTGGTATACCCGGCCTTTTTGAAGAGGGCCGGGAAAAGGGGGCTGTCCGTCCAGGACTGTCCGGAGCCGAGGCTTGCAGGTGAAAAGAGGTTGGACAGCACCGAAGTGGTCAGGTTTGCCGGAGAAATGACATCGCGGAAAACAAAGAGTTCGCCCCGCCGAAGCCGCTCTTCGAGCCGGGGATTGGTCGGCAGCGGATAACCGTAAAGGCTCGAATGGTATTTGTTGAACGACTCTCCGATGATGACGACGACGCAGGGCGAGCGGAAAGAGCAGCTTTCGACTTCGGCCGCTTCGAGCGTGCGGAGCAGTTGGTCCGCACGTTCGGCGGAGAATACGCGCCGGAACCAGAAGAGCGATGTGTGAAGCCGTTCGAAGGGGGTGAGGGTTGCGGTTTTGTGCGTTATCATCTCTCCCGGAAAATCGTCGGCCCGGGTGAGTGCGTACTGAAAGTGCAGCCGGCTGGCGTAGAAGGCGCCGCAGCCGGCCAGCAGGAGCAGAAGCGGTATGCGTATCTTGCGGCTGCGCAGCCCGAACCGGATATGACGGCGTTCCGCCAGCAGATACCCTGCGGCCAGCAGGACGCATGCGGCGGCCGGAAGCAGGAATGCCGCGGCCGTGCAGTAGGTTTTTAGAAATTCAAGGCATTCGCGTTCGTCCGTTTCCCAGAGAAGCTGGATGACGGAGAACGAAAAGGGCGTTCCGAAACGGATCAGCAGAAAACTTTCGGCCAGGGAGAGGAGGCCGAGACATAATAGGACGAGTGTGCGGTAGACCGCGCCGGCGATCCGGAATGCAGGGATTACCCCCCCCCTCTTATCGCGGGACCTCAGACATAGCGGAAGAGTCAACAGCCAGGCCCGGAAAAGTGACAGCAGCGTTCCGTAAAACAGGTTCCTCCCGAGCACGAACGACATTTCGTTCTGGAAGAAACGAATGATGTCCGGGAACAGCGGCAGGAGCGCCGTGAGGAGCAGGAATGCCGGATACTCGCCGAAAGGCCGCACGAGGAACGCGGCAATGCGTCCTGCAAAACAGGATGTTGCGGAGCGTTGCATGAGCATGAAACAGTGACGTTTTTCTCCGCAAAGATACGAAAAAATTCCCGTGTTACTGTCCGATGGAGGTGCAGCGTTTATTTCATCAGGCTCGTTACCGGGTATTTAAGTCCTTTGTAGCCCGAAATGTAAGCGTTGATGCTGCCGATCTTGACCGGCGATTCGATATAGAGCGGTATTTTGTTTTCGTCGTCCGAAATCCAGATCGTGAAGATCGTGCCGTCGGTGAACGAGTAGCCTTCGGTCGTCCCCAACTGGCATTCGAACTTCAGGGTGCGGTAGCGGCCCATGTTGCGGATTTTCTTGTTTTCGCGCCCCAGGTAGCGGTAGTGCAGGTGTTGGACGGTGTCCTGGAGGACCATTTGCAGCGTCGCCGGTTCGCCCACGCGGAAATCCTCGGCGGAGGCTGAACGCAGGTTGAAGAAGAGCGAGATGGCGTCCATGCTCTCGGCGGTCAGCGGCAGTTGTTTCTCCTTAAACGGATTTTGGCGGCTGCGCCAACGGGTGTGGACGACCGAGTCGGGCCAGTTATAGGTGTAATAACTCTGGAACGTATAGTCTCCCTCGCGGATGTCGCTCACGAAACGCACGGGGCGCAGTGCCGTAGTGTCGATCCACACGGTGTAGATGTCTTCCAGGTTGAAGAACCAGCGGTAGGTGGGCAGCGTACGGCCTGCGCCCTCGACCTTGTAGAAGGTTTTGCCGTCGACGGTCTCCTGGACTGTCGTGACCTCCACGGCCCCGACCTCCGTGTTGGGGAACATCTTGGCCTTGTAGCTTACGCGGTAGAAGAGCTGTTCGCCCGGGTGGTAGAGCTGCGCGGCGAGGGGCGAGGCTGCGGCGAGCAGGAATATGGCGAGTAAGAACCGTTTCATCGGAGAGGGAATTTAATGGGTTAACGTTTTTTCGGGGCCGAATATTACGAAATACGTGAAAAATCGAGTTCTTCGCGCCCCGAGTAGCGGCGGCGCAGGGCGTCGAGACCGCGGTTTTGGGGCTGCGCCAGCGCGGGGTCCTCGGCCAGTATTTCGGCGGCGGCTTCGCGCGAGACGGTAAGTATCTGTACGTCCGCCGTGGGGCTGGCGATTTTCAGATCAAATGCCATGCCGCTCTGCATCGTGCCGTTGATGTCGCCCGCGCCCCGCAGTTTGAGGTCGAGTTCCGCGAGGCGGAAGCCGTCGTTGGTCTCGCACATCGCTTCGAGCCGCGCCCGCGACTCGCGCGAGAGCTTCTCGCCCGACATCAGGATGCAGTAGGACTGTTCGCCGCCGCGCCCCACGCGCCCGCGCAACTGGTGGAGCTGCGAAAGTCCGAAACGCTCGGCCGATTCGATGACCATGACCGTCGCGTTGGGCACGTCGACGCCCACCTCGATCACCGAGGTGGCCACGAGGATGTGGGCTTCGCCCGCTTTGAACTGGCGCATCGACTCCTCCTTGTCGGCGGGTTTCATCTTGCCGTGGCAGATCGCCGTGATGTATTGGGGCAGCGGGAAGTCGCGCGAGATGGCCTCGTAGCCGTCGGTGAGGTCTTTGTAATCCATCGCTTCGGACTCCTTGATGAGCGGGTAAACGACGTAGACCTGCCGGCCTTTGGCGATCTCCTGTCGCATGAATCCGAAGAGCTTGAGCCGGGCGGCGTCGGTATAGTGGAACGTTTTGATCGGACGCCGGCCCGGGGGCAGTTCGTCGATCACCGACACGTCGAGGTCGCCGTAGAGCGTCATGGCCAGCGTGCGGGGAATCGGCGTGGCCGTCATCACGAGGATATGGGGCGGCTGGTCGTTCTTGGTCCAGAGCCGTGCGCGCTGTTCCACGCCGAAACGGTGTTGTTCGTCGATGACGACGAAGCCCAGGTTCGAGAACTGCACGCGGTCCTCGATCAGGGCGTGCGTGCCGATGAGGATGTCCACCTCGCCCGAGGCGATGCCTTCGAGGGAGGCTTTGCGCTCCCTGGCTTTCGAGGCGCCGGTCAGGATGGCTACCTTCACGTCCATCCCGTCGAGCATCTTGCTGACGGTGGCGAAATGCTGGCGGGCAAGGATTTCCGTCGGGGCCATCATGCAGGCCTGGAAACCGTTGTCCACCGCGAGCAGCATCGACATCAGCGCCACGAGGGTCTTGCCGCTGCCGACATCGCCCTGCAGCAGGCGGTTCATCTGGAATCCCGTCACGGTGTCCTTGCGGATCTCCTTGATGACGCGTTTTTGCGCCCCGGTGAGCGGGAAAGGAAGTTTTTCTTCGTAAAAGGTGTTGAACACGCCCCCGACCTTCGTGAAAAGGAATCCGTTGCTTTTCGACAGGCGTTCCGTGCGGCGCGACTGGATGTTGAGTTGTACGCCCAGCAGTTCGTCGAATTTCAGGCGGTACTGCGCCTGCCGCAAGGCCTCCTGCGACTGCGGGAAGTGGATGTTGTAGTAGGCTTCGCGCAGCGGAATCAGCCCGTAGCGGGTGCGTATGGCTCCGGGCAGCGGGTCCGCGATGCGGTCCTTCGCCAGCGCCCAGGCGTTGCAGATGATCTGGTACATGCCCTTTGTGCCCAGCACGTTGCCCAGCTTCTCGGTCGAGGGGTAGATGCCCTGCATGCCGCTTTCGGCTTTGCGCGAGAGGGCTTGTTCCATGGTTTCCAGCTCGGGGTGGGCGATCGACAATTCGCCGCGGTAGAACGACGGGCGGCCGAAAACGAGGTATTCGCGCCCGACTTCGACCCGTTTTTCGATCCATTTGATGCCCTGGAACCACACCAGTTCGGCCGATCCCGTGGGGTCCTGTACGAAGGCCGTGAAACGGCGTTTGCGGCCTGCGCCGGCATAGGCGACGCCCGTTATGCGGGCCCGGAACTGGACATAAGAGAGACCGGCGGCATCGGTGATTTCCGAAATGCGGTAGATGCGCGTGCGGTCGATGTAACGAAAGGGGTAGTGGCTGAGCATGTCGCCCAGCGTGCGGATGCCCAGTTCCCGTTCGAGGAGCTTGGCCCGGGCGTCGCCGACGCCCGCTACGAATTTGATGTCGTTATCGAGTGTATCCACAGGGACAAATATAGGAAAAGTCGGGCGTAAAGCCAAACATGTCCGTGTTTTGCCCGGACACACCGCTGTTTTGAAAGGCGCAATGATTGCGTGTCGCGGCTATTTCTTCTCCTCGAGCGTCTCGTCGACACCCGATTTGGCGAAGGAACCCTGGTCCCAGCCCTTCCCTTGGGCCGTACGTTCGGCTTCGGTGAATTTGATGTCTACCGTCTTTTCGGCGAAGTCGCCGCCGTTGGCCGGACCGTCGGTGTCGGTGAAGGTGACTCTTGCCATGTTGCCGATGCCTTGGCCTGCAAGGTCATAGGTTCCGTCGGCCCGGGTCGTCGCCTCCGGCGTCGGCAGGGCGGCGTTGCTTCGGACCTCGATGCCCTTGATCGGCTGCCCGGCCTTGTCGGTCACCTTTCCCTTGATCTTGTAGTTGTTGTACGGGGTCCCGTACATGTCTGTCTGCCGTTTGTTCGAATCGCATGCCGTTGCGAATCCGAGCAGCGCGGCGGCCGCCAGCAGTAGTTTCTCTTTCATGATGCCCGCATTTTAGAGATGTCTCCGAAATATAGCGTTTTTTTCGCGGATCGCCAAATCGTTGCTATCTTTGCATCAGCTAATCATAAATGCGATGAATCTTTCGAAATTCATACGCCGCCCGGCGCACGAAGTACGCATCGGACGGGTTACGATCGGCGGTGAATACCCCGTCGCCGTGCAGTCGATGACCAATACCGACACCAATGATGTTACAGCGAGCGTCGCCCAGATCGAACGCATCGACCGGGCCGGGGGGCAGATCGTGCGCCTCACGGCGCAGGGCCGCCGCGAGGGCGAGAATTTGCAGCATATCGTCTGCCAGTTGCGTGCCGACGGGTTCGATACGGCCGTCGTGGCCGACATCCACTTTGTTCCGGAAGTCGCCGCGATCGCCGCCCTGTATGTCGACAAAGTGCGCATCAACCCCGGTAACTACCGCACGCAGAACGGTGAACTGGAAGCCCTGATCGAACTGTGCCGCGAGCGGGGCGTCGCCCTGCGCATCGGCGTCAACCACGGGTCGCTCTCGAAACGCGTCTTCGACGAATGGGGCGACACGCCGCAAGGTATGGTCGTCTCGGCCATGGAGTTTTTGAGAATCTGCAAACAACATTCGTTTGACCAGGTCGTCGTTTCGATGAAGTCGTCGAACACGCGCGTGATGGTCGCCGCCTACCGCCTGCTGGTCGAAGCGATGGATGCCGAAGATATGCACTATCCGATTCACCTCGGAGTCACCGAAGCCGGAAACGGCGTCGAGGGGCGTATCAAGAGCGCCGTGGGCATCGGGGCGCTGATGGCCGACGGTATCGGCGATACGATCCGCGTCTCGCTGACCGAGGCCCCCGAAAACGAAATCCCCGTGGCGCAACTGCTCGTCGAGCATTTTGCCGACCGGCCGGGCGAATTCGAAGTCCTGCATCCCGAACGTTATAGCCCGACCGAATACCGCCGCCGCTCGAAGGTGACGGTTCCCGTCGTGCATACCGAGCCGCTCGAAGGATTCCGTGTCATCGAAGCCGTGTCGGGCAACCCGACGGCCGAACTGCGCGCCGCGATCCTGAACCTCTGCGTGGCCGACGAACCGGTCGTCGTAAAACGCCGCTATGCGGAGACCGGGCTTGCAACGCTTGCCGTGAAGGCCGCCGCCGACCTGGGCCCGCTGCTGCTCGACGGCCTTGCCGACGGCGTTTGGATCGATGCCCCGGGATTTGCGGAGGCTGAAATCCGTGAAGTCGAGTTGATGATCCTGCAAGCCGCACGCGTGCGCTTTTCGCATACCGAATATATCGCCTGCCCGAGTTGCGGCCGTACGCTCTACGACATCGAGAAGACGCTGGCCGACATCAAGGCGCGCACGTCGCACCTGAAAAACCTGCGGATCGGCGTGATGGGCTGCATCGTCAACGGTCCCGGAGAAATGGCCGACGCCGATTATGGCTATGTGGGCGCCGGACCGGGCCGCATCACGCTATACAAAGGCCGCACGATTGTCGAGCGCAACATTCCGCAGGCCGAGGCCCTCGACCGGCTGGTGGCGTTGATAAAAGCCAACGGCGACTGGACGGATAATTAGGAGAAAACAGGGACGATCGTGTGAATTGTCGGATACGGACATACGAAGACAACCTGTAACTCGTTTATACTAAAACACCTGCAAACGAATCCTGTTATGAACCGACTCTTAGTTTCCCTGCTCGCGGCGGCGGCATTGGCTTCCTGTTTGCCGAAAGCTTTTCCGACGGGCGGGATGACCCGTTATAATCTTGATTTCGAACACCGTTTCCGCGATGCTCCTACTCATTTCCGGTGGTATGCTTATGCTCTGGGTTACGACCTGTCGGCCGATACGACGTGCTTTCACCACGGCCGGGCAAGCCTGAAAATCGAGCGGAAGGACTCGCTTTCCGGGGAATATGCGTTTCTCAACCAGGAGTTGGTGGCCGATGCTGCCGGGCGGGATGTCTGCCTGACGGGCTGGGTTCGGACCGAAGGCCTCGACGGGGCGTTGGCCGGTATCTGGATCGGCGGCGACGACGATGCGGACTGGGACCCGGCCGATGACTGGGCCTCTCCTTCGGTGAAGGGGACTTCCGACTGGACGCAGCTAACTGTCCGGGCGCATCTGAGCGATACGGCGAAATTGATCGTTGCCGCTATCTTCATGGGCGAAGGAACGGCGTGGTTCGACGATTTTCGTGTTACGATTGACGGCGTGCCGCTTGTCGATTCGCTGGTTCCCGCGCCGAAGAGCGTGCTGACCCGGGCCGAGAAGCGTTCGTTGAAGAAATATATCTATCCTCTGCGGACCTGCGATGCCGACGGCGGCAGCACGGAAGACCTTGCGGTGCTGAACGACCTGGTCGGCGGTGCGGAGGTTGTCGCGCTGGGCGAAACGACGCACGGGTCGAGCGAAATCTTCCGGATGAAGGACCGGTTGGTTCGCTATTTGGCCGGAAATGCCGGTTTCGGGATTTTCACCCTTGAGGACGATATGGCGGCGGGATATAATGTCGGCCGGTATGTCGCAGGCGGCGAAGGCGAATTGCAGGCGGTGCTCTCTGGATTGTATTGGATGTGGAATACGGAGGAGATGCGCGATCTGGTGGAGTGGATGCGCGCCTGCAACGATCCGGCGCTCCGGATTGCTTATACCGGCATGGATATGCAGATGTTTTACCAGGAACTTTATACGCTCCTGGGTGCTTTCGGCGAGGAGAAGCCCATGTACAAACTGATCGGAGAACTGGCGCGCATATTTCCGGCCGTGAACGAAGCGCGCTCCGATCCTTTCGTCATCACGCCGCCCCAGATGCTGGCGGCCGCGGAGCCGCTGCTCGTGCAATTGGAACAGCGCGTCGCGGCGTTGTCGGACGAGGAGGCCGAAGCCTTCAGCGTGCCGGCCGGAGGCTCGGGCCGTGCCTGGCTGCTGCAAAATATCGTATTGCTGCGGCAATACCTGGCGGGAGTTCCCGACCGCGACCGTTTCATGGCCGAGAACCTGTTGTGGATTCGTGGCCGGAATCCCGGAACGCCGATTGTCGTATGGGCCCATAACGGACATATCTGTAAAACCGACGGTTTGATGGGTGGTTATCTCCGCGACAGCCTGGGCGAAGGTTACGTCAACTTCGGATTCGCTTTCGCCGAGGGAGTCTGCTCTTATATCGGCGACAGGGGAATTGGCTCCTATGAGGCGCAGCCGGCTTACCCCGGTACGCTCGAATACCTGTTGGCGCAGCTCGATGAGCCGATATTCGTTCTCGACCTGAAGAAAATGCGTGAAGCGGACGACCCGGCGCTGAAGTGGATCGATGCGATGGAATTCCGGGTCATCGGCTATCTGAAGGCGATGCGGGAATTTTACCCGGAGCGTGTTTCGGAGGCATTCGATTACCTGATTTTCATCCGGGAGAGTACCCCTTCGCACTTGTTGGGGCAAAACGACGGAACAAACAGTTGACTATGACGATCCTTCCCCTTGCATACCTCCCGTCGGTGGAGTATTTCACGCACCTGGTGCGCGGCGGCTGCGTCGTGGACCTGGGCGAACATTTCGTGAAACGTTCCGAGCGCAACCGCGCACGGATACTGGCTGCGAACGGCGTGATGGAGCTTACCGTGCACGTCCGCAATGCCAACCGTCCCGGCCAGCCGGTGCGCGACGTGCGCCTCGATTACTCCAAGCGGTGGCAGCACCAGCACTGGGGGGCGTTGGTCGCTTCTTACAAGTCGTCGCCCTATTTCGATTTCTACGCCGGGCGGTTCGAGCCCTTCTACCGCCGGGAATATGAATTTCTCGCCGATTACAACCTGGGACTGCTCGACGTGATGTGCTCGCTGGCGAAGGTCCCGATGCCGGCGCTTTCCCGAACCTACGTCGAAGCCGCCCCCGGAGACTTCGACCTGCGGCCCAAGCGCAAAGAAGGCCCGGCGTTGATTGCCGAGCCTTATTTCCAGGTCTTCTCGGAGAGAATGCCTTTCGTGCCTAATTTGTCGTTTGCGGACCTGTTGTTCGCCGAAGGACCGGCGTCCGTTTCGGTTTTAGGACGTTGCCGACAAGGATAGTCACGCTGTCGCGCAGCTCTCCTGCCGCGGCTTTCACCTCGGTTTTACCCCGCAGCGACACCGAATCGGACCGGTACTGGCAGGGAGCGTATTCGCTCATGGCCAGTGTGTCTGTGCCGACGACCAGCGTCGGCACGCCTGCCGACGAATAGACGCGGAACGCCTGCATATCGTAGTCGCGCAGGCGGCGCCGCTTGTCGACGATATGCAGCGTCGGTTCTTCCTTGTTCCACATCGCCTTGTAGAGGTAGTAGGCGTCTTTGCACTCGCGGCGGTTGAGCGTCACGAGCCCTGCGCCGTTGACCCCGTAGGCGCGGCGCGACGAGCCGTAGTCGAACATGTTGTCGATCCATACGCCCCAGAACAGCGAGTCGTTTTGCAGGTTTTTGGCATATTCCTCGTGGAAACGCGTCTGCTTCTCCTCGGGCATCCAGTTCGAGCGGATTTCGGACTGTGCCGTGTAGCTCTTGTGGCCGATAAATCCGCTGCCGCCGTAGCTTACGGCTGAGCGCAGGTGGGACCAGTTTTTCTGCAACTGGTCGCGCCAGACGATCACGTCGTCGGTCGAACCGCGCCGCCAGCCTACGTCCTGCCGCCAGACGATCAGGTCGGTGATGAAGTTGATGTCGCCGTTCTGGTCGCTGTAAGCTACCGTCGGACGCGAAGAATCCATCGTGTGGGCTGTCTCGTTGAGCCGCCGGATATAAGGCGTCACGTCGTCGCCGCGCATCCAGAGGCGCGAGAAGATGCCCCACATCACCACCGACGGGTGGTTGATATTCTGGGCGATGATCTCCTGCAACTGATTCATTCCGTTCTGTTCGAAAGCCGGGGTGGCGTAGTAGGCCACGTCGCCGAGGAACGACGAGCGGTGCAGCGGTGCGTCGATCCAGACCAACATTCCCTGCTCGTCGCAGCGGTCGTAGAGGTACTGCGCATGCGGCATAACCGCCGAACGCAGGGCGTTGGCTCCCAGTGTGCGGATCATCTTCAGGTCGGTGTCGTAATCCTCCGGGACCAGCGTTCCGCCCGAGAGGGCGTTGTCGTGGTAGAGCGCGACGCCGTGTACGGGGATGCGCTCGCCGTTGATCGTCAGCCCTTCGGCCGTGCTGGCGCCGATCGTGCGGAAGCCCGTGCGGACGACGACGCTATCGGTGATGCTGTCTTCGCCGATGGAGGCCGTCACGGTGTAGAGCGCCGGGTCGTGCGGGTTCCACAGCCTCGGGTTGTCCACCGCGAAGGGTACGGTGACGGGTTTGCCGTCGAGGCGCGCCTTCTGGCGTTTCGAGAAGACCTGCTCTCCTTCGGGATTGGTGATCTCGATGTTGAGCGAGCAGTTGTTGTCGCCTTTCGAGGTGATGTGTACCTCGATTTCACCCTCGACTTTCTCGGGACTGACGGTCTGAGGATGTACCAGTACGCCGTCCGAACCGAGGTAGAGCGGCGAGATGGCCGTACGCTCGGTGAGGATCAGCTCCGCTTCGCGGTAGATGCCGCCGTAGAGGTTCATGTCGGTCGAAGCGGGCAGCACGTCGTCGCGGCCGCTGTTGGTGACCACCACGAGCAGCGCATTGTCGGTCCCGAAGCGGATTTTGTCGGTGACTTCGAATGTGAAGGCCGTTGCGCCGCCGCGGTGTGTGCCGACGTGGTAGCCGTTGACGAAAACGTCGGCGACCGACTGTACGCCGTAGAACTTCACGAAGAGGCGCTTGGACGACCATTCCACGGGGATGTACATGCCGTTCTGGTAGTTGCCCGTGGTTTCGAGCCAGTTGCCCTGGGCCTGGGGGTCGGTGTTCCAGCTATGGGGCAGGGTGATGTGGCGGGCGTTGTCGGAGGTTTTCTCCGACTTGAAGAAAAAGCGCCACCCTTCGTTGATCGGAAAAACCTCGCGGGCGCCGGCTGTCGTTGCAAAGCCCGTCAGCAGCAGCAAAATCGTCAGGTATCTTTTCATGGCACTGTCGTTTAAATTGTTGTTGGTCGCAGGGGCGCGTCTGCCGGAGCCGGGCCGGATTTCTCCGCGCCGCACCGGGGTTGCCGCCTGCCGGACAATGGATTGTCTTCTGCAAAGATAAGAATAAAAACCGAGAGATTGAGCAGATGAGCGCAGGAAGGTTGTAAATAAGGGGTTTAGAGGAAAACGGACTGCAAGGATGAAGCCAAGTGAAACCGCTAAAAAGCCAAATGAAACCGGAGTTACGTTACTATCCCGTTACTCTTTTCAAAACGGTGGCGGAGTTTTTGGGAGGCTTCCAACATGCTGAATTACAAGCTCGATTCGGAGGATTCTGACTGCAAATGTAGCGGGAATTTCGGATTATGGGCTGCACACCTCGAAAAAAGTCGGTTTTCGGGTGCGATTGCGCTGATTCGCTGCATTTTGCGTATCGACAAACGGCTCTACAAGAAATAATTTTGTTCACTAAAAATTGTAGAGTTATGAGATCGACTTTCAAAGTTTTATTCTATCTGAAACGCAACGCCCCGAAGAAGAACGGGCTTGTTCCGGTGATGTGCCGAATTACGGTAAACGGCAAAATCGCACAGTTCAGTTGCAAGCTGGACGTGGAGGAAAAATCGTGGAACGTGGAGTTAGGCCGCGTGTCCGGTCGCAGCGTGGTGGCACAGGAGGCCAACCGGATGCTGGATAAAATCCGCGTGGGTATCAACCAAGCCTATCAGAAAATCGCCGACCGGGACAATTATGTAACCGCCGAGAAAGTGCGCAACGCCTATCTGGGTTTAGGCATGAACCACGAAACGCTGCTGGCGGTCTTCCGGCAGCATAACGAGGATTACGAAAAGCAGGTAGGCAAGCTCAAAAGCCTGCGCAGCTATTGGAAATACTGCACCGTTTATAACCACCTCGCGGAGTTTATCGAAAAGCGGTACAAGGTCAGCGACATTGCTCTACGTGAGCTTACTCCGGCATTTATTACCGACTTCGAGCTGTTTCTCAAAACCGAAAAGAACCATTGCAACAATACGGTCTGGTCGTATATGATGCCGTTCCGTAAGATTATCTACATGGCCGTCAATAACGGACTGTTGCAGCGCGATCCGTTCTTCGCGTACAGCATCACCAAAGAGGAAACGAAGCGGGGTTTCCTGACCAAAGAGGAAATCAAGCTGCTGATTAACGGGACATTCAAAAAGAAGAGTTACGAGGTGATCCGCGACCTGTTCATTTTCTGCACCTTTACGGGATTGAGCTGGACGGATATGGCGAACCTAACGAAAGCGAACCTGCAAACCTCGTTCGACGGCCATCTGTGGATTATTACCAACCGACAAAAGACGGGTACGGAATCGAATATCCGCTTGCTGGAGGTTGCCAAGCATATCATCGAGAAATACGACGGCATGGCCGAGGGCGACAAACTGCTGCCCGTTCTGTGCTATGCCAACTGCAAGAACAGCATCAAGGTGATTGCGAGAAAATGCGGTATCGAGAAAAATGTCACGTGGCACATGAGCCGCCACACCTACGCGACGACCGTATGCCTGTCGAACGACGTGCCCATCGAAACTCTGTCCAAAATGTCGGGACACCGCAGCATCCGCACGACGCAAATCTACGCCAAAATCACGGCAGAAAAGGTGAGCCGCGATATGGAAAAACTCTCGCGGCGTATCGAGCAAATGGAGAATTTTATTTGTCAAACCATCTAAAAACGAATGTACAATGAAAAGAGATAGAATCACAATCCGCGAAAACGGTGTAACCCTGACGGGGAGCGAGGTATGGATGACGGCAATGGAGCTTGCCGAATTGTTCGGCACGACTGCCGGAGTGGTAAATGCAGGTATCAAGGCAATCATTAAAAGCGATACACTGCACGATTACGAGGTCTGCAAGTACATCCGGCTGGAAAACGGCAACGGCGCGGACGTGTATAACATGGAGGTCGTGGCCTCCCTTGCGTTCCGGCTCAATACACGGGGTGCGGCGGTGCTGCGCAAATGGCTAATCCGACGGGCTACCGCCCCGGCACGGGCAGCGGCTCCGATTATCATTCAGTATAAGGAGGGATTCATCTGTTAAGAACGACGGGCAGGCTTCAAAACCTGCCCGTTATCGTTTTCATCTGCCGGGTATTTTATCGACAAATTCTTGTATCTTACTCTGATTGGTTTGTGTTCGAACATCTGCGGGTCCCACGACAATACGACAGTAAATCCGTAAATCTGTACGACAACGCCTCTTTGCTGCAATAACTATTCGAACCGCTCGCTCCATAAATCGGTAAGGTTTTGCGGCAACACGTCCGCAAGGATTGGAATTGCCGTATCCGTTCCGTATCTCTGTCGTTATTCAAACCTACCTAAAATATCGCTTGCATCGTTTTTACCGGTAGTTGGCGTTTTAGAACTCGGAAAAGTAGCCTCGGAAATCTCTGCCTTGCACCCGAACGACAAGGCGTATCGCACGGCTTCATGAAGCGGTCGAAATCCGTTCTTCATCAATCCGACTTCTGTCGGATTTTATGTTCGTCGGAACATAGCAAGGTGTGTATCGAGTAACTCGATACCTTTCGGGTTACTCCCGAAAGCCTTGCCCTGCGGGGCGGAATCGCTCCTCCGTAGTCGGGCGATTCAAAGATAACAATTAAAAAAAGATAATTTGTTTCCCTTAATTCAGATAAATCAATATATTTGTAGTAGATTCAATAAAATGACTAGAATGAAAGATATAAATCGGCTTAAAATAGTTCTTGTTGAAAAGAAGAGGACTGGTAAATGGTTAGCAAAAGAATTGGGCAAAGATCCGTCTACCGTTTCTAAATGGTGTACTAACGTTTCGCAACCCGATCTGGTAACTCTTTCAAGAATAGCTGAGCTATTGAATGTTGATAGAAGAGATTTAATCAATAAAAGCAAATGATATTTCTGCGTATAATCATACTGAAACAATATAATAAAGATGACAACTATAAATCAAAGGGCTGAGTTACAAGCCAAGATATGGAAAATAGCCAATGAAGTACGTGGTGCTGTTGATGGCTGGGACTTTAAACAGTTTGTGCTGGGAGCACTTTTCTATCGTTTTATAAGCGAAAATTTCTCTAATTATATCGAGGGAGGCGATGATAACATTAACTATGCTAATTTACCTGACAGTGTAATTACACCAGAGATTAAACATGATGCAATAAAGACCAAAGGGTATTTTATATATCCGAGTCAGCTTTTTGTGAATGTAGCCAAGGCAGCAAATACAAATCCGAATCTGAACACGGAGCTAAAAAACATATTTAATGAGATTGAGAGTTCTGCCACCGGTTATCCTTCGGAAGAAGATATAAAAGGATTGTTTGCCGATTTCGATACTACCAGCACCCGACTTGGTAATACGGTTGAGAACAAAAATAGTCGCTTAGCTGCCGTGTTGAAAGGCGTGGAGGAGTTGAATTTTGGAAACTTCGAAGATAATCAGATAGACCTGTTTGGTGATGCCTATGAATTTCTCATCTCTAACTATGCCGCTAATGCAGGCAAGTCGGGAGGTGAGTTCTTTACGCCTCAACACGTTTCCAAGCTCATCGCACAGCTTGCTATGCACAAACAGACAAGCGTGAATAAGATTTATGACCCTGCCTGTGGTTCAGGCTCGCTACTTTTACAAGCTAAAAAACATTTCGATAATCATATTATTGAAGAGGGTTTCTTTGGTCAAGAGATAAATCACACGACCTATAACCTTGCTCGCATGAATATGTTTTTGCATAATGTGAACTACGATAAGTTTAATATTGCACTTGGTGATACGCTTCGATATCCACAGTTTGGCGATGACAAACCTTTTGATGCCATTGTTTCCAATCCGCCATATTCTGTAAATTGGATTGGCTCGGACGACCCTACGCTGATTAACGATGACCGTTTTGCTCCTGCTGGAGTGCTCGCTCCTAAGTCAAAGGCAGACTTTGCATTTGTACTGCACGCACTAAGCTACCTTTCAGGCAGAGGCAGGGCGGCTATTGTCTGCTTCCCCGGTATATTCTATCGTGGTGGTGCGGAACAAAAGATTAGAAAGTATTTAGTGGATAACAACTTTGTAGAGACGGTTATTTCACTGGCTCCTAACTTGTTTTATGGCACTTCGATAGCTGTAAATATCTTGGTACTTGCTAAGAATAAACGAGATACAAAAACGCAGTTTATAGATGCAAGTGGGGAAGATTTTTTCAAGAAGGTAACCAACAACAATATTCTTGAGGATAAGCATATCGAGAGGATTATGGAGATATTCGACCGAAAAGAAGATGTTGATCATATTGCTAAATCGGTAGACAACAAACATATTGCCGAAAAGGACTATAACCTTTCCGTTAGCTCCTACGTGGAAGCAAAGGATAATCGTGAGAAGGTAGATATTACGGCACTGAATGCAGAAATTTCACAAACGGTGGCGAAGATAAATGCACTCCGTGCAGATATTGACACTATTTTAAAGGAGATTGAGGCATGAGTTATTTAGATAAATTATTAGATGGTGTCAAGGTTGAGTGGACAGAAATAAGCAAAGCTCTCGTTCGCACAACTGGAACAAAGATCACGGCGGAACAAATGAAACAAATGCACAAGAATCAAGCACCTTTGAAAATTTTTGCAGGAGGTAAGACTGTCGCTTTTGTTGATTTTAAAGACATACCTGAAAAAGATATAAATAGGAAACCGTCTATTATTGTTAAGTCTCGTGGAGTCATTGAATTTGAGTACTATGATAAGCCATTCTCTCATAAAAATGAGATGTGGTCATATTATTCCCCCAATGAGTACCTTGACATAAAATTCATTTATTATTTCTTAAAAATAAATGAGCCTTATTTTCAGAATATTGGCAATAGGATGCAAATGCCACAGATATCAACTCCTGATACTGAAGAATTCAAAATCCCTATTCCATGTCCAGATAATCCGGAAAAATCACTTGCAATTCAAAAAGAAATAGTTCGTATATTAGATACTTTTACGGAGCTTACAGCTGAGCTTACAGCTGAGCTTACAGCTGAGCTTACAGCTCGCAAAAAGCAGTATAACTACTATCGTGACCAGTTGCTTAACTTTAACGAAAAAGAGGTTGAGTGGAAGCCATTAGAAATTTTAGCTGAAAACCTTGACTCAATTCGAAAACCTGTAACAAGCGGCTCCAGAGAGGCAGGTGAAATTCCATATTATGGGGCTTCGGGTATTGTAGACTACGTTAAAGATTACATTTTCGATGGAGATTTTCTGTTAGTTTCAGAAGATGGGGCAAATTTAATTGCTAGAAATACACCGATAGCATTCAGCATAAGTGGAAAAAATTGGGTAAATAATCATGCTCATGTATTGAAATTCCCTACTTATTCAGATAGAAGATTTGTAGAATACTATTTGAATAGCATTGATTTAACTCCATATATTTCTGGCGCGGCTCAACCAAAATTAAATCAGAAGAACTTAAACAGCATAAAAATTCCAAATCCATCTCCAGAGGAAAAAATACGCATCGTTTCCATTCTCGATAAGTTTGATACTTTCACTACCTCAATGAGTGAAGGCTTGCCTAAGGAGATTGAACTAAGACAAAAACAATATGAATACTACCGAGATATGTTACTAACATTTTCAACCGATAACATAGAAGCATAATATGGGACAGACATTAACGGAAATAGCAGAAGAACTTCAAAAATCAACGAAGAGAGTACAACTAATCTATGCCTTTAATGGTATAGGTAAAACACGCTTATCACGTGAGTTAAAAGAGTTGATAGACCCCAAAGATAAGAGAGATGAAAAAAGTAAAATTAAATTTCTATACTATAATGCTTATACCGAAGACTTATTCTACTGGGATAATGATTTAGATACAGACAAAAATAGAAAATTGATGATAAGACCTAACGGCTTTACCGAATTAGCTCTAAACTTTCTTAAAGATCAAGGTCAGGACAAAAATATCGGTTCTAATTTTCAACGTTACACAAATGATAAGTTAACGCCTAACTTTAATGAGCAGTACACAATAAAAGACAAGGATGGCAAAGAGCAGACGATAAGAGCCTATTCTGAAATCACCTTCTCTATTGAGGGTGGTAATGAGCAAAAAGTTGAGAATATAAAAATCTCAAAGGGAGAAGAAAGTAATTTAATTTGGTGTATCTTTTATAGTTTGCTTGAGCAGATTGTTGAAACCTTAAACGAAGATGATCTAACAAATCGAGCGACTCAAGATTTTAATGACTTAGAATATGTGTTTATTGACGACCCTGTAAGTTCATTAGACGATAACCATTTGATTGAGTTAGCAGTAAATATTGCAGAATTAGTAAAGACCAGTACTTCTAATGTACATTACATAATTACAACTCACAATCCTTTGTTTTACAATGTACTTTTTAATGAATTTGAGAATGATGTAGAGAAGAAATATGATCGTAAAAGAGATTCGGATAAAAAACGATTAGAAAAATTAGATGATGGTACTTATGCGCTTATAAATTCAACAGACACGCCTTTTTCTTATCATCTTTTTCTTTTGACTGAAATAGAGAAAGCGATTAAGTCAGGGGATATTCAGAAATATCACTTTAATTTTATGCGTAATATTCTAGAGAAAACGTGTACATTTTTAGGTTATAGAAAGTGGAAAAAACTGTTGCCAGATGGCGATCGTAAAGAATATTACAATCGCATAATTAATCTCTACAGTCATAATAAGCACCACGGAGAGGAAATACAGCCTATAACCGAAGAAGCTAAAACTGCATTGAAGGAGTTGGTAGATATATTAAAAACAACGTATCATTTTAGACAACCATAAAAAAATTACTAGATGAACCAATATAACACCATAGCAGAATCTAAAAACTTCATAGTTCTTGATGAGTATGCCAAG
Source organism: Alistipes sp. D31t1_170403_E11 (assembly GCF_015553985.1). NCBI lineage: Bacteria > Pseudomonadati > Bacteroidota > Bacteroidia > Bacteroidales > Rikenellaceae > Alistipes > Alistipes sp. D31t1_170403_E11. The sequence continues at coordinate 74,932 of NZ_JADNHQ010000002.1, read as the reverse complement.
TACTCAATGGTGAGTGAGCCTCCTGTTGGTTATCAAACGGAGTTTGCCCTCGAACGAGAGCTTATACAAGACCTAATCAATCAAGGCTATGAAAACCCCTCAATAAAGAGTGCCGAAGCTATGCTAGCCAATGCAAGAGCACAACTTCAGGAGCTTAATAATGTGGTGTTTAGCGATGCTGAATGGGGGCGTTATGTGGAGGAGTATTTGGATAAGCCAAGTGACAACCTCGTTGAGAAGACAAGAAAAATACACGATAATCACATCCATGACTTTGTATTTGACGATGGGCATATCCAAAATATCTACTTAGTAGATAAAAAGGATATTAATCGTAACAAATTACAGGTAATATCACAATTTGAGCAGACCGGAACACATGCCAATCGTTACGATGTTACCATATTGGTCAACGGGTTGCCGTTGGTGCAAGTGGAGTTAAAAAAGCGTGGCGTAGCTATCCGTGAAGCGTTTAATCAAGTACACCGCTATACGAAAGAGAGTTTTAACCGAGAAAATTCTCTATTCAAGTACCTGCAAATCTTCGTTATCTCGAACGGAACAGATAGCCGATATTTTGCAAATACTACAGAGCGAAATAAAAATAGCTTCGACTTTACGATGAACTGGGCAAAAGCCGACAACACCCTAATCAAAGATCTCAAAGACTTTACAGCTACGTTCTTCCAGAAGAACACACTCCTAAATGTGTTGCTCACCTATTCGGTTTTCGACACAAGCGACACGCTGCTAATCATGCGACCCTATCAAATTGCAGCAACCGAGAGAATCCTGTGGAAAATTAAAAGCTCATTTCAAGCAAAGCAATGGTCTAAGCCCGAAGGTGGCGGATATATATGGCACACGACAGGATCGGGCAAAACCCTCACCAGTTTCAAAGCGGCTCGACTGGCAACACAGCTTGATTTTATCAACAAAGTGTTCTTTGTGGTGGATCGCAAGGATCTTGACTTTCAGACGATGAAAGAGTATCAACGATTCTCTCCCGATAGTGTTAATGGATCTGATAGTACGGCAGGGTTAAAAAGAAACCTCGAAAGAGACGACAACAAGATTATAGTTACCACCATTCAGAAGTTAAACAACTTGATGAAGAGCGAAGGTGAATTATCAATCTATCAAAAACAGGTAGTATTCATCTTTGATGAATGTCACCGCTCGCAGTTCGGAGAGGCTCAAAAGCTCTTACGGAAAAAGTTTAAACGATACTATCAATTCGGTTTTACTGGAACGCCTATATTTCCTGAAAATGCTTTGGGAGATGAGACAACCGCAAGCGTATTTGGTCGTGAGCTGCACTCGTATGTCATCACAGATGCAATCAGAGATGAAAAGGTATTGAAGTTCAAAGTTGATTACAACGATGTTCGACCTAAATTCAAGGGGATTGAGTCAGAGCAAAATGAGGAAAAACTGAGCTCAGCAGAGTATAAAAAAGCAATGCTTCACCCTGCTCGCATAAAAGAGATATCGCAATATATCTTGCAGAATTTCAGAATCAAAACCCATCGTACCCAAGGAGGAGGAAAAGGTTTTAATGCGATGTTTGCAGTTAGTTCGATTGATGCCGCAAAATGTTACTATGAGGAGCTGAACCTTCTGCAAAAGGATAGTGAAAAACCGCTCAAGATTGCGACCATCTTCTCTTTTGCTGCCAACGAAGAGCAAAACGCAATAGGCGAGATAGTTGACGAAACCTTTGAGCCTACGGCAATGGATCTGAGTGCTAAAGAGTTTCTAACCAAGGCTATTGACGATTATAACGCAATGTTTAAAACAAGTTATGGTGTTGATAGCAAAGAGTTTCAGAACTATTACCGTGACCTTGCCAAAAGAGTAAAAAGCAAAGAGGTTGATCTTGTTATTGTTGTAGGCATGTTCCTTACGGGATTTGATGCTCCTACACTCAATACGCTATTTGTGGATAAAAACCTGCGATATCACGGACTTATGCAGGCTTTCTCTCGTACTAACCGAATTTATGATGCTACCAAAACGTTTGGTAATATCGTTACTTTTAGAGATTTGGAGGCTGCGACAATTCAGGCAATTCAAACATTCGGGGATAGTAGCACAAGAAATGTAGTACTCGAAAAGAGCTACAAAGAGTATTTGGAGGGCTTTACGGATATTGTGACAGGCGAAGCACGTAGAGGTTACATAGAAGTTGTAGCGGAGCTAAACGAGAAGTTCCCAACGCCGGAAGAAATAATTACCGAGAGCGATAAAAAGGAGTTTGTAAAACTATTCGGTGAGTACCTGCGTGTAGAAAATATCCTACAAAATTACGATGAATTTACGCACCTAAAGGCTCTTCAAGCAATAGACATAAACGATCCTCAAGCCGTTGAAGCATTCAAAGAGGCGAACTTTATGACAGATGAGGACATAGCCACAATGCAACAAATTCAGGTACTACCCGATCGGACAATTCAAGATTACAGGTCTACCTATAATGATATTCGTGACTGGTTAAGACGTGAGAGAAGTGGCAAAGAAGAGGAGAAGTCGAAGGTTGATTGGGATGATGTAGTCTTTGAGGTCGATTTGCTAAAATCTCAAGAGATAAACCTCGACTATATTCTCGAACTAATTTTTGAACATAACAAAAAGACCAGCGACAAAGTTGCATTGATTGAGGAAATCCGCAGGGTTATCCGTGCAAGTATTGGCAATAGAGCAAAAGAGAGCTTAGTGGTTGATTATATCAACGAAACAGATTTAGACGCTATCTGCGATAAACCAAGTATTCTGGATTCCTTCTATAGCTATGCACAAGAAAAATTGAGAGTAGAGGCAGCACAGTTAATTGCTGATGAGAACCTAAATGAGCAAGAGGCAAAACGTTATATATTAACCTCTTTAAAGCGTGAGTATGCAAGCGAAAACGGAACGGAACTTAACGCTATTTTACCTAAGATGAGTCCTCTGAACCCACTGTATTTGACGAAAAAGCAAAGCGTTTTCAAAAAGATTGCTTCATTTATAGAAAAATATAAGGGTATAGGTGGACAACTTTAGTTAGATAGAATGCAAGGGATCTTTATTCTAAATAATAGAACAGGTATATTAGACTATATTAAAATCGTGGCAAACTAATTGCCCAATCAAGAAATTAAGCTATTTTTGTATCTGAGTTGTTTGACGAGATGCAAAGCGCAGTAGTTCAGCGCAGTTATATTGTCGCTAAATCGTTACCGACAACTTTCTTTCTCACTACTCAACGCTGTCATTCAGACAGATACGCAAAAGTTTCTTATCCGCGGCAAAGATAATACAACCTGCGCTCAGCGGCAAATTTTTTTGTCTGCGTCGTTGCTCCGTTTGTGTTCCATCGGCGAAATGCGGGCCGGGCGCAAAGCCGGGGAAGGTCCGGTTTTACGCCCGGCGGGCATCGGAAGGCGCAGGGGCAAAAAAATGGCGGACCGCGCCTCTTCGGTCCGCCAAAAAGCAGGGGATGGATGTGAAACTTGTTAACTAAAAAACAACTCCTTGGGTGTCATCCCCTGCGAGAGATTCAGTTTAGTTCACCGGAGCGGGTTTCGTGCCGCCCTTGACCGTAACGATTACCTGATCGGCTTTCGTCGTACGCGTGCCGAACTGGTAGGTGTATTCGACATTTACTACGACTTTGATCGGGGTCAGGATCTCCAGACCGCTGTCCTTGAGCGTTACGACGCCCGTGGCCTCATCTACCGTGATTGCGGTGTTGATGTTGGTCGTGGTGTACTTGACCGAACCTTTCAGTGCCGTTGCGAGATCGGCGGCCAGGCTGCTGTCCTGCGTGGCGTCGAATACGTTGGCTGCCGGGTCGATTGCCGCGCCGTTCTGGGCTGCGAGTTTCAGCATCGAAGCCACCTTGAAGGTCTTGGTGCTTTCGCCTGCATAGATCGTAGCGTCCACTTTGCTGTCTACGGTGATTGCCGTTGCGACGGGATCGTCGATCTTCACGATGAAATACTCCGTGTCGAGCACCTTGCCGTTGAGTTTCAGTTCGGCTTTCACGATCAGGTCGAGGTTGTTCCAGTCGTTCCAGGTCAGGACGTTGCCGGTGATTGCCGGAATCGTCTTGCCTGCGTCGGCGAGTTTCTTGAGGGCTGCGGTCTGTGCTTTCTGGGCAGCGTCGGTGGCCGTAGCGTCGTTGACTACCGAGTAGGCGATCTCGGTTCCCTGGAGTTCCCCGGTGTAGGCGAATGCCTGCGCCAGTTCCTTGTCAGTCACGCTGAACTGCGAACCCGAGAGCGTCGTGCTGGCTTTGGCCTTGCCGTCCGAACCGAAGTAGGCGTTGTTCTTGGTCATCTTGGCCGTCGGCTCGACGAGTTTCACGTCGCTCTTGAAGGTTACTTCCAGACCGGTTCCTTTCGCGTCGACGAACTTGATGCTCGGCTTGTACGAGGTAGCGTATGCAGCGTCGCTGTCGAACGTCACCTTGATGACTTTGTTGGCTGCATCTGCACTCAGAGCGGCTTTTCCGGCCTTTGTCGGGGTAGCCGTTGCGGCGTAGATGACGCCCTGGAAGGTAGCCTTGTCGCCGAATGCATCCTTGAGTGCGTCCGTCCAGAGCAGATCGGCGTAGTTCTTCTGCAGGTCGAACTCGTAGCCGCCCGTGTAGGTCTTCGATGCGGCCGGAAGCGTGAAGACGCCGTCCGTGCCGAGTTTGGGCATACCCGTTACGTTGACCGTCGTTTCGATCGTCGAACGGGTCTTGTCGGCGTGCATGTAAACCGCTTTCACGACATAAGTTGCTGTCTGCTTCAGGTCGCCCGTAAGGGTTACGTCGGCCAACTGGCCGTCGGATTCCAGTGTCGGCTGCGAAATAAGCGCGATGTCGGCAGTGATATCCGTAACGACTTCACCGTTCTTGGTGATCTCTACAGTGTATTTTTCGGCAGCGAGAGCATCGGCTTTTACATAACCCGCCATCTGCTTGTAAAGGGCGGCTTTCAGGACGTTCGTGCCGTCTTCGTTTTTAGTCAACACAATATTTTCCGCCGTGTATACGTTTTTATTCACAGTAGCCGACGCAGTTGCGTATTTCCACATCAGGTTTGCACCCGAAGTCGTAACGTTTGTGTTGATGCCCACAACCGTTACTTTCTGCTTAGCGGTTCCGAGTTTCAGCGTCTTGCCGCCGGTCGTCACATTAATGGTGTAATCCTTGGACGTAATGGAGTTGTCGATCAGCGATACGTCGCCTACCTTGGCGGCTTTGATCGCTACCGAACCTGCTTTCAGATCATAGTTGGCCGCCGTGCCGACGACATCGGGGTTCGTTGTCGGAGCCTTGATCTCGTAAGCGAGTGCATCGCCCCACATTTCGGCGAGTGTGTAGTATTTGCCGGTCTCGGGCGTGTAATAAACCTGGAAATCCTTGAAGAACGTGACGGTTTCCGACGAATTGTATGCCAATTCGCTCGCATGGACAGTACCCATCGTGACGGTTACGAACTTGTCACCCTCTTTTTTGGCAAGTACCAGCTGGTCGTTGATCTTGCCTCCGGTGTTGATTTTCTTGTCGGCTCCGAGGAATGAAGTGGTGTAGTCGATGCCGTATTTGTTCTCTTTGTCTTTCGAGGGGATATTGACATTCAGGGCGAATGCGAGGGCCTCGTTGGCTACCGAACCGAATTTGTAATTCGTCGAAACGGTTACGCGGAATTTACCGTTCTTGGCCGACTGTTCGTCGGGAACGACGCTGATGACCGTAAAGGCCGGATCGGCTGCTGCGCGGGTCTTTACCGGCTCGACAACGAAGCTGACATTGTCTTTGGTGATTTCGGCGGCTTTCGAGGCGGGCGAAACACGGAACGTCATGGTTGCCGTAGGTTCGTCCTTGGCTCCGAGATAGTGGTTCGTGCCGGCTATTTCGATAAATGCGGCAGCGTTGAAGTAAACGATGTTGTCCTGAGCCTCGTCGAGGTATTCGGGAACGAAGACGATCGACTGAATGCGGCCTTCGAGTTCGGCGACACGGTCGAGCAGCGGTCCGATCTTGTCGATCAGGGCTTTCAGTTCCTCGTCCAGATTCGTGGACGATACGACACCCTGACCGAGGTTGTTGATGGTTGCTTTTCCGACGATTGTTTCGATAGCTTTCCAGTATTCGCTTTGCTCGGCCTTGATTTGATTCAGGATTTCCTGGCTTGCAGCCGTTGTTGCGTCGGCCTTGGTGAAGTTGTAGCCGTTGTCTGCGAGGTATTTCTGGATTTTCGGGCCCATCCAGTCGCCTACGTTGTTTTTCAGATTGGCAATATCCTGCTCGCGCAACTCTTTGAGGGCGGCAGCGACGGCTGCGTCGATCGAGCCGCCTTTTTTGGTGATGGCTTCGATAGCGGTATCCAGATCGTTCAGAGCCGTTGCCGTGGCGTAATAGTTGCCCAGTGCCTTTTTCAGTGCATCGGCTGTAGTGGCTTTGCCGATCTCGGTTGTAACATACTGTTTGAGCGAGCTTTCCAGCCCGTTGAGTTTTTCCAGCTGACCTTTGAGATCGCTTACGCCGTCGAGTTTTCCCGCAAGTTCGTTCACCTTGCTAGTGAGGCTGGTGATATCGGGAATTGTCTTTTTGATGGCTTCAAGCTGCTCGGGAAGACTGGATATGGTTACGTCCATACCATCGAGGCGCTTGTTGATGGAGTCGATGTCGTCGTCGTAGTCTTTACAGCCGACACCGGCCAGCATGGTTCCGGTCAGGAACAATGCCAGAAATTTTTTGAACAAGTTGTTTTTCATAGTAAAAAGTAATTGAGATGATAATGTGTTTGTATTTAGTTTTCAATTTGTTATCAGTATGACCCTCTTTTTTGATGGTATCATATATGATACGCATGGTGCAAATATATATATAAAAATTTGCACAACAAAATTTTTGTCCAAATTTTTGAAATGGGAATGAATTATCAGGAAGAAATCCTTTATATCTCTACGAGGATCAAGGAGTTGAGGAAGGAGCGTAAGCTGACCGTACAGGAGTTGGCTTACCGGTGTGACATGGAACGATCCAATCTGAGCCGTATCGAGGCCGGACGGACTAATCTTACTGTAAAGACCATCTGTAGCATCTGTAATGCGCTGAGTGTTAACCTGCGCGATGTAATCCGTTAACGCAATATACCTATATTTATATGGATTGCGCTTAATCGTTCATTGTATGCTTTTTTTGGGCTGTTTCTTTAAAATTTGTATCTTTACGGAACTAATTTGAAACGGCTTTTTGAATACACTTGATTTAATCGTTTGCCTCGTACTGGTACTGGCCGTCTGGAACGGATGGCGCCAGGGATTCATCGTGCAGATATGCTCCCTTGCCGGGATTGTGGCGGGCATCTGGCTCGCTGCGCGTTTCGGTGCGCAGGTCGGCGAATGGATGCGGCTCGATGCCGACGTGGCCGCTGCGGGCGGCTTCGTCACGGTGTTGGTCGTCGTCGTGCTCGTCGTTGCCATCGCCGCGAGGCTGGTGCGCAAGGTGTTCCACTTTGCAGGGTTGGGCATTGCCGATACGGTGCTGGGCGTTGCGGTATCGGTTTTGAAGTACCTGCTCATATTGAGCGCGCTCTTCTCGGCCTTCGATACGCTGAACGAGGACTATTGCCTTGTGGGGCCGGAGACGATCGAACATTCGAAAAGCTATAAACCCGTCAAGCGGCTCTCCGAATCCATTTTTCCTTTTCTGGAGTGGGTCGGCGAGCAGGTTCCCCGGCGGGAAGAAAAAACGACAGCCGATGGATAAGAAGTTTACGGCCACAGTGGTCCGGGCGACGGGCAGTTGGTACGACGTGTTGCACGACGGCACGCCCGTACGCTGCCGTATCCGGGGTAAACTGCGCCTGAAAGGGGTGCGTTCGACCAATCCGGTGGTCGTGGGCGACGAGGTGGTATGCGAGGCAGACGACGGGGGCGACTATGTGATCGCCGACATCGTGCCGCGGCGCAACTACGTGATCCGCCGGGCTTCGAACCTCTCGAAAGAGTCGCATATCATCGCCGCCAACGTCGATCAGGCGTTGCTGATGGCGTCGCTGCGTTCGCCCGAGACGCCCACGGAGTTCGTGGATCGTTTCCTGGTGACCTGCGAGGCCTATAAAGTCCCCGTGACGATCCTCCTGTCGAAGATCGACCTGCAGGATGCCGAGGCCGTTGCGGAGTTCCGCGCGGTCTACGAGGGCGCCGGTTACCGGGTGCTGGAAGTTTCGGCCACGGAGGGCCGGGGCGTGGAGGCTGTGCGTGAACTGCTCGCGGGCCGCACGACCCTCGTTTCGGGAAATTCGGGCGTCGGGAAGTCGACGCTGATCCAGTGCATCGACCCTGCATTGGACATCCGTACGGGCGAAATCTCCGAGAGTCACCACAAAGGCCGCCACACGACGACCTTCTCGACGATGTATCCGCTGGCCGGAGGCGGCGCAGTGATCGACACGCCGGGCATCAAGGGCTTCGGGCTGATCGACATCGACGAGGCCGAGTTGTGGCACTATTTTCCCGAGATGATGCGTGTTGCGCCTGCCTGCCGGTTTTACAACTGCACCCACACCCACGAACCGGGCTGTGCGGTGGCCGAAGCTGTGAAAGCGGGTGAAATTGCCTGGCCGCGCTATGAGAGTTACCTGAAAATCCTCGACGATGATGAAAAATACCGCAAATAACGACTCTCCGGAAACGGCCTTCGATTTCGGGCCTGATGCTGTGCGCTACGCCGAACGCATTGCCTGCCTCGCCGGGTTTATGACGCCGGAGCGGTATGCCGTTTTGAGGAAGACGGTCTCCATGCGTACGCGCTATATGACCGTGCTGGCCGAGAACATGTACCACGGGCAGAACGCCGCGGCGCTGATCCGCCATTGCGAAGCGTTCGGCGTGCAGGAGATGCATACCGTGGAGGCGCTCTGCCGGTTCGAACCCAACCCCGACATTGCGCGCGGCACGGACCAGTGGGTCGACGTGTGCCGCCACGCCTCGACAAGCGAGGCCGTCGCCGCTCTGAAGGGGGCAGGCTACCGTATCGTGGCCACTACGCCCCACCGCGAGGATGTAACGCCCGAGACGTTCGATGTCGGACGGGGGCCTTTCGCACTGGTCTTCGGGACGGAGCACGCCGGAATTTCCGACGAGGTGATCGCCTCGGCCGATGAGTTCCTGCGCATCCCGATGTGCGGCATGGTCGAGAGCCTGAACGTTTCGGCCTCGGCGGCGATCCTGATTTACATGCTTTCCGAGCGGATGCGCATCACGGTCGACGGCTGGCAGATGACGCCCTCCGAACAGGCCGAAGTCCTGTATGGCTGGATGCGGCGCAGCGTGAAGGACGCGAATGCGATTTTAAAAAGGAAATTCGGTGAAAATGAATAATATCCTGCGTAAACAATTTCTCGCGCATGTCGCCCAGACTTCGCCTTCGCCGATGCTGGTGGAGGTCGCACGTGCCGAAGGCTCGTTTTTCTATACGCCCGGGGGTAAACGCTATTTCGACCTGGTGGCCGGGGTTTCGGTGAGTAACGCCGGGCACTGCAATCCTGCCGTGGTGCGGGCCGTGCAGGAGCAGGCTGCGCGCTATATGCATGTGATGGTCTACGGCGAATTGGTCGAGACGCCGCAAGTGGAGTATGCCGCCAAGGTCGCTTCGCTGCTGCCCGCACCGCTCGAATGCGTTTACTTCGTCAATTCGGGCGCCGAGGCGGTCGAAGGGGCTTTGAAACTGGCGAAGCGCTTCACCGGGCGGACGGAGATCGTCTCCATGCGCCGTGCCTACCACGGCTCGACGCACGGCGCGATGAGCGTTATGGGTGCTCCCGAAGGCGAGGAGTGGAAAGGGGCGTTCCGGCCCCTGCTGCCCGACGTGCAGGCGATTTCTTTTAATGATTTCGATGACCTGAGTCGCATCACACGCCGCACGGCCTGCGTCCTGGCCGAGCCGGTGCAGGGCGAAGCCGGCGTCCGTCCGCCCCGCGCAGGTTATCTGGAGGCGCTGCGCAGGCGCTGCGACGAAGTCGGCGCGCTGCTGATCTTCGATGAAATACAGACCGGCATGGGCCGCACGGGCGAACTTTTCGCCATGCTCAAATACGGCGTTACGCCCGACATCGTGTGCCTGGCCAAAGCCTTCGGCGGGGGAATGCCCCTCGGGGCGTTCGTCTCCCGGCATGAAGTGATGGACACATTGCAGGACAACCCCGTGCTGGGGCATATTACCACCTTCGGCGGGCATCCGGTCTGCTGTGCGGCGGGACTTGCGGCGCTGAACTATTTGCTCGACAATCGCGTGGTTGAGACGGTCGAAGCGAAGGGTGCGCTTTACGAGCGCCTGCTTGCGGACCATCCCGCCGTGCGGGAGATTCGCCGTTCGGGGCTGTTGCTGGCCGTCGAGCTGGGTGAATCGGGAAAGCTCTACCGCATCATGGAACTTTTCAAGGAAGAGGGTATCCTGAGCGACTGGTTTCTGTTCTGCGACACGGCGTTCCGCATCTCGCCGCCCCTTACGATTTCGGAAGAAGAGGTGCGCGAAAGCGCGGCGATTATCCGCTCCTGCCTGGACCGGTTGTAAAAAGATAGGGAGGCTTTCCGAAGCCTCCCTTTTTTATGCCTCCCCGGCGAATGATTTGAGCTGGGCGATCTCCTCGTTCCAGCGCGCCTCGTCGGGTGTTTCGAGGATCAGAGGAATTCCGTCGAAGCGCTTGTCCCCGGCGATGTAACGGAAGCACTCCATGCCGATCATGCCTTCGCCCAGCGGCGTGTGGCGGTCGACGCGGCTCCCCAGGATTTTCATAGCGTCGTTCAGGTGCATGCCTTTCAGGTATCGGAATCCGACGACGCGTTCCAGTTCGGCGAATGTGGCGTCGCACGCTTCCCGGGTCCGAAGGTCATATCCTGCCGCGAAGGCGTGGCAGGTGTCGATGCAGACGCCCACGCGCGATTTGTCCTCCACCCGGTCGATCAGGTAGGCCAGGTGCTCGAAGCGGAATCCGAGGTTCGAACCCTGCCCCGCGGTATTCTCGATCACGGCCGTCACGCCGCTTGTCTTGTCGAGCGCGATATTGATCGACTCGGCGATCCGGTCGAGGCTCTCCTGCTCGGTGATCTGTTGCAGGTGGCTGCCGGGGTGGAAATTCAGGCGGTCGAGGCCCAGCAGTTCGCAGCGCTGCATCTCGTCGAGGAATGCTGCGCGCGATTTTTCGAGCGGCTCCTCTTCGGGATGTCCGAGGTTGATCAGGTACGAGTCGTGGGGCAGTATCTGCGCCGGGGTGTAGCCGTATTGTTCGCACGCCTTGCGGAAGGCGTCGATCTCACCCGCAGAAAGCGGCTTGGCAACCCATTGGCGCTGGTTCTTGGTAAACAGGGCGAAGCCCGTGGCTCCGATATTGTGTGCGTTGACGGGGGCGTTCTGTACGCCGCCCGATGCGCTTACGTGTGCTCCGAAATATTTCATAGTTGGTCCTTTCCGTTTAACTTTCAGACAAAGTTAAAGATTTTGTAAATAAATTCATAAATTTGTAGATTGAAAATCAAATACAATCGCTTCGCTATGAAACATTTTTACCTGATTCTCGCGTTGGCGCCGATCCTGACGATGTCGGTCCCGGCTTCGGCGCAGATTTCCATCGACGAAGTCAACGCCGAACAGCAGAGCGTGACTTTCCGCGACCGGCTTAAATCCACCTCTGTCGATGCCGATTATTTCAGTCTGGCCCGCTACAAGGCCGAGCGTGCCGCGATCCGCAAGGAGCGCAACTACCTCGAATTCGGCGGCGGCCTGCAGGGATCGCTGACCTCGTACAACGACCCCTGGATTTCGGTCTCGGGCGGTGATAACTCCATTGCGCTGACGGCGACTTTCAGCCTGCGCCATATCTTCAAGAAAAACCTCTTCTCGATCGAAACCAAGTTCAATGCCAAGCTGGGCTACAACCGCATGAAGGTCGAGACGCAGCGTCTGGACCAGGACGGCAAGCCGATGGTCGACGAGAGCGGGAACAAGATCATGGACAGCGAAGGCGTGTGGTTCAAGAACCAGGACGAGTTCGTTATCTGGGTGAACCCGGCGTTCGAGATGGCGAAGAACTGGTCTTACGGTTCGATCCTGCAATTCCGCAGCCAGTTCGTCAACGGTTACAAATCGCGCTCAGAACAGGAGAAGAAGCATCTCAAGAGTAAATTTATGACCCCGGGTTACCTCGATATTTCGCTGGGTATCACTTATAAAAGCCCCAAACCGAAATTTCCGATCACGGTGAATATGTCGCCCCTCGCCTTGAACGCCACCTTTGCCGAAAGCGACTGGATTCGTATGCGGCAGGTCGGCAGCGACGACAAGGAGATCAAGCCGGCCTATCCCTACGGTATCGAGGATCCCGACAAGACTTCGAAATACGAGGGCGGTTCGTCGATCGAAATCGGTTTCGACCGTACGTTCGGCAAAACGGGCTACCTGCGTTATCGTACGACGATATTTTCCTTCTACGGCTGGATCACGGACATTGGCCAGAAGAACAAGATCAGCGACTACACCAAATACCTCGAAGCCTATGAGAAGTGGTCCGAGGGCGATAAAAACATCAAGGACAAACCCCGTCTGCCGATCCATCCTACGGTGCGCTGGGAAAATATACTCGACATCAAGGCAACAAAATACCTCGCCACAACGTTAAATTTCCAGCTTTATTACAACCGGTCGCAGAATCCCGATGTGCAGGTCCGTACATTGTTGAGCGTGGGCCTGACGTACACCTTCAAAAACAAGCCGAAACCCTGATGACCTAAAATCGTTGCGGATTATTAAATACGGAACCGGCGTCCGGAATGCCATAATATGATGTATAAAAACTCGAAACATACCATCCTCTTCCCGCTGCTGCTGGCCGCGGGGGTGGTTCTGGGCCTGTTGCTGGGCCAGTATCTGGGCCGCAATACCACGACCTCGCAGCTCAAGGGCATGCTCAGCCGCATGGCGCTGCCCAACAACAAACTCTCCTATACGCTCTCGCTGATCGAGAACCAGTATGTCGATTCGGTGTCGATGGATTCGCTGGCCGAGCACGTCATCCCGATGCTGGTCAAGGAACTCGATCCCCACTCGGTCTATATTCCCGTTTCGGAGATGCAGGCCCTGAACGAACCCCTCGAAGGGGAGTTCGACGGTATCGGTGTGGTCTTTAACATGGCTACCGACACGGTCATCGTGTTGAATGTCATTCCCCAGGGTCCGAGCGACAAGGCCGGGATCAAGGCCGGCGACCGGATCATCGAGATCGACGATTCGCTTGTCGCCGGACGCAAGATTCCCCAGTACAATGTCGTCAAGAAACTGCGCGGCCCGCGCGGTACGACGGTTCACCTGGGCCTCGAACGGCAGGGTATCTCCGACCTGGTCGAGGTCGATGTCGTGCGCGGCGTGATTCCGATCAAGAGTATCGAATCGGCTTTCCGCATCGCCGACGGCGTAGGGTACGTCAAGTTGGGGCAGTTTGCCCGCAGTACGTTCGACGAGCTCGACCGGGCACTCGCCTCGCTGCGCGCCGAGGGTGTGACGAAGCTGATCTTCGACCTGAGGGGCAACTCGGGCGGCTTCCTCGACCAGGCGATCGCCGTGGCCAACGAGTTCCTGCACGAGGGCCAACTGATCGTCTATACCGAAGACCGTCACCACAAGCAGGTGCGCGAATACGCCGACGGTAAAGGCAAGGCGCAGGATATGGAGGTCGTGGTGCTGATCGACGAAGGAAGCGCCTCGTCGAGCGAGATTCTTGCCGGAGCGTTGCAGGATAACGACCGGGGTACGATTGTCGGACGCCGTTCGTTCGGCAAAGGCCTCGTGCAGCGCCAGATACCTTACAGCGACGGTTCGGCCCTGCGGCTGACGACGGCGCGTTACTATACCCCGACGGGCCGTTCGATCCAGAAACCCTACACGATCGGCGATGACGCCGACTACGAAGAGGACCTTTATAACCGCTATAAGAACAACGAGTTTTTCTCGGCCGACAGCATCCATTTTGCCGATTCGCTCAAACGGGTGACTCCGGGCGGAAAGGTCGTATACGGCGGTGGCGGTATCATGCCGGACGTATTCATCCCGGCCGACACGACCGACGTGACGAAGTATTTCGTCGAGGTGGCGGGCCGCAATATCCTCTACCGCTATACGATCGAGTATGCCGACCGTCACCGCGAGGCGCTCAACGCGGTGAAGACGATCGACGAGTTGCAGGCATTGCTCGACAGCGATAAAACCCTTGTGGAAGATTTCGTCCGCTATGCCGCCCGGAAGGGCGTTGCGCCGCGTCCGGCAGACATCGCCCGTTCCCGGAAACTGATCGAAGCCCAGCTTAGGGCCTACATAGGCCGCAATACGGCGCTGGAAGACAATGGTTTCTACGTAAATATCTTCCCTGTGGACAATGTCGTCATGCGCGCCATCGGGATCTTAAACGAACCGGATAGCAATGATTAAGAAACTGATCGGTATTATCGTGGCCGTGGCGGTAATCGCCATTATTGTCGTCGTGGTCCTCCGGCGCGACAATTTCCGGTCGATGGTCCTGCGCGGGGAACAGCCCGACGCTCCGGCGGCGGCTGTCGTCGCTGAGCCCGCGCTTCCGGCAGCGGTCGATTCGCTTGCCGTCGGAGTCCGGGATTCGATCTGAAAACCTTTTGCGGTCTGAAACAGCGGCCCCACACGGGGGCCGCTGTTTTGCGTGGTCTGGAAGGCTCAGTCCGTGAGGAAAGCCTCGTAGATTTCCGCCAACCGGCTGCGGAGGTATTTTACCGCATAATGTTTGCGCGACAGCAGGGTCGCCACCGGAATGCCCGTGTCTTCGGCGAGTTCCCGGAAGGTGAACCCTTCCATTTCAGTCAGGCAGAATACGTCGCGCTGGGCGGCGGGCAGTTCGCCCAGCGCCTTCTCGACCTCTTCCCAGACCAGTGCGCGGAGGTACTCCATTTCGGGCGAACTGCTGTCGTCGGCCAGCAGGGCCGTGATCTCGCTGACGAATCCGCTCTCGTCATCCGGGTCGCGGAGTTGGGGCATTCGTTCCTCGCGGCGTTTACGGCCGTGGTCGATGATGCGGTTGCGGGCCGTGCGGAAGAGCCATGCCGCGACCTGCCCGATGGGATTCACCGTGTCGGTCTGTACGAAGCGCATGAAAACCTCCTGCAGGATGTCTTCGCTTTCCGCTTCGGAGTCCACGCGCCGCGAAATAAAGGCCCGCAACTGCCGGCGGTAATTTTCGAATACCTCCGTGGGATTATTGTGCTGCGGCGTCATCTGCGGACTGTTCCCGTTCGCATAATTCCCGCATCCGGCGGCGGATGAACTCCCGCTTTTCGCTGTGCGACATGCCCCGCATCGCCTCGTGCAGGTGGCGGTGCTCCCGGCGCGACATGTGCGGACGGCCGAAACCTCCGCGGCCGAAGTGTCCGAAATGCCCGAAGAGCAGCCGCAGCAGTACCAGCAGGCCCAGCGATTGCCAGTAGTTGATGGCTTTCCAGCCCACGATCTCGGGAATCAGCGCATTCCACAGCCACATGGTCACGGCGACGCCCAGGGCGAGCAGGACCACGCCTCCCAGGGCGTATCCTGCAATTTTCAGTTTTTCTTTCATCGTATTGTTCGGTTTAAGTAAAATCGCATTGTTCGGGCATCGCCGTTCGCACCGTCCGCATTCCGTGCAGCGCGAAGCGTCTGCGACGTTGACGAAGCGGCATGCGCCGTTGTCGACCAGCTTGAGGACCCCGCTGCCGCAGACTTCGGTGCAGTAACCGCATCCGGAGCAGTCGAAGGTGTAAAGTACGATCTTTCGTTTTTGTGCTGTCATTGCCGCTGCGTTCTACTTATGCAGACGATCCGGCGGCCCGGATATTTTAAATCTTCGGCTTTTTTCGTTTCCGGGACCCTCCCGGATATGAAAAACAGCAGCCCGACAGGGCTGCTGCATACCGTTTTCGGGGCTTTCGGGCCGCCTAGAAATACTTGATCTCCACGCCTTCGATAGCCGAGAGGATGTTGTTTGCGGCCGAGGAGGCGCCGATGCGGAACAGGTCCGGCGTGAGCCACTCCTTGCCGAGAATCTCCTCGACGATCGTGTAGTAGAGCGCGGCATCCTGGGCCGTACGGACGCCGCCTGCGGCCTTGAAACCGACCTTGCGGCCCGTCTTGGCGTAATAGTCCCGGATTGCCTGGCACATCACTACGGCGGCTTCGGGCGTTGCCGCCACGTCGATCTTGCCCGTCGAGGTCTTCACGAAATCGGCTCCTGCGAACATCGAAAGCAACGATGCCTTGCGGATCAGGTCGGGCGTTTTCAGCGCTCCCGACTCGATGATCACCTTTAGGACCACGTCCTCGTCCATCTCCGTGCGGATTACCTCCACTTCGTTGGCGGCCTCGTCGTATTCGCCCGTGAGCATGCGGCCTACGTTGAGGACGATGTCCACTTCGTCGGCGCCGTTCTCCACGGCCATAGCCACTTCGAGGGCCTTCACTTCGAGGAAGGTCTGCGCCGCGGGGAATCCGCCGCCGACGCTCGTGATCTTCATCGGCGTGCCGTCCACAGCCAGCCCGACGGTCTCGACGAACGAAGGATAGATGCAGATCGAAGCCACATTGGGAATGTGGGGATATTTCTGGTAGAACTCCACGGTCTTGCGGGCGAACTCCGTGACGGAGGTCACCGAATCGTTGCACGACAGGGTCGTGATGTCGATGGCCGAATAGCAGAGTTTGTAAACTTCGGTGTTGTGGTTGCGGGCCTCGGCGACCTTGCGGATGCGGGCGACTTCTTCGTCGACTTGAGCTGCACTCCCGGCCGGGGCGTATTCTTTGAGATGGTTGGCGTATTCCATACGATCGTGTTTTTTACAAAATTAGAAAAATTATTCGATCCCGCATCGCTTCCGGATCAATTATTTTAACCGGTGTCCGCCGTGAACCGTTGTTGTCGGAACATACGCCGGAGCCGCTTTTTACAGTTACAACGTTCCCGCCCGCGCATTTGTTGCAGGGTACGCCGGATGAGATGCAAAAAAAGAGCCTGAACCGTAAACGGCCAGACTCTTTTTTATCGGGAGAAGCTGATTACTTCTTCAGTGCCTTCAGGTTGATGTCCTTAGCGGCCTTCTGAGCCAGCGCGGGGTTCTTCGAAACAGCGCTCTTCAACTGAGCCTCTGCAGCCTTCAGGTCGCCTTCCTTAGCGGCGATAACGGCACGCAGGTAGTCGGCGTCAGCCGAGTTGTCCTTGGCGATGGCCTTCTTGGCGCCGGCCAGGTCGTTCGACTGAACCAGGGCGATAGCCTCGTTGTAACCCTCGAGGTTCTTGGCAGCAGCCTTGTAATCGCCTTCGGCAGCAGCCATGGCAGCCTTGGCCTGAGCGTCGGCAGCGGCAGCGTACTTCTTGGCCTCAGCGGTGTTGCCGTTAGCCAGGTTGGCGAGCAGCAGGTTCTTGCTGAGCTCCTTCGACGAATCCAGCTTGGCAGCCTTCTCGAACGACTTCAGGGCGGCAGCCTTGTCGCCGGCCTGCGTCTGGGCAACGCCGAGGTTGTTCCATACACGGGCGTCGTTGAACTTCTTCGAAGCGGCGGTCAGGATAGCAACCTGCTCCTCAGCGCCGTTAGCCAGCTCCTGTGCGGCATAGAGATACTGCTCTACCGTCAGGTTGCCGCCGTTGCGGTAAGCGGCCATGATCTCAGCGTCGGTCAGACCCTGGAGGTCGGTGCTGTTGACGATCTGCGAGCGACGCAGCTCGGGAAGGATGTCCTTCTTCAGTTCGTTGAATACGCTCGACATATTCTTGATCTCGGTCTCACGCTCTGCGGGCGAGTTGTAGAGGCTCAGCACCTGGAGAATGAGGTTCTTGTCCTTGATGTCCGACTTCTCGACCAGTTCCTTGAAACCGTCCCAGTCTTCGCCGTAAGCGGCAGCGTCGATATCCAGGCCTGCATCCTTGAGCAGTTTAGCAACGACTTTCTTACCCGATTCGCTACGCGACTTCGAGAGTTTGTCGTTGAACTTCACCGGACCGTCGGGCGAAGCGTAACCCTTCACGGCGATGTTCTGCGTAGCGCGGTCGTTCGTGAGGTTCTTGTCTACGTTCTCCTTGAATGCGCCGAGGTTGGCGTTCTTCTCGTTCTTCTTCGTCACAACCGACGAGTTGATGGCGTAGAGCAGGTCGGTCTTGTCGACTACCGTCGTCACCTTCTTGTAGTTGTTGGCCATCTGATCCATCAGGTCGCCGTACTTGAGGTCCTTCTGCAGGGTGTTCAGACCGTAAGCTACCGTCAGGCCGAATTCCTTGTTGATGGCAGCCTTGGCAGCGGCGTCGTTGCCGGCCAGCACGGCAGCCTGCTCCTTGGTGGGAATGGCTCCGGTGTTCAGGTTCACGAGCACGAATTCCTTGGCCTTGCCTTTCGGGCACTTGATCTCGGCGCGGAGCTGCAGGGCGCACTGGTCCATGCGGGGATCGTACGGGAACTCAACGTGCTGCGTAAAATTGCCGCCGTTGCTCATGTCTACGACTGCATAGTTCTCGTCCACCTTCGAACCCTGGTAATATTTGGTGGCGCCGGCTACTTCGCCGCCTTCGAATACGATGACGGGGGTAACTTTGATGATGGCCTTCTTGTTGAAATACTCCACGGGGAAGGTAACATTGATGTCGGCGGCAACGATGCCGTTGTTCAGCGTCAGAATTTCGGGGGTGACCGTCAGCTTGATGTCGTCCCGGTTCTTCGCCATCTTCTTGAAGCAGTTACAGCTCGAGAATGCCAGTGCGGCAGCCACGAGCACAACGCTCAATTTCATTAAGTTTTTCATAATAGGTAAAAGTTAATGTGTTTATTTTTAATTGTTTGCCTCTCGTTTTTCGTTCGTGCAGTCCTGCTTCCGGGGCTTGACGCTTCCATTCAGGACCTCCGAACAGCGCAAATATAGAAAACTCTTGCTAATTCTGCAATATCCCGGACGGAAAAAAGAACAGCTTTTCGTCCGAAATATCCACATTTACAGCCATTTTACTCTTCCTTGTGTTCAGGACGCTCCCGACGCTCGCCGCGATCGCGGCGTTCGCCACGGTCTCCGCGCTCGGGACGCGGACGGCGTTCACGCTCCACATACCCTTCGGGTTTAGGCAGCAGCGCCTTGCGCGACAGCTTGAGTTTGTTGGTCTTGGGGTCTACGCCGATCAGCTTCACGTCGATCTCGTCACCCTCTTTCAGACCCGTCTCCTCCATGGTCTCGAAACGTTTGTAGTCGATCTCCGAGATGTGGAGCAGGGCGTCCTTGCCCGGCATGATCTCGACGAATGCGCCGAATGCGACGATCGAACGGACCTTGCCGTGGTAGGTCTCGCCTACTTCGGGAATGGCTACGATGGCCTTGATGCGGGCCAGCGCTCCGTCGAGAGCCTCCTTGTCGATGCCGAAGATATCTACGATACCCTTGTTGTCCACCTCCGTGATGGTGATGGTCGTGTTGGTGGTCTTCTGGATGTCCTGGATCACCTTTCCGCCCGGGCCGATAACCGGACCGATCATATCCTGCGGAATGACGATCTGTACGATGCGCGGTACGCAGGGCTTGTAGTCCTCGCGCGGCTCGGCGATGCACTCGGTGATCTTGCCGAGGATGTGCATGCGGCCTTTGCGGGCCTGCTCCAGTGCGGCGGCCAGCACCTCGTACGAGAGGCCGTCGACCTTGATATCCATCTGCGTGGCGGTGATACCGTCCTTGGTTCCCGTCACCTTGAAGTCCATGTCGCCCAGGTGGTCCTCATCGCCCAGGATGTCCGACAGCACGGCCCATTTGCCGGTTTCGGAATCCGAGATCAGGCCCATGGCGATACCCGATACGGGCTTCTTGAGCTTCACGCCGGCGTCCATCAGTGCGAGGGTTCCGGCGCAAACCGTAGCCATCGACGACGAACCGTTCGATTCGAGGATGTCCGATACGACACGTACGGCGTAGGGGTTGTCCTCGCCCATCGGGATCATCGGTTTCAGGGCGCGCCATGCCAGGTGGCCGTGGCCGATCTCGCGGCGGCTCAGACCGCGGGCGGCCTTGGCTTCGCCCGTCGAGAAGGGCGGGAAGTTATAATGGAGCACGAATTTCTCGGTTCCCTGTACGAGCACTTCGTCCTTGACCTTTTCGTCGAGCTTCGTGCCGAGCGTTACGGTCGTCAGCGACTGCGTTTCACCGCGGGTGAAGATCGCCGAGCCGTGGGCGGCGGGCAGGTAGCCCACCTCGCACCAGATCGGGCGGATTTCGTCGGTCTTGCGGCCGTCGAGACGCTGGCCCAGGTCGAGGACCATGTTGCGCATGGCCTTCTTCTGTACGTCGTCGTGGAAGTATTTGTGGATCAGCGGAGCTTTCTCCACCAGTTCCTCTTCCGAGTAGCGGGCTGCGAACTCGGCTTCGAGGGCGTTGAACTTGTCTTCGCGCTCGTGCTTCATCGTGCCGCTCGTAGCGATGGCGTAAGCCTTGTCGTAGAGCTCCTTGATGATCGTCTGGCGCAGTTCTTCGTCGTTGACCTCGTGGCAGTAGGTGCGTTTTACGTCCTTGCCCAGTTCCTTCGAAAGTTCGATCTGTACGGCGCAGTGCTTCTTGATCTCCTCATGCGCGAATTTGATGGCGCCGAGCATCACCTCTTCCGAAACCTCCTTCATCTCGCCCTCGACCATCAGGATGTTGTCGATCGTACCGCCGACCATGATGTCCAGGTCGACGTTCGCCATATCCGAGTAGTTGGGGTTGATGACGTACTGCCCGTCGATGCGGGCTACGCGAACCTCCGAAATGGGGCCGCCGAACGGAATGTCCGATACGGCGAGTGCTGCCGAAGCGGCCAGGCCGGCCAGTGCGTCGGGCTGAATATCCTTGTCCGCCGAAATGAGGTTGACTGTTACGTAAACTTCGGCGTGGTAATCCGCGGGGAACAGCGGGCGGAGTGCGCGATCGATCAGGCGGGCGACGAGCACCTCGCTGTCATTGGCCTTGCCTTCGCGTTTCATGAAACCTCCGGGGTAGCGGCCTACGGAGGCGTACTTCTCCTTGTATTCGACCTGGAGAGGCATAAAGTCGGTGTCGGGTTTTGCATCCTTTGCGGCCACGACGGTTCCGAGCAGCATCGTGTCGCCCATCTTGACGACGACCGAGCCGTCGGCCTGTTTGGCCAGTTTGCCCGTTTCGATCTCGATCTGGCGACCGTCGGCCAGCGTAATGATCTTGCGGACTGCGTTGTACAGCTTCTTTTCTTCCATAAAAAATTAAACCTATAGTGTTTTCAAATTGTTTCAGCAACGAAAATGAAGGCAACACCTCTTGGGCCTTGCCTTCATTTCTTCCTCGGGATTACTTACGGAGGTTGAGCGTCTTCACGATTGCGCGGTAGCGCTCGATGTCGATCTCCTTCAGGTACTCCAGCAACGCGCGGCGCTTGCCGACCAGGCGCAGCAGTGCGCGCTGGGTTCCGAAGTCGTGCTTGTTGCTTTTGAGGTGTTCCGTAAGGTGGCTGATACGGTAGGAAAACAACGCGATCTGACTCTCGGGCGAACCCGTGTCGGTGTTAGACTTGCCGTACTGGCCGAAAAGCTCCTGCTTTTTCTCAGCTGTTAAATAAGCCATTGTGTAAAATTTATTTACGTTCCACTCTACGACGCATCCCCCTTACCGTGGATAACGCCAGAGCGTTCGGCAAAGGTATGAAATAATTGAGAATTATACATTGAAAAATGAAAATTATTTACCTTTGGAGGCCGAAAAACGACAAGTTAACAGGGAAAATCGTATTTTTGCCGCTAAACAAGTGAAAATTATGGAGAAAACGGGTATGCGCTGGGCTTTTGCCGCGTTTGTCGCAGCGGTGCTGTGCGGCTGCGCGGGCCGGCCGGATTTCACCGTTGTCGACGGGGTGATGCTCGGCACGACGCTGCATGTGGTGGCCGATGTCAAGGGCGTCTCGTCGCAGGAGCTTTATGCGGCCGTCATGGAGCTGGACCGCGAGGCCAAGGCGTCGATGTCGATCTACGATCCGATGTCGCTGCTGAGCCGCCTGAACCGCAACGAAACCGACACCGTCGACCGGCATATCGCCTTTAACCTGCACCTGGCCGACAGCATTGGGGCCCTGAGCGACGGACGCTACGACGTGACCGTCAAACCGCTGGTCGAGGCGTGGGGCTTCGCCGGGAAGGAACGCACCGAACATCCGAACATCGATTCGATCCTCGAGTTCGTGGGGCGTGAAAAAGTGCGCGTCGCGGGCGGACGGCTGGTCAAGGACGACCCGCGCGTGCAGCTCGATTTCAACTCCGTGGCCAAAGGTTATACGGTCGACTTGCTGGCGGCGCTGGTCGAGAAATACGGCGCCGAAAACTATATCGTCGATATCGGCGGCGAGGTCCGCTGCCGGGGCGTCAACCGTCAGGGGCAGGCGTGGCGTATCGGCGTCGAAACGCCCTTCGACGGCAATATGTCGAACGGCGAATACCTTCAGAAACGGATTCAGATGACCGGCGGAGGAATGGCCACCTCGGGTAACTATCGTCGTTTCTACCTCGACAAGGAGGGCAACAAGGTCGCTCATACCATCGACCCGCGTACGGGCCGCAGCGCCCTTTCGCGCCTGCTGTCGGTGACCGTCGTTGCCCCGACCTGCGCCGAGGCCGACGCCATGGGGACGATGTTCCTGGCGATGGGCGCCGACGATGCGCTGGCGGCTGTCGGCCGGATGCCGGGCGTGAAGGCTTACTTTATCCTGGCCGGGGCCGGGGAGGACGAATACGAAGAGTATGTTTCGCCGGCGATGGAAGTGCTGGTTATGAAATAATGAGATCATGAAAACAGCGGTATTTCTCTACAATCCCGGGTCGGGCAAAGGAAAGATCGCCCGCAATGTCGGGTGCATCAGTACGATTTTCCAGGCTTACGGATACGAAATCACGCCGCAGCCGATCGATTTCACGGTCAATCCGTTCGACGGAAACGAGACGATCGGGCTGATGGTCGTCGCAGGCGGCGACGGCACGGTCAACTACGTGGTCAACGCCATGAAACGCAAGGGGCTGGACATTCCGCTCGGGGTGATTCCCGCCGGTACGGCCAACGATTTCGCCCGCGCGATCGGCATGTCGTGCGAACCGCTCGAAGCGGCGCGGCAGATCGCCTCGGGGGCCGTGGACCGGGTCGACGTAGGCCGGGTGAACGGGCTCTATTTCGTCAATATCTTTTCGTTCGGCATCTTCACCACCACGTCCCAGCATACGCCCGACAAACGCAAACACCGGATCGGTAAATTGGCCTATATCATCGAAGGAATCAAGGAGTTCCGTTCGATGCACGCCGTGCCGCTGGAGATTGTCGCCGACGGCGAACGGTTCGATCTGCGGTCGCTGATGGTGTTGATTTTCAACGGCGAGACCGCAGGCGGGTTCCACCTGGCGCGGCGTTCGTCGATACGCGACGGACTGTTCGACTGCCTGCTGTTGGAGAAGAAAAACTTCTTCCGCTCGACGCTGGCCATGTGCCGTTACCTGGCGGGCGGCAGTCCGAAAATCGTGCGCCACCTGCAGGTGCGGACGATCGACATCCGCTCGTCGGTCAACGAGCCGACGGATGTCGACGGACAGAAGGGCGCCGAATTCCCGTTGCATATCGAGTGTCTCGCCGGCGGCCTGCGCGTGATGTGCGCCCGGCAGCAGGGATAAGTTTTTTATCTCCCGCGCTTGCGATTTTAAGCGGTAATTGTTACTTTTGTCGGAAAAACTACGACGATATGGCGGATAACGGCAAAGCGACGCGTGGCGAAGGACGCGAAAGCCTGCGCAAAGTCTCCATCTCCCGCATCAAGAAGGAGATGAGCGATGTCTTTTACCTCTCGGACGATCTGGTAATCGCGGCGCTTTCGGCGCAGAACAACACTACGGCCGATTATCCGGCGACGATCGACGGCTTTTCGGCCATTGTCATGATGACGGGCGAGGCTACCGTGTCGATCGACATGGAGAATTACAACGTCAAACCCAACACCCTCGTCTTTTTCAATCCCGATTCGATCATCCGCACGGTGAAGTGTTCGTCCAACGCGGCGGCCTATTTCCTCGCCTTCTCCAAGTCGTTCGTCAATGAGATACAGATCGACCTTTCGACCTCGCTGCCGGTCTACATGCGCTTCGGCAAAGCCCCGGTGCTGGAGGTGACGCCGCAGGACGTGGACGAAATCCGGCAACTGTTCCAGTTGATCAAAACCATGCTGCGCAGCGACAAGGAGCGTTACCGCCACGAGATCATCCGCACGCTCTTTACGACGGCGTTCTACATCATCACCGAGATCAACCAGCGCGAGCAGCCCGGCGAAATGAAGCAGGGCCGCTGCGAGGTGCTTTTCGACGAGTTCATGTCGCTGCTGCAACAGTACAACAAAAAGGAACGCAACGTGAGCTTCTATGCCAAGCAGCTCAATATCACGCCCAAATACCTTTCGTCCGTCGTCAAGGAGGTGAGCGGCAAGACCGCTGCGCGGTGGATCGACGAATCGGTGATCCTCGAAGCTAAAGCCCTGCTGAAATATTCGGGCATGAGCATTCAGGAGATCGCCTACCACCTCAATTTTTCGACGCAGTCTTTCTTCGGCAAGTATTTCAAGCAGCACACCGGAACTTCCCCCTCGCGTTACAAGCGCAAAGGCTGACGGCGATGAGACGGTTTTTGCTCCTCTGCTGCTGTCTCCTGGCGGCTATGCCCCTTTCGTCCCGTACGGGAGCGCTCGAACGCGACATCCGCGTTGTGGCTGACAGCGTCCGCGCGACGGTGGGCGTCGCCGTGGTGTTCGGCGAAGGCGACACGCTCGTGATGAACAATGCGCACCGTTATCCCACGATGAGCGTCTATAAATTCCACCAGGCGCTGGCCCTGCTCGACAGCCTCGACCGCGCCGGCCTTCCGTTGACGACGCGCATCCCGGTCCTGCGCTCCGACCTGCTTTCCGATACTTGGTCGCCGCTGCGTGATGCCCGCCCCGAAGGCGGTTATGAACTCACGGCGGCGGAACTGCTGGATTACAGCGTTGCACAGAGCGACAACAACGTCTGCGACCTGCTTTTCCGGTTCCTGGGCGGACCTGAGACCGTAAACCGCTATGTCGCCCGGCTGGGCGTCGGCCGTACGGCGATCGTTGCCGACGAGGAGATGATGCACCGCCGTCCGGATAACCAGTATCTCAACTGGACCACGCCGCTGGCCGCCGTGCGGCTGCTCGAGCGCTTCCGCCGCGGCGAACTGCTCTCCGCCGAATACGGGGACTTTCTGCTGGAGACGATGTTCGGCACGACGACCGGTCCCGATAAACTCCGGGGACTGCTGCCTGCGGATGTCGCCGTAGCTCATAAAACGGGCAGCGCTTTCCGCGATGCGCAGGGCGTGATGGTCGCCGACAACGATATCGGCATTGTCCGCCTGCCCGACGGGCGCAGCTATTCGATAGCGGTCTTCGTCATGGATTCCCGCGAGGACGACCGGACCAACGCCGCCGTCATCGCCCGCATCTCGCGGCTCGTCTACGACTACGCCGTCCGGCGATAACGAAAAGCCCCTCCGGAAGAGGGGCTTTTTCAGGCGGTTATTTCAACGCTTCGACCACTTTCGGGAGCATCTCCGGAATGGCGTGTTCCTCCTGCGCGGTGAAGAAGTTGCCGTCGGTTTCATAGGCGGCGTCCGTTGCGACGGGACCCGTCACGGCGGCTTTGGCCAGCGGATGCACGGCGACCCGCCGCCCTGCGGCGACGCCCGCGAATCCGAACATCATTCCTGCGGCACAGTGGCCGATCATCAGCTTTCCCTTTTCGCCGAAGGTTTTCAGCACCTCCATCAGGTCCTTGTTCCAGGGTTCGCCGGCATGCTGTGCGAAGACCGGCACGGCGTCGCCGCAGGCGAATACGAGGGCGTCGTACTCGTCTTCATGGCCTTTGAGGTTGGCGATGACATCGTCGGCGGTCAGGCCGACGCCCGAATTGGTGCGGATTTCGCGGCTGTCGGCCACTGCGAAGAGGGTGTAGGGAATTTTGTTTTCGAAAAATGTTTCCAGATACTGGAACAGGCCCATCCCGTTCACGGGATTCACGGCCACGACGGCTGCTCGCTTTGCCATAGTCACAATTTTTTGAATGAAACGACAGTTATTTTAAGTAAGTTTATTACGTTTGTGAACAAATATACGATAAACCGTGCGTTCAAACAAGTACGCACGTAAAAATGAGTAGGTTACGAAAAAGTAACCGTTGTTGGAAATCAAAGGAATGGAAACGGAAAAAAGTTTGGAAAATTTTACGCCTACGGGATGTTGTCCGATCCGGGACATACTGAGCCGCCTGGGGGACAAGTGGTCGATGCTGGTATTGCTGACGCTCAATGCCAACGGGGTGATGCGTTTCAGCGAGATTCACCGCACGCTGGGCGACATTTCGCACCGGATGCTGACCGTCACGCTGCGGATGCTCGAAACCGACGGAATGGTCAGCCGCGAGGTCTATGCCGAGGTTCCGCCGCGCGTGGAGTATAGGCTGACGGAGCGGGGCCGGAGCCTGTTGCCCCACATCTTCGGGTTGGTGGAGTGGGCCGAGACGAACAAGGAGGCGATTCTCAGCGGCCGGGCGAAAGGCTGAGCGCCATGCGCCGGGCGTCGGCGCCGTCGTGGTAATAATCGCGCAACAGTTTCCCGGGCCGGAATCCGCTGCGGGTGTAGAGCCGTATGGCCGCGTCGTTGTCGGTGCGCACTTCGAGCGTCACTTCACGCAGCCCGAGCTGCCGGGCCAGCGCAATCGCCGCGTCTATCAGTGCCTGCCCGGCTCCGCAGCCGCGAGCCGCAGGGTCTACCGCCACGGAGTAGATGCGCAGGTTGCCCGCCGTGCGCCGCGCCAACAGCGAAATGTAACCGACGACCGCGCCGTTGAGGCAGGCCACGTAATTCGCCCCCTGCGCCTGCGTGAGCAGGTAGCGCAGTTGCCGCCGCGAGAAGGCCTCCTCTGCGGGAAAGCAGCGCCGTTCGACGGCCTCCACGGCATCGAGGTCCCCGGCGGCCGCCGGGCGTATTTCGACTGTGGGCGTCATTGTGCGTGCAGGCGGTTGAGGCAGTGGATGAAGTGGTTGAGGATGCGGTAATAGAGCTCGTCGCCCAGTACGGCGTCCTCCACTTCGTGATCGATCGACGGATTGTCGTTGATCTCGATCACCACGGCCTTGCCGTTGATGAGTTTCAGGTCTACGCCGTAGAGTCCCTTGCCGATCAGCGCCGCGGCTTTGACGGCCGTGTCGAGCACCTTCTGCGGGGCTTTGTAGATGGGCACGGTCTCCCAGGCGCCGCACAGGTTGCGTCCCGTGTCGTCGTGGGCGTGGTTGTAAATCTGCCAGTGGCCTTTGGCCATGAAATACTTGCAGGCGAAGAGCGGCTCGCCGTCCAGGAGGCCGATCCGCCAGTCGAATTCCGTGGGAATGAACTCCTGGGCCAGCAGCACGGCCGAGTGGGCGAACATTTCGTCGAGCGCCGCGCGCAGTTCTCCGGCGTTCGAGACCTTGTGCATCCCTACCGAGAACGATCCGTCGGGAATCTTGAGGATAAAGGGCGAGCCGAGCCGTTCGCTGATCTCTTCGTAGGTGTATTCGTTGCTGCGGAACAGCAGTTGCGAGGCCGGGGCCGGGATGCGGGCCTTTTCGAAAAGCTCGCTCAGGTAGACCTTGTTCGTGCAGCGGATGATCGACTCGGGATCGTCGATCACAGCGATGTCGTTCATCGCGGCCCGCTGTGCGAGGCGGTAGGTGTAGTGGTTGAGCGACGTGGTGGTGCGGATGAACAGCGCGTCGAACTCCATCAGCCGCGTGGCTTCCTCTTCGGTGATCAGTTCGGCGTGGATGTTCATCTTCCGGGCCACTTCGAGGAACTTGTTGAGGGCGTCCTTGTCGCTGGGCGGGAATTTCTCGTCGGGATCGTAGAGGATGGCGAGGTTGTAACGTGCGGGC
This sequence comes from Alistipes sp. D31t1_170403_E11, assembly GCF_015553985.1. Classification (NCBI taxonomy): domain Bacteria; kingdom Pseudomonadati; phylum Bacteroidota; class Bacteroidia; order Bacteroidales; family Rikenellaceae; genus Alistipes; species Alistipes sp. D31t1_170403_E11. The sequence goes on along the minus strand of NZ_JADNHQ010000002.1, from coordinate 46,929 downwards.
TTTGCCGAGCGTGGCGAGCGCCACACCTTCTTGTTGAAGCAGTCGAGCGCATTTGCGAAGTCGTCCTGCTCGCTCTCCGAAAGCCGGTGCAGCGAAAGGGCCTGCACCGATTCGATCTGGTTGCGCGCATGGTTGTTCATCGTCACGCGCAGGATCGGGCAGGGATAGTGGTCGAAGATGAAGCGGGCGATCTTCTCCAGCCCCTTCTCGCGGCAGGTCCCGAAGTAGATGTTCAACTGCCAGATTTCGTCGGTGATGCGGTTGCGCTCGATCCATTGATGGCAGAGCTGCTGGAGGTTGCGGTTCATGCGTATTCCTGCGCCCGATTCGAGTTTGTTGAGGGTTTCGACCCCCGGCAGTACGCGGTGTCCGCGGGCCTGGGCCAGCAGCGAGCAATAGTAACCCTCGGAGTTGTAGCCGTATTCGTCGCTCAGGTTGATGACCAGTTTGGGAGTCCGCTCTCCGTAACGGTGTTCGAGGTAGTCGGTGGCGGTCATCAGCGAGTCGGTTTCGCAGTAGGGTTTCCAGTCGTTGAGGCTGTTCAGCAGGATGAAGACGCTATTCATGCATGTGTATTTTCAATGCGCCAAATGTAAGCAAATAAAACATACGCTGTACATCCTTTGCTCCGTTTTGCGAATAAAAAAAACGGGCTTCCGAAGAAACCCGTTTCTGATCGTTCCCAAGGCGCTCAGGCCCGCTTTTTAGCCGCCTTTTCCGCCACGGCCTTGTCCAGTTCGATGATGAAATCCGAAAGGACGTTCATGTAGTTGATGAAGGCGTCGTAAGCCGAGTCGTAGGGATTGAAATAGGAGTGTACGTCGCCGTCCGACAGCCATTTGGTAGCCATGTAGTAGAAATGGTCGGAGGTCTGCATGAAACTCCATACGTAGTCGAAATCGGGGTTTTTCAGCGCCGAGACCTTCTCTTTCTGGGCGTAGAGTTTCGAGAACGCCTCGTTCTGCAGTTCGTTGCCCAGCCATGCCGTCACGTCGCGCTCCTCGTCGGCCCACGACATCACGTGCGGGCAGTGGAGCACGGCGACGGGTTGGTATTTCTTCGCGGCTTCGGTCACCGTGGCGAACTCCAGGCCGTTCTTCTTGGCGAGGATCGCTTTGGGCAGCGCGCGCATGAATTCGAAGATGCCCGTGTCGGCGGTCTGATGCTCGCCGAAGGTCTCGTAGTCCATAAACAGGTTGATGACTTCGCCCGGCGTCTCGTCCGAGGCGAGCCACTGCACGTATTTCTCCGCCGTCAGGGGCCATTCGTCCCAGTTCTTGTTGGAGAAGCGGAAGGCGATGTCGTCCGAGAGCTTGTAGTTGCGCAGCAACAGGCGCAGTTTCTGGTCGATGGCGTTGGCATAGACGTAGTTGGGCGATTTCCAGCCCAGTACGTGCTTGGCGCCTTCGGCCAGCATCGTGCGGAAGCCCATGCCGGCCACCATCTCGCCGATCTCGTCCGAATAGATCAGCTCCGTGTTGCGGAATGCCGTGGGTTTCAGCCCGAATTCCTTTTTGATAAGGTTCGTGTGCAACTTGACTTGCTCCGTAAAATCCTCCTTCGAAGCCAGCGAGGCCAGCGAATGGGAGTAGGTTTCGGCGAGGAACTCCACGCAACCCGTCGCAGCCAGCTCCTTGAACGAATCGAGGACCTCGGGGGCGAAGGCGCGGAACTGTTCGATGGCGATGCCCGTGATCGAGAACGAGCAGCGGAACTTGCCTTTGTTCTCCTTGATGAGTTTGAGCAGCAGGGCGTTCATCGGCAGGTAGCACTGGCGGGCGACCTTCTGCATGATCGAACGGTTCATGAGGTCATCCAGGTAGTTGTGGTCCTTGCCCATGTTGAAGAAGCGGTATTTCTTCAGACGCCAGGGCTGGTGCACCTGAAAATAAAGACAGACGGTTTTCATGCGGGTTGCTATTTTAATTGTTTTTTATTCTCTTCGATCACGGCTTCGTAAACCGATTTGATCTTCGCCGCGGCGTCGTTCCACTTGAGGTTGGTCACCTCCTCGAGGCCTTTCGAGGCGAACATGTCCGACAGGGCCGGGTATTTGATCAGCCCGTAAATAGCGTCGGCCAGGGCGTCTACGTCCCAGTAGTCGACCTTCACGGCGTAATCCAGCACCTCGGCCACGCCGCTCTGCTTGGAGATGATCACCGGCACGTTCGAACGCATCGCTTCCAGCGGCGAGATGCCGAAGGGTTCCGAGACCGAGGGCATCACGTAGACATCCGACAGTTGGAACATCTTGTGTACGTCCTCGCCGCGGAGGAATCCCGTGAAGTGGAAACGGTCGGCGATGCCCAGCCTTGCCACGCGGCGGATGACGTGGTTCATCATATCGCCCGAACCGGCCATCACGAAGCGTACGTTGGGAACCCGCTTGAGGACCTTGGCGGCCGCTTCGACGAAGTAGTCGGGGCCTTTCTGGTAGGTGATACGGCCCAGGAACGTAACGATCTTGTCGTCGACGCCCCGCTCGGGCGTCTTGCCGCAGTTCTGGGCGAACCGCACGGCGTTGTGCACCGTGACGACCCGTTCGGCCGGAACGCCGTAGCGGTTGATGACGATATTGCGCGTGAGGTTCGAAACGGCGATCACGCGGTCGGCGGCGTGCATGCCGGCCCGCTCGATGGCGTAAACCTGCGAGTTGACGTTCTCGCCGCTGCGGTCGTATTCCGTGGCGTGCATGTGCACCACCAGCGGTTTCCCGGAAACGCGTTTTGCGGCGATCCCGGCATAATAAGTAAGCCAGTCGTGGGCATGGATCACGTCGAATTGTCCTTCGAGGTCCTTGGCTACCTGCGCGGCGACCACCGCATAACGGGCCACCTCCTCCATGAGGTTGGCGCCGTACTTGCCCGAGAAGGTGTAACGCTGTTTCCAGGCGTCGGTCGTTGACCAGGTTTTACGCCCCGATTTGACGTATTGCTCGTGGTAGGTTTCGTACTCCTCGGGAGAGATATAGGGGACCATGTTCGAGTCGATGTGGATGAAGGACATCTTTTCCAGAATATCGTCCGCGCCGCTGCCCGTCGAGCCGTACATGGCCTCCACCTCGCTGGCGTTCACTACGTGCGTGAAACGCTGGTCCTCGTCGCCGTACGCGTGCGGGACAATGAAGGTTACGTCGACACCGTTGCGCGCCAGTCCGCGGGTCATTCCGTAGCAGGCCGTTCCCAATCCGCCCGCAATGTGGGGCGGAAACTCCCATCCGAACATTAAAACTCTCATACCTTATCCTTTTTGTAAATTTATATTTTCGGCGGCCTTTGCGCTATCGGCGGTCGGATGTCTGCGGCTTTGGGCCGTGCTTCCGACTCTGACTTCTCTCCGAATCCCCTCCCTGGAAAGGGATTCGCCATCCGGCACAATTCCTCTTCACATTGTGCGCCCGGGCTGTCGTTGTTATTTCTTCTTTTCTGTCCCTTTCTTCGCTGTCGTTTTCTTTACCGTCTTTTTTGTGGTTTTTTCTTCGCTCCGGGGCGTTTTCGCCGCTTTTGCGGCGGGTTCTTTTGCCCCTATCTTTATAGGAACGCTTTTTGGGGCCTTTGCAGTCTTCGGATGCGCTGTTTTCGAAAGTTTTTCCGACTTTTCGGTCTTCTCTTCCGGCTTGTGCGCCAGGATCATGCCGTGAATGTCCAGCAGGGCCGCAACGCTCCAGGCCTGTGAAATGGCTCCGCGCGGTGCGAACGGGGGATCGGCGTCGAAAAGTTCGCCGATCGAACCGATGCCGTAGGTCTGGATGTCCTCGTCGAATCCGGCCAGGGCTTCTTCAGCCTGCTGCAGGAACGCGTCGCCGTTGACATCGAAGCAGGCCCTGACGTAGAACGACAGCAGCCAAGGCCATACCGAGCCGTTTTTGCCTGCGAAATCGCGTTCGGCAGGCGTGCCCTCCTGCGAACCCTTGTAGAGCGGGTTGCGGGGCGAGAGCGTGCGCAGTCCTTTCGGTGTCAGGAGGTGCTGCCGCACCGTGCGGATCACCTCCAGTTGGATCTGTTCGTCGGGCATCTTGTAAGGCAGCGCGCAGGCGATGATCATGTTCGGGCGGATATCCGTCGATGCGCCGCCGCAGCCCACGTAGTCGGCCAGATAGCCTTCGGACAGGGGGAACAGCGCGTTGAACGACGCCGCGGTGCGTTCGGGAAGTTTTTCCCACGCCTTGACGAATTTTTTGTCGTCCGCCTCGCCGGCAAGCCGGAGTGTATAGCAGACGGCATTGTACCACAGGGCGTTGACCTCTACCTGGTAGCCGTTGCGCGGGGTGACGGACCGTCCGCCGACGACCGAGTTCATCCATGTGAGGGGAACTTCGTCCGATGCGGCCCATACGAGTCCGTTGTCGTTCAGTACGACGCGGCCCGCAATGCCCCGTTTATAGGCTTCGAGCACCTGCTTCATGGCTTCTCCGTAGTGTTTCCAGATTTCCTTCGCTCCGATGTGCGCTTCGAGCCGTTGGAGGGTCCAGAAAAACCATAAGGGAGCGTCTGCGGCTACTGCGGCCGACGTGTTCCCGGCGAACATGCCGTCCTGCATGTCGCGCACCATCGTGTCGAGCGCGTCGATGCAGTCCTCCTTGTGGTCCTGCTCCAGGGTGATTCCCGGCAGCGCCACAAAGGTCTGGCGGCCCGAAACCCCGTGCCACGGGTAGCCCGAGACCACTTCCGTGCGGTTGCCCGGACGGCGGATCAGGAACTGGCGCGCCGAGTGCTCGAGGCAACTGATGAAGTCGATCTTGTGCGTGCGGCGCGCGATGGAGCCTTTGAAAACCTCTTCGATGGTTTTCGTCGAACCCATTTCGTCGAGGGATGCCGAGAAGATGATGCTTTCGCCCTTCTTGAGTTCGGTTTCGAAGTATCCCGTGGTCATCAGGTCCTCGTAGCCGTCGTAGCCCCGGGCGATGTCCTGGAGGTATTCGAAATTGTAGTACCAGTCGGGGGCCGGCACGAACTCCGCACCAGGTTTGCTGGTCTGCATGTAGAGCCACGGGAACGACCTGTAAAGGCGGCACTTTACGCCGTTGACCGCCGGGTAGGAGTGCCCGTCGGCCTCCATGTTGGCGTGGGTCAGGGCATGTTTGTCGCGAAAAGCGAGGAAGGGGCGCAGGCGCAGGCGCGTTTCGGAATGCGCGTCGACGAGCGTATAGCGGATCATCAGTTGCGTGCGCTTGTGAATCCACAGCATCTCCTTCCGGAGGATCACGCCGCCCACACGGTAGGTGATCGTGGGGGTGGGCGTGTACTCGAAATCGGTGATATATTTGTGGCCGCGCGGCTCGTAGGTTCCCTGGAAACGGTGCAGCGCCAGGTTGAATGTCTGGTCGTGCTGGATAATCGTTTCGTCGAGCGCCGACAGCAGGACATAAGTCCGGTCGCTGTCGTCGATCGGGGCCACCATCAGGCCGTGGTAACGGCGGGTGTTGCAGCAGACGATGGTCGTGCTCATGTAACCGCCGATACGGTCCGTTGCAAGCATTTCGCGCTGGAGCGAGTACTCCAGATTGCCCAATTCGCTTTTGTCGAAAGTAAGTGCTGACATATCGCTTTAAAATACAGTTCGTCCATTAAAGGTATTAAAATTCCCGGACTGTTACAACTAATTATTGCTTGATAACCCGAAATTAATACCTTTTTAACCTTTTTTTATTAGGCCCACTTCACCAGCGCGAAATCCATGCGGTGGGGCAGGAGCGGGTTCGAGGGGTAGATACGCAGTGCCACGTCGAACATACCGGCCTCGTCGGGCATGTAGTTGAGCGTGTAGGTCACCTGGCTGCCGTCGACCTGCGTGCGCTCCAACTGGATCGTGCGGGTGACGTTGACCGACTCCCCGCCGACGATCTGGCGGGCGACGACCATCTCCACGCCGATGTCCTCGGGCCGGAGGTTGGCGATGTCGAGCGTCACGGCGAAGTGGTACGTTTCACCGACGCAAACGGCCTCCTTGTCGATTTTCACACGCTGCACGTCGACGATGCGCACCTGGTCCCAGGCGGCCGAAACCTTCCGTTTCCAGGCTGCGATCCCGCGCGCCGTACGGTAGGCGTCGGCGCACAATTCGCGTTTGCGAGCCGCGAGTTTGTCGTAGAAGCGTTCTTCGTAGTCGATCAGCATGCGGTTGGTCGTGAAGTTTGAGGCGATGTCCGCCACGCATTTCTTGACCGAAGACACCCATTCGTGGGGGATGTTGTCCGCATTGCGGGCATAATATTTCGGGGCGATCTGCTCCTCGATGGTGTTGTAGATCATCTCGGCGTCGAGTTCGTCCTGGTAATGCTGGTCGGAGAAGGTGCGTTCCAGCGGAAGCATCCAGCCGGCGCCTTCCTTGTAGCCTTCGACCCACCAGCCGTCGAGTACCGAGAACTGCAATACGCCGTTCATCACGCACTTTTCGCCCGAGGTTCCCGAAGCTTCGAGGGGGCGTGTGGGCGTGTTCAGCCAAACGTCGACGCCCTGCACCATGCGGCGGGCGAGCTCCATGTCGTAGTTTTGCAGGAAGAGGATTTTACCCACGAACTGCGGCATGGCGGCCACTTCGACGATGCGCTTGATCAGGTCCTGTCCCGGCTTGTCGTTGGGGTGTGCCTTGCCGGCGAAAATGAACTGCACGGGGCGCTCCTTGTTGTTGACGATCGACGCCAGGCGGTCGAGGTTCGTGAAGAGCAGGTAGGCGCGCTTGTAGGTGGCGAAGCGGCGCGCGAAGCCGATGGTCAGCACGTCGGGCTTGAGGCCTTCGATGACCTGCAGCATCTGGCGCGGCGAGTCGAGGCGTACCTGTTTGGGGTCGCTGTAACGCCGGCGTATGTGCTTGATGAGTTTGTTTTTGAGCTTCATGCGCTCTTCCCACAGTTCCACGTCGGGAATGTTGTGCACCTTCTGCCAGGCGGGAATGTCGTAGACGTGGCCTTCGAATCCGTCGGCGAAATAGCGGGCGTAGAGGTGGCGCAGCGACGAGGCGATCCAGGTCGGGAAGTGCACGCCGTTGGTAACGTAGCCGATGTGCAGTTCGTTCTTGAAGTACCCCGGCCACATGTTGCCCAGGATCTCCTTCGAAACCTCGCCGTGGAGCCACGATACGCCGTTGACCTCCTGCGAGAGGTTGCAGGCCAGCACCGACATCGAGAATTTCTCGTTGGGGTCGTTGGGGTTGGTCTTGCCGAGGTTGATATACTGCTCCCAGGTGATGCCCAGCACGTCGGGATAGTGCGACATGTACTGGCGGATCATCGACTCGGGGAATGCGTCGTGGCCTGCGGGCACGGGAGTGTGCGTTGTAAAGAGCGACGAACTGCGTACCACCTCCAGCGCTTCGGAGAACGAGAGCTTGCGGTGGTTCACCAGGTCGCGGATGCGCTCGACGCCGATGAATGCGGCGTGGCCCTCGTTGCAGTGGAACACGTCGTGTTTGATGCCCAGTTTGCGCAGTGCGCGGATGCCGCCGATGCCCAGCAGGATCTCCTGCTTGAGGCGGTTTTCCCAGTCGCCGCCGTAGAGGTAGTGGGTGATTTGGCGGTCCTCCTCGAGGTTGTCCTCGATGTCGGCGTCGAGCAGGTAGAGGTCCGTGCGGCCTACCTGGCATTTCCAGACGTGCGCCGAGAGCGTACGGCCCGGGTAGGCGATGGTGATGGTCACCCAGTTGCCGGCTTCGTCGCGTACGGGCGAGATCGGCAGCTTATAGAAGTTCTGCGCTTCGTAGGTGGCCTCCTGCGCTCCCTGCGCCGAGAGCCGCTGGGTGAAATAGCCGTAGCGGTACAGAAGGCCCACGGCGGCCATCGGGACGTTCTTGTCCGAAGCCTCCTTCAGGTAGTCGCCGGCCAGGATGCCCAGGCCTCCCGAGTAGATTTTCAGCGATGAGTGCAGGCCGTACTCCATCGAGAAATACGAAATAGTCGTCGCCTTCGGGTCGGGCTTCTCGTTCATGTAGTCGCGGAACTGCGTGTGTACGGCGTCGAGCTGTGCGAGGAAATTCGTGTCCTTTTCGAGTTCTTTCATCCGCTCGACGCTCATGTTGTCGAGGAAGGCGATCGGGTTGCGCCCCGATTCGGCCCACAGCACGGGATCGATCCCTTCGAACAGGTCGCGGGCGCCGGGATTCCAGCACCACCAGAGGTTGCGCGACAGCTCTTCGAGGGCATGCAGCCGCTTGGGCAGCGTCTTGTCCACCATCATGCGGCTCCAGTTGGGTTTCTCGACGAAAAGCTGCTGGCGCACGAAGTTGATCTGCTCGGTTTTGGCGCCGCCGTCGAGCACGGCGCGGTTGGTGCGGACGACCGAACTCTCGACCGCCTCGGAATAGGCTTGTTCGTAAGCGGCGAAAAGGTGCTCCCAGAGCGCCGTCAGCGAGATTTCATACGCCGAGGTGCACTGTTCGTTGACGTGCTTTTCGTCCAGCAGGCTGAAGCGCAGCAGCGCTTCGGCGATCTTCTCCTCGACCTCCTTGTCGTTGTAGTCGTCGCGGCGGATGACCTCCACGCCTGCATGTTCGCGCTGCTTGTCGACCCAGATGCCGAACCCGGCCAGCGTCGTGGTAACGGTCGGGATCGAGAACGCCACCGATTCCAGCGGGGTATACCCCCACGGTTCGTAATACGAAGGGAAAACCGTAATGTCCATGCCCACGAGCAGTTCGTAGTAATCCTTGTCGAAGATGCCGTCGGCCCGGTTGAGGTACGTGGGGACGAAGATCACCTTTACTTTCGATCCGGGGGCGGTGAGGTTGCTGTTCTTCAGCGCATTCACGATCGGGTCCCAGACCGGGTTTTCGAGGTAGTGGGTCGAATATTTGTACTGGTTTGCGTCGATGGGGTTCGAGGGGTCCGAAAGGTGCGCCTGCAGGTCGACGCGCGGGCCGCGGTTGCCTGCCGGTACGGTGATGTAGGCCAGCACCTCGCGGCGGAGTTTGTCCGAGGCGGCGAGTTTTTTCAGCGATTCGATGAAAACGTCGATGCCCTTGTTGCGGAACTCGTAGCGGCCGCTGGTCCCGACGATCAGCGGGTCGCCCGCGAATTTCTCGCCCAGGCAGGCTTCGGCCACCGTGATCATCGCTTTGCGGGCTTCGTCACGCTTGGCGTAGTATTCGTCGCCGGTCCAGACGAAGTCGTTTTCGAATCCGTTGGGCGTCACGCCGTCCGGCTCGCGGCCCAGCAGGTATTTGCATTCGTTGGCCGTGATGTCGCTCACCGTCAGGAAGGCGTCGTGATACGTGGCGGCCATCTTCTCGATCGAGTGCTTGGCCGTGACGTTGAACTGGCGGGCCAGTTCGTCGGCGTTGAATTTCGTGAGGTCGTTATAGAGCGGCAGGCGGTTGCCGGCGATGCAGCGGCCTATGACCGTGGCGTGGGTGGTGAACACCGTGGCGATGTAGGGGGCGCGGTTGCGCAGGTAGAGTCCGCCGGCAGCAGTCATCCACTCGTGGAAATGCGCGGCGGCCTTCTCTGCCGGCGACCCGAAAGTCTCGACATAGGAGGCGATCACGACGCCTGCGGCCCAGCCGAAGAGCACCGGCTCGACGTAGTCCCACTGGCCCGAGATCGAGTCTACGTGGTACGATTCCCAGAGGTTTTTGAGTATTTCGTCCTTGCGGGGGATCAGCGACGAGAAGTCGACCAGCACCACCGTCGGCTCGCCCTTGATCTTCCAGTGGCCTACGCGCACGCGGATGCCTTCGTTGTAAAGGCTTTGGCGCCACGCCTTGAGCAGATTGGGGTCCTCTTCGAACTCCGGGTTGACGCCCTCGTGCGAGAGGTCGGGGCCCAGCAGTACATAGCGGTCTGCGAATTTGCGGGTTACGGTTTGTGCTTTGGTCGAGATGACAGTGTGTATGCCGCCGACCTTGTTACATACTTCCCAACTTACCTCGAACAGCAGGTCAGGGGAGTGTTTGGCGTTGCTCATATACTTTTGCTAATTTATAATTTTCGTGACGAACAGAAACGGTTTTCGGCCACAAAGGTAACACTTATATTTATATTAACCAATCGGGTTTTAGTATTTATAAAAAAATTTAAGAATAACTTAACATTTCAGTTTCACTTGGTTGCGGGCTTTATTGCGTTTCGAAAAACGCTTCGATCACCGCATCGGAGACCAGCATCCGCTCCGGAGGAACGGCTATCCGTCCGTTGGCGGCGACAAGTGTGCCGGCTTCCAGCCACGGTTTCGCATCGCGCATCATTCGTGCCGCACGTTCCGCCCCGAACAGTTTTTCCGCCTCTCCGGGGTCGATGCCTTCCGCCGTGCGCAGCCGTGTCATCACATACTCGTTGAAACGGTCGCTGTCGGTGAGTATTTCCGCTTCGGCGGGGGCTCCGGCGATATATTCCGCCACCGATTCGGTGTTCCAGTGGCGTTCGCGGCCGTCGAACGAGTGGGCTGCCGGCCCGATGCCGAGGTACTTTAGGCCGTGCCAGTAGGCGGCGTTATGGCGGGCACGGAAGCCCGGGAGGGCGTAATTCGAAACCTCGTAGTGTTCGAATCCCGCCCCGGTCAGCGTTTCGTGCACGAAGGCGTATTCCGCTTCGCTGACTGTCTCGTCCACCGGGGCGAACTCTCCGCGGGCGGCCCGCCGTCCGAAAGCCGTACCGGGTTCGATGGTCAAATGGTATGCCGAAATATGCTGTACGCCCAGCCCGAGCGTCCGGTCGAGCGAGCGGCGCAGCGCGTCGCCTCCGAAACCCGGGACGCCGAAAATCAGGTCGACGGTGATATTTTCGAAACCTTCCTGCTGTGCATTGCGCACGGCCTCGACGGCCTGCGCTGCGGTGTGGCGGCGGTTCATCAGTTTCAGGCAGGCGTCGTCGAACGACTGGACGCCGATCGACAGGCGGTCGATGCCCGCCCGGCGCAGCGCCGCGAGGTAGGCGGGCGTAAGGTCGTCGGGGTTGGCTTCGAGCGTGGTCTCCTCCGCCGCGGAGCAATCGAACAGCATTGCCGCATGATCGAGCAGTCCCGCAATGGTTTCCGCCCGGCACAGCGAGGGCGTGCCGCCGCCGAAGTAGCGGGTGCGGACCGCCTCTCCGCCCGTGTATTCGCGCCGTGCATCCAGTTCGCGGTGCATGGCCTCCACGAGTTCGTCCATGCGGCGCAGGTCGACGCTCTTGTAGAAGTCGCAGTAGGCGCATACGCGCTTGCAGAAGGGTATGTGGAAATAAAGTCCGGCCATTTCTATCAAAGATATGAAAAAAAACGGAGAAGCCGGCACGCTTGCGGCCCGGATTTTTCGAAATTTGTGTCCGTAATGTCGGCTCGGTTCCCTTCGGTCACCAGATCGACCCGACGGCGAACACCTCCAGGCTGCAAACCTTGATCCGGTTGCCCCGGAAGCGGAATCCTCCGTTGTTACCGGTTTGGGGCCGCCGCTCCATCGAATAGGAGTACAGCCCGCCGTCGATAAAGACCTCGGCCGAGGTGCGGTCGAGGTAAATATCGGCCGTCAGGCGCATGCTGGTCGGGTCCTGCGGGGAGTAGAAACGGCCGTTGAGGGTGTTGTGGTTCAGGTCGTAGGCGACGATGGGCTGGCCGTCGAGGCTGAGCCCGGCGTCCGTTGCATGAGATAATTCGATCGTCGTGCGAATCCGGAGCCGGTCGGCCTTTCCGAACTCCTCCAGCTTCCGGTTGGCTTCGTCCGGGGTCAGGCCGCGCCATTCGGCGAGCGGACGGAACAGCCGGTCGAGTTCGGCGATCGGGGTGCTCGCCAGGCGGACCCCGTCTTTGGTCGTGCGCAGCGTCAGCTCCGTCGGCAGCGTCATCATTCCGTTGAAGGGCATGCCCGGGTGTGAAATGCGGCCCCAGCCGATCTGGATGCGCCGTCCGTCCGCTGCCGGGATGTTGGTATAGGTCTGGGCTGCGTAGATGCTGCCCGTCGTGTAGCAGTATTTGCCGGATTCGGGCCGGAATACCCGGCCGTCGAACGAGCCGAGCATGTAGGTTCCCGAAGCGCCGTACATCACCCATTTCTTATTTTCCGGATTGCCGTCGACCGGAAGTTCGAACAGCTCGGGGCACTCCCAGAATCCGGTGACATGGCTTTCGTACGTCCACTTTTTCAGGTCGGCCGAGGTGTAGATCGAGTGCCCGTCGCGTTCGTTGAGCACCAGCACCCAATGTCCGGCCGGGGCGTACCAGAACACTTTGGGATCGCGCGTGTCCTTGCTGTTCCATTTGTCCCGGGAGTCGATCACCGGATTGCCGGCGTATTTGGTGAACGTGCGTCCGTCGTCGAGGCTGTAAGCGAGGCACTGCACCTGCCGCTCGGGGCCTGCCGCCGTGTAGATCGCGACCAGGGCGGGCTTGCCGTCCCGGTTGAATCCGGCGGTGTTGGCGTAGTCGATGACCGCCGACCCCGAATACATCGTTCCCAGGCTGTCGGGACAGAGCGCGTCGGGCAGTTCTTTCCAATGTACGAGGTCTTCGCTGACAGCGTGTCCCCAGTGCATGTTCTGCCAATCGCGCTCGTAGGGGTTGTGCTGGTAGAACAGGTGATATTCGCCGTTGTGGAAGACCAGCCCGTTCGGGTCGTTGATCCAGCCCCGGCGGGGCGTAAAGTGGAACTGCGGGCGGTTCTTTTCGTGGTAGAGGCTGTCCTGGCCGGCGATCCGGTCCGACTGGTAGATTTTCGCAAGTCCCCGCGGGTCGCCCTCGTAAGCGATCCGCACGGTCTTCCCTTCGAAGGCCGACATGTCCCTGAATACCCAGTAGTCCGCCTCTTCCGGGGCCAGCCGGATCACGACCGAAAGGTCGGGCGCGCCTTCCGTTTCGAAGGTCATCCTGCTGCGCTCCTGCTGGTGCGAAACCGGGAAGTTCAGGTATTGTTTCGTGATCTTCAGCGAGATGTTCCCGCCTTGTGCGCCCGAAGCGCACAGGGGCAGCAGCGAGCAGAGCAGTAATGTCATTTTCGTTCGTGTTTTCATGGCGGGCCGGTAGTTTGTGGGGATTCGGGTTTTCGGTCGGGGGCTCTTTTCCGGGTGGCGCGGTTGCGTCTCCCGGGGCGGAAAACCCGCTTCTTCCAAAGATAATAAAAAATCGCCGGAAGAAAAACCGGACGCCCCGGAAGGCGTCGGAAAATTCCGGCAAAATCTTTGCCGTATGATCCTCGTTCCGGGTTGCGGACGGCTTTCGGGCGGCGTGGTACGAGGGTATAAATGAAGCGTATAGCCCCATCAGGAAAAATAATAAATTTTTTTTGTAATTTACGCTGTTAATTTTTTCACAATTCTGAAAGTTTTTCTACCTTTGTGCCGTTGAGGTCCGGACTTGCGGTCCGAAACATTCGATTGAAAAGAGGAGTTTTAACAAATAAATTACAATTATGGACAAAATGGATTTGAAAAAGTACGGGATCACGGGCGTTACCGAGATCGTGTACAATCCGTCGTACGACGAACTGTTCCGTGAGGAGACGAAGAAGGGCCTGCGCGGTTTTGAGAAGGGTCAGCTGACCGAGACCGGCGCCGTGAACGTGATGACCGGCGTTTACACCGGCCGTTCGCCCAAGGACAAATTCTTCGTAATGGACGAGACTACCAAGGATACGATCTGGTGGACTTCCGACGAGTATAAGAACGACAACAAGCCCGTTACGAAGAAGGCTTGGAAAGAGCTGAAGAAGATCGCTGTCGAGGAGTTGTCGGGTAAGCGCCTGTTCGTTGTCGACACCTTCTGCGGTGCCAACGAGAACTCGCGCCTGAAGATCCGCTTCATCATGGAGGTTGCCTGGCAGGCTCACTTCGTGAAGAACATGTTCATCCGTCCGACCGACGCTGAACTGGAGACCTACGGCGAGCCCGATTTCGTGGTGCTCAACGCTTCGAAGGCCAAGGTGAAGAACTACAAGGAGCTGGGCCTGAACTCGGAGACGGCCGTTGTCTTCAACCTTACCGAGAAGATGCAGGTGATCATCAACACCTGGTACGGCGGCGAGATGAAGAAGGGTATGTTCTCCTACATGAACTACCTGCTTCCGCTGAAGGGCATGGCTTCGATGCACTGCTCGGCCAACACCAACGCCAAGGGCGAAACCGCTATCTTCTTCGGTCTGTCGGGAACCGGCAAGACCACGCTTTCGACCGACCCCAAGCGCGAGCTGATCGGCGACGACGAGCACGGCTGGGACGACGACGGCGTATTCAACTTCGAGGGCGGCTGCTACGCCAAGGTGATCAACCTCTCGAAGGAGAACGAGCCCGACATCTGGAACGCTATCCGCCGCAACGCGTTGCTGGAGAACGTAACGGTGGACAAGAAGGGCAAGATCGACTACGCCGACAAGTCGGTAACGGAGAACACCCGCGTATCGTACCCGATCTACCACATCGACAACATCGTGAAGCCCGTATCGAAGGCTCCGGCTGCCAAGAAGGTTATCTTCCTTTCGGCCGACGCATTCGGCGTGCTGCCCCCGGTTTCGATCCTGACCCCCGAGCAGACGAAGTACTACTTCCTCTCCGGCTTCACCGCCAAGCTCGCAGGTACGGAGCGCGGTATCACCGAGCCTACGCCGACCTTCTCGGCTTGCTTCGGCGCTGCCTTCCTGTCGCTGCACCCCACCAAGTACGGCGAGGAGCTCGTTAAGAAGATGAAGAAATCGAACGCTACGGCATACCTCGTGAACACGGGTTGGAACGGAACCGGCAAGCGTATCTCCATCAAGGACACGCGCGGCATCATCGACGCGATCCTCGACGGCTCGATCGACAAGGCTCCGACCAAGACCATGCCTATCTTCGATTTCAAGGTTCCGACCGCTCTGCCGGGCGTAGACCCCAAAATCCTCGATCCGCGCGACACCTACAAGAACGCCAAGGATTGGGAAGTCAAGGCTGAGGATCTGGCCAACCGCTTCGTGAAGAACTTCGTGAAGTTCACGGGCAACGAGGAAGGCAAGAAGCTCGTAGCTGCCGGCCCGAAGGTAAAGTAATTCCGAGCGGCGCAGGCCGCTGCAAATAGAAGAATCCCGGTTTCCGTATGGAGACCGGGATTTTTTGCGAATATGGAGGCGGGTTGTGCGACTGTTCCGGTTGTATGGCTGTCCCGGTTGCGGGAATATGGGGGCGTTGCCGAAGTCGGTTCCCGGCCGGGAATGATCGCCGTCGCGGGGGATTATTTGCGGGGCTGGAAAATCCGGTAGCCGATCGAGATGCCTATTTTATTGGGATACCATTCCGACGAGCCGTTGAACGGATCGGGAAACTCCGGCTGCTCGGGCCGGTGGGGATACATGTCGGTCTCACCCTCGAAACTGTACCCGTTGTAATGGCTGTCCATCCAGGCCCAGCCGAAATAGGCGTCGACGAGCCACCGCTCCCGGAAGCGGTATTCGTAGCCCACGCACAGGCCGAGCATCATGCCGTAACCCTTGCAGTAGCGGTCTTCGAACTGAAGCTTCCAGTCCTTGATAAAGGGTTTGGTCATGTCGAAAGCCATCATGCCGATATTGGCGCCCAGATACCACCCGTCGTTGTGCGCCTTGAAATAGCGGCGGTATTCGCCCATGAAGATGGCGAAGTTCATGTGTTTCCCGTTGATCGATTTCCAGGGCGAGATGACGATGTCGGTCTGCAGGGCGGATTTGGGGGTGATAGCGAATTCCACGGCGGGGTTTATCACCCCGAGCGCCGCATAAAGCGCGTTGAGTTTGACATATCCCTGCGGGAGGGCGTGCTGTGTGCCTAACAGCGTGAACAAGAGTGCGCAGGCCCCGAATCTGCAGAGTTTGTTTTTCATCATTCGTGAAATTCAGCCAGGAACAAAGATATGAAAAATCCGGCCAATTCTGTACATTGGCCGGATTTTCACCTCAGACTCGGACTTTGGCGCCGAGCCCTCCTTACATTGCTTCGAATCGGACCGTCATGGTTTTGAAGTCCGCCGTGATCCGGTAGTTCCCGTCTCCGAATCCCATCATCAGGGGATAAAACTGGTTGCTTCCCTGGACAAGCTCCCATCCTGTATATCCGTCGTCGAACGATCCTTTGGCGCCGTATTCCGTGAGCCACTCGGTGTTCGAGATGATGAATTTGAATCCGTTGCCTTTCGGATTTCCCTCCTGTGCCGTGCCGACCTTCACCGGGACATTCTCTGCGGTGAAGACTCCCGGGGTGGTTTGGGTCATCGCTACGGCCTGGCCCAAATCCCAGCCGTGGGGCATAGCGTCTCCCAGGATGTAGAGCGCTGCCGGGTAATCCGGTCCCTGCTCCGGTTCGAAGCGTACTGTCATCGTCGTGAAATCGACTGTGATGTCGTATGCCCCGGAGGCGTGCCCCATCAGCAGGGGATAGAACTGGTTGCTGTTCTGTGCGAGTTCCCAGCCGCGGTATCCCTGTTGCCCGTCGTGGTCGTCGAAAGCCTCCTTGGCGCCGTATTCGGTGCTCCATTCGCTGTTCGAAATGCCGAATTTAAATCCGTTGCCCTTGTTGTCGTCCGGATTGGCCGTGCCGACATCGATGTTCACGCCCTTGGCCTGGAATACGCCGTTGCTTACTTTGGTCAGCGGAATGAAGCTGCCGAGGTTCCAGCCTGCCTCCGTGGCCGGACCGAAGAGGAACAGCGTCCCGGGATAAGAGGGCGCACCGCCGCCCGTAAGGGTGACTTTCAGGGTGTTGAGGTCGACGCGCACGGTGTAGTAGCCTTCGCCGAGTCCCTGGTCGCCCGGAATGAAACGGATGTCACCGTCGCCCTCGCCCTTTTTCCGCAGGGTCCAGTAGTCGCCGGCCGCATCGTCGCGGATATACTCCGTCCAGTCGTAGAAGTCGAATTTGAAACTGCTCTCCGGTTTGAGATAAATACGGGTGTTTTCATAAATATTTTCCCCGACAGGCAGCAGGGCGTTCGCCTCGACCATGTTCCAGCCGTTCTCCATGTTGTCGCCCAGGATGTAGAGGGCTGTTTCGGGGTCGAATTCCGTAACGTCGCCCGTCCGGGTCAGCGTGAGCATCATCGTATTCAGGTCGATATGCACGGTGTAAATGCCGCTTGTGTAGTCGTACTGCAGGGGATAGAATTGCGAATCCCCGTCGTTGGCGATGGCGAAGGTCTGGACCTGGCCGAATTCGCCGCCGATCTTCTGTCCGTAGAACGGATAGCTGCCGTTCTCTTCGACGTAGAATTTGAACCCTTTGTTGTCCGCGGGTTTGCCGAACTTCAGCACGACGTTCTCTGCCGTGTAGATGCCTTCTTCGCCCTGCGGCAGTTCGATCGCTTTGTCCCAGCCGTATTCGCAGGCGCCTCCCTTCATCCAGAGCGATGCGGGTTTGACCACCTCGGCGGCATAGGCCGTGGCGGCAAACGATACCTCTTCCGACGTTTTATCCTCGATGAGGTAGTTCCCGGTGTGCGCATAAACGCAGGCCCGGAAAGCGAAGCGTTCGCCGCTTTTGCCGCCGAATGTGGATATGATGAGATCGTTGAGCTCCTTGTGCGTGAAAGATATCGCCAGGTCGGGCCCTTCCCATTCGCGTTTTATGCCTTTGAAAAGGTCTTCGCCCTCTATGTTCAGGTACAGGTCGTACATGACCGACGAACTGCGGGTCACGACCGAGGCGGCTGTCCACGAAAATTTCAGGGCCTCCTGGTCGGCTTTGTCGGCGTCGAGCGTTACATCCTCGTCCGAGACCGTGAGCACGGGGGCCGTCAGTTCGCTCCACTCCTTATCGGGGAAATCCGATGTGTTGTCGTCGCTGCACGAGGCAATGGGAAGTGCAAAAGCCAACGCGCCCGCGATGTATTTCCAAAGATGTTTCATACTGGTTGGTTTAGGTTCGTTAACAAATTTATTTTCGAACGTAAAAATAGAGGACAAAAACCGGATAACCATGGAAAGCGCAGCATGGTACAAGCATTTGATAAAAAAGTATCATTTGTGCGATTCGCTGTTCCGAAGGTCAGGGGGCGGTAGTAGGGGGCTTTCGTCGATTTGCGGCTGTAATGCCGTTTGAAGGGGTGTTTCGGCGAGGATGGAAATACTTTTGTCGTGCTGCGCATGTCAAAATGGTATTATCCCATCCAATTATGATACTTTTCAATCCTTCTGCTGTATATCCGTTGCAGAACCCTTTCGAAACCTCTATTTTTACGCAGCATAAACGGGAAATGCCGCCTGTTTTATTGTGTGCTTCGGGATTTTCCATAAACCGGCTTATTACCTGTGAACCATGAAGAAAATAGTTGTAATCGCTTTATTTACATTGCTTGCGGGGGTTGCTGCCGCCCGCGAAAAGAGTTATACGGTCTCTTCTCCCGACGGGACGATCGGGATCACACTGTCGCTCGGGGAGCGCTTCGCTTATGAAGTCCATGTGGACGGCCGCCCGGTCGTGGCGCCTACGCCGATCGCGATGACGCTGGACGACGGGTCCGTATGGGGCGGCCCGGCGCAGCCTTCCCGGATTCGCAAAGGGACGGCCGATACCTCTTTCGCCACGCCTTTTTATATCAAGGGGCGGGTCGCGGATCGCTATAACTGGCTGCGGGCCGATTTCCGGCAGGGTTTTGCCCTCGAGTTCCGGGCCTATGACGACGGGGTCGCTTACCGTTTTGTCTCCACGACGGATAAACCGCTGGTCATCGCTTCCGAAGAGGCGGGCGCCCGTTTTCCGGGAGACTGGACGTGCTGGGTTCCCTATGTGCGGGATTGTGACGGAGCCGAGATCGTACCTTTCGGGAGCCAGTTCAAGACTTCGTTCGAGAACCTTTATACCGTAGCCCGGCTCTCGGAACTCGATCCTGCGAGGCTGGCTTTCCTGCCGCTGGTCGTGGCGGCCGATAATGGCGTGAAACTCTGCTTTACCGAGGCCGACCTGCAGGCCTATCCGGGCATGTATTTCAATTATCCGGGTCAGGGCGCTTCCTTGCGCGGTGTTTTCGCACCCTATCCGAAACGTACGCACGACGGCGGACACGATAATCTTCAGAACGTCGTGGACGAGTATGCCGATTTCATCGCCAAAGCCGCACCCCGTGCTTCGTTTCCGTGGCGGACGGTCCTCATTGCCCGTGAAGACCGGCAACTGCTCGACAACGACATGGTCATGCGCCTCGCCGAACCGTCGCGCCTGGAAGACGTGTCGTGGATACGGCCCGGACTGGCGGCTTGGGAGTGGTGGAACGACTGGGGCCTTTACGGTGTCGGTTTCGAGGCCGGGGTCAATACGCCGACCTATAAGCATTATATCGACTTCGCGGCCCGCAACGGGGTTGAATACCTGGTGATGGACGACGGTTGGTCGAAGGACAAGACCGACCTGATGTCGGGCGGCAGCGACCGCCTCGATCTGGAAGAGGTGCTGCGTTACGCGAAACAAAAAGGCGTCGGCATCATCCTCTGGGCGGGCTACCGCGCTTTCGACCGGGACATGGAGGCGGTTTGCCGCCACTACTCGGCCTTGGGTGTCAAAGGATTCAAAGTCGATTTCATGGACCGCGACGACCAACAGATCGCCGAGTTCCTCTACCGTGGAGCGGCAACCGCCGCCAAATACGGGCTGCTGCTCGATTACCACGGTATTTATAAGCCTGCCGGCCTGCAGCGAACCTATCCCAATGTCGTCAATTTCGAAGGCGTACACGGATTGGAGCAGATGAAATGGTCGGACGAGTCGGTCGACCAGGTGACCTACGATGTGACGATGCCGTTTATCCGAATGACGGCCGGTCCTGTGGACTATACCCAGGGAGCCATGCTCAATGCTGCGAAGGGCCATTTCTTTCCGCGCCGCAGTGAGCCGATGAGCCAGGGTACGCGCTGCCGCCAACTGGCCGAATACATCGTTTTCCATGCCCCGCTGTCGATGCTCTGCGACTCGCCTTCCAACTACGACCGGGAACCCGAATGCACCGCTTTCATCTGCGGTGTCCCCACGGTATGGGACCGTACCGTGGCGCTCGACGGGCGTCTGGGGGAATATGCGGCCGTCGCCCGCTGCAAGGGAGATGTCTGGTATGTCGGCGGCCTGACGGGACGCGAAGGCCGCACGGTGACGGTCGATCTCGGATTTTTGGGTGAAGGAAATTTTACGGCCGAACTCTTTTGCGACGGCGTCAATGCTGCCAAATACGGCCATGATTACCAGCGAGTAATCCGTGCGCTGGGATCGGACCGTACGCTGGAAATAACGATGGCTCCCGCCGGCGGATTCGCCCTGCGAATCACGCGGGAATAAAATAAATATTCTATTCTATTCGTTTTATGACAAATTTAGATTTCGAGAAGCGTATTTCACTTCTGCGTTCGGCTCATGAGGAGTTGATCGCCAGGAAGAACCCGGCCGCGGATTCCAACGGTGTATGGACCCGTTACACCTATCCGATCCTCACGGCCGCGCATACGCCGCTCTTCTGGCGCTACGACCTGGACCCCGCTGCTAACCCTTTTTTGCTCGAACGGTTCGGGATCAACGGGACGTTCAATGCCGGTGCTATCAAGTTTAACGGCAAATACGTGCTGGTAGTCCGGGTCGAAGGGAATGACCGCAAATCCTTTTTCGCCCTGGCCGAAAGCGATAACGGGATCGACGGATTCCGTTTCCGCGATCACCCGCTGACGATTCCACCGGCCGGTGAGAGTGAAACGAACCTCTACGACATGCGTCTTACGGCCCATGAGGACGGTTGGATTTACGGTATCTTCTGTGCCGAACGGCACGATCCGTCGGCAGCCCCGGGCGACCTCTCGTCGGCCGTCGCCACAGCCGGCGTAGCCCGGACGAAGGACCTCGTGCATTGGGAGCGTCTCCCCGACATCAAGTCGCCTACGCAGCAGCGTAATGTCGTACTTCACCCCGAGTTCGTCGGGGGAAAATACGCCCTTTACACCCGTCCGCAGGAGGGGTTCATCGCCGCCGGAGCACGCGGCAGCGGGATCGGATGGGCGCTGGTCGACGATATGACCCGTGCGGAAATCCGCGATGAGAAGATCATCGACGTGCGGTTCTACCATACGATCAAGGAGGTGAAGAACGGCGAGGGCCCCCATCCGATTCGTACGCCCCGGGGCTGGCTGCATATGGCCCACGGCGTGCGGGCCTGCGCGGCAGGGCTCCGTTACGTGCTTTATATGTACATGACGGCCCTGGACGATCCTTCGCGGCTGATCGCCGTACCGGCCGGATATACGCTGGCCCCGGAGGGCGAGGAGCGCATAGGCGACGTGTCGAATGTGCTTTTTTCGAACGGCTGGATCGCCGATGACGACGGCCGGGTACTCCTCTACTATGCGTCGAGCGATACCCGTATGCACGTGGCGACATCGACCGTCGAAAGACTCGTGGACTACTGCCTGCATACGCCGTCTGACGGCCTGACGACGGCAGCCTCCGTCGAACGGCTGAACGAACTGATCGACAGAAACCTGAATTATTACCGAAAAACAGACCGATGAAAGACAACGTCACATTCCGGGAAAAGATCGGATACGGCTTCGGGGACATGGCTTCGAGCATGTTCTGGAAGATATTCGGCATGTATCTGCTCTTTTTCTATACCAAGGTGTTCGGCATCACGCCGGCCGCTGCCGGGACCATGTTCCTGGTGACCCGCATTTGGGATTCGCTCAACGATCCCATCATGGGCCTGCTGGCGGACCGCACCCGCAGCCGTTGGGGGCGTTACCGCCCGTATCTGCTGTGGGGAGCCGTGCCGTTCGCCGTGATCGGGGTGCTGACGTTCTGGACTCCCGATTTCGGGATGACGGGGAAACTGGTGTGGGCCTACGTCACCTATACGGCCATGATGATGGTCTATACGGTGGTCAATGTCCCTTATGCTTCGCTGCTCGGGGTGATGACGCCCGATACGAAGACGCGCAATACGTTCTCTTCCTACCGGATGTTCTTCGCCTATGTCGGCAGCCTGGTGACCTTCATGCTGTTGCAGCCGCTGGTGGATTTCTTTGCCGGGTGGCTCGGCGGCGGGGATGCGGACCTGCTGAACGAAAGCGTCGCCGGAAGCGATGTAGCCATATCGGGCATGCCCGGGGCGTGGACCTGCGCCGTGGCCGTTATCGGGGTGCTCTGCGCTCTGCTTTTCTGGCTCTGCTTCCGCTGGACGCGCGAGCGGATCCGGGTCGACGACGCACAGCAGGCCGAAGGATCGGTCGGCCGCGACCTGAAAAGCCTGGCCCGCAACGCTCCGTGGTGGATACTCCTGGTGGCGGGAGTGGCGGTGCTGCTGTTCAATTCGATCCGCGACGGGGTGGCGATCTTCTATTTCACCGACTACGTCCGGAGCGCTTATAAACTGCCTCATCTGGGCTGGACGCTCGGAACGCTTTACCTGCTGCTGGGGCAGTTGGGGAATATGGCCGGCGTCGCCCTGGCCGTGCCGCTGGCGGCGCGTATCGGCAAGAAAGGCGCTTTTGCCGCGGCAATGGGTGCGGCAGGCGTGCTGAGCCTGTTTTTCTTCCGGCTGGAGCCTTTCGAACTGGGCTGGTTGTTCACCCTGCAGGCCCTTGTCAGTGTCGCGGCGGGCGTTGTGCTGCCCTTGTTGTGGAGCATGTATGCCGATATCGTCGATTACGAGGAGTATCGCAGCGGCCGGCGGCCTACGGGGCTGATCCTCTCTTCCTCGTCGATGTCCCAGAAACTCGGCTGGGCGCTGGGCGGGGCTGTGACGGGCTGGCTGCTTGCGGCGTTCGGTTACGATCAGTCGGCTGCGGTGCAGAGCGGCGAGGCGATAGCGGGCGTGCGGCTGATGATGAGCTGGCTTCCCGCTGCCGGATGCCTGCTGGCCGCCGTGGCGGTCCTTTTCTACCCGCTCGGCGAGAAACGGATGAATCGAATCACGGAGGAACTCGGCCTGCGCCGGAAAACGAACGAATGAGAACGATGGAAAAGATGCTTTTACAATGGCGGAACGAGTTGTCGGAGGAGCTGACCTGCGACATCCTGCCCTTCTGGATGGCATTTCTGGGTGACGGGGAGCATTTCGCAGGGCGTATCGACGGTTGCGGAAACGTACATCCCCAGGCCGGAAAGGGCGCTGTCCTGATCGCGCGGATGTTGTGGACCTTTTCGGCGGCTTACGGGGCGACCCGGCGCCCCGAGTACCTGGATGCGGCCGGTAAGGTCCGGAACCTGCTTGTTTCCCGGCTGATCGACCCGCTCTACGGCGGGGTCTATTGGGAGATCGCATCCGACGGCCGGCCGGTTTGCTGCAAAAAACAGAGTTACGCGATCGGATTCGCGGTTTACGGCCTGAGCGAATATGCGCGGGCAACGGGTGATCCGGCGGCGCTGGACGAAGCCGCCGCATTGTTCGCTTCGCTCGAAGAGCACGTCTGGGATGCTGCACGGGACGGATATGCCGAGGCCCTGACGCAGGATTGGCGGCCGCTGGAAGATATGCGCCTGAGCGAGAAGGATGCCAATACCTATTTTAGCATGAATACGCATCTGCACCTGCTCGAACCCTGTGCCAACCTGTTGCGGGTCTGGCAAGAGGATCGGGTTGCAAGAGCCGTCCGGCGGTTGCTCCGCATCCATACCGACCGGCTCTTCGATCCGCAGACGGGACACCTGAACCTCTTTTTCGATGCGGAGTGGCGGCCTCAGGGGCGGATCGTCTCTTTCGGGCACGATGTCGAGGCGTCGTGGCTGATCGACGAAGCCGCCGCCGTGCTCGGCGATCCGCAGGCCGCAGCCGGTGTCGGTCCCGTTGTCGAAGCATTGGCGAAGGCCGCCGGCGAAGGCGTGCAGTCCGACGGTAGCCTGATTTACGAATACGATCCGCTGACGGGACGCACCGATGCCGACCGCCATTGGTGGGTGCAGGCCGAGGCCGTCGTCGGATTCTTCAACATGTACGAGCGGACCGGGGACGAAGCCTTCCTGCGGCGCAGCCGCGATGCCTGGCAGTATATCCGGACGCATCTGCTCGACACCGAAAACGGCGAATGGTTCTGGAGTGTTCGCGCCGACGGTTCCGCCAACCGCGACGACGACAAGGCCGGATTCTGGAAATGCCCTTACCATAACGGCCGGATGTGCCTGGAACTGATGCGGCGCATCGGACGGCTGCTTGCAAAAAACTGAAACCGAAAAACTGACGGCTATGGCAAATTACAATATCCTTACGGAGGTCCCTCCCATTTCGAAACAGGACAGTTTCGTCGTGTTCGAGCGGCGGAAGAGCAATTTCAATTTCCCGATACATATCCATAGCGAATACGAGCTCAACTATATCATCGGGGCGCGCGGTGCGCGGCGTATCGTCGGCGACCATGTGGCCGATATCGGAGACCGGGAGATGGTGCTTATCACGGGCAGCAATCTGGAACATGCGTGGATGGATGGTAATCTGGCGCCCGGAGCCGAGATTTACGAGGTGACGATCCAGTTTTCGCCCGAGTTGTTCCAGGGCGGCGGACTGATCGACCGGAAACAGTTCGTGCCGATCAAGAAAATGCTGCAGGATGCCCAGCACGGGATCGCATTTTCCGAAAAAACGATCTTGCAGAGCGAGTCGGGAATCCACCAACTGATCAACAGTACGGACAATTTCAACTCGATCCTGATCTTCCTTTCACTGCTTAACCTGCTGGCCCACGACCAGGCTTACACCGTGTTGTCGCATTCGCATTTCAGCAAGCTGGAGGATACCTACGACAGCCGCCGTGTACGGACCATCATGGATTTTCTCAACAACAACTACCACCGTCCCGTGCGGCTCTCGGAAATGGCGGCGTTGGTAAATATGAGCGAACCTTCGTTCAGCCGGTTCATCAAGCGGCGTACGGGATACAATTTCGTCGACTGCCTGAACAATATCCGCATCAGTGCGGCGTCCCGGCGGCTGATCGACGAACCGGCCAATACGATCGCCGAGATCGCCTACAAGTGCGGGTTCAACAACCTCTCGAATTTCAACCGGATTTTCAAAAAGTACAAGGGGTATACGCCCCACGATTTCCGGGAATACTACGACAAAAAGAAAATCATAATCTGACAAACCGCTCTAACCTGCTTTAAACGATGAATAAACTGCTTTGTATCGTGTGTTCGGCCGTGCTTTCGGCCTCCTGCTCGGGGCCTTCGCCCGTCCCGGCGGATTCGCAGGCCACGCCTGAAACACGGGCCCTTTACCGCAATCTGTTCAAGGTTGCGGACGAAGGGGTGATGTTCGGACACCAGGACGATGCCCTGTATGGCCACGACTGGAAGTACGAGGAGGGCCGCTCCGATGTCAGGGAGTGCTGCGGCGATTACCCGGCTGTTTTCGGCTGGGAACTCGGAGGACTCGAAACCGGAGCCGACCGGAGCATCGACGATGTCCCTTTCGCCGGGATCGCACGTCTGCTGTGTGCCGCCTATGAGCGCGGAGCCGTGAATACGGTCAGTTGGCATCCGCAGAATCCGGAGTCTGGAGCCAGTGCCTGGGACTGCAAGACCACCACGGCCGTGAAGTCGATTCTCCCGGGCGGCGCCAACCATGCCCGATACCGGTTGTGGCTCGACCGTGTGGCCGGGTTCTTCTCGGGGCTGAAGGCCGCCGACGGGACGCCTGTGCCGGTGCTGTTCCGTCCGTTTCACGAACATACCGGCTCCGGATTCTGGTGGGGCGAAGCGCAGTGCACCCCCGACGAGTTCCGGGCCTTGTGGCGGTTTACCGTGGGATACCTGCGCGACGTGAAGGGCGTGCACAGCATTCTTTACGTCTACTCTCCCGATCTTTACCGCGATGCGGAGCACTATATGGAACGCTATCCGGGCGACGAGTGGGTCGATGTGCTCGGCCTGGACGCCTATCACCGCCAGCAGGACTGGGATTTTCTGTCGGGCGGCGAGCGGATGCTTTCGACCCTGCGGCAGTTGGGCCGCGAGCACGGTAAACCGACGGCTTTCACCGAAACCGGACTCGAGGGCATTCCCGATGCCGAATGGTGGACCCGATGGCTGCTGCCGGTCATTCGCGGCAAAGGACTGAGTTATGTGTTGGTGTGGCGTAATGCCCACGACCGTCCGACGCACTTTTTCGGCCCCTGGCACGGCCATGCTTCGGAGCCCGACTTTAAGAAATTCGCCGGCAACCGGGAACAGCCCGTCCTGTTCGAAAGCCGCCTGCCCGACATGTATCATTGACAATTAACCTAAAATAGCTGATAATTATGTGGAAACAAATTTTTTATCTATCGTGTCTGGTCGTGGCCGGGTGCAGTGATATTGCCGACCGCGAATATCCGGAGCCTCAGCCGGCCCCCGCTGCGATGACCGACGGACAGGCTACGGCGCAGACCCGCAACCTGCTTGCCAACCTGCGCAGCATTGCCGAGAACGGCGGTACGCTTTTCGGCCACCAGTGTTCGTCGCTCTACGGCATCGGCTGGTCGGGCGACGCCGACCGTTCCGATGTGAAGAGCATTTGCGGCGACTATCCCGCAATAATGGGCTGGGACCTGGCCCAGATCGAACTCGGGCAGGATGCCAATATCGACGGCGACAAGTTCGACGACATCCGCAGTCGTATTCTCGAGGCTTATGCCCGCGGCGGTGTGACCACCATCGGCTGGCATACGACCAACCCGGTGACGGGCGGCACGGCCTGGGACGCGACTTCGGCCGTAGGGCGGATCATTCCGGGCGGCGACCTTCACGAAAAATACTGCGGCTGGCTGGACAAGGTCGCCGATTTCATGCTTTCGCTCCGAACCGAAGCCGGGGAGTACGTCCCGGTGTTGTTCCGCCCGTTCCACGAGCATACCGGCAACGGTTTCTGGTGGGGCAAGGGCAACTGCACTGCTGAAGAGTATGTCGCCCTGTGGCGTTTTACGCTCGAATACCTGCGCGATACGAAAGGCGTGCACAACCTGTTGTATGTCTACTCGCCCGATATCGTCAGTTCGCAGGACAACTACCTCGAGTTCTGGCCGGGCGATGCCTATGTCGACGTGCTCGGCCTGGACGCCTACGACCGCAGCTCCTGGGCCATCGAGACCAACGGTCTCAGGCTGATGCGCCTGCTCAAGCATATCGCCTACCTGAAGAATAAGCCGTTCGCTTTCACGGAGACCGGGCTCGAGAACAATACTTCCCAGCCCAAATGGTGGACCGAAAAACTCTCGAAAGCCATTGACGGTGTCCCCGTAGCCTATGTGCTGGTCTGGCGGAACAAGGACACCAACCACTTCTTCGGGCCTTATCCGGGTTGTGTTTCGGAGGCGGATTTCAAAACCTTCGCTGCCGGGAAGCAGATACTCCTGGAGGGGGATATAGCCGGTATTTACGAATAATCCCCGCCTGAGATGAACAAGATCAGAACTTTTTTAGGGTGTATCGCCGCATCGGCCGCCGTTTCCTGCGGAGGGAATCAGCCGGTTTCACACGGGGAGGTCGCCCGGGTGCGCGATTTTATCCGCACGTCGTGGGATGCGTCGGTGCAGTATAATCCGGTCGATTCGCAGACGCTGATCGGGCTGCCCCGTCCTTACACGGTTCCCAGTGTCAGCCAGACCTTTCAGGAGCTCTATTATTGGGATACCTATTTCACCAACGAAGGACTCGTGCGTGACGGACGCCTCGACCTGGCGAAAAACAATACCGAGGACATGCTTTATCTGGTGGACCGTTTCGGCTACATGCCCAACGGCAGCCGGACATGGTATCTCAACCGTTCGCAACCCCCTTTCCTGTGCATGATGGTTGACCGGGTCTTCGAACAGACCGGGGACAAGGAGTGGCTGGCCGGGGCTTTTGCTACCTTGCAGAAAGAGTATGATTTCTGGATGACCCGGCGCATTACGCCCGTCGGGCTCAACCGCTACTCCTCGTCTGCGGGCGACCAGCTCAAGCAGGAGTTCGTTACTACCGGGGGCCAGCGGCTCAATACCGACTTCCGCAGCCGGGGGCTTTCCGAAGCGGAGATCCTGCGACTGGGGGCGCATTTTGCCGCCGAGGCCGAGTCGGGCTGGGATTTCAATCCCCGTTTTGACCGTCGCTGCGAGGATTTCTGTCCGGTGGACCTCAATGCCAACCTCTATTTCTACGAGACGCTCTTTGCGCATTACGCCCTCCTGCTGGGCGATCCTGCGGCTGCGGAGGCGTGGAAAACGCGGGCTGAAAAGCGCCGTGAACTGATAAACCGCTACTGCCTCGGGGAGGACGGAGTCTATTACGACTATGATTTTGTCAACGGCCGCCGTTCGACAGTGGTTTCGGGCGCGGTGTTCAGCCTGCTCTATGCCGGTGTCCCGGATGCCGGGCAGGCCCGGACCCTCGTGGAAAAGGCGCTCGAACGGTTGGAGTTTGAATACGGAATCGCCGTTTGCGAGGACAAACCCTACGACTACGATTACCAGTGGTCCTATCCCAACACTTGGCCTCCGGTCGTCTACCTGGCCATCCGGGGGCTCGACGCCTATGGTTACAAACAGGATGCGCGGCGCATTGCGGGGAAATATGCCGCGATGGTCGTGAAGACTTTCGGCCAGACCCGTAACCTGTGGGAAAAGTACAATGTCCGGGAGGGCAACATCAACGTCAGCAACGAATACGACATGCCCACGATGCTGGGATGGAGCGCCGGGACGTTCATCTACGCCAGCGACTATCTCGACGGTAAAATTGACAATCAAGCGAAACACTAAAACTCAGACACCATGAATACAATAAATCGATGCCGGCGGGGCAGGTGGCTCCTGGCGCTTTTTGCCACCCTGTTCCTTGCAGTCGGCGCATCTGCCCAGAATGAGGTCCGGGGCCGGGTGACGGCCGACGGACAACCGCTCGTCGGAGCCAGCGTCATCGTCAAGGGAACGACGACCGGAACCAGTACCGATACCTCGGGTAATTTCACGCTTCGCGCCAAGAACGGCGCCGTGCTTTCCGTGGGATTCGTCGGTTACAAGACCCGCGAGGTCGCCGTTACGGCCGGGACGACTTTCCTCGACATCGCGCTCGAGGCCGAAGAGGCCCTGATCGACGACGTGGTCGTTATCGGCTACGGCAGCATGAAGAAGAGCGACCTGACCGGATCGGTCGTTTCCGTGAAGATGGACGCCATCAAGGATATTTCGGCTCCGTCGGTGGAGGGATTGCTGCAGGGCCGCGCTGCGGGACTGCAGATCATGAACACGTCGCAGGACCCCGGTGCGGGAGCCGTCGTGCGCATCCGCGGTAACAGCTCGCTCAACGGTTCGAACACTCCGCTGATCGTGGTCGACGGATTCCCCATCGGCGATGCCGGCAACCTGTCGCAGATCAACCCGTCGGACATCGAGTCGATCGAGGTGCTGAAAGACGCCTCCTCTTCGGCCATCTACGGTTCCCGCGGCGCCAACGGCGTGATCCTGATCCAGACCCGCACCGCCAAGGGCGGGCAGACCCATGTCTCGGTGAATCACCGGACCACGATCGGGCAGTTCACCGACAAACTCAACGTCTGGCGCAATCCGTTGCAGATGGCGCAGATCGCCAACGAGGAGCTGACCAACGCCGGACTGCCGGCCCTCTATACGGGCCAGTACAACAACGGAACCTACTATCCGTCGCTCATCGAAATCCAGCAGGGCAAATGGTCGAATACCGATTGGGCCGACCTCTGCATGCGCACGGCCGTGGTCAACAACACGACGGCCACGCTGTCGCATTCCACCGACAAGGCGGCGATCAACCTGAGCCTGAATTATTACGATGACGAAGGCGTCTACAAAAAGGACAACTTCCGCAAAGGCAACGTCACGCTCAACGGTTCGTACAAACTGGCCAAAAACTTTACGCTCCAGACTTCGAACATCTTTTCGATCCACAAGCGGCATGTGAACAACACGCTCGAATACGGCCGTAATCCGCTGTGGCCCGTCTACGACGAGGAAGGCAATTACTTCGTCGCTTCGGAGACCGACTTCGGCCATCCGCTCATCATCTCCGACAACGTCAAGAACGAGACGCAGGGCCGCGACCTCATTTCGTCGCTGGCCGCCGAGTGGGAGATCGTCGAAGGGCTGAAAATCCGCACGCAGCTCAATTACAGCTATTCGACCACCGTGCAGGATGTTTACAACGCTTCGAACACCTCGCAGGAGGCGCATGACATGAACGGTATCGCGCAGATGAACAACTCCCTGTCGCAGGATGTGCTGAGCGAGACCTACATCACTTTCCAGCGGATCTTCGCCGACCGGCACAACCTGTCGGTCATGGCGGGCCATTCGTACGACTACAACATGGGGCGCACGCTCAGTACCACGGCCTACGATTTTGTGAACGACGCCCTCGGCAACGAGAATATGGGTGCGGGCAATCCCCAGAAGAACGTGATCAACAACACCTATCAAAACAGCAAGCTGCTCTCGTTCTACGGCCGTCTGAACTACGTGCTCGACGACAAGTACCTCTTTACGTTCACCATGCGCGCCGACGGATCGTCGAAATTCGGCAAGAACAGCAAGTGGGGTTATTTCCCTTCGGGCGCCGTGAGCTGGAAACTCCACAACGAGTCGTGGATGCAGAAACTCAATGCTTTCGACGAGTTCAAGATCCGTGCGAGCTGGGGCCTCTCGGGCAACCAGGGCATTTCGCCTTATCAGACGCTCAACCGTTACGGGACCGAGAAATACTGGTTCGCGGACAAGTGGCAGACGGCTATCGGTCCGGGTTATGAGGCCGGCCGCGAAGGAGCCAACGACCGCTATATCCTCTGGGGAGGTATCTCCAATCCCGATCTGAGGTGGGAATCGACCCGTCAGTGGAACCTTGGCGTCGACCTGGCCTTCTTCAAGCGCCGCCTGCGCCTGACGATGGATTACTACGACAAGTACACCACCGACCTGCTGCGTGAAAAGTACCTGCCGCTGTCGAGCGGTTATGACAAGATGTGGGTCAACGACGGCAATATCCGCAACCGCGGATTCGAGCTCACGCTCGACGGCGACATCGTCAGCCGGAAGAACACCTCTTTCTCCGCGACGTTCATTTTCTCGCGCAACCGCAACAAGGTGACCGACCTGGGCAATGCCGTTTCGAGCGGTCTGAGCACCGATTACCTCACGGGTATGCAGTACGAGGTCTGCGGCCAGTCGCTGTCGATGTTCAACGGCAATCCGAGCGTCTACGCCATCGGCTATCCGATGTACGTCTTCTACGGCTACCGGGTCGACGGCATCATCCAGCAGGGCGAGGACCCCGGTTTTATGAGTTCCGACGGCAAGGACCTGCCCGGTGAACTCAAATACGTGGACCTGAACGGCGATTACGCCATCGACGACCGGGACCGCTGCATCATCGGCGACCCGAATCCCGATTTTACGGCCAGTCTCAACCTGGCGTTCCGCTACAAGAATCTCGATGTGTCGGTATTCTTCAACGGCGTCTTCGGCAACGATGTCATCTATAACGGCTATACCTACGATCCGCGCGTGAAGATCAAGCGCTGGACGCCCGACAACCCGACGAATAAATACCCGCGTCTGAATTCGACGCGAAGCTACCTGTTCTCGGATTACTTCGTCCACGACGGTTCGTTCGTCCGCCTGCAAAATATCAACATCGGCTATACGATCCCCGTGCGCAAGGCCTTTATCCGCAGCGTGCGCGTGTTCGCCAACATCGACAATGCCTACACTTTCACCAAGTTCGACGGTTACGATCCCGAGGTGGGTGTCGACGGCATCTACTGGGGCGGTTATCCCCGTCTGCGGAAATATACTATCGGTCTGGACCTGAAATTCTAAGCTGACGACTATGAAAAACTTGCTTTATATCATTTCGCTCTGCGGGCTGCTCTCGGCGTGCGACCTGCAGGAGGAACCGTACGGATTCTATTCCGACGACAACTTTTACAAGACCGAGACGGATGCCGAATCGGGTCTGCTCTATGCCTACAACGCCCTGACGTTCCTCGAATATTCGCGCGGCATCTTCTACATCGGGGACATCCCGACCGAAACCATGTCGCCCAAGAGCGACGAAGCCGGCGATGTCTACCAACTCGAGAACTGGATCGCAGGCCGGGAGACCGAGCAGTTGAAATACTATTTCAAATACTGCTACATCGCTATCAACCGCGCCAATACGGTGATCGACCATATCTACAACAGTTCGGCGCTGAGCGAAACGGCGCGCCGCCGCATCCTCGGCGAAGCTTACTTCCTGCGTGCATGGAACTATTTCAACCTGGTGCGTACGTTCGGCATCGTTCCCGTGCAGACGAAGATGGTGGCGGAGCTGTCGCAGACGACGCCTCCGATGGCAACGGGCCTCGACCAGCTTTACGACCTGATCTTCGGCGACCTGGCCCGGGCGGACGAACTGCTCGAGGTTAACAAGGTCTTCGGACGGGCGGACAAGGTAGCTGCGCAGGCGCTGATGGCCAAGGCCTACCTGACCGTTGCCTCTTCGAAGGAACATAACGTCTACCGCTATACGGAGATGCGCCGCGAGCCGCAGATCATGTACGACAGTGCTGCCTATTGGGCCGGGAAGGTCGTTCGTGATTATAAAAATTCCTATGATTTCGACGATAACCTGCGCGACATCTACGACGTGAACAAACCTACGGGCCCCGAACATATCTTCATCATGCCGATCGACCGCAGCGGTACGCAGGAGGGCAACTACTCCAAACTGCCCCTGCTTTTCCTGCCGTCGAACAACTCCGTGCCTTTCTACATCCGTTATGGCAACGGGGACCTGCAGCGGGCCAACGGCAACGGCTGGGGCGTTTTCCTCTGTAACGACGAGTTTGTCGAGACGCAGTTCAGCACTACGGACAAGCGCCGTACGGAGTTGATCCACCGCGATATCTACGACGTTTCGGGCAACCCGATCGTGCCCAACCAGGTCAAGGGTTATTTTTCGAGCAAGTATGTCGATCCCGATTTTATCGGCGAACGTACCAGCGCCCGTCCTTACCTGATCCGTTTCTCGGACATTGCGCTGGTGTATGCCGAGGCCGCGGGGCCCGAAGCGGGATTGGCATATGTGAACCGCATTCGCGAAAGGGCCGGCGTGACGCCGCTTCCGTCCGGAATGGCTCCGGACAAGTTCCGCGAAGCCGTGATCAAGGAGCGTGCGCTCGAACTGGCCTTCGAGGGCAACCGGCTCTATGACCTGCGCCGTACGGCCTCGGTTACGACCACCGACATCAAGGCTGCCGGACTGAGCGAGGCCGAAGCCGCCTATTATCCGATTCCGCAGCGTGAAATAGATCTGAATCCCAATTTGTAGCGTTATGAAAAAACTGAAATATATCGTATTGTTGCTTTCGTGCCTGGCCGTGGTTTCCTGCACGAAGGATATCGACGAGAAGGAGCCGAGCAACGAGTGTTCGATCCTCGACATCAAACTGGCGGGACAACTGGGCAAGGCCGCCATCGAACGGGTGGACGACAATCAGGGAACCGTGACCCTCTATATCTTCGAGCAGGCCGATTATCCGTGGGAGGCGGTCGAGGTCGAGGCGCTGGCCCTTTCGGCTTATGCTACGGCGGACGTTTCCGACGGCGGGACGCTCGATTTCCGGAATCCCGACCGCAAAGCGCGTATCATCGTGCGTTCCCAGACCGGGAAACAGGTGCTGTGGACGGTTTGTCTCAAACCTTACGATCCGTTTTATGTTGGCACGTGGGCCGTCAGCGATATCAAGATCTACGTGGATCAGAATATCAGCGGCAATGGCACGGGGAAGTGGGATACTTCGATGGGCGGTTCCGAGTTCGGGACCTTTGCTTCGCCGGAGCTGGACAACGTCATCACCATCACGATGAACGAGGAGATGGTCGACGGAAAGTTCACGGGCAAGATCGTCAATTCCGCCGGTCCCGACGGGCAGTACGGGGCATTCAAGGGTGTCTACCCGGGCGAATACACCGAGGACGCACCGTTGGATATGGACCCGCGCCTGCGTCATCTGATCCCCGCCGGAGAGTCCGACTGGGTGCTCGATCTCTCGACCAATCAGATGAAGATTTCGAAGAACAACATCACTTCGACGATGACCTTCAACCGGGATACTTCGGGCAATCTGTTCTTCGATTTTGCTTTGCCCGATGCGTCGGGCGATACGCCGGGCAGTAATTTCTACAACAACTTCTGGCGCAGTTCGTACAAGTTCTCGTACATCGTACGGGCTGCCGAATAGGAAACAGGGCTGCCTTTCCGGAAGGCAGCCCTGTTTTTTTGGGGACATTTGAAAAAATCCGGACTTGCCGTCGGCAGGTCCGGATTTTTGATCGTCGGGGGCGAACGGTCAGACCGTCATGATCTCCTTCTCTTTCTTGGCGAGGGCTTCGTCCAGCAGTTTGGCGAACTTCTCGACCAGTTTCTGCGACTGTGCTTCGCCGTCCTTCGATTCGTCTTCGGGCATGCCTTCCTTCTGGGCCTTCTTGAAGGCGTCCACGGCGTCGCGGCGGGCGTTGCGCAGGCTGATGCGGGCGGTTTCCGCCTCGTTGCGCACCTGCTTCACCAGTTCCTTGCGGCGCTCCTCGGTGAGGGGCGGAATCGTCAGGCGGATCTGTTCGCCGTTGTTCGACGGCGTCAGGCCGATGTTCGAGTCGATGATCGCCTTCTCGATCGGGCGCAGCATGTTCTTGTCCCACGGCTGGATCAGGATGGTCCTGGCGTCGGGTACGGTAACGCTGGCTGCACCCGAAACGGGAACCTGCGAACCGAAATAGTCGATCATTACGCCGTTCAGGGCGTTGGGCGACGCTTTGCCGGCGCGAACGTTCAAAAGTTCCTCTTCGAGGTGGTCGATGGCCTTCTGCATGCGGCCCGTAGCTTCGTTGAGAATCGTCTTGGTATCCATAAGTGTTGGGGTTTAATTTCCGAGTGTTTGTTCGATGGTCTGGATCAGTTGTTCGAATTCCTGATCGTCGTAACCTACCGTGGACAGTACGACTTTGCCCTTTTGGTCGATTACGAAGTTTCGCGGAATGTAACTCGAGGCGTAGCGGTCGTAGATGGTGTGCGACGGGTCGAGGCCCATCGGAAAGGCATAGCCTGTCTTTTTGCGGAATGCCTCCACGGCTTCGCGCTCCTCGCCGCGCGATATGGGCAGGAAGACGAACTCCTTGCCGGCGAAGCGGTCGATGATGTCGGTCTGTACATGGGTCAGTTCCTCCCGGCAGGGCGGACACCACGTCGCCCAGAAGTTGAGCAGTACGACTTTGCCCTTCAGGCTGCCGAGCGTCACAGAACTGCCGTCGATCATTTCGACCGTGAAATCGGGAGCCGTGTCGCCGGCTTTCACGAGCGTCGTCGCTTCGGTTTGCGTTTCGGCCTCCTTCGAGGTTTCTCCGGTGGGGAGCAGCAGGATGACGGCGACGATCGCGACGATCAGCGCCAGCATCAGCCACAGCGATTTATTACTTTTTTTTGTTGCCATAATTTTACAGTTTTACCAACGTTCCGATCTTCTCCCCGGCAAGGACCTTGCCGAGGTTGCCCTCGGTGTCCATGTCGAAGACGATGATCTGCAGGCCGTTCTCGCGGCAGAGCGTGAAAGCCGTAAGGTCCATGACCTTCAGACGGCGGTCGAGCACCTCCTCGAACGAGATTTCGTCGAACTTCACGGCTGTGGGGTCCTTCTCCGGATCGGCCGTGTAGACGCCGTCCACGCGGGTCCCCTTGAGCATCACGTCGGCCTCGATTTCGATGCCGCGCAGCGCCGAGGCCGAGTCGGTCGTGAAGTAGGGATTCGACGTGCCGCCTCCGACAATCACCACATAACCCGCTTCGAGGTATTCGATGGCACGGGCCTTGGAGTAGTATTCGCCGATGGGTTCCATGCGGATCGAGGTGAGCACCTTGCACTTGACGCCGTTGTCTTCGAGTGCCGATTGAAGTGCCAGCGAATTGATGATCGTGGCGAGCATTCCCATCTGGTCGCCCTTCACGCGGTCGAATCCCTTTTTGGCGCCCGTGAGGCCGCGGAAGATGTTTCCGCCGCCGATGACGATGCCGATCTGGACACCCGTTGCCGCGGCAGCCTTGATCTGTTCGGCGTAGGATTGCAGCATCCGGGGCGAGAGTCCGTATTTCTGTTCGCCCTGCAGCGATTCGCCGCTCAGTTTCAGGAGTATTCGCTTGTATTTCATCGTTCGTAGCTTTTTATCGTAATGCGAAGATAGGTATTTTTTCGAAAAAATTCACATATATTCCTTATCTTTGTGCGCCATGGCATCGGAAGAATATAAACTGCTCGATACGATTTCATCACCCCGGGAGCTGAAAAAACTCTCGGAGGAGGAGTTGTCTGCCTACTGTGACGAACTGAGGCGTTATATCATCGACGAGTGTTCGGTCAATCCGGGCCACCTGGCTTCGAGTCTCGGGGCCGTGGAACTGGCCGCCGCCCTGCACTACGTCTTCGAAACCCCCGACGATAAGATCGTCTGGGATGTCGGCCACCAGACCTACGCCCATAAGATCATCACGGGCCGCCGCGAGGCATTCAGGACCAAGCGCCGTCTCAACGGCATCAGCGGTTTTCCGCGCATGTCGGAGAGCGAGTACGACTCGTTCGGGGGCGGTCACGCTTCGGTGTCGATTTCGGCGGCGTTCGGCATGGCCAAGGCCGCCGAACTGCGGGGCGAAAAACGGCAGGTCGTGGCTGTGATCGGCGACGGTTCGATGACCGGAGGCCTCGCGTTCGAGGGGCTGAACAACGCCGGGGCCTCGAAGCGCACCAACCTGCTGGTGATCCTCAATGACAACAACATGGCCATCGACCAGGCTACGGGGGCGCTGAAAAACTACCTGCTGAAGATTTCGACCTCGGTGCATTACAACCGCTTCAAACAGCGGCTGTGGGGCCTGATGTCGCGTACGCCGCGGCTGCTGAGGCTCTGCCAGAAGGCGGGCAACGCCGTGAAGCAGGGACTGCTGAACAAAAGCAATCTGTTCGAAAGCCTTAATTTTCGGTACTTCGGGCCGGTGGACGGCCACAATATCAAGGAGTTGGTGCGGACACTTCGTGCGCTGCGCGATATCGAAGGGCCTAAGTTGCTGCACGTGATGACCGTAAAGGGCAAAGGTTACCTGCCGGCCGAGCACGACCAGCCTGCCTGGCATGCTCCGGGGCGTTTCAACCCCGATACGGGGGAGCGGATTTCGGCTCCGGGCGGTGCGGCGCGTTACCAGGATGTTTTCGGCGAGACTTTGCTGGAACTGGCCCGCCGCGACCCGCGTGTGGTAGGCGTCACGCCCGCCATGCCGTCGGGCTGTTCGATGAATATCCTGATGCGCGAGATGCCCGGCCGCTGTTTCGACGTGGGCATCGCCGAAGGGCATGCCGTGACCTTCTCGGCCGGACTGGCCGCAGCGGGCATGGTTCCGTTCTGCAATATCTATTCGACTTTCATGCAGCGGGCCTACGATAATGTGATTCACGATGTTGCGATCCAGGATCTTCCGGTGGTGATGTGTCTCGACCGGGGCGGACTGGTGGGCGAGGACGGTGTGACCCATCACGGGGTTTTCGACATGGCCGCTTTCGGCGCCGTGCCGGGGCTGACGATCGCTGCGCCGATGAACGAACCCGAACTGCGCAATATGATGTATACGGCCCTCGAATCGGGCCATCCTTTCCTGATACGTTATCCGCGGGGGCACGGCGAGGGCCTGCCCTGGCGCGGCGAGCCGTTCGAGGCGCTGCCCGTCGGACGGGGCCGCCGCCTGCGCGAGGGCGAAGACGTGGCGCTGGTGACTGTCGGGACGGTCGGCAACGCCGCTGCCCGGGCGGCCGAACGCGCTGCGGCCGGGGGTGTAAGCGTTGCGCATTACGACCTGCGTTTCGCCAAACCGCTCGACGAGGTGCTGCTCGACGAGGTGGGACGCAGGTTCCGCCGTGTCGTCACCGTCGAGGACGGTTCGCTGCGCGGAGGCGTGGGCGAAGCGGTGGCGGCGTTCTTCAACGACCGCGGTTACGACGCGAAGGTGCAGCGGCTCGGCATCGGCGACGAGTGGGTCGAGCACGGCACGCCCGAACAGCTCTACGCCCTCTGCGGTTACGACGAGGAGGGTATCCTGCATGCGCTGCTGAATTCCGGGGAGTAAACTTTCCGCAATCGGTTTTTCCGGCACAAATTCTGTGAGAAAACCATAAAACGACCGGAAAATGAAAATCGTCATTTTATTGCTTGTCGCCGTCCTGCTGATCCTGGCAGTGGCGGTCGTGTCGGCTTCGGACCGTATCGACCGGAAGCTTGTCGGCCTGTTCGACCTGCAACGCTACCTGGGGACGTGGTATGAGATCGCCCGCTACGACCATTCGTTCGAACGGGGATTGGCGGGAGTGCAGGCGCACTACGAATTGCGGCCCGACGGTCGGATCGGGGTTGTGAACAGCGGCGTCGATTACCGCTCGGACCGGCGTAAAGAGGCGCATGGCAGGGCGCATGCCACGGCGGTTCCGGGCCGCCTGAGGGTCTCTTTCTTCTGGATTTTCTATTCGGACTACAACGTGCTCGAACTTGGGCCCGATTACGATTGGGCGCTGGTGGGCAGCCGTTCCTCGAAATACCTTTGGATTCTTTCACGCACGCCTGTGTTGCCGAGCCCCACGCTCAACCACATCCTGCGGCTGGCCGAGGCCCGGGGGTACGACACCCGAAAGTTGCTGTTCGTCGATCAGGGGTAGGGGCTTATGCGCTTTTGGTGTCGGTTGACACCAAAAAAACTTTTGCGCGCCTTCGCCGCGGGGATAGCTACCTTTTGATGGTAAAAGGCAGCACCAAAACCATCCGCATGTCGTTTTCTGCGGGATCGTCTTCCGGCCCGTGCTGAGCGGGCGCAGTAAGATCAAGCCTTTACAGCCTCCCGCCCCGGGCGCACGGGCCGTCAGCCGCTCTTTTCCCGCTCCGAACGATAATGCGGACCATTCACGCCGCCAACGGCGGCGAATAATCCCTGCTTGGCAAAAAAGGCGTCAGGAAAGATGCGGACTAAAAGCGCGAGCGAAGGCGCGGAAAAGGCCTCCCAAAAAATACAAAGAATCCCGCAGTTGCAAACCGCGAAAATTTCTATGTTACATCGTAAACACCCAGTCGTCGCCTTTGGAGAGGGCCGCGTCGAAACGGAATCCCTCCCATTCGAAAGCTTTGAGCATTTCGGGGTCGGCGATGCGGTTTTTCAGGATATACCGCGTCATTTCGCCGCGGCACATTTTCGTGTAGACCACGATGGTTTTGAGCCGGTCGCCTTCGTGGACGCGGAATTCGGGCGTGATGACGCGCGCTTCGCGGCAGATGCGCCGCCAGTCGAACAACCGTTTCATTTCGCTGCTGGCGAGGTTCAGCAGGATGCCGTCGTCGGAGCCGGTCCGGCCGAGCAGGTCGCCGGTCAGCCGCCCCGGCCAATAGGCGAACATCGTTTCATCGCCGTGGCCGGGCAGTACGGCGTCGCCTTCGAGCCGGTAGGTGCGGATGGCGTCCAGCGGACGGAGCAGCCCGTAGAGAAACGAAGTGATGTTCAGGTGCTGCTGGGCGTATTCGAAATCGGCGTCGGTGAAACTTGCCGGGGCGATTCGTTTGAAAACGATCCCCGTGTAGGCCAGCAGAGCCGGGAGGGCCGCCCCGTCGTCGCTGTGGAAACGGCCGTAGCGCTGGCGGTTTTCGGCTGCGATGCGGCGGTTCACGTGCAGGAGCCGTGCCAGGTCGTCGGTGGGGAGCGTCGCCAGTTCGGCGGCCAACTGCGCGGCCTGGTCGCAGTAGGCGGGCCGGGCCGTGCGGGGCGTCCGGACGGAGGTGTGTTCCGCCATTGTTTTGGCACAGGAGAGGAGTAGCTGCATGGCGCCAGGTTTCAGGCTACGGAGCAAGGGATGCCGAGCGCTTCGACGCGCGCGGCGATCCGCTGTAACTCCTCTTTGGAGACTTTTTCGAGCGTTCGGCAGGGCGTGTCGCGGTCGAGCGAGTAGACCATCACCTGCCGGGGACGGATTTCGGCGACGAGGCCGAGCCAGGCGGATACTTCCTCTTCGGTGGTGTTGTCGACGGGCTGTCCGTCGCACGAGCCGCGCAGGAACATCGTCTGGAGGATCATATGGCCGCCGAAGCGTTTCATCTCTTCGACGGTATTGCGGACCGAGTAGGCCGGGCTCTGCGGGTTGTTCATCCGCCGCACGGTTGCGTCGAAGGCCGAGTCGAGTTTGAGGATGTTGTTGTCCACTTTCATCAGGGCGCGGCGGACGCTGTCGCGGTGGATCTGCGTGGCGTTGGAGAGCACGGAGACCTTCGCTGCGGGGCACAGTTCGTCGCGCAAGGCGATCGTGTCGCCGATAATGGCCTCGAACTCGGGGTGCATGGTGGGTTCGCCGTTGCCGGCGAAGGTGATCACGTCGGGCGGGGCGGCGTCGGCCACCATGCGGCGCAGGGTGGCTTCGAGTTGGGTCCGCACGTCTTCGCGGGCGTTGAAACGCCGTCCGCCCGGGTGTTCGGCATTCCAGCCGCATTCGCAGTAGATGCAGTCGAACGAGCAGAGTTTCGAGGAGACCGGCAGCAGGTTGACCCCCAGTGAAAGGCCCAGCCGCCGCGAATGTACCGGGCCGAAGATAATGTCGTGGAATAGTGATGTCATGGTGCGAAATTAAGAATTAAAAATTAAGAATTAAAAATTATGCCTATCTTTACATAAATCGTTTTCGGATGAAAATTAAATTCGGATTGTTGCCGCGTGTCGTGCTGGCCATCGGGCTGGGCGTCGCCTGCGGATTCTTCCTGCCCGGTTGGGCGACGCGCATTGCGCTGACTTTCAATGCGATTTTCGGGCAGTTTCTGGGGTTTGTCATTCCGCTGCTGATTCTCGGGCTGGTGGCGCCGGGCATTGCCGACCTGGGCAAAAGCGCCGGACGCCTGTTGGCGCTGACCGCCGCGCTGGCTTATGCCTTCACGCTCTTTTCGGGTTTCGGGACCTATTTCACGGGCCGGGCCGTGTTCCCGGCGCTGCTCGAAGGTTCTGAGGCCGTGCTGCCGGAGGAGGGAACGGCCCTGGCGCCCTATTTCACGGTCGAAATGCCGCCCGTGATGGGCGTGATGTCGGCGCTGGTCCTCGCCTTCGTGTTGGGGCTGGGTATGGCCTATATTCATTCGGTGACGCTCAAGGGTGCGATGGACGATTTCAAACGGATTATCGACCTGGTGATTCTGCGTGTCATCATTCCCTTGCTGCCGTTCTATATTTTCGGGATTTTCCTTTCGATGACCCAGTCGGGGCAGGTAGCCGGGGTGCTGGGGGTCTTCGTAAAGCTGATCGCGGTAATCTTCTGCATGACGGTCGTGCTGCTCGTCGTGCAGTTCTCCATAGCGGGGCTCGTGGCGCGCAAAAATCCGCTGAAGATGCTCCGCACCATGCTGACGGCTTACGTCACGGCCCTCGGAACGCAGTCGTCGGCAGCGACGATACCGGTGACGCTGGCCCAGACCGTGAAACTCGGCGTGCGGCCCGAACTGGCGTCGTTCGTCGTGCCGCTGTGCGCCACGATCCACCTCTCGGGGTCGATGATGAAGATTACGGCCTGTGCGCTGGCCGTGTCGATGATCGCCGGGCTGGATATCCCGCCGGGAACGTTCGCCGGGTTCATCCTGCTGCTGGCGGTGACGATGGTCGCGGCGCCGGGCGTGCCGGGCGGGGCCATTATGGCGGCGCTGGGGCTGCTGGAGTCGATGCTGGGCTTCGACGAGACCCTTGCGGGGCTGATGATCGCCACCTATATCGCCATGGACAGTTTCGGCACGGCGACCAATGTGACGGGCGACGGCGCCGTCGCGGTGATCGTCGATGCGATCGACCGGCGGCGAGGCTGAATGGAACTGTTTCGGGGCTGCTTTCGGCGGCCCTTTTCTTTTCTTATTACCGGAAATAAGTATAAATGCGTATCCTCGTGGAATAAAAAACGGCTACTTTTGAATGCTAATTCCGTTTTATTTATACTTTTGTGCGTTCAAAACGGAACGAAGGGAGACATAAACTCATAATTACAAGATAAATATGGTTGATATTTTTTCACGCCTCGAGAAAAATGCGGGCGGACCGATCGGTCAGTATATGGCGTATGCCCACGGTTATTACGCCTTCCCCAAACTCGAAGGCGACATCGGCCCCCACATGGTTTTCCGGGGCAAAAAGATGCTTAACTGGAGCCTGAACAACTACCTCGGACTGGCTAATCACCCCGAGGTGCGCAAAGCCGACGCCGAGGGTGCAGCCCAGTTCGGCATGGCGGCTCCGATGGGCGCCCGTATGATGAGCGGACAGACCGTTTACCACGAGCGGCTGGAGCGCGAACTCGCCGAGTTCGTCGGTAAGGAGGACGCTTTCCTGCTCAACTTCGGTTACCAGGGTATGATTTCGATTATCGACTGCCTGCTGACTCCGCGTGACGTGGTCGTCTACGATGCCGAGGCGCATGCCTGCATCATCGACGGCCTGCGCCTGCACAAGGGCAAGCGGTTTGTTTTCGGCCACAACGACATGGATTCGCTGCGCCTGCAGTTGCAGCACGCTACGGACCTTGCCGAGGAGCAGAACGGCGGCGTGCTGGTGATTACCGAGGGTGTGTTCGGTATGAAGGGCGACCTGGGCAAGCTCGATGAGATCGTGGCGCTGAAGAAGGATTTCCAGTTCCGCCTGTTGGTGGACGATGCCCACGGTTTCGGTACGATGGGCCCGGACGGCCGCGGTACGGCTTCGCATTTCGGCGTTTCGGACGGTGTGGACGTGCTCTTCAATACGTTCGCCAAGTCGATGGCCGGTATCGGTGCATTCGTATGCGGTCCCCGCTGGCTGGTCAACCTGCTGCGTTACAACATGCGTTCGCAGCTCTACGCGAAGTCGCTCCCGATGCCGATGGTAATCGGCGCGCTGAAGCGTCTGGAGTTGATCCGCAACCATCCCGAATTCCAAGAGAAACTTTGGGAGATCGTTCGCGTGCTCCAGAGCAGCCTGAAAGAGAACGGATTCGAGATCGGTGTGACCAATTCGCCCGTGACCCCCGTTTTCCTGAAGGGTGGTATTACCGAGGCCACGAATCTGGTTGTAGACCTGCGTGAGAACCACGGTATTTTCTGCTCGATGGTGGTTTATCCCGTAATTCCGAAGGGCGAGATCATCCTGCGCATCATCCCGACGGCGGTGCATACGCTGGAGGACGTGAAGGTTACGATCGAGGCTTTCAAGGCCGTTCGCGAGAAACTCGAAACCGGCGTATACGCTTCGATGCCCATTCCGGCGCGTGCCGACGAAGGCTTCAAGCTTCGCTAAATCTCGCAGATAACAGACAGGCGGATGTTCCGGAAGGGACATCCGTTTTTTTGTCCGGTGTGGGGCGGGATCGGATGCCGGATGTGTGCGATGTTGATGCCGATGTTGTTGAAATTGTTGGGCATGACGGCTTTGCTTGTGCTGCGCCATATCGGAATTATATGGATGAAGTCAGTTCTAGGCGATGTGTCGTGCCGGAGTGAACGCATTTGAAAAATGCCGGCCGGCGGGAATTTGCGGATAAAATTCGCCGAAAATTTTGCAGAATAAATTTTTCAGTTTATATTTGCAGTCCCGAAGCGTAGGAAACAACGGTTTCCAAAGTGGCGGAACCGATATTTGCGGAAATAGCTCAGTTGGTAGAGCGCAACCTTGCCAAGGTTGAGGTCGCGGGTCCGAGTCCCGTTTTCCGCTCTGGAAGCCTTGAGAAAGAGGCAGAAATAAAGAGCAAAAACCTTATGTATCAATGATATGTAAGGTTTTTTCGTTTTTAGGATGAAGCCGAAAAAAGCAACAAAATGCAGGTTTTTACGACCTTATCGGTGACCTGTTTCGCTCACACCTAAAATAGGTCACTAATGTAAGTTATCGCATTAATTATCAGCTTTTTGCCCTGCAACAATTCTATGCTGTAAACGTATTACTAACAAATCATTTACAGCAGTATGGAAAGAAAGACTTTCAACAAAGTTGAAGTTCATTCTCGCCTCGGCATAGCTCGAACAAGTTCGGCTATGCCCTCGGCTCGGCGAACTTTCAGCGTGGTTTTCTTCTGCAAGAAGACCAAAGTAACGAAAAAGGGCAAGGCCCCGATCTATGTGCGCATCAAGACCTGCGGCACGGCTACGGAGATTTACACGCGATGCCAAATCGAACCGGAGCGGTGGAATCAACGGCTTGAACGGTCACTCTATAAGGACGAGATAGACCAACAGATCAACAGCATCGTCGCCAGCTACCGGGCCAATGTCCTCGCGGCCTATGACCAGTTAATCAAGGAGGGCAAAGAGCCGACGTGCTTTGCTATCAAACACCGTCTTGAAAACCCTTCGGGTAATGCGCGGATGTTCCTCGCGGAGTTTGGGAAGTATTGCGACAAACGGCAGAAAGAGGTCGGAACACGGATCACCCAACTCACGGCGAACAAGTATCACCGTCTGCTTCGCTACCTGAAAGAGTATATGCAGGCGCAGTATAAAAAGGAAGATATTCCGCTGGACAGGGTGAATTACGAATACCTCGACGGACTGAATACCTTTATCCAGACGGCCCACAACTGCAAGACCAACGGTGCGGTCAATCTGTTGTGCTGTCTTAAAAACTTTATGCTGTACGCCATTCGTAACGAGTGGATCGAAAAGAATCCGTTTCAGTACTACAAACTGAAACCCGAACACAACAAGTCCAAAGACCACCTGACCAAAGCGGAATTGGATGTTTTGATAAACAAACCTATGCCGAACGAGCGGATAGAACGCATCCGGGACGTGTTCGCGTTCTGCTGCCTGACGGGATTAGCCTTTACGGATGCCGACCACCTGCGCCCGGAACATATCAGTGCGGATGATAGCGGGCAGTTGTGGATTCACAAGCCCCGCGAGAAAACCGCCGTAATGAGCCGCATCCCTTTGTTGCCGCACCCGGTGA
This sequence comes from Alistipes sp. D31t1_170403_E11, assembly GCF_015553985.1. Classification (NCBI taxonomy): domain Bacteria; kingdom Pseudomonadati; phylum Bacteroidota; class Bacteroidia; order Bacteroidales; family Rikenellaceae; genus Alistipes; species Alistipes sp. D31t1_170403_E11. Next base: position 2,105 of record NZ_JADNHQ010000002.1, on the reverse strand, counting down.
AACTTCTGCAAAAGTACGAACACGACCCGAATTGCCGACAGCGCGGAAAGATGCTGCCCGTACCGAGCAACAGCAAGATGAACGCCTATTTGAAGGAGCTTGCAGGCATCTGCAATATCGACAAGACGCTGACAACGCACGTCGCGCGGCATACGTTCGCCTGCCTTGCCGTGGAGTATGGAATGCCGATAGATGTGCTGGCAAAGATTCTCGGCCACACCAATACGAATATGACGCGGCATTATGCCAAGTTTTCGGAGGGCTTGATCGGCCGGGAGATGCAGAAATTCGGAAGTCTGTTAAATTAGATTTTAGAAAATAAAGCGATGTGCTTCTTATAATAATCGTCAAGTTGATGAATCAAATCCAAAAACTCCTCATACATAAATGCAAAATTACCGCCGTCATTCTTCATTCGATCAATTATTGGATTATCAAAAATGGACATAAAAAAGCAACCGCGTATCTTGGATAAGATTGCCATTAATTCTGCATCTATATACTTCTCGAAAAAAAAGATAGCCATAATATTTTGCCTATTATATAAATTTACATACGAAATGTATTCTACCCAAGTAAGATTCTTTAGATTTTTGCTATCTACCATAGGGGCAGTCCTATCACTGAGCTTTAGATTGTCGAAAATTTGGAATACGGTTTTCTTATCAGGATAATCGGCAATTTCATTGATATTTTGTACATTTGCTATATTATGAATTATTCCTTTTCCGGTATTGATAATATCGACAATATGTTGCCCAACAATAGGATATATCTTGCGAAAAGCTCTCATCTCTTCTGCATGGTGATCTACCAGATAAATTAGATAAGCAAGTAAGTAACCGGAAAGCAGCATGTTAAATATTCTGCCAATACTATCGGCAGAGGGAAAAATCGCAGGTATGTGGATTAGCCAAATTTCATAAACCACTACAAATATAAAACTAACGCTTGCATACAAGGTCAAATCGAGCCGGATAGTTGAACGGTATTGAGACCGCTTTTTGATTTTCTTCATATCCTTAGGAATTATTAATCAAAACAAAGTTAATAATATTCTGCCCAATGCAATAAATAGCAATATAAAAAGGGATAACAAGAAAGGCGGGGCGCACGGGATTCGGAATGATCCCTAACGCGCCCCACCTTTTCATTTACACCGACCTAAAACGGGTCTTGGGCAGGCCTGTAATTTTGCATCAGCATTTCCCGAATTGCCGATTCGGGATAGAGGATGTTGCGCTCGCTTATTGCGACAAACGGTATCTGCCGCGTATCGCGGAGCGTCTGCAAGGTTCGGGGAGAGATGTGCAGCAGATCGCAAACCTCGCTGCCCGTCAGGTTGTTCTCCGCCCCGACCGGAGGACGATAGTTCTTATCGGCCAGTTGCAGGGTTTCTTCGGCCCGGTCGATCATAGCGAGCAACTCCCGGACTTCCTCGCTCTCCATCGTTAAATAGTCCGATTCCATGTTACACCCCTTTTCTGATTGTCCGTGCCTGCAGAAACCCGGTTACATCAGCTTCCCGGTAGAAGAACTTACCGCCGACATTCGAATAGGGCAGTACCCGTCTGTCGCGGTAACTTTGGAGCGTGCGCTTGGAAATCCGCAATCGCTGACAAACCTCCGCCCCGTCCAGTCAGCCGTCGGGCGACGGCGGGTTATAACGCTTCCCGGTTCGTTGTGATTGAGCGGCCAATGTTTTCAGCCGTTCCGTGAGCGCTCTTCATACGCGCTCGTCCATACAAATACTTGTCATAAAAATTTGAATTAAATAGGTTAATAATAAATTTCATTTGCAAGGTAATACCGAACCGAAGGTTTCCGGATATATGGCCGCTCCATGCCGCCCAGACCGTCTGCCTTCGATGCTCCTGCAAATCCGACGGCAATATAAGGGACGCACCGTTGTTTTGATGCTGTTTACGCCCTCGTTCTCCCTCAATCGCCCTAATTGGCCCCATGAATCTCGGCGTTCCTGCAAACTTGGCGGCAAGATAAGGGCAGCGTCCCGACTTGGTGCTGTCTGGGGAGTGAACGGTTATGAACGGTGCTAATTGACCCCGAAAACCGGACAAAATCAGCCGCAATTTCGGGGTATCAGT